>JAUJOF010000002.1:115382-366183 GCA_030447785.1 Solirubrobacteraceae bacterium
CTACGGGTCGATGCGCGGGAAGTCCCCGGCCACCCGCGGGCGACGACGATCGCGCGTCTCGCGCTGCTCGGCCTCGCCTGCCGTCGCGGGCCCCTTGCGCCGCTCGCCCTCGCGGCGATCGACGATGACCTCGACGTCGGGGTCGTCGGCGTAGTGGGCGGCCAGCTTGTCGTAGAGCTCGTCGGCGAGCTCCCTCGGCACGACGCAATAGATCATCGGGCGCTCCCAGGAACCACGCAGAGGATCATCGGCGCGCGATGCTAGCCGCAAGGAGCACCGAAGGCCTGGCTTCCCCGGGTCGTGACCGCGACATCACCTCTCGGCGCTCACGCCAGCACCAGCGCGCCGTGGTCGTCCGCGGCGGCGTTGGGGGTCTGGTCCTCGGGCGGCAGCTCCTCGAGCTCGGCGCCCTGCTCGACCACGCGCACGCCGGCGGCCTCATCGGCCAGATCGATCTCGTAGCGGTACCAGCACAGGTCCCAGGCGACCACGATGGTGACGATCGCGCCCTCGCTCAGCGAGGGCCGCGCGGTGACCAGCGGGGCACCCAGGGAGCGCGCCACGCCGCCGACCGTGCGGGGGTGAGGGCTCGCGTTGAACAGTTCGAGCGCACGCGCGACCTTGAGGCTCGCGTTGGTCGGCACGGCGTGCACGTCGCGCCGGGCGGGCGACGCCTCCTCGGCGGGCGGCTCGGGCTGCTCGCGCGGCGGTTCCTCGACGGGCCGGGCCGGCGCGGGGGGAGCCTGGGCGCCGTTGCTCTGCCAGTCCTCGGGCGCGGAAGGCGGGGGCGGCGCCTGGGGCGCGGCCGGGGCGGCGCCCGGGTCGTGCCAGGCCTGCGCGGGCTCGGGCCAGGTGGCGGGCGGCGCGGGCACGGCGGCCGGCGGGGGCGGCTCGGCATGCCATACGGGCTCCTCGGCCCAGACGGGCTGTTCCTCGGCCGGCTCGGCCAAGCGCCGCGAACGGCGCGAGCGCTCGGCCTCCTCGGAGGCCGGGGAGCGGCGCAGGCGTCCCAGCAGGGAGCGCCGCCCGGCGGCCCCCGCGCGGCGCACGGCCATGTCGTCGGCGCCCTCGCGGATCCAGCCCTCGTTGGTGGCCCGCGCGGTGCACAGCTCGCAGACCAGGCGCCGTACACCGCCCGTGATGAAGGGATCGGCCCGCTCCCCGCGCAGCAGCGTCCGCCCGCACACGTCGCACGACAGGACGGCGTGGCTGGTGGTGATCGCCTTGCGGGTCATCGGCGGACGAGGGTAGCGCGGGACGGGCGACCCGACGCGACGCGCAAGCCCCCGCCCGTGCAGCGCTGCCCTACGCCGCCGCGGATGGGTGGGTCAGCTTCTCGCGCTCGGCCTCCACGACCCGTGCCGCCAGCTGGGCGGGCACCTCCTCGTAGCGCGCGAACTCCATCGTGTACTCCCCCTGGCCACCGGTCAGCGAGCGCAGATCGGGAGCGTAGGTGAGCATCTCGGCCATCGGCACCTCGGCGCGCACCTCGGTCATGGCGCCGAAGGGCTCCATGCCCTGGGGGCGCCCGCGCCGCCCGTTGAGGTCGCCGATCACGTCGCCCACGCTGTCCTCGGGCACCGAGAGGGTGACGAGCATGATGGGCTCCAGCAGCACGGCTGCGGCGTCGGCCAGCGCCTGCTTCATGGCGATCGAGCCGGCCATCCTGAAGGCCATCTCCGAGGAGTCGACTGTGTGGTAGCTGCCGTCCACCACGCGCACGCGCACGCCCTTGACCGGCGCGCCGGCCACCGGACCGGCCTCCATGGCCTCCCGGACGCCCTTCTCGACGGCGGGGATGAACCCCCCGGGGATCACCCCGCCCTTGATCTGGTCGACGAACTCGAAGTCGGCGTCCTGCAGGGGCTCGATCTCGATGTGGCAGTCCCCGAACTGGCCGCGCCCGCCGGTCTGCTTCTTGTGGCGTCCGTGGGCCCTGGCGGGACGGCGGATCGTCTCCTGGTAGGGGATCCGGGGTGGCTTGAGGCGCACCTCGCAGCCGAAGCGCTCGCGCAGGCGGTCCACGATCACCTCGACGTGCATCTGCGACAGACCGGCCATGATCTCCTCGCCGGTCTGCGGATCGCGGTGCAGGTCGATGGTCGGGTCCTCCTCCTGCAGGCGCCGCAGCGCGGTGAACACCTTGTCCTCATCGCCCACCGGCTCCATGGCGAAGGCCATCACGGGCGCGGGCAGCTCGACGCGGGGCATCTGCACGCCGGCACCGCCGCCGGAGGCGGTGGTGGGATCGCGCTCCGCGAGCCAGTCCCCCGCGCGGGTCTCCTTGAGCTTGGCCACCGCGCCGATGTCGCCGGGGCCGAAGGCCGCGACCTGCTCGGTCTCCTTGCCCGTGAAGCTCACGAGCTGGCCGATGCGCTCCTTGGCATGAGTGCGGGTGTTCATCACCGTCGTATCGGCGTCCATGACGCCCTGGAAGACGCGGAAGAGGTTGACGCGGCCGGTGTAGGGGTCGGCCTTGGTCTTGAAGACGTAGGCGTACAGCGGGGCGCCGTCGTCGGCGTGCAGGGTGACGTCGCCGGCGTGCAGCCCACCGTGCTTGACCGGCGAGGGGAGATCCTCGACGATCGCGTCCAGCAGCCGGTTGACCGCGAGCTCGCGGGTGGCCACGCCGCAGGTGACCGGGAAGATGTCGCCGTGGTTGGTTCCGTCCTTGAGGGCGGTCACGATCTCCTCGTGGGAGATCTCCTCCCCCTCCAGGTAGCGCTCCATCAGGCTGTCGGAGACCTCGCAGACCTCGTCCATCAGCTGCTCGCGGTAGCGCTGGGCATCGCCGGCCAGCTCGTCGGGGACCGGGATCTCGGTGCAGGCGCCGTCGGCGTACTCGTAGGCGCACATGTCCACCAGGTCGATGACCCCGCTCACCTCGTGCTCGGCGCCGATGGGGATCTCCGTGGCCACGACGTGGGGCCCGAAGGCCTCCTTGAGGGAGTCCAGCGCGCGGAAGAAGTCGGCCCGCTCGCGGTCGAGCATGTTGACGAAGACCAGCCGCGCGAGATCGAGCTCCTCGGCCCGCCGCCACAGGCGCTGGGTGTTGACCTCCACGCCCATCACGCCGTTGACCACAACGACGGCCGACTCGCAGACGCGCAGGGCGCTCAGAGCGTCGGCCACGAAGCTCGGATCGCCCGGCGTGTCCAGCAGGTTGATCCGCCGCTCCTGCCAGTCGAAGGAGTTGAGCGCCGCGGAGATCGACATGCCACGCGCCTGCTCGTCGGGGTCGACGTCCGACAGCGACGTCCCGTCGGCCACCGACCCCAGGCGGTTCGTCGCCCCGGCCTGGTGCAGCAGGGCTTCGAACAGCGAGGTCTTGCCACCTCCGCGATGGCCGACGAGCGCGACGTTGCGGATGCGGTCCGCGCGCCTGTGCATGCTCAAGCTCTCCTCTTGGGATGACGGTGAGCCCGACCCTGACGGACCGTCGCCCCACCGTCAAGGGAGTGGGTGCGCGCGCTCAGGCGAGTGCGACAGGGCGTGGTCGGCGGCCAGGGGCACGACGGGATAGTCCTCGAGCAGCTCACAGCCGTCGAGGTACAGCGGCACGGGCGGTCCCGGGATGTTCGAGACCACGAAGTTGACCCCGCTTACAGGCGTATCTCGGTGACGGCCTCAGTCGCGCTGGGACGACAGGCGGGAGCGCAGGCGCAGCACCGCCTTGGTGTGCAGCTGCGAGACGCGCGACTCGGTGACCCCGAGGACCTCGCCGATCTCGCGCAGGGTGAGGTTCTCGTAGTAGTAGAGGGCGATCACGAGCTTCTCGCGCTCGGGCAGGCGCGCGATGGCGTCGGCGACCATGTCCTTGAGCTCGGTCTCGTCCATGGCCCGCGAGGGGTCGGGCGCGTCGGCGTCCCCCAGCGTGTCCAGCAGCGAGACCTGGTCGCCGCTGGAGTCCGACACCGTCCACAGCTCGTCCAGCGCGGAGACCGTCGAGTTGGAGATTTGCAGCAGCGACGCATGGAAGTCCTCCACGTCGACGTGGAGCTCGGCGGCCATCTCCTCGTCGGTCGGCGCACGATGCAGGCGGCTCTCCAGCTTGGCGTTGGCGCGCTCGATGTCGCGCGCACGGGCGCGTACCGAGCGCGGGACCCAGTCCAGGGAACGCAATTCGTCGATGATCGCACCCTTGATGCGGGTGATCGCGTAGGTCTCGAACTTGATCTCGCGCTCCAGCTCGAAGCGCTCGACGGCGTTCATCAACCCGATCAGCCCGTAGGAGATGAGGTCGGCCTCCTCCACGTGGGCGGGCAGGCCCGAGGCCATGCGTCCGGAGACGTATTTGACCAGAGGCGAGTAGGCGACCACGAGCTGCTCGCGCGCGCGCTCGTCACCCAGTCGCTTGTAGCGCCGCCAGAGCTCCTTGAGCTCGATCGCTTTGACGTTGGTCTTCAACGCGTTGCCTTTGGCCCGACGCTCGCCCTCATGCCCGTGGATGGCTCCGTGTGTAGGCGGTGCGAAGGCGCGCCGACTCTACCCGAGTGTAGATCTGCGTCGTGGAGATGCCCGCGTGGCCCAGCAGCTCCTGGATCGCGCGCAGGTCAGCACCCCCGTCCAGCAGGTGGGTGGCGAAGGAGTGGCGCAGGGCGTGCGGCGAGACGCCCCCCTGCACGGCGGCGTGGCGCGCCCAGGTGCGCAGGCGCCGGCGCACGTCGGAGGTCGAAAGGCGCCGGCCCGACTTGGACAGGAACAGCGCGGGGTCCTCGGCGGACAGCGCCGGGCGCCCCCGGGTCAGCCACCGCCCCAGCGCACGCAGCGCGTGCTCGCCCACGGGCACCACGCGCGTGCGCTTTCCCTTGCCCTCCACGCGCAGCTCCTCGGCGTCGGTGTCCAGCGAGCCCAGGTCGAGGTTGACCAGCTCCTCGACGCGCAGACCGCAGGCGTAGGCCATCTCGAAGAGGGCGCGGTCACGCAGCTCCAGCGGCGTGGACGTGGGGATGCGGTCCAGCAGCGCGGCGACCTCGTCGGCGTTGAGCACGCGCGGCAACTTGGCCGCCCGGCGAGGGGCGGCCACGAGCTCGGCGGGGTTGGCGGGCACCTCGCCATGGTCGCGCAGCACGCGGTACAGCGCCCGCAGGGAGGCCAGCTTGCGCGCCACCGTGGTGGCCTCCAGGCGTCGCTCGCTCAGGGCGGCGGCGTAGCGGCGCAGCGCCCGGGCGTCCACCGCCTCGACGGTCAATCCCCGTCCCTGGGCCCACCCGGCGAACTGGCCGGCGTCGGTGCCGTAGGCGCGGCGCGTGCGTTCGGCGGCACCGCGGCGGCGCAGGTCGCCGTCCAGCAGGGCCAGGGCCGCCTCCCAGGACGCCACGAGAGCTCGGGGGGATCCGGCTCCCACGGGTCGCTTTGCTCGCCCGCCTTCCGGGGCGTGCCTCGCGTTTAGGCTGTCGGGCGTGGCGGTCTTCTTCATCGACACGTCGAGCGGCGAGGTGGCCACTCGACGTCAGCTCATCGAGGCCGGCATTGCCGACACGGTGAAGCCGCCGCCCCGTCCGTGGCTGCGCATCCAGGGCACCAACGACGCGACCACCATGTGGTACGCGGTCCTGCGGCGGCGCGAGCGAGGCGTGTTCATCGGCTCGCTGGTGATTCGCCACTCGGACCACCATGCCCTGCTCCTGGCGCGCGGGTGGGAAGAGGTCTCCATCGAGCGCATCGGCGCCGATCTGCCGCCGGGGGCGCCCCTCTCCTAGGGGTGCCGGAGGCGGCCATGTGGGGCGTAGCGAAGCGAGCCGTGGGAGGCGGGCCCCCAGGTCGCGATACCGACATCGGCTCCTAGTGAGGGACCACTAGCTGATGTAGACGGTCGCACCGACGGGCACGCGTTCGTAGAGGGCCTCGACGTCCTCGACGAGCATGCGGATGCAGCCGCGCGAGGCGTTGGTGCCGATGGAGCCGCGCTCGGCGGTGCCGTGGATGCCCACGCCGTTGTAGATGCCCAGCCAGCGGGCCTTGAGGGGGTTGTTGGGGGCCCCACTCGGGATGACCTGGCCGGCCAGTGAGCCGGCCCAGTCGCTGTTGGGCACGTTCCACGCCGGATCGACCGCCTTGTTCTGGATCTCGTAGGTGCCCGCCGGCGTGTCGTTGCCCGCCTTGCCCAGCGCGATGGGGTAGGTCTCGGCCTCCTCGAGGTCCTTGAACAGGCGGATGCGGAAGCTCGCACGGTCGACGATGACGATCGTGGAGTACCGCTCGGCCACCTCGTCGGTGGTCACCTCGGGCTTGACCCTGGAGAACGTGGCGGCGACGGAGCGCTCGGCCTCGGGGTCGCCCACGGCGGCGATCACGTCCTTGCGCAGCCTCTCGGTGTCGGTGCGCACGCCCCTACGACCCTCGCGCACGGAGACGTCGGTGGCGGTGATGTCGACCCCGGCGTCGCGCGGCTTGGTGTCCGACTCCTCGGCCACCTCATCGACGAGGTCGTCGACGGCCTCCTCGGAGAAGCGCACGCGCGGCTCGACGACCTCGTGGAGCTCGGAGCCCGACACCGTGCGCCACACCCGCTCGGGCAGGGACTGGCTTCGACCCACGTCCAGGGCGGCGGCGGCCATCCCGTCCACGTCGGCGCGCAGGTCGGCCTCCTCGGGCGTCAGCTCGTAGGTCTCGCCTCGCGCGCGGACCTCGACGGGCTCGTCCAGCGGTTCGACCAGGGTGGCCTGCAGCGTGTCGCGGGCCTCGGCGACGGTCATGCCGCCGACGTCGACCGTCCCCACCCGGATGCCGTCGGCGATCACGTCGCGGTGGGTCTCGTCCACCGCGTACACCGCCACGCCGCCGCCGGCCAGCAGCAGCAGGGCCATGGCCGCGAGCACGAGCGCGGTGGCGCGCGCGGAGTTCTTCTTGCGTGACGCTCGTTGCGTCGTAGATGTCTTTGGGGGCGGCATCGAGGTCGACCGTCGCGGCATGCTAGGAAACCCCTTCTCGAGTCATCAGCCCTGCAAGCCCTCGCCCGCACCCTCAGGTCACGGCGCGACAGTGATGCTAGCGCTGCCGCGCCAGGATCCGATCAATCGCGGCGACGATCGGCTCGCGCCCGGCGCGTTCGCGCTCGTGGACACGCAGATCCTCGAGGTCTCTGCGCTCCAGCGAGGGCAGGACGGCCACGACCTCCTCCGCCTCCAGGTCCTCGTAGCGCGCGCCGGTGACCGTCGCGCGCCCACCGTCGGCGTCGTCGTCCCCCGCCCCGGCCTCGCCCGGGGGGAGGTTGGTCGGCCGCCGGCCGCGGTGGCGCGTGGCGGGGCGCACGCTGGGGCTGTAGCGCAGGAACTCCTCGACCTCCCCTTCGTAGCGGTAGGCCTCGGTGGACCCGCGCAGGAGCGGGTGCAGGCGCTGGTGCTCGCGCAGCTTGAGCACCGTCTCGCGCGTGGTGTAGCGGTAGCGGTAGCCGCTGGCCTTGAGCTTGCGGTTGTCCAGCCCGCGTCCGAAGCGCATCAGGTTCTGCAACTCAGGCGACAGCTGCAGGCCGGCCCGGCGCAGCACGCCGGCGGCCAGGCCGGTGCCCCACGGCGGGAGGATCGGGGCCAGGCGCTTGCCCAGCAGGTCGGCGACCTCTGAGAGCGTCAGCACGCCGTCGGCCGCGCAGTTGAAGGTCCCGTCGAGATCGTTGCGCACGGCGTGCTCCAGGCAGCCGACGATGTCGTCGGCGTGCACGAACTGGCAGCGGGGGTCGAAGCCCAGGATCGCCGGCACCGCCGGGGCGCCGAACAGGCGCGTCAGCGAGGTGCGCAGGTCGGGGCCCAGGCCGTGGGTGAAGCGCAGGACGGTCACCGTCGTGTCGGGGTTGCGATCGGCGAACTCGCGCACGGCCCCCTCGGCCTCGACGATGTCGCGCTCCAGCGCGGTGCGCGGGGGGTGCGGGCGGTCCATGACCTCGGTGAAGAAGGCGGGGTCGTCCTGGTGGGCGCCGTAGAGGTGTGCACTGGACTTGAAGACCACCTTGCGCACCGGGGAGTCCGGACCGGTACACGCCGTGAGGATGTTCATGGTCCCCAGGACGTTGTTCTCGTGGGCCAGCCGCGGCGCGGTGACGATGGAGTCGACGACCATGCGCGTGTCGATCACCGTGTCGATCTCGGCGGCCTCCACCAGGCGACGGATGAGCGAGTGCTGGTCGAGGACGCGCACGAACTCGGTGCGCTGCAGCTCGACCTTGGGCGGCGTCTTGTCGATGCCGATGATCGCCTCGAAGCGCGGGTCGGCCTCGAGCGCCTGGGCCAGCCGGCCGCCCCAGTAGGTCGACAGCCCGGTGATGATGACGCGCCGGGAGATCACCCGAGCCACACCGAGCGGCGCTTGGAGACCATGTCCAGCAGCTCCTCCTGGATGGTCGCGCGGATCTGATGGGCGAGGGTCTGCACCAGGCCGCGATCCTCCCACGGCTCGTCACCCTGATCTGCCATCTCGTCGGTGGGCACCGGGGGCAGGAAGCGGATCTTGAACTTGGCGGGCAGGTAGGCGAGCATCCCCAGCGGTCCTCCGTGGGGGAAGGTCGGCGTGATCGGGAAGTACAGAAGCCCGGTCAGGCGCTGCAGCAGCGGGACGTGGCCGAAGATCGGCGCCGCCTCCTCGGCGCCCACCAGGGCCACCGGCACGATCGGCACCCGGGCGCGCATGGCCGCGGCCACGAACCCTCCCCGCCCGAAGCGCTGCAGGCGGTAGCGGTCGCGGTAGAGCTTCTCGGTGCCCTTGCGTCCCTCCGGGAAGACGAGCACGAGCTGCTGTTCGTCGCACAACAGGCGGTGGACGTTGGCCGGATGGGCCGACACGCCACCGATCTTGGGCAGCAGCATGCTGAAGCCCGGATAGCCCTTGAAGAAATGCTCGACGGTGAGGTAGACCGGGCGACTGCGCGAATGCTCCTCCTTGATGGCCTTGGCGATCATGGATCCGTCGGGGGGCAGGGCGCCCGAGTGGTTGGAGACCAGCAGGGCGCCCCCGGTGGCGGGCACGTTCTCGATCCCCTCCACCTCGCAGCGGAACCAGAGGTGGTAGAAGAAGTCGTAGAGGGTGCGGTCCATCAGCCCCTCGAAGCGCTCGGAGCGCCCCCAGTCGTCGACCCGGCGCTCTGGCTCCACGGCGGGGAGCAGGTCGCGCGGGTGCGCGGGGGCGGCCGGGAGGTTGGTCTTCAGGCTGGTGCGCCGGCCGGGGGCCACGGCCGGATCCTACCGGGGCTCGCCCGAAGCCCGCGGGGGCACGCCCAGCAGCGGTGCGAGTCGCTCGCGCAGCTGGGCCCAGTCGGGCGCGCACACCACGTCCTCCTCCTCGCACACGTCTCGGTTCCAGGGGTGGGCGATGGTCGCGACGGCGATGCCGCGCTCCAGCGCGGAGGCGATGTTCAGCGGGGAGTCGTCGATGAGCAGGTCGATGCCGATCTGACAACAGCGCGAGACCTTGTCGAAGGAGCAGTAGACCTCGTCGAAGGGCAGCCCGATGCGCTCCAGCCAGCGCACGGTGGCGGGGCGCGCCGAGTCGACGCGGTGACTGGTGATGTGGATGAAGTGGCCGGCCTCGTGCCAGGCGCGCACGGTCTCCACCGCGTCGGGATACGGCTCGGAGGCCTCGATCGCCCCATCGCGGTGGGTCTCTTCGATGCAGACGCGCAGCTGCTCGGGGCGCAGGCGGGTGACCCCCCAGTCGTACTGCTCCTCGTAGGGCAGCGCGACCCCGAAGCGCCGCTTGGCTGCCTCGGACAGGACGCACCAGTACTGGTGAAGGGTGGAGTCGATGTCTATGGCGATGCGCACGACGCCCGGAATGGTGGTCAAAGCGGCGGGGCACCGACGGTGAAGCCGTTGGTCCATGCCCGCCTGAGGCGGGTTCCCCGGCGATTACCATAGCCCTGTATGGAAGCCGCCACCGACCGGCCCGATCGGTCCCACTACGGTCCCGAGGGGCGCTCGGAGTGGCTGGACATCGACTGGCGCGAGCATCTGCGCTGGGCACGGGTGGACGGGCGCGCGGTCAACCTCGTCGAGCTGGGGGACGGCCCACCGTTGGTCTTCATCCATGGCCTGGGCGGTTCGTGGCGAAACTGGCTGGAGAACCTGCCGGCCTTCGCCGCAGACCATCGCGTCATCGCACCCGACCTGCCGGGCTTCGGGGACTCCGAGATGCCGGCGACGCCGATCTCCATCAACGGCTACGCGCGCTGCGTGGACGAGCTGCTCGAGCAGTTGGACGTCGAGCGCGCCGTGGTGGTGGGCAACTCCATGGGCGGCTTCGTGGGCGCCGAGATGGCCATCGAGTGCTCCGAGCGCGTGGAGCGCCTGGTGCTGGTTGCCGCCGCCGGCATCTCCATCGAAACCCAGCGCTACGATCGCGCGATGGCCATGCTCTACCGCCTGGAGGCGGTGCTGGCCGCCTACACCGCGTGGGTGGCGGGGCGCTCGGAGCGCCTGGCCCGCCGGCGGCGCCTGCGCCGCCAGCTCCTGGGCATGGTCGCCGCCCACCCGGGGCTGCTGCCCCCCGCGCTGACCAGCGAGCAGATCCGCGGCACCGGCAAGCCCGGCTTCCTGCCGGCGCTCGACGCGCTGACCTCCTATCCGCTGCGCGAGCGCCTGGAGCGCATCTCCTGCCCCACTCTGGTCGTGTGGGGCGAGCGCGACCGCCTGGTGCCGCTGCGCGACGCGGACGAGTTCGAGCGCCTGATCCCCGATGCCCGCAAGGTCGTCTACGCGGACACGGGGCACGTGCCGATGCTCGAGCGCCCCGAGCGCTTCAACGCCGACGTGGCGGGCTTCCTGCGCGGCGACGCGCTCAGCGCGTGACGGCGCCCTCGGCCGCGCTGCCCACCAGCTTGGCGTACTTGCCCAGCACCCCGGTGGTGTCGGCGGGCGGCGGGGGCTCGTAGGCGGCCAGGCGCGCGGCGAGCTCCGAGTCGTCCAGGGCCACGTCGAGGCGCCGGGCATCGACGTCGATGACGATCTCGTCGCCATCGCGCACCGCGGCGATGGGCCCGCCACGCGCGGCTTCGGGCGCCACGTGGCCGGCCATGAAGCCGTGGGTGGCCCCAGAGAAGCGCCCGTCGGTCAGCAGGGCGACGTGCTCTCCCAGCCCGGCGCCGTTGAGGGCCGCGGTGACCGCCAGCATCTCGCGCATGCCGGGGCCGCCGGCGGGTCCCTCGTTGCGGATGACCACCACGTCGCCGGCCTCGATGCCCTCGTGCAGGACGGCGTCCATCGCGGCCTCCTCGCCCTCGAAGACCTTGGCCGGGCCACGGTGGTGGCGGCGCTCGTGGCCGCTGAGCTTGACCACGCAGCCCTCGGGGGCGAGGTTGCCGCGCAGGATGGCCAGGCCGCCGGTGGCTTTGACCGGGTCGTCCAGGGGGCGCACGACCTGCTGGCCCTCGGCCTCGGTGGCCTCGCGGGCGTGCTCGCCGATGGTCCGCCCGGTGACGTTGATCGCGGCCTCGTGCAGGAGCCCGGCCTCGAGCAGGCGTCGGGCCACGAGCGCCACGCCGCCGGCGGCGTACAGGTCGGTGGCCACGTACCGGCCGCCGGGCTTGAGATCGCACAGCAGCGGGGTGCGCTCGGAGATCGCGTCGAAGTCGTCGATCGTGAGGTCGACGCCGATCTCGCGCGCGACGGCCAGGAGGTGCAGCACGCCGTTGGTGGAACCGCCGGAGGTGGCGACGGCGGCGATGGCGTTCTCCAGGGAATCGCGGGTGATCACGTCGGAGGGCCGCAGGCCGCGGTGCAGGACCTCGACGACCAGGCGCCCGGCCTCGAAGGCCGCCTCGGCCTTCGAGGCATGCTCGGCGGGCACCATGGCCGAACCCATGGGGCTGATGCCCAGCACCTCGAAGGCCATGGCCATCGTGTTGGCGGTGAACTGGCCGGCGCAGGCACCGGCGCCCGGGCTGGCCGCCCTCTCCAGCTCGTGCAGCTCCTCGTCGGTCATGCGCCCGGTGGCGTGGGCGCCGACGGCCTCGAAGACGTCCTGGATGGTCACGTCGTGGCCCTGGAAGCGACCGGGGGCGATGGAGCCGCCGTAGAGCATCACCGCGGGGACGTCGAGGCGGGCGAGGGCCATGACGGCGCCGGGGATCGTCTTGTCGCAGCCGCTGAGCGCGATGACCGCGTCGAAGAGGTGGCCCTTGGCCACCAGCTCGATGGAGTCGGCGATGACCTCGCGGGAGACCAGGCTCGTCTTCATGCCGCTGGTGCCCATCGTGATGCCGTCGGAGATGGCCACGGTGTTGAGCTCCATGGGCGTGGCCCCGGCGGCGCGGATGCCCTCCTTGACCTTGGCGGCCAGCGCGCGGAGGTGGAAGTTGCAGGGCATGGTCTCGATCCACGTCGAGGCCACGCCCACGATGGGCCGGCTCACCGCGTCGGCGTCGAAGCCGATGCCGTGCAGGTAGGCACGGGCGGCCGCTCGCTCGGGGCCCTCGGTGAGCGCGCGGCTGCGGTGCCTGGGGTCGAAGGAGCCGTTCGAAGCGGCGCTCACGGGGCGCCGGAGCCTACCGAGCGGCGGTCGCGGCGCAGGCGCGCGCGCTCCCACTGGCCCAGGCGCCACAGGTCGCGCTTGACCTGCTTGGGATCGACCTGACGGCCCGGAAGGTGCATGTTGGCGGTGCTCACCAGGCGCCGCTCGTCGGCGGTGAGCGCCATCCACTTGGCCAGCACGTCGTCGGAGTCGGGCAGCCGCGCGCTGCCGTAAGGACGCGTCTCGTCGGGGAACTCGACGCAGTACTCGTTGAGCAGCCGGCCGGTCTGTGGCAGGTAGGCGACCACCGGCTTGTGGGGGTAGAGCAGGTAGGCGTAGGCGGCCCCGCCGGTCTCGTGGCCGCGCTCGGGCCCGGCGGCCAGGCCGCCCCACACCCGCAGAAAACCCAGGTCGCGGTACATGGCCCACTCCTCCTCGTTGACACAGGAGCGCAGCAGCTCGCGAGCGCGCTGCTCGGCGCGGCGCTCGCGGCCGGGGTCGTAGCCGGCCAGCGCGTCGCCGTCGGGGACCCGCGCGCGGCGGGCCCGATGGCGCTCCAGGGCCTCGGAGATCGGGGGCCAGGCGACCTCCCAGAGCAGCACGACGATGACGATGGCCGTGGCGGTGAGGGCGAGCAGCACGGCCGGGCGTCCCCTACCGCCCGCCGGCCGCCCGGGGGAAGAAGATCACGCGCTCGGCGTCACGCGGGATCTCCTCGAAGCGGCGCACCATCCGCGCCTCGCGTCGACCTCCGGCCGCCGTCGTGGGCACCGCGGCCCACAACCCCTCGTCGAGCTGGCGGCGAAAGGCGTCGACGAGGGCGTGCTCGTCCTCGGGCACGTCGACATCGCCCTCCGCGAGGACGATCTCTCCGTGACCGGGCTTCATGCGCAGGAACTTCATCGGGGTAGGTGATTATGGCAGAGGTGGGGAGGCGCTTCGGGAACTCGGGCGGGGGCTGCCCGTGGCGGTCAGCCCGAGTACATCGACCGGCCCGGAACCCTTGCCCAGCTCACGCAGGCCGCGCGCGACGGCGGCGCCGGCTGCCGCCCGCGCGGCACGGGCGGCCTCGAGCGGCGGCGCGCCGAGCGAGAGGTGGGCGGCGAGCGTGGAGGAGTGCGTGCAGCCCGACCCATGGGCGGCGCCCTGGAGGTGGCGCTCGCCGGGCAGGGAGGTGAGCGTGGCGCCGTCGAAGAAGAGGTCGGTCGCCTCGTGGCGGTGCCCGCCCGTGACGACGACGTGGCCGGGGCCCAGCCCATGGAGCGCGCGGACGAGCGCCTCGCCATCGTCGGGGGCCTCGTCTCCGAGCAGCGCCCGGGCCTCCATCAGGTTCGGCGTGATGACCATGGCCCGGGAGACGATCTGCTCGACGAGGGCCTGCACCGCGTCGGCCGCGAGCAGCCGTGCACCGGACTCGGCGATCATCACGGGATCGTGGACGACCGGCGTGCCGGCGGGCAGGCGCTCGAGCGCCCGGGTGACCGCCTCGATGGTGGCCACATCGCCGAGCATGCCGATCTTCACGGCATCGACGCCCAGGTCGCCGGCCACCGCCTCGACCTGCGCCTCGATCATCGCCGTCGACACCGGCTCGACATCGACCACCCCCACGGTGCTCTGCGCGGTGATGGCGGTGACGGCCGTGGCGCCGTGGACCCCGGCGGCCGCGAACGCCTTGAGGTCGGCCTGGATGCCCGCACCCCCGCCGGAGTCCGAGCCGGCGATCGAGAGCACGACGGGGATGGAACGGGCGACCATCGCGGCCAGGCTAGGAGATCGTGTCGCCATCGCGACCGTCACGCCGCCCCCGGCACCACGATGTAGCGCCCGCCCGGGTCCCGGCGCAGACGACCGAGGAGCTCGAGCTCGGTGAGCGCGAGGCCGACGCGGCGCACCTCCTCGGCCGACGCGGCGTCCCGGGAAGGCCCGCCGGCCAGGCGACCGGCCGTGTCCAGGCCCGAGGCCACGGCCTCGAGCACCGCGCACAGGCGTGGCTCGAGCCCCGCGCCGGGGACGGCGGCGCCGGCCGCCTCGAAGGCGCCGGGTCCGAGCAGATGGTCGAGGACGTCGCGCGCGTCGCGCACGAGCGCGGCCCCGTCGGCCAGCAGCGCGTTCGTGCCGGCCGCCTGCGGAGCGGTGACCTGGCCGGGCACGGCGGCCACCGCGCGTCCCAGGCCGGCGGCGAGCTCGGCGGTGATGAGTGAGCCCGAGCGCTCGGCCGCCTCCACGACCACGGTGAGGCCGCCAAGCGCGGCGATGATCCGGTTGCGCGCCGGAAAAGACCAGCGGAAGGGCTCGAAGCCGGGCGGCATCTCCGAGACGGCGCAGCCGGTGACTTGCCTGGCGCCGGCGCTCGCACCGGCCGGCGCAGCGGTGGGGGATGGGTCTTTCGCCGGAGGCCGCTGACCTGCGACTCGCCGGCCGACGATGCGCTCGTACAGGCGCCGCTTGCTGGCCGGGTAGGGCACGTCGGCGCCGCCGGCCAGCACGGCAACGGTCGGCCCGCCCGCCTCGAGTGCTCCGTCCTGCGCGGCCGCGTCCACGCCGAAGGCCATGCCGCTCACGACGGTGACCCCCGCGGCGGCCACCCCGCGGCCCAGCGCGCGGGCGACCTCGACGCCGTAGCCCGTCGCCCGGCGTGCGCCGACGATCGCCACGGCGGGGGCGGCCTCCATCGGCTCGACGAGGGCGGTCAGGACCCGCGGATCACCGGCGACGTGGAGGATGGCCGGGGCGTCGGGCGCATCCAGCAGCCGCGCCGGGTAGCGCACGTCGTGGCGGCAGATCGCCGCCAGTCCGGCCGCGTCGCACGCCCTTCGCGCGGCCGGGGCGTCGAACCGCGCGATCCGCTGGCGCACCGCCGCAACCTCCCGGCCCGCCACCGCCCCCAGGAGCCCCTCGTCGGGCAGTGCGAGTATCTCGGGCAGCCGCCGTCGGTGGCGCTCGTGCTCGATGCGTCCGGCGAGCAGGGCGATGAGATGGGTGCGTCGCAGACACGCGTCGCAGCCGGCCGTCGTCGCGTCGTTCATGCCGCTAGCTGCACCGTCGTCGCGTCCTGGCGGAAGGTGAGGGCCTCGATGACGTGCTCGGCGCAGATGCGCGGGGAGCCGGCCAGGTCGGCGGCCGTGCGCGCGACGCGCAGCACGCGGTGATGACCCCTGGCGCTGAGGTGATTGCGTTCGTAGGCGGAGCTCAGGATGCGCTGCCCGGCCGCGTCGAGGCGGGCGTGACGGCGCAGCAGGCGCGGGCTCATCTGCGCGTTGGCGGCGATGCCCTCCTCGGCGAAGCGGATCGTCTGGCGCTCACGCGCCTGGGCGATCGTCGCCCGGGCGCTGGACGACGTGGTGTACGCCTCGCCGGCCAACTCGGCCGCGCTGGGGCGCGTCACGTGCACGAGCAGATCGATCCGATCCAGCAGGGGGCCGCTCAGCCGGCGGCGGTAGCGCAGCATGTCCCCCTCGGTGCACCGGCAACGGGATGAGCCGGCGTGCCCGCAAGGACACGGGTTGGTCGACGCCACGAGCATGAACCGCGCCGGGTAGATCGCCGTGCGCTGGCGGCGCACGACGACCGCCCGGCCGTCCTCCAGCGGCTGGCGCAGGGCCTCCAGCGCCGGACGAGCGAACTCCGACAGCTCGTCGAGGAACAGCACGCCGTGGTGGGCCAGGCTCACCTCGCCGGGCATGGGGCTCGACCCGCCGCCCACGAGGCCCGAGGCCGAGATGGTGTGGTGGGGCGCGCGCAGGGGACGCCGCGCGGCCAGTCCCTCCCCCACGCGCAGCCCACCCACCGAGTGGATCCGGGTCACCTCCACCGCCTCGGTGTGAGTCAGGGGCGGAAGCACCGATGGCAGCCGGCGGGCCAGCATCGTCTTGCCGGTGCCGGGCGGGCCGGCCAGCAGCAGATTGTGGCCGCCGGCGGCGGCGATCACGAGGGCGCGGATCGGCTCGGCGTGCCCGCGGACGTCGTCCAGATCCTCGAGCCGCTCGGTCGCGCCGGCGTGGCCTGGATCGGGAGGCGGCGGTGGCGCTACCTCCTCGCGCAGGACCGCGACCACCTCGCGCAGCGTGGACACGGCGGCGATCGCCAGCCCGTCGACCAGCGCCGCCTCGCGTGCGGCCGCCCGCGGGACGATCAGACCGGGCATGCCCTCCCGGCGCGCGCCCTCGGCCAGGGCCAGGGTGCCGCGACAAGGACGCACCTCCCCGCCCAGCGAGAGCTCGCCGAAGATCGCCCACCGCTCCAGGGCGGCGACGGGCACCTGCTCGCTGGCGGCCAGCAGCGCGCAGGCGATGGCCAGGTCGAAGCCCGGGCCGACCTTGCGCAGGTCGGCGGGCGCCAGATTGGCGGTGATGCGCCGCCCCGGGAACGCGAACGCCGAGTTCAGCAGCGCGGCCTGGATGCGCTCTCGCGATTCGCGCACGGCGGCGTCTGCGCAACCCACGATGTTGAACGCCGGCAGCCCCACGCGCAGGTCGACCTCGGCGACCACGCGACGCGAGGCGATCCCGTCCAGAGCGAAGGTCACGGCGCGGGCGAGCGACATGGCCCAGCACGCTAGGCACGCTCGTGTGCCGTGGGTGCGACGTGGCGTGGCACATCGCGCGCGGGTTCGTCCCCGCCCCTGCGCGCCTTGCCGCGGTGCGCAGCTCTTCGCAGACACGGCGCAGAGTCGCGACCAACGCGCCTGGTTTCGTGCGTGGTGCGTACCTAGGGTCGTCCGCGATGAGCCCGGCCCCCGTCACCCCGGCGCCGCCTCGGTGACGCCCTCCTCCCGTCCGCCGCGTGTCTCCGGCGACCCGCGTCACGTCCTCGGCCGAGTGGGCGAGCGCCACGCGCGAGAGCACCTCGAACGCCTGGGCTTCACGATCCTCGAAGCCAACTTCCGCACCCGCCACGGCGAGTTGGACCTCGTCGCCTTCGACGGATGCACCCTGGCCTTCGTGGAGGTCAAGGCACGCCGGGCGGGCGGCGGCTCACCGTGGTGGAACCTTCACCACGCCAAGCGCGGCCAGGTCCGCGCGATGGCCGCGCGCCTGGCTGGCGGCGACCCCCGCTCGCCCCCGCGCGAGCGAGCTGCGCTTCGACGCCATCGGCGTCACCATCGACACCCAGGACCGCCTCAGCGCCCTGGAACATCTGGAGGGTGCGTTCTGACACAGCACGGCCATATCTCAGTTAGAGACGGGATCGACATCCATGTCGATCCTAAAGCGAGAGCTGCTGGTAGGCCATGCTCTGGAAGGAGCGGCGGTGCAGAGGCGAGATGCCCTGGCGCTGGATCGCGTCGCGGTGCTCGGGCGTGGAGTAGCCGACGTGGGCGGCGAACTCCCAGCCGGGATGCAGCGTGTCGGCGCGGCGCATGTAGCGGTCGCGGGTGACCTTGGCGATGATCGAGGCGGCGGCGATCGCGGCGCTCTTGGCATCGCCCTCCACGATCGGGCGCTGGGCGTGGCCCGTGTCGCCCACCGGGAAGCCGTCGCTGAGGCACAGGCAGCCGGGCACCGCCACGCGCACCAGGGCGTCGCGCAGCGCGGCGAGGTTCGTGCGATGCAGGCCGCGAGCGTCGATGCCGCGCACGCAGCGCGACACCACCGCGACCTTGCAGGCAGTGCGCAGCACCACCGGGTACAGCGCCTCGCGGGCCTCGTGGTCGTGCGCCTTGGAGTCGTTGAGGGCGCCCAGGGCGCGGACCTCCCGTGGGCCGAGACGCTCGAGGTCGAAGAGGACCCCGGCGGCCACCAGCGGGCCGGCCAGGCAGCCCCGGCCCGCCTCGTCGGCGCCGGCGACGAAGCGGTGGCCCAGCCGGCGGTCGTGGTTCACGAGCCGCCGGCCGTTGGACATGCCGCCCTTGGGCGCGGGGCGACGGCTGGGAGGTGAGGCGGTGGCGGCCACGACCGGGGGCATGATGCCCGACGGGGCGGCGGAGGCGGGCACGGTACCCCCACCCTGCGAGAAGAGGTGAGCCCGGGTCGGCGCCAGGACCCTATGTCGCTATCGCGACCTGGGGGCCCGCCTCCGGCGGCCACCTGGCCGCCTCCGGCAATTCCCTACAGCAGCCCGATGCGCTGCGGCGGCCAGTAGGTGGCGAAGGCCCCGCCGATGATCCACTCCTCGGGCACCGGACCCCAGAAGCGCGAATCCTTGGAGCTCGAGCGGTTGTCGCCGAGCATGAAGTAGTGGTCCTCGGGGATCGTGATCGGATCGGGGTAGTCGCAGTCGCCGGCGCCGGCGCAGGGCTCGATGTAGGGTTCCTCCTGACGCCGGCCGTTGAGCACCACGTGGCCGTCCTTCAGCGCCACCTCGTCGCCCGGCCCCGCGACCACTCGCTTGATGAAGTTCGTCTCCGAGCGCTCGTCGGTGGGCTCGGCGCACATCTCGTCCTCCTCGTTGCGCCTTGCGCAGGCCTCGGACTCGGGCAGATCCGCGCCCGTGGGCGGGTGGAAGACGACGATCTCGCCGACCTCGGGCTGGCCGAAGCGCGCGCCGATGCGGTTGACCAGCACGCGCTGGCCGATATCGAGCGTCGGCACCATCGACGGGCTGGGGATGCGGTAGGGCTTGACCAGGAACGCCTGGATCCCGAGCGCCAGCCCGAGGGCCACGGCGACGATGACGACGAGCTCGACGAGGGAGTTGCCGGCCTGCCTCACGCGGAGCCGCCGGCGGGATCGTCCTCGCCGGTCGGGCCCGCCTCGGCCGCCTCCGCTTCGGCGGCGGCCACCGCCGCCTCCTCGGTGACCTCCTCGGCCTGCGTGCCCTCCACGTCGACGGGCACCGGCTCGGCCGCGGCCTGGGCCTCCAGCGCAGCGGCCGGGTTCGGCGCGACATAGCGGCGCTCGCGCACGCGGGCGGCCTTGCCGACGCGGTCGCGCAGGTAGTAGAGCTTGGCGCGACGCACGTCGCCACGGGCGGCCACCTCGATCTTCTCGATCTTGGGTGAGTGCACGGGGAAGGTGCGCTCGACGCCGACGCCGAAGGACTGCTTGCGCACCGTGAAGGTCTCGCGCGCGCCGTGGCCCTGGCGCTTGATGACCACGCCCTCGAAGACCTGGGTGCGCCGGCGCGTGCCCTCGATGACCTGGAAGTGGACGCGTACCCGGTCCCCCGCCTGGAAGGGCGGGACCCGGCGCAGCTGGGCGCGCTCGATGGATTCGATCGTGAGGCTCATGTGGTGACGTGGCCGAACGGCGGAGCGGTCTCCGCGCACCCAGGGAGCGAAGCCGTGAGGCCGAGAGGGCTGCGAAGCAGCCCGGGCTCCGGGCACCCCCGGTGAACGGGTCGCGGATGGTAGCGGAGCGCCGGGCCTCAGCCCTGCGCCCCACGTCGCTCCCGCGAGCGCGCTCGGCGCCATCGACGGATCTCCTCGTGATGGCCCGAGAGCAGGATCTCGGGCACCTTCCACCCGCGGTACTCGGCGGGACGGGTGTAGTGGGGATACTCGGGCGCGCCCTCGAGCGCGGGACTGAAGCTCTCCTCCACCGCAGACTCGGCCCTGCCCAGCGCACCGGGCAGCTTGCGCAGCACCGCGTCGCAGACCACCATGGCGGCCAGCTCGCCGCCGCTGAGCACGTAGCGGCCCACCGAGAGGGTGTCGGAGACCAAGTGCTCGACGATGCGCTCGTCGAAGCCCTCGTAGCGCCCGCACAGCAGGGTGACCGCGGGTTCGGCGGTCAGCTCGTCGACGAAGGCATCGTCGAGCACGCGGCCGCCGGGCGTCAGGGCGATGACCCGGCGGGCCAGGCGCAGGTCGGTGGGGTCCTGGCCGTAGAAGGCGCGCAGGGCGGCGTCCATCACGTCGACGCGCAGCACCATCCCGGCGCCGCCGCCGAAGGGCGTGTCGTCGACCTGACCGCCGCTGAGGGGGGTGCGCTCGCGCAGATCGACGGTGCGCAGCTCGTGGCCATGGGCCAGCGCGTTGCGCACGTGGCGCTGGCCGGCGAACCATTCGAACCAGCCCGGAAAGAGGGTGACGACGTCCAGCTGCACGACAGGTCACCTCCGCGGGCCGTTCCGGCCCGCCTCCCCGGCTGACGCCGCGCGAGTCTCCGAGCGGGGCTCCGGGTGATCGCCACGGTCCTCGTCGAGGCCCAGGAACGCCACGTCGACCTCCACCCGCCGCCCCGCGACGTCCACCCCGGTCACCGCGTCGCGCACGAGCGGGATCAGCGTGCCGTCCGCCAGCTCGAGCGCCTCGCACGAGGGCAGCGCGAGCAAGCGCTTCACCCGCCCCAGCGCGCGGCCGTCGGCGGTCGTCACCAAGCAGCCCTCCAGGTCCTCGGCCCAGAACTCGCCCTCCTCCAGACCGGGCGCGGCCTCCCGGGGAGCCAGCAGCTCACAGTCGCGCAGCGCCACCGCGCCCTCGCGGTCACCGGCCAGCCCCAGGCGCACGATCGGCCGCTGGTCGGTGCCGGCGCGACGCTCCACCGCGGTGTCGCGCCCGCCCACCTGCAGCGGCGCGCCGGCCTGCAGCAGGCGCGGGCTGGGGTCGAGCACGTGGAAGGATCCGTCCAGGCCGTGCGGGCGCCCGACCCGCCCGGCGTGCAGGTAGGCCGGGGCGCTCAATCGACGATGTCGACGAGCACGCGCCGGCGCTCGCGCACGGCCGCGGCCTTCACCACGGTGCGCAGGGCGTTCGCGGTCCGCCCGCCGCGGCCGATGACCTTGCCGTAGTCGTCGTCGGCCACCGCCAGCTCGAGCACGACCGTGCCGTCCTCCTCCTCGAACGTCTCCACGCGCACCCGGTCGGGCTCGTCGACGAGCGCTCGGGCGAGGTAGATGAGCAGGTCCTTCAGCGGCCGACGCCCTCGATGCGCAGCAGCTTGGCCACCTGGTCGGTCGGCTGCGCGCCGCGCTCCAGCCAGTGGCGGGCGCGCTCGTGGTCGAGGTGGAGCGTCGAGGGCTGGGTCTGGGCGTTGTAGCGGCCGAGCGTCTCGATGATGCGCCCGTCGCGGGGCGAGCGTTGGTCGGCCACCACGACGCGCCAGATGGGGTTCTTCCTCCCGCCGACGCGGGTGAGTCTCATACGGACGGCCATGGGCAGCGACGCAGCGTAGCGAACGGGCCCTGATGGGAGCGCGCAGGGGGCCAGGGCCGCCGGTCAGCGTCCCCCGCGCATCAGGGCGGCGAGGTCGGGCATCTTGCCGCGCGTCATCTGCTTCATCATCTTCTGCATCTGGGCGAACTGCTTCACGAGCTGGTTGACCGCCTGGACGCTCGTTCCCGACCCGCGGGCGATGCGCAGTCGGCGCGAGCCCTTGATGAGCTCGGGGCGGCGACGCTCCTCGGCGGTCATGGAGAGGATGATCGCCTCGAGGCGGTCCAGCTCGCGCTCGTCGAACTTCATGTTCTTGAGCTCCTGGCCCTGCAGGCCGGGGATCATCCCCAGCAGCGAGGTGAGCGGGCCCATGCGCCGCATGGTCTTCATCTGGGCGAGGAAGTCCTCCAGCGTGAACTCGTTGCGCCGCAGCTTGCGCTCGAGCGCCTGGGCCTCGTCGGCGTCGATCTGCGCCTCGGCGCGCTCGATGAACGACATGACGTCGCCCATGCCCAGGATGCGCTGGCTCATCCGGTCGGGGTGGAAGCGCTCGAACTGATCGAGCTTCTCGCCGGTGGATGCGAAGAGGATCGGCTTGCCGGTCACCGCCTTGACCGACAGTGCGGCGCCCCCGCGCGCGTCGCCGTCGAGTTTGCTCATGACGACGCCGTCGAAGGCGACCGCCTCGGCAAACTGCTCGGCCACGTTGACCGCGTCCTGGCCGGTCATGGCGTCGACCACGAGCAGGACCGCCGTGGGCCTGGTCGCCTCGCGGATGTTCACGAGCTCGGCCATGAGGGCCTCGTCGACGTGCAGGCGCCCGGAGGTGTCGACGATCAGCACGTCCTTGCCGGCCATCTTGGCCTGGTCCAGCGCCCAGCGGGCGATGTCGACGGGGTCGCGCTCGGTGCCCTGCTCGTAGACCTCCGCGCCGGCCTGCCCGCCCACCGTGACCAGCTGGTCGACGGCGGCCGGACGGTAGACGTCGCAGGCGGCCAGGGCCACCGACGAGCCGTGCTCGGTGCGCAGGTGGCGCGCCAGCTTGGCCGTGGCGGTGGTCTTGCCCGACCCCTGCAGCCCGGCCATGAGCACGACCGTGGGCGGGCGGGGAGCGAAGGCCAGGCCGGCGCTCGAGCCACCCATGAGCGTGGTGAGCTCCTCGGCGACGATCTTTACGACCTGCTGGCCCGGGTTGAGCCGCCCCAGGACCTCCTCGCCCAGGGCGCGCTCCTTGACCGCCGAGGTGAACTGCTTGACCACGCGGAAGTTGACGTCGGCCTCCAACAGGGCGAGGCGGATCTCGCGCATGGCCGCATTGATGTCGGCCTCCGTGAGCGCGCCGCGCTGGCGGACGTCGCCCAGGGCGGCCTGGAGCTTCTCGGAGAGGGCGTCGAACACGCTCGGAGGAGTCTAGGGAGCGCCGGGTCCGCCTCGCCTAGGCCCGGCGGATCAGGGTCATTCCATCGCGCACGGTGAGCAGCACCTGGACGGTGCGCGGGTCGGCGGCGACGTGGTCGTTGAAGGTGGCGATGGCCCGCGCCGTGTCGTCGTCCTCGCCGGTGACCACACGCCCGCCGGCCAGGGTGTTGTCGGCCGCGATCAGGCCGTGGTCGGCCAGCTTGGGCAGCACCGCCTCGTAGTAGTCGACGTAGCCACCCTTGTCGGCGTCCACGAACACCAGGTCGAAGGGACCGTCCAGCGCAGCGATGGTCTCCAGCGCCGGCCCGCGGCGAATCTCGATGCGCTCGCCCAGGCCGGCCGCGTCGACGTGGCGCTGGGCGAAGTCGGCCCGCACGTCGTCCAGCTCGCAGGTCACGATGCGCCCATCGTCGGGCAGCGCCGGGGCCATGCTCAGGGCGCTGTAGCCCGAGAACGTGCCGATCTCCAGCACCAGGCGCGGCTGGACGGCGAACACGAGCGTCTCGAGCAGACGGCCCTCGACGGTGCCGGTGAGCATCACGGCCGAGCCCAGCTCCTGCGCGGTCTCGTCGGCCACCCTGCGCAGGTGGTCGGCCGCCGGCGTGGTCTGCGCCTCGGCGTAGGCCTCGACGGCCTCGTCCACGAAGCTCACTGGTCACCCTTTCGTCTGTCGGCGGACGTCGGGAGAGCGCCAAGTCGCTTGCCCGGCATGGCGGCACCAGGTAGTCGCCTGCTCGGGTCTGGCCCCAGTGCTCCTGCAGCCGCTCAAGCTCGCGTACCTCGTGGGCCGAGCGGCCGTGGAGGAGGCGCTGAACGCCGACTCTCCAATGCGCTGACGCTAACGGTTCGTTCCCGCTTGAGCAAGTCCATGACCGTCCCGACCTGGTGCTCGAGCAACCCGACCTGGAGGAGGCGCATCGAGCGCTCCACTCGAGGTGAGCGAGCCAGAGGACGGGGCGACCCTCCGGATGCTCGGCGACGAGCTCCGGCGCCGGTTGTCGGATGAGGACAGGGATACGGGCCCGAGGCTCAGCCTGGTGGGCCTGTCGCCGTAGGAGGCCGGCGAACTCGAGCGAGCCGGCGTGCCGCCGATCGACTAGCAATCAGGAGCGCGTCGGGGGCGTCGATGGGTGCGACCAGGACGACGCTGACGCCGTAGAGCGCTGCGGCGACGAGGATCGCCGCCGCGAATCGAGCGTCGCGCCGCGGCTCCACGCCCGCCGGTCGCGGTGTGACCGCTGCGGCGAGGTGAAGCGCGCTCAGTGCCAGCAGCTCGACGAGCCCGAAGGCGGCGAGGAATAGACCGATCACCGCGGTGACCACGACGACCACACGGAACACGTTGCCCAGGCCGACGACGGCCAGAGGAGCAAGCGCCAAAGGCAGCAGGTAGGCGAGCTTGCCGAGGCCCACGGATCTGTCGTTGTCGGTGAGGACTACGAGCAGCTCCGCGACGCCGAGCGCGGAGAGCCCCGCGGCGAGCACATCGCCGCCAGGGGCCGACAGGGAGGCTCATGCGGGCCCGGGTTGGTCCTCGCGCCCCCCCTTGCCCAGCATCCCACCCAGATTGCCCAGCGCTTGGGAGAACTCCGAGGGGATGATCCACACCTTGCTGGCCTGCCCGTCGGCCAACTCGGGCAGCATCTGCAGGTACTGGTAGGCCAGCAGCTCCTTGTCGGGCCTGCCGTCATGGATGGCCTTGAACACCGTGCCGATGGCCTCGGCCTCGCCCTGGGCGCGCAGCACCGCCGCCTCCTTGTCGCCCTGCGCGCGCAGGATGGCGGACTGCTGCGCGCCCTCCGCGGTGAGGACCGCCGAGGCCTTCTCGCCCTCCGCGGTGAGGATGTTGGCGCGGCGGTCGCGCTCGGCGCGCATCTGCTTCTCCATGGCCTCCTGGATCGAACGCGGGGGGTCGACGGCCTTGAGCTCCACGCCGTTGACGCGGATCCCCCAGCGGCCGGTGCGCTCGTCGAGGACCGCGCGCAGCCGCTCGTTGACCTGGTCGCGGCTGGTCAGCACCTGCTCCAGGGTCAGCGAGCCGATGATGTTGCGCAGCGTCGTGACCGTGAGCTGCTCGATGGCGGTCAGCGAGCTCGAGACCTCGTAGAGCTCGGCCTTGGGGTCGGTGATCGTGAAGTACAGGACGGTGTCGATGCCCACCGAGACGTTGTCCTCGGTGATCACCGGCTGGGGCGGGAAGGAGACCACCTGCTCGCGCAGGTCGGTGAGCTGGCGCACCCGGTCGACGAAGGGGATGACGATGCTCAGCCCCGGGCCCAGGGTGCGCTGGTAGCGGCCCAGGCGTTCCACCACGCCGGCGCGCGACTGGGGCACGATGCGCACCGTCCGCGCGGCCAGGAACAGCACCAGCACCGCGACCACGATCAGGGCGATCAGTCCGGCTTCCATTCCCCTACCTCCTCACAGCTCGCTGACGAGCGCCGTAGCGCCCCGGATCTCCATCACGTGGACGCGCCGGCCCTCCTCGATCACCTGATCGTCGAAGGCCCGGGCCGTCCACACCTCGCCGGCCAGGCGCACCGTGCCGGCGTTCTCGTCGTTGTCGATGCGCCCCACCACCATCGCCTCCTCGCCCAGCAGCGCGTCGGTGCCCGTGCGCAGCGACGGGCGCGTGCTGCGGTGGCGGCGGGCGACGGGGCGCACCGCGGCGAAGGAGGCCACCGAGACGACGATGGCCACGGTGAGGCTCACCGCCAGGGGCGCGCCCGCCAGATCGCCCACCATCCCGGCCAGGGCGCCCACGGCGAAGGGCGCCAGGAAGAAGCTCAGCGTGAGGACCTCTCCCGCGGCCAGCAGCGCGGCGGCGATGAGGAACAGGACCCAGGCGTCCATACGCTGATATCAGCGTATCGGGGTTTCGCCTGCGGTCGCCGGAACCGGCGACCTCCGTATCGGCGCTTCGCCTGCGGTCGCCGGAACCGGATGACGGGTTTCGCCTGCGGTCGCCGGAACCGGCGACCTCCGGCGACGTTACGGGGTGATCAGCGCGCGGGCGAAGTCGTCGGCATCGAAGGGACGCAGGTCCTCCAGCGCCTCCCCGACACCGATGAGCTTGACCGGGATGCCCAGCTCGCCGGCGATGGCCAGCGCGATGCCGCCCTTGGCCGTGCCGTCGAGCTTGGTCATGACGATCCCGTCCACGGGCACCGCCCGGGAGAAGAGCATGGCCTGGCGCAGCCCGTTCTGGCCGGTGGTCGCGTCGACGGTCAGCAGCGTCTCGTGCGGCGCCTCGGGCAGCTGCTTGGCGATCACGCGGCGCACCTTGGCCAGCTCGTCCATGAGCTGGTCCTGGTTGTGCAGGCGCCCGGCGGTGTCCACGACCACCACGTCGACGCCCTCCTCGCGGCCGCGACGGACCGCCTCGAAGGCCACCGAGCCGGGGTCCTGGCCCTGGCGGCCGCTGACCATCGCGCAGCCCGCCCTCTGCGCCCAGCCCTCCAGCTGCTCGGTCGCCGCGGCGCGGAAGGTGTCGGCAGCGCCCAGGAGGACGGTCTGGCCCAGCTCGCGTTGCAGATGCCAGGCGAGCTTGCCGATCGTGGTCGTCTTGCCGGTGCCGTTGACGCCCACGGCGATGATCACCGTGGGCTCCGGCGAGAGGTCGATGCGCACGGGCTGCTCGGTGCGCGCGATGCCGGCCAGCAGCTCGGTCAGGCGCGCGCTGAGTGCCTCCCCACCCTCCACGTCCCCCGCCTCGGCCTCCTGCTCGAGCTGGGCGACCACCTTCGCGGTGGTCGCGGCGCCCACGTCGGCCATGATCAGCGCCTCCTCCAGGCGCTCCCAGGTCTCCTCGTCCATCGTCTGGAAGAGGGTGGCCTGGATCTCCGCGCCCAGGGCCTGGCGGGTCTTGGAGAGGTTCTCGCGCAGGCGGCGGAAGATGCGCCCGCGCCGGCGCCCGCCCTCGTCGCCGTCGCCTCCGTCGTGGCCCGGGGCCGGGGCCGCGCCGTCGGGCAGCACGAAGAGGTCGGTCCACTCGCGGGCCATGGGGCGCGGGAGCCTAGAGGGATCCCGATCGGGCGGCCTACGCGAGCGCCACGGCGACCTCGCGCAGGTCCTCCCCGCGCACGTCGGGCTCGGGCACGCTGGAGCGCAGCACCCGCTCCCGGCGGGCCACCCACGCGGTGCGCAGGCCGGCGCGCTTGGCGCCCTCCACGTCCCACCAGTGGGCGGCGACCATCGTCACCTCGCCGGGTTGGGCACCCAGCGCGTCGACGCCGTGGCGGTAGACCCGCGGATCGGGCTTGAAGGCCTCGACCTGGTCGGTGCCGGTCACCAGCTCGAAGCGGTCGCGCAATCCCGCGCGCTCGAGCACCGACTCGCCGTCCGCCGTGGCGCTGTTGGTCAGCACGGCCAGGCGCACGCCCTGGGAGCGCAGTGCGTCCAGCGCGCCGGGCACCTCGGGGTAGGGCGGCATCTGTGAGGTCATGCCCAGCGCGTCGTCCAGCTTGCCCTCGTTCAGCCCGGCCAGGCGGACGCGGCGCGCCAGGGCCGCGCCCATCAGCTCCTTGAACGGGCGGTAGCTGCCCGTGAGCGTCGCCACCATGCCGGCGGCGACCGCGTCGTCCATCGCCCGCAGCGCCAGCGACCCGTGGTCGCTTCCCCACGGCCGCGCGATGACGCGCGGGTCGAGCAGCGTGCCGTTGAGATCGAAGAGGATCGGGCCCAGGGCGGGCATCACTCTGCGCGGCTGCCCGGGGCGCGGCGGCGAGAAACGCCGCGCCGGGGAGGCCGGGTTCGACGGATCCGCCGCGCTCAGCGCGGGTGTCCTTCGGTCGGGCCCAGATCAGCGGGGCACCGCCTGCAGCAGCTCCCGCACCTCCGTCTCGCCCGCGAGGAAGACACCGTCGGTGTGAAGCTCGACCACTCGCGGATCAAGCCTCGAGCAGGCATCCATGAGCTCCTGCGGCGTGAAAGCGACCGCCTGCACCCGCGGCGCCGACACGCTCGTGAGTACCGTCGCGCGATCGAGATAGCGCGGGGGAAGCCCGCGGGCAACGATCAGCACGTCGATGTCGCTCCAGACGTTGAAGTCCCCGCGCGCCACCGAGCCGATCACCGCGGCGCCGAGCAGATCGAGGCTGCCACTGATCGCCTTCACGTACTCGCTCGCGACGGCCACGAGGGTCGCCCGCTCGCAGCGACGCCGCGCGAGGACCTCAGCCGCCCAGCCGTTCCCAGGCATCGTCCACGAAGGCCACGATGGTCCGAGCGTCCGCGAGCGCCGCGCGCGCGTCGGACTCGAGGTACTGGTCGGAGGCGGCTCCGCCGGGATGCGCGTCCGCGTAGCGTGCCGGAATGTAGTGGCGCTTGAGGCGGAGCAACGCGCCCGCGAACTCCTCGGGGACCGGCACGCCCGCGTCGGTCAACCGGCGACCCAGCTCCTCGAGGTCGTGACCCCACGGAGCCGCGGCGACGCCGTGCAACAGCGCCTTCACCGCCAGCTGCGCTGCCTGCTCGGCGGCGAAGCAGGACCAGTTGTGCAGCCCGGCGTCGGCCTGCAGTTCCGCCGAGCGCAGCGCCGAGGCGGCGTCTTTACGCCAGCGGGCGAACTCGGGTCCGTCGACCACGAACAGAGTCTCTCAGAGCATGCGGTCCTGAAGATCGACTTCTCGAAGAGGAACTCTTGACTCTTTCGGCCATCCCCACGCGAGCTTGCTCAGGAGGCGACTGATCTGGGCGCCATCAGGTCGTCGTGTCCGGCAGGTGGCGGCCGACGTGGCCTACGTAGAGGCCGCGGGGGAGGTCTCGCGTGCCGTCCTCGACGGCGAGGTAGACGCGGGCCACGTAGCCGGCTCCCGAGCCTGAGCCGACGGCGACGTGGGGGCCGAGCTCTAGGCGGTGGCCGTCATGGGTGACCGCGTAGGCGTGGGGCTTGCGGCTGCGGGCGGTGTCGGAGACCCCGTGCTTCCAGGCGAGGCCCAGGTCGCGGGCGGCCTGACCCAGCGAGGCGCCGAAGCCGTCCTCGGAAGCGTGCAGGCCGGCGAGTCGGTCGAGGCGGCGCAGGGTCTCCAGCAGGTCGGCGGGGCGGCGGTAGGGACTGTCGGCGGCGGACTCCTCGGCGGCATCGGTGAAGACCAGGTGCTCGGCCTCGGCGCGCGCGCGCCGGACGGCCTCGAGCGCCGAGGCCGGCGCGTCGCCGTCGGGCCCACCCATGGCGCTCTCGTCGGACGGCTCTCCGTTTCCCTCCTCTCCCATCAGGGCGCTGAGGCGCGCGAGCGCGCGGCGATCGCGCTCGGCGGCCTCGCGCAGGGCAGCGAGCTCGTCGAGGAGCTCCGCGCGATGGGCGCGCACGCTGTCCAGCTCGGCCAAGGTGGCCTCGTGGGCGGCCAGCCACTCCTCCGAGGGCTCGCCGGCGGCGCCCGCCGCCCGCGCCGCCTCGGCGGCGCGCTGGGCGGCGGCGGGCTGTTCGGTCAGAGCGGTCTCGGCGCGCTGCGCGCGCTCCTCGGCGGAGCCGAGGCGGGCCTGTGCGCGGGTGGCGCGGCGCTCCAGCTCCTCGCGGGCGGCGTCGGCCTCCTCGCGGCGGCGGGTGGCCACCTCGACCCGACGGCGCAGGTCGGCGGCGCGCTCGCTCTCGCGCTCGAGCTCGCGCTCGCGGGCGGCCATCCGCTTGGCCTCCTCCTCGTGGCGCCGCGCTCGCACCAGCAGCGGCGCGTCGGCCACCTCGGCGGCCTTGAGGTAGGCCTCCCAGGAGCCGAAGGTCTCGATCGCCGCGTCGGGGTGGGGCCAGCGCTCGTCCGCGAGCCAGTCCTGGGCCTTGGGCACCTCTCCCATGAGCACGATCCAGCGGTAGAGGTGCAGAAGGAGATCGGCTTCGGCGATGAGGTAGGAGACCTCGGTGAGGCGCCCATCGCCGCCGGGGCGCCGCTTCGCGCCGCCGGGGCTCGCGCCGTCGGTGGCCTCCGTGCCGTCTTTGGCCTCGCCGTCCTCGCCGGCGTCCCTCTGGCCCGGCTCGTCGCCGCGGCGTCGCGCGCGCTTGCCCATGGAGGAGAGGCTAGGCCGCCTGCGGGAGGCGGCGCGAGATGACCTTCGACACCCCGTCATCCCCCATGGACACCCCGTAGAGGGTGTCTGCGGCCTCCATGGTGCGCCTCTGGTGGGTGACCACGATGAACTGCGCGCGGTCGGCGTATCTGCGCAACAGCTCGAGGAAGCGCCCGATGTTGAGGTCGTCGAGCGCGGCCTCGACCTCGTCGAGGATGTAGAAGGGGCACGGCCGCGCGAGGAAGACCGCGAACAGGAAGGCGATGGCGGTCATCGACTTCTCGCCGCCCGACAGCAGGGAGAGACGCTTCATGGCCTTGCCCGCCGGAGTGATCTCGATTTCCACCCCCGCCAGCTCCTCCTCCTCGCCGGGTTGCTCGCCGGCCTCGCCGGCCTGGCGGGTGCCTGCCTCGGCGTCGGGCGGCTCCTCGCCGCCGAGCACCCGGCGGGGGCCGGCGCCCTCGCGCACCAGCGTGAGACGGCCGCGGCCACCGGGGAAGAGCTGGGCGGCCAGCTCCTGGAAGTTGCGGGCCGCCGCGTCGAAGGTCGCCTCGAAGGTCTCGCGGATCTGGCGGTCGGTGTCGCGGATGAGGGCCCTGAGCTCGCGCAATGCCGTCTCCAGGTCGGCGCGCTGGCGCTCGAGCTCCTCGACGTGGGCCAGCGCCTCGTCGTACTCGGCCCGGGCCAGCGGGTTGACCGGCCCGAGCTGCTCGCGGCGGCGCTGGAGGCGCTCGATGCGGGTGTGCAGCGACTGCGCGTGGTCGGGGTGGAGCGACTCGGTGACCGGCTCGGGGGCCAGGCCCAGGCGCTCGGCCAGCGCGGCGAGCTCCTGCTCGGCCTCGGCGGCCTGGTCGCGCGCCTGCTGGGCGCGGACCTCGGTGCGCGTCACCGCCTCGCCGTGCTCGCGCAGGGACGCCTGGATGCGCGCCTCCTCAGCCGCGCAGGCGCGCAGCTGGGCGGCAACGCCCGCGCCGGCGCGCCGGTCGGCGGCCAGCTCGGCCTCGAGGCTCTCGACGCGGTCGGCGATGACCCGGGCGGCCTGCGCGAGGACGTCCGCCAGCCGCTCGGCGTGGGGCGCGAGCGCCTCGTCGGCTTGCAGGGCCGCGCGCAGTCCGGCGATGCGCCGCGTGCGCTCCTCGCGCTCGCGCCTCGCTCGCTCGGCCACCCGGCGCTCGGCGCCCAGCTCACCCTCCAGCTGAGCGCGGCGTACCGCGGTGGCGCCCTGATCGGGCGCGGCGCGGCGCTGCTCGATGAGCCAGCCCACCCTGCGGACCTCCTCGCGCGCGGCCGTCTGCGTGCGATCCGCCTCGCGCAGGGCGAGGTCGGCCTCGTCGCGCGCGCGGTCGGCCTCGCCGACCGCGCCCGCGCGCTCCTCTACACCGGCCAGGGCTGTCCGCTCCGCCTGCACCGCCCGCTCGGAGTCGGCCACGAGCGCGTCGCGACGGTTGCGCTCGGCGAGCACCCGCTCGTCGGCACCTTCCGGCGCCTGGCGCAGCTCGCCCGGCCCGCCGAGCCAGACCCGGCCCGAGGCGGTGACCGCGACGCCGGCGAAGGCCGGCGAGACGGTGGAGAGCTCGTCGACGACCCAGGCGTCGCGCAGGAGGCGGCGCGCGAGCCGCAGCGGCGCAGCGGGCCCCGGAGGAAGTCGGCGAGGGGGCGAGCGCCGGGGAGAGGCGGCGCGCAGGCGGCGTCCCCCGAGGCGGGCTCACCAGCGGGCGGGGGGCCCGCGGCCACGAGCACCCGGCCTCCCTCCTTGCCCAGCCGTTCGAGGATCCTCTGCGCCGCGGCGAGATCGTCGGCGAGGGCCGCACGAAGGCGGCCGCCGAGGGCGGCGGCGAGGGCGCGCGTTCGAAGCCGGGCTCGACCTCGAGCTCGTCGGCCAGGGAGCGCAGGCCGGCGGCCCCGCGGCCGGCCGCGCCCGCGTGGCTGCGCAGGAACTGGTTGCAGGCGGCGAGCTCCGCGCCGACGCGAGCCGCCTCGCGGCGCGCGGACTCGGCGGCGCGCTCGGCCTCGCGGCGCGCTGCGCGGGCGGCCTCGCAGGCCTGGTCGGCCTCTCCCAGCTCGGCGCGCGCGCGGCGACCAGCTCCGCCGCCCGGGCCACGGCGCCGTCGGCCTGCGCACGCTGCTCCTCCAGCGAGGCGAGCTCGCGCTGCAGCTCGGCCTCGCGCTCGGCCTCCAGCCGCTCCAGCTCGGCCTCGAGCACCTCCATCCGCGCGCGGCCCTGCTCGTCGGGCGCCTCCTCGGCCGCCGCGCCCTCGAGCCCGAGCAGCTGCGCGCGGCGGCGCTCCCCGCGCTCGCTGACGTCCTCGGCCAGCGCACGCACGCGCTCCAGGCGCCCATCGATGCGCTCGGCGCCCGAGCGCGCCGCGTAGACGCGCCGGGCCAGCGCGTCACGCAGCTCCTGGCGCTGGGCCAGCGCCTGCTCGATCTGCTCGCGCCGACCCGCCACCTCACGCAGCTCGTCCTCGGCCCCCGAGCGCGCCTCCCGCGCCTGCGCGGCCGCCGCCTCGGCCCCGGCCAGCTCCCCCCGCGCGGCGCGCACCGCGTCGCGCGCGAGCTCCCAGCGGGCCTCCAGCGTCTGGCGCTCCAGGCGCTCGTGCAACTCGGCGGCCTGGGCCTGACGCTTGAGCGGACGAAGCCGCGAGCGCGCCTCACGTTCGACATCCAGCGCGCGGTCGAGGTTGTCCTGGGTGCGCTCGAGCTTGAGCTGCGCACGCCGGCGTCGCTTGCGGTGCTTGCCCAGCCCCGCGGCCTCCTCGATGAGCAGCCGCCGGTCGCGCGGCTTGGAGGTGACGATGGCCTCCACCCGCCCCTGGGAGACCACGGAGTGCATCTCCTTGCCCAGACCGGTGTCGGACAGCAGCTCCAGCACGTCGACCAGCCGGCAGCGCGCGCCGTTGAGGCGGTACTCGCCCTCACCCGAGCGCTCCAGCCGGCGCACGATGGAGATCTCGCCCATCGGCACGTCGATGACCCCGTCGCCGTTGTCGATGACCAGCTCGACCTCGGCCCCCGAGCGCGCCTGCACCCCGCGCCCGCCGCCGAAGATCACATCCTGCATGGTCGAGCCGCGCACCGCCAGCGGCGACTGCTCGCCCATGGCCCACAGGACGGCGTCGGTCACGTTGGACTTGCCCGAACCGTTGGGGCCGACGATCACCGACACGCCTGGGCCGAACTCCAGCCGCGTGCGGTCGGGGAAGGACTTGAAGCCCTTCAGCGTGATCGACCTCAGATGCACTGGGGCTCCCCCTCGGCCACCGCCGGCCCGCCGAACGCCTCCAGCGCGGCCCGCGCGGCCTCCTGCTCGGCCTGCTTCTTGGAACGCCCGCGACCGCGACCGACCTCCTCGCCGGCCACGCTGGCCACCACTTCGAAGATGCGGTCGTGGGGCGGGCCGAGCTCGGCGGTCACCGCGTAGGCGACGATCTGCGCGGTGCGGGCCAGGTGCTCCTGCAGCGCGGACTTGAAGTCCACGGGGTTGCGCAGCGCGTCATCGATCTCGGGCTGGAAGGCCTCCACCACCGCCTCGGCGGTGCGCTCGTATCCGGCGTGCAGGTAGCAGGCGCCGATCACCGCCTCGATCACCGAGGCCAGCACGCGCTCGGTCTCCACCAGCGCGTCGGCGCTCACCGAGGCCGGTGCGGCCGCGCGCAGCCGGGCGGGCACATCGAGGCGTTCGGCCACCGCGCGGCACGCGGGCCCGCTGACCGACTGGGCGCGGATCTTGGTCAGCCGCCCGGCGCCGAAGCGCTCGGCCTCCAGGCGCGGGTACAGGTGCGCGGTGACCGCCAGGCCCAGGACGCTGTCGCCCAGGAAGGCCAGGCGCGTGTAGGAGTCGCTGCGCCGCTCGCTCCACGACGCGTGCGTGAAGACCTGCTGGCCCAGGTTCTCGGGCAGCTCGTCCAGGAGGGCACTCAGGAGCTTCAGGACTCGGCAGGGTCGAGGTCGGCGGCCGGCGGCTCGCGCTCCAGGACGAAGTCGACCGCCTGGCCCACGGTGAGGATGCGCACGGCGTCCTCGTCGCTCACCCGCACGCCGTAGGAGTCCTCGAGCTCCTGCACCAGGGTGTAGAGGTCGAGCGAGTCGGTCGCCAGATCCTCCTTGAAGCGGGTGCCCTCCTCCACGCGCGCGGGGTCGAGGTCCAGCTCGTCGGCCAGATGGGAGCGGATCAGCTCGAAGACCTCGTCGCGGGTCATGTGGCGGGAACGTTACGCGCTGGGGCGGATCGATCGACGGGCGGGCGGTCGCGCAGTGCCCCGGCGGCCCTCAGCGCATCGTGGGTGCGCGCGACGATGTCGCCGCTGACCCCACGGGCGGCGAGCAGGATGGCCTGCGAGAACCCATATCGGGTGAAGCGTCCGTGTGGCACCACGCCCAGGCGGCGCAGGCCCAGCAGGTAGGCGCCGCCCGGTCCCTCGGGATCGAGCTCGTCGCGCAGGCCGCGCAGGGCCGGCTTGAGTAGCAGCCCGCCGGCCCTGGCCCGCGGGGAGCTCGTGGCCCGCTCCCGGATGGCGGCGAGCATGGTCTGGGACACCCCCTCCATGAGCTTGAGCGCGATGTTGCCGGTGAACCCGTCGGCGACCACCACGTCGGCCGCCCCCTGCGTGACCTGGGTGCCCTCCACGTTGCCCACGAACTCCAGCGCCCCCGCCGCCTGCCCCGCCCCCTCCGCGAGCGTGCGATGAGCCTCCTGCACCAGCTCGGTGCCGCGCACCGACTCCTCGCCGTTGGACAGCAGCGCCACGCGAGGGCGCTCCACCCCGAGCACCACCTGCGCCAGCGCCGCGCCCATGAAGGCGAACTGCACCAGGTGCTCGGGGCGGGCCTCGGAGTTGGCGCCCACGTCGACCAGCGTCACCGGGTGGTCGGGCACCGGCACGGGGAGGGCCAGCGCGGGGCGGTGGATGCCACGGTCGCGCTTCACGCGAAACAGGCCGGCGGCCAGCGCGGCGCCGGTGGAACCGCCCGAGACGAACGCGTCGGCGCGCCCCTGGGCCACGGCCTCCACCGCCTGGACGACCGAGGCGTCGGGCGTGGAGCGCGCCGCGGCGACGGGGTCGGGCGCCTTGGCGATGGAGACCGGCGCGTCGACGATCTCGACGAGATCGTCGGGCCCCACCGCCGCGCCCAGCTCCTCGGCCGGGCCGAAGAGCACCACCCTGACACCCCGCTGCGCGGCCATGGCGGCGGCGGCGACGACCTCCGCGGTCCCCAGGTCGGCGCCGTTGGCGTCGACCGCGATGGTGACCTCCCCGGCCATTCCCGGGGATGGCCTAGTGGTTCATCCGGCGGGGGCCGACGGCGGGACCGTTGGTCGCCGGCCGCCGGAGGCGGGTCCCCAGGTCGCCCGGGCGGACCATGCTCAGTGCTCGTGCTCAGGGTCGTGCTCGGCCGGCGCGCTGACCACCTCGCGCCCGGCGTAGTGACCGCAGGCGGGGCAGACCCGATGGGGCCGGCGCGGGCTGTGGCACTGCGGGCAGGCGTTGTACGACGGCGCCGAGATCTTGTGCTGGGCGCGGCGCTTGGCCGTACGGGCGTGGGACTGCTTTTGCTTGGGGACGGCCATGGGCTCGCGACAGGCTAGTGGACGGTCGAGGCCGGCCCGCCCCTGACCGGCTCGACGCCTTGGCTCCTCGACCAGCAGCTACTCGAACCGCAGCTCGTCGAGCTTGGCCCAGCGGGGATCGGGCTCGCGCTCGTGCTCGTGCGGGTGGGCGTTGAGGTCCTCGCCGCAGATCGCGCACAGACCGGCGCAGTCGTCGCGACAGACGATCTGGGCGGGCAGGGCGAGCACCAGCGCGTCCTGGGCCCAGCGACGCAGGTCGAGCTCGCCGTCGCGCACGTAGGGGCTGGCCAGCTCCTCGCCCCCGCCGGGCTGGTCGACCTCTCGCGCGTCGACCTCGAAGGTCGGCCGGGCGGGCTCGAGGCAGCGCATGCACGGCCCCTCCAGCCCCGCGGAGAAGCGCAGGCGCAGCGCCCAGCCGCTGCCCACGGTGCGGTCGAGATCCAGGCGCACACCGACCGCCTCGGGCGCCACCACGTAGCGTTGGTCGCCGAAGGTCACCGAGTCCAGGGCGACCTCCAGGTCGAGTCGACGAGCCTCGCCGGGGGTGAGGCGCAGCTGCGCGAGATCGAGGCTGTCGGTCCTCGCGGCCATCCTCCCCGAGGCTACCCGGGGGACGACCCCTCCCGCTCGGCCAGCTCGCGCTTGACCACCTTCCCGGTGGCGTTGCGCGGCAGCTCGTCGAGGAAGACGATCTCGCGCGGAACCTTGTAGCCGGCGAGGTTGGCCTTGACGAGGGTCTTGAGGTCCTCCTCGGAGACTCTCTGGCCCTCGCGCGGGACGACGAACGCCTTGAGGCGCTGGCCGAACCGCTCGTCGTCCACGCCGATCACCGCGCACTCCTCGACGCCGTCGTGGTCGGCCAGGAGGTCCTCCACCTCACGAGGAAAGACGTTCTCCCCGCCCGAGACGATCATCTCGTCGTCGCGCCCGTCGATGAACAGGCGCCCGCGGTCGTCGAAGTGGCCGACGTCGCCCGAGGACATGAGGCCGTCGATCTGGTCCTTGCACCCGCCCCCGGTGTAGCCCTCGAACTGCATCTCGTTGCCCACGAAGATGCGCCCGGTCTCGCCGTTGGCGACCGGGCGGGCCTGCTCGTCGTACAGGCGCACCACCGTGCCGTGGGGCGGCCGGCCAGCCGTGCCCGGCGCAGCGCGCAGGTCCCCGGGGGTGGCGATGGTCGCCCAGGCCACCTCGGTGGAGCCATAGAGGTTGTAGAGGACGTCCCCGAAGGCCTCCATGACGCGCACCGCGAGCTCCCCGGGCAGCACGGAGCCGCTGGCGGCGATCACCCGCAGCGCGCGCAGGTCGTAGCGCCCGATGACCTCTTCGCCCAGCTTCAGGATGCGCTGGAGCATCACGGGCACGACGATCAGCGCGGTGGCCTCGTGCATGGCTGCGGCCTTCAGCGCTCCCTCGGGGTCGAAGCGCCGGCGCAGCACGACCGTGGACGACAGGCTCATGCCCAGCATCCAGTGCGCGAAGCCCCAGGAGTGGAACAGCGGCGCCGCGATCATCGTTTTCTCGCGGGCGCGCAGCGGGATGCGGTCCAGCAGCGCCGCGGCGGGGTCCAGGGACGCGGGCTGCTTGCGGTTGGCCCCCTTGGGCGTGCCGGTGGTGCCCGAGGTGAGGATCACCACGCGGCCGCGCTCGCCGGGCGGCTGGAAGTCGGAGGGATCGCCCGAGGCGATCAGGTCCTCGAGCAGCGGGTCCTCGGGCTTGGTGTGGCCCTCGAACCAGCCCACGAAGCGCAGGCGGTCCCTGCCCGCATCCGCGACGAGCTCGGCGAACTCCTCGTCGAAGACGATGGCCGGCGGCTTCTCGCGCGCGCACACGTCGGTGATCTGGGGCGCGGCGAACTGGGTGTTGAGGTACAGCGCGTCGGCGCCCAGCTTCGAGCACGCGATCGTCGCGTCGATGAAGCCGCGATGGTTGCGACAGAGGATGGCGACGCGGTCACCCTCGCGCATCCCCGCACGACGCCACTCGCGGGCCAGGGCGTTGGAGCGCTGGTGCATCTCCTCGAAGGTCAGCGTCCCCTGCTCGTCGATCAGCCCGATCTCGTCGCCGTAGCGGATCGCCGACGCGCAGGAGCCGGCGGCGGGAGTGGGTCCCCAGCGCGCCAGAGCGATCCCGGTCCTGACGAGCCGGTCGGGGCGGATCGGCCTGATGATGCCGGCCGAGGCCAGCGTGCGCACGGTGAAGAGCTTGGTCTGGAGGGCGCCGAGCTGGATGCGCGCGACTCTACGGGCCGTAAGGGAGGCGTACGGCGCCGGGTACCACTCCGGCCTCGATGAAGGCGTGGATCTCCCGCGCCCGGCGCGGGTTGAGGAACACGTGGCGCTGGCCGACGCTCTGCTTCTCGGCCAGCAGGCCGGCGGCCAGCAGCGCCTCGCCGACCGCTTCGGCCAGCGCGCGGTCGTTGCCCTTGAAGCCCCTGGCCAGATGGGAGAACTCGGTGTGGTAGCCGCCCCACTTGCCCATGCCGTGCAGGCGCTGGAGGATGCGCCGCGCGGCGCGGCGCGAGGGGTCGGGGTCGTCGTGGGGCCGGGCGGGGCCGCCCCCGTCCCAGCCGATCAGGTCCAGGACCGCCTCCTCGTGAGCCTCGACGGAGGCGGGGTCGGCCGGCCAGCCCCCGAGGCGCGCCACCGCCTCGGCCACCCGCAGCGGGTGGGCGGCGCCGATGGGCGCGCGCAGGGTGCCGGCCGCCGCGTCCAGCACGTGGCCGGGCAGCGCGATGGCGCGCGTGCGCAGCCGGTCGAGGGCCAGGGTGGGCTCCTCGTAGGCCACCGCGGCCCGCTCCGCAAAGCCGCCATCGACGGCGAGGACGAGGTGACCCTCGAGGTCGCCCGCGCGCAAGGCGAGCTCGCGCGGACCGCCCGGCGGGGCCAGGCTCCCCGACGCGCACAGGGCTCCGGCCAGGGCGGCGGCCAGCCGCCACTCGCGTTCGTTGACCACATGGGGATCGGCGCGCAGAGCGGCCGGCACCGGGGCGACCGCCAGCACGACGCCCGAGCACGCCGCGGTGGCGACGCACACCGCCGCGGTGTAGCCCGAGCGCGGCAGGGTCAGCTCCCGGCGACCGTGCTCGAGCTCGCCCAGCAGCAGGGCGCGCAGCCGGCCCGCCCGGGCGGGCGGTGCGGCGGTGCCGCCGGCGTCGTGCAGCGCGCGCTCGAGATCGTTCACGCGGCCGAGCCTAGACTCCCGAGCGGTGTCCGACTGGTTCGATCGCTTCGGCTATGCGCAGGTCGCCGAAGGCCTGCTCGTCGGCGCCTATCCCCAGGACGCCGACGACGTCGATGCCCTGCGCGCGGAGGGCGTCACCCGAGTGTTCAACCTGGTGCGCGACAGCGAGTACGAGGAGCGCGGCGGGCGCGAGGCGTGCGTGGCGGCGCTGGCCGGCGCGTGCATCGCGGAGGAGCGCATCGGGATCGAGGACTACGGATCCCTGCCACCCGGCGAGCTCGAGCGAGCCACCAGCACCGTGCTCGCCTGGCTGGAGGCCGGCGAGCGCGTGTACCTGCACTGCCGCGCGGGTTGGCAGCGCTCCGCCGCGGTAGCGGCGGGCGTCGTCGCGCTGCACGACGGGATCGGCCTGGAGGAGGCGCTGAAGCGCATACGCCGGCGCAAGCCCACCGCCGAGCCCCTGGCCCACCAGCGGGCGGACCTCGCGCGGTGGTGGGAGCAGCGCGCCGCGACGTAGGTGCGCTCCGCTCAGGTGTGGCTGAGGTGCGAGCCGGTCGCCGTCGGGATCGAGGGCAGGACGGCGAGGGGACTCGCGGCGGAGCGCTCTCCTCCGATGACCTCAACGCGTCTGGACGATCCACAGCGCTCAGCGCGGGCAATGCTCCGAACGTCCGCCTCGCGGCCGGCGAACGAGCAATCCGGCGTGAGCCGCCCTTTCGTTCTCCCCCGATGCCCACCGACGCGCCCCGGCCCCCACGTCGTGCGAGCGCAGCGCTCCCACGCCGGCCCGCCGTTCCGTCAGGTCGGGCGCGTACCGTACGACGTCTTCGCCATGGAAGCCGCCACCCCCCTCCCCTTCAGCTCGGTCGCCGTGCGCAACAGGCGTCTGGTCATCGACACGCTCGTCGTGGACGACGAGTGCGCGGTGCGTCTGGCCGCCGAGCGCGAGGAGCCCGCCCGGTTCGTCACCGAGGCGATCGAGATCGGGGCCCGGGTCCTCGACCGGGAGCTGGCCTCGGCCAACACCGACTTCGTGCGCCTGGAGTTCGAGCGGGCGGCGCGCGAGCTTAAGCAGGAGTTCACCGAGCGCGCCAAGGGGGTGGCCGACCGGCTCGACGAGAAGGTCGACGAGGCCTTCGGCGCCGAGCACGGCCATGTCGCCACGGTCCTGGCGCGCCACTTCGGTGACGAGTCCTCCGCGGCCGTCCAGCACCGCGTCAAGGCGGTCCTGCAGGAGGTCGCCGGCACGATGCGCGAGGACCTGCGCAAGCAGCTGACCTCCGATACGCAGGACAACCCGATCGTCGCGATCCAGCGCGCGTCGCTGAAGGTGGTGCGCGAGAACGCCGATCAGCAGGCGGCCAACCTCCGCGCGATGACCGACAAGCTCGAGGCGCTCAAGCTCGAGGTCGCCGACCTGCGCGCCGACAAGCAGCGCCTGGCGGAGGTCTCGGCCGCCGAGGAGCGCGGCACGGCCAAGGGGCGCACCTACGAGGAGGCCGTGTTCGAGGCGCTCGACGCGCTGGCCACCTCGCGGGGGGACGCTTGCGAGGCGCTGGGTGACTTGCGCGGCGACGATGGCAAGAAGGGCGACGTCCTGGTGGGCGTGGACGCGTGCACGGGTCCGCCCCGCGGGCGCATCGTGTTCGAGGCCAAGGACGCGCGGGGTCTCAGCCGCCCCAAGGCCCTCGACTACCTGGACCGTGCCCTGTCCAACCGCGGAGCCGACTACGCCGTGCTCGTCATGCCCTCGGAGCAGCACCTGCCCGCCCGCTCCAACCCGCTGCGCGAGGTCAACGGCGACAAGCTCTTCGTGACCTTCGACCCCCAGGATGGCTCGACGCTGACCCTCGAGGTCGCCTACTCGCTGGCGCGCGCCCGCGTGCTGCTGGCCCGCGACGGGGAGGGCGGCGTGGACGCCGGCGCGGTGCGCGGCGAGGTCGAGCGGGCCGTCAACGCGCTGGAGGACGTCAAGCGCATCAAGACCCAGCTCACGCACGCGTCCAACGGCGTGAGCCAGGCCCGAGAGATCCTCGAGGGCATGGAGACGGGCGTGAAGGCGCACCTGAGCGCCATCGAGGCGCTGCTGGCCGCTGGGTGAGCACGCGGGCGCCCAAAAGGGGGCCGCCCGGATGAGCGAGTCCCCGGCGGCGTCCGCCCGGCGCTGCGGGCGTCATCTTCGACTGCGCCGGCGTCCTGGTCGACGCCGGCGTCGCGGCGGGCATGACGGTGCTCGCCCTCGCCCGCCACGCCCCGGCACGTGAGCTCGAGGCCGCAGGCGGGCATATCTTCACCAACATGCACGAGCTCCCCAACCTCATCGCCGCCCGGTGAATCCCGCCGCCCGCCACCTGACTGTGCACGGCGACGTGCAGGGCGTGAACTTTCGCAACGCCACGCTGGCCCGCGCCGAGGAGCTCGGGCTGGCGGGCTGGGTGGCCAACCAGGCCGATGGCACGGTGACCATCCACGCCGAGGGCACCGACGAGGCCCTCGACGCGCTGATGGAGTGGGCCGAGCAGGGCCCGCCCGGCGCCGAGGTGCAGCGCGTCGACAGCGCGGAGGCCCCGCCCGAGGGCATCGACGGCTTCGCGATGCGGTAGGGGTGCCGGAGGCGGCCCCGCGGGTGGCGGAGCGGCCATGTGGCCGCGGAGGCGGGTCCCGCGCGAGGTCACTGGCGGAGCGGGCCCCCAGGTCGCGATAGCGACACACGCTCCTAGGAGCGTGGCGAGCCGGAGGCCGGCGGCCCGCCGAGCGCGGGCGCTTGGCCGCCGTCGTGGCCGTTGCCCTGCGCACCGACGGCGCGATGCCAGACCGTCTGCTGGGGGAAGGGTATCTCTATGCCCTCGGCGTCGAAGGCATCCTTGATGCGCTGCAGGAGCTCCCGGCTGATGCGAAACTGCTCGTTGGGCGTCGTCTTGATCGTCAGGCGCAGCAGCACGCCATTGGGGTTGAGCATCTGCACCCCCCACATCTCCGGCTCTTCGAGGATGCTCGTGTCATCGCGCCACATCGCGTCGGCCGCGCCCTTCATGACCTGCTTGGCGTGCTCGAGGTCGGACGAGTAGGCGACCTCGACGTCCAGGAGCGCGCGCGACCAGTGCTGGCTCTTGTTGCCCACCCGCAGGATGTCGCCGTTGGGTACGTGCCAGACGGTGCCGTCGACGGCACGCAGCCGCGTCGTGCGCAGGCTCACACCCTCGACCACCCCGCTGGTCTGCTGATCGAGGTCGACGATGTCCCCCACGCCGTACTGGTCCTCGACGAGGATGAACAGGCCCGACAGGAAGTCCTTGACCAGGCTCTGGGAGCCGAAGCCCAGCGCCACCCCCAGCACCCCGGCGCCCGCCAGCAGCGGACCCAGGTCCACGCCCACGGTGCCGAGGATCATGAACCCGGCGATGAGCCAGATCGTGAAGGTCGCCGCGCTGCGCAGCACGCTGGTCAGCGCCTCGATGCGCTGCTCGACGCGGATCGACGTCTCGCCGGTCTCCAGGAACGCGTCGGGCGTGCGCCGGCGCACGTTGCCCATGCGCTCGCGCAGGCCGCCGGAGTGCAGGCCGCGCAGCGCGCGCTTGACCCCCCGGCGCATCAGGCGGTTGACCACCAACGCCACGACGACGATCAGCAGGATGCGCAGCGGGGCATCGAGCGCCCACTGGGCGATCTGCGCGAGCTGGCGGCTGCCGGTGCTCTCGAGCACCTGCGTGCAGATCGGACCTGGCTCGTCGCCACACGCCCGCTGCAGACGCTCGGCCGAGACCTGGGCCACAAAGGTCACCATCGGGGCGACCGTAGCAGCGCCGGCTGAAGGCGTTGTGCAGACGTCGGTCAGGCGACCGGCGCCCGGTCCTCCTCCTTGCCCTGCAGGCGGTCGCGGCCGCGCTGGACCGCGGAGATGAACTTGGACAAATTGACCTCGAGCGTGTTGAGGATCTCGTCGGCGTAGTCCTCGGCGCCGAGGCGGATCTCCCGCTCGCGGGCGCGGGCGTCGTCGATGATGTCCTCAGCGGCGCGTTCGGCCTGCTTGGTCACCTCCTCCTCGGCGATCAGCTGGCTCTGACGCTCGCGGGCCTCCTTGACGATGCGCTCGGCCTCGCGCTTGGCCTCGGCGAGCATCTCCTGGCGCTCCTTGACGATCCAGCGGGCCTGCTTGATCTCCTCGGGGATGGTGGCGCGCATCTGGTCGAGGAGGTCGTAGATCTCCTCCTTGTCCACCCGCACGGTGTCCGTCAGAGGCACCTGCTTGGCGTTGTGGACCAGGTCGTCGAGCTTGTCGATGAGTACGAGGACGTCCATGGCAATCGTTCGTTTCGTCAGCGCCAGAGCTCTTCCTGCAACCTTCGGGCCACCTCGGCCGGGACCAGCCCACCGATGTTCCCTCCGAAGGTCGCGAGCTCCTTCACTCCGCTGGAACTGAGGAAACTGTACTGCGGGCTGGCCATGAGGTAGAGGGTGTCCACCTCCTCGGTCTGTATCCGGTTGAGCTGGTTCATCTCGAGCTCGTACTCGAAATCGGAGATCGCGCGCAATCCCTTGACGATCGTGTTCGCCCCCTGCTCGCGCGCGAAGTCGACGATCAGGGTGGAGAAGGGCTCGACGCGCACGTTGGGCAGGTGGGCGCTCGAGTGCTCGATGAAGCCCAGGCGATCCTCGATCGAGAACAGCGTGCCGCCCTTGCGCACGGGCAGGTCGACCACGGCGACGACGACCTCGTCGAAGATCGCCGCAGCGCGCGCGATGACGTCCAGGTGGCCGTTGGTGATGGGGTCATAGGAGCCCGGGCAGACGGCGATGCGATGGCGTTCAGCGGTCATGGTGGATGCGGATGAGGGTGTCGCCGTAGCGGCGCTCGTCGACGACCTCGAGGCCCAGCGCCGGCGCGGCGCGGTGGTCGCTTTCGACGACGACCCGGGCTCCGGGGGCCAGGACGGCGGGGAGTGCTGCGCCGAGCCCGGGCCCCAGCCCGGCGGCCTGCCGGTAGGGGGGATCGAGGAAGGCCAGATCGTATGTGTCTCCCCGCGCCGATGCGGCGCGCAGGTGGACGAGGGCCTCCCGGCGGTGCACGGCGGCGCTCACGCCGAGGGCCTCGAGGTTGGCCCGCACGGCGGCCACCGCCCGCGGCGAGCGGTCCACGAAGACGGCCGAGGCCGCGCCGCGCGAGAGCGCCTCGAGGCCCAGTGCGCCCGAGCCCGCGAAGAGGTCGAGGACGCGCCTACCGGCCACGCCGCCGCCGCTCTCGAGGATCGCGAAGAGGGCCTCGCGCACGCGGTCGGAGGTCGGGCGCACGTCGCGCCCGGCCGGCGCGGTCAGCCGCCGTCCGCGGTGGGTGCCGGCGACGATGCGCACCTACGCGGGCACGACCTCGACCGCGGCCAGCGCGTCGGCCAGGAGTGCATGTTCGGGCTCGGCCAGCGCCGGGTCGGCCTCCAGCAGGGCGCCCGCGCGGGCGTGGGCGCGCTCGAGCACGTCGGCGTCGTCGGGCAGGCGGGCGAAGCGCATGCGCGCGAGGCCCGACTGGCGCGTCCCGGTCAGCTCTCCCTCACCGCGCAGCTCGAGGTCGATCTCGGCCAGGTGGAAGCCGTCGCGGTGCTCGGCCAGCGCCTTCAGGCGCGCGGAGTCCTTGGGGCCGAAGAGCAGGCACAGCGACTCGTGTCGCCCGCGGCCCACCCGCCCGCGCAGCTGGTGCAGCTGGGAGATGCCGTAGCGCTCGGCGTCTTCCACCAGCATCACCGTGGCGTTGGGCACGTCGATGCCCACCTCGATGACCGTGGTGGCCACGAGCACGTCGGCGCGGCCGCCCGCGAAGGCCTCCATCGCCTCGGCCTTCTCGCGCGAGGTCATGCGCCCGTGCAGCAGGACGACCCGGAAGTCGCGCAGCTCCCCGTCGCGCAGGCGCTCGAACTCCGCGGTGGCCGCACGCGCCTGCAAGACCTCGGACTCGGCCACCAGCGGGCAGACCACGAAGGCCTGGCGGCCCGCGCGCAGCTCCTCGCGGATGCGCTCGTAGGCCCGCTCGCGCTCGCGCTCACCCGTGGCGACATGGGTGCCGATCGGCCGCCGGCCGCGGGGCAGCTCACGCAGGGTCGTGACGTCCAGCGCGCCGAAGGAGGCCAGGCGTAGCGTGCGCGGGATCGGGGTGGCCGTCATGTGCAGCACGTGGGGGGCCAACCCCTCCGGGGTCTTGGCGTCGAGCGCCGAGCGCTGGCGCACCCCGAAGCGATGCTGCTCGTCGACCACCGCCACGGCGAGGTCGCGAAAGCCCACGCCGGGCTCGATCAGCGCGTGCGTGCCGACCACCAGCGCCAGCTCCCCGCTGCCCAGCTTTCCCATCAGGTCGGCGCGCCGGCCCAGGGGGGTAGAGCCGGTCAGCAACGCCGCGGGCACCGCCACCCCGGGCATGAGCCCCTGCAGGGTGGCGAAGTGCTGCTCGGCCAGCGTCTCGGTGGGCGCCATGAAGGCCGCCTGGCGCCCGTGCTCGACCGCGCGCAGCATCGCGTGCAGGGCGACGACCGTCTTGCCCGAGCCGACCTCGCCCATCAGCAGGCGCGCCATGGGACGTCGCATGGCGAGGTCGGCGTCGACCTCCTCCATGGCCCGCCGCTGGTCGCCGGTGGGCGCGAAGGGCAGCTGCTCCTCCCGCCAGACGCGGCTGAGCGTCGGCGTGTCGGCCAGCGGCGGGGCCCCCAGCGCGGCGCGGCGCTGGGCGCGCAGGCGCAGCTGGACGACCTGGTCGACCAGCAGCTCGTCGAAGGCCAGGCGTCGGCGACCCGCCTCGTGGTCGGAGAAGTGCGCCGCATCCAACGCCGAGGCGACGTCGGGCAGGCCCTCGGCGGCGCGCAGGCGGCCGGGCAGGCGTTCGACCGCGTCGAGGACGGCGGTGCGGTGCTCGCGCACCAGGGCGGCGAGCTGCGTGGAGGAGACACCCTCGGTCGCGCGGTAGGTCGCCATGGCCACGTCGCCGCCCGTCGCCGCGTCGGTGGGAGCGTGGGAGCGCACCCGAAAGCGATTGCGCGCCTCGAAGTCGCCGTGGAGCAACAGGCGGGTTCCGGGCGCGTAGCGGCGCTCGAGCCAGGGCTGGTTGAAGAAGGTGGCCGTCATCACGCCGGTGGCGTCGCCCACCGTGGCCTCCACCAGCGGACGCATCCCACGCCGTCGTACGGGGCGCGAGCGGATGGAGCGCACCTCGACCACCACGCCGGCCACCTCCCCGGGCACCAGCTCGCCCACGGCCCGCGCTTCGCCGCCCCCGCGGGGCAGGTGGGCGAGCAGGTCGCCCACGGTCGCCAACCCGAGGGCCTCGAGCGCCTTGCTCAGCCTCGCCGCACGGACGCCGAGCGGCGCGGCGAGCGCCGATGGGCGCGGCCGGCGCACCGGCGCGGTGCGCAGCGCCTCGGGATCGAGCGGCTCGCGCGAGGAGAAGGCGGTCGGCACGGACGCATGATGACCCGTGCCCCGGCGCCGGCGCGGGCGCTACTCGGCGGCGATCAGCCACCACCAGGACGGCTGGTCACCGGCGGACGTCTCGAGCTCGACGTCCTCGGGAGCCAGCGCGCGCACGGCGCCGTCGCCCAGGGGGGCCGCGGCGCCGGCGATGCAGGTCAGCAGCTCGGCGTCTTCGCGCAGCTGCTCGAACACCCCGGCCAGGGCGTGCGGGGGCTCGCCCCACACCACCAGCCGGTCATCGACGTAGCCGACCGCATCGCCGGCGCGAAAGCGCCCCTGGGGGTCGTCGCGCGCGGCGGGCGCGACACCGCCGGTGCGCACGTGGTCCAGGGCGTCGGCCAGCGCGGCAGCGTTGGCCTGTGCCGAGGAGCCCGGGTCGGCGGCCACGCAGGCGGCCAGGCCGGCCTGCTGGCAGCGGGTGGGCACCACGCGGACGGCCTTGTCCGACAGCTCGGCCGCGCGTTCGGCGGCCATGATCACGTTGGGGGAGTTGGGCAGCACCACGACCTCCTCGGCGGGCACCGCGTGGATGCCGGCCAGCAGCTCGTAGGTCGACGGGTTGAGCGTCTGCCCGCCGTCAAGGGGATGGGCGCCCAGGCTCTCGTACAGGCGCGCCATCCCAGACCCGCTCGTCACCGCCAGAACTGCGCAGCGCTGCGTGGGCGGGGGCGTGGAGCCGCCGTCGTCAGATGCGGCGCCGGCCAGCCGCTCGTTGCGCTGCTCGACCTGCGCCGTCATGTCGGCGACGTCCAGGCGGGAGACCTGCCCCGCGGCGGTGAACACGCGGGTGGCCGCCTCGGGATCGTCGGTGTGCACGTGCACCTTCAGCGTGGCCGCGTCGCCGACGACGAGCACCGAGTCGCCCAGCGCCTCCAGGCGGGGCACGAAGTCGGCGGAGCTCAGCCCCTCCCCGGTGACCGCGAAGTTCGTGCAGTACCGGAAGGTGGTGCTGACGTGCTCGGGATGGCTGATGCGGGCGGGCGCGCGGCGCTCGACCACGGGCGGCTCGCTGCCCCGCAGAGCGGCGATCACCCCGGCGATGACCAGGGTGACCGCGTGGCCACCGGCGTCGACTACCCCGGCGTCGCGCAGGGCGGGCAGCAGCTCGGGGCCGCGGCGCACGGACTCCTCGCCCGTCTGGAGCGCCGTCTCCAGCACGTCGGCGATCAACGCGTTCTGCACCGCGCCCTCGTCGCCGGGGACGAGGCGGGTGTCGGCCCCGTGGTGGGCCAGCTCGGTGACGATGCGCGAGGCCATCTCGCGCACGACGGTGAGGATCGTGCCCTCGGCCGGCGCGCGCACCGAGCCGTAAGCCCGGTCGGCCGCGCGCGCCATGGCCGCGCCGATCAGCACGGGGTCGACCAGCTCGCCGGGGCGGCTGACGAGTTCTTCGGCGGCGCCGCGGATGAGCTGGGAGAGGATCACCCCGGAGTTGCCCCGCGCGCCCAGCAGCGCGGCACGCGCGACGCGCTCGACGATCTCCTCGCGGCCGATGTCGTCGAGCGAGCGCTCGCCCTGCCCCCTCACACGGTCGAGCTCCTCGAGGACGGCCTCGAGGGTGAGGACCATGTTGTCCCCGGTGTCCCCGTCGGCCACCGGGAAGACGTTGAGGTCGTTGACCTCCTGGCGGCGCGACTCGAGGTGGGCCAGTGCTCCGACCATCACGGCACGGAAGCGGACGAGGCTGGGATCGGTCACAGCCGCGGGGGCGCCTAGGTGTTCCTCAGGCGGCCCCGCGGGTGCCGGAGGGGCCGGATGGTCACGGAGCCAGGCCCCGCGCTCGCGCTCCGCCGGAGGCGGCCCCCCCGGTCGCGATAGCGACACCTTCTAGACGGCCTTGATGACCTTGCCGGCCTTGAGGCAGCGGGTGCAGACGTGCACGCGCCGGGGCGCCGAGCCGACGAGGACCCGGACCTTCTGCAGGTTCGGGTCGAAGCGCCGCCGGGTGGCGACCATCGAGTGGGAGCGGCTGTTGCCGAACGCGGGCCCCTTGCCGCAGCTGTGGCAGACCTTGGCCATGGCGGCTGGGGAGTGTATCGAGCCCGGAGGCCGGCCTCCGGCTGCCATGTGGCCGCCTCCGGCACTCCCGGGAGCCTGGGGGCCCGCCTCCGGCAGCCCCAGGCCACGCCTCCGCGGCGTTCCCCGCCGGCGCGGGGCGGGTATCGGGGACGGGTGGGCGCCACGACCCAGATCGCGCTGCCCGACCGCTACCGGGTGCGCCATCACCTGGCTCGCGGCGGGATGGCCTCCGTGTGGGCGGCCGAGGATCGCCTGCTCGAGCGCCGCGTGGCGGTCAAGGTGCTGGCGTCCCACCTGGCCGGCGACGCCGGGGCGCGCGAGCGCTTCCAGCGCGAGGCCCGCGCCGCCGCCCGGGTCTCCGATCATCCTCATGTGGTGACGATCTTCGACGTCGGCGAGCATGAAGGCAACGCCTTCATCGTCATGGAGCACATGACCGGCGGCAGCCTGGCCGATCAGGTACGCGATGGTGGGGCGATCGAGCCAGAGCGCGCCGTGCGCTGGCTGACCGAGGCCGCGTCCGCGCTGGACGCCGCGCACAGTGAGGGGATCGTCCACCGTGACGTCAAGCCGGCCAACCTCCTGCTCGACGCCCGCGGGCGCCTGGCGGTGGCCGACTTCGGCATCGCCCGCCTGGCCGCCGACAGCGCGATGACCCAGACCGGCATGGTCATGGGCACCGCCGCCTACCTGTCGCCCGAGCAGGCCGAGGGCGCCCCGGCCACCGAGGCCAGCGACCGCTACGCGCTTGCCGTGGTGGCCTACGAGCTGCTCACCGGCGAGCGGCCCTTCCGCGCCGAGCACGCCGCCGCCCAGGCGCGCCAGCACGTCAAGTCCGAGCGCCCGCGAGCCTCCCTGGCCGCCGCGCAGCTGCCCGGAGGGCTGGACGACGTGCTGATCGAGGGCCTCGCCGTCGACCCGCACCGCCGCCCATCGACCGCCGGCGCGCTGGCCGAGCAGGTCCGCCGGGCGCTGGACGCCACGGCGGCCACCGCGCCGGCGACGGCCCCCATGCCCGCACGCGGGGAGCCCCGGCCGTCGGCAGTCCCCGCGGCTGCTCGGAGTGAGCCTCGCCCGAAGCCCGCCCGCGCCGAGGCGCAGCCCGCCCAGGCGGAGCCCGAGCCCGCACGCGCGGGGTCCCCGCGGCGCAGACAGCGGGTCGGCGTCCTGGCCGCAGCGTCGCTCCTCCTGCTGGTGGGCGTGGTCGTAGCGCTCGTGCTCAGCGACGGGCAGTCCGCCTCCACGGCCGACGAGCCACCGCCCGCGGCCTCCACGCAGGCCGACGAGCCTCCGCCCGCGGCCTCCTCGCAATCCGAGCCCGCCCCGGACCCCGCGCCGGAGCCGAACCCCGCCCCCGCCCCCGAGCCCGAGGATCCCGCAGCCCCTGACGCCGATCCCGTCGCTCTCAACGACCAGGGCTATGCCCTCTTCCGGGACGGCGGCTACGCCGAGGCGGTGCCCCCCCTGCGCCAGAGCGTCGCCGCCTTCGAGGCGCAGGGCCGCACGGGGGAGATGGCCTACGCGTTCGCCCTCTACAACCTCGGCGCGTCGCTCAACCGGTCGGGCAGCCCGGCCGAGGCGATCCCGCTTCTCGAGCGGCGCTTGGAGGTCAGCGACTTCAAGACCGGTGTCGTACGCAAGGAACTGCGTGAGGCCCAGGAAGCCGCCGGCGGGGGTCGTGACCGACGGCGGCGACGACTGGGGACGTATGTATCTCACTCAGGTCGGCCGTCCGGGGTGGATCGCGTAGCGATCTGCACGGGACTCGCCGCGGGAACGGCGAAGCGATCTTCTCTCGAAGGATCGACATGGATGTCGATCCCGTCTACTGAGATAGGCGTGTTAGGCCGGCTCGCGCTCGGGCGCCGGGCGACGCGCCGGGTCGTGCGCCGGACGGCGCGCAGGCGCCGGGTAGGCGTCGCCCAGTCGGCGGGGGCCGCGTATCCGGGCGCGCGCGGGGCCGGCCCCGGGCAGCGGCAGGCCACCGGGGCCGACGGACGGCTCGGGCGAGGGGGGCGGCTCGTCGTCGCCGCGGTCGTCGCGCGGCCACCAGTCGCCCCGGCCGCGCTCGTCCTCGTCGCCGATCATGGCCCACACGAGGAAGACGGCGCCCACCACGTGCACGACGAAGGTCATGGCGATAGCGAAGAACTCGGCGGTCATGTGCTCTAGAGGGTACCCGCGATGGGATGGCTTTCAGCCCATCAGGCGCGCGCGCATCCGCGCCATGGTCAGCAGGGCTTCGCCGGCCGCCTCGCCCTGGTGACGCCTCTCCTCCCGCGCGGGCCAGAGCCTGGGCCATGGTGTCCACCGTGAGCACGCCGAAGGCGCAGGGCACGCCGGTGCGCAGCTGGACGTCCTGGATGCCGCGCGCAGCTTCGGTGCACACGTAGTCGTAGTGGTCGGTCTCCCCGGATCACCGCGCCCAGGCAGGCCACGCCGTCGTAGCGCCCGCTGCGGGCGGCGTACAGCGCGGCCAGCGGCAGCTCGAAGGCGCCCGGCACCTCCAGGTCGTCCACCTCTCCCTCTGGCTCCAGCACGCGTCGCGCGCCGGCGGCCAGGCGGTCGGCGAGGTCGGTGTAGAAGCGGGCCGTCGCCACCGCGAACCTCACCGGCCGTCCTCCTCCGCGCGACGCTCGCCGGCGTGCTCCTCGTCGTGGAGCATCTCCTCGTCGAGGGGCAGGGCCTGGTGGTGGAGCGTGTGGCCCATGCGGTCGCGCTTGGCGCGCAGGTACTCCTCGTTGTGGGGGTTGGGGAGGTGCTCGATCGGCAGCTGGGCGGTGACCGACAGCCCATAGCCCTCCAGGCCGCGGATCTTCTTGGGGTTGTTGGTCAGCAGCCGCATGGAGCTCAGGCCGAGGTCCGCGAGGATCTGCGCGCCGATGCCGTAGTCGCGCAGGTCGGCGGGCAGGCCGAGCCTCAGGTTGGCGTCGACGGTGTCCAGCCCGCCCTCCTGCAGCTTGTAGGCGCGCAGCTTGTTGAGCAGCCCGATGCCCCGCCCTTCCTGGGCCAGGTAGAGCAGCACGCCGCGCCCCTCGCGCTCGATCATGCTCAGGGCCGACTCGAGCTGCTCGCCGCAGTCGCAGCGCAGGGAGTGGAAGACGTCCCCGGTCAGGCACTCGGAGTGCACGCGCACCAGCACGTCCTCCTCTCCGGCCACGTCGCCCTTGACCAGGGCGACGTGGTGCTTGGTGTCCACCAGCGAGCGGTAGCCGACCGCGGTGAACTCCCCGAAGCCGGTGGGCATGGCGACGTCCACGACACGCTCGACGAGGCGGTCGTGGACGCGCCGGTAGGCGATGAGGTCGGCGATCGTGACGATCTTCAGGCCGTGGCGCTCGCAGTAGGCGAACAGGTCGTCCCCCGTGGCCATGGAGCCGTCGTCGGCCATGATCTCGCAGATCACCCCGGCCGGGTTGAGCCCGGCCAGGCGCGCCAGGTCGACGGCCGCCTCGGTGTGCCCGGTGCGCTCCAGGGTGCCCCCGGGCTTGGCCTTCAACGGGAAGATGTGACCGGGCTGCACCAGGTCGCGCGGTGTGGACTTCGGATCCACCGCCACCTGGATGGTCCGTGCGCGGTCGGCCGCCGAGATGCCCGTGGTCACGCCCTCGCGCGCCTCCACGGTGATCGTGAAGGCCGTCTGGAAGGCCGACTCGTTCTTGGCCGGCATGAGGTCGAGCTCGAGCTCGTCGCAGCGCTCGGGCGTGAGCGCGAGGCAGACCAGGCCGCGCCCATGGGTGGCCATGAAGTTGATCGCGTCGGGGGTGGCGAACTGCGCGGCCAGCGTGAGATCACCCTCGTTCTCACGATCCTCGTCGTCGACCACGACCACCATCCGGCCTTGCCGGAGGTCGTCAACGGCCTGCTCGACCGTGGCGAAGTGAGGGTGGACGGAGTGCATCGGCATCAGGGCCTCATTTTCGGGGGTTCCCGGGGGGCGCCGCCCCCCGGGTGCACAGCTTCTCGACGTACTTGGCCAACACGTCCACCTCCAGGTTGACGGGCGTTCCCGGCGCGGCAGTGCCGAGGTTCGTGCGGTCGACGGTCTCGGGGATGAGCGACACGGCGAAGGATCGGTCGCCGACGCGCGCGACGGTCAGCGAGACGCCGTCGACGGCGATGGAGCCCTTCTCCACCACGTAGCGCAGCAGGTCCGCGGGGGCCCGGATCGTCGCGATCCGTGCGAAGCCCTCCTGCTCGAGGCCCGTCACCTCCCCGACGCCGTCCACGTGCCCCTGCACGACGTGGCCCCCCAGGCGGTCGCCGGCGCGCAGCGCGAGCTCGAGGTTCACGGGGGCGCCCGCCGCGACGGCGCCCAGCGAGGAGCGACGCAGGGTCTCGTACATGACGTCGGCGGTCACGGTGCCGTCCTCGATGCGCGTCGCGGTCAGGCACACCCCGTTGACCGCCACGCTGTCGCCCTCGCCGACCTCGCCGGCCAGCGCGGTGCGCAGCGTGAGGCGCACGCCGTCGGGCGTGGCGTCGACGGCGCCCACCGTTCCCAGGTCAGCGACCAGGCCGGTGAACATGGAACCGGTTCCTCATGGCCCCGCGTCGCATCACCACTCCCGCAGGCGCGCCGAGATCAGCAGATCTCCCGCGACGGTCTCGCACTCGAGGGTCAGGGCCCGCAGCGCCTCGGAGACGCGCTCGAAGCCCTCGCCTTCCAGGGGGACGCGCGCGCCACGACCGCCCAGCAGGAGCGGAGCGAGGAAGATGCGCACCTCGTCGATCTCCCCCACGTCGAGGAAGGCTCCGGCGAGGTGGGGCCCGCCCTCGAGCAGCAGCGAGGTCAGGCCCCCAGCGCCGAGGTGGTCGAGCGCGCAGCGCACGCGGGCCGGCTCGTTCTCACCGCTGGCCACCACCACGTCGGCGCCCGCCATCTCCAGCGCGGCCACCGCCTGGCGGGGCGCGGCGCGCGAGACCACCACGGTCAAGGGCGGTTCGGGCGCCGCGGTCACCAGCTGGGAGTCCAGCGGCAGGCGGGCCAGCGAGTCGAAGACGACGCGCCGGGGCTGGCGGCGAAAGAGCTTTGCCCCTCCGCCTCCGCCGGCTTCTCCGACAGAACCCTCGCCCGGCAGACGCGCGGTGAGCTGGGGATCGTCGACCAGCGCCGTCCCCACCCCCACCACCACCGCGTCCATCCCGGCGCGCCAGTGGTGGGCACGCTCGCGGCTGGACTCGTCGCTGATCCACTTGGAGTCGCCGCTGCGCGAGGCGACCTTGCCGTCGAGCGTCATGGCCGACTTGAACAGGACCCACGGCCGACCCGTGCGCGCGTGCTTGCGGAAGGGCTGGTTGAGCAGGCGCGCGCTGCGGGCCAGCTCACCGTCGGCGACGTCGATCTGCACGCCCTCGTCGCGCAGGATGCCCAGACCGCGGCCGCTGGCCTTCTCGCTGGGGTCATCGGAGGCCACGACCACGCGCTTGATGCCCGCGGCCAGGATCGCCTCCGTGCACGGCGGGGTGCGCCCATGGTGGCAGCAGGGCTCCAACGAGACGTACAGCGTCGCGTCGCGCACATCGGCGCCCCGGGCCGCGGCGATGGCCTCGACCTCGGCGTGATGGCCGCCCAGCTGCCCGTGCCAGCCCTCTCCCAGCACCTCGCCGTCACGGGCCAGAACCGCGCCGACGACCGGGTTGGGATGGACGCGCCCCGAGCCGTGGCGGGCGAGCTCGAGCGTGCGCTCGAGCAGCGGAAGGTCGGTGTCGGTGCGCAGGGCCAAGGCCCCGCACAGGATAGGCCCCGGCCGGGGTGAGAGCGTGTCGCTACCGCGACCTGGGGGCCCGCCTCCGGCGGCCCATGGCCGCCTCCGTCACCCCTTGGAGAGAGTGTCGCTATCGCGACCTGGGCGCCCATCTCCGGGGGCTCGCGGGACCCGGCTCCGCGGCCGTCTGGCCGCTCCGCCACCCCCGGCTTCCTCCGGCAGACGTGGGTCAGCTTGCGCAGCGGCCGCCTTGCAGGCGGTAGATCGTCATCACCGGCCCGGGGCGGTAGTAGGCCAGCGGGTAGAAGTTGAACGCCCAGTCGAAGTTGAAGGCCACGGGGCTCGCCCCCGCCACGTAGGGCGAGACCTCGTAGGCCACGTCGGCCCGGCGCTCGAGCTCGTCGTAGAAGCGCAGCGCGTCGGGCACCTTGTCGGGCTCGACCTCGGCGCGCCCACGCTGGGTGGAGCCCACCACCACGATGCACGCGCCCGTGCGCTCCCACCTGTCGATGAGCTCAGGACGGGCCACCCGCGCGTAGTCCTCGATGTTGACCACCACGCCTGGGCCCGCGGGGTCGAGCCGCTCGCCGGTCTCGGGGTCGACATAGGAGCGGCTGACGGGGTCCTTGGTCCAGCGGTACCCGTTGGCGGTGACCGGCGAGGGGTCGCCGATGTCCATCGCCCACGGGTCGGGCACCACCGGCTCGACGACGATCCTGGTGCCGACGGGGACGTTGGCCACCATCCACTCGCGGGCCATGTTGCGCGTGTCCTCCCGCGAGAGGACCGTGCCGCTGTGCAGGGAGTAGGCGAGCCCCTGGCCGCATACCGCCACGACGGCGAGGGCGAGCAGGGTCGGGCGCAGGTGCGCGCGACCCAGGGCCAGCGCGTCGACCAGGCGCAGGGCCGCGTAGGCGGCCAGCAGGCAGACCATCGGAAAGGCGGGCAGCAGCCAGCGCCCGAAGTAACGCTCCTGGGAGCCCATGAAGACGACGTAGACGACCGGCGCGAGCACCAGCACGAGGCCCAGGCGCCGCTCGTCGAACCAGATGGCCACCGCTCCCGCGGCGGCCAGCGCCAGCGGGATCCACCCCAGGCCCCAGCCCAGCGACCACAGGTAGTAGAGGAAGCCGCTGTCCTGCGTGGTGCCCAGCTTGCCGGCCGCCTCCGAGGAGGTCTCGCGCTGGTAGACGACGTCGGAGAACCACGTCTCGAAGTCGAGCACCGCGTAGGGGTTGGCCGCCACGAAGGCCACGAGCGAGACCCCGGCGGCCAGCGCGAGGCCGCGCAGCGCGACCGTCCGGCCGCCGGGTGCGACGGCCTGCGCGGCCACCGCGGCCAGCAGCGGCAGCAGCACGATGCCGCCCGTGTACTTCGTCGCGGCGGCCAACCCCAGGCCCGCGCCGGCGATCGCATAATCGCGGGTGCGCCCGTGGCGCAGCACCCCGGCCACGCCCCATAACGCCAGGCACAGCGGCGCCAGCGTGGGCACGTCGTTGAGCGCGAGGTGGGAGTAGAAGACGGGCAGGAAGGCCACGGCCATGAGGCCGGCGGCCAGCAGACCCACGCGGCGGTCCAGCAGCCGCGAGCCGGTCAGGTAGAGCAGCCAGACGGCCAGCGTGCCCAGCACCGCGGTCACCGCGCGGGCCACGACCCACACCGCGGTGGGGTCGGCCGCGAAGCTCGAGGACACGCCCTCGCGCCCGCCGAAGACCACCACGAACACGACGTGGAGCACGTAGGTGTAGGCGGGCGGGTTGACGAAGTACTCGGGGTTCCACGCGTGGCCGAAGATGCCGATGGCATGGGGCACGAAGTGGGAATTCTCGTCGGTGTTGTAGGCGTAGGGCAGGCCGTGGTCCACGCCCCACAGACGCAGGCCCAGCGCGCTGACCAGCAGCGCGATGACCCACACCCAGATCGGGGGCACGGGCAGCGGGCGCCCGCGGGCGGCGCCCCTGCGAGTCCCGCGCGTCTGCGCGGCACGCTGGGGGCTGACGGCGACGTCGCGCCGGGGCGGGGCCTCAACAGCGGACATAGGCCCCGTAGTGCTGGCTCGTGGCCACCCGGCGATAGCCGGGCAGCGGCAGGTTGTCGCGCAGGTCGTACCGCTCGGAGACCAGCGCCTGGGAGAACAGGGCCTGGCGCCCGTGCACGACGATCGAGACCCCCCGGTCGAAGCGTCCCGCCGCATTGGCGTCGCTGCGCGCCACGACGCGTCCGGGCGGCAGGTCGAGGATCCATCGCACGTCGGGAATGAGCTTGTGGTTGGGCACGCTGACCGGCCCGCAGCGCAGGCCGGCCTGCACGTCGGGCGCCTGCAGCACCCCGGCGAGGGCGGCGCGCCAGTCGCCGCGGAACTGCAGCTCCCTGTCCAGGCGGCCGACGTTCACCCTGGTCGCTGTGAACACCGCACCGGCCAGGACGATGCCGACGGCGGCGACGATCCAGGCCGTGCGCAGCCGGCCCGGGGTGAGCATGCTCCACCCCGCGACGGCCACGGCCGCGAGCACCATGACCACCAGGGAGGGCACCAGCAGGTAGCGCGAGATCACCGACAGGCCGCCCGCGCCCACCGCCGCGAACGTGGCGATGCCCATGCCCAGCAGCACGAGGGGCATGCCCAGGCGCGCCGGGGCGATCCAGGCCGCGAGCCCCAGGCCCAGGATGCCCGCCACCACCACCGGGAGCTTGTCCAGCTCGATCAGGTAGGTCCACAACGCCTCGGGAACAGCGCCCAGCCCCTTGTTGCGCCCCAGCTCGGCGGCCAGCTCGCTGGTTCCGGTGAAGGAGAACAGAGGGTTGCCGGTGACGAGGAAGTCGGTGGTCACCCAGACCAGCGGCGCGGAGGCCGTCAGCAGCGCCCAGGCCGCGCGCCGGCGCCACGAGATCCCGCGCGGCCAGGCGATCCACAGGAAGTAGGCGCCGGCCAGCAGCCACGCCTCGGGGCGCAGCATCCCCGCCAGGGCGAGGATGGCCAGCACGGAGGTCCCCGCGGGCTTCCTGGCGTTCTCCCTGCTGCGCATCTCCGCCACCACCGCCCAGATCACCATGGCCAGGTAGATCGGATCGAGGTAGCCCCGCGCGGCCAGGAAGGCGAAGTCGAAGCGGCTGAGCAACAGCAGCGCGGCCGCGGCGCCGACCAGCGGGGTGAACGCGCGCTTGCCCAGCGTGTAGAGCCCGGCGACCAGCGCGACGAACGAGCCGATGCACAGCGCCACCCACAGCCGCGCACCGACGTCGCCCAGCGGCGCCAGCAACGCGCCGATGGCGATGGCCAGCGGGTGCTCGGTGGGCGCACGGTAGGCCTCGAAGGACAGGGGCGCACCGTCGAGCAGCTCGCGCCCCCACACGATCGAGTAGATGGAGTCGTAGGTGGGGTAGGTCGGGTAGACCACGAACCCGAGCAGGGCCAGCACACCCAGCCCGAGCAGGCCCGCGCGCTCCCACGTGGCCACCCGTGCGCCGGTGCGCTCGGGGTCCGTCCCCTCCGGCTGCGGAGCGGGCGGCACGCCCGGTGCGCGCGGACGGGTCAGGGTGGCGCCGGTCATCGTCGTGGGATACTGACGGGTCTTGAAGCTCATCATCCAGATCCCCTGCTTCAACGAGGAGGCTCAGCTTCCCGCCACACTGGCCGACCTACCCCGCCGGGTACCCGGCTTCGACGAGGTGGAGTGGCTGGTCATCGACGACGGCTCGACCGACCGCACGATCGAGGTCGCCCGCACGGGCGGCGTCGACCACATCGTGCGCCTCACGAACAACAAGGGGCTGGCGGCCGGCTTCCAGGCGGGGCTGGACGCCAGCCTGAAGCTCGGGGCGGATGTGGTGGTCAACACCGACGCGGACAACCAGTACGACGCTGGGGACATCCCCAAGCTCGTGGCACCGATCGTGGAAGGTCGTGCGGACATGGTGGTCGGCGATCGCGAGGTCATGACCATCGAGCACTTCTCGCCTCTCAAGAAGGTGCTCCAGCGTCTGGGCTCGTGGGTCGTGCGCCAGGCGTCGCAGACCTCGGTGCCCGACACGACCTCAGGCTTTCGAGCCTACAACCGCGAGGCCGCCATCCAGATGGCGGTCGTCTCGAAGTTCACCTACACCCTGGAGACCATCATCCAGGCGGGCAAGCTGCTGGTCGCCACCGATCACGTGCCCATCCGCACCAACGCCAGGACGCGCGAATCGCGCCTGTTTCCCTCCATGTGGGCCTACGTGCGCCGCAACGGCCTGACGATCTTTCGCATCTACACCCAGTACGAGCCACTCAAGGTGTTCACGATCGCGGCCCTGCTCGCGGCCCTGCCCGCCACCGCGCTGTGGATCCGGTGGTTCGCCTTCTACCTGCAGGGCGAGGGCGCGGGCAACGTGCAGTCGCTGATCCTGGGCGCGGTGCTGTTCGTCGCCTCGATGGTGCTGGCCGCGCTGGGGGTCATCGGCGATCTGCTGGCCGCCCAGCGCACGATGGCCCAGCGCACCTTCGAACGGGTGCGGCGCATCGAGTTGCGCCTGGGCGTGGAGCCCTCCCACTACGAACCCGGCGCCCGCCCCACCGGCCACCACGCGACGACCGGCGCGGACTCCGGCGGAGCCACCGGCAAGACCGAGGAGCGCGAGGCGATCCGCGCGTGAGCCGCTCCCCTGTTCACGATCGCCCGGAGGGCGAGCGTGCGCTTCAGGCGGGCCGGCGGGATGCCAGCTCGGGGATCACCCGCGACCTCGAGGGCACGGTCACCGGCAACACCTACGACAAGTACGGCTCGACCAATCCCGTGGTCAAACGGCTCATGGCCGGCTTCCACGGGACGCTGGACGAGCTGTTCGCCCGCACCGACCCCCGGTCGCTGCTGGACGTGGGCTGCGGCGAGGGCATACTCACCCACGAGTGGGCGCTGCGCCTGGGCGGCCGCCGCGTGGTGGGTATCGACCTGGACGACCCGCAGCTGCATGCGCAGTGGGAGCAGCGCCAGGCGCCCAACCTGGAGTACCGGGTGATGAAGGCAGAGGCCCTTCCCTTCGCCGACGCCGAGTTCGACTGCGCAACGGCCATCGAGGTCCTCGAGCACGTCCCCGACCCCGCGCACACGGTGGCCGAGATGGCCCGCGTCGCCTCGGGGCACCTGCTCGTGTCCGTCCCCCGCGAGCCGATGTGGCGCATGCTCAACATGGCCCGCGGCGCCTACCTCAAGGACCTGGGCAACACTCCGGGCCACCTCAACCACTGGTCCAAGCGCAGCTTCGTGGAGCTGATGGCGCGCCACGGCGAGGTCATCGAGGCGCGTTCGCCGTTTCCGTGGACCATGCTGCTCGTCCGCCTCTAGGAGAACGTGTCGCTATCGCGACCTGGGGGCCCACCTCCGGCGGGTGAGACCACGCGGGACCCGCCTCCGCGGCCATGTGGCCGCTCCGGCACCCGCTGGCCGCCTCCGGCACCCCTAGGTTGACGGGCTCCTACGGGCGCGGGGCTCGCGTCCTGAGCATCGGCCTGGCTCTCACGGGGGTCGTCACCCTCGCCTACTTCGTGCTGGCCACCTATGCGCTGGAGGAGGAGCAGTACTCGGCGATCTCGCTGCTGTGGTCGATCACCTTTGTCGTCGCCACGGTCATCTACCGGCCCATCGAGCAGCTCCTGGCGCGCACGGTGGCCCAGGGCCACGACTTCGGGCGGGTGCCGGCGATCATCCAGGCGGGCTTCGCACTGACCTTCCTGGTCGCCGCGCTCGTCCTGCGCGGCCCCCTCATGGAGCTCTTCGACGGCTCGCAGGCGCTGTACTGGATCCTCGTCGTGGCGGTCTTGGCCTACGCGGTCAGCTACTTCGCCCGGGGGTACCTCGCCGGCAGCGGCCGGTTCGAGCTCTACGGCGGTCTGGTCTTCGTGGAGGCCGCCAGCCGGGTGCTGTTCCCCCTCGCGGTGGTCGTCGGCATCGCCGGGGGGCAGACGGCGGTCGCGCTGGGCATCGCCGCGGCCCCCTTGCTCTCCCTGGTGGTCGTGCCCTGGGCGGTGCGCAGGCGCGCCGACCGCTCCAAGGCCGTGGTACGCGGGGCGCTGACCATGCGCGGCGGCACGGGATTCGCGGTGAGCGTGCTGATCATCATGGCCGCAGAGCAGACGCTCATCAACGCCGCGGTGCTGACCACGCAAGCCATCGCCCCGGTCCTGGTGGGCGTGGTGTTCAACGCGCTGCTCATCGTGCGCGCGCCGCTGCAGCTCTTCCAGGCCGTGCAGGGATCGCTGCTGCCCCACCTGGCGACGGCCGAGCCGTGGGAGTTCGGCCGCGCCGTTCGCACCACCGTGCTGACCATCGGCGCCTTCGCCGGCGCGGTGGCGCTCGGGCTGCTCGCCGTCGGGCCGTTGGTGATGGGGGTCTTCGACGTCGACTACGACTACGAGCGCCTCGGCCTAGCAGCGATCGGGCTGGGCATGGGCTTCCACCTGGTGGCGGGCACCCTCAACCAGGCCGCGCTGGCCCGCGACCGTGCCGGCCGGGCAGCGGTGGCGTGGCTCGTCGCCGCGGGCGCATTCGTCGCGTGGCTGCTCACCTCCGTCGTCGCAGACCCGGTGCTGCGCGTGGAGGTGGGCTACCTGCTGGCCACCGCGCTGCTCAGTGCTCTGCTCGTGATGTCGCTGCGGCACAGCGGGTACCCTCCCGCGGCACAGTGACCCTCGGTCTCATCGCGGCCCTCGCTCTCGTGCTGGCGAACGGCTTCTTCGTGGCCACCGAGTTCTCGGTCACGCGCCTGCGTCCCACCCAGGTCGTCGACTGGGTGGCCCAAGGGCGGCCGGGCGCCAAGTCGGCCCAGCACGCGGTGGCGCACATCGACGCCTACCTGTCGGCCTGTCAGCTGGGCATCACGGTGTCCTCGCTGGGGCTGGGTGCGCTGGGCGAGCCGGCCTTCCACGACCTGCTCGAACCGCTGCTGGGCGACACCACGCGGATCTTCTCGATCGGCCTGGCCACGATCGTCGGCTTCTTGATCATCACCACGCTGCACGTCGTGGTGGGCGAGCTGGCGCCCAAGAGCCTGGCCATCGGGCGCACGGAGCGCACCGCCCTGTTCATAACGCCCTTCATGCGGGTCTTCTATCTGACGACCAAGCCGGTCGTGGACGCGTTCAACGCCATGGGCAACCTGCTGGTCAAGCCCTTCGGGGTGCCGCCCGCCTCGGAGGTCGGCAGCGCCCCGCACTCGGAGGCCGAGCTGCGCGCGCTGCTGCGCCAGAGCTCCGAGCAGGGCCTGATCGAGCGCTCCGAGCAGCGCATGTCCGAGAAGGTGTTGCTCTACGGCGACCGCCGCGCGCGCGAGGTGATGCGGCCACGCCCCGACGTGAGCTTCCTCACCGTCGACCAGCACACCGCCGAGGCGGGGGCGCTGGCGGTCGAGACCGGCCACACCCGCTTTCCCCTGTGCGAGGAGGCCGAAGGGGGGCTTGACTCGGCCAAGGGCGTGGTCAACGCCAAGGACATCCTGGCCACCTACGTGCAGGGCCGCCAGGCCACGCTGGACGACCTCAGCCGCCCGATCATGCACGTCAGCGAGAGCATGCTCATCGACGAGCTGCTGCGCGAGATGCAGCGCCGGCGCATGCACGTGGCGGTGGTGGTCGACGAGCACGGGACGGCCGTCGGCCTGGTGACCATGGAGGACATCGTGGAGGAGATCGTCGGCGAGATCGAGGACGAGTTCGACGAGGAGGGCGAGCCGCTGGTCCAGTGCCAGGATGGCCACTGGCTGGTCGACGGGCACGCCTCCCTGCGCTTGGTGGCCGACGAGGTGGGCATCAAGCTGGACGACCACCACGAGGCCACCATCGGCGGGCACCTGCTCGAGCGTCTCGGGCGCCTGCCCGAGGCGGGCGAGGAGCTCGAGGTCGAGGGGCGGTTCGTGGAGGTCACCCGGGTCGAGGAGGCCCGGATCGCCCAGCTTCGGATCCCTCAGGAAGCTCGGGCTGAGGTCGAGACGTCGTCTCCGCCGCCGAGCGGATGATCGGCACGGCGGTCACGATCACGGCGAGGATCGGCACCGCTGCCACGGCCCCGATGACGCCCGCCACCACCGCGCCGGTGGTGACGGCGACCAGTATGCCGACCGGATGCAGGTGCGTGGAGCGCCCCACGACGAGCGGGTAGAGGATGTTGCCCTCGATCTGCTGGACGACGGTGATCGCGACGACCACGGCGAGCGCGGCCACCACGCCCTCGCTGACCAGGGCCACCAGCGCGGCGAGCGCCCCGGCGGCGATGGCGCCGACGAAGGGGACGAAGGCGGCCACGAACACCAGCACCGCGAGCGGAAGCACCAGGGGCACGCCGATGATGGCCAGCGCGAGGCCGATGAACAAGGCGTCGAAGGTGGCGACGAAGATGATGCCGCGCACGTAGGTGCCCAGCGCGTGCCAGGCGTTGTGGCCCGCCAGCATCACCGTGTCCTGCGCGCGCTCGGGGAACAGGCGCGCGACCCACGCCCAGAGGGTGGATCCGTCCTTGATGAAGAAGAACACCAGCACGAGCGCGATGAGAGCCCCGGCCAGGACCTCGGTGATCAGCACCGCGCCGTTGAGCACGCTCGCGAAGATGGCGTCCACGCTGCTGGTCAGCGTCTGCTGGGCTTCCCGGATGGCCTGCTGGGCCTCCCCCTGGGTGATGCCCAGGCCACTGGTGACCAGCAGGTCGCTCAGCTGGTCGATGCCCGCCCGGATGGAGGCCGCGAGATTGGACAGCTCCTGGATCACCGGCGGCACGATGAGCCAGAAGGCCGCGACCATCAGGCCCAGCGCGCCCAGGAAGACGATCACGGTCGCCAGGGCGTTGGGCAGGCCGGCCTGGCGCAGCCGCTGGGCGGGTGGGATGAGCAGGGTGCTCAGCAGCACGGCGATGAGCAGGGGCATCGCCACCAGGCGCACATGCCACAGCGCCCAGCCCACCAGCGCGATCGCCGCGGCGACGACGAGCAGGCGCCAGCCCAGCTCGGAGACGACGATCAGGCCGCGCGGCACCCCGCGCATGCGTCGCGGCGAAACGGTCGTCTGCGCCCTCTCGGCGGGCGACTCGAGGGTCGGGACCTCCATGGTCCGTCAACGCTACCCGAGGCCGGTCGGGCGCTCGGCCGTCAGATCTCGCGGAGCATGGAAGCGCCGCAGTGGTTGCATTGCAGCGTCGCCTGGGAGGACATCCGCACGATCGTCGAGTGCTCGCCGCAGTCCTGGCAGACCGAGGTCAGCTCGAAACGGTGCAGGCAGAACACGCAGCGGTAGCGCCCCGGCAGGTTGGCCGGGCGCAGCCACGGCTCGTGGCAGTGGGGACACTCGAGCCCCAGCCGGACCTCAGCCATCGCCGCCAGTGTGACGCAAGAGGGCGATGGAGAACCCGTCTGTCGCGTCGCGGTGGGGCCAGGTCGTGCGCCGGTCGGCGAGGGCCAGCTCGGGCCGCGCGGCCAGCAGAGCGGCGACCCGCTCGGCTCCCTCGGCGGGGTTCAGCGTGCACACCGAGTAGATCAGCGTGCCGCCCGGGCGCAGTGCGCCCGCGCCCGCGGCCAGGATGGCGTCCTGTTGGGCCGTCAGGGCGGCGATCCGCTCGGGCGAGGCCCGCCAGCGCACGTCCGGGCGATGGCTCAGCGTGCCCAGCCCGCTGCACGGCGCGTCGACGAGCACCCGGTCGAAGCCGCCCTCGGTCCAGCCGGCGGCGTCGGCGACGGTCACGCGGACGCTGGCCGCCCGCAGGCGCGCCGCGGTGCGCCCAAGCGCCGCCGCCCGTCCCGCGTGGCGCTCCACCGCGACGACCTCGCCCCGGTCGGCCATCAGGGCGGCCAGGTGGGTCGTCTTGCCGCCGGGGGCCGCGCAGAGGTCGAGGACGCGCTCGCCGGGCCGGGGGTCGAGCATCCGCGAGACGAGCATCGAGCCGCGCGACTGGGGCGTGAACGCCCCCTTCGCCCACAGCGGCGAGCCGTGCGCGTCGAAGGCCTCTTCGACCACCAGGGCCTCGGGCGGTTCGGGTGTCGTGTGGGCGGCCACGGGCAGCGCGGCGCGCAGGGCGTCGGCCGTGGTGACCAGCGCGTTGGCGCGCAGGGCGTGCTCGGCCGGGCGGTTGGCCGCTGCCATCAGCGCGCGCGCCTCGGCCGGCCCGTAGGCCTCCCACCACAGCGCGGCCACCCAGTCAGGCAGGGAGTGGCGCAGCGCGGCCTCGCCCGGGGTGGCATCCCCCATCGCGTCGACGATCGCGCGGCCCTCGCGGGCGGCGCGGCGCAGCACCGCATTGACCAGCCCGTGCCCGCGCGAGCCGGCCGCGCGGGCCAGTGCCACGCTCTGGGAGACCGCCGCGTGCTCGGCCACCCCGTCGAGGAACAGCAGCTGGAAGAGGCCGAGGCGCAGGGCGGCGCGCACCTCCGCGTCCAGGCGATCGGGACAGCGGGCCAGGCGGTCGATGACGTGATCGAGCGTGCGCGCGCGCTGGACGGTGCCGAAGGCGAGCTGCTGGGCCAGCGAGCGCTCGCGCCCGTCCAGCCCGCGCGCCTGCCCGTGGAGCGCGCGGTCGGCGTAGGCACCCGCCTCGAAGACGCGGAGGACCACCGCGAAGGCCGCCCGGCGGGCCGGCGTGATCTCATGGGTGAACACACTCACCGCGGCGGGCGCTCCTGCCCGGGCAGGCCGCGACCGCGCAGGAGGCTCGCCGAGGCCATGGGGCGCCCGCCGGACGGCTGGACCTCGAGCAGCTCGAGTGCCCCCAGGAACAGGCGCCCGTCGTGTTCGGCGACGTGCGCAGCGTCGACCGGGGCGGTCTCGTGGGCGCGGGCGCGCGCCACGCCCAGGAAGCCGCCGTCGGCCAGCGGGGCGCGGGCGCCGATGTGGGGGTGGAGGGCGCGGACGGCGCGCTCGCCGGCGACGGCGCAGCGGTCGGCGCGCAGGGTGCGATCCTCGGCGGTGATCTTCTCGGCGTAGGTGACGCCCGCCTGGTCTTGCTCCACGAAGGCGGGGCGCTCCTCCAGGACGCCGAGGAGCAGCTCGGCGCCCAGCTGCTCGAGACGCAGCGCCAGCGTGCCGTAGGTGTCGTCGGGTGCGATCGGCTCGACCGCCTGGGCTCCCACCGGCCCGCTGTCGAGCCCCGCGGTGAGGCGCATGATGCTCACGCCGGTGCGCTCGTCGCCGGCCATGATCGCCCGTTCCACGGGCGCCGCGCCACGCCAGCGGGGCAGCAGCGATGGGTGGACGTTGAGGATCTCGTGCTCGTCGAGCAGCGGTGCGCGGATCAGGGCGCCGAAGGCGCAGACCACCAGGGTCGCGTCCGGTCCGCCCGCGGCGGCGATGCGCACGCGGGCCTCGCCGTCGTTGACCGAGGCGGGCTGGTCGAGCGCCAGCCCGAGGGTGCGCGCCGTCTCGGCCACCGGCGGGGCCTGCATGTGCCGCCCGCGCCCGGCCGGGCGGTCGGGTCGGGTGACCACCAGCGCCGGGCGGTGCGCGCAGGCCGCCAGGCGCTCGAGGACCGCCGCGGCGAACGCGGAGGTCCCCAGGAACACGACGCTCACGCGACTTGGGCGGCCTCGCGCTCGCGCAGCGCGCGCACCGCCTGCTTGCGCTGGTCGCGGGAGGTACGGTCGAGGACCAGCACACCGTCGAGGTGGTCGATCTCGTGCTGGATGACCCGGGCCTCCAGGCCCGAGGCCTCCACCAGGATCTCCTCGCCGTGCTCGTCGCGTGCGCGGACGCGCACGTGCACGGGGCGCTTGACCTCGACGTGCACCGCGGGGAGGCTCAGGCAGCCCTCCTCGGCGACCTCCTCCTCGCGGCTGGACCATTCGACCTGCGGGTTGACCAGCGCGGCCACCGGGCCGTCTGGCGCCACGCGGTAGACCAGCAGCCGGTGGGAGATGCCCACCTGCGGCGCAGCCAGGCCGATGCCCAGCGCGTCGTGCATGAGCGCCGTCATCTGGTGGACCTCCTCGCGCAGCGCGTCGTCGAAGCGGTCGACGGGGCGGGCGGTCGCGCGCAGGATGGGGTCGCCGAAGCGGCGCACCTGGCGCAGCGCCTCGTCGCGGCGGGCCAGGGTCTCGGGGTCGAGGGGCGGCGGCGCCTCGTCGGGCCCAGGCCCCTCCGGATCGACGTGCTCGGCCATCCAAGGCCCAGTTTAGGAGCATGTGTCGCCCTCGCGGCCTGGGGGGCCACCCCCCGCGGACACATGGGGCAACGGAGCAGGCGGGGGAGGTGGTTCCCCCGCTATTGCGGGTCCACGTCCACGCTCAGCGCGGCGGCCCGGTGCGCGCGCCCGGCGGCCACCCGTGCCACAGCGCCGCCGACCGCCGCGATCGCGCGCGCGCGATCGGCGGCCTTGACCACCAGCTGGCTGCGCTCGCGCCCACGCAGGCGGAACAGCGGCGCGGGGCCGAGCACCTGGGCGCCCATGATCTCCCCCATCGCCTCGCGCACCGCACCGGCGGCCAGCGCCGCGGCGCCCGGAGCGTCGGCCCTCGCCGAGCACACCACCCGGATCAGGCTCGAGAACGGCGGGTAGCGCAGGGCCTCCCGGCGCGCGAGCTCTCCGGCCAGGAACCCGTCGGCGTCGTGGGCGACCGCGGCGGCCACCGCGGCGGCGGACGGGTCGAGGGTCTGCACCAGCACCCGGCCCTGGCCGCCACGTCCGGCCCGGCCGGCCAGCTGGGTGACCAGCGCGAAGGTGCGCTCCTCGGCGCGGAAGTCCGGGAAGCGCAGCGTGGCGTCGGCGTCGACCACCACGCCGAGGCTCACGTCGGGGAAGTCGTGTCCCTTGGCCACCACCTGGGTACCCAGCAGGACCCCGCGGTCGGCGGCCTCGAAGGCGACCAGCACGGGCCCGGCGGGTCCGGCGTCCGAATCCAGGCGGAAGACCGCCAGGCCCAGCTGCCCCAGCTCACGCTCCAGGCGCTCGGTGCCGGTGCCGTGGCGGGCCAGCGAGACCGAGGCGCAGTCGGGGCAGGCACGCGGGACGCGCTCGCGATGGCCGCAGTGGTGACAGGCCACGGTGTTCGCCGCGCGGTGCAACACGAGCGCGACCTCGCAGTGGGGGCACTGCCAGCCGCGCCCGCAGGAGCGGCATTCCAGGAAGTTCGACCAGCCCCGGCGGTTGAGCAGCACCACCGCCTTGGGCTCGTCGGCCAGCGCGTGCAGCGTGCGCGGATGCAGCGCTCCGCCCGAGGCGTCGCGCATGTCGACCACCTCCACCGCGGGCAGCGGGCGGGCGTCGACGCGCTCGGGCAGGCGCAGGCGGCGCAGCGCATGCACGCTCTCGGGCCGCGGCGTGGCGCTGCCCGCCAGCAGCACCGCGCCGGCCTCCTGCGCACGCCGGGCGGCGACGGCGCGCGCGTCGTAGCGCGGGTCGCCCTCGTGCTTGTAGGAGGCCTCGTGCTCCTCGTCGACGACCACCAGGCCCAGGTCGGCCACCGGCGCGAACACGGCCGAGCGCGGCCCCACGCAGACGCGAGCCTCGCCGCGGCGCAGGCGCAGCCACTCGTCGTGGCGCTCACCGGCCGACAGGCCCGAGTGGGTGACGGCGACCGTGTCGCCGAAGCGTGCGGCGAAGCGCGCCACGGTCTGCGGCGTGAGCGCGATCTCGGGCACGAGCACGATGGCCCCCCGGCCCCGCTCGAGCGCCGCCGCGGCCGCGCGCAGGTATACCTCGGTCTTGCCCGAGCCGGTCACGCCGTGCACCAGCAGCGCGGTGTGTTCGCCGGCGGCCACCGCAGCCTCCACCTCGGCCAGGGCCTCCGACTGCGCGCGCGTCAGCGCGGGTGGGTGGCTTCCCGCGCGCGCCCCCACCGCGGCGTGGGCGATGTGACGGCGCCGGGCGCGGGGCGCGATGCGCGCCAGCCCGCGACGCTCGAGGCGGCGCAGCGCGGGGAGGTCGTCCCCCGCGAAGCGCGGCAGGGAGGCCAGCAGCGTGCGCTGGCGGTCGGTGAGGCGCGCGGACTCCTCCTCGCCGGTGCGCTCGGCCCACAGCACGGTGCGCTCACGGGTTCGGGCCGGGGGCAGCATGAGTCCGGCGGCGCGGGCGAACGTCGAGCAGTATTCGTGGGCCATCCATTCCGCCAGGGCGACGAGGTCGGGCGGGAGGCTGCGCTCCAGCACCTCGAGCGGCGCGGCCAGCCGCTCGCGGGCCAGCTCGCTGTCCTCGGCCAGCGCCACCACCACGCCGGTGACCTCGCGGGCCCCGAAGGGCACGCGCAGCAAGGCCCCGACCCCCACGCCGTCGGGACGCAGGTAGTCGAACGGCCCGCGCAGGGCGCGGGCCGTCGTGAGTGGCTCGACCCTGGCGACGGCGGGCACACGAGGAGGATGCCCGAGGTCGCGGACGCCGTCGCAGCTTCCCCCGTGCGGGGCTCGCGGGTCGCGCCGACGGCGCCTGGCCGGTGCCCCCACAGCCTGTGTCGCTCGAGCCGGCGTCGCCGGCGTGCCGCGGGAGGGAGGTCGTGGGCGGTGTTCGAGGGGCCTTCCGCGCTACTGGAGATCGAGAACGGGTAATGAGGCCCCATGAGCGAGCACCCAGAGCACGAGGACGTGACGGACGAGCAGCAGCAGGGCGAGGACGAGTCGGCGCAAGCCGGCTCTGCAGCGGAGACCTCCGACCCCGCGCCCGCCGAGCTGGACATCCCGCTCCCGGAGGAGGACGGCAGCCTGAACGAGGGGGCGTGAGGGGCCGCCTCCTGCGGCTCGCCCCCCTGCCCCCTAGGAGCATGTGTCGCTATCGCGACCTGGGGACCCACCTCCGGCGGCCACCTGGCCGCCTCCGGCACCCCTAGACGGCCACGGGCGCCCCGCTGAGGCCCGCCGCCTCGCGCAGCGCCTCGGCCTTGTCGAGGCGCTCCCAGGTGAAGTCCTCGTCCGGGCGGCCGAAGTGGCCGTAGGCGGCGGTCTTCTGGTAGATCGGACGGTGCAGGTCGAGGGCTTGGCGGAAGGCGCCCGGGCGCAGATCGAAGTGCTCGTCGATGAGCTGGGCGATCTTGCCCCTACCGACGATCTCCGTGCCGAAGGTCTCGACCATCACCGAGACAGGGCGCGAGACGCCGATGGCGTAGGCCACCTGCACCTCGGCCTTGTCGGCCAGCCCGGCAGCCACGACGTTCTTGGCCACGTGGCGCGCGGCGTAGGTGGCCGAGCGATCGACCTTGGAGGGGTCCTTGCCGCTGAACGCGCCACCGCCATGGCGGGCCATGCCGCCGTAGGTGTCGACGATGATCTTGCGCCCGGTCAGGCCGCAGTCACCGACCGGCCCCCCGACCACGAAGCGCCCCGTCGGGTTGACCAGCAGGTCCCTGCGCAGGGTGTCGGCGTCGTACATCTCCCCGGGGAGGATCGGCACGATCACCTGCTCCCACAGCTCGTCGGGCAGCTGATCCTCGACGCCCGGCTCGTGCTGGGTGGAGATGAGCACCTTCTCGATGGCCACGGGCACGCCGTCGCAGTAGCGCACCGAGACCTGGGTCTTGCCGTCGGGTCGCACGTGGGGCAGCGTCCCGTCCTTGCGCACGTCGCTCAGGCGCTTGGCCAGCTGGTGGGCCAGCGCGATGGGCATCGGCATGAGCTCGGGTGTCTCCCGGGTGGCGTAGCCGAACATCATCCCCTGGTCGCCGGCGCCCGCGAGCTCCAGTTCGTCGCCGCCCGAGCCGCCGCGGGTCTCGTGCGACTCGCTGACGCCCCGGCCGATGTCCGCGGACTGCCGGTCGAGCGCGTTGATGACCGCGCAGGAGTCCGCCGAGAAGCCGAGATCGGCGTCCACATAGCCGATCTGGCGGATCGTCTCGCGCGCGATGTCCTGGATGTCGACGGAGGCGCTGGTGGTGATCTCGCCCGACACGACGACCAGGCCCGTGTTCACGAGCGTCTCGCACGCCACCCGCCCCTCGGGGTCGTCCCTCATGACGGCGTCCAGCACGCCGTCGGAGATCTGGTCGCAGACCTTGTCGGGGTGGCCCTCGGTCACGGACTCGGACGTGAACAGATACTCGTTGTCGGCGTAGTGGGTCATCGGGCGGCGAGGGACCTCCGGTTGCGGACGGACGTCGAAGACTAACGAGGCCGCGCGTAGCGGCGCCGGTGCCCGCCCTCGACGAAGTCGATGACCAACGGGACGCCATCGAAGCCGAAGCGCGCACGCATGCGGTTCTCCAGGAAGTAGGCGTAGTCGCGGGTCAGCCGCGCGCGGCTGTTGACCTGCACGGCGAAGCGCGGCGGACCCGTGCCGATCTGGGCGACGTAGAGCAGGCGCAGGCGGTGACCCTGCTTGTGGGGCGGCTCACGCGCCGCCAGCGCCTCGCCCAGCCAGCGGTTGAGCTCGGGGGTGGGAATGCGCGCGCGGCGGCGGTCGCCCAGGGCCAGCGCCTCGCGCAGCAGGCGCTCCACGTTGCGCCCGCTCTGCGCGCTGGCGGTCAGCACCCGCGGGCGCAGGCGCAGCTTGCGCGCCACCCTGGCACGCTCGTGGTCCAGCGCCGGCTCGTCCATCGCTCCCAGGTCCCACTTGTTGAGCACCAGCGCGGTGGCGCAGCCGGCGGTCATGGCCAGCTCGGCGACGCGCAGGTCCTGCGCGGTGACGCCGTCGGCGGCGTCGCAGACCACCAGCGCGACGTCGGCGCGCTCGGCCGCGCGCTGGGAGCGCAGCGTCGTGTAGTACTCGACCGACTCCTGCACCCGGGCCTGGCGGCGCAACCCGGCGGTGTCCACCACGACCACCGGCCGCCCGTCCACCTCGAGGGGCAGGTCGATCGCGTCGCGGGTGGTCCCCGCGACCTCGGAGACGATGACGCGGTCGGCGCCGGCGAAGCGGTTGACCAGCGAGCTCTTGCCGACGTTGGGACGCCCCAGCACGGCCAGGCGCAGCGTCCCGTCCTCTTCCTCGGCGGCGTCGTCCTCGGGCAGCAGCCCCGTCACGCGATCGAGCAGGTCGCCGGTGCCCAGGCCCTGGGCGGCGGAGACCGCGATCGGCTCGCCGAGGCCCAGGCGGTGGAAGTCGGCGGCCAGCGACAGGTCGCGCACGCCGTCGACCTTGTTGGCGGCCACGACGACGGGCAGCTTGCAGCGGCGCAGCAGGTCGGCCATCTCCTCGTCGCCGGGGCGCACGCCGGCCTGGGCGTCCACCACGAGCACCGCGACGCGCGCGTCGGCCAGCGCCGCGCGCGCCTGCTCGCGGATGGAGCCCGCGATGGGATCGGGGTCCAGCTCGTCCATGCCGCCGGTGTCCACCAGGGTGAAGGCACGGCCGTTCCACTCGCAGCCGATCTCGTGGCGGTCGCGCGTCACGCCCGAGCGCTCGTGGACGACCGCCTCGCGCGTGGCGCTGAGGCGGTTGACCAGCGAGCTCTTGCCGACGTTGGGATAGCCGACGACGGCGACCCTGCTCACGACGTCCCCACCAGCGCCACGATGCGCGCGACGACCTCGTCGACGGGCAGGCCGGTGGTGTCCACCTCGACGGCGTCGTCGGCCGCACGCAGCGGAGAGTCGGCGCGCGCGGCGTCGCGCTGGTCGCGCACCGCCTGCTCGAGCTCCACGATGGCCGGGTCGGCGCCCAGCTGGGCGGCCCGCCGCCGGGCGCGCTCGGCGGGGCTGGCGACCAGGAAGACCTTCAGCTCGGCGTCGGGCGCGACGACCGTGCCGATGTCGCGCCCCTCGGCCACCCAGTCGCCGCTGCGCATGAGCGCCTGCTGCTTTGTGACCAGGGCGCGGCGGACGGCCGGCTGGGCGGCCACCACCGAGGCCCGCTCGCTCACCTCGGGGGCGCGGATGGCCGCGGTGACGTCCTCGCCGTCGAGCGTCACCCGCCCCCCCAGGCCGATCTGCGCTGCGGCCGGCTCGGGATGGCCGCGCAGGGCCGCCAGCGCGACCGCGCGGTACATGGCGCCCGTGTCCAGGTAGGTGAAGCCCAGCGCGCCCGCGACGGCGCGTGCGACCGTGGACTTCCCCGCGCCCGCGGGCCCGTCGATGGCGATGCGCATGGCGCGGGGCAGACTAGATGGTCGATTCCGAATAGTCCGCGGTCGCGGCGGCGTGTCTGGCGCCGCAGGACGCCGCACGCATCCGCAGCCAATGCCGAGGCATTGGCCAGGGTGGGGGTGGTGAACCTGCGGTGATCAGGCGCGTCGTTCGCGGCCGCGAAGATTCGGAATCGACCATCTAGAGGAGCGTCCTCAGGTCCTCGGCGAAGCCGGGGTAGGAGACCTCGGCGGCCTCCATGCCCACCACCTCGACCCCCTCGCGCGAGGCCAGGCCGGCGACGGCGCCGACCATGGCCAGGCGGTGGTCGCCGCGGGCGTCCAGCCTGCCGCCGCGCAGGCCACCCGTGCCGGTGACCGCGAAGCCGTCCTCGGTGGCCTCGATGCGCGCGCCCAGGCCGCTGAGGCCCTCGACCACGCCGGCGATGCGATCGGACTCCTTGACGCGCAGCTCCTGCGCGCCGTGCACCACGGTCTCCCCCTCGGCGAAGCAGCCCACGAGCGCGACCAGGGGCAGCTCGTCGATGGCCAGGGGCACCTCGTCGGCCTCCACCACGGTGCCCGCCAGGGGCGAGGCGCGCACGTCGAGCTCGGTGACCGGCTCGACGGGCGGGATGTCGTCGCCGGTGGGTTCCTCCAGCTCACCCACCAGGACCCCACCCATGCGCTCGAGGATCCGCAGGTAGCCCGTCCGCGTCCAGTTGGCGCCGAGATCGCCGACGACGATCTTCGAGCGTGCCACCAGCAGCGCGGCGGTGATCGGGAAGGCGGCCGAGGACGAGTCGCCGGGTACGCGGACGGTCTCCAGCTCCAGCTCGTCCGTGTTCGTGACCGTCACGTGGCGGCCGTTGCGGTGCACGGGCACGGCGGCCGCACGCAGGATCCGCTCGGTGTGGTCGCGGCTCGGGGCGGGCTCGGTCACCGTGGTCACGCCGCTGGCCACGAGCCCGGCCAGCAGCACGCAGGACTTCACCTGCGCGCTGGCCACCGGCAGCTCGTAGGCGATGGAGCGCAGGCGCGCCCCGCGCACCACGAAGGGCGGGTAGCGCTCGCGGGTGGCGTCGACCTGCGCCCCCATGAGGCGCAGCGGGTCGGCCACGCGGTCGATCGGTCGGCGGCGGATGGAGGCGTCGCCGTCCAGCGTGTAGGTGCGCCCGGCCTGGGCGGCCAGCCAGCCGGGCAGCAGGCGCATGAGCGTGCCCGCGTTGCCCACGTCGATGGGGTCGTGGCCCTCGCGCGCCTCGCGCAGGCCCGAGCCGCGAACGACGAGTCCGTCGGGACGCTGCTCGACCAGCGCGCCGAGGGAGCGCAGCGCGTCCAGCGTGGAGCGCGTGTCGGCGGCGTCGAGATAGTTCTCCACGCGCACGGGCTCGTCGTGCATGGCGGCCAGGAGCGCCGCGCGGTGGGAGATCGACTTGTCGGGCGGCGCGGTGAGCTGTCCGCGCAGCGGCCCGGCGGGCTCGAAGCGGACGTTCACCGGGCTTCCTCGGTGACCGGGTGGCCCTGCTCGCCGATCAGCCTCCTGGCCCGCTCGGCGCCCGCCTCGTTCACCCACAGGGCCACCACACCGTTGCGTGCGTCGGGCGAGGGGCTGAGGGCCATGTCGGAGATGTTGACGCCCGCCCGGCCGAGCGTGAGGGCCAGCTCCGCGATGACCCCGGGGCGGTTGGGCACCGCGACGCGCAGCTCGCGCACCGGTCCGCCCAGCCAGCCGCCCTCCACCAGGTCGCGCCGCTGTGCCGCGGCCTCCTCCTGCCAGGCGACCAGCTCGGCGCGCCGCCCGCCGGCCACCTGCGCGCGCACGCGGCCCAGCGCCTCCACGGCCTCGTCGAGCGCGGCCAGGAGCGCCTCGGCGTTGCCCAGGTAGATGTCCGGCCACAGCGCGGGGTTGGCCCCGGCCACCCGGGTGGTGTCGCGGAAGGAGGGGCCGGAGGCCGGAAGGCTGTCTCCCTCCCCCAGCGCGCCCGCGGCCTGGCCGACCAGCACGTTGGCCAGCACGTGGGGCAGGTGGGAGACGGTGGCCATCAGGCGATCGTGGACCTCGGCGTCGATGGCCACCGGCTGGGCACCCAGACCGGTGATCAGGCGGTGGGCGCGCTCCAGCAGCGTGCCGCGGGTGGCGGGGGTGGGCGTGAGGTACCAGGTGGCGTCCTCGAAGAGATCATCGCGCGCGGCGCCCACGCCCGAGGCCTCGGCACCGGCCAGGGGATGGCCGCCCAGATAGCGGGGATCCTCGTGGGCGCCCACCAGCGCGCGCTTGACCGACCCCACGTCCGTGACCAGGCAGTCCGGGCCGGCGGCGCCCAGCGCGGCCGCGAGCGCGTCGCCCAGGACGCCCAGCGGGGCGCACACGACGACCGCCTCCGCGCCGTGCAGCGTCTCGGCCACCGTGTCGCAGACCGTGTCGGCGGCGCCCGCCGCCGCCGCGGCCGCGCGAGCCGACGGGTCGGGATCGAAGGCGCGGACCTCGGCCCCCAGGCGCACGCGGGCCGCCAGGCCCACCGACCCGCCGATGAGCCCGGCGCCGACGACCGCGACCCTCATCGGCCGCTTCGTCCGTCGCGGGGGCTCCGGTCGCTCACGTCGCCGTGCGCCGCCCGTGCACCGCCTCGGCGAGCCCCTCGAGCACGTCGACCGTCGCCTCCCAGCTCATGCAGGCGTCGGTGATCGACTGCCCGTAGACCAGCGGCTCGCCGCCCTTGAGCTCCTGGCAGCCGGCGACGAGGAAGGACTCGAGCATGACGCCCACGATGGCCCGTTCGCCGGCCGCCACCTGGGCGCCGATCTCGTCGGCCACCGCCGGCTGGCGCTCGTGGTCCTTGCCGCTGTTGCCATGGGAGGCGTCGATGACCAGGCGCTCGGGCAGGTTGGCCAGGCGCAGCTTCTCGAGCGCTGAGGCGACCTCGGCGGGACCGTGATTGGGAGCGCCGCCACCGCGCAGGATCACGTGCCCGTCGGGGTTGCCGCTCGTATGCAGGATCGCCGGCACCCCGTCGGCACCGACGCCCGCGAACGCGTGGGGAGCCGCGGCGGCGCGCACGGCGTCCACGGCGACCTGGACGTTGCCGTCGGTGCGGTTCTTGAAGCCCACGGGCATCGACAGGCCCGACCCGAGCTGGCGGTGCGTCTGGCTCTCGGTCGTCCGCGCGCCGATCGCTCCCCACGCGACGGTGTCGGCGATGTACTGGGGCGTGATGGGATCAAGCCACTCGACGCCGACGGGCAGACCGAGGCCAAGGACCTCGAGCAGAAGCTCGCGGGCGGTCGAAAGGCCGGTGTCCACGTCGAAGGTCCCGTCGAGGTGGGGATCGTTGATCAGGCCCTTCCATCCCGTCGTGGTCCGCGGCTTCTCGAAGTAGACGCGCATGGCCACGAACAGCTCGGAGGCGAGCTCCTCGGCCTCGGAGCTCAGGAGCTGGGCGTACTCGAGGGCCGCTTGCGCGTCGTGGACGCTGCAAGGCCCGACGATCACGAGCAGCCGGTCGTCGGCACCCTCGAGGATGGCGGTGGTCTGCTCGCGGTGACGGATGACCTGCTCGGTGCGATCGGCCGCGAGCGGGAGGCGCTCGAGGAGCCGCGCGGGGCTGGTCAGTGGCATGACGCGCTCGATGCGGCGGTCGCGCACGCCATCGTGCCGGGGCACGTCTGTCACGGACATGGCTTCTTCTCGGTGATCACGGCTACGGGTCCTTTCCAGAGGCGCCTGCGAGGGCAGTACGAAGAGCGGCGGGTCCTGCGGCGCTCGGCTGAAAGAGGGATGCAGCGGACGAGAAGCCGAGCGCCTAGCTAAATCGCCAGGCGGCGAACAGCGGGGCGTACCGGTGGCTGCTCACGAAACGGCTCATCACCGCGAGTCTAGAGGACCGCGCGCAGGGCGTCGAGGAAGCGGGCGTTCTCGGAGGGGGTGCCGAAGGTGACGCGCAGCGCCCCCTCGCGTCCCAGCGCGGTGCCGGCGCGCACCAGCACGCCACGATCGCGCAGGCCGACCACCACGTCAGGCTCCATCGCGGGGTCGGGGAGGTCGAACCAGACGAAGTTGGCCTGCGACTCGGCGGGCTCGATGCCCAGCCCGGCCAGCGCGGACTCGACCTCCACCCGGGCGACGACGGCCTGCTCGACGCGGTCGGCCACCGCGTCCTGGTGGCGCAGGGCCTCCACCGCGGCGGCTTGGGCGGCGACGTTGCAGAAGAAGGGCTGGCGCACCTGGTCGAGGGCCTGGACCATCTCCTCACCTCCGCACAGGCCGTAGCCCACCCGCAGCCCCGCCAGCCCGTAGATCTTGGAGAAGGTGCGCAGGATCACCACGTTGGCGTGGCGCTCGAGCAGGTCGAGCGTGGTGTCGGGGTCGTCCAGGATGTTGAACTCGATGTAGGCCTCGTCGAGGACCACGACGACGTGGCGGGGCAGGTCGGCCACGAAGGCGGCGATCTCGTCGGCGGGCAGCGCGGTGGAGGTCGGGTTGTTGGGGTTGCAGACGATCACCATGCGCGTGGCCACGGTGACCTCGCGCGCCATCGCCTCCAGGTCGTGGCGGTGCGCGGCGTCGAGGGGCACCGTGATCGCCGTGGCGCCCGAGGCGGCGGCCACGTGCGGGTACACCGAGAAGGACGGCCAGGCATAGACCAGCTCGGCGCCGGGCTCGAGCAGCGCCTCGCCGCAGGCCAGCAGCACGTCGCACGAGCCGTTGCCGATCGCGATGCGGGTGGAGCGCACCCCGGTGCGGTCGGCCAGCGCGCGGCGCAGGCGGGCGTTGGAGGGGTCGGGGTAGCGGTTGGCGCCGCCCAGCACGCGCTGGGCGGCCTCCACCACCTGGGGCAGCGGCCCGTAGGGCGACTCGTTCGAGGCCAGCAGCGCCACGTCGTCGGGCAGCGCGTAGCCGCCGGCGGCGGGATAGCGGGGCAGGCGCTGGACACGCTGGGAGAACTCGAGGCGGGGCATGGGGGAGCTGGGCTTTCGTCTGCGGTCATCGGGACCGATGGCCTCCGACGACGTTACGCCTCCGACGACGTTACTGGGCTCCCTCGAGGTCCAGGCGCAGGCCCCGGGCCTGGCCCAGGTACACATGGCGAGGGGTGTGGCCTTCGTCCACGTGGTAGTGCATGAGCAGCCGGATGACGCGTGGCAACGCCCCCGGCACCGCCATCTCTCGCGCGCACAGCAACGGGACGGCGGAGAAGCCGTTCTGACGCGCGGCCACGGCGGGGAACTCCGCATGGAGATCGTCGGTCACGGTGAAGATGCAGCTGACGACGTCCTGTGGACGTAACGCGTTGCGCTCGAGGATCTCGCGCAGGAGCTCCTCGGTGGCGCCCAGGATCGCCTCCCGCTCGTCGGCCTCGACGGTGGTGGCCCCGCGCAGGGCGAACAGCCGCATAAGGGCGCCAGTGTGCCAGGCGCGCCGGGCTCACCCCTGACGCAGCCGCTCCACCTCGGCGGGCGACAGCACCCGCCAGGTACCGGACGCCAGGCCGCGCAGCTCCAGCGGGCCGAAGCGGGTACGCGCCAGCGCCTGGACGGGGTGGCCGACGGCGGCGCACATCCGCCGGACCTGGCGCTTGCGCCCCTCGCGCAGGGTCAGCTCCAGCAGCCCCGGGCGCACCTCGCGCACGCCGGCCGGGGCCGTGCGCCCGTCCTCGAGCTCGACGCCCTCGCGCAGCGCGCGCAGCGAGCGGGGGCCCGGCCGCCCCCCGCCCACGTGGGCGCGGTAGGTGCGCGTCACCTGGTGGCGGGGATGCAACAGCCGCTCGGCCAGCTCACCGTCGTTGGTGAGCAGGAGCAGGCCGGTGGTGTCGGCGTCCAGGCGACCGACGGGGTACAGGCGCGTGCCCGGCAGGTCGACCAGGTCGACCACCGTCGGGCGCCCGTGGGTGTCGCGCGCGGTGGACACCACCCCGGGCGGCTTGTGCAGCGCAACCACCACGCGATGTTCCGGGCCCGCCAGCGCCCGCCCGTCGACCGCCACGCCGCTGTGCTCGTCCACGTCGCGCGCCGGGTCGGTCACCACCGCGCCGCCCACCGTGACCCGCCCGGCGCGCACCACCTCCTCGGCGGCCCGCCGCGAGGCCACCCCGGCGTGGGCGAGGAACTTGGCCAGGCGCACGGTCGGGCAGGCTAGGGGGCGAGCGCAGGCGAGCCGTGGGAGGCGGCCCCGCGGGTGCCGGAGGGGCCAGATGGCCCCGAAGGCGGGCCCCGCGCCCGCGCTGCGCCGAAGGCGGGCCCCCAGGTCGCGAGAGCGACACAGCATCCTACGAGGGAGGGTTGTCGAGGCGGCCGGAGGGGAAGGAGCGCTCGCGTGCGCCGCATCGCCCTCGTGACCCTGCTCCTGGCCGGGCTGGCCACCGGCTGTGGCGAGAGCTCGCCGAGCGCGGCGGGCGCGGACGAGCGACTGCCGGCAGCGGCCCAGGCCGAGGTCACCGACGCACGGGACCGCATCCGGGCACTGTGCCGGGAGGGGGTGCCGCGTCCCGACGACCTGCGCCGCGCCGTCGCCGACCTGGTGGCCGTCCTCGAGCAGTACCCCGAGCGCATCGTGCAGGGCGGCGAGTTCGACCGGACCAGAACGGTGCCCGGCGCGGCGCTCCTGGCCGCCGACGACCTCGAGGACTGCGGCGCCGAGGCGATCGCCGAGGAGCTGCGCGAGGCGGTCGCGCGGGTGACCTGAGGCGCGCGACGCTCAGCCGCGCGCGACCCTCAGCCGGACTCGCGAGACGGTGCGCTTGGCCATACCACCTGTGGCGCGGTGTCGCGCACGAAGCGCCGGTAGGCGGCCAGCGGCACCACCACGCGCCGCCGCGGCAAGGCGACCCCGCAGAGCGGGCAACACTCCAAGGTGGCGTACGCCGCCGCGCTGTAGCTCACACACTCACATGACGGGCACTTCACGTAGGGCATGACGGACCTCCGGTCAAGTCGGACTGAAGGTCCTGACCGCCACGCAGCAGCCATCTCCCGAGACCCGAACCGTGCCGACCGACGACCAAGCGGCGAACAGGAACCTCTCCAATCCCTGTTCAGCGCGCCAGGTCAGGACCAGCAGACTAGCTGGCCTGTCACCTCGATGCAAGGACCCACCACTCGACGCCAGTTCCGCACCCCTACCCTTGCGGCGTGGATCTCGAGCTGCTGGAGCGGACCCTCGCGGACGCGGGCGAGCCTTCCTACCGCGCCGGCCAGGCGTGGGACTGGGCCGCCCGCGGCGCCGCGGGCTACGCCGCCATGACCAACCTGCCGGCCGCGCTGCGCGCGCGGCTGGAGGACCAGGTGCCCTTCTCCACCCTGACCGTGCAGCGCGAGGCGCACGCGCGCGACGGCACGGTCAAGACGCTGTTTCACACCGCGGACGGTCGCCCCGTGGAGGCCGTCCTGATGCGCTACCGCGACGGGAGGCGCTCGGTCTGCCTGTCCTCCCAGTCCGGCTGCCCGCTGACCTGCACCTTCTGCGCCACGGGCGCGATGCGCTTCGGGCGCAACCTCTCCGCGTGGGAGATCCTCGACCAGGCCCTGCACTTTCGCCGCGTCGAGCCGATCGACCACGTCGTGTTCATGGGCATGGGCGAGCCGATGATGAACCTCGACGCCGTGCTGGGCGCCTGCGCGCGCCTGCCCGGCGCGGGAGTCACCAACCGGCGCACGGCGATCTCCACGGTGGGGTGGGTCCCGGGCATCGAGCGACTGACCGCCAGTGGCCTGCCCGTGCGCCTGGCCCTCTCCCTGCACGCGGCCGACGACGCGCTGCGCAGCGCGATCATGCCGGTCAACGAGCGCTACCCGCTGGCCGACGTGCTGGCGGCCTGCCGGCGCCATTTCGAGGCGACCAACCGGATGGTGTTCGTGGAGTACGTGATGCTCGCGGGCGTCAACGATCGCCACGAGCAGGCCCGTCAGCTGGTCGACGTGCTCGACCCGCGCGCCTTCAAGGTCAACCTCATCCCCTACAACCCCACGGGCGCCTATCACGGCTCCGGCCGGGCGGCCATCGATGCCTTCCGGGCCGTCCTCGAAGAGCACGGGCTGCGGGCCACCGTCCGCCTCACGCGCGGGCGTGACATCGACGCCGCCTGCGGCCAGCTGGCGGGTGTCACGGTGCCGCCGTCGGCCGCCCCGACACGGGCCGGCGAGGACGGGAGAGCCCCTGGGGGCCCGCCTGGGGAGGCCACGTCGGCCACCCCAGGCACCCCGCGGCCTGGGGGCCCGCCTGGGGAGGCCACGTCGGCCACCCCAGGCACCCCGCGGGGGGCTCAGCCGCCACCGCCCGTACCGGCGTCGCCGGAGGCGACCCCGGTGAAGCGCTCGCGCAGCGCGAGGACGTTGGCCACGTAGCGCTGGGTCTCGGGCAGCATCCCGATGCGCTGCACCGAGGCCATGCCCTGGTAGTAGCCCGCCGCCGCGGTGGCGGGGTCGCCGCCCGACATGTCGAGCATCCGGTTCAGGTAGAGGACGCCGGCGTGCACGTTGTCGACCGCCGAGCCGGTGTCCAGCGGGCGCTCCGCCAGGTTGGCCTGCACCCAGTCCCACGTCCCGGGCAGCACCTGCATGACCCCGCGGGCGTTGGCCGAGGAGACCACGCCGTTGTTGAAGCCGCTCTCCTGCCAGGCGATCGCCGCGGCCAGGTCGGCCGGGACGCCGTGCTGGCCGGCCACGTCGGCGATCTGGCCGGCGTCCACGCTGCCAGCGACGGGCTCGGGGCCGGCGCTTTGCACCACCGCGGTGGCGGGCTCGGGCTCGCCACCGCCCAGCTGCGACCCAGTGGGCATCTTCAGCGCCGTGCCGCTGACCAGCGCAGCGGCGGGATCGAGACCGTTCATGGCCGCCACGGCCTCGACGGTGGTGCCCGTCCGGGCGGCCAGCGCGGACAGGGTGTCCCCGGGCTGAACGGTGTAGGCGCCCAGTGGACCGGGGCCCTCGGTGCCCGTGGCGCCCAGGGCCCCGGTCGCGCCGCCGGGCGCCGGCGCGGCCGTGCCGGACTCGGGGACGGTCAGCTCGGAGCCGGCGATGATCCCAGCTCCGGGCGGGAGGCCGCTGGCCGACGCAACCTCGTCGGCGGACACCCCGTGGACGGCGGCGATCCCCGAAAGGGTCTCGCCGGGCTGGACGGGATGGGTGACGTGCGCCTGCGCCGCTGCGGGCGTCAGGGTGCAGAGTGCGAGCGCCAGGGGCGCACAGCGGCGGCGCATGGGACCTCCTGCGTCGTCGAGGTGGGGACGGGTGCCCATTCGCGCCCCGGCGCGGGCCGCCCTGCCGCTCGCGCGGGTTTACGTGATCTTGCAAGGTCCCGTGCGGGCCTGCTCGAGCACGGCGCCCAGGCGGCCGGCCAGCGCTGGCCAGGCATAGCGCGCGCGGGCGAGATCGCGGGCGGCGGCCCCACGGCGGGCGCGCTCGGCGGGGTGGGCCAGCACGGCGCGCAGGGCTGCGGCGAGCGCCTCGCGGTCGTCGGGCTCCACGAGCCACCCCGTGACGCCGTCGTCCACGATCTCCGCGGGCCCGTAGCGATCGACCGCGATGGCCGGCAGCCCGCAGGCCATGCCCTCCACCAGCACCGCGCCGAACCCTTCGCGCACCGAGGCCAGCACCTGCGCGTCGGCGGCGGAGAAGAAGGAGCCCAGCGCATCGTGGTCGTGCCAGCCGGCCAGGTAGACGTCGCGCGCGGCGGTGCGCCTGATCGCCTCCAGCGGGTGCTCACCCTCCCACTCGCCGGGATGACCGCCCAGCAACACCAGTGCGCCGGGGTGCTCGTCGCGGGCGTGCGCGAAGGCCTCGATCAGCAGCGGCAGGCGCTTGACCGCGGTAAAGCGCCCGACGGCCAGCAGCACGGGCCCGTCGAGCAACGCGCGCAGGTCCTCGGGGCGGTAGCGCACCGAGCCCGCGCTGTCTCCCGGCGCCCAGCCGCGCGGGTCGTCGACCAGCCAGCGCCGCCAATGGGCAGCGCGGTCCAGGTCGACGCGGCGCATCACGACCGGGTCGAAGCCGTTGGGCACGTGCACGCAGCGCTGCGCCTCGACGCCCAGCAGCGACACCGCGCGCTGCACCTGGCCCGGGGAGATCACGACCACACGCGCGCAGCGCTGCGCCCAGGCACGCATGCGCTCGCGCCACGCGGCGGCGTGGGGCCAGCCCGCGGGCGGGCCCTCCTCGATGGCCTCCAGCATGAGCAGCTCCGTCCCGTGCAGATGGGCTACCACGGGGACCTCGGGCGCCACGCGCGCCGCGGCCTCGTTCAGGACGGTGAGATGGTGGAGGTGGAGCACGTCCGCCTCCCGCGCTCCCGCGGCCCGAAGCGCGGCGCCCCAGGCGGCCACCTGGCGCTCGGCGACGGCGTCGTCCAGCGCGGCGGCAACGCGGTCGGGGGCGCCCGGGCGGTCCTCGAAGGAGGGGTGCATCGGCGCCGCGCCGCCGGGCGGGTCCATGGGATCGTCCGCGGCCAGTGCGGTGCCGAAGTCGACGGTGCGCACCTCCAGGCCCGCGTAGAAGCGAGCGGCGTCGCCGTGGCCGTCGAGGTCCGAGCGCGAGCCCGAGAGCACGGTGACGTCCCAGCCGTGGGCAGGCAGGCCGGCGGCCAGCGCCCGCGCCACGTGCGCCGAACCGCCGCGCGGGAAGAACTGCAGCGCGCTGAGCACCCGGCCGCCCACCCGGGTGTTCTACCGCGCGCGTGAACGCCAGGTGAACGCCTCGGGCCGATTCAGCGACCGCGTCAGGATGCGCCCGTCCCCAATGGCGATCGCTCGCGGGGACACCGCCGGTCGCGCCGCCTGGGTGTTGGAGGCAGGTAACGGCAGCAGTCGTCTCGTTCAGGCGCCGCCCCGTCTGCGGCGGATTTCGCGCACAACCAACCACACGGCCACAACGACGAATCCGCCGACGGCAGCTCCGCTGCTCACGAGATCCGCCGTGATCGGCTCCCCGATCGCAGCAAGCACGAGGAGCGTCGCCAGTGCACAGCCCGCTGCGATGACGAGCAACCCGCACAACGCCCACCCGTAGTCGGGCAGTGCGCGAACGAGAGACCCGTCGGCGATGCCGTGCCCAAGCCACGTGAGGCCGAAGACCGCGCAGCCGATGCACCAGGGGACGACGAACGCGAGATCGACCGCTCGCGGCGCGTCGACGAGCCGAAGCAGGAGAGCCAGAAAGATGCCAAAGCCGTAGAGCGTCAGGAACCGATCCTCGGCCTGCGCACGAGTCAGGCGGAGTGTTTCCCAATCGGTGTGCAGATGGCCCATTGAGGCAAAGGGGTCCCTGCTCGAGCACGACCGCGCCCGTGGCCAGCGTCAGGGGCGAGCGAAGGTCAGCGCCGTCGAGACGGGCCGTCCCCCGGGCAGCGGGGTACCATCGCCCTCGCGCGGACGGTTGACCAGCCGGCCGCCGGCGACCAGCGAGGTCGATCCGCCGCCGTCGAGGTTGAGCGCGTCCTGCGCGCCCAGCGCGACGAGCACGTGGGCCAGCTCTCCGAGCGTGAGCCCCGCATCCTCGGGGTGGCGCCCGTCGCACGCCAGGGCGAGCAGGCGGTCGCCGGCCACGGCCAGGGCCGCGCGCGGATGGCGCCCGGCGGTGATGTCGGAGTCGAACTGGTGGGAGGCCGCCGCGAAGCCCTCGGGGTCGACGCCGTCGCGGTGGACGGCCCGTCCCTCGCGCACCAGCAGCGGCCCGGCCTGCAGCAGGTCCCCGCGCGGATGGTCGGGCAGCTCGTGGCGGCGCGCGATGACCGGGCCCGCCGGCCCGAGGTGCACGCAGGCGCGCACGGCGCCCCACGGCGGGGCGAAGGGCTCGGCCCTCCGCGCGATCCCCCGCGTGCGCAGCTCGCCCAGCGGCCGGCCATCCGTGCGCACGTAGAAGCCGCCCACGAGCGCGTCGGCCACCCCCCGCGCCGAGCACCAGGCGGCCAGGGGCCGCGCGCGGCCCAGGCACACCACCCGGGCCTCCGTGGTGGCCAGCGGATGCTCCGCGAGGTGCACCGTGGTCGCCGCTGCGTCGGCCAGCGGCACGCGCAGGCGATGCACGTGGCGCGGGGCCCGCGCCGCGGCCGGCCGCGGGAGGTGGGCGACGGTCACGCACGGACCGTAGGCGCGCGGGCGGCGCGAACGGTGAAGAGGCGGTTACGTTCGTCGCGAACCCGAGTATGAATTCGTATGCTCGGACTCAGCCATCGGGCGCGGGCATGGCGCTGTCGGCCCCCAGCCCCGCCCGTGCCTCGCCGGCACGCAGCAGCCGGTCGCGCAGTTGCGCCTCGTCCTCGGGTGATGGGTCCCATGCGCCCACGTCAGGCAGGCTCTCGAGGGACTCGAGGCCGAACAGGCGCAGGAACAGCGGCGTCGTGCGCAGCAGCACCGCGCCGAACTGCGAGCGCCCGGCCTCCTCCACCAGCCCGCGCTCCAGGAGCGTGGTTGAGGCCGACTCGGCGCTGACGCCGCGGATGCGGGTGATCTCCGGACGCGAGACGGGCTGCAGGTAGGCCACGATGGCCAGCGTCTCGGCCTGGGCGGGGGTCAGCGGGGTGGTGCGCGGACGCGCCAGCAGGCGCCGGGCGGCGGGCTCGGCCACCGGGTCGGTGGCCAGGGTCACCCCGCCGGCCACGCGGCGCACCACCAGGCCGCGGGCGCCGGGCGCGCAGCGCTCCTCCAGGGCCGCGAGCGCCGCCTCCACCTCGCCGACCTCCACCTCGGCGGCCTCGGCCAGCTCGGGCACCGCGACGGGGTCGGGCGAGAGGAACAGCAGCGCCTCCAGGACGCGCTCGAGCTCGTCAACGCCGCTCACGAGGCGACCGCCCGGGGCGGCGGCGCGGCGGCCACCGGCATGATCGCGATGTCGCCGAAGGGGCCCTCCTGCTCCCAGGTGGCCTCTCCCTGCTTGTGGAGCTCGAGCAGCGCGAACAGGGTCACCGCGACGGTGACCCGGTCGGCGCCGCGCACCGCCTCGTCGAAGGAGGCCCCGCCGCGGCGCAGCAGCGCACGCAGGTGGGACAGGCGCTCAGCCACGCTGACGCGCGGGACGGCCAGGTGGCGCAGGTCCAGACGCGGGGGGAGGCGCAGCAGGCCCCCCAGGGAGCGGCTCAGCCTCGCCGGATGGTACGCGCCGGCGGGAACCTCCGGCGCGTCGCCGCGGCGCAGCTCGGGCGGCAGCGGCGCGGAGCGGTAGCGCACGCCCTCCTCTGCGGCCAGGCGCTCGTGCAGGTGGCAGGCCGCGCCGCGGTAGCGCTGGGCCTCGAGCATCCGCTGCAACAGCTCCTCGGCGGCCTCCTGGGGCTCCAGGTCGACGAGCTCCTCGTCCTCGCGCGGGAGCATCAGCCGCGACTTGAGCTCGAGCAGCGCGGCGATCAGCACCAGGAACTCGGTGACCGCCTCCAGGTCCAGCTCCCCGCGGGCCTCGAGGTGGTCGAGGTAGGCCACCACGACGTCGGCCAGCTCGACCTCGAGCAGGTCGACCTCCTCACGCAGCACGAGCGTGAGCAGCAGGTCGAAGGGCCCGGAGAAGACCTCCAGATCGAGCTCGAGCTGGGCCAGGGACACCGCCCGCGAACCGTAGCGCTCGTCGCGGCGCTCAGCGCGCGCGCGGAGGGCCGACGCCCATGGCCTCGCGCACGTCGGCCAGGGTCTCGCGGGCGATCGCGCGGGCCCGCTCGGCCCCCGCGGCCAGCGTCGCCTCCAGAGCCGCCTCGTCCTCGCGCAGCTGGACGTAGCGCTCGCGCACGGGCGCCAGGCCCTCCACCACCGCGTGAGACACCGCCTGCTTGAGGTCGCCGTAGCCGCGCGCGCGGGCCAGCTCGGCCTCCACCGCCTCGGGGGCCACCCCGCGCACCGCGGCGGCGATCTCGATGAGGTTGGTCACGCCCGGCTTGTCCAAAGCTCGGACGATCTCCGTTCCCGAGTCGGTCACCGCGCGCTTGAACTTGCGCTCGATCGCGTCGGGCTCGTCGAGCACGTACAGCGTTCCCTGCTCGCTGCCCCCGGTGGTGGACATCTTGCGCTCGGGCTCCTGGAGGTCGCGCACGCGGGCGGCCACGGTGGGGATGCGGTGCTCGGGCACGACGAGCAGGCCCTCGCCGTAGCGCGCGTTGAAGCGCCCGGCCACGTCGCGCATGAGCTCCAAATGCTCGCGCTGATCCTCCCCCACCGGGACCTCGTGGGCGCGGTAGGCCAGCACGTCGGCGGCCTGGAGCACGGGATAGAACAGCAACCCCGCCGAGACCAGCTCGCGCTGGGCGGCCGACTTGTCGCGGAACTGGTGCATGCGGTTGAGCTCCCCCAGCGCGGTGACCGAGCACAGCAGCCAGCACAGCTCGGTGTGCTCGGCCACGTCGCCCTGGCGAAAGAGGATGCAGCGCTCGGGCTCCAGCCCGGCGGCCAGCAGGATCGCCGCGGTGTCCAGCGTGCGCTCGCGCAGCTGGGCGGGCTCGTAGGCCACCGTGGTCGCGTGCAGGTCGACGATGCACAGGATCGCCTCGCCGCGCTCCTGGGAGTCGACGTACTGACGGATCGCCCCCAGGTAGTTGCCCAGGTGCTTGCGCCCGGTCGGCTGGATGCCCGAGAAGATCCGCATGGCGGGCGCGCAGGCTAACGCCACCGCTTCACACGATGGTGTCGTGCGCGGGGCGCGGATCGGCGACAGTGACGTCGTGCGCCGTGCCGTCGCCCTCCTCGGAGCCCTTGTCGCCCTGACCGCGGTCGGGATCGCGATCGTCGGGTCGTCCGCCCGCGCGCCCGCCACCGCGCCGCCCCCCGCTGGGCCCGCCCTGCTGCCCGAGCTGGCGCTGCTCCCGGTCCCCGCCGCCCTGGCGCGCGCCGACTCGCCGGCCCCACCGACCCACCCGACCGCCGCGGACCTGCGCCGGGCCACGCGGTGGGCGGCGCGCCGCGAGGGCGAGATCTCCTTCGCCTTGGCCACGCCGCGCGGCTACGTGGTCGGCTCCGGGCGCACCCGCCCTGCCCCCTCGGCCAGCCTGGTCAAGACCATGCTCCTGGTGGCCGCGCTGCGCGAGGCCGGCGAGCACCCGGTCCCTCCGGCGATGCGCGCGCTGCTGGAGCCGATGGTCACCGCCTCGGACAATCCGACCGCTGTCGCGGTCCACGCCCGGGTGGGCGACGCGGGCCTCGCCGCCGTCGGGCGGGCGGCGGGGATGCGCAACCTCGACCTCGAAGGTCCGCTGTTCGACACCGTGGTGGCGGCCAGCGACCAGGCTCGCCTGTTCCTGCACGTCGAGCAGCTCGTCCCGCCCCGCCACCGCGCCTTCCTGCGCCGCCTGCTGGGCCACGTGGTGCCATGGCAGCGCTGGGGCATCCCCCGCGCCCTGGGCGACGGCGCCCGCCCCCTCTTCAAGGGCGGGTGGCGCGACGATCTCGTGCACCAGGCCGGCCGGGTGCGGATCGGCGGGCGACGCGTGGGCGTGGCCGTGCTCACGTGGGGCAACCCATCTCAGGCCTACGGCCGGGCGACGGTGGAGGGCGTGGTCCGCCGGGCTCTGGGCCGCGGGCGGTGGGCGCGCATCGACGCCTCCGGCTCGGGGTAGCGCCCGGGGATGTCGACTGACTCCCGCCCCACCCAATCCGCCGACTACGCCGCCCTCAGTGCGGGCTACGGTGCCCTGCTGGGCGCTCTGCTCGTCGCCTCCCGCGACAAGGGCGAAGAGCCCGTCCGCCCTGAGGAGGCGCTCAGCCTGGGCGTGGCGACGTTCGCGCTGGCCAAGCTGGTGGCCAAGGAGAAGGTCGAGGGCTGGGTGCGCGAGCCCTTCGTGTACGAGGACGGCGAGCAGCGCGTCCCCAAGGGCTCTGGCCTGCGCTATGTGATCGGCGAGCTGCTGACCTGCACGCGGTGCACCGGCGTGTGGAGCGCCCTGGGCCTGGTGGCGCTGCGCGTGATGCGCCCCCGTGAGGCGCGGGTGGTCACCGCCCTGCTGGGTGCCAGCGCGGTCAACGACTTCGCCCAGGCGGCCTTCACCTGGACGCAGGCGCGCACGGACGCCGCCCAGGTCCGCGCCAGCCGCGAGGAGCGCGAGCCCGCGGTCGACTAGGCGGTCTCTGCGCTCAGAGACTCGCGGATCCGAGGCCGCTTGGCCGCCGCCGCCTCGTCGAGGCGGCGTACCGGGGTGGTGTGGGGAGCGGTGCGCGCGATCTCGGGGTCTTCGGCCGCCTCGCGCAGGATCTCGGCGATCGCATCGGCGAACCCGTCGAGTGTCTCCTTGGTCTCCGTCTCGGTGGGCTCGACGAGCAGCGCCTCGTCGACCAGCAGAGGGAAGTAGACGGTGGGCGGATGGAAGCCGTGGTCGAGCAGACGCTTGGCCAGATCCAGCGTGCGGATGCCCAGCTCCCTCTTCATGGGCCCACCGGAAAGGACGAACTCGTGCATGCACAGCGTCCCGAAGGCCAGCGGCAGGTACTGCGCCACCCCGGCCTGCTCGAGCCGCGCCAGCAGGTAGTTCGCGTTGAGCACCGCAGTCACGCTGGCGTCCTTCAGGCCCTCGGCGCCCAGCGAGCGGATGTAGGCGTAGGAGCGCACGAAGGTCCCGTAGTTGCCGTGGAAGCCGCGCAGGCGCCCGATCGACTTCGGATGGTCGCTCTCCAGCTCGAACCGCGGCTCGGCACCATTGCCGCTGTCCACGCGCTCGATGCGCGGCACCATGAGGTAGGGCTCGACGCGGTCGCTCACGGCGATCGGCCCGCTGCCCGGTCCACCGCCACCGTGGGGCTGGGTGAAGGTCTTGTGCAGGTTGAAGTGCACGATGTCAAAGCCCATGTCGCCCGGGCGGGTGATGCCCATGACCGCGTTGAGGTTGGCGCCGTCGTAGTACAGGACGCCGCCCACGCCGTGCACGATCGCCGCGATCTCCTGGATGTTGGCGTCGAAGACCCCCAGCGTGTTGGGGTTGGTGAGCATGATGCAGGCGGTCTGCGGGCCGGCCTTGGCGCGCAGGTCGTCGAGGTCCACCCCGCCGTCCTGGTCCGTGGCCACCTTGACGACCTTCAGGCCCGCCATGGTCACCGTGGCGGGGTTCGTCCCGTGCGCGGTGTCGGGGGTGAGCACCTCGATGCGCTGCTCGCCGCGGTCCTCGTGGTAGGCGCGGGCCAGCAGCACACCGGCGAGCTCGCCGTGTGAGCCCGCGCTGGGCTGCAGCGAGACGTGGGACAAGCCGGAGATCTCGGCCAGTGCGCGCTCGAGGTTCCACATCAGCTCGAGGGCGCCCTGGGCGCCCGACGGGTCCTGGAAGGGGTGCAGCCGCGCATGGCCGGGCAGCGCCGCGACGCGCTCGTGCAGGCGCGGGTTGTGCTTCATGGTGCACGAGCCCAGCGGATAGAAGCCCGAGTCCAGATCGAAGTTGCGCTTGGACAGGTTGACGTAGTGGCGCACCAGCTCCGGCTCGGAGACCTCGGGGAGTGCAGGCTCCTGCGTGCGGCGCATCGCCTCGGGAAGGAGACCGTCGACATGAGGTACATCGAGATCCGGCGCGGTGAAGGCGCGCCGTCCCGGGCGGCCCTTCTCGAAGATGGTCTGGGTGTCGGCGACCGCAGCGCTCACGCGCTCGCCCCCACCGCCGAACGCTCCGCCGCCACCGCGGCGTCCAGCACCTCGGCGAAGCGGTCGATCTCCGTGCGCGTGCGACGCTCGGTGATGGCCACCAGCAGGCCGTCGTCGGTCAGCGCGAGGCCGGGGTTGATGCCCGCCGCGCGGCAGCGCTCGATCACGCGCTCCACCGGCGCGGCCAGACGCAGCGCGAACTCGCGCACCACCGGCCGGTCGTGAAGCTTCTCCACGCCGTCCAGGGCGCTGAGCTTCTCGCGCGCGTAGTGGGTGCGCTGAAGCATGAGCTCGCCCAGCTCCACCAGGCCCTCGCGGCCCAGCCAGGAGAGGTAGACGACGCCGCCCAGCGCGTTGAGCGCCTGCGCGGTGCAGATGTTGGAGGTCGCCTTCTCGCGGCGGATGTGCTGCTCGCGGGTCTGCAGCGTGAGCACGAAGCCGCGGCGGCCGTCGACGTCGCGGGTCTCCCCCGCGATGCGCCCGGGCATCTTGCGCAGATGGGCCTGGGCGGCGGCGAAGAAGCCGAACGAGGGCCCGCCGAAGTCCAGGCGGTTGCCCAGCGTCTGGCCCTCCCCCACGCACAGGTCGGCGCCCTGGGCACCGGGTGCCTCGAGCACGCCGAGGGTGAGCGGGTCGGCCGCGACGACGAGCAGCGCCCCGTGCTCGTGCGCGGCCTGCGCCAGCGCGGCGACGTCCTCCACGGCGCCCAGGAAGTTGGGCTGCTGGACGAACACGGCAGCGGTCGGCGAAGCCGATCGGTGATCGGTGTCCAGGGCGCCCTTCAGGGCCTCGAGGTCCGTCGCACCGTCGCGCAGCGGGACCTCGTCCACCGTGGTCTGGTAGCCGACCGACAGCGTGCGCAGCGTCTCACGGCTGTGGGGATGCGTCCCCTCGGAGATGACGAAGCGGGGCCGCCCGGTGGTCTGCGCGGCCAGCCACCCCGCTGCGGCCAGGGCGCTGGGTCCCTCGTAGACGCTCGCGTTGGAGACCGGCAGGCCGGTCAGCTCGCTGATCGCCGTCTGGTACTCGAACATGACCTGCAGCCCGCCCTGGCTGATCTCGGGCTGGTAGGGCGTGTAGGGGGTCAGGAACTCCGAGCGCTCCATCAGCATGTCGATGACCGCCGGCACGTAGTGGTCGTACATCCCCGCGCCCAGGAACGTCACCTCGTCCTCGGTCGAGGCGTTGCGCGAGGCCAGCTCGCGCAGGTGCTCGTAGACGGCCTGCTCGGGCAGGCCCGCAGGGAGGTCCAGCGGGCGGTCCAAGCGCAGCGCGGCCGGGATGGAGGCGAAGAGGTCGTCCACCGAGGCGACGCCGATGGCGTCGAGCATCTCGCGCAAGTCGTCGTCGGTGACGGCGGTGTAGCGGCTCACCCGCCTGAGGCTAGTGAATGTCCCGGCGACGACGACGTCCGGCGCACCGCTGCGGCTGACCGCCAAAGAGGTCCTCGACGTCGACGACGTGGTCGCCGGCTGGCGGCCCCGCGTTCGCGACGTCCTGCGCTGACGCAGCGCTACTCCAGCGTCGCGGTGTACGCCGCCGCCGGAGACCGCCTTGACCGACGCGACCTCGGCGGCTGGTACGCCCTCGGGACCACGACGTAGAATCGGTGGCGCCATGGCGACGACGCGTCCCATGACCGCCGAGGAACTGTTCGAGATCGGCGACGACGGCCGGCGGCTGGAGCTGGTCGAGGGCATCGTGCGGGAGACGGAGGCATCGAGCACGGGCTGGTCGTCTCGACGGTCGCCCGCCTGCTCGGGGCGCACGTGGTCGAGCACGGACTCGGCGAGGTCCTGGCGGGCGATCCGGGCTTTCGGCTGAGAAGCGACCCCGACACGGTCCGCGCCCCGGACCTCGCCTTCATCGCACGGGCGCACTTCGATCGGGTGGGCCGCATCCAGGCCTACTGGCCCGGGCCGCCCGACCTCGCGAACGAGGTTGTCTCACCAAGGGATCGCTGGACCGAGGTCGAGCAGAAGACCCTCCAGTGGCTGGACTGTGGAGCCCGGGCGGTGGTCCTGCTCGACCCTCCGCGGCGTACGGCGATCACCGTCCGCTCGCATGAGGACCGACGCGAGGCCCTCGGCGAGGATCTCATCGACCTCGACGACGTGGTGCCCGGCTGGCGCCCGGCCGTCGGCGATCTGCTGGGCTGACCACGAGGCGTGCCGGAGGCGGCCAGGTAAGGCGTAGCGAAGCGAGCCGGGGGAAGGCGGGTCCCAGGTCGCGATAGCCGCACGCCTTCCTAGGACAGGGTGGCGGTGTAGGCCGCCTGGTCCATGAGGTTGTCCTTCTCGGTCTCGTCGGACAGGCGCACGCGGACCATCCAGCCCTCGCCGTAGGGGTCCTCGTTGATGGTCTCCGGGTTGTCGGCCAGCGCGGCGTTGACCTCGACGATCTCGCCCGACAGGGGGGCGATCACGTCGGAGACCGCCTTGACCGACTCGACCTCGGCGTAGGACTCGCCCGCCACGACATCGGTGCCCACGTCGGGGGGGTCGAAGAAGACGACCTCGCCGAGGGCGTCCTGCGCGTACCAGGTGATCCCGAAGGTGGCGACGTCCCCGTCGAGGCGCACCCAGTCGTGCTCCTCGTGGTAGAGCAGGTCCTGCGGATAGGTGGCCTCAGCCATGGGTCTCCTTGGTGTAGAGCGGCTTCTGGGCCACCACCGCCGGGCGGGTCCTGCCGCGGACGTCGATCTGCAGCTCGGTGCCCACCGCGGCCCGCTGGGCGGGCAGGTAGGCCATGCCGATGCCCACCTCGAGGCACGGCGAGAAGGTGCCGCTGGTGACCTCTCCCCCGCCCTGCACCGGGTTGCCCTGACGGGCGATGCCCGGACCGGTGAGGCGGAAGGGCACCAGACGCTCGGCGGGCCCCGCGTCGCGCACCGCGCGCACCGCGGCGGCGCCGACGAAGCCCGTCTCCTCCTTGCACGCCCAGCCCAGGCCGGCCTCGATGGGGCCGCGTTCCTCCGTGAGGTCGTTGCCGTAGAGGTGAAAGCAGACCTCCAGGCGCAGCGTGTCGCGCGCGGCCAGGCCCGCCGGGTGGGCGCCCCGGCGCACGATCTCGTCCCACAGCGCGGGCGCCGCGCGGGGGTCGCTCAGCAGCTCGACCCCGTCCTCGCCGGTGTAGCCGGTGCCACACACCAGCACGCTCTCGCCGCCCAGCACGCACCGCTGGGCCTTCATGCGCTCGGGCAGCGGCCTGTCGGCCATCGCCTGGACGATCTCTCGCGAGGCCGGACCCTGGACGGCGAGCATCGCGTAGCGCCCGTGGGCGTCGTGCACCTCGGCGTCAAAGCCGGCGGCGTGCTGGTGGAACCAGGCCAGGTCCTTGGCGTGGTTGGCCGCGTTGGTGACGGTGAGGAAGTGGTCGGTCGCCAGGCGGTAGGTGAACAGGTCGTCCAGCACCCCGCCGTCCTCGCGGCACAGCAGCGCGTACTGGGCGCCTCCCACGGCCAGGCGGTCGACGTCGTTGGACAGCAGGCGCTGGAGCAGGTCCCGCGCGCCGGGACCGCGCGTCTCGATCTCGCCCATGTGCGAGACGTCGAACACGCCCGCCTCGCTGCGCACGGCGAGGTGCTCGGCACGGATGCCTTCCGCGTAGTGCACGGGCATCTCCCACCCCGCGAAGGGCATGAACTTGGCCCCGGCCGCCGCATGGCGCTCGAAGAGAGGCGTGCGCTCGAGGGTGTCGGAGCCGGCCGGCACCGGGGCGAGGCTACCAAGCCCCGGGTGCGCGTCGGTCTCTGTCAGCAGTCCTGCGCGGCCCTGCTCGCGTACGTGTGCACGAGCATGTCGGTGAGCAGCTCGTCGCGCTCGTCGCTGGTGCTGGCGTCCATGAGGCGCAAGTGCTCGCGCAGCTCGGCCGGCCGAAGAACGGGTGCGGGTTCCTTCTCTCTGTCCATCGAGCGAAGGGTGGCACAACCGGCGCTAGAGAATGCTCCAACGAGGCCTTCCTCAAACGGCAAAGGCCGAACTTGGCGCGCTGGCGCTTCTGGGCGGAGCGGCGAGGTCGATTTCCTCGAGCGCCAGCGGACGGCCGATGTAAAAGCCCTGGGCGTAGCCGACGCCCTGCTCGCGCAGCATGGCGAGCGTGGCCTCGTCCTCGACGAACTCGGCGATGGTGCGCTTGCCCAGCTCGCGCGCGAGCTGGGCCACCGAGTGCACCACGAGCTGGTTGGTCTCGTCGTGCACGAGGTTGCGAATGAACTGGCCGTCGATCTTCACGTAGTCGAAGTCCAGGTGCTTGAGCGACGCGAAGGAGGCAAAGCCGGCGCCGAAGTCGTCCAAGGCCAGCTCGCAGCCCAGGTCGGCCAGGCGGCGGGTGAACAGCTGGGCCCGCTCGAGGTTGTCGATGGCGGCGGTCTCGGTGATCTCGAAGACCAGCCCACGCAGATCGGCGCCGGTGCGGGCCGCCTCGCGCTCGATGTGGCCGACAAGGTCCAGGTCGCCCAGCGACCGCGCCGAGAGGTTGACCTCCAGGCACAGGTCGTGGCCCGCGCGCTGGTGGGCGGCCAGCAGGCCGATGGCCTGGCGGGCGACCCAGCGGTCGATCTCCTGGATGAGGCCAAAGCGCTCCGACACGGCCAGGAACTCGGCCGGGAGCAGCAGCGAACCGTCCTCGGCGCGCAGGCGCACCAGCAGCTCGTGGCGCGGGCAGGGGTCGCCGGTCAGGCTCAGCACCCGCTGGGCGTGCAACACCAGGCGCTCCTCGTCCAGCGCCCGGCGGATCTGCTCGGCGCGGTTGAGGCGCGCCTCCATGTGCGTATGACGCCGGCGCAGCGGGTCATAGACGGCGACGCGGTCGCGCCCGCCCTCCTTGGCATCGTACATCGCGATGTCCGCGGCCATCAGCACGTCCTCCGCGCTGGCCTGCGCGTAGGGGGCCAGCAGCGTGACGCCGATGCTCGCGGTGACCCGGCGAGGGAGCCCTGGCCGGCCTCCGCGCGCAGGGCCTCCTGCAGCGCGTGGGCCACCTCGCGCGCCTGGGCCTCGCCGGCGCGGGGCAGCACTACCGCGAACTCGTCGCCGCCCAGGCGCGCGATCACGTCGCTGCGGCGCAGGCGGCGGCGCAGCAGCTCGGCCACGCGCACGATGAGGCGATCGCCGGCCTGGTGGCCGAGGGAGTCGTTGACGAACTTGAAGTTGTCGAGGTCCAGGGCCAGCACGGCGGCCGGGGTGCCGTAGCGCCGCGCGCGGCCGATCTCGGCGACCAACTCCTCCTCGAAGCGCCGGCGGTTGAACAGCCCGGTCAGCGGCTCGTGGTTGACCATGTGCTCGAGCTCGGCCTCGTAGAGCTTTCGGTCGGTGATGTCGCTGAGCACGGTGACCCACAGCCGCCCGTGCTCGGAGTGCTCGAAGGTCGACACGTTGGCGTGGCACCACAACGAGGTGCCCTCGCGCGTAACGATGCGCACCTCGCCGCTGCGCGCGCTGGCCAGGGGCAGCTCGCCCAGGACGGCCGCGGCGCGGCCGTTGAGCTCCCCGGTGCGGTAGCCGAACATCCGCTCGAGCGTCGGGTTGGCGTAGAGGATGAGCCCGTCGGCGGGGCGGATCAGGCACACGCCCTCGGCCATGGTGGCCGTGATGCTGCTCTCCAGGCGCAGGCGCTCCTCGGCGCGGATGCGGGCGGTGATGTCGCGGGTGGCCGCCTGCACCTCCGCGGGCGCCCCGGTGATCGGGTCGGGCATCTGGCGCACCGTGGACTCCACCCACGCGAGCCCCCCGTCGGGGCGGCACACGCGGAAGATCAGCGTGATGGTCTCGCCTGCCGCGACCCGCCGGGCGTGGGCTTGGTAGGCGTCACGGTCGTCGGGGTGGGCGATGTCCAGCGGGTGGCGGCCCATCAGCTCCTCGGGGGCGTAACCCGAGATCGACTCGCACGCCGGCGAGCAGTAGGTGAAGTGTCCGCGCGTGTCGTGGCGGGAGATCCAGTCGGTGGAGTTCTCGGCCAGCAGGCGGAAGCCGGCCTCGGAGTCGGCCAGCGCGAACTGGACGGCGCCGCGGTCGTCGGTCAGCCACACCCGGCGCAGGGCCTGGCCCGTGCTGCGCGCGATGGCGTCCAGCAGGGCGAGCTCGGCCTCGTCGAAGGGCTCGGCGTCCATGCGCCCGACGGCCAGCAGGGCCCGCCCTTCGGGCGCATGGAAGGAGGCCAGCGCGAGCACGCGCACGCCCAACTCGGTCAGCGCGGGCGGCGGCGCCACGTCGGTGCGCACGCCGGGCTCCCCAAAGACCCCTTCGGCCACCGCGGCGCGCTGGGGGGCCGTCAGGCCGATCGATCCCGCCACCTGGGCGGGCTCGTCCTCCCCGCGCGTGGTCAGGACCCACCCGACCTCGGCCTCCAGCGCCTCACACAGCTCCCGGCTGACCACCTCGCACAACTCGGGCTGAGACTCGGCGGAGTTGACCAGCGTGACGATCTCCGCGCGGCGCGAGGCCTCCACGAAGCGGCGGAAGAGGATCTCGTCGTGGACCGGCTCGGACACGGGGGCTAGGCCAGTGCGGCCACGACGACGGCATGGTTTCGGTCCCCGCGGGCGCCGCGCAGGCGCCCGATCTCCCCGCGGGTGTAGAGGCCGATCATCGGCGGCGCGCCGCCAGGGCCGAAGGCGGCTTCGAGGGCATGGGCCTCGGCACGCAGGGCGGGCGCCGAGCCGCCCAGCGCCTCGCGCCGCCCGCCGCAGTCGAAGACCAGCGCGGCCCCCGGCGGGCGGCCCTCCAGCCCGGTCGTGGCTTGCTGCACCGCGGCGCGCGCGCTGGCCACGATGCTCGCCGGCGTCTGATGGCTGAACTGGATCGGCGCGTTGCGCGGCAGCCGGGTCGCGCACAGCAGGCCATGGTCGCGGGTGCGCCCCAGCACGTGGCGCAGGCGCACGTCGCCGCGCAGCTCGAGCTGGCCCAGCGGGTGCACCGCGGCCAGCCGCTCGAACTGGGCATCGTCGAGCTCGCGGCCCTCCACGCCCAGCCGCTCGAGGTACACGCACTCGGCGGGCCGGCCGTCCAGGCGGCGCACGACGCGGCCGTCGACCTGGGTGACGATGGCGGGCGCGGGACGCGGGCGGCAGCCGTGCGCGATGCCCAGCCCGGGGGGCGACTCGGTGTGCAGGGCCACGGCGATGACCGCGTCGTGCAGCGCGGCGCCGCCGCAGAACTGGACCGGCTCGCGGCCCCCGGCCGCCCCACCGGCCAGCGGCACGCGCGGCCCCGCGGCCTCGTAGGCCCCGGCAACGGCCTCGCCCTGGTCGCCCGACCCGCTGTCCTGCAGCAGCACCAGCAGCGATGCCTGCCGGCCGTCCAGGCCCACGAGTGCCTGCGCGGCGGCGCGCCGCGCGGCGGCGCGCAGATCGTCGGAGGCCTGGCGTGCCACGCCCAGTCCGGCGCTCGCGCCGCCTCCCAGGGCCAGCGCCACGCAGCCCTCGTCGGTGGGGCCGTCGGGGCCGAGCACCGAGGCGCCGGTCATACCCGCCACGGGCACGCGGCCCGCCGCCCGCACGGCCTGAGCGGCCAGCCGGACCCCGTGGATGCCCGCCCCGGCGAAGACCAGCACGAACGAGGCGGGCGCGCCGCCCAGCCCCCCGAGCGCCTGCGCCACGGCATCGCGCGCGGCGTGCTCACCATGGGCCTGGCCCGATCCGGCGACCGCGTGCCCGGCTGTGTCCCCCCAAGTCATGTCGCGGCGGGTATCGGCACCGCGAGGGGGTCGCTTGAGAACGGCGCTCCGACATATGTCCAGCGCCTCAGGGGTCGCTCAAGACCGACCGATGACCCTCCCATGAAGCGACTCCTGCTCCCGCTCGCCTGCGTTGCCGCCCTTGCGCTGCCCGCCGTCGCCCACGCCTCCGAGGAGCCGCCGCTGGTCGAATGGAGCGACCTGCTGCCCGGCCTGTCGGGCGGCTACGAGCCCTCGAGCGCCAACGACTGCAAGGCCGGGCGGATCCAGTGCGTGGACGCGGTCATCCGCGAGATGGAGCGCCGCTTCCACCCGCTGGCAGACTCGTGTGACCACGACGCGATCTTCGCGCTGGCCTACCTGCGCACCACCGAGGAGTATCGCCGCGCGGCGAGCATCCCGGGCTTCTTCGAGGACGTCGGTTTCGTCAACCACGAGGACGCCGTGTTCGCGCGCTACTACTTCGAAGCCCACGATGCGTGGGAGGCCGGTGGCCACGACGAGGTGCCGCCGGCATGGCGCATCGCGCTGCAGGCCGCCGACGGGCGCGAGGTGACGGGGACCGGCAACATGCTGCTGGGCATCAACGCGCACATCCAGCGCGACCTGCCCTTCGTGCTGGCCGAGATCGGCCTGGTCAGGCCCGACGGCTCCAGCCGCAAGCCCGACCACGACAAGGTCAACGAGTTTCTCAACGAGGTGTCCGACGACCTGATCCCGGAGATCGCCCGGCGCTTCGATCCCACGGTGGACGACGGCGACCTGCCCGGCTGGATCGACGAGCTCGCCACCTTCCAGGCCGTGCCGGCCTGGCGCGAGACGGCCTGGCGCCATGCGGAGGCGCTCGCCGAGGCGCCCACCGCCTTGGCGCGAGCTTTGGTCGCCGCGCAGATCGAGTCCTACGCGGCCTCCCAGGCGGTGGAGATCCACTCGGCGACGGCCTACGGACCATGGGACAGCAGCCGCTCGCGCGACGCCTTCTGCGCGGTGCACCACGACGACTGACCCACCCCCGAACGCACCCATCCGCGGGATAGAGGTCCACCCGAACGGGTAGTTCATGATGTTCGATGGATGGGGGACCATGATCCTCCGATGTGGAGGCTGCTGCTCCCCCTGGCGTTCGCGACGATCCTCGCCACGCCATCGCTGATGCGCGTGGTGGCTGAGCGGTCGCAGGTCGCGCATGCAGTGGCGGCCGCCCACGGCACGCACAATCCCGCGAGCGCTGACGGCTGCCGCGCCGGGCGCCTGCACTGCGTGGATCGCGTGATCGCACAGATGCGCCGGCGCTTCGACGCGCTGGCCCGCGGCTGCGACCACGACGCCGTCTTTGCGCTCACCTACCTGCGTACCACGGAGGCCTACCGGCGCTCGGCGCCCAAGCCGGGCTTCTTCGCGGACCCCCGCTTCGTCAATCACGAGGACGCCGTCTTCGCGCGCTACTACTTCAACGCCCACGACGCGTGGCGCGCGGAGCGCCCCGACGCGGTGCCCCCGGCGTGGCGCATCGCGTTCGGGGCGGCCCAGGACCGCGACGCCCCCGCGCTGGGCGACATGCTCCTGGGCATCAACGCGCACATCCAGCGCGACCTGCCCTTCGTGCTGGCCGAGATCGGCCTGGTCAGGCCCGACGGGACGAGCCGCAAGCCCGACCACGACCGGGTCAACGAGTTCCTCGACCTGCTGGCCGGCGACGTGATGCGCGAGATCGCCCAGCGCTTCGACCCCAGCGTGCTGGACACGCGGCTGCCCGAGTGGGCCGAGCGCCTGGGCGTCGAGAACCTCGTGCCCGCCTGGCGCGAGACGGCCTGGCGCAACGCCGAGCGCTTGGCCGCCGCGCCCGACGCCGCCGCCCGCCGCGAGGTCGCCCGCACGATCGAGCACCACGCCGCCGCCCAGGCCCGCCTCATCCTCACCGCCACCGGCTACGGCCCCTTCGGCGACAGCAGCGCGCGGGACGCGCACTGCCAGGCTCAGCGCCGGTAATCGCGGCGTGCCGTTCCTCCGGGAGCGCGTCATCGTGGATGCCTGAGGGGGCCGCCGGCGAGGGACAGTGCTCCGGGGTGCCGGAGGCGGCCATGTGGCCGCCGGAGGTGGGCCCCCAGGTCGCGATAGCGACACATACTCCTAGTACGGCCCTCGCCCGGGAAGCCGCTCAGCGCCGCGAGGGCGCGCTATCTCAGGAAGGGGGGGATGTCGATCTCATCATCCGGGATCTCGAGGCCGGAGCGCTCGCGGTCCCCGATGCGCGGGCGGCGGTCGCTGCGGCTGACCCGGTCGCGGGTCTCCTCGCGCGCCGTGCGCGGCCGGGCCCGGCCGTGGTCGAAGCCGGTGGCGATGACGGTCACGCGGACCTCATCGCCCATCTCCTCGTCGATCACCGCGCCGAAGATGATGTTGGAGTTGGCGTCGGCCGCCTCCTGGATGATCTCGGCGGCCTCGTTGACCGCGAAGAGCCCGAGCTCCGGCCCGCCGGTGATGTTGAGCAGGATGCCGGTGGCGCCCTCGACGTTGTCCTCCAGCAGCGGCGAGTTGATGGCCGTCTTGGCCGCCTCCGACGCGCCGTTCTCCGTGTTGGCGGAGCCGATGCCCATCAGGGCCGAGCCGGCATCGGACATGATCGTGCGCACGTCGGCGAAGTCGAGGTTGATGAGGCCGGGGATCGTGATGAGGTCGGTGATGCCCTGCACGCCCTGGCGCAGGACGTTGTCGGCCTCGCGGAAGGCCTCGAGCATCGTGGTGCGCCGCTCGACGATGGCCAGCAGCTTCTCGTTGGGGATCACGATGAGCGTGTCGACGACCTCGCGCAGGCGGGCGACGCCGTCCTCGGCCTGCCGCGTGCGGTTGCTGCCCTCGAAGTCGAAGGGCTTGGTGACCACGCCGACGGTCAGCGCGCCGATCTCGTTCTTGGCGATCTCGGCGATCACCGGCGCGGCGCCGGTTCCGGTGCCTCCCCCCTCGCCCGCGGTGACGAACACCATGTCCGCGCCCTTGAGCGACTCCTTGATGTCGTCGCGCGACTCGGCGGCCGCGCCGAAGCCCACCTCGGGGTTGGCGCCGGCGCCCAGTCCCTTGGTGAGGTCATGGCCGATGTTGAGCTTGATGTCGGCGTCCGACATCGCCAGAGCCTGGGCATCCGTGTTGGCGGCGATGAACTCGACGCCACGCAGACCCGAGTCGACCATGCGGTTGACCGCGTTGATACCACCGCCGCCGACGCCGACGACCTTGATGACGGCCAGGTAGCTGCCTGCGCTCTCCATGGATTCTGTCCGGGCCTTACGTGAGGGTTGAGAGTTTTGCGCCCACAGCGCTGCAGACGCGAAAGAGCACGGTACGCCCGGCACTTCCGCCCTGTCAACGCCAAGTCTACCCGCGCAAGCGACATTGCAGAATGGCGAACCCTGGACTTCACGCGGAGAACGAGCCTGAGAGGGCCCTAAAGCTCAACTTCAGGTAGAGACTCTTCCGGCGGTCTGCGTCGAGTCGCGCAGGCGGGCCGCGCGCTCGGCCGTGAGGGCGCCGGGCTCCAGGCGCCACCCCCAGTTGCCGCCCTCCGTGCCCGGCCGGTTCATCCGCGCGTGGGAGCCCAGGCCCAGCACATCCTGGGCCTGCACCATGGCCAGGTCGGCGGGCGAGGTGTGCGCAAGGCGCAGCAGGCTCCACCAGGGCTCGTCGCCCTCGAGGCCGGCGGCGCGCAGAGCCGCCGCGGCGCCCGCGCGCTGCTCCTGCCTGGCCCCCTCCCACCACCCGCGCAGCGTGTCGGTGTCGTGCGTGCCCGTGTAGGCGACGCTGTGGCGCTCGTGGTTTTCGAGGCGATGGGGGCCGCGCGGGTCGTCGGGGTCGAAGGCGAACTGCAGCACGACCATCCCGGGGAAGCCCAGTTCCCGGCGCAGGCGCGTGACGGGCTTGGTGATGGCGCCCAGGTCCTCGGCCACCACCGCCAGCTCTCCCATCTGGGCGCGCACCGCGTCGAACACCGCCCGCCCGGGTCCCCGCTTCCACGAGCCCTCGCGAGCCGAGGCGGCCTCCTCGGGCACCGCCCAGTAGGCCACGAAGCCGCGGAAATGGTCGATGCGCACCGCGTCGAACAGCTCGAAGGTGCGCCGCAGGCGCTCGACCCACCAGCGGTAGCGCCGCCGGCGCAGCGCGGGCCAGTCGTACAGCGGGTTGCCCCAGTGCTGGCCCTCGGGGTTGAAGTCGTCGGGCGGCGCACCCGCCACCGCGCCGGGACGAAACAGCTCGGGGTGGGCCAGGTGGTCACAGGAGCCGGGGGCCACGTAGATGGGCACGTCGCCCAGCAACCACACCCCGCGCTCGCGCGCGTGGCGGCGCAGCGCCCCCCACTCGCGGTCGAAGCGCACCTGATCGGCCACCGCCCGGGCACCGGCGAAGCGCCCCCACTCGTCCAGCCAGAAGCCCTGGCGCGCGCGGAAGGCGGCGATCTCCTCCTCACAGACCGGGGCGTCGGGCTCGGCCAGCCAGCCGCGCCAGGCCGCGAAGGCCGAGACCGACTTGTAGGGCGAGCCGTGCTCGTCGGGCGGGCCCAGGGGCAGCAGCTGCCACCACGCCTGGCCCGCCTCGGCCAGCCAGTCCACGAAGGCGAAGGCCTCAGGCCCCAGGCGCCCGCCCGGCAGCGAGGAGAGGTGCAGTTGCACCCCGGCGGAGCGATGCATGTTCACGACGGCGCGCGGGTGGGCATGGCTGGTCACGGTGCCCCCACCGGCGATCTCCCAACCTCCCCCACGCATCCAGATCGAGCGGCCCAGCCCCCTGGTCGACGGGGGGCGCTACCCGATCAAGCGCACCGTCGGCGAGGTCGTGCACATCTCCGCGGTGATCTTCCGCGACGGCCATGAGGCCCTGCGCGCCGTGGTGCGCCACCGCGCGCCCGGCGCGCGGCGCAGCCACGAGCACCCGATGCGCCACGTGGACGCCCACATCGACGGGGACACGTGGGTGGCCTCCTTCGCCGTGGCGGACCTGGGCCTGCACGAGGCCACCGTCGAGGCGTGGATCGAGCCCTTCGCCTCGTGGCGCGACGAGGTGCGCCGCAAGCTGGACGCCGGCCAGCCCGACCTGGCGAGCGAGCTGTCCGAGGGCCAGGTGCTGCTGCGCGACGCCGTGGCCCGGGCCAAGCTGGCCGCCGAGCGCCGGCGCCTCGACGCGGCCGTCGAGGCGCTCGCCGACGAGGCCCTCCCCCAGCCCGCCCGCGCCGCCGCCGCTGTGGACCCCCAGGTGCTCGAGGCCGTCGAGGCCGCCAGCGCGCGCGAGGAGGCCACCGAGCTCGACGAGCCCCTCCGAATCGACGTGGATCGCGAGCGCGCGCGCTTCGGCTCCTGGTATGAGCTGTTCCCCCGCTCGTGGGGCGGGCTGGCCGGGGTGACCGAGCAGCTGCCGCGCCTGGCCGAGCTGGGCTTCGACGTCGTCTACCTGCCTCCCATCCACCCGATCGGCCACACCAACCGCAAGGGGCGCAACAACGCGCTGGTCGCCCAGCCCGGCGATCCGGGCTCGCCCTGGGCCATCGGGGACGCCGGCGGTGGCCACGACGCCGTGCACCCCGAGCTGGGCACCCTCGAGGACGTCGACCGCCTCACCGCGCGCGCTGGCGAGCTGGGCATGGACGTCGCGCTGGACTTCGCGATCCAGTGCTCGGCCGACCACCCGTGGCTGACCGAGCATCCGGAGTGGTTCCACCGCCGTCCCGACGGCACCCTGAAGTACGCCGAGAACCCGCCCAAGAAATACCAGGACATCTACAACGTCAACTGGCAGTCCGAGGACTGGCGCGGGTTGTGGGAGGAGCTGCGGCGCATCGTCGGGCACTGGGTCGACCACGGCATCAGGATCTTTCGCGTCGACAACCCCCACACCAAGCCGCTGCCCTTCTGGGAGTGGCTGATCCGCGAGATCCGCGGGCAGGCACCCGACGTGATCTTCCTGGCCGAGGCCTTCACCCGCCAGGCGATGATGCACACCCTGGCCAAGGTGGGCTTCAACCAGTCCTACACCTACTTCACGTGGAAGAACGGACGCCACGAGCTCAGCGAGTACGTCGACGGGCTGGCCTACGGGGGCATGCAGGAGGTCTACCGGCCCAACTTCTTCGCCAACACGCCCGACATCCTGCACGCCTATCTCCAGCACGGCGGGGCGCCGGCCTTCGCGATCCGCGCGGTGCTGGCCGCCACGCTGAGCCCCAGCTACGGCATCTACTCGGGCTACGAGCATTTCGAGAACCTCCCGGTGCGGCCGGGCAGCGAGGAGTACCTGGACTCGGAGAAGTACGAGGTCAAGCAGCGCGGGCTGGACGGTCCCCTGCTGCCGCTGCTCAGTCGCCTCAACGCGCTCCGCCGCGCCCACCCCGCGCTCCAGCACCTGTCCAACGTCACGTTCCTGGACACCCGCAACGACGGCCTGCTGGCCTTCCACAAGCGCTTCGGCGACGACAGCCTGCTCGTCGTGTGCACCCTCGACCCCCAGTGGGCCCAGGAAGGGGCGTGCATCGTGCCCGCCGACCTCGGCCTGCCCCCCGCCTTCCAGGTGCTCGACCTGATGGACGGCGCGCGCTATCCGTGGCACATCGGCCACAACTACGTGCGCCTGGATCCCGGCCGCGTGGCCCACATCCTCCAGGTCCAGGCGTGAGCGGCTCGGCCGAGCATCCCACGGCCACGTGGCTGGTCCGCCCCCGGGCGTCGTCGTCGCCCGCCGGCGACGCCTCGCCCGGGCACTGGTTCGAGCGCGAGCCGCTGTGGTTCAAGCGCGCGGTCTTCTACGAGGTACACCTGCGCGGCTTCTTCGACGGCGACGACGACGGCTCGGGCGACCTCCACGGCCTGACCGCCAAGCTTGACTACCTGCAGTGGCTGGGCGTCGACTGCGTGTGGCTGCTGCCCATGTACCGGTCGCCGCTGCGCGACGGCGGCTATGACATCGCCGACTTCTTTGCCATCCACCCCGACTACGGCACGGTGGAGGACTTCGCGGTCTTCGTGGCCGAGGCCCACAAGCGCGGCATGCGGGTCATCGCCGACCTGGTCATGAACCACACCTCCTCTGACCATCCGTGGTTCCAGGAGTCGCGCTCGGGTGGCCCCGACGGGCCCCGGCGCGACTGGTACGTGTGGTCCGACGATCCCCACCGCTGGCCCGAGGCGCGGATCATCTTCACCGACACCGAGACCTCCAACTGGACGTGGGACGACAAGGCGGGCGCCTACTTCTGGCACCGCTTCTTCTCCCACCAGCCCGACCTCAACTACGAGAGCCCCGAGGTCCAGGAGGCGATGCTCGATGTCCTGCGCTTCTGGCTGGACCTGGGGATCGACGGCTTCCGCCTGGACGCCGTCCCCTACCTCTACGAGGCCGACGGCACCAACGGCGAGAACCTGCCCGCCACGCACCAGTACCTCAAGCGGGTACGCCGAGAGGTCGATGCGCGCTACCCCGACCGCGTGTTGCTGGCCGAGGCCAACCAGTGGCCCGAGGACGTCGTGGAGTACTTCGGCGACGGCGACGAGTGCCACATGGCGTTTCACTTCCCGGTCATGCCGCGGATGTTCATGGCCCTGCGCCGCGAGTCGGCCACGCCGATCCTCGAGATCCTCGATCGCACTCCGGCCATACCCGACAACTGTCAATGGGGGTTGTTCCTGCGCAACCACGACGAGCTGACGCTGGAGATGGTCACCGACGAGGAGCGCGACTACATGTACGGGGAGTACGCCAAGGACCCGCGCATGAAGATCAACGTGGGCATCCGTCGGCGCCTGGCGCCCCTCCTGGACGGCGGACGCGACGAGATCGAGCTCCTGCACGCCATCCTCTTCTCCCTGCCGGGCAGCCCCATCCTGTACTACGGCGACGAGATCGCCATGGGCGACAACGTCTACATGGGCGACCGCGACGGCGTGCGAACGCCCATGCAGTGGACCGGCGATCGCAACGGTGGGTTCTCGCGTGCCGACTTCGCGCAGCTGTACGCCCCGCCGCTCATGGACCCCGTCTACGGCTACCAGGCGGTCAACGTGGAGGCCCAGCTGCGCACACCCACCTCGTTGCTGCGCTGGGTGAGGCGCTTCATCGCGCTGCGCCAGCGCCACCCCGTGTTCGGCTTTGGCACCTACGAGCCGCTGCTACCCGACAATCCGAGGATCTTCGCCCACATCCGCCGCTGGGAGGACGACACCGTCTTGTGCGTACACAACGTCGCCCGCTCCGCCCAGGCCGTGGAGCTCGACCTCAGCGCTTACGCGGGTAGGTACCCCGAGGAGATGTTCGGCCGCACCACCTTCCCGAGCATCGGCGAGCTGCCCTACCTGCTGACCCTGGCACCCCGCGGCTTCTTCTGGTTCCAGCTGCGCGAGGATGATCGCCCCGTATGAGCGCCTTCGCGCAGATCGATGCGCAGGTGCTGGCCGACTGGGTGCTCGAGCAGCGCTGGTTCGGCTCCAAGACCCGCGACGTGGCCCACGTGGAGATCATCGAGGAGATCCCCCTGCGCGAGGTGGAGCCGGTGGTGGTGCTGGCCATGCTGGAGGTGCGCTTCCACGCCGGCACGCACGAGCTGTACCAGGTTCCCCTGGGCGTGCGCCCGGCGGTCTCGGCCCATCCGCCCGACGGCGTGATCGCCCAGGTGGATGGCCAGGAGGTCTACGACGCGCTGACCGACCTCGGGGCCGAACGCGAGCTGGTGCACCTCATGCGCGGTGGCCACGACCTCACCACCGCCGACGGCACCGCCTCCTTCCGCCGGGCGGGCGCCCTGCTCGACGAGGATCTGCAGGCGGTGCGCCCGATGGGCGCCGAGCAGTCCAACACCTCGCTGGTCTTCGGCGAGCGGGTGGTGCTCAAGGTCTACCGCCGCGTGGGCGCGGGGCCCAACCCCGAGCTGGAGCTGGTGCGCTTCCTGTCCGAGCGGGGGTTCCCCCACATCCCCGCGCTGGCCGGCTGGTACGAGTACAACGGGCGGCTCATCGACGCCACGCTGGGCTTGGCCCAGGAGTTCGTCACCGGGGCGACCGACGGGTGGGACCTGGCGCTGACCGACCTGCGTGAACGCCCCGAGCGCTTCGTGGAGCGCGCGCGGACGCTGGGCGAGGTGACCGGCGCGATGCACACGGCGCTGAGCTCGGACCCCCACGACCCCGCCTTCGCCCCCGAGGAGACCAGCGTCGAGGCACTGGGGCTGCTGACCGCCACGGTCGACGAGGAGATCGAGTCGATGTTCCTCCGCCTGCCCGACACCGAGGCGCTTGCACCGCTGGCCGGGCGCGGCCAGGAGGTGCGCGAGCGCCTGGGCCTGCTCACCCATGCCGGCTCGGCGGGGCGCGTCATCCGCCATCACGGCGACCTGCATCTGGGCCAGGCGATGCTCAGCAACGAGCGCTGGGTGGTGCTGGACTTCGAGGGCGAGCCCGCGCGCTCGCTGGTCGAGCGCCGGCGCAAGCGCTCCCCGCTGCGCGACGTGGCCGGGATGCTGCGCTCCTTCTCCTACGCCGCCTCGGCCTCGCGCATCCTGAACGGGGTGCCCGCGCCCGAGGGATGGGAGGAGCGCACGCGTGCGGCCTACCTCGATGGATACCTCGAGGCCGTGGAGCCCAGCCTGCTGCCTCCCGGCCGTCAGGCCACCGAGCGCCTGCTGACCGTCTTCGAGCTGGAGAAGGCCGTCTACGAGCTGGGCTACGAGTTGGACAACCGGCCCGAGTGGGTCGACATCCCGGTGGCGGGCATAGTCCGCCTGCTCGAGCTCGACGAGGAGGAGGCCCCGACGTGAGCACCCGCGTGCTGGACCGCGCCGACCCTCACGGGTTCCTGGGCGCCCATCCTCGACCGGAGGCAGCGGTGGGCGGCTCGGGCGTGGTGGTGCGCGCGTGGCGCCCCGAGGCCGCGAAGGTGACCGTGCTGTCCGAGGACGGCGCGGCCGTCGAGCTGCGCGCGGGCGAGGAGGCCGGGCTGTTCGAGGGCGAGGTGCCTGGCGCCGGGCTGCCGCTGCGCTACCGCCTCGAGGTCGCCTACCCCGACGGCAGCACCTTCACGGTCGAGGATCCCTACCGCTTCCCGCCCACGATCGGCGACGTGGACATCCATCTGGCGGGCGAGGGGCGCCACGAGCGCCTCTACGAGACGCTGGGCGCGCATGTGCGCGAGATGGACGGCGTGGCGGGCGTGAGCTTCGCGGTGTGGGCGCCCGCCGCGCGAGCGGTCAGCGTCGTGGGGGACTTCAACGCGTGGGACGGGCGGCTGCACCCGATGCGCTCGCTGGGCTCCTCGGGCATCTGGGAGCTGTTCGTCCCCGGCGTCGAGGAGGGCAGCGCCTACAAGTTCGAGATCCGCACCCAGTCGGGCGACCTGCGCCTGAAGGCCGACCCCTTCGCCTTCCGCGCGCAGCCCTCGCCGGGGACCGACTCCATCGTCCACCGCCCCAAGCACGAGTGGGGGGACGACGCCTGGACCGCCGCCCGCGCCACTGGCCCAGAACCCTTCCGCAGCCCCATGTCGGTCTACGAGGTGCACCTGGGCTCGTGGCGGCGCGACCCATCCGACCCCGCGCGGCTGCTCAGCTACCGCGAGCTGGCCGAGCAGTTGGCCGCCTACTGCGCGGATATGGGCTTCACCCACGTGGAGCTCATGCCGGTCACCGAGCATCCCTTCGACGGCTCGTGGGGCTACCAGGCCACCGGCTATTTCGCGCCCACCTCGCGCTACGGCACGCCCGACGACTTCGCGGCGTTCATGGACGTCATGCACCAGGCGGGGATCGGCGTGATCCTCGACTGGGTGCCCGCGCACTTCCCGCGCGACGACTGGGCACTGGCGCGCTTCGACGGCAGCGCGCTGTACGAGCACGAGGACCCCCGCCGCGGCGCCCACCCGGACTGGGGCACGCTCGTTTTCAACACCGCGCGCAACGAGGTGCGCAACTTCCTGGTGGCCAGCGCACTGTTCTGGGCGCGGGAGTTCCACGTCGACGGCATCCGCGTGGACGCGGTGGCCTCCATGCTCTACCTCGACTACTCGCGTGAGGAGGGCCAGTGGATCCCCAACGAGCACGGCGGCAACGAGGACCTCGACAACGTGGCCTTCCTCAAGCAGTTCAACGAGGTCCTGCACGCCCGCGAGCCGGGCATCATCTCGGCCGCCGAGGAGTCCACGGCCTGGCCGGGCGTCTCGCGTCCGGTCTACCTGGGTGGGCTGGGCTTCGGCTTCAAGTGGAACATGGGCTGGATGCACGACACGCTCGACTACTTCGCCCACGACCCGATCCATCGCCGCTTCCATCACCACGAGCTGACCTTCAGCCTGGTCTACGCCTTCAGCGAGAACTACCTGCTGCCCCTGTCCCACGACGAGGTCGTGCACGGCAAGGGCTCGCTGCTGAACAAGATGCCCGGCGAGCGACAGCAGCAGCTGGCCAACCTGCGCGCGCTGTACGGGTACATGTGGGCCCACCCCGGCAAGCAGTTGCTGTTCATGGGCTGCGAGTTCGCCCAGCAGCGCGAGTGGAGCCACAAGCAGTCCCTGGACTGGCACCTGCTCGAGGACCCCGGCCACGCCGGCGTGCAGGCGCTCGTGCGCGACCTCAACCACGCCTACCGCGCCCAGCCGGCACTGTGGCAGCGCGACGCCGACCCCGAGGCCTTCCGGTGGCTGGACCCCAACGACGCCGAAGGCAACACGCTGGCCTTCGCGCGCTGGTCGGACGGTGGCGACGAGGTCGCGGTCTGTCTGCTCAACCTGGCGCCGGTGGTGCGCCACGCCCACCGCGTGGGCCTGCCCCGTGCGGGGCGCTGGCGCGAGCTGATCAACACGGACGCGCCGGGATACGGCGGCACGGGAATGACCAACGCCGGCGGCCTGGAGGCCGAGCCGCTGGCGTGGCAGGGCCAGGCCCAGTCGGCCGAAGTCAGCCTGCCGCCGCTGGGCGCGGTGTGGCTCGTGCCCGAGGGGCAGGGGGACTGAGTAGGTCCGGCCGTATCTCAGGGGACGGCATCCATGCCATCCTCCGAGAGAAGATCGCTTCGCCGTTCCGGCGGCGAGTCAGCGAGAGAGCTCGCGGAGGCGGTCGCGCAGTTGGTCGACGCTGTCGCGCACGTCGCGCGGGACCGCGTCGCGCAGGATCTCGAGCTCGTCGCGCAGGCGCCTGATCTCCTGGCGGGCGACCTGGCGGATCTGCTCCTCGCTCCCCTCCTGGGCCCGGTTGAGGCGCAGGCGCTGCGCGGCCACCTCGGTGCGGGCGTTGAGCCTCAAGAGTCCGAGGCGCGCCTCGTCGCCAAGCTCCTGCACACCCTCCTCACCGAACTCGCGACCCTCCTGCTCCGGCTGCTCGGCCTGCTCAGCGAGGGAACGGGCACGCCGCTCGGCGCGAGCCAGCTCGTCGGAGACCTCGGCCCGCGGATCCTCGTCCAGGCGGCGCGCAGCCCGAGCCACGGTCTCGGCGACCGCCTCGCTCTCGCGGACGAACTCCTCGCCGGTGAGCTGCTCGTCGCTCGTTAGTTGCTCGTCGGTCGGCTCGGCCGGCGGCTGGACCTGCTGGGGGGGAGGCTGCCCTCCGCCCGAAGGCCGCTGAGCTTCGGAAGCTTGCTCCTCGTCGCTGCCACACGCCGCGAGTGCGAGAGCGGCCACGACGCTGACGGTGGCGAATCGGGTGCGCATGGTCACATGATGCCCGAAGTGCCCGCGGCGAATCATGATCAGCCGCCGCCCAGCAGCGAGTCGGCGACGCGCTCGACGGTCCCGACCGTCTCGCTCACCAGCTGCTGGACCGGGCCGGGCGGGCCGGCGGGGGCGGGCGATGGCGAGGACGGCGGGCGGGGCGCTGCGCCGCCGGCCGTGCCGCCGCCAGCGGAGGGCGCTCCGCCGCCGCCCGAGGGTCCGCCGCCCGAGGGCGCTCCGCCGCCGCCCGAGGGCGCTCCGCCGCCCCCCGCGGGGCCGGCGCCCGAGGGCGCTCCCCCGCCCCCCGAGGGACCGCCTCCGGACGGACCGCGGTCGGAGGGCGCGTCGCCGCCCGAGGGCCCCCCACCGCCCGAGGGCGCGTCGCCACCGCCGGAGGGACCACCGCCGGAGGGGCCGCCGCCCGAGGGCGCGTCGCCACGGCCGGAGGGGCCACCGCCCGATGGGGAATTCCCACCGCCGGGGGGGCCGCCGCCGGTGGAACCGCCATCGGAGCTGATCGCCGCCTTCGAGGCGTCGGCGACGAGCGCTCCGTCCAGCGCCGCACCGGAGGTCGGCGAACGCGGGTTCTCGCGGGAAGCGGCCAGCAATCCGAAGGAGCTCGTGTCGGGCCGGCCGGAGCCGTCGGCGGCAGGCGGAGGCAGCGCGGGGCCGATGCCCAGGGCGGTCGCGCCGTTCGTGACCGGGGGCGGCCCCCCTCCGGGCAGGAGGAAGATCAGCGCCCCGGCCAGGGCAGCCACCGCGACGCCTCCTCCGGTGAGCGGCTGCCAGACCGGCCGGCGCCGGCGCTCGCGCACCGGGGCGGCGGCGGGCTGGGCTTCGGGCTCGAACGTGACGGTGAGGGTCTCGGGCCCGGGTCCCGGTTCGAGGACGGGCTCGAGCTCCGGCGCCTCCTGGGGGTGGGACACCGTCGTCGGCTCGGGAGCGGGCAGCTTCTCGTGCGCCGTGGTCGGCGTCGGCGCGAGGACCTCGGTGATCTCCTCGGCGCGCAGACCGACCTCGTGCAGCACGAGGGCCGTGCGCGCATCGAGCTCCGCGGGCGACTCCGTGGCCGCGAACAGCTCGACCCGGTCGCCGGCGGCGTCGCGCACGAGGCGGTGCAGCCGTGCGCGGGTCAGGCTGGCGGGATCCGCGCGCAGGGCGTCGACGCGCGCGTGCTCCAGCGCCTCCCCAGCGTGCTCGACGTCCTGCACGACGGCCATCGCGGTGCGCTGCAGGTCCTCGCGATGAAGCTCCCACAGGGCGCTGAAGGCCTGTTGACCCTGCGGCGCGCCGGCTCCCGCGGGAGGGCCGTCGCAGCGTCGGGGTCGGGGGCGGAAGAGCATCCCGGAGGCTTATAGCGGCTTTCGCCTGGTCCGTCGAGTCCCTACCGCCCGCAGCGCGGCAGCGAGCGGCCCAGGACGACCCGCGGGGGGTTCCCGCCACGCAGGTAGACGACCGCGCGCAGGCGTCTCGCGCCCGTCCGCTCGAGCGCCCGGCGGGGCGCCACGCGCCGCCACGGTGCGGCCGTGTCGCGGCGCACGAGGCGCTTGTCGAACTTGAAGCTGACGTCACGCACGGCGTCCACGTCCTCGCCCACCACGTTCATGCGCAGTCGCCCGTCACCGACGCAGCGCCGCGTCAGGCGCAGGTCGAGGTCGTGGCCGGACGGGGCGATCGCACGGGCCGGGTCGACGATCGGCAGCTCCACCTCCGCGCGCTCCACGGTCACGGCGCCCGCCGCGGTCTGGGGGTAGTAGACCGTGGTCGAGGGCACCAGCTGGAGGCGGTAGCGGTCACCGGGGGTGGCGTGCGCGGCGATCGGCTCGAGGGGCACCTCGAGCTCGCGCCGTTGCCCGTCCAGCGTGACCGGGATGGGCGTGACCTGGTTGCCCACCACGACGTCGCGCTGCTCGTCGACGAGTTGGGCGTAGATCTGCTGGCCGGTGGCCGGCATGACGTCGCCACGGTAGGTCAGACGCAGCGTGGGTGCGCCCAGCAGCTCGACCTCCTCCGCCGCGGGCTCGATCGGAATGTCCAGCGCACCGGCCTGCACGGGCGTGGCGAGGATGAGCACGCCGGAGTTGCCCGCCGGGGTGAGAGCCAGCGTACCCGCTCCACTTCCGCGCAGCGCGCCGCTGCGCGGGATCGGGAAGTTGGCCGCGGTGCGCCACCGCGCGTCGTCGGCCAGCCACTCGAAGCGCGGACCGACGTCGGCCGAGCGGTCGTCGCGCAACCAGCGGTCCAGCCAGGCGATCACCCGTCGCTCGACGCGCTGGGGCTCACCCGTGCCAGTCCGGCAGGCGCCGTGGCCGCCGCAGAACCACATCATGCGCAATGGCACGTCGGTCTCACGGTCCAGGGCGGCGAAGTTGTCGGCGGCCTCCTGCAGGGTGAACAGCGTGTCCGCGGTGCCCTGCACGATCAGCGTGGGCGCCTCGATCCGGGCCAGCAGCGCGGCGGGACCCCGGGCGGCGAAGTAGCGCTCGTCCTCCAGGCGCACCGTGCCGGTCGAGATGCCCTCGACGCAGGTACGCGTCACCTGCTCATCCACGGTCCCGGTCTGCAGGCCGGCGGGAGAGACGAGCCCGGGGACGAGGCCGTTGACCTGCCCCAGCCCGCACAGCGCAGCGCCCCAGCCCGCCTTGAGGTCGCCCGCCTTGAACAGGCTGGTCACCAGGGAGTTCCAGGCGATGGTCGGCGCGATCGCGTCGACACGGGGATCGATGGCCGCGGTGACGAACTGGATGCCACCGCCATAGGAGGCGCCCGACATGCCGAGCACCGGGTCACCGGGCGCGTCGAGGGCCACCTCGTCCCGGGTGGCGAGGCGATCGATGACCGCCATGACATCGCGCGCTTCGAAGTCGGGCGAGTCGATCTGCGCCGCTCCGCCCGAGCCGCCGAAGCCGCGCGGGTCGTAGGTGACGACGTTGTAGCCCGCGCGGCGCAGCGCAGCCAGCCCCACCCCGCCGGTGAGGTTGCTGGACTTCGACTGGGGATCGGTCTCGCCCGGGCTGGAGAAGCCCGGTCCGACGAACACGCTCGGTGCGCGCTCTCCCCCCTGCAGGCCCTCGGCGGCGAAGAAGTTGAAGACGATCGGCGTGCCGTCGAAGGAGCGCACGACGCCCTGCTCGGCCGACGCGGCCGGCGCGACGACCAGGCACGCGCACGCGGCTGCCAGCGCCGCCCGTGCTCCACGAGTGAACGGCCTCGTCCCCACGACCGTCTGAGAGTAGCGCCCGCGCCGCGGGACGTGCAGGCGCCGCGTGGGTAGCGTGCGCGGGATGTCCGACGCCACCCTTCCCTGGGAGCGGCCCCTGGGCGCCACGCCGTTGGGCGACGGGCATACGCGCTTTCGCGTCTGGGCGCCCCACCCCGGCGAGGTCGCGCTGCGCGTCGAGGGCGTCGACCACGAGCTGCGCGACGAGGGCCACGGCGTGCTGGTCGCCGACGTGGAGGCGGGCCACGGCGACGACTATGCCTACGTGCTCGACGGGCATGCGCTGCCCGACCCGTGCACCCGCCATCAGCCCAACGGCCTGCGCGGTCCCTCGCGCGTGGTCGACCCCGCGCGCCTGGCGTGGACCGACCAGAGATGGCGCGGCGTCCCCCTGGCCGAGCTCGTGCTCTACGAGCTGCACGTGGGCACCTTCTCGGCGGAGGGGACCTTCGAAGGCGCCATCCCCCACCTGGCCGCCCTGCGCGAGCTGGGCGTGACCGCCATCGAGCTCATGCCCGTGGCCGCGATGCCCGGCGCGCGCGGGTGGGGCTACGACGGCGTCTACCACTGGGCGGTGCACGAGCCCTACGGCGGCCCGGAAGGACTGGCGCGCCTGGTCGACGCCGCCCACGCCGAGGGCCTGGCGGTGTTCCTCGACGTGGTCTACAACCACGTGGGCGCGTCGGGCGACCAGGCGCTGACCGCCTTCGGTCCCTACTTCACCGGCGCCTACACCACCCCCTGGGGTGAGGCGATCAACTTCGACGACGCGGGCTGCGAGCCCGTGCGCGAGTGGGTCCTGCAGGGAGCGACGGGCCTCGTGCGCGACCTGCACCTCGACGGCCTGCGCCTGGACGCCATACACGCCGTCTACGACTCCGGCGCCCGTCCGCTGCTCGAGGCGCTGGGCGCCCGCGTGCGCCGCGCGGTCCCCCACGCGCTGATCATCGCCGAGTCGGGGCTCAACGACCCCAAGGTGGTGCGACCCCCCGAGATCGGCGGCCTGGGCCTCGACGCCCAGTGGGCCGACGACTTCCACCACGCACTGCGCACCCTGGTCACCGACGAGCGCGAGGGCTACTACGCCGAGTTCGGCCACGTGGGCGACCTGGCCAAGGCGCTGGGGCGGCCCTTCGTGCACGACGGTACGTTCTCGACCTTTCGCGACCGGCGCTTCGGCGCCCCGGCCGCCGACCGCCCCGTCGAGCAGTTCGTGGTCTTCTGCCAGAACCACGACCAGGTGGGCAACCGCGCCTTCGGCGACCGCCTGCCGCCCCGGGCGCACCCGCTGGCGGCCTTCGCCACGCTGCTCAGCCCGTTCGTGGCGATGCTGTTCATGGGCGAGGAGTACGGGGAGCCCAATCCCTTCCTGTTCTTCGCCGACCACATCGACGAGGAGATCGTCGTGGCCACCCGCGAGGGGCGCCGGCGCGAGTTCGCCGCCTTCGCGGCCTTCGCCGGCGAGGAGATCCCCGACCCCATGGCCCCCGAGACCTTCGAGCGCTCCAAGCTCTCGCGCACCGAGCAGCCCGGGCTGCGCGACCTCTACCGTCGCCTGCTGGGCGCCCGGCGTGCCCTGGCCGGCCAGGAGGTCGACGAGGTCGCCTTCGACGAGCGTGCCCGCTGGCTGCGCGCGCGGCGCGGCGCCCACCGCCTGGTCATGAACTTCGCCGACGCGCCGCTGCACCTGGCCGACGAGGGCGAGCTGGTGCTGGCCACCCACCTGATCGAGGACGGCGCCCTGCCGCCCCTGGGAGGAGCGTTGCTGCGATGAGCGAGCGCGAGGCCTGGCCCGGCGCCCCCTTCCCCCTCGGCCCCAGCTGGGACGGAGAGGGCACCAACTTCTCGCTGTTCTCCGAGCACGCGGAGGGGGTGGAGCTGTGCCTGTTCGATGGCGACGAGATGGAGGAGCGCATAGAGGTCGTCGACCAGACCGACCACAACTGGCACGTCTACGTGCCCGGCGTGGGTCCCGGCCGGCGCTACGGCTACCGGGTGCGCGGCCCATACGAGCCCGACGAGGGCCACCGCTTCAACCCGGCCAAGCTGCTCATCGACCCCTACGCCAAGGCCATCGAGGGCGACGTGCGCTGGGAGCGCGCCAACGTGCTGCCCTACACCCCCGACGGCACCGAGGAGGCCGACCTCGAACCCGACGACGAGGACGACCAGGACGCGATCCCCAAGTGCCTGGTGATCGACGACCGCTTCGACTGGGAGGACGACCGCCCGCCGCACACCCCGTGGGATCGCACGGTGATCTACGAGACCCACGTGCGCGGCTTCACGGTCGCCCATCCCGGGGTCGGCGAGGAGCTGCGCGGCACCTACGCGGGGCTGGCCTGTGAGGAGGCCATCGCGCACCTCCAGGAGCTGGGCGTCACCGCGGTCGAGCTGCTGCCCGTCCACCACATCGCCGACGAGAGCTTCCTGCACGAGCGCGGCCTGACCAACTACTGGGGCTACTCCCCGATCGGCTACCTGGCCCCCCATGCCGGCTACGCGTGGGGCGGCACCACCGGCGAGCAGGTGCGCGAGTTCAAGGCTATGGTCAAGGCCCTGCACCAGGCGGGGATCGAGGTGATCCTCGACGTGGTCTACAACCACACCGCCGAGGGCAACCACCTCGGCCCGACGCTCTCCTTCCGTGGCGTGGACAACGCGGCCTACTACCGCCTGGTGGAGGACGACCCGCGCTTCAACATGGATTTCACGGGTACGGGCAACTCGCTCAACCCCACGAGCCCGGCGGTGATCCGCCTGATCATGGACTCGCTGCGCTACTTCGTGACCGAGTGCCACGTGGACGGCTTCCGCTTCGACCTGGCCTCCGCGCTGGCGCGCGGCTTCTACGAGGTCGACCGCCTGTCGGCCTTCTTCGAGACGATCCACCAGGACCCCGTCCTTTCCCAGGTCAAGCTGATCGCCGAGCCGTGGGACCTCGGCCCCGGCGGCTACCAGGTGGGCAACTTCCCGGTCCTGTGGACCGAGTGGAACGGCCGCTACCGCGACGTGGTGCGCGACTTCTGGCGCGGAGAGAGCGACGTGGGCGAGTTCGCGCGGCGGTTCACCGGATCCAGCGACCTCTACGAGGCCGACGGCCGGCGGCCCTTCGCGTCGATCAACTTCGTCACCGCCCACGACGGCTTCACGCTGGCCGACCTCGTCGCCTACAACGACAAGCACAACGACGCCAACCAGGAGGGCGGCGCCGACGGGACCGACGACAACCGCTCCTGGAACTGTGGCGTGGAGGGCCAGACCGCCGACCCCGACGTGCTCGCGCTGCGCGCGCGCCAGCAGCGCAACCTGCTCACGACGCTGCTGCTCAGCCAGGGCGTGCCGATGCTGCTTGGCGGCGACGAGTTCGGGCGCACCCAGGGTGGCAACAACAACGCGTGGTGCCAGGACAACGAGATCTCGTGGTTCGACTGGTCGCTACGCGAGCGCAACGCCGACCTGCTGGCCTTCACCAGGCGGCTGCTCGCGCTGCGCGCCGCCGAGCCGGTCTTCCGCCGCGCCACCTTCCTCACCGGCGAGGTCAACAACGGCTCGCTTCTGCCCGACGCCTGGTGGTTTCGCACCGACGGGCGGCGCATGACCCGTCGCGGCTGGGAGCGCCCGGACGCGACGACCCTGGGGCTGTTCCTCAACGGAGAGGACACCGGCAACCGCGACCGCCGCGGGCGCCCGGAGACCGGTGACTCGTTCATCCTGCTCTTCAACGCCGGGCACGAGGGCGTGACCTTCCGCCTGCCCGCGCGGCGGCTGGGCGAGCGCTGGGCCCTCGAGCTGCGCACCGACGAGCCGCAGGCCGAGCCGGGCTCGGCGAGCTTCGAGGCGCTCGAGCAGCTGGCCGTGACCGCGCGCTCGGTGATCGTGCTGCGCCGGGCATGACGGCCTTTCGCGCCACCTACCGCCTGCAGCTCGGCCCGGGGCTGGACTTCGAGGCGGTGCGCGCGCTGGTGCCCTACCTGCGCGACCTGGGGATCAGCCACGTGTACCTCTCCCCGGTGTTCGCCGCGCGCGAGGGCTCCACGCACGGCTACGACGTGGTGGACCCGCGGCGCATCAACCACGACCTGGGTGGCGAGGACGGGTTGCGCGCGCTGGCCGGCGCGGGGCTGGGCGTGGTCCTGGACATCGTCCCCAACCACATGGCCACTGACGACGCCAATCCCTTCTGGGCCGACGAGAGCCTGCGCGCGCGCTTCTTCGACGTCGATCCGGCGACCAGAAGGCATCGGCGCTTCTTCGACATCGACCACCTGGCGGGCGTGCGCCAGGAGGACGAGGAGGTCTTCGCGGCCACGCACGAGCTCGTGCTGGGCCTGCTGCGCGAAGGGGTCGTGGACGGGGTGCGCGTCGACCATCCCGACGGGCTGGCCGACCCGGCCGGCTACCTGACCCGCCTGGCCGAGGGAGGCGCGCAGCACGTGTGGGTCGAGAAGATCCTGCACCCCGGCGAGCCGCTGCGCGACTGGCCCGTGGAGGGCACCACCGGCTACGAGTTCGCCAACGACGTGCAGGGCCTGTTCGTCGACCCGGCCGGCGAGGCGCCGCTGAGCGCCTTCCACCGCGAGCTGACCGGCGAGACGCGGACGTTCGCCGAGGTGGCCTTCGAGGCCAAGCTCGAGCAGGCCCGCGGCACCTTCGCGCCCGAGGTCGAGCGCCTGCGCCGTGAGGGCGACGTGCCCGAGGAGGTCGACCTGCCTCGTGCGCTGGCCTCCCTGGACGTCTACCGCACCTACGTGTGGCCGCCGCGCCACGAGACGACCGAGGCCGACCGCGAGGTGCTCACGGGCCTCGACGTGTCGCTGCTGACGCGCGAGGCCTTCATCACCCGCTTCCAGCAGACCACGCCGCCGGTCATGGCCAAGGGCGTCGAGGACACTGCCTTCTATCGCTACACGCGGCTGCTGGCCCTCAACGAGGTGGGCGGCGACCCGGGGCGCTTCGGGATCTCCGTGACCACCTTCCACGCCGCCAACGCCGAGCGGGCCCAGCGCTTTCCTCGCGCCCTGCTGGTCACCCAGACTCACGACACCAAGCGCTCGGGCGACACCCGCGCGCGCATCGGCGCGCTGAGCGCGATGGCCGAGGACTGGATCGCCGCGGTGCGCCGCTGGCGGGAGATCGTGGCGCCCCTGCGCGCGTCACCGAACGCGCCGACACCCGACGAGGAGTACCTGCTGTTCCAGACGCTGGTGGGCACGTGGCCCATCACCCGCGAGCGCCTGGAGGGCTACCTGGAGAAGGCCATGCGCGAGGCCAAGGTCGACTCGAACTGGATCGAGCCCGACCTCGAGCACGAGCAGGCGGTCAAGGACTTCGCCGCCCGGGTGATCGACCACGGACCGTTCCTCTTCGAGTTCGAGGGGTTCGCCGCGCGGGTGGCCGAGGCGGGCGAGCGCTCGGCCCTGGGCCAGCTGCTACTCAAGCTCACCGTGCCCGGCGTAGCCGACGTCTACCAGGGCGACGAGCTGTGGGCGCTCGCCCTGGTCGATCCCGACAACCGCCGCGAGGTGGACTGGCAGCTCCGCCGCGAGCGGCTGGACGAGCTGCGCGCCGGCGCCCAGCCCACCCGCGAGACGCGCAAGCTGTGGACGATCTGGCGCGCGCTGGACCTGCGCGCGCGGCGAACGGAGTCCTTCGACGGGGGCGGCTACGAGCCCGTTGCAGCCGGCGAGGAGGTGTGCGCGTTCCTGCGCGGCGAGGACGTGATTGTGGCCGTAGCCGTGCGCGACCACGCGGTGGGCGGCGCCTGGGAGCTGCCGGCGGCCAGCGCGGGACGCTGGCGCGACGCGCTCACCGGCGCCGAGCACGAGCTGCCCGACCGCGCCACGCTGGCGGGCATCCTGGGCCCCGACGGGATGGCGCTGCTCGAGCGCGTGGGCTGAGCAGGCGCAGGTCGCGACGCGGCGACCGGAGCCGCCGGAGCCTTCTCGTCACCACTCGTGGCCCACGAGCACCGGCTCGGGGCGCAGGTCGACCCCGAAGGCGGCGTGGACGCCGGCGGCGATGTCGCGCGCGAGGGCGACGAGGTCCGTGGTGGTGCCCGCGCCGCGGTTGGTCAGCGCGAGGGTGTGCTTGGAGGAGATCGCGATGGTCAGCGGGTCGCCGTGGCCGCGGGCGAAGCCGGCGCGCTCGATCAGCCAGGCCGCGGAGGTCTTGACTGTCCCGTCGGGCTGGTCGAAGCGCGGCACGTCGTCGCCCGCGCGCTCGCGCAGGCGCGCGAACTGCTCGCGGGTGAGCACCGGATTGGTGAAGAACGAGCCCGCCGACACCGAGTCGGGGTCGCCGTCGTCGATGACCATGCCCTTGCCCCGGCGCAGGGCGAGCACCGCCTTGCGCACGTCGGCCAGCGGCGGGTTGTCGCCCACCTCCACGCCCAGCGCGCGCGCGAGCTCGGGGTAGCGGACGGGGCGGCTGGACGACGAGGGCTCGAGCACGAAGGTCACCGACAGCACGATCCAGCGCCCGGGCGCGCGCTTGAAGACGCTGGTGCGATACCCGAAGCCGCAGCCCTCGGGAGGCAGGTCCTCGACGGCGCCGCGCTCGCGGTCGAGGACACGCACCGAGGCGATGGTCTCTGAGACCTCCTGGCCGTAGGCGCCCACGTTCTGGATCGGCGTGGCCCCGGTGGAGCCGGGGATGCCCGACAGGCACTCCACGCCCGCGAGCCCCTCGGCGACGCAGCGGGCCACGAAGGCGTCCCACGGCTCGCCCGCCTGGACGCTACGCCGGGCGCCGTCGCCCTCAACGCCCCGGGTGGCGATCAGGAGCACCGTGCCCGGCCAGCCCTCGTCGGCGATCACCACGTTGCTGCCGCCGGCCAGGACGAGCAGCGGAGCGGGCGCGTGGCGCACGGCGTCCACGATCTGCTCCTCGGTGGTCGCCTCCACCAGCCGGGCGGCGGGGCCGCCGAGGCGAAGGGTGGTCAGCTCGGCCAGCGGGCGGGCCATCGACGCGGCAGGTTAGGGTGCGCGTCCTTGGCCGAGCGGATCCTCATCGTCACGTGGGAGTATCCGCCGATCGTGGAGGGCGGGCTGGCCCGCCACGTGCGCAAGCTCGCCGAGCAGCTGACGGCCCAGGGCACCGAGGTGCACGTGCTCACGCGGGGCGGTCGCTCCACCCAGGAGCTCGAGGACCGCCACGGGGTCACCGTCCACCGGGTGGCCGAGCCCGCCTGGCCCAAGGACGACCTGCCGCGCTTCGTCGCCTGGGTGCGCCGCCTCAACGACGACCTGCTGGCCCGCGGCAGCGAGCTGGCCGCCCGCCTGGGCTTGGACGTGGTGCACGGCCACGACTGGCTGGTGGCCGTCGCGGCCAAGCGCCTGGCCGACCGCCTGCGCTGCCCGTTCGTGGCCACCGTTCACGCCACCGAGCACGGACGCCGCCAGGGCTGGGTGCACGAGCCCCCGATGTCGGAGATCAACCGCACCGAGCGCTGGATGGTCCAGGCCGCCGACCAGGTCATCGCCTGCTCGCACTACATGCGCGGCCACGTGGCCGACGTGTTCGGGCTGAGCGAGGAGCGGGTGGTGGTGATTCCCAACGGCGTCGATCCGGCCGACCTGCAGCCTCGGGGCGATCTGCGCGCCCTGCGCCGGCGCTTCGCCGCCGACGACGAGCACCTCGTGCTCCTCGTCGGGCGGCTGGTCTACGAGAAGGGCTTCCAGCATGCGCTGGAGGCGCTGCCCGGGGTGATCGAGCGCGTCGGGGGGGTGCGCTTCCTGGTCGCCGGCTCGGGGCCCCACCGCGCCGAGCTCGAGCGCCAGGGCGCCGCCCTGGGACTCATGGAGCACGGCGCCTTCCTGGGCTGGATCGGGGACGACTGGCTGAGCTCGCTGTATCGCATCGCCGACCTGTGCGTGGTGCCCTCGATCTACGAGCCGTTTGGGCTGGTAGCCCTGGAGGCGATGGCCTCGGGCTGCCCGTGCCTGGTGGCCGACACGGGCGGCCTGCGCGAGGTCGTTCCCGACGAGACCGTCGGCCTGCGCTTCCGCTCGCGCGACGCGGTCGCGCTGGGCTCGGGCATCGAGCGGGTCCTCACCGACGACGCGCTGCGCACGCGCCTGGTTGCCGAGGCCGGCGAGCACGTCCTGCGCTTCGACTGGGCCGACGTGGCCCGGCGCACGGGGAAGGTCTACGCCGATCTACTCGCCGCGGCGGTCTGAGGCCCGGGCCGCGGGGCGCTGCTGGCGACCTCGCGCGCGCCGACCTCCGCGCCCGCCGCGATCGTCACGCCCGGCTCGACGGCGGCGCCCTCGCGCAGCCGGGCGCCGGGACCGAGCGTCACCGCGGCGATGTGCGCCGCCCGGCGCGCGGCGGGAGCGTCGGGATCGACGTGCGCCGGGAGGCTGGTGAGCAGAGCGGCGCCGTCGTGAAGGACGCAGCGCGCGCCGACGGTCACGTCTGCCCCGGCGAGGATGCGCACGTTGTCGCCCAGCCACGCGTGGGGGCCGATGCGCACGTGGCCGGCAACCGCCTCGATGGTCAGCCGCTCGCCGATGCGGGTGCCCTCGGCGAGGGTCACGCGGGCACCCGGGGCGACGCGCACCCGTGCACGGCGGCCGATCTCGACGCCGCAACCGACGGTCAGCCGGCCGCGGGCCCGGATCCGCAGGAGCTTCGGACGCATCCCGCGATCCTAGGCCGCGGGCGGCTGGGCCGACTCGAGGACGCATACGGTGCCCAACCCGCCCACTGGCCCCCAGACGCTCGGTCGCGCTGTGCACGAGGGCGGGCGACGGCGGCGCCCTCAGGGCGTCTGCGCAGCCGCCGGCACCCCGCCCGCGCCGGGCACAGCGCCAGCGCCGGCGACCTCCTCTCCCGGCAACGGCGCCAACCCGCCGGCCACCGGTCGTTCTGGCATCCGCACGTCGACGTACGCGGCCCCGCGCGAGCTGGGATCACCGAGCACGGCCGCGGCCGAGGCCCACTTGGCGGCCAGGCCCTCGGGACCGCCCAGGTGCACCACCGGGCCGTCGCGCAGCGCGACCGCCCAGCCGCGCTCGGCGCGCCGCGCCAGCGCTGCGCGCGCGCGCAGCGGCGCGGGCGCCGCGGCCAGCACGGCGACGGCGGTGCGCGCCGCCCCGGCGGCGAGCCTCTCGCCCGAGGGCAGCCGCGCCGGCGTCACCGGGGCCAGCCCTGCGGCGGGCTCCCCGGGCAGCAGCGTGCCGGCGGCGCCGACGGCCAGGCGGCGCTCGCCGGCCACCAGCGCGGCGACCGGGGTGTGCTCCACCACACGGATGGTCAGGCCGTGGGGCAGGTCGCGGTCCACGCGCAGGTCGGCCACCTTGGGAAAGGGCGCCGCGACCTCGCGCAGGACGCCCATCCGTACGTGCAGCGTGGTCATGTCCGCGGCCGCCTCGACCAGGGCGTCGCGCAGGTCGCCCGCACGCGGCCCCGCGGCGCCGACCACGCTGACCTCCTCGATGGCCACCACCGCCGAGTCGCGCAGCCACCACCAGGCGCAGCCCAGCAGCGAGACCGCCACGAGGGTCAGGCCCATGGCGCGCGGCGCCGGCCGGGGGACCCGGAGCAGGCGGGGGGGCAGCGAGATGCTCGCCACGTCGTCTGCTTTCGCCGCGCTAGGACGCTTTCCTGCCCACCAGCGCGCGCCCCAGGCGGTCGACGTCGCCGGCGCCCAGCACCAGGCACAGGTCGCCCTCGCGCAGGCGCGGGGCGAGGACCGCCTCGGCCGTGTCCAACCCGGGCAGCCACAGCACCGTCCGCCCGGGCGCAGCGTCGGCGGCCGCGGCGGCCACCAGCCGCCCGCTCACCCCCGGATGGTCCTGGGCGCGTTCTCGCGCGGGATAGACGTCGAGCACCGCGACGACATCAGCGCGGGCCAGCGCGGCGCCGAACTCGCGGTACAGCCACTCGGTGCGCGAGTAGAGGTGGGGTTGGAAGACGGCCACCAGGCGGCGCGGCGCCAGCGTGCGCGCCGCGGCCAGCGTGGCGGCGACCTCGGTGGGGTGGTGGGCGTAGTCGTCGACCACCTGCGCACCCGACGGGGTCATCCCCAGGCGCTCGAAGCGCCGACCGGCGCCGCGGAAGTCCTCCAGCGCCCCGGCCAGGCGCTCGGCGGGCGCGCCCGCCAGCACGCAGGCGGTCAGCGCGCCCGCGGCGTTGGCCACGTTGTGGGCGCCGGGCACGGCGAGGCCCACCCGCTGCTCGGCCCAGGTGAACGTCGATCCTTCGGGGCCCAGCTCCACGTCGTCCGCGCGAAAGAAGGCGGCCTCGGTCACGCCGGCGCGGTCCAGCAGGGCCTCCGCTTCGGGCGCGTCCCACAGGATCGGGCGGTGGACGGCGCGCAGGAAGTCCGCGAAGGCGTCCTCGACCTCGGCCTGGGAGGCGTAGGTGGCGTGGTGGTCGAGCTCCACGTTGGTGACCACCGCCAGCTCGGGGCGCAGCCGCAGGAACGAGCGGTCGGACTCGTCGGCCTCCACCACCATCCACTCCCCCTCTCCCCAGGCCGCGTTGACCCCCGTGGAGCGCAGTTCCCCGCCGATCAGGTACGCCGGATCCAGGTCGCAGCGCAGCAGCGCGTGAGCGGCCATGGACGCCGTGGTGGTCTTGCCGTGCGTGCCCGCCACGGCGATGCAGCGCTTCATCGCGCTCACCTGCGCGAGGAGCTCACCGCGGTGCAGTTCGGGCAGGCCGCGCTCGCGGGCGGCGGCACGCTCGGGGTTGTCGGACGGGATGGCGGTGGAGATCACCACCTCGACGTCGTCGCCGGGCGGCACGTGGGCGGCGTCGTGGCCGAGCGCCGGCTCGATGCCCGCGGCGCGGACGCGCTCGAGGTAGGCCGACTCCGCGCGGTCGCTGCCGGTCACCCGTGCGCCCAGCGCGTGGGCCACCAGGGCCAGGCCGCTCATTCCCGCCCCTCCCAGACCGACGAAGTGCAGCGCACGGCCCGCCCAGGGCGTCCGCACGCTCACCCGCCTTCCCCGACCGCCACCGCCTCGTAGCCAGGGCGGACGAACGTGGCGACCTTGGGCACGCGGAAGCGCTCCTCGCGCTCCAGGCGCAGCGGCGCGGCGGCCAGGAGGGCGGCCGTGTCGCGGTTGCACCGACAGCCGTGGCCCACGCGCTGCCACACCGGCCGGACGAGATCCTGAAAGCGCGCCAGGGCGGGGTCGGGCGAGCGCACGTGCTCGAGGACCAGCAGCCGCCCGCCGGGGCGCAGGATGCGCAGCGCCTCGCTCAGCGCCGTGGCGGGGTCGTCGACCGTGCACAGCACCAGCGTCGCCACCACCGTGTCGGCGCTCGCGTCGGCCAGCGGGAGGTGCTCGGCGGGCGCGCGCACTATCTCTGCGCGCACCCCCAGCCCCTCGGCTCGGGCCTCGAGGCGGCGAGCCATCGGCTCCTCGGGCTCGGTGAGCACCAGGCGCTGCACCGCGGGGCCGTAGTGGACGAGGTTGAGGCCGGTGCCGGCGCCCAGCTCCACCACGGTGCCCCGCGCGCGGGCGAGCAGCGCGGCGCGCCGCGCGCGCAGCCCCGCCTCCTCGGTCGCCGCCAGGCTGCGCTCGTAGAGGGCGGCGAAGATCCGTCCGTACAGGCTCATGACGGCGGCCTCGTCCCTCGCTCGAAGCGCCCGGGGAGGTTCACCTCGTCTGCCTCGCGTGCCGCCGCCAGCACCTCAGAGGCGATGTCCTGCGCCGCGTGGGGTCGTGCGAGCGACGCCGAGGCCCGGGCCATCGCGCCGAGGCGCTGGCCATCGTCCAGCAGCGCGTCGACCTCGCTGCGCAGCCGCCCGGCATCCAGGTCGGCGTCGGGGACGACCACCGCGGCGCCCGCGCGCTGCATCCAGCGGGCGTTGGCCGTCTGGTGGTCGGCGCTGGCGTGGGGATAGGGCACGAGGATCGCGGGCTTTGCGTGGGCGGCGATCTCGAAGATGGAGCCTCCGGCGCGCGCCACGCACAGGTCGCAGGCGGCCAGCGCCTCGCCGAAGCCCTCCAGGAGGTCGTGCAGCGCGTAGTGGGCGCGGCCCTCGACGCGCTCGGCCAGCGCGGTGAAGTCGCGCACGCCCGCGGCGTGCAGGACCCGGAAGGGCGCGTCGGCGAAGGCCTCCACCGCGGCCTGGTTGATCGAGCGCGCCCCCAGCGAGCCGCCGAAGACCAGCACGCAGGTCTCGTCCTCGCCCAGCCCGAAGCGCGCGCGGGCGGCGGCGCGGTCGGTCACCGGCGGGCCGACCGCCCGCCCCGTGACGCGATAGCGCTGCCCCTCGCGACCTTCGATCGGGAAGGCCAGGCACACCCGCCGGGCGGCGGGCGCCAGCAGGCGGTTGGCGATGCCCAGGTGGCTGTCGGCCTCGGTGAGCACCAGCGGCACGCGCGCGGTGGCGGCGGCCAGCCCGACCGGCCCGGCCACGTAGCCCCCGCCGCCCATCACCGCCGCGGGGCGCAGCTCGCGCACGATGCGCCGTGCCGCACCCACCGCCCCGACCGCGCGCCCCGCCGCGCGCGCGGCCTTGAGCGGGTTGGTTCGGCTCAGGCCCTCCACGCGGATCGGGCGCAGCTCGTAGCCGGCGGCGGGGACCAGCTCGGCCTCCGCGCGCTGACCGCCCACGAAGGTCACCTGCGCGCCGTCAGCGCGCAGCGCGTCGGCCACCGCCAGCGCGGGCACCACGTGCCCCCCCGTGCCGCCGGCGGCGATCAAGACCCGTGTCGTCGTCACGCGCGGATCCTCGCGGTTTCGCGGTCGGTACGGCGCGCAGCCGGGTGTGCGGCCCGCTGGCGATGTTCAACACCAGCCCCACGCCGGCCATGAGGGTGAGCAGACTGGACGACCCCGAGGAGATGAAGGGCAACGGGACGCCGGTCAGGGGCACCATGCCCAGCACCGCGAAGACGTTGAGCAGCGCCTGGCAGAGGATGAGCGAGGTGACCCCCGCCGCCAGCAGCTGCGTGTGGAAGGTTCGTGCCGCCTTGGCCGCGCGCAGGCCCGCGTAGGCGATCAGCCCATAGAGGAACAGCAGCCCGCAGATGCCCACCACGCCCAGCTCCTCGCCGATCACGGCCAGGATGAAGTCGGTGTGGGCCTCGGGCAGGTAGAAGACCTTCTGGACCGACTGCCCGGGCCCCAGGCCGAACATCCCGCCCGAGCCCACCGCGATCTGGCCCTGCACCATCTGGAAGCCCGCGTCGCCGGCCTGGGCCCAGGGATCGAGAAACGACATCAGGCGCTCGTGGCGGTAGTCGGCCGAGAAGGCGAAGAGCGTCACCGCCACCGTCCCCAGCGCGCACAGCACCGCCAGGTGCCGCCGGGGCACGCCTGCGGCCACGAGCATGGCCAGCATGCAAAAGCAGATCACCAGCGCGGTGCCCAGGTCGGGCTGGGAGACCACCAGCAGCGCGGAGGCCCCGGCCACCAGCAGCAGCGGGCTGATCGCGCCCCACAGGCTGTGCATGCGCTGCGGGCGCTCGGCCAGCAGGGAGGCGGCGTAGAGCACGAGCGCCAGCTTGGTCAGCTCCGAGGGCTGGAACTGCAGCGGCCCCGCGCCCAGCCAGCGCGTGGCGCCGTTGACCTCCACTCCCAGCCCGGGGATCTTCACCGCCACCAGCAACGCGAAGGAGACCACCAGCAGCGGGCGGGTGAAGCGCTGCGCGAACGCCACCCCGTGGCGAGCCAGCACGAACATCACCCCCAGTCCGACGGCCCCGAAGGCGAGGTACCTGACCAGGAGGTCGCTGCCGGCGCCTCGGCCCTCCAGCAGCGTGCGCGCCGAGGAGGCGCTGTAGACCATCACCGCGCCCGCGGCCAGCAGGCACAGCGTGGCGGTGACGAGGATGTTGTACTCGAGCGGCTGGTCGGGGCGGCGGGCAGCGCGGGGAGAAACGCGAGGCCGGCGGACCATCTCCGCTCAGTTCGACACCAGGGACCGGAACGCCTCCCCGCGCGCCTCGAAGTCCGCGAACTGGTCGAAGGAGGCGCAGGCGGGCGACAGGAGCACCACCTCGCCCGGGCGGGCGGCCGCGCGCGCGCCCGCCACCGCGCGCTCGAGATCGCCGCAGGGCGTCGAGCGCTCCAGCGCCGCGGCGATGCGCCCGGCGTCCTCGCCGATGAGGTAGGCCCCCGCGCAGCGCTCGGCCACCGGCGCGCGCAGCGGCGCGAAGTCCTGGCCCTTGCCCAGACCGCCCATGATGAGGTGCACGGGCGCGTGGAAGGAGGCCAGCGCGACCAGCGTGGAGGCCACGTTGGTGGCCTTGGAGTCGTTGACGTAGAGCACGCCGTCGCGCCGCCCGACCTCCTCGAGGCGGTGGGCGACGCCGGTGAAGGTGCCCAGGCCCTCGCGCACCGCCTCGACCGCCATTCCGCGCGCCAGGCAGGCGGCGGCCGCGGCGGCCGCGTTGTGGCGGTTGTGCGCGCCGCGCAGGCGGATCTCGTCATGGGCGATCAGCGCCTCGCCGCGCCACCACAGGCGCCCGTCGCGGTCGTCGAGGTCCCCGCCGGGCCCGAAGCGGATCCGCAGCGCGCGGCCGGCCGGGTCGGGGAAGGCGGCCGGGAGCACGGCCACGTCGGGTGGGCCCTGACGCGCGAAGGCTTCGAGCTTGGCCGCGGTGTACTCAGCCAGGGTGCCGTGGCGGTCCAGGTGGTCGGCCTCCACGTTAAGCAGCACCGCGACCTCGGGAGCGAAGGCGATCGTGTCCTCGAGCTGGAAGGAGGAGGCCTCGCACACCACCGTGGCGCCCGCCTCCAGGGTGCCCACCAGCGAGGCCAGCGGTGTGCCGACGTTGCCCGCGACCGCCACGGGCGCTCCGGCGCAGCGGTGCAGGTGGCCCAAAAGCTCGGTGGTGGTGGTCTTGCCGTTGGTGCCGGTGACCGCGACGAAGTGATGGTCGAGCAGGCGCCAGGCCAGCTCGAGCTCGCCCAGCACGGGCACGCCCTGCGCCCGGGCGGCGCTGACCACCACGGCCTCCTTGGGCACGCCCGGCGACTTGACCACCGCGGCGACGCGGTCGAGCAGCTCGACGCCCTCGGCGGCGGTGTGGACCTCCACGCCGGACAGGTCCCCCACGTCGGGCAGGCCCGCGTCCACGCCGATGACCTCCTCGCCGCGGTTGGCCAGCAGCCCCGCGGCGGCCAGGCCCGAGCGCGCGAGGCCGACGACGAGGTAGGGCCCCGCAGGGAGCTCGGGCCGCCGAAGACCCACGGACCTCACGTAATCGACTGCTGGTACAGCGTGAAGCCGATCGCCGAGCAGATGGCGGCGACGATCCAGAAGCGCAGGATGATCTTGGTCTCCGACCACGCCCGCAGCTCGAAGTGGTGGTGGATGGGCGCCATGAGGAACACCCGCTTGCGAAAGGTCTGGAAGGAGAAGACCTGGATGGCCACGCTGAGCGCCTCGACCACGAAGATCCCGCCCAGCAGCACGAGCAGGATCTCCGTCTTGGTCATGATCGCCAGTCCCGCGATCGCGCCCCCGAGCCCCAGCGACCCGGTATCGCCCATGAAGATCGTGGCCGGGAAGGCGTTGAACCACAGGAAGCCCACGCAGGCTCCCACCACGACGGCCGAGAAGATGGCCAGGTCGCGCTGGCCGGTGGTGATGAACGTGATGCCGATGTAGGCCAGGGCGACGATGGCCGCGCAGCCGGCGGCCAGGCCGTCCAGCCCGTCGGTGAGGTTGACCGCGCTGGTGGTGCCCGCCACCACCAGGCAGATGAAGATCAGGAAGGGCACGCCGCCCAGGAAGGAGAGGTCGATCTGGTAGTCGATCACCCGAAGGCGCACGGTCTGGGCGATGCCCGCCTGCTGGGTGGCCACATACCACAGCCCCAGCGAGATGAGGATGGTGGCGCCCAGCTTGGTCCGCGCGCGCAGGCCCAGCGAGCGGCGGCGGACGATCTTCACGTAGTCGTCGGCGAAGCCCAGCAACGCGCAGGCGAGGGCCACGCCGAAGACCCCCACCGCCCGCCAGTCGTAGTCGGACAGGATCAGGAACGGCACGGCGATCGCCGTGAAGATGATGATCCCGCCCATGGTGGGCGTGCCCGCCTTGGAATGGTGGCCCTCGGGACCCTCCTCGCGGATGTTCTGACCGAACTCCCGCGCGCGCAGCATCGCGATGAAGCGCGGTGAGAGGAAGATGCAGATGAGCAGCGCGGCGGTGCCGGCGATCAGGACCTCGCCCATGGCCTCGGGCCCCCGCCTAGCGGGAAGCCAGCGCCTCGGCGACGACCTCGAGCCCGACGCCCCGTGAGCCCTTGACCAGCACGGTGTCGCCCGGGCGCACCAGCTCCCCGAGCAGCTCAGCGGCCTCGGCGGCGCTTCCCACGGCGTGCACGTCGCCCGAGGCGCCGAACCCCTCGCCCATGCAGGCGGCCAGCGGCCCGACGGTGACCAGGAGGTCCACTCCCCGCTCCCGGGCGTGCGCGCCCACCTCGCGGTGGAATGCTCCCTCCTCACCGCCCAGCTCGAGCATGTCGCCCAGTACGGCCAGGCGCCGGCCGGCCGCCGTGGCGTCCAGTTCGTCGAGGGCGGCGCGCATCGACATCGGGTTGGCGTTGTAGCAGTCGTCGATGACGAGCACGCCCCCGGCGAGCTCCCTCCGCTGGCCGCGCAGGGCGCTGAGCGCGACCTCGATCCTCCCGGCCGGCTGCACGCCCACGGCCCGCGCGGCGGCCAGCGCGGCCAGGGCGTTGAGGCGCATGTGCGCTGAGGAGAACGGCAGCTCCATGCCGCCCAGGTCGTCCACGTCGCCGCCCGGGCCGAAGGTCACCGTGCGCACCCCATCGGCGGTGTGGCCCCTCAGCAGCGCCTCGTCGGCGGGGACCACCGCGGTGCCGCCGGGGCGCAGCGCGGCCAGCAGCGCGGCCTTCTCCGCGGCGACGCCCTGCAGCGAGCCCATCTGCTCGAGGTGGACGGGCCCGATGTTGACGACCAGGCCCACGTCGGGCTCGGCCATGGACGCCAGCTCGGCGATCTGCCCCGCGCCGCGCATGGCCATCTCCAGGACCAGCACCTCGGTGGCGGGCGGCGCCTCCAGCACGCTCAGCGGCAACCCGATCTCCGTGTTGAAGTTGGCACGCGTCGCCGCGGTGCGCCGGTGGGGGGCGAGCATGGCGGCCAGCACGTCCTTGGTGGAGGTCTTGCCCGTCGAGCCCGTGATGGCGATGACCCGCGCGCCCAGCGCCCGCCGCCACGCGGTGGCCAGGCGCTGGAGGGCGCCCAGCGGATCGTCGGCCTCCAGTACGGCGCCCTGCCCGGAGGCGGCGCGCGCCTCGCCGGTGTGCTCGGGGGCGACCAGCACCCCCCACGCCCCAGCCTCGAGGGCGCCGGCGGCGAAGCGCCCCCCGTCCACGTTGGCGCCGGGCAGGCCGACGAAGAGGTCGCCGGGCTCGAGGGCCCGGGTGTCCACCACCGCGCGCAGCGGGCCACTGGCGCCGGTGGGCGTCGCCCCGCCGCGGGCCTGGATCCGCTCGGGACCCTCACGGTCGGGGGCGCGCGCCACCAGCCGCGCGCCGGCCGCCGCCGCGACCTCCCCGGCGCTCCACTCACGCATGGGCCGGCCGCCCACGCAGCGCCTCGCGGGCCACCGCGACGTCGTCGAAGGGCACCTTCACCCCGCCGGCCAGCTCCTGGCCCTGCTCGTGGCCCTTGCCGGCGATGATCACCACGTCGCCCTCCCGGGCGCTCTCCAGCGCGCGGGCGATCGCCTCGCGGCGGTCGACGATCGCCTCGACGGGCTGTGGCGCGCCCGCCGCGACCTGGGCGATGATCGCCTCCGGGTCCTCCGAGCGCGGGTTGTCGGAGGTCACCACCACCGTGTCGGCCAGCGCGGCGGCCACGCGGCCCATGAGCGGGCGCTTGCCCCGGTCGCGGTCCCCGCCGCAGCCGAACACGCACCACACCGCCCCGCGGGCCAGCGGCCGGGCGGCGCGCAGCACGTTCTCCAGGGAATCGGGCGTGTGCGCGTAATCCACCAGCACGGCGAAGGGCTGACCCTCGTCCACCGCCTCGAAGCGCCCCGGCACGCGGCCCGCACGCGGCAGCGCGGCGGCGATGGTGTCGTCGTCGATGCCCAGCGCGCGCACCGCGGCCACCGCACCGAGCACGTTGAGCACGTTGAAGCGCCCGGGCAGCGGCGAGCGCAACTCGGTTCCGTCCAGGCGGAAGGTCGACCCGTGCAGGTCGAACTCCACGTCGGTGGCGCGCACCTGGGCGCGGGCGTCCAGGCCCACCGTGACCACCTCCCCGTCCAGCCCGGCGGCCAGGCGGGCGCCGTGGCGGTCGTCGACGTTGACCACGCAGACGCCGGGACCGGCGGCGCCCAGGCCGGCGCCGCCGGCGGCGGCCCCGGTGAACAGGCGCCGCTTGGCCGCGAAGTAGGCCTCCATGGAGGGGTGGAAGTCCAGGTGGTCCTGGGTGAGGTTGGTGAAGACGGCGACCGCCCAGTGGATGGCGTCGGCGCGGTGCAGCTCCAGCGCGTGGGAGGAGACCTCCATCGCGCAGTGGGTATCGCCCGCGTCGAGCATGCGCGCGAAGGTGGCCTGCAGGTCGATGGCCTCCGGGGTGGTGCGGATCGCGGGGGCCTCCTGGCCGCCCACCACCGAGGTGACCGTGCCCAGCAGGCCCGTGCGCCGGCCCGCGGCCTCCAGCAGCGACCGCAGCAGGTAGGCCGTGGTGGTCTTGCCGTTGGTGCCCGTGACCCCCACGACCGCCAGGCGCGCCGTGGGATCGCCGTGCAGCGCCGCCGCCGCCGGGGCCATCGCCGCGCGCACGTCCCCGACGATCGCCTCGGGCACGCCCAGGCCCAGCGGGTGATCCACGACCAGCGCGCCGGCCCCGCGCGCGAGCGCCTCGCCGGCCAGCTCGTGCCCGTCGCGGGTGAAGCCGCGCACGCAGAAGAACGCGTCGCCCGGCTGCACCCGGCGGGTGTCGTAGGCCAGTCCGCGCACGTCGACCGCGGGCGCCCCCGGCAGGAGCTCGTCCAGCCGCATGGCGGAACCGTAGCCAGCCGGGCGGCGACCGCGGCCCCGCACCCTCGCACCGTGGGGTGACCGTTCACCACCGGGTGGCCTGCTCGCGGCGTCCATGAGCGCAGTGGCGCTCAACCCGTCCCTAGAGTGCAACCTCATGCGCCACGCCATCCCCACAGCTCGCTTGCGCCTCGCCACTCTCGCGACCGTCCTGGCCGTGGGCGGCCTCGCCGCGCTCGCGCTCGCTCACGTCTCGCCTGCCCGGGCGGCGTCGGATGACGCCACCGCGAGCTCCGCGGCCAGGGCGCCCGGCTACGCCGCCCTGTGCCGCGACCAGAGCAGGACGCGCATCGCCGGCACGAGGGCCACGCCGTACAGCAGGTGCGTCGGGGCGATGGCCAAGCTCGCCAGCGGGCAGACGCGCTCGGCGCGCAAGGCATGCCGCGCGCTGAGCCGCACGCGCCCCGCCGGCGCGAAGCGCTCGCCGTACGCCAGGTGTCTCCTGGCCGCCGCCAAGCTCCTGCGCGCGGGCAACGGCTTCGATCGCGCCTTTGTCGCGGAGATGATCCCCCACCACGAGTCGGCGGTGGACATGGGCCAGATGGCCCGGGAGCGTGGTCAGAGCGCGTTCGTCAGGAACCTGGCGGAAACCATCATCGTCAGCCAGGCCGAGGAGATCGCCACGATGCGGGAGATCGCGAGCCGCCTCGCCGAGCTCGGCGTGAAGCCCAGGAGCCTCGGGCTCACCCAGGCCGAGATGGGCATGGACCACGACGCCTCGCACCTGCGCAGCGCCGATCCGTTCGACCCCGCCTTCATCGACATGATGATCCCCCACCACCAAGGCGCGCTGCGGATGTCCTACGTCGTGCTGGACAGGGGCACCGGCGTGCGGACGAAGGCGCTGGCCCGGCAGATCATCGCCGCCCAGACGCGCGAGATCGACGCGATGGAGAGCCACCGCGCCCAGACCTCCGGTGGTGCGCCCCCGCCCCCGCCCGGCGGGAGCGACCCCCACCACTGAGATCGGGTGCCGGCACGCCCGGCCTCGGTCTCCAGGAAGCGCGGCTCGCCGCTCAGACCGTGCGCGGCTGGTCCTCGCGCTCGACCTCGTCGCGGCCGGTCACGTCGAGGCCTCGCTCGACGCCGGGCTCGCCGGCCTTGAGCTGCTCGTCGCGCTCGCGCTCCGCGTTGAGCTCGGCGCCGAAGAGCACCGCGATGTTGGTCAGCCACAGCCAGATCAGGAAGATGATCACGCCGCCCAGGGAGCCGTAGGTGCTGCCGAACGAGCCAGCGAGCGCCACGTAGACCGCGAAGGCCACCGACGCGAGAATCCACACCACGATCGCCACGAGCGCGCCGGGCAGGACGAACTTGAAGCCCCGCTGCTTGGCGTTGGGCGACGCGTAGTAGAGGACGGCGATCGCCAGCGCCACGAACAGGACGATCACCGGCCACTTGGCGATGCTCCACGCCGTCACCGCCGCCGAGCCCACGCCGATCGCGCTGCCCACCGCGGAGGCCACCGGACCGGTAACGACGAGCACGACGACGGCCGCCACCACCAGTAGCAGCATCAGCAGCGTCACCAGCATCTGCAGCGGGCGCAGCTTCACGATCGAGCGCGACTCCTGCACCTCGTAGATCACGTTGGACGCGCGCATGAACCCCCCGACGTACTTGGAGGCCGAGAACAGCGCGGCCAGGACGCCGAGCACCAACGACACGATCGCCGTCGAGGAGCTCGCGGTGATGGACGTGATCGGGCCGCGCAGCGTCTCCACCGCCGACTGGGGTCCGAGCTGGCCGACGATGTTCAGCAGCGTCCGCGTCACCGTCTGCGGGTCGCCGACCACGCCGAAGATCGAGACGACCGCGAGCAGGGCGGGGAACAGCGACAGGATCCCGTAGTAGGTCAGCGCTCCCGCCCAGTCGGACAGCGCGTCCTCTTTGAACTCCTTCGCCGTCCGCTTGAGGCTCGCGAAGGTGCCCGTCTTGCGCTCGTACCCGACCCGCTGCTGAGTGGTCATGGCTCGGCGCCTACCCAGTAGCCCCGGCGGCAACCGTGGTGCTCCCTGCCTCGGTCCGGGAGTGGACCGCCCTACCGCGGCGCGATCTTCAGGTAGGGCAGCGCAAAGGAAGCGATCTCCTGGAAGGCGGGCGCGGCCACCTCGCCGCCATAGATCGCGCCGTTGGGCTCGTCGACCATGACCGTGATCAGCAGCTGGGGGCGGTCGGCCGGGGCGAAGCCCACGAACGAGGCGATGTAGCGCGACTGGGAGTACTCGCCGCTCTCGCTGTCCACCTTGTTGGCGGTGCCCGTCTTGCCCGCGAGCTGGTAGCCGGGGATGGCCGCCTCGCTGGCGGTGCCCCCGGGGGCGAGCACGCCCCTGAGCATGGTGCGCAGCTGGGCGGCGGTGCGCTGGGAGATGATGCGCTCCCCGCCCGGCGTGTCCGCAGGCTCGCCGCCGACCCGGGCCACGATGTGCGGCGCGCGCAGCACGCCGCCGTTGGCGATGGCTCCGTAGGCGGCGGCCAGCTGGACGGGCGTGATCGCCACCCCTTGGCCGATGGGCAGGTTGCCCATCGACGAGCCCGAGTACCGGGCGGGATCGAGCACCAGGCCGAGCTCCTCGCCGGGCAGGTCCGAGCCGGTGGCCGAGCCGAAGCCGAAGCGACGCACCCACGCGTCGAAGCGCTCCACGCCCAGCTCCTGGCCGATCCTGATGGTGCCCACGTTGGACGACTGGGCGAGGATCTCGGCCACGCTCAGGGTGACCGCGCCGCGCGGGTGGGACTCGTTGATCACCCGGTCGGCCACCTGGATGCTGGGCGGCAGCTCGAACATGGTGTCGGGGCGCACGGCGCCGCTCTCCAGCGCGCCGGCCACCGTGAAGGCCTTGAAGGTGGAGCCCGGCTCGTAGATCGAGCTGACGGCGCGGTTCTGGCGGGCGTAGGGCGGGGCGCCGGGCCAGTCGTTGGCGTCCACGCGCGGCCAGTTGGCCACGGCCAGCAGCTCGCCGGTCTGCGGGCGCATGACCAGCGCGGTGGCGCCCTTGGGCCCGTAGCGCTCGCCGATGCGCGCCAGGACGTCCTCCACCTTGCCCTGGATGGCCGCATCGATGGTCAGGCGCAGCGACTCCCCGGCCTCGGCGGGCTCGGTGTCGCGCACCGAGATGGCTTCCCCGAGCGCGTCGCGCACCACGCGACGAGAGCCGTCCACGCCGCTCAGCGCCTCGTCGTAGGCACCCTCGAGGCCGAACAGGCCCTGACCGTCGGTGCCCACCGCGCCCAGTACCTGGCTGGCCAGCGCGTCGCGCAGATAGACGCGCCGCGTGGTATCGGTCACCTCGATACCCACGGCGCCCAGCTTCTCGATCTCGCGCGCGCGGTCGGCGGGCAACCGGCGGGCGAGGTAGACGAAGCCCGTGCCCTCCCGGGTCAGCGCGTCGAGCACCTCGGGCTCCGGGCGGCCCAGCAGCGGGGCGAGCTGGCCGGCCAGGGTGCCCGGGTCCTCGATCAGATACGGCGTGGCCGACACGTCGGCGGCCGGCTCGGAGACGGCCAGCTCGGTGCCGTGGCGGTCGACGATGCTGCCCCGCTGCGCGGGGACCGCGACCTCGCGCACCTGCTGGCTGACCGCGGCGGCCTGCAGCTCGTCGGCGCGCACCACCCCCAGCCACACGGCGCGCACGCCGCCGGCGAGCAGGAGGACCAGGAAGACCGCGAAGAGAAGCCCGATGCGCCGCTGGGGCAGCGTCACGGAAGGAGCGGCGCAGCGGGTGTGACAGCGGCGGGCGCGCCGCCGTCCGGGGCCGCGCCGGCCGCCTGGGCCGAAGCGGCGGCCGCCTCGGCGGGCGGCGTGGTCGGCCCGTTCTGGGGCGCGCCGGTGGCCGCGGTCGTTCCGGGCGGGGCGTCCGCGCTGGCCGCCGCCGCGGCGCGGGTCTCGGGCGTGGCGGCCCGCGCGGCGGCGTCGGTGGCCTGGGGCGTGGGCGCCGTCATGCCCCGGCGGCGCGCCGTGCGGCGGCGCGATCGCCGGCGTTCAGGAAGCGCACCTCGCCCGCGGGCGGCGCGACCATGCCCAGGCCGGCCGCCGCCTCGCGGATGCGCTCCCCGCTGGCCAGGTCGGAGACCTCGGCGCGCAGCTGGGCGTTCTGGCGCATCAGCGCCTGCTCGCGGTCGACCGCCCGGCCGATCCCGGCGTTGAGCTCGAGCAGGAGACCTGCACGAAGACGATGCCGATCAGGGCGGCGGCGATCAGCGCCACCCACAGGCGCCCGTGCATCAGGCGGTCGACGAACGGGGCGTCGGGCAGCCGCCGCGCGGTGTGCACCAGGCGCGGCGGCACGCGGGGCGCCGGGGCGGACGCGGCAGCGCCTGCGCGGCGGCCGCCGAGGCGGGCGGGCGGCGGCGGGTCGTGGCGCTCACGCCGCCTCCTCGAGCTTGCGGGCCACGCGCAGCCGCGCGGAGCGAGCACGCGGATTGGCAGCGACCTCCCCGGCGTGGGAGCCACGGAGCGGCGGGTCACCAGCTCGGCCTCCGGCTCGCGTCCGCAGGCGCACACCGGGAGGTCGGGCGGACAGATGCACCCGCGAGAGCGCTCGACGAGAAAGCGCTTCACCCGGCGGTCCTCGAGCGAGTGGAAGGAGATCCCGGCAAAGCGCCCCCCCTCGCGCAGCAGCGACCAGGCCAGCGGCAGGACGGCGTCGAGCTGGGCCAGCTCGTCGTTGACCGCGATGCGGATGGCCTGAAAGGCCCGGCGGGCCGGGTGGCCGGCGGCAAAGCGCGCCGGGGCGGGCACCGCGGCGGCGATGACCTCCACCAGCTCGTTGGTGGTCTCGATCTCTGTTCGCGCGCGCGCCCGCACGATCGCGCGGGCCATGCGCGCGGCGTAGCGCTCCTCGCCGAACTCGCGCAGCAGGCGCGCCAGGCGGCGCTCGTCCCACCCGTTGACCACGTCGCGCGCGGTCAGGGCCTGGTCGGGGTCCATGCGCATGTCCAGCGGGGCGTCGAAGGCGTAGGAGAACCCGCGCTCGCGCGTGTCGACCTGCATGGAGGACATCCCCAGGTCCATCAGGACCAGATCGGCCCGCAGGCCCTCGGCGCGAAGCTGGGCCAGCGCCTCGACGAACGACGCGCGCAGGAAGCGCGCCGGGGCAGGACTCTGCGAGGCGAAGGTCGCGAAGCGCTCGCGCGCGGCCGGGTCGCGATCCACCGCGATCACCAGGCCCTCGGCGCCCACGCGGTCGGCCAGCAGGCGCGCGTGCCCGCCCCCGCCGAAGGTGCAGTCGACCACGACCTCCCCGGGGCGGGGGTCGAGCAGGTCGATCGCCTCGCCCGCCAGGACGGGCACGTGCGCGGAGGGCATCTCAAGGTGCAGTGTGGCCAAGGCGCTCTCGGATGTCGGAGACGTCGGCGGCGAGCTCGGCGTTGTAGTCGGCCCAGGTGGCGCGGTCCCAGACCTCCAGGCGCTGTCCCGCGCCCGTGATCACGACCTCCTTGTCCAGGCCGGCGTGCTCGAGCAGGAAGGTCGGGACCATCACGCGGCCCGCCTTGTCGATGTCGATGTCGATGGAGTTGGCCAGGAAGTAGCGCTCGAACTTCTCGGCCTGGGTGCTCAGAGGCGGGAACTGCGCGGTCGCGCTGGTCACGTAGCCCTCGAAGTCGGCGGGCGACCACACCGCGACGCAGCGGTCGATGCCCTTGGCGAGCACGACGCGATCCCCGAGGTCGCTGCGGAACTTGGCGGGCACGGTCAGACGGTTCTTGTCGTCCAGGGTGAAGTCGAAGGTGCCGCGGAAGGCCAATGCATGGTCCTGAGGAAAGAGCGACGGAGCCGGGGTGGAGGAGTGGGAGGTGCCCCTCCACCCCGGCTCGCGATGACGAAGCTACCCCACTTTTCCCCACAACGCAACCTTCCTTGCACACATATCCCCACAGCCTCCCATCGCGGTGTGCCGGGAGGAAAAGAAGCCGCGTACATGCAGGGAGAACCGGGGTGGGGCGAGGTCCGCTCCGCGAGCTGGCCGAGGTGCACGATCCGTTGCAGGAGCAGGCTCCGGAGCCCGGTTCGGCCCTCGAAGGCGCGGTTCCGACCGACCGGTGTGCAATGGGGCGGGAAACATCCGGCCCGATCCGGTGGGGCGATGTGGGAGGATCCGCCGCTCAACGAGCCCCCTGGAGTCACGAATGACCACCATCCGCCGTCCTGTCCTCCTGTCGCTTCTCGCAGCCCTGCTTGCTCTGGTGCTCGCGGCCTGCGGCGCCTCGGGCGACGAGGACGCCAGTCCCGCCAGCGTCGTCCCGGCGGGAGCGCCGATCTACCTCGAGGCCACCGTCCGTCCCGAGGGCGACCTGCGCGCCGACTTCGACGCGGCCGCAGGCAAGGTCCTGCGCACCCAGAACCCCTCGGCGCAGATCCGCGAGATGGTCGACCAGGTGCTGCGCGAGGACGATGTCTCCTACGCGAAGGACATCAAGCCGTGGCTGGGGCGCCGCGCGGGAGTGTTTCTCTCCGACTTCAGCGACGAGGACGCCGAGGGTGCCCTCGTGCTGTCCACCTCGGACACCGAGGCGGCGCTCGACGCCCTCCAGAAGGGCGCCAAGGGCCTGCAGGACCGAAGCGTGGCGGGGACCGACTACCGCCTCGACCAGGAGGACAATGCCTTCGCCGTTGTAGAGGACGTCGTGGTCGCCGGCAGCGAGCAGGGCGTGCGCGCGGCGATCGAGGCGACCCAGGGCGACAAGACGCTCGAGGGCTCCGATCCCTTCACGCGTGCGCGTGACGCCGTGAGCCCCGAGCGCCTGGGCCTGGGCTGGATCAACCTGGGCGCGATCCTCGACGTCGCCGCGCAGGACCCCACCTTCCCCCGGGAGGCCCTCGGCCCGCTGCGCCAGCTGCTGGGCGGCCAGGGCGCCGAGGGCGTGGCCCTCGCGCTGAGCGCCGACGCCAACGCGGTACGGTTGGACGCCGCGGCGCCGGCTCGTCCACAGCAGGGCGCGCCGGACCCGGCCGCGGCTGCGCAGATGCTGCGCAGCGCGCCCGGCGACGCCCTCGTGGCCGTGGGCCTGGCCGACCTGGGCGGGCAGATCCGCCGCCAGCTCGATCTGCTCGCCCAGAGCGGCGCGGTGCCCGGCGGCGACCCGCAGGCGCTCCTGGAGGGCCTGGGCCAGCAGCTGGGCATCGACATCGAGCGCGACCTGTTCGCCTGGATGGGCAACGGCGTGGTCTTCGCCCGCGGCAGCGGCTTGGACATCGGCGGGGCCCTGGTGGTCGAGTCCTCGGACCCCGCGGCCACCCGGCGGGGCATCAGCGGGATCCGGCGCTTCATCGAGGCCACGCAGGAGGACGCCGAGGTCGACGAGGCCGATGTCGAGGGGGCCGAGGGCCTGAGGATCGAGGCACCCGACCTGCCGGTGGCGATCTTCCTGGTGACGGCCGGCGATCGCTTCATCGCCGCGGTGGGCGAGTCCTCGCTGCAGGCGGCGCTCGAGCCCGACGGCGCGCTGGGCGAGGCCGAGGGCTTCCGCCAGGCTGCCGGTGCGCTGGGCGAGGGCGTCCAGCCCACGCTCTACGTCGACATCGCCAGGACGGTCGACCTGGCCGCGGCCTTCACCGGGGCGGCCCAGGATCCGCAGGTCGCGCAGGCGCTGCGCTACCTGCAGTCCTTCACCGGGCTGGCCGCGGGCGGCCGGCAGGAAGGCGGGGTCCAGCGCGGCCGCCTGGCGCTCGGGCTGCGCTGATGGACGTGGTCGTCGCGGGCGGCGGCGGGAAGGTGGGCCGCCGGCTGCTCGGCCTGCTGGCCCGCGACGGCCACCGCGCCCGCGGCCTCGTGCGCCGCCCCGAGCAGGTCGACGAGCTGGGCGAGCTGGGCGCCGAGGGCGTGGCGTTCGACCTCGAGTCATCGGGGGCGGAAGAGCTCGCCGAGGTCGTGCGCGGCGCCGACGCGGTGGTCTTCGCCGCGGGCGCGGGGGCGGGCAGCGGCCCCCAGCGCAAGCGCACCGTCGACCTGGGCGGCGCGGTCATGCTGATCGAGGCCGCCCAGGCGGCCGGCGTGGGCCGCTACGTGATGGTCTCCTCCATCGGCGCCCAGGCGCCGCAGGAGAGCCCCGAGCAGATGCGCCCCTACCACCAGGCCAAGGCCGAGGCCGACGAGGCCCTGGCGGCCAGCGACCTGCACTGGACCATCGTGCGCCCCGGGCGCCTGACCGACGACCCGGGCACCGGCCGCGTGCGGGTGAGCACCGCCCTGGGCGACAGCGCCGACGTGCCCCGCGACGACGTCGCCGCCGTGCTCGCCGCCTGCCTGGTAGCCGAGGCGGCGGTCGGCGTGACCTTCGAGCTGTTCGGCGGCGACGTGGCGGTGGACGAGGCGGTGGCGGGGCTGGCGCCGGCGTAGCGACGCTCTGACGGTTAGCCGTATCGCTTGGGCCTCATCCACACCGTCCGACGCTACCGTGGGTCACTGGCTACCGACCTCAGGGAACCCGCCCGCCCCGCGCCCGACGAAGTCGTGCTCGGCCTCCTTCAGGGGCGTCGACTCAGCCGCGGCGACGTCGTCGAGACCCGAGAAGGAGTGGTTCGCATCGGTGCGCCGCTTGCCCACGACCTCGAGCGGCACACCCGCCAACTGCGAGCCGCAGTCGCACCCCACGCAGAAGATCTCTTGCGCGAGACTTGCTTCGCGCATCCGGCCCCACGAGGCCCCTAACGCGGACTCGCCACAGCGCCGTGCTCACTTCCCGAAGGTCCGCGCAGCTCACAGGGTCCGGCCTTTACAGTAAGCGCGGCCCTCCACATCCATCCCATAAAGCGAGCGCCCTACGAAATGCAAGAACTGTCCCGCTTGGCCGCCGACGTCCTGTACTCACCTCGCGGGTTGCAGCTGCAGCTAGAGAACTTCCTGGCCTGCGAGGACGATTGGCCCGCCTATCGCCATTGGGTGACACGAGGAGCCAAGAAGCTCTACGAGCGGGCTCTAAAGTGGGGCTCGTCAGACCAATGGGCCGAGCACCTCGGACTAGCGGTGATCTCACGTAGCGAGCGTGCCGACCGAGAGCGTCGCCACCGTGTCGATACACAGCTTCGCCGTCTCTTTCGTACGCATCGCTGGGAGTACATGCCCAGCCGATCGACGCTACGCGTTGTTGGAGGCCGGCAATTCACTAGAGAGCTAGTGGACTCGGGGGGCATCAACTACTGGTCGGCCCAACTACACGTGCCCATCCGGTCAACCGGCGTGGTCCGCGTCCAGCAGCGCACCGAATACGAACTTCGCAAGTTCCTCGGCCAACGCACGCAGTGGCCGTCCCGACGGGAATTCGAGGCTGCCGGACTGGCAAGCTTGCTCCAAGCAATCTATAGGCGAGAAGGAACTGTCTGGTGGGCAAAGCGACTCGGACTTCGGCACCCTCATGCACGACCGCGAAGAACAGTCGAAGGGTCCTCGCCTTTCTAGGGCTGCGCCGCCAGGCCGCCTACATGCGCACCGACCTTGTCCTCGACGTCCTGCAGGCTGGAGGTGTCGAAGACAGACGGTGTTCTCACACCGTCGACCTTGGAGGCCCAGTGCCCGCCTGCCTCGACACGCTCCTCATCGGACTCTATGTCCTGGCTGATGACTTCTTCGCACCCCGCCGTGGGCCTGGTCGCCCGCCCCAGATCACCGACGCTGAACTGCTCTGTCTGGCTGTCGCGCAGATGCTGTTGGACTGCCCCGGCGACCGGCGGTTTTTGGCCATCGCGCGCTACCGCCTCGGGCACCTGTTTCCCTACCTTCCCAAGCAGCCCGCCTACAACAAGCGCGTCCGCGCCCTGGCCCCCCAGATCGTGCGCCTGCTCAACCTCATCGTGTTCGAGTCGCCCTCGTTTTGCGACGAGTTGTGGCTGGTGGACGGCACCCCGGTCCCCTGCGGGCAGTCGCGCGAGACCGCCCGGCGCTCGGAGCTGGCCGGCTATGCCGCCTACGGATGGAGCCGCTCGCACTCCCGTCATTACTGGGGATTTCGCCTCGTGCTGGTCTGCGCGCCCGACGGGATGCCTGTGGGCTTCGAACTGGCCCCAGCCAACGTCAGCGAGCGCAAGGTCGCCGCGGAGATCCTCGAACGCCTGCCCGTGGCCGCACGCACCATCCTGGCCGACAAGGGCTTCGCGGGCCGCGACTTCGAAGCCATGGTCGAGCAGATGGGCGCACGACTCATCCGACCCGACCGCAAGGACGAACCACGACGCCACGGCCAGCTGGGCGCGGCCCGCCAGTGGATCGAATCGATCATCGACACCCTCAAAGGCCAACTCTCCCTCGAGCGCCACGGCGCACGCACCATGCCCGGCCTCATGGCCCGCATCGCCGCCCGCATCCTCGCTCTGGCCGCCGCCATCCGCCACAACCAACTCGCCGGCAGCTGGGACCGCAGCCTCATCGCCTACGACCACTGATTCCATCGATATGGAATCGATCATCTAGTTCGGATAGGCCCTCCGCTGAGGCACGGCGCATCGTGTGTCGTGCCTCAGCGCTCGCTCGCGCCGAACCGCACGGTCATCCAAGTAGCGTCGTGCTCTTCGCTCACGACCGGCCGCCCAAGTGCGTCGGCGATTCGCAGCACCATCTCGGCATTCGCCAGGTGGACCATCTCGACTACCACCTCGGCCTCGGCGCGTAGGCGCTCCCACAGCCGCCCGATCTCGACACCACGCGCGAACTCGGCGTCGTCGGTATCGAACGCAAGGGCGAGCGCATGGTTCTCAGATTCCATCGGGCCTCCTTCGACGGGTCTCGACGCCTCCCTGCTCGCTACGCGCGGATTCAAACTGACTCATGCCAGCTAGGACGACCTGGCGGGACTGCCCTAGTGGAACAAGGCACGCAACCGCGCTCTCAGCCCTCGCCGCTCCCTGACATAGCCCGAGCCCCCACACCGAGGGCACGTGGTTGGAATCGGCGCAACCATGACTCCGACCCATTCGCAGTCGACATGGCCCGAGCCCTGGCAGGTTTGACACCGCTCCAGCTACTCGTCAGCTTCCCCACTCAGGACTGGCGTGGCGCAAGCAGGACAGTAACGCCAGCCGGTTCGGAGAGTCCGCTCGCAAGCTCGGCAATGGATGTTGAAGGGGCACCCACACGACGGGCAATAGTGAAAACCCTTGTCCACTTGGTGCCGCTCGTGACAGTGAGAGCACTCGCGCTCGGGACGGGCCGTCACTACATGCACCCCGTCGGTGGTCTCAAGGATCCGGCCAACGTTTTGACGGCTGAGCACATCGTCGTACCAGTCGCGAAGGGCTTCGAGCTTGTCCCACACCGGCGGCGGTATGTCTGAAACCGGAATACCAATCCGTCGGGCCTCCGCACGGTGGATCCCCGCGCCGTGGGATGCGTACTGGTCGAGGAGAACATGAATGATCCTGTCGGCCTGCTCTGCGAGCGTCACCGGCGCTCCAGCGCCCTTTCCCTTCAGCAGGTGGTTGATGAGACCGTCCTTCGCGTACCGCCGTGACACCTTGTCGGCTCGCTCGTACCAGCCGAGGATCCATGGGTTCAGCGGCTCGAAAAGGCCCTCAAGTCGCTCTGGGTGTACCTTCTGCCGTGGATAACTCCCTTCTTGCACGTCCATAACGCCGGTCATCTCCAAGAAGTCACGTATCACGTGAGCTGGGACATATGTTGGTTCACTCGGCGTCGGCAAATCCTCGGCGGCCTTCGAACTGGGTACAAGCATACGCGGGTCGATCGGGACCTGAGGATCAACGGGGCTTAGCTCGGACCCCGGTCCCATCCAAAGCGTGTCTGCTGTAAGCGCCAAGATCGTCGCCGCACTGGACGCATACGCAACTACATAGATGTGCAGATCCTCGATGTAGTCGTGCAGAAGCGATGAAAGGTCATGAGCGGCGTCCGCGCTGCCACCTACGCTCTGAATTACGAGCGCGGCCTGTTCTTGTCGGCCCATCTCTTCGAGCAACCCATACAGTGGCCGCAGGTCCCATTTCTCCATCGGAATCCCGCCGCTGTGATAGACGATCACTCGACAGCCAAGCTCTTGCTCGACTGCTTGGATAACCTGCGCCCCAGGGATATCCTCTTCTGACTGCGGTCCGCTCTGCTCGGCCGACGACTCGACAGTTTGGTCCTGCGGAGCCTCAGTCTCTTGGGGCTGCTCGGTCCCGTCGCCGGGACCGCCCTCCGCTGTAGCGGTCGTCTCGTCAGGCACGTGCGGCGCGCCTACGCACCACGAGCCGACTCACGGGGTATGGCGGCGGTGCCGGGCGCGTCTCCGGCCGTTCGTAGGACTTCTCCGGAGGGCGCTCACTCCCCCTCTGACCATTCGCGGCCGCCCGCCGCACCTTGGTCAATGACTCGCTTTGTCGGACCTCGGCCATTGTCTCCCTCCTCAGAGTACTCGCCTCGCTCGGCGCAGTTGGGGCTTCTTGCCCCATCGGACGGGACTCTAACCGCCTCGGCGGCGGCGTGTCGAGCCCCTCGGCGAATGGGCGAGATCACTCGATCTTCCGTCCGGACGCTCGGCATAACCGGGTCTCCTCGCGTGTTGTGGGTGAAGGTGTCGCCTGAGCGCGTCGAGCCCCTGCGTAGGGCCGCGTTGGGTCGCTTCGCGACGTCCTCGGAGGTTGCACAGGTTGCAGCGGCGCGCAGCCGCCCCCAGGCGGGAGGCTGCTGGGTGTTCAAAGCTCAGCTACCCCAAGGAGGGCGACATGCGCGCCTGCACGGCATTCAAGCGGCTGCTTCGCCTGCCCGGAGCGTCCATCCTCGACGTTGCCTTCGGTGCCGAGGGAGTGATCGTGACCGTCGGGTTGCGCCGCCGTCGGCGGATCTGCGCGGCGTGCGGGCAGACGGGCGGCCACCTTCAGATCCACGATCGGCGCGTCAAGCGCTGGCGTCACCTCGATCTGGGCGCCACGCGGTGCGTGATCGAATGCGAACTGCGGCTGCTGCGCTGCCCGCACTGCGGCGTGCGGGCCGAGGCGGTGCCGTGGGCGCGCCGCGCTCATCACACCCGCGACTTCGAGGATGTCGTGGCGTGGCTGGCCCAGCAGATGGCCAAGACGCCGATCGCCGGGCTGCTGCGCATCGGCTGGGACACCGTCGGGCGCATCGTCGCGCGGGTCGTCGCTGACCACCTCGACGAGCGCCGCCTGGCCGGCCTGGTCGCCATCGGCATCGACGAGATCTCCTATCGCCGCGGCCACCGCTACCTGACCAGCGTCGTCGACCACAAGACGGGCGCGATCGTGTGGTGCTCGCCCGGTCGCAACGCCGCCACACTGCAGGCGTTCGCTCACCCAGCTCGGCGAGCGCAAGCACTCGATCCGGGCCGTCTCGGTCGACATGAGCGGCGGCTATGAGAAGGCCATCCGCGAGCACTGCCCGCAGGCCGAGGTCTGCTTTGACCCCTTCCACATCGTGCCCCTAGCTCAGCGAGCCGTCGACCAGGTCCGCCGCGACGAATGGAACGCCCACGAGCGCTCGACCACCCCGGCGGGCAAGTGGATCAAGAACACGCGGTGGGTCGCTGCTCAAGGCGCCAGCCAAGCAGACCCTCCCCCAGCTGGCAGTCCTCGGCGACGTCCAGCAAGCCAACAAGCCGATGTTCAGAGCCTTCCTGCTCAAGGAGGAGCTGCGGCTGCTCTGTGCCCTTGAGGACCCTGCTCTGGCACCGGCGCACCTGGACGCCTGGCTGGCCTGGGCCTCGCGCTCACGGCTGCAGCCGTTCATCAAGCTGGCCCGCACGATCCGCCGCCACCGCGCCGGCATCCTGGCCGCCATCCGCCTTGGCCTGTCCAACGGACGCCGCGAAGGCCTCAACAGCCGCATCCGCCTCATCAGCCACCGCAGCTTCGGCTTCCACTCGGCCGACCCGCTCATCGCGCTCGTCTACCTCTGCTGCACCGCCATCGCCATCCCGCTCCCTCGATGACTGCTAACCCACAAGTCGACCGGAGCGCCGAACGTCCCGGCCTGGCTCAACTTCCTTGCGCTGTCCACTCTGGCATGCCATCGTTGGCGTCGTTTGACGTCCGAAGGAGGGGTTGGGCTTGGAGCCCGCTCGGCTGACTAATGACCAAAAGGCGCTGTTTGGTTTCGGTGCCGCCGTAGTCCCCGCCATCCTTGGACTTGCGATTCCTGGCGGACTTGTCAAAGACAGGGTGGATCTCGATCCAGTCGACATCTTCGTGGCGACGGTGCCATGGACGGCATCGATCGCGCTGATTGTGTGGTTCTTGCAGGCCGCTCCGGACGACTGGAATGATCTCAGCAAGGCCGCCGTCGCCGTCGCGATATTGGGAGCAGGAGCTGCAATCGGTGTCGAGCTGATTCCGGCTCAAGCCGTGGTCACTGAACAGCAGGCTGACCAGATCCCCTTCTACATCCTCGCCGAACAACAGGGAGCCACTGCAAAAGGCGGAGTGACCGCTGCTCAGAATCCCAAAGTTACTGTGGTGATCGTCCTCCTAGGCATAGCCGTGTTTTTGGCGTTTGTCTACGCCATCTTGTACGGGGTCGCGCTTTGGTTCGCCGGACTTGTCTGTGGGCTATATCTCGGATTGTTGTTGCATAGTTCGTTCACAAGCACCGGGCCGGTAGCTAACGATCAACACGAATCCGGGCTGTGACGAAGCTAGTGAAAGTCAATCGCCGACCAGCACCCCCGCCCGTCGTAGCGTAGGGCGCCACAGGGAGCGCTCTACGGAGCGAACGCGGTGCGCTCGGACGCACGGCGGTCCGTCCCAGTGCCGGTTGCCGTTGCATGTCGAGCAACTGTCAAATGTTGTGGATGAGGTGGCGTGAAGACGTTCAGGCGGCGACCTTCTGGTCCGTCGTGTCCGGGTGCTCGTCGGGGACCCGGATCCCGTCTTTGAAGGTGTGACCGGCGAGCACGTCGGCGACGAGCTCGTGGCCATTGACGCGCCGCCAGCGCTCGGAGGCGGCGTCGAGCAGCTTGAACGCCATCGCCAGCGCGGCGGCCTTCGAGCCGGCGCCCTTCTGGACACGCGTGCGCAGCTTGACCGTCGCGAAGCTCGACTCGATCGGGTTGGTCGTGCGCAGGTGGCGCCAGTGCTCGGCGGGGAAGTCGAAGTGCGCGGTCAGCGCGCTCCAGTCGCGGTCAAGCTTGGCGACGGCCTTGGGGTACTTGGCGTCGAACTCGCGCCGGAAGTCCTCCAGCGCCGCCCGGGCGTCAGCGCGCGTCGGGGCGTCGGCGCGCGTCGGGGCCTCCATGATCTCGTGCAGCATCCGCTTTGCCTGGGGCTGCACGCGCTTGGGTGTCGCGTCGAGGACATTGGCGATTTTGTGCACCCAGCAGCGCTGCTCGGCCGCGTGGGCGAACACGTCCCTGAGGGCGGCCCACAGGCCCAGCGCGCCGTCGCCGCAGACGAGCTTGGGCTCGGCCAGGCCGCGCGCCTTGAGATCGCGCATCAGCTCGGCCCACGACTCGGTCGACTCACGAAAGCCGTCCTCGACGGCCAGCAGCTCCTTGGCGCCGTCCTCGCGGACGCCGAGGACGACGAGCAGGCACAGCCGATCATCCTCGCCCAGGCGCACCGAGACGTGCACGCCGTCGCAGAACAGGTAGGCATAGCGCGTGAAGTCAAGCCGCCGCGAACGAAACGCGTCGTGCTCGGCGCGCCACGCCTCGGTCAGCCGCTGGATCGAGCTGGCCGACAGCCCCGAGGCGTCCTCGCCCAGCAGATCGCGCAGCGCCGGCGCGAAGTCGCCGGTCGACAGGCCGCGCAGGTAGAGCACCGGCAGCACATCGCTGACCTTGGGCGAGCGACGCGCGTAGCGCGGCAGGATCTGCGAGCTGAACCGCCGACGCTCACCACTGTCGGGGTCCACGCAACGGTCGTCGACGCGCGGCGCGCACAGCGGCAGCGTGCCCGACCCGACGGTCACCTTGCGCTGCTTGGCGCGACCGTTGCGCACCACCAGCCGCCGGCCGTTCTCGTCAACCTCATCGACCAACGCGCTGACGTACTGATCGACCTCGGCCTCCAGCGCCGCGGCGATCATCCGCCGCGCGCCCTCCCGCGCGAGCTCATCCAGCCCAACCCCAGCCTCGTCTGCCTCCCCGACCGCGAGCCTGCGAACATCTGCCATGGCGTGCCTTCCTTCTCCGCCTTCCGGCAGTCGGTCTTGATCAACCGGGAAGGTACGCCGCCTCCCTCTTCAAGCCCGTCCACAACATCCGGGTATAGCTCTTGCATGTCCGCTCTAGAGCGATCGCGCGCGCATGTCCGGCACCGACGGAGGTCCGGCGCAGCTCAGAGTCGGTCCAGTCGTAGTTCGGCTCCGTCAGGCGCACCTTGACCTGACGAATCCGCTCGAAGGCGTCAATGCTCTCTACAAAGCTTGCGTCGACGTGCGGCGCAAGTTCGAACGACAGGCCGGCCCAGCGCTCGTTGTGGCGCACGAGGGACCCAGCGACGACGTCGGCGATGTCTGGGGCCTTCGCCCCTCGATGGTTGTACTCAATGATGGCCTCTCGCGACGAGAATTCGAATCGAGCGTGGGTCTTCGTGGCGACGATCTCGGTCGACGTTGTATCGGCGTATCGCTCGGTTCCTGCTGCCGTGTCGTAGATCAGAGGCGCGACTTCGGGTTCGCCTTCGTACGCCTGGAGGATGGCTGCCCCGCTCTTGACGACGCGCACGCTCGGGATCGCGATCTGGCGGTCACGCGTCCGCTCCTGGCGCTGGCCAGCCGACAAGCCGCGGAGATCCATAAACAAGCGTCGGTAGTCGACTTCTTCGTCACCCGGCAGATGCGCATGGAAGGTGAAGACCTCTAGCTTGCGCTGCGTCCGGCCCATGCCCACGTACGCTACATCAGGCCCACTAGATAGTCCCTAAGACCGGTGATGAGCGATGCTGTTGTAAGCTCCGTATCCGTAGAGCGCTCCGGCAGACAGCAGTTACAGTAGGCGTTAAGATGACCGCATGCCATCTCAATCGACGCGGGTCAGGCATCGGCTGCAATCGTGTCGGCGTCGCCTATATCGACCGTGAGATCCGCCTCGGTCACAGCTGCGGCCGCTTCAGAGGTCATTGCTACGCCGCTAATTTCGGCGAGTGCCCTGTCGATTAGGCCGACGGCTTCACGTTCCTTCGAGCGAGCAGTGGCGTACTTTTCCCACGCCGCCGTGGCTAAGGCGCCGTCAACGCTCCCGTCGTCCGGCGGCAGTATCACGGACTCCATGTCGGGCGGGTACGTGGTGTCGACGACGGAGCCGATGGCGAGCGCCTTGATTTGTAGCTGCGCGTGCTGCGTCCGGCATGCGAGCCACAGCCAGCCAGCATCGACCCCGGGATGCGAGACGACGCGCCCGACATGCTCAGAGGCGACCCAGCGGGCGCGATCGGAGGTGACCAGGGCTGGGACGCCCAGGTTCTTTTCGGCGCGTCCATCCGCCTGGTAGACGAGCCAGCCGGGCTCGACGCGATGGCGGTCGATGTCTTCTACGGCCCGAGCGGCCATGTACTGCTGCTTGATCGGCTGATACTGCAGCATCTGCGTTCCGGAGAGAAACGGGCTGCCGTGGTCGGCGTCGACGTAGACGCGCGCGTAGCGCTCCAGCTTTATCGCTCGCCCGTAATCGCCAACCGGCTTACCGCCCATGTCCTCGAGCTCGGCCCGCACGCGCCGGACGACTGGGTCGTGGGGTGCGGCGTCGAGCCTGGTGAGGTCGCGGGCCCAGGCGGTGTAGCCGGCCTTCGGAGGTGCGTCTCGGTCGAGGCTCGGCAAACGTTCCTCCCATGCGCGGGTGGTGTCGCTTAGGTGCAAACGCGCCTCTTCAACGAGACGCACCGCGTCGCTGACGAGCGTCGCAACCTCGTCAATCACGGCGACGTCGAGCAGCGGCACTTCCTGGGCGGCGACGTGCTCGGGGCTGATGTGGTCGATGACCGACCCACTCTTGCCCCGTCGCAAGAGGCCCTGGCCGCTCTCGGAGTGCAGGAGCGCGTAGACGTAGTGACGCATTCGGGCGTCGTCGATCCGGATACGGATCAGATCGTCGGACAGGTAGAACCGCTCGAGGTAGGCGTCGCCCATGAAGCTTGGGCCGAGGTTGCGCCCCGAACAGGTCTGCAGGATCGTCCCGCGCTGAACCAGTAGCCGTTCGACGCCGTCGATGCGATGGGCGGCCAGCCGCTCGGTCTCCTCAGGGATGTACTGAAAGCCCGCGTAGGGTGCGAGGTATGGAACCGACTTCTCGCCGGCGGACGCGAACAAACGCTTGAAGCGGGCCGGCTGCCAGACCTCCCCCAGGCCGCCCGGTCCGCCGAGCGGCGCGGTGTGGAGCCCGTGAGCCTTGGCGTAGTCCAGCCGCCGCGCGGCGGCCGCGCCTGGCGCGAGGACGAACCATGCGTCGAGCCGGTCGAGGGACCGGAGATCGAGCGCCGAGGCGGTCGCGGTGATCACCGCGCGTTCTGCTGAAGCCAGAGGAGGTACGCCTCGACGACCTCGGGGAGCTCGTCGTCGATCAGGAGATCCTTGACTTCCATCTCGCTGATCGTCTCGGCGCCGGTCTTCGCGTCTCGCTCAACCATGGCTTCCTTGCGGACCACGACCAGGTCCTCGCCGTTCTCGTTACGTCGGTAGATCGTCTTGCCGCGCTTGTCGTGGCCGATCCGCTGCGTCCACGCCATGAACGACGGGTAGTCGAGCGTGCCCTCCTTCGCCTTCTCCGATTCCTCCGGTGAAAGGCGACGCATGAGCACCATCGACGTCTGCGTGTCGTTCTTGGGTTGAAACAGCTCTCGCGCCATGTCGACGACCGCCAGGATCTGCGTCTCGCCCAGCAACCACTGCCGCAGGTAGCCGAGCCGCGGGTTGTTGAGGATTCCGTTGGGAATCACCATCGCCATACGGCCGGTCCCTGACTTGAGGAACTGGACGCAGCGCTCGATGAAGAGGATCTCCGGCGGCTGTGACCGTTGGAGTATCGGCCGTCCGGACCCGTCGACGCGCATCTTCCACCGGCCGTTCGGCTGCTGCTCCCAAGTAGCGGCCAGCGCGAACTGCGAGAGGACGTCGACGTCGTCGATGACGATGTTCGCCCCGAACGGCGGGTTCGTGAACAGGACGTCGAAAGACCCCAGGGAGGCATAGGCCCGAGCGTCCGCGTCCCAGGTGTGCGGGTTGGCGAGGCTGTTGGCCTGGTGAAGGCCGCCCGATCCGTCGTTGTTCATGACCATGTTCATCTTCGCCGCGCGGACGAGATGAGGGTTGAGGTCCAGGCCGACGACGCAGCGCGTCAGGTACTCGGCTCGCTTCCGGTACAGCTCTTCTCGCTCGTACTCGGTGCCATGCGCGGGATCGGCCCACTGCAGCCGTTCCTCCTGGTCGATGAGATCTAGCGCGAAGTTCATCGCGGTGATCAGGAAGCCGCCGGTTCCGCACGCTGGGTCGACGAGGCGCTCGCCGGGCTGAGGGCGCAGCATCTCGACGGCCATGCGACAAGCGTTGCGAGGCGTGAAGAACTCGCCGCGATCGCCGCGGAGGTTCGAGCCGACGACTTCCTCGTAGGCTTTGCCCTTGACGTCGACGTTGGAAGCTAGCAGCGAGAAGCTCTGGAGCTGCGAGACGACGTAGGCGACGACGTTCGGCTTGAGCTCGATCGTCTTGGTTTCCGGCGTGGCGAAGATCGTGGGGTACTTCGGCACGACCTTCGAGCTCAGAATTCTCTGGATCCGGGCCTTGGGCGGCTGTGCTGCGGTGCCGCTGGACAGCTCGTTCGGCGTGACGAAGAACGACAGCTCGGCAGAGCGCTCGTCCTCGATCTTGCAGAAGATGATCTTGAGCAGTTCCCAGAAGGCCTCCGGCTTCTGCATCCCTTCGGTGCCGGCGATGTAGTTGTGGCATCGGCGAAAAGCGAAGAGTAGGTTGTCCGCCGTCGCCGCCTTGAGATCCTTGCGCTTAGGCCGCTGAGCTTCTTCCTCGGTCTGGCCTGCCGCGGGGATCTCGACAATCTCTTCGAAGACGTAGCCGCCGTTCTCGGTGGTGCGCTTGGCGAAGCAGAAGCGGTCGTCGCCGTTGGTCCACAGCCCGTAGCGACCGTTCAGGCAGGCGGCCATGTAGGACTTGAGCTGCTCGATGCCGTCCTTCTTGGCCTTCGGGTTCTGGCCGGGCTTCTTGCACTCGACGAGCAGGAAGGCCGTCTCCTGCTTGTGGTCGTCGCCAGGGTGCCAGACGGCGATGTCGACGCGCGGCCTGGAGGAGCCGAAGTGGATGCGGAACTCTGGCCCGCAGTCCTCGGGCGCGTAGCCGTACTGCCGGACCAGCGCTTTCTCGATGTTCTGACGGACGTACTCCTCGGGCGTGTCCCTGACCTGCTTTCCGGACAGGAAGTCGACGACCTTGCCCTCAGGTACGGCTTCGGTCGTGACCTGCACCGCCGGTACCGAAGGCGAGGAACTGCTCCCTCCCTTGACGCCTGTACCTCCGACGGACGGTGTCTTGCTGGAGATCTGAGCGCCTTTGGCCATAGGCGCCACCCTAGATGAATGGGTGGCGTCAAACCGTCCAAGACTCCTTTACCCGTGGGTTGCCGACAGTGGCTCTGCGGCGTCGAGTTAGCTCGTCCGGGCCGCCTTAGCATCCCGTCCTTTCGACGTGCGCCGCCTGACATTGCCGCTCCGAGCCGAAGCCTCAGGTCCGGCCATCGCGAGTTCCCGCAGGCCCCCACCGGGCACCCGCGAATCACCCCGGGCCTGTGGGCGGCGTTTCGGTCATCCGGCGACAGGGACCTGCGGCCTAGCCATCGCACGTCGAGCCATTGCCAGACGGCCGTAACTGGCGTTCCGGCGTACACAAGAGCACCGTAGTCGCGGCGAGGTCCTGATCAACCAACCGGCCCGGCGGTGCGCGAACACCGGGGCCGACGCCCACCAGCGCGAGGTCGGGAACTTCGTCTCCAGCAGCCGCGCCCGTCGCGCGCGCAGTCGGCCACGAGCAGCTCGTAGCCGTCGGCGGAGAGGTTGTCGGCCAGGAAGGTGCGGGTCGCGTCGTCGTCCTCGACGAGCAGGAGGGTGGCGGCGGCATCGGTCATGCACCCTCTATCCGCGAGGCGTGCCAGATTCGCCCCCGGCGCCTCGCCCAAGCGCCCTGCAACTTCGCGTTCAGGCACCCGAAGCGGGCAGGAGGCGTGCCTAAGATGCCGACGCCCCGGAGCCGGTGCCCCGGGGCCTTTGCTGCTCATGGACACCCGTCGACGCGGAAACTACGACTCCGGAGAGGACTTCGTCCTCGAATACGGGGAGCTGCGCTTCACCTTCAACGAGCGCGACTTCGCCGAGCGCTGCGAGCAGGCCGCGCGCAAGCTGGGCTTCGTCCATGGCAGCCTGCAGGGGGGCGAGCTCGAGGACCTGGTCAACCTCGCGGTCAACGGCGAGATCGAGGATGCGGCCTCGGCGCTGGGCGAGCACGTCAACGACTGCTGGCCCGAGCTCGTCGGCCCCGCCGACCGCTCGCTGGTGCACTGGCTGCGCCGCCTGGTCTTTCGCGGCGCGTGGCTGGACCAGCGCGTGAAGGAGGGCGAGCTCGACATCGCCCTGGAGCCCGAGACCCACCGTTTCCGCTACGTGCAGCCCGAGCGCGACGGCGAGCCGATCGAGCTCGCCCCCGAGCCCTCCTGGAAGCGGGTCGGCTACTTCCCGCGCTGAGCGGGGGTAAGGGCCCTACGCGCGCTCGAGCACCTCCGCGCGGGCCGCGACGATCGCCGCGGCCCCCTCGTCGCCCACCAGCAGCTCGGGGTGCAGCGCGCCCGAGGCGAGCGTGTCGAGGGCCGGGAAGCGTCCCGTGGCGGCCAGCACCGAATCGAGCGCGATCACGGTGCTCTCGCCGCCCACGGGCTCGGACGCGACGGCCACCACGGTCAGCGAGCCACCGTCGGGGATGGAGCGCGCGGCGGCCAGGGCCTTGCGCGCGGCGCCGGGGCCCACCCACCCCAGCGAGTCGACGAGCACGACGGCGTGCCCGCCGCGGGCGGCCACGCGGCGCGCCGTGTCCAGCGCGCGCTCGAGCGCCTGGGCCTGCGCGTCGGGCGCCGCGGCGAGGCTCAGCGAGGCCACCGGCTCGGGCAGCCCATCGGCCTGCCACAGCGCGATCTCCTCGGGGCGCACGCCGCACAGGACCACGGAGACGTCGAGGTCCTCCTGGCCGTGCAGTGCGCCGGCCAGGCGGCGCAGGGTTTCGCTCTTGCCCGTGCGCGCCGGCCCGGCGATCACCGCGCGCGAGCCGCGGCCCAGCGGCGCGAGCACCGCGATCGTCCTCAGGGTCGGGTCGGTCTCGCCCAGCGCGAAGGCCTGCGTGGGGAAGGCGGCGGGCAGCTCCTCGAAGGGCGTGCCCTCGGCCACCTCGTCGGCGTCGCGGCCGTTGATGGACTGCACGCGCACCAGGGACGGGTGGCGCTCGGAGCGCCGCGCCGGGCGCAGCGGGCCGCTGACGCGGTCGCCGTCGACCAGCTCGCAGCGGCGCACCTGGGCGGCCGAGACGTAGACGTCCTCGTCGCCGGTGTCACGCAGGAACGCGGAGCCGTTGGGCTGCAGCTCCACCGTGCCCTCGACGGTTTCGTCGTCGCGCCTGGCGCCACCGCGGCGGCGGGCAGCGGGCGTGGGCTCGAGCGTGGGCTCGGGCGTGGGCTCGGGCTCGGGCTCGAGCGCGGGCTCTGTGACGCCCTCCTGCTGATCGCCCGCGTCCTCGTCGGTGGCGCCCTCCTCGCTGCGCGCCGCCCGCCGCCCGCGTCCCCCGCGACGCCCGCGCCGGCGCCCGACCCCGTCGCTCTCGTCACCGGAGTCGGACGCGCGCGCCGCGACCTCCTGGATGGCGGCGTCGCCGGCCTCCTCCTCGCCCGCCTGGCGGGCGAGGAGCGCGTCGACGAGGTCGGCCTTGCGCAGGCGGCGGAACCCGTCGAGGCCCAGCTCCCCGGCGATCGCGTGCAGGTCGGCCAGCGGGCTGGCTTCGAGCGCAGAGCGCGTGAGGACGGTCATGTGGTGCTCCTTGGGTGGTGGGGCGGTCGGTGGGCGCCCGGCCGCGTTGAGCGGCGGCCGGCGACGCGCGAAGAGAGAAGACGCTACCCGACCGGGCCGAGCGGGCGGGAGCCGTCCACCCCGCCGGGGTGGTGGGTCAGCCCCCGGAGCCTCCCCCCAGGCGCTCGTGGCGCAGCTCGTCGGCGAGCACGAGCCCCTGGGGCACCTCACGCTCGCCGCGCAGGACGGCGCGCACGGCCAGGAAGTCGGCGGTCTCGCCCACGTCGTGCACGCGCAGCAGGTGGACGCCCGCGTCCACCCCGTGGCCCACGGCGGCCAGCGTGCCGCCCAGGCGCGCGCGCGGGCGCCGGCCGGTCAGCGCGCCGATGAAGTCCTTGCGCGAGGCGGCCAGGAGGATCGGGCGGCCCAGCGCGTGCAGCTCGCCCAGACCAACCAGCACCTGCGCGGTCTGCGCCGGGGTCTTGGCGAAGTCGGGGCCGGGATCGACCAGGAGCTGCTCGTCGCCCACCCGCACGCCCGCGCCGCCGCCAGGCGCTCGGCCAGGAAGGCGAGCACGTCGCCGACCACGTCGCCGTCGTAGAGGGCCGGGTCCTCGCGGCGGACCTTGGGCGCCGCACGGGTGTGCATGACCACGAGGGCGGCCCCGGTCTGCGCGCACGCGGTGGCCAGCTCCTCGTCGCGCAGCCCGCTGACGTCGTTGACCAGCGCCGCCCCTGCGGCGATCGCCGCCCGGGCCACCGCGGGCTTGTAGGTGTCCACGGAGACGATCGCTCCCAGCTCGCCGGCCACGCGCTCCACCACCGGCACGACGCGCGCGATCTCCTCCTCGGCGTCGAGCGCGGGGACCCCGGTGATCGCCGACTCGCCACCCACGTCGATCACGTCGGCCCCCGCCTCCAGCAGCGCGGCGGCGCGGGCCACCATGGCGTCCACGCCCGCCGGCGGACCCCCGTCGGAGAAGGAGTCGGGCGAGGCGTTGACCACGCCCATCAGCCACGGCCGACCGCCCAGGCGCAGCACCCGCCCGCCGGCGGCCGCGACCGCGAAGGGCGCCGCGCCGGCGCGCGCGGTCACCGGATGCGCAGCCGGAGGCGCTCCACCGCCACGTTGCCCGCACGGTCGTAGGCGGTGACCTTGAGCGTGCGCGTCCCGCGCGCGTAGGCGTGGCGGAGGGTGAAGCGCTTGGTCGAGAAGGCCTTGCCGCGCCCGGCCCGGCGCGGGCGCGCCGGGGCGCCGCTGCCCGGGCTGACGCGCACGTAGCGAAGGCCCGAGGCCTGCCCGGCCCGTCCCGGCTCCTTGGCGCGCACGCGGATGGCCAGGCGCTGGCCGGCGCGCCGGCTGCCTTGCACCCTGACCTCCAGCTGGGGCGGCGTGCCGTCGACCAGCAGGCGCCGCGCCGGCGTCGTCGAGGTCTGGCCGCGGATGTCTTTGGCCACGACGGCCCAGGTGTGCGGCCCGTCGGGGGGCGGCGTGGCCAGAGCGAGGCTGCGCTCGCCCACGGGCGCGCCGAGCGGTTGGCCGTCGAGGAAGACCTGGTAGCTGAGGGGGCCCCACAGCTCGAAGGGCTCTCTCCACTCCAACTTCGACAGTGGGCTCCAGCCCGTGTCCGACCTGCCGGAGAAGGAGCCCGGGGTGCGGTCGTGCACGCCGTACATCAGGGTCTGGGCGCCGGGCGCGCCCTGGGCCCACACCACCACGGCGCCGAAGGCGCGGTCCACCGCGGCGTCGAGGCCCGGCCCCGGGTCCACCGGGCCGCCCGAGAGCGTCACGGTCTCGCGCGGCTGGGCCTCCTGGCCCGGCTCGGTCCGGTAGGTGCGCGCCTGGACGGTGCCGGCCTGGTACCAGGCCACGAGCCCGTCGTTGTTCTCGCTCAGGGCGGGGGCGGGCTGGGGCGGGGCGCCGGTGGCCGGGCTCAGGCCGGACGTGGCCCGCGGTTGGTCGCGGAAGATCGGGGTGCCCAGCACCTGGCCGCCGTTGTCGGTCGCTCCGACCAGCAGACCCACGCCGCGCCCGTTGAGGTCCACGCGCGGGGTGGTCGCGCCACCCAGCGTGCCCTGCGCGAGGCCGTCGACGGCGACGGCGTCGTCGAAGGCGGTGCCGCGCATGCGCCGGGCCACCAGGCGGTTGCGCGGCACGCCGTCGAGGACCCGCTGGCGGAAGGTCACCCAGGCGAAGCTGGAGTCGTACTCCACGTCGACGTCGGGCAGGTCGGCGCCCTGGCCGGGCGCGTCGCCCAGGCGGTCGACGGTGAGGTCCTGGGGCAGGGCGGAGATCGAGCCGCGAAAGAGCTTGCGCGCGAAGACGCGCCCGGCCTCGCCCCACACCGCGGTGCCCACCCCGTCGGCGGCCACGGCCACCTTGGGCCGCCCGGTGTCCGCGCCGGCGTCGCGCGCGGGCTCGACGTCCAGCGCGCGGTCGGCCACGCTCCAGCCTCCGTCGCGCTCCTGGCGCGCGGCGCGCACGTCGGCCGCCGAGGCCCCCGGCTGGGTCCACACGACGTAGCCGGTGCCGTTGACCCCCAGGTCGGCCGACGGGGTGCTCGCCCCGCCGCCCAGCGCCCGGGGGGCCTCGTAGCTGCCGGCGCCGGCGCCGCGGGTGACCACGTGCAGGACGCCCTTGTTGACGAAGGCGACGATGAGCCGCCCGCCGTCGGCGGCGGCCACGGCGGGCTGCGCGCTGTCGCCGCCCAGCGAGGCGTCAAGGCGCGCGGGCGCCTGGAAGACACCGCCGGAGAACCGCGAGACGTACAGGCGGTCCTCTCCGCCCTCGCGCTTGACGTAGGCCACCGCGCCGGTGCCGTCGGGCGCCAGGTCGAGGTCGCCCGCGGTGCGCAGGTCGGCGGGAGCGTCGACCGGACTGCCCGGGAAGTAGGCGCCCTGCGCCTGGGCGGCGGCGGGCAGCGCGAGCACGCCGGCGACGGCGAGCGGGACGAGGCTACGGCGCATGGACTGGGTGTGAACTCCTCGGGGCGGGCGGGCGATGCGGCGGCGGAAAGGGTAGGGGTTGGCGCCGGGACGTGAGCCGGTCGGCGTCCGAGAGGGTACGCGCCCGCGCGGACGACCGCGCCGGCGCCCCTAGGCGCCCGCGGCGATGCCCTCCGCGGACGCCTCGGCCCGCCAGGCCTCGAGCTCGGCCTCCACCCGCGCCCCGTCCCACCCCAGCTCGCCGCCCAGCGCGGCCGCGACGCGCCGGGCGGCGGGGGCGGGCGTGCCGTCGCCCACCACCTCCCGCGCGGCCAGCACCCCCAGGCGCGTGCGGCGCAGCAGCACGTCGCCCAGGTGGGCGGCCTGCTCGCGGCGGGCCGCGTGCACGACCTCGGCCAGCAGGTCGGGAAGGCCCTCCACGACGGGCTGGGCGAGCTCCTCGCCCTCGCGCGCGACCGCCAGCACGTCGTGGGCGGCGTGCCCGTAGCGGGCGGCCAGCGCGGCGTACGCGCCGGGCGGGGCGCCCTCGACCGGCGGCAGCTCGCGCTCGTCCACGGGCGCGCCGAGCGGGATCTCGTGGGTGCGGCACGGCGCGTCGCGGGCCTCGCGCTCGACGAGGCGGTCGACGGCCAGCTTGGCCATCCGCCGCCACGTGGTCAGCTTGCCGCCGGTGATGGTGACCATCCCGCTCGAGGTCTCGTACAGCTCGGCCTTGCGCGAGATGTCCACCGACTTGCGCGGGTCGCCGGTGGAGATGAGCGGGCGCACCCCGGCGTAGGCGCCGGTCAGGTCGCCGGGGTCGAGGTCGGTGGCGAAGAACGCGTTGGCCGCCTCCAGCAGGTAGGCGACATCGGCGTCCGCGGGGCGCACGTGCTCGAGGTCGCCCTCGTAGTCCTGGTCGGTCGTCCCCAGCAGCGTGCGCCCCAGCCAGGGCAGGGCGAAGATCGTCCGCCCCCCGCCCGCGGGCACGATGACCCCGGCCACCAGCGGCAGGTCCTCGTGGCGGACGGTGAGGTGGGTGCCGCGGCTGGGGCGGATGCGCGGCACCTCGGCCTCGTCGTGCAGCTCATCCGGACGCAGACGGTCGGCCCACACCCCGGTGGCGTTGACCACGTTGTCAGCGCGGACCGTGAAGGTGGCGCCGGCCTCGACGTCGCGCACGAGCACCCCCGCTGCCCGGCCCGCCTCCTCGTGCAGCCCGGTCACCTCGACGCGATTGGCGCACACCGCGCCGAAGCGCTCGGCCTCGGCCAGCACCGCCAGCACCAGGCGGCTGTCGTCGGTCTGGCAGTCGTAGAAGAGGTAGCCGGCGCTGGGCTCGCGCGCGGCCAGGGCGGGCAGCAGGCGGGCGACCTCCTGGCCGGAGACCATCCGGTGGCGGTCGGGGCTCCAGGAGGCCTCTGTCGGCATCGGCGCCTCTCGCGGCAGGCGCGCGCGCAGGCCCCGCCTGCCTGTGCCCTTCAGGGTGCGGCGCTCCACGGCCATGACGTCGTAGAGGTTGAGTCCCATCCCCGTGAGGCGGTCGGGCCGTGCGCCCTCGAAGGCCGCGACGAGGAGGGGCAGCGGGCGCACCAGATGGGGCGCCAGCGCAACCATGAGCTGGCGCTCGAGCAGCGCCTCGCGCACGAGGCCGAGGTCGAAGTTCTGCAGGTAGCGCAGCCCGCCGTGTATGAGCTTGGAGGAGCGGCTGGACGTCCCCGAGGCGTAGTCCGAGCGCTCCACGAGCGCCACGCTGTAGCCACGGCTGGCCGCGTCGAGGGCCACCCCGGCGCCGGTGATGCCGCCGCCGACCACCACGAGGTCGAACGCCTCGTCCTCGAGGGCGGCCAGGGCGGAGCGGCGGTCGATCACCCGATCCAGTCTGCCAGCGCGGGCGGGCGCACCACCGCTCGAACCTCTGCCGCGTGGTATAGGAAGAGGGGTCCCGATGCCCCGCCTTTCCCACGCGGCCGTGCCCGCGCTCGGCGCGACCGCCCTCGCGGTCGCGAGCTTCGTGGCGCTGCTGGCCATCCATCTCGGAGGCGGCGGCGCCGTCGACCTGCCCTGGGCGCCCACGCTGGATCTGCGCCTCAGCTTCGCGGTGGACGGGCTGGGGGCGCTGTACGGGATGCTGGCCACGGGCATCGGCGCCGTCGTCTTCGCCTACGCGGCGGGCTACCTGCCCTCCCACCTGGCCCACCAGGGCCGCCCGGCGCGTGAGGCGTGGCGCTTCCACGGGGCGATGGTGCTCTTCATGGCCGCGATGGTCGGCCTGGTCACCGCGCGCGATCTGCTGCTGATCTTCCTGTTCTGGGACCTCACCGCGGTGGCCTCCTACCTGCTCATCGCCTTCGACCGCCACGAGCGCGAGTCGCGCGTGGCGGCGCTGATGGCCCTGCTGGTCACCGGCATCACGGCCATTGCCCTGCTGATCGCCGCGCTGGTGCTGCACGCCCGCTACGGCTCCTTTCAGCTGCCCGAGGTGCTGAGCGCCCTGCAGCCGGGACCTGCCACCACGCTGGCGGGCGCGCTGGTGGCGGTGGCCGGCCTGGCCAAGTGCGCCCAGGCGCCGCTGCACTTCTGGCTGCCACGGGCCATGACCGCCCCCACGCCGGTGTCGGCCTACCTGCACTCGGCGGCCATGGTGGCCGCCGGCGTCTTCCTGCTGGGGCGCTTCCACCCGCTGCTGCAGGCCAGCGGGCCGCTGCTCGACGTGCTGCTGGGCATCGGCCTGCTGTCGATCGCCGTGGGCGGGGTGCTGGCGCTGACGCGCGACAACTTCAAGCAGCTGCTGGCCTACTCCACGATCTCCCAGTACGGCTACGTTGTGGCCATGCTGGGGCTGGGCAGCGCGCGCGCCGCCCTGGCCGCCTCCTTCTACGTCATCGCCCACGCCATCGCCAAGTGCGCGCTGTTTCTCACCGCCGGGGCGGTGACCCAGGCCGGTGGCGGAAAGCGGTTGTCCGACAGCGGGGGCATGGCCCGCGCGGCGCCCGCGCTGGCGGTGGGCAGCGGCCTGGCCGCCGCCGGACTGACCGGCCTGCCCCTGACCATCGGCTTCTTCGCCGACGAGCTGTTCTTCGCCGCCGCCCTGCAGCGGGGGCCGGGCATGGCGCTGGCCGCCGTGGGGGCCGCCGCCCTCACGCTGGCCTACATCGCGCGCTTCTGGGGCGCGATCTTCCTCGGCCCGCGCCCGGCCGGCGCCGGGCGCGCCTCCCCCGCCCTCACCGTGCCCGTGGTCGTGCTCGGCGGCCTGGTGGCCGTGGGCGGTGTGTGGGTCCAGCCCTTCGCCGAGCTCGCCCGGGAGGCGGGGACGGCCACCTTCGGCGCGCCCGACGCCTTCAAGCCCGCCTACCACCTCGACCTGCGCGCCGAGAACCTCATGGCGCTTGGCACCTACGCGCTCGGCGGGCTGATCGTCGCCACGCGCGTGCTGTGGGCGCCGGTGGCCGCGGGCGTCGCGCGGCTGGGCGACGCGATCGGCCCCCAGCGGATCTACGAGGTCAGCCTGCGCGGGCTGAACTCGCTGTCGGACGCGGTGCACGACTTCGAGGTGCGCGACCTGCGCGCGCGGGTGCGTCCGATCCTCGTGCTGGCCGCGGTGCTGGTCGCGCTGGGGATCCTCGCCACGCCCAGCACAGCCACCTTCACCGTGGGGACGATCGGCACCACGGACCTCCCCCTCGCCCTGGCGCTCGCGGTGGTCATCGGCGCGGCCCTGGCCTGCACGGTGCCACGCGAGCACCTGACGCTCGTCCTCGTGCTGAGCACGCTGGGCTTCTCGCTCGCCGTGTCCTATGCCTTCTTCGGCGCGCCCGACGTCGCGCTGGTCGCAGTGCTGGTGGAGACCACCATCACCCTGCTGTTCTTCGGGATCTTCTCCCTGGTGCCCGAACGCGTGCTGCGCCGGGAGGCCCGCGCGCGCGAGTCGCGCCGCCGGCAGCGCATCAACGCGGGGATCGGGGTGGGCGCCGGCGCGTTCGCCTTCCTGGTGGTCTGGGCGGCCCTGTCGACGCCCACCCCCGAGCAGGTCGTGGCCGCCGAGCACGTGCGCCTCACCCCGCAGGCCCACGGCCAGGACGTGGTGACCGTGATCCTGGCCGACTTCCGCGGCCTGGACACGCTGGTGGAGATCACGGTCGTGTTCGTGGCCGTGGTGGGCATCGCCACGCTGCTGCGCCGTGGGAGGCTCGCATGACCGCTGCGCTGGCCCGCCGCTTCGCGCCGCTCCTCCTCGCGGCGTCCGTCATGGTCGCGCTGGCCACCGTCGTGAAGGGATACTCGTCCACCGGGGACGGTTTCGCGGCGGGGGTGATCGTGGCGCTGGGAACGCTCGTGCACTTCGTCGCGCTGGGCCGCGATTTCAGCGTGCAAGCCCTGCCCGCCGTGACGCGGGCCCCCGCGCTCGCCGCGATCGGCCTGGTGGTGACCCTCGGCGTGGCCTTCGTGCCCGTGGCGCTGGGCGAGCCGCCGCTGACCCACTGGCCCCCGCCGGGCGCCGAGGTCCCCAAGGTGGGCAGCGTGGAGATCGCCACCGCCTTCCTCTTCGACCTCGGCGTGTTCGCCCTGGTCAGCGGGGCGGTGCTCAGCGCGGTCGGCCTGGTGGCCTCGCTGGGGCGCGGAGCCCGGGGGAGCGGCACGCCCCGGGCCGGCCGGAGGGCCGGCGCGTGACCCTGCTCTTCGCCCTTTCGGTCGGCGTGCTGTTCGGCAGCGGCGCCTACCTGATCCTGAAGGCCGACCTGCTGCGGATCACCGTGGGGATCGTGCTGGTCTCCAATGCCGCGAACCTCACGCTCATGTCGAGCGCCCTGACGCGCGGACAGGCGCCGACCTACCCCCTGGCCCCGGGCGTGCAGGTCAGCGATCCGCTCGTCCAGGCGATGACCCTCACCGCGCTGGTCATCGGCTTCGCGGTGACCGCGCTGCTGGTCAGCGTCGCCTTCCGCGTGCGTACCTCGTCGGGCAGCGTGGACATCGACGAGCTGTCGCGCCGCGAGCAGGAGACCGAGCGGGAGCTGGAGCGCGAGGACGTGTCGGTCTAGTGATTCGAAGGGACCACTAGATGCTGGTGGCGGGCCTGGGCATCGCCTGGGTGGGCGCTGTGATGCTCGCCCCCCTGGACGCCACGCGGCGCCACTGGAAGCTCGTCGCGCTCGGAGTGCTCGCGCTGCACCTGCTCGCGCTGGCGGTGCTGATGGGGCTGGTGCTCACGCGCGGCCCGCTGGAAACCGTCGTGGGCGGTTGGCCGACCGGCGTGGGCATCCGCCTGCGCGCGGACGCGCTGGGCACGCTGTTCGCCGTCGTGTCGAGCACGGTCCTCCTGCTCGGCCTCGCCCACGAGACGGCGCAGGGCACGGCCACCCGCACGACCCCCGCGCTGATCCTGTTCATGGCGGCGGGGTTGACGGGGTTGTTCCTGACCGCCGACATCTTCTCGTTCTACGTCTTCTTCGAGCTGTCGATGATCGCCGCCTACGCGCTCACCGCCACCGGGGGGTCCACCCGCGAGCTGGGGGCCGCCTTCGTCTTCGCGGTGGTCAACCTGCTGGGCTCCTTCCTGTTCCTGATCGGCATCGGCGCGCTCTACCACGTCACGGGAACGCTTGACATGGCCACCGTGGCCGAGCGGATCACCGCCGTGGAGCCCAACTCGGCGATCCTCGCGGCGGCCTGCCTGTTCGTGGCCTTCGCGGTCAAGCTCGGGCTCTTTCCGTTTCACTTCTGGCTGCCCTCCGTGTACACGGCCTCGCGCCCGGCGGTGGCCGCGGTGCTCGCGGGGGCCCTGTCGAACATCGGCGCCTACGGCCTGCTGCGCTTCGGCGCCGGGGTGCTTCCCGCCCAGCTCGAGCTGGCGGGCGTGGCGCTGGCGGTGCTGGGCACCGCCTCGATCATCTACGGGGCCCTCCAGGCGCTGTCGCGGCGCTCGACCTCCGAGGTGCTCGCCTACTCGGCCATCGGCCAGGTCGGCTACATCATCGTCGCCCTGGCGGTGGGCGGGACCGTCGGGCTGTACGCGGCGGTGCTCTACGCCGTGATCAACGCCCTCAACAAGGCGTTGCTGTTCCTCTCGGCCGGCCTGCGCGGCTGGCTGGTGGGGGCGGCCTTCGCCGTGGGGGCGTTCAGCGTGGCCGGCGTGCCGCCCGCCGCCGGCTTCCTGGGCAAGGTGGGGCTCTTCCAGAGCGGGATCGCCGAGGGCAACGCGTTGCTGGTGGCCCTCATCGTGCTCGGCGGCGCGCTGTCCTTCGTCTACATGTTCCAGATCTACCAGCACGACCACTGGCGGCCTTCCGAAGAGCCGCCCCGGCCCCCCCATGGCCGGTGGCAGCGCGCGCCCGCCCTGCTGGCCGCCGCCGCCATCCTCCTCCTCGGCCTGTGGCCCGAGCCGCTGCTGGGCGCCAGCGAGGCGGCGGCGGGCGCGCTGAGGAGCCCCTCGTGAGCCGCGCCGCGCTCATCGTCGGGCTGGCCGGGATCTATGCGTTGGCCCTGGCCAGCGCCAAGCCGCTGGACCTGCTCATCGGCCTGGCCCTGGCCGGCGGCGTGGTGGTCCTGCTGCAGCGAACGCTGCCCGCCGGCGGCGAGCGCGCAGCGGGCCCCGGCGCGATCGCCCGGCGCCTGGCGCACGCGCCGCGCCTGCTCGCCCACGTCGCGTGGACGATCGTGGTCGGCACCTGGGAGGTCGCGCTGGTGGTGGTCGGGCTGCGCCCGCTGCGTGAGGCGGGCATGGTCGAGCTGCCCGTCGACGACCGCTCGGAGGCGGGGGCGGTGGTCGCCGCCCTGGCGCTCACCCTCTCCCCGGGCGAGCTGCTGGTGGACTTCGACTGGGAGCGTGAGGTCGCCGTGATGCACGTGCTCGACGCCAGCGACCCCGACGCGCTGCGCCGACGCTGGCGGGAGGACTATCAGCGCCGGCAGCGCCAGGTCGTGCCGTGATGCACGAGGCCGTCTTCTACCTGGCCGTGGTGTGGATGACGCTGCTGCTGGGAGCGGGCGCCTTCCGGGTGATCCATGCGCGGGGAGCGCCGGCGCGGATCCTCGCCGTCGACATGGTCGTGCTGATCCTGGTCGGCCTGCTGGTGCTCTTCTCGAGCGCCAACCGCACCTCGCTGTACCTGGACGCCGCGCTGCTGCTCGCCGTGCTCTCCTTCGTGACCACGGTGGCCGCCTCGCGCTTCCACGCCGAGGGGCGCATCTTCTGATGGCCTGGGTCGCCGACGCGCTCGTGGTGCTCGGCCTGGTCGTCATGACCCTCGGGGTGGTCGGGCTCTTTCGCATGCCCGGCGTCCTGCTGCAGCTGCACGCGGCGAGCAAGGCGGTCTTCCTGGGGGTCATCGCGTTCTGCGTGGCCTCCACGGCGACGGGTGACGGCCAGGTGATCGCCCGGGCCGCCCTGATCGCGGCCTTCCTGCTGCTCACCACGCCGGTGGCCGCGCACGCCATCGCGCGGGCGTCCCACCGCACGGGCCACGACCGCGCGCCCGAGCGCGACGCGGCGAGCGGGGACTGAAGGCCCTGGAACGGATTTGTGCACAATGCGCGCTCGATGTCGGTGCCCAAGCGCCCTTCCGAGCCTTTGCACCGCCACGTCCGCTCGCCGCGGGCCCTCACCCTGGGTGCCTTGGCGGCCGCCGCGGTGGTCGCCGCCACGGCGCTCATCTGGGGCGGTCCAGCTGCGGGCGAGCGCAAGGCGACACCGGCCGGCACCGCGGAGGAGCGCCCCGGCGGCCCTGGGGCCGAGCGCCCAACGGGCAGCGCCTCGCCGGGCACCGCCTCCACGGATGTCTACGCCCACACCCGCGCCGGGATGCTCAGCCCGGCCGTGAAGGAACACCGCGAGCGCATCTACGTGCCCAACTCCGACAGCGACACGGTGAGTGTGATCGACCCCGAGAAGATGAAGGTGGTCGACACCTTCGCGGTCGGCGACCTGCCCCACCACGTCACGCCCTCGCACGACCTCGAGACCCTCTACGTCAACAACACGCAGGGCAACAGCCTGACCCCGATCGACCCCGAGACCGGGAAGAGGGACGACCCCATCCCGGTCGACGACCCCTACAACCTCTACTTCACCCCGGACGGGCGCTCGGCCATCGTCGTGGCCGAGCGACTTCAGCGCCTGGACTTCCGCGATCCCGAGACGTGGAAGGTGCGCAAGTCGGTCCCGGCCGGCTGCGCGGGGGTCGACCACATGGACTTCTCGGCCGACGGCCGGCGCGCCGTGGCCAGCTGCGAGTTCGACGGCACGCTGCTGCTGATCGACGTGCGCAAGCGCAAGGTCCTCGACGAGCTCCAGCTCGACCATCCGGGCTCCAAGCCCGTCGACGTGCGCCTCTCGCCCGACGGCAAGCTCTTCTACGTGGCCGACGAGGTGGCCAACGGCGTCTGGAAGGTCGACGCCGACACGTTCCGGGTCAAGGGGTTCTTCAAGACGGGCCGCGGCACGCACGGCCTCTACCCCAGCCGCGACGCGAAGGTCATGTACGCGACCAACCGCCTGGCCGGCACGGTCTCGGTGATCGACCTGGAGCGCAGGAAGGTCACGGACACCTGGCGGATCCCCGGCGGTGGCAGCCCCGACATGGGCGGCGTCTCGGCCGACGGCAGGACGCTGTGGCTGAGCGGGCGCTACCACTCGGAGGTCTACGCGCTGGACACCGACGACGGCGAGGTGCGCGCGCGCATCCCGGTCGGGGCGGGCGCCCACGGGATGCTCGTCTGGCCCCAGCCCGGACGCCTCTCGCTCGGGCATACGGGCAACATGCGCTAGGAGCGCGCCGGCCCGACGCGACCAGAGACCTACGCGGCGCAGGTCGACCCACACCGGGGAGCCGGGGGTCACGGCGCGGGTGCCACGGCGAGCCCGGCGGCGATTGCCGCTTCTTTCAGGTGGTCCTCCCAGGTGATGAGCGTGGTCTGTCCTCCGAGGCGCAGCGCGCTCGCGAGGTGCACGGCGTCGTGGCCGCGGAGGTGGTGTTCGGCGGCGAGGTCGCCTGCTTGACGTGCGAGCGTCTCGTCGATCCCGACGATGAGCGCGGCGGGCGTGAAGGGTCTCGAAGTCCGTGACGCGGTCCGATATCCGCTCGCGGTCAGGCGACGCGCTCGGCGGGCGGCCGCCAGCGCCGCCCGCGCCTCCGGGTAGGCGAGAACGCCGACGACCACGGGCCGTCGGGAACTCCACAGCCCGACCGCGAGTTCGGACCCGCGCTCTTCGACGAGGAGCTTGATCAGCACGGAAATTCGCCGCCACGACGCCACCTGGCATTCTCTGGGTCCGGCCGGTGAAGCGCCGCTGCCCCGCGAGAAGACCGAGAGGAGCATGATGGCTCAGCAGCTCAATGTTCAGGACCTGGCGATCCGCTCTGGCGCCTTCGACGGGCATGAGCCGATCCCCGAGCGCCACACCGGCGACGGTGAGGACGTCTCGCCGGCGCTTGAGTGGAGCGGGGTGCCCGACGGCACCCGCTCGTTGGCCGTCGTGGTGTACGACCCCGATGCCCCGCTGGTGGACGGGTTCACCCACTGGGTGGCCTACAACATCCCCGGCGAGGCCAGCGGCCTGCCCGAGGGCGGTGAGGGCGCCACCCCCGGTGCCAACTCGTTTGGCAACCAGCGCTACGACGGTCCTGCGCCGCCGCCGGGCCACGGGCGCCACCATTACTACTTCTGGGTCTATGCCCTGGACGCCGACCTGGAGCTCGAGGCGGGCCTTGACCGCCGGGAGCTGCTGTCGCGCATCGAAGACCACGTCATCGAGCAGGCACGGACCATCGGCACCTATGAGCACTGAGGACGCCCCGCTGACGAGCTCGCCGTGAGCGAACCCGTCCGGCTCGGGCTCGATCTCGGCACCCAGAGCGTGCGTGGCCGTGTCGGGGTCGGCGACGTGCTCGCCGGCGCCTCGTGCGGCAACTTCCGGACCGGGAGATTGTTCTACCGGGCGGATTCGCTGCGGTCCGCCCTCTTCCGACCCGATGTTTGACAAAGGAGCCCGCGTTGCCTCGCTTGACCCGACCCCTTCTCCTCGCCGCGACGGTCGCGGCGTCTGCGCTGGTCCTGACCGCCGGGGGGGCCGTCGCCGCAAAGATCGTGGCAACCTCCGGCCCCGACACCATCGTGGGCACCGACGAGCGGGACCGCATCTTCGCCAAGGAGGGCGATGACACCGTCGATGCCAGAGGCGGGCGGGATCGGGTCCGCGCCGGCGAGGGCAACGATCGCGTCGAGGGGGGCGCCGGGCGCGACCTCCTCGGCGGCGGCAAGGGTGACGACACCCTCTCCGGCGGCGACGGACGCGACGTGATCTTCCCGAGGCTGGGCGCCGACACCGTGGACGGCGGCGCAGGGCCGGACGTCATCTTCGCGCGGTCCCGCGACGACGCGAGCGTGCCCGGGGTCGACACGGTCCGTGGCGGGAGCGGCCGGGACTTCGTCAACGTCCGCGACGGAGAGGCCGACCAGGTCGAGTGCGGGACAGAACACGACCGCGTCGTGGCCGACCGCGCGGACGTGGTCGCCGCCGACTGCGAGCGCCTGCGCCGGCGCTAGCCGACATGCTCCCGGGCGGCGGGAAGCCTTCCGCCGCCCCTGTGAAGCCGCCGCTGCCCTGTACGACCCCCTCAGCATCCGCCCCGTGCCCGCGCCGAGCCCCCGGCCGTGAGCCATCCCGTCTGGCTTGGACTCGATCTCGGGACCCAGAGCGCGCGCGCCCTGGCGGTGTCGGCCAGCGGCGCCATCCTGGCCAGCGCTTCGCGCCCGCTGACCAGCCACCGCGACGGTGCCCGCCACGAGCAGGACCCCCGCGAGTGGTGGAGAGCCCTGGCGACGGCCTGCCGCGAGGCACTGGCCGGGCTGACGGGGCAGCCGATCGGAGGGCTGGCGCTCTGCGCCACCTCGGGGACCGTGCTGCTCGTGGACTCCGCGGGCGATCCGATCTCCGCCGGTCTCATGTACGACGACTCCCGTGCGGTCGACGACGCCCGGCGCGCCAACGAGGCGGGCGCCGCCGTGTGGGACTCGCTGGGCTATCGCATGCAGCCGGCCTGGGCCCTTCCCAAGCTGCTGTGGCTCCTGCGCGAGCACGACGAGAGGGTGCAAGACGCCCGACTGGCCCACCAGGTCGACTTCGTGACGCGCAGGCTCGTCGGGCACGACGTGCCCACCGACAGCAGCCACGCGCTGAAGAGCGGCTACGACCTGCTCCACGACGCCTGGCCACACGAGGTCATGACCGAGCTGGGCGTCCCCTCCGGGCTGCTGCCCGACGTCGTGCGCTCCGGCGCGCGGCTGGGAACGGTGGGCCGCGCCGCGACCGAGGCGACGGGCATTCCCGAGGGAACCCCCGTGATCGCCGGCATGACCGACGGCTGCGCCGCGCAACTGGCCACGGGCGCGCTGAGCCCGGGCAGCTGGAGCTCGGTGCTCGGGACGACGCTCGCGCTCAAGGGGGTGACGTGCGAGCTGATCCGCGACCCGCTGGGCGCTGTCTACTCACACCGCTCGCCCGACGGCGGCTGGCTGCCGGGCGGCGCTTCGAGCGTCGGCGCCGGCGTGCTCTCCACCCGCTTCGAGGGCCGCGACCTCCAGGCGCTCGAGCGCCGCGCGGCCGAGCGCGAGCCGGCGGGCGTGCTCGCCTACCCACTCGTCTCGTCGGGTGAGCGCTTCCCATTCGTCGCACCGGAGGCCGAGGGCTTCGTGCTGGGCGAGCCCGACGACGAGAGCGAGCACTACGCCGCACTGCTGCAGGGCGTGGCCTACGTCGAGCGGCTGTGCTTCGACCACCTCGATCGCCTCGGAGCGCCCACCGACGGCCAGCTCAGCCTCACCGGCGGCGCGACGCGCAGCCGCTACTGGTGCCAGCTGCGCGCCGACGTGCTGGGCCGAGCGGTCCGGCTGCCCGAGCAGGCCGAGGCCGCGCTGGGCATGGCCGTGCTCGCCGCCTCCGAGGGCCGCTCCTGTTCGGAGGTCGCCGCCCGGATGGTGGGCGTGCGCGAGGTCATCGAGCCGCGCCCTGACCGCGACGGCCGGTTCGCCGAGCCCTACGTCCGCTTCGTCGACGAGCTCGAGCGCCGAGGCTGGCTCGACCCCGGCGTCGCCGAACATGCCCGTGCGAGGGCCGCGCGATGACGGCTGGCTCTGGCCCCCGGCCCACGCCCACGTCGCGACGCGCGACGTCCCGGCCACGCGGTCGAGCCGGCCAAGCAGGTAGCCGAAGGCCGAGCAGGGTAGTTGCGACCCGTGGCAGACTCGAGCACGAGCAGGACGCTGACCCTCACCACGGGCGGGATCACGTTGCTGGGCGTGCTGGTGAGTGTCGGGGTGACCGTCGCCTTCGGAATCAAGGCCGACTGGTGGATCCGCGTCCTTGCCGGGGTGGGGACCACGGTGATCCTGATCGTGGTGGTGAAGCTTGGAACGTCTGCGGGGCACGGACCGCTCGCCCGCGTAGCCCGTTGGACGATCGGGTCCACCCCAGACGACCGTTCCTGACGAGCGCGCCGTGGCGGCCGCCGCGGCTCGCCCGCTGCGCGAGCCGAGCCTGCGGTGGACCGTGCGCGCACCGCGCACACTCTTGTCGAGGGCGATGACGGTGAGGCGGTCGCGCGATGCGATACTCCGATGTCGTCTGCGATCGCCAGCCCAAGGAGGCGAGATATGGCCGCTCGAGTGGAGAAGGCGGAGGGAGCTGCGCCCAGCCGGGAGCAGATCGAGGCCACCTTCCAGCAGGAGGGCCTTCGCCCGCACGAGTGGGGAAACGCTCCTGCGGACCGCTACGACTGGCACTCACACACCTACCAGAAGGTGCTCTACTGCGTGTCGGGCAGCATCGTCTTCCACACCCCGGACGGGGACCTGGAGCTCGGGGCCGGGGACCGACTGGAGGTGGACTCCGGGACCGAGCACGCCGCCACCGTCGGGCCGGATGGTGTCACGTGCCTGGAGGCGGCACGCTGAGAGGCCTGCCTCTCGAAGCTTGACAAGTGACCGCGCGCCACCTGTCCTGACCCGGCGCGTGGCGGGGGCAGGTCGAGCCTGCTGGGGCGATGATCGGCCGACCCGCTGCTGCGGGCCGGCCGATGCAGCCTGCGCGCCGAGGGCCAGGGGTTTGGTCCGCCCCCACCCGGTGCGCAGCCTGCTGCTCTCGATCAGGCCGGCGGCCTGTCGACGGCGGTGCGGCCGCGGGCAAGCACGAGGAGCGAGGCGAAAACCCCGACGACGCCGACGATGATGAGAATCCATCCGGCGGTGTTGATGCTGAAGCCCTCGACACTCGCGTTGACGGCGAAGGCCAAGACCGCGCCCAGGGCGATCAGGAAGAGTGAGATACCTATGTACATGGTCGTCGTGTACCCGGTCGTCGGAGAAGCGGTCGCTGAGTCGTACGAGTGTCCACCCCGGCGGCCCCCTGAACCTCAAGCTCCCACCGACCTCCGCCGATGAATGACCACATGCAGATTCTCCGGAGAGCTTCCCCTTTGCCTGTTCCCGGCATGTTCGCCCTGCTGGCCATGCTGCTCGCCGTCCTGACGTCGGTTGTCCTGGCGCGTCCCGCGCATGCCGCCGAGACGGGGTTCGTGCCGTCGCTGAACCAGACCGTCGACGGGCCCCAGCAGGCCTCCGGGCTGGGCGTCGGCTGGGTGCGGCTGTTCGTCAACTGGGGAGGCATCGAGCCATCCGACGATGTCTACAACGCCAATGCCGTCAACGAGCTGCGCAACACCGCCGCCGCCTACCGCGCCCGGGGCGTGAAGGTCCTGGCCGTCGTGACGGGGTCGCCGTCCTGGGCGTCGGGCAGCAACAGCGGCATCGCCCCGCCGAGGGACCCGGCCAAGTACGCCGAGATGATGGGCTACCTCGTGAGCCAAGCCCCCAGTGTCAACGCCTGGGAGGTGTGGAACGAGCCCGACGAGGGCGAGTTCTGGCTGGGCGGCCCGCAGCCCGCCGCCTACGCCGCGCTGCTGCGCGCCACCTATCCGGTCGTCAAGGCGCGCAACCCCAACGCGACCGTGGTCAGCGCCGGCATGGTCGGCAACAACTTCGACTTCCTGGAGGCCCTCTACGCCCACGGCGCCAAGGACAACTTCGACGCCGTCGGGGTCCACACCGACACCGCCTGCCTGATCGCGGGGCCGGACGCCTACTACCGCGAGCCGGACGGGCGCATCGGCCGGTACGCGTTCACCGGCTACCGGGAGGTCCACCACGTCATGGCCCGCCATGGCGACGGCCACAAGCCCATCTGGATGACCGAGCTGGGCTGGAACACCACCTCCACGGCACCGAACTCCTGCCAGAACGGCGCCTGGGCCGGAACCAAGCCCGCGGGCGTCAGCGAAGAGCAACAGGCGCAGTTCCTCACCCAGGCCTACGAGTGCATGGCCGCCGACCCGTACTTGACGGTCACCATGTGGTTCTCCCTGCAGGACATCCGCGACTTCCCCGGCTACGCGGCCGGGCTGGGCCTCATGCGCACCGACGGCTCCGCCAAGCCCGCCCACGCGGCCATGAAGGCGCTCAGAAACAGCGCGAGCGTCGCCCCCAACCGGTCATGCGGGGGCGTGGTCGACCACGAGCCCCCGACCGTGAGCGTCTCGCAGCCGACCGACGGGCTGCGCTTCACCGACCGCCTGTCGGTCGGCGCGTCCGGGGCCGACGCGCCCGGCGGGACGGGCATGAAGCACATCGAGCTGCTCGCTGACGGCCAGCACATCCTCAACTTCAAGGGCGACAGCTTCAAGCTCGACCCCTGGTACAACTCCCGCGACCGGCTCTCGCTGGGCACGCACACCCTGACCTTCCGCGCCTACGACGAGGCCGGCAACACCGCCGAGCGCAGCGTGACCGTCGAGAAGGTGGCGGCCGACCAGCTGGCGCCCATCACCACCAAGACGACCCTGCAGCGCCCACGCGTTCGCGGGCGCCGCGTGACCCTGCGCGGGCGGTTCACTCCGGCAACCGCCCAGCCGCCGGTCGCCGGCCGCGTCTACATCAGCGTCGAGCGGCGTATCCGTGGGCGCTACCGGCGCGTGAAGCTGGTCTCCGCCAAGACGCCGGGGGCCTACAGCCGGACGCTCACGCTTCGCACCCGGGGCCGCTACCGGGCGCTCACGCGCTACAAGGGCCGGGCGCCCCACCTGGCCTCACGCTCCGGCTACCGCAGATTCACCGTTCGCTAGGGGTGCCGGAGGCGGCCCGCGGGTGGCGGAGCGGCCAGATGGCCGCGGAGCCGGGTCCCGCGCTAGGTCACCCGCCGGAGGCGGGCCCCCAGGTCGCGAAAGCGACACCAGCTCCTAGACCGGGGTGCGCGGGCGCTCCCACTCCCGCCGCGCGCGGTCGAAGGCATCCCAGTCCAGGCCGGGGCCGCTGTGGGGCGGCCCGGGGTCGTCCTCCCCGCCGCCTCCGCCGCCGCCTCCGCCGCCTCCGCGGCCCAGCCAGCCGGCGATGCACAGCGCCTCGACGCCCAGCGCCAGCGAGAGCCCGGCCATCGCCGGGCTGAGGTGGGCGAGCACCAGCCCGCCCAGGCAGATCGCCACGCCCAGGCCGCCCACCACCGCCACCGCGGTGGAGGAGGCCCGCCGGCGCGGCGGCGGGCCGAGAAAGGCGAACCACAGCGAGCCGAAGAGCAGTCCGGCCAGCGACACCTCGACCTCCAGGGGCAGCCTGCTCACAGCAGCGCCTCCTGCGCCGGCGCACGGTCGGGCGGCGGACCCGGGTCCTGGCCGGCCAGCTCGCGCAGGCGCCGGGCGGCCACGGGGGCGTCGGAGCCGCGGTTGTTGTTGAACATCATGCGCACGGCGGGGACCTGTCGGGCCAGGCCCTCCAGCCGGCCGCGGATCTCCTCAAGCTCGCCGTCGTCGTAGCGCCAGCCGAAGCGCTCGGCCACCGAGCGCCCGTGCAGGTATCCCTCCAGGTTGCGCCCGTGGGCGCGGAAGTAGGCCAGGTCGGGGCGGGTGGTCGCGTCCACCGGCGGAGGCAGGGTGGGCGCCCCGCCCTGGGGACCGTCGAGGCACACGTAGGCCGCCTTGTGGTCCTCGAGCCAGTCCAGCGTGGCCTGCAGGCGCGCGCCCTCCGACCAGGCGCGGTGGCGCAGCTCGACGGCCACGGGCGCCGTGGGCGTGAGGCGCGCGAGCAGGCCCGCGAGCTCGTCCAGGTCGTGGCGCCCGGGCGCGAAGGCGGGCGTGAGCTGCAACAGGAAGGAGGCCAGCTTGCCGGCCTCGCACAGCGGGGTGACGGCCTCGGCGATCCGATCGGCCAGCGCCGCCTCCAAACCCCCGTCCAGCGCCACCCGGCCGCGCCCGGTGGTCCGCGCCTGTGCGCGCAGGTCGGGGGGCAGGCTGTCGGGCGCCGCCGCGTGGCGGCTGAGCAGGCGGTGCAGCTTCACGTCGAAGGTGAAGCCCGCGGGCGTGGCGTGCGCCCACCGGGCGACCGTGCCCGCGTCGGGCACGGCATAGAAGGTCGCGTTGACCTCCACCGCCTCGAAGCGTTGCGCATACCACGCGAGGCGGTCGCGGGCGGGCAGGTGGCGCGGATACCATTCCCCGACGAAGCCGGGGTCAGCCCAGCTGGAGGTGCCGATGATCAGCCGGCCGGCTCCCATGCCGGCGGTGTTACCCAGGCGACCGGCCGGCCATCACGGGAGGGGCCGCCGGTTCGGGCGCGGGGCGCGAGGGCAGCGCATCGCCGTGGAGTTCCACCTCGTCGTGCTTCTGCTCGGGGGGCTCGTCCTCGGCCTGGGCGTGACCGCGAACGCGCTCAAGCGCGTATGGCTGAGCGCCCCGCTGCTGGCCTTGGCCATCGGCGTGGTGGTGGGCCCCGAGGTCACCGGGCTGGTGGACCTCGAGTGACTGGGCGACCCGCGCACGGTCCTCAAGGACCTCGCCGAGCTCACGCTGGCCATCTCGCTGACCGCCACCGCACTGCAGATCAGCCGCAGCGACCTGCGCGAGAACCTGCGCCGCGCCGGCGCGCTGCTCACGCTCGGGATGGTGGGCATGTTCGCGGCGACGTCGCTGGGCGCGTGGCTCCTGCTGGACCTGCCCTTCTGGGCCGCCGTGCTGCTGGGCGCCATCCTCACCCCCACCGATCCGGTGGTGGCCTCCACGCTGGTCACCGGGCCGCTGGCGGAGCGCTGCCTGCCCCGCTGGCTGCGGCGCTCGCTGCAGATCGAGTCGGGCGCCAACGACGGGCTGGCCATCGTCTTCGTCCTGCTCCCGGCGGTGGTCGTGGCCGAGGGGGTGGGCGCCTGGGTCGGGGAGGCCGCGAAGGAGGTGGGGATCGGCCTCGGCCTGGGCGTGGTCACCGGGCTGATCGCCGCCTGGGCGGTGCGCACCAGCCGGCGCACCGGGTCCTACAGCGAGGAGTACGTGCTGGCGGTGGGCGTGGGACTGGCCTTGGTCAACGTCGCCGGCGCGGAGCTGGTGCAGGGATCGGGGATATTGGCGGCGTTCGTCAGCGGCCTGGTGTTCAGCGAGATCCTGCACGAGGAGGCAGCCGAGCCGCTCGAGCACGTCCAGAGCGCCGTGGAGCAGCTGTTCATCCTGCCCGTCTTCGCCCTCTTCGGGCTGCTGCTGCCGTGGGACGCGTGGACGGGCCTGGGGCTGGGCGGTCTGGCCTTCGCCGCCTGGGCGCTGCTGGTGCGCCGCCCGCCGGCGGTCAGCGCCGCGCTCGCGGCGGGAACACGGACCGGACGCCGGGGCACCGCGTTCCTGGCCTGGTTCGGCCCGCTGGGCGTCGCGGCGATGTACTACGTGACCTTCGTGGAGGAGTTCAACCCGGCGCGCTACGACACCGTCTTCGCCGCAGCCACCCTGGCCATCGCCGCGTCGATCGTCGCCCACAGCGTCACCGCGACGCCCTGGGTGCGGCGCTATGGACGCTAGAGGCTCTGCAGCTCGGAGACGATCTCCCCGACGCTGCCCTTGGCGTCGCCGAAGAGCATCTGCGTCTTGTCGTTGAAGAACAGCGGGTTCTCGATGCCCGCGAAGCCCGAGCTCATCGAGCGCTTGAGCACGATGATCGACGAGGACTCGTCCACGTTGAGGATCGGCATGCCGTAAATGGGGGAATCGGGCACGTTGCGCGCGTCGGGGTTGATGACGTCGTTGGCGCCGATGACCAGCGAGACGTCGGTGCGCGGGAACTCGCCGTTGATCTCGTCCATCTCCTTGAGCTGGTCGTAGGGCACGTCGGCCTCGGCCAGCAGCACGTTCATGTGGCCGGGCATGCGTCCGGCCACGGGGTGGATGGCGAACTTCACCTCGATCTGGCGCTTCTCGAGCTCCTTGGTCATCTCGCGCACGGCGTGCTGGGCCTGGGCGACGGCCATGCCGTAACCGGGCACGACGACGACCTGGCTGGCGTAGGCCATCTGGATGGCCGCGTCGGCCGCCGAGGTCGAGCGCACCGTGCCCTGCTCGCCCTCCGCGCCGGCCTGCGCGCCACCGCCCGCCTGTCCGCCGAAGCCACCCAGCAGGACCGATCCGATCGAGCGGTTCATGGCTTTGGCCATCTGGTTGGTGAGGATGGTGCCGCTGGCGCCCACGATCATGCCGGCGACGATCAGCGCCACGTTGTCCAGCGCGACGCCCGCGGCGGCCGCCGACAGGCCGGTGAAGGCGTTGAGCGTGGAGATCACCACCGGCATGTCCGCCCCGCCGATGGGCAGGACCGCCAGGGTGCCCAGAATCGCCGCGAAGACCAGCAGCAGGATGAACAGCAGCTCGCTGTCCGAGCCCGCCAGCAGCGCGACGCCGCACGCCAGCGCCGCGGCCATCAGCCCGATGTTGACGAACAGCCCGCCGGGGATCTTCAGGGTCCCCGAGATCAGACCCTGCAGCTTGGCGAAGGCGATGTTCGAGCCCCAGAAGGAGATCGACCCGATGATGGCCGCGAAGACCAGGGGGACGCCGATCTCCAGGTTGGTGATGTCCCCGCCCGAGCGGCGGAACTCCGCCCAGGCGATCAGCGCGATCGCCCCGCCCCCCACGCCGTTGAACAGCGCGACCATCTGGGGCATGGCGGTCATCTGCACCCGGCGGGCGGCGGGCACCCCCACCACCGTGCCGATGACGATCCCCAGCGCGATGAGCGCGTAGTCGCCCACCCCCTGGTCGAACAGGGTGGCCACCACCGCGATGGCCATGCCGACCGCGGCGATGCGGTTGCCGCGCACCGCGCGGGTCGGGCTGGTCAGCCCCGCCATGCCCACGATGAACAGCGCGAACGCGACCAGGTAGGCGATGCGGACCAGGTCGCCCGTGATCCCCTCCACTAGCCTTCCTCCCCCTCGCCGGCTCCGGCGGAGGCCTGGCCGCCCGGCTTGCCCTTGAACATCTCGAGCATGCGGTCGGTGACCAGAAAGCCCCCGACGATGTTGATGGTTCCGAAGGCGATGGCGATGACCAGGATCAGGTCGTTGACGAAGCCCGTGGCCTCGCCGATCACCAGCAGGCCGCCCAGCAGCACGATGCCGTGGATGGCGTTGGTGCCCGACATGAGCGGCGTGTGCAGCGTATTTGGGACCTTGGAGATGACGTAGAAGCCGACGAAGCCGGCCAGCAGCAGGATCGCGAGCTCGGTGAGCAGGTCCATCAGGCGGCCGCCTCCACGGCCTGCTTGGCGCCGTCGTGCACGATCTCCCCGTCACGGGTGACGCACGCCCCCGCGATGACGTCGTCGTCGAAGTCCAGGTGCAGGGCGCCGTCCTCTCCGGTCATGAGGTCCAGCAGGGCCTGGACGTTGCGCGCGTACAGGGAGGAGGCGTGCTCGGGCATGCTCGAGGGCAGGTTGAGCGGCGAGACGATCGTCACGCCGTGCTCGACCACCGTCTCCCCCGGCTGGGTGAGCTCGCAGTTGCCCCCCGACTCGCCGGCCAGGTCGACGATCACGCCGCCCTGGGGCATGCCCTCCACGGCCGCTGCGGTGATGAGCTTGGGCGCGGGGCGCCCGGGCACCAGCGCGGTGGTCACCACCACGTCGAAGCCCTTGATGGCCTCGGTCAGCTCCTCCTGCTGGGCGGCCTTCTCCTCGTCGGTCAGCTCGCGCGCGTAGCCGCCCTCCCCCTCGGCGCCCTTGCCCGCCTCCAGCTCCAGGAACGCCGCGCCCAGCGACTCGATCTGCTCGGCCACGTCCGAGCGCACGTCGTAGCCGGTGACCCGCGCGCCCAGCCGCCGGGCGGTGGCGATGGCCTGCAGGCCCGCCACGCCGGCGCCCAGCACGAGCACCTTGGCCGGCGGGATGGTACCCGCCGCGGTCATGAGCATCGGGAAGAAGCGGCCCATGTGCTCGGAGGCCAGCAGAATGGCCTTGTAGCCGCCCACGTTGGCCTGGGAGCTCAGCGCGTCCATGGCCTGTGCGCGGCTGATGCGGGGGATGGCCTCCATGGCCAGGGCGGTCACCCCGCCGTCGGCCAGCGCGCGGATGGTGGCCGGCTGGGTGAGCGGTCCCAGGAAGCCGATCAGCACCGAGCCGCTGCCCAGCTTGGCGATCTCCTCCTCGGTCGGCGCGGCGACCTTGGCCACGACGTCGGCGGTCCACGCGTCGGTGGCCAGCGTGGCGCCGGCCTCCTCGAAGGCGGCGTCCAGCAGGGCGGCCTGCTCGCCCGCGCCGGGCTCGACGACCACCTCGTGATCCTTGGCCGCCAGCTTGCGCACGACGTCGGGGACGAGCGCCACCCGGCGCTCCCCCGGCACGGATTCTTTGGGGATCCCGACCCGCATCGCGGCCGGTCAACCTACTCCATCGCTGCCCCGAGGGGCCGCCCGGCCGCGATCGGCAGGGCGATCGGGGCCCCGCCGGCGGTGGCGACGGCAAAGCCGCCCGAGATCGCGCCGGAGCGCAAGGCGCGGGCCGCGTCGGTCACTCCCGCGGCGTCCGTGCCGGTGACAAACCACGTGGGCTCGCGCTGGGCGATGGTGATGGCGGTGACCAGGCCGGCGCTCGTGCGCAGCGTGCGCTCGATCTCTCCCTCGGGCGTGAGGAGGTTCAGCGCGCGGGCGTCGTCGGAGAACGTGGCGTAGACCCCGGAGGCCCGGGGTCCCGCGCGGATCGCCTCGGAGGCCGCGTCGGCGGTGCGCAGGCGCTCCCATGGGCCGACCAGGACGCGCAGCGTCTCGTCGGCCACCGAGTTGCCCACGCCGCCGCTGCCCGCGGCCACGCCGCGGGCGACCAGCGCGCGCGTGACCGTCTCGCAGGGCTGGTCGCCCGGCGTGACGCACTCCACGCGCACCGGGATGCGCTCACCGCCCAGCCCCGTGGTGAAGGGGGCGGGGAAGGCTCCGGTGACCGCGCGGCTGGGCGGGGCCTCGCGGGCGTGCAGGTCGAACCACACGTGGTCCCCCGGGCGCACGCGCACCTGTCCGGGCGGGCGGCGCTCCAGCGCGCCGTTGACGTGCAGGGTCCACGTCCGGCCCTCGCCGGCCCGCGCGTCGCCGATCGCCCCGACCTCGCCTCCGCCACCGGCGATGCCCACGGGCGCGACCTCCTGAAGGAGGCCCAGCGCGGAGGTCTCCCCGGGCTGGCGGACCTCCCGGCGCACCAGCGCCCGGGCGCCGAAGGACTCGGTGGCCAGCACGGTGGTCGGGCGCGAACCGGCGCCGGCCGAGCCGCCGCCGCAGCCGGCCGCGGCGGTGGTGAGGGCGGCCAGGAGCGCGAGCATCAGCAGGCGGCGGGGGGTCAACAGGGCGCGACATTCTGGCAGACTCGCTAGGCGTGACCGTCAACCTCACCCGCATCTACACGAAGCTGGGCGACCAGGGCGAGACCCACCTGGGCGATATGAGCCGGGTGGCCAAGAACCACCCGCGCATCGAGGCCTACGGCGACGTCGACGAGCTCAACGCGCAGCTCGGCCTTCTGTTGACGGTCGACGCGCTGCCCGATGGCTACCGCGACTGGCTCGTGCGGGTGCAGAACGACCTCTTCGACGTGGGCGCCGACCTGGCGGTGCCACCCGGCGGCGATGAGGGCCGTGAGCGCCTGCGCGTCTCGAGCGAGCAGACCACGTGGCTGGAGGAGCGCTGCGACGAGGTCAACGCCGGCCTGCCGGCGCTGAAGTCCTTCCTGCTGCCGGGCGGGACCGTGGCCGCGGCCCACCTGCACGTCTGCCGCACCGTGTGCCGGCGCGCCGAGCGCCGGGCGCTGGAGGTAGACGACGCCAACCCCGAGGTAGTGCGCTACCTCAACCGCCTGTCGGACCTGCTGTTCATCCTCGGCCGCGGCGCCAACGCGGGCGAGGAGCCCCTGTGGCAGCCGGGGCGCTTCCGCTGAGCGCCGCGCGCACGCCGGCGCCCGCGTGAACGCCGGCCCGCTGGCCGACCTGCGCGCGGCGGTCGGCTTCCTCACCCGGCTGCCGGTCGGCGGAGCGTTCGTGGCCCTCGATCCGACACGGCTGTCACGCGCCGCGGCGTGGTTTCCGGTGGTGGGCCTGCTCGTCGGCGGGGCGCTGGGAGGTACCCGCCTGCTGGCCGACCTCGCGCTGCCCCCGGGCGCGGCGACGGTGCTCGCGCTGGCCGCCGCGATCGTGGTGACCGGCGCGCTGCACGAGGACGGCCTGGCCGACGCGGCCGACGGCCTGGGCGCCCACGTCGACCGCGCCCGCCGGCTGGAGATCCTGCGCGACTCGCGCATCGGCGCATACGGGGCGATCGCCCTCGTGCTCGTGCTGCTGTTGTCCTGGACGCTGCTGAGCGGGCTCAGCGGCGAGGAGGTCCTGCGCGCCGCGCTGTGCGCCCACGTCCTGGGGCGTTGGTCGATCCTCCCCCACTCGCTGCTGTCCCCCGCGCGGATGGGCGACGACTCGGCGGGCACGCTGGTGCGCGCCCGACCGGGCGGCCTGGCCGCCGGCAGCGCGGTCGCGGTCGCGGTGACGCTGCTCGCGGCGGGCGTGGGCGCGGGGCTGGTCGCGCTGGCCGTCGCGGTGGCGGTGACCGCCGCCGGCGCGGCCGTCATGGCGCGCGTCCTCGGCGGGGTGACCGGCGACACCTTCGGCGCGGTCAGCAAGCTGGTCGAGGTGAGCGTCTACGCCGCGCTGGTGGCGGCCTGGTGAGGCACAATGGCCGGCGATGGAGCACTTGGCCGTCCTCTTCTATGACTACCCGCCCGACGTGCTCGAGCGGCGCGAACCCCACCGCGAGGGGCACCTCGACCTGCTGCGCGAGGCGCACGGCGCGGGCGACTGTGTGATGGCGGGCGCCCTGGGCGACCCGCCGCACGGCGCGGCGATCGTCTTCCGCTCCGCCGAGGCCGCCGCCGCGTTCGCGGAGCGAGACCCCTACGTGTCCGCCGGGGTGGTCAGCGCCCACCGCGTCGAGCCCTGGGCGGTCGTGATCTCCTAGCTCCATGACGATGCCGGGGATCCGCTGTGCGCATCGGGCGTCTCGCCGATTCGTCGCTCGCTCGCGCGAAAATTCTTCGTCGGTCGGCGCATCCGTCGAACGGCGGACGGCGGGCGCGACCGAACAGACGGACGTCAACGCGGGCGCGCGCGGGGGTAAGGACCCCGCCGAACAGCCGACGATGCCAGGGAGGAACCATGGAGGCTCACCAGCCGCAGCACGAAATCACGGAGCAGCAGATCAAGGTTCGGGAGGTCACCCATTATCAGTTCAGCTGGACGCAGGAGGCGCCGGGCACCGAGGGCACCTTCACGCTGCAGCTCATCCTCGACAACGGGGTGGAGGAGCACGTCCTGCGCCCCACCGCCGATGACACGGACGTGCTCGACGACCTGTTTCGCAGCGAGAGCAAGGCCTACTTCGATCTGGAGCGCAAGGTCCTGATGTTCGGCGTCAACCCGACGAGCTGAGCGGACGGGCTTCGGCCTACTGCGAGCGGGGCCGCGCCGGGGGCGTCCCGCTGGGCAGGAGTGAGCGACCGGTAGGGGTGAACGACGCGGCGCCGGGAGCTATCCACGGGCGGCCGCCGGCGATGGGCTTCGTGCCAGAGGTCGCGCTTCCGCACGTCGGCCATCGCGTGCTATCCCCGTCGATCATCGGGGCAGCCCCGGCCGGATCCCGGCTTGGCCCGATTCCGGCCCGATGGCCTCCGAGGTCGTTTGCATCCGCAGGCGAGATTCCCCGGCGCTCTCGGGCGCGCATTCCCTGAGTGCGCCCGTGGCCCGGGTCGAGCGGTTGGCCGAGTCTCGGCCCGACGGAGCCCAACCAGGCAGTCGGGCCGATCGGGCCAACCCCTATAGGCGGCCCGGCTCGATCCCGGCCCGGTAGCCATCTCAGCCACCCAGGTACCGGCGGATGTCCGCGAGCAGCTCGGCGGACGACGCGTAGCCGCCCTGGTGGACCTGCACGAGCTCGCCGCGGCGGTCGAAGAACGCGGTGACCGGGAAGTTCTGCCCCAGACCGAGGCGCTGCGCGACGTCGCCGTCCACGTCCTCGATGCTCGGGTAGGGCACGGGCTGGCGGGCGAGGAAGCGCCGCGCCGCCTCGCCGGAGTCCATCGCGTTGACGCCGAGGAACGCCACGCGCGTGCCGATCTGCCGCGCCGCTTGCGCGAAGGCGGGGAACTCCGCCTTGCACGGGCCGCACCAGGACGCCCACTTGTTCAGCACCACGGGGTAGCCGCGCAGCGCGCGCAGGCGCGCTTCGAGGTCGCCGCGCTCGATCGTGTTCCCCCGGGCGTACAGCCGCGCCAGCGGCGCCGGAGCGCCGGCCAGCGCGCGCTGCTGCTCGGCGAGCGACGGGTTCTGCCGGCGGTCGGGGGCCTCGTCGCCGCCCGCCTGGGAGAGGCCGACGACCAGGACCGCCGCGAGGGCGACGAGCGCGAGGGGGAGGAGCAGGCGACGCATCCCGACAGCTTCGCAGACGCCTGACGGTGCGCTCGACCCTCGCATCACACGGCGGAGGCGGAGCGCCAGGGCCTCGTGTGCGTCGTTCGGTCGGGATCCGTCGAAGCTGCGCGGCTTCTACCCCGGCCACGAAGCGCGCGAGGAACCCCAGGGACCCGAGCCGCCGGGCACGCGCTCAGGCGGGCGAGGAATCCCAGGGACTCAGGGCCGCTGCCGGCCGAGGCTGTCCCCACGAGCCCCACGGCCGCGCATGTCCCCATGCCTGTCCCACGGACGCCCCCTGAACGACGAGAACGCCCAGTTCATGGGCGTTTTCTGAGTACCGCTACGGGGATTCGAAAGCTGCTTGCGAATCCGTAGCCGTTGACGATTTGCCTGCTACAGCGGCCTTTCGACCGCTGGGCGACCGCTCAGGACCGCGTGATTCCAGGGGTTGACTGGCCCATCACTGGCCCATCGGAGTCGGTCGACGGGGCTGGGAGCTCCGTAGCGCCGAGGTAGGCGTCGAGCTTGGCGGTGGCCTGCCGCTCCCAGCCGGGGACGGCCTTGGCGTAGATGTTCATGGTGGTCCGGATGTCGGCGTGGCCCATCGCGGTCTGGGCCTCCTTCGGTGTGAGCCCGGCGGCGGCGAGGTAGCTCGCGCAGGTGTGACGCGCCTCGTGCGGAGTGAGCGGCTCGAGCGCGTCCTCGCGCGCCTTGACCCATACGTGCTTGGGACCGGAGGATTCGGGGTTGGCGGTTTGCTTCCAGCCCCAGGCGCGGAGTGCGCGCGAGCGTGGCGTGGAGCGCACGAAGGCCTGCGTGGGGGTGCGGCCAAAGCAGAGGTCGTCGCCGTCTCGGCCGGTGGCGAGCTTGCGGCGGGCAAGGTCGGCGCGCAGCCGGCCGACCAGCGGGACGGTGCGGGCGCCCGCCGTCGTCTTCGTGTCCTGCTCGCCCTCGGCGTCGTCCCAGCCCGCCTGCACGCGGATGACCCCGGCGTCGAAGTCCACGTGGCGCCAGCGCAGCGCTCGAAGCTCCCCGACGCGCAGCCCGGCATAGAACGCGGTCGACCACCAAGCCCGCTCATCGTCGGGCAGCGCGTCGAGAAGCACCCCGGCCCTTTCGGGGTCGACGACTTTGCGGGGCTCGGAGGTGAGCGCCGGGAGACGGAGCTTCTCGACGGGGCTACGACCGATCTGCTCATCCTGCATTGCGCGGCGATACAGCACGCGCAGCGGATCAAGCTTGTTGCGGACGGTCGAGCCAGCGAGGCCGGCGACGTGCATGTCGTCTACGAGGCGTTGGACGTCCGCGCGGCGGACCTCGGTCAACCGCAGGTGCCCGAGCTTGGGCGCCAAGTACCTGCGGATCGCCTCCTTGTAGCTGCGGACGGTGGATGCGCGGTAGGGCCGCCCGGAACGATCCAGGATGGTGCCCTTCGCCATGCCGGTGGTAAGTCCCTCGAGCGCTGCGGCCACGGTAGGCCCGGCGGGCGCCACGACCGTCATCTCGCCCTGCCTCATGGCGACGAGCGCGTCTTGGCGCCAAAGCCTGGCGGCGGACTTGCTGTCAAAGGTGCGCCGGAGCTTCTTGCCGGCGCGGTGGTCGTAAACCTCGGCGCGGTAGGCAGGCCTGCAGCACCTTCCGTCGGCGCGCGCCCTTGCAGGTCTTGCGGTGACGAACCTGGATGCCAGCGGCCATCAGCGTGACGTCCTTACTCGTGCCTGGCCTCAGCAAGCGAGCGGCAGGTCTGGGTGCGGGCTCGCTCTCCTGGTGCGGCGCTGAACACCACGCTCGACTCTACCTCCCACGTTGGCCTCTTGCGTGCCCGAGGGTCGAGGCGCAATCACGCCACGGTATCTAGCGCTCGGGCGGCGTTCTCTTCGAGCCACCGCTCCAGTTCACGCACTGGTACCAAGCGCATTCGCCCGAGCCGCACCAGTCGAAGCGTCGGCTGGCAGTGGCGCTCGAAGGAATCCAGCGACATGCCCAGCGCAGAGGCGGCCTCTTCACGTGAGAGAGCAAGTCGCGGAATGGGCGCGTGTCGGCGCCGGGTGAAAACTAGGCCACCTGCGCCGGTTGAAATGTGGGCCACCTGGGTCGTTGTCCGGTGGTCTGCGGAGCCTGGGCTCGTTTGCGCAGAGCGAGCTCGGGAGGACCGGGGTGGTCGAGGTGGAGCAGTGGGCGGAGATCCGGCGGCTGCACTTCGTGCGCGGCTTGTCGATGCGCGAGATCAGTCGACGGACGGGGTTGCATCGCGACACGATCAGCAGGGCGGTTCACAGCGGTGAGCCGCCGGCCTATCGCCGGGAGGCGGCGGGTTCAAAGCTCGATGCGTTCAAGGAGGAGATTCATCGGTTGCTGCAGGCCGACTCGAAGTTGCCGGGCCAGCGGATCCGTGAGTTGATCGCGCCGCTGGGCTTTGAGGGCGGCAAGACGATCGTCGATGACTATCTGCGCGAGGTGCGGCCGTTGTTTGTGCCGCCGCCAAGGGCGTTTCAGCGGACCGTCTACCGGCCTGGGGAGATCTGCCAGTTCGACGTCTGGGAGCCCGCGGCGGAGGTCCCGGTCGGGCACGGCCAGATGCGGCGGGGCTGGGTGGTGGTTGCGTGCTTGGGCTACTCGCGCGCGGGCGCTGGCGCGCTGGTCTTCACCAAGCAGATTCCCGACCTGCTCGCCGGGATCCGGCGCTGCCTCTGGCAGCTCGGCGCGCTGCCGAGCACGCTGGTCTGGGATCGCCAGGCCGGCATTCATGGCCACGGCGGCCGCCCGAGCGACGAGTTCGCCGCGTTCTGCGGGCAGCTGAGGGTCGATTGGCGCTTCTGCGAGCCCGCCGATCCGCAGGCCAAGGGCGCCGTTGAGCGGCTCCAGGGCTACGCGGAGACGAACTTCGAGCCGGGCCGCCGGTTCGCGAACGAGCTCGACTTCCAGGACCAGCTCGACGCGTGGTTCGCGCAGGTCAACGCCCGGACGCACAAGACGCTGCGGGCCCGGCCGGTCGACCGCCTCGAGCACGAGCGGGCGGTGATGGCGCCGTTGCCCGCGACGGCGCCGGACGTCGACCGCCGCTGGGTGCTCAGAGTCCCGCCGGACCCGTTCCTGCGCTTTGACACCTGCGACTACTCGCTCGACCCTGGGCTGGTCGGCCGCCGCGTTGAAGCGCGCGTCACTGACCGGGAGATCCTCGTGGTCGCATTGGACACCGGCGAGCTCGCTGGCCGCCATGTTCGGTCGTTCGCGCGGCACCGCACGATCACCGATCTCGGGCACGCCCGGGCGCTACGCGCCGGCCGCGAGCCGGCCGAGCCGGCCGTCGAGGTCCGGCCGCTGGAGCGTTACGACGCGCTGATCGCATGACCCGCCCGTCGTCGGAGCTCGCGCATCTGTTCCGTCAGCTCAAGGCGCCCGCCGCCGCGCGGGCGTTGCCGAAGCTCGCCGACCGCGCCCGCCAAGAGGAATGGAGCTTTGAGCAGTTCGCCGCCGCGCTGCTCAAGACCGAGACCGACTCGCGTGACAGCCACGGCGGCCAGGCCCGGATCAAGGCCGCCAGGTTCCCGGCGCGCAAGACGCTCGAGGAGTTCGACTTCGCGTTCCAGACCTCGCTGCGACGCGACCCGGTCCTGCACCTCGGCCAGCTGGACTTCCTCGCCGGCCGCGAGAACGTCGTCCTGCTCGGCCCGCCTGGCACCGGCAAGAGCCACCTCGCGATCGCGATCGGGATCCGCGCCTGCCTGGCCGGACACCGCGTCGCGTTCAAGACCGCCACCGAATGGGTCGCGCTGCTCGCCGACGCCCAACGCTCAGGGCGCCTCGACGCAGAACTCGATCGCCTCCAACGGATCCCGCTGCTGATCGTCGACGAGGTCGGCTACATCCCGTTTGACCCGCAGGCCGCGAACCTCATGTTCATGCTCGTCTCGCGCCGCTACGAACGCGCCTCCATGATCGTCACCTCCAACAAGCCGTTCTCGGCCTGGGGCGACATCTTCGGCGACGACGCCACCGCCGCCGCGATGATCGACCGCCTCGTCCACCACGCCGAGATCCTCGCGCTCAAAGGCGACTCCTACCGCCTCAAGGACCGCGACCTCACCCGCAGACCGCCGGCCGAAAACTGACCCCCCTCCGGAAGGACGCGCCCGCCGACGCCGCTCCGCCTCGGCCTACGGCCTCGGCTCCGCGGCGCCAGCGGAAGACCGCGCTAGGTGGCCTACTTTTCAACCGGCGCGACCGGCCCAGTTTTCGACCGGCCTTGACAGCGCGGTCTCGCCTTTCACGCCAGCCATGGATTCAACTCTCGCGGGCCTGGGAGATGGTTCCTTTGCTCGGCAGTGCGGCGATACGCCAGCTTTGAACGTATCTCGGGCAGGTAGCCGGGTAGTGGGTCAGTTTGAATCGAGCAGCGCCGCGATCTCGCCCAGCGTACAGACGTGATCGGTGACGCCGGCCGCCATCGCCGGGGTGCGCTTGGTCCGCGTGCCGTCGTCGTTCTCGACGGTGAGCGACTGGTGGACCCGCGCGAAGTTGTAGTGCATGTAGTGCAGGCTGACGGCATGGGCGAGGTTCTCGACCTTCTTTGAGAAGCCGTTGGTCAGGCGCGTGAAGCGGCGCATCCCCATCCGCATCGTGAGGTTCTGGCGCTCGACGTAGCTGGTGGAGATCTCGCCGGGGTCGGGGTCCCCCTTGACGATCCGCACATCCACTCCGGTGCAGACGTTGGGGCTGTACTTGCGCTCCTGGATCGTGGTGCCCTCTTCCGGGCCGTAGAGCTTGTGGATCATCGCGAAGTCCACGTCGTCCCCGAACGTGAAGTCCACGGCGCTGAGATAGGCGCGATGGCCGTCCGTCGAAAGCTGCACGCGGTGGGCTAGCCGGTCCTTGAGATCCTGCATGAACGTCCAGGCGTCGTCGGTCGTGCGCTCGCCCACCAACCAAGAGGGAACGAGCTTGGTATCGGCGCAGATCGCCGTCCACGTCCACACATCGCCGTAGCCGAACGTCCCGCGATGCTCTTCGGGCACGTTCTTGGCCTTGGAGTAGCAGAACGACCAGATCTCGTCGCACTGGATGTTCACGCAGGGAAGGTCGCGCAGGGCCTCGTCCTGGTACGCGGCGCAAGCAGCGCCAAGATCGGTCAGCAGCTTGACGACGGTGTTCTTGGCCGCGCCGGTCATGCGAACCGTCGCGCGGATGCTGTTGCCCTCCACCAGCGAAGCGATGATCTGCGCGCGCTTCTCGGTGGACAGCCTGTTCATATTGACTATTATGCTTGAGCGGTCGGACGGAAACGGGGTAGGTTCGGACCGCGTGGCACAATTGGTCATCGAGGAGGGAGCGCCCCTATGGCGAAGCATCAAAAGCAAGAGCACCAGCAATCTGCCCTGCAGCAGCCGATGACCGATCAGGAGATCCGCGAGGTCTTCCAGGAGCTGAACCTGCCGAGCAATCCGGCCCCCCCGCAAATCCTGCAGAGGCCTCAGGCGCCGGTGATCGTCTTCCGCATCAGCGGCGACTCCCCTCCCCCCGGCCGCTAGCCCTCGGTCAGCCGGTCGAGTACGGTGCCGAGCTGGACTGAACTGCTGGGCGAGCTTCAGCGTGCGGGGAGCCCACACGACGTCATTCGCCGACGTTATCTGGCACGACTCGGTGAGGTAACTCGACGGAACACGATCATCTACTACTCGGGATGGCTCCAGAAGCCGCAGATCTACCAGCAGGCGCCGGAGCCATTCGCAGTCAATGATCAGGACAAGAACGGCTTCATGGCAACCATCCACCGGATGGATCGCTCAAAGGGACTAGATCTCCTGCTCCATACGCCAGGCGGAGACGTAGCTGCAGCCGAATCTCTCGTGAATTACCTGCGAGCGATGTTCGGCACCGATATGCGGGCAATCGTTCCTCAGCTTGCATTGTCGGCGGGCACCATGCTCGCTTGTGCCTGCAATGAGATCGTCATGGGCCAGCATTCCAGCCTCGGGCCGACCGATCCGCAACTCGGAGGACTGGCCGCCCACGGGGTCGTTGAGGAATTTCGTCAGGCCGCCAAGGAGATACACGAGGATTCCGCGAGGATCGCGGTTTGGCAGCCCGTCATTGCAAAGTACCACCCGACGCTGATCGGCGAGTGTCAGAAGGCGATCAAATGGACGGATCAGATCGTTCACAACTGGCTCAAGACCGGCATGTTCGCGGGCATGAACAAACCGGGTCCGGGCGCCCGCGCCGACAGGGTTATGAAGGAGTTGAGCGACCACGCGCTCACCCTCTCCCATGCGCGCCATATCGACTACGGCCGAGCAAGTGAGATCGGGCTTAAGGTAACCGCCCTAGAAGCCGATAACGACTTTCAGGACGCGGTCTTGACTGTCCACCATCTGGCTACCCAGACACTCGCTGACACCGGGACAATGAAGCTGATTGAAAATCAGGACGGCGTGGCTTTCGTTCAAACGGCCGCCATCCAACAAGCCGTAGCGGTCGCCTAGGATGATTGCCAGCGTGCTCGCGCGGCTTTCTGGGCTATCTCCGAGCGACGGTCGGGCGACAGCTTCTGGGCGCGTGCTTTGCCGCCCTTCTTGCCGCCTTCACGGCCAGCCCGCGCGTTGGGACTCTCGGGCTCGGGTCCGGACTCATCGGTCGCCTTCTGGACCAGCTGCGCGGCGAGCTGGTTGAGATCGGCCATGAGGCGCATCGTAGCGTGGCCATCGGCCCGCTATAGGCGCAGCGCGAGTACCATTCGGGTCGGACGGGAAACCAAGGAGCGGGATGACCGAGCGAGAGATCCATGTCGTACCCCACCTGAGCGGTTGGGAGGTCGTGATTTCGGGCCGCGAGGGGAGTTCGGTGCACGCGACACAGCGCGAGGCGCATCAGCGAGCCCATGAACTGGCTCGGCATGCTGGGGGCGAGGTCGTGGTACATGCTCGCGACGGCCGCATCCGCGAGAGCGAAATCGTCGCTCAGAGCGGGCGTGAACCGAGCGTTTCGGCGCTCTAGCCCTTAGGCAGCCTAGGCGTGGCCGCTGCTGCGTCTGTTACCCACACGGTGTTCGTCGTCGGGGCTGGCGCAAGCCTCGGTGAGGCCCAAGCTCGCCGCCCGAAGCAACAGCACGAGCATCCACCGTTAGACGCAAACTTCTTTCGTCGGAAGGCTTACTATCGGCCTAATCCGCTTTACACCAGCGTGAAAGAGCAGGCGACCCGCTTAGGTGTTTCCGATCTTGCACGCGACGATCCGCCCGTTGGCTTGGAGGACTATCTCGGCCGTCTGTACTTCAACGTACAGCACAATCCACGAGATGCAAGTGTACAGGCATACTTCCAGCTGATTGATTTGTACGCATGGGAGGTCATCGAAACGACGAGGTGGATGATCGGCAAGAAGGGGTTAATGACAAAGGTCTTTCAGCGCGAGATCGCCGCCGGCCATGAGGTATCGATCATCACCTTCAACATTGATCTTTTGCTTGAGAATGCTCTGGAGCGGCTGGCTCATTCACGGCCCGGTGCTGCGTGGGGGTTGGGCGACGCGTATGGATTATTCACGAGTCCTAAGCCTGCCCGAGGATCGGGCGAGGTTTTCGAATGGAGTGGCGAGAGCGCAACTCGGATTCCCATCTACAAAATGCACGGGTCGGTCAACTGGGTTTTCCAGACCCGGAATTACTATCCCCCGGCGGATCTCGTCGGAAAGAGCGGGCGTGATTTTTGGCTGATCGAGGATCGACGGCTACCGGGCGCACGACTGCGCGTTCAATCCTCCGCCCGTTCGGGTCGCAATGTTTGGTACGCGTTTCCGCTGATCGTACCTCCGGTCTATGAGAAGCATGCCTTCATCCGTATGCATTTACAGGAGGTCTGGGGTAGGGCGGAGCAAGCGCTTAGAGCGGCGACCAACGTTGTGTTCTGGGGCTATTCTTTTCCCGTCGCAGACACGCACGCGCGGCACTTCTTCCAAGGCCTAGCAGATCAGAACCCCGTGCTACGGAGACCCGTCATTGTGAACCCGGATCCAGCTGCCGCCTCGGCACTCTGGAGCCTGCTCCGAGCCGATCGCGTCACGCAGTACCGCAGCGCGGAGCACTACCTCGACGAAGATTCAAACTGACCCACTACCGGTAGCCGGGGTTCGCACGTCGAACTCTTCGACGGTCAGCAGCGGCCGAGCGTCGTTGCGGGTGGCGCCGATCTCGGCCGCGCAACACGCGAAAGCCGTCACGTCCGCACCGGTCAACACCCGATCGCCCATTAACCCCGTAGCGTTCGGTGATTCGACACCATCATCGAGGCGCTCCTTGGATTGGGGAGTAGCGCGGTCGTCGGGATCCGATTGCCAGCACCCGAACTCGTCAGCCATGAACCCGTCATAGATTCACTTTTGCGCCCGGGGGGGACGGCTTGACGCAGGGAGCGAGCGGCAATCCGCCAGCTTCGAGCACTGTGAGCCACGACTCTTAGGGAAGGCTTCCGGTCCCGGAGTCGGCGGATCGGCACCCGAGAGCAGACTCCGCTCGCCCTGTTGACGAACGAAGTGCCCGACGGTCTCGGCCGGACTCCGCCGTCGCCTCACTGTCTCTGCCCCTTGAGAATGTCGCGCTCGCCCGTGGAACTTCGTGACGGCGGTCCGTGAGTGAAGCATCTCAAGCGGGGCAAGCGGCGACCTCGGGCGCCGCGGTCTTGGTCGTGGTGTGAACGGTGTCGGCGGCGCGCTTGGCGGCGATGTCGCGCTCGACGGCGACGGCCAGCTTGGCCAGGTCGGGATGGCCGATGACGCGGCGCAACTGCTGCTCGGCTTCGAGCATCCCGGCGGCCGTCCACTTGAGGCACATGTCGCCGTTCTGCCAGCGCTTGACGTTGCGGGCCACACGCCGGACAGTTCGATCATCGACTCGCACGGGTTTGTCGAGGAGAGCGTGCGCTTCATCCGGCCGCGGACGCCCAGGAGCGTCTCCTGCATGCCCTCGCGCAGCGAGGTCGCAGCGCCGGGATGCGAGCGGGCGAGCTCGTCGGCAAGCAGCCGGAGCTGGTCGAGCGCGCGGTCATGGTCATCGGTCGCCCAGGCGGCGCGCACTCCTGATCGACCAGGCCGGACTCTAAGCGGCATTGAGCCGGTCGTGCGCCACACGCTCGTCGCCGCACCGATCCTGATGCCGCTGGGGTTCACCCTCTCGGTCGCATCGCCGCAGTCCGAGAGGCCGAATCGCCTGATCTACCTGGTCTGCCTCGGCAGGCTCTCCGTGTCCATCGGGCCGTCGCGCTTGGCATCGGCCTTGTCACCGCATGATGACGGCACCGTCATCGCTTTGGTCTCACGCTGCTCCCGTGGCTGGTGGCAGCCCATGGTCAGGCGCTCCCCGGCAGACTGTGCGAACGGGCGACATGGACCGCTACGACTCGGGCGCGCAAGCGCCCGTTCGGCGCCCACACTCGATCGAAGGAGTCGCCATGTCCTCTGTCCCCCGTTTTCACGCATGCCCCGACGAGCGGCGGCTGGTCGCCTCGCGAGCGGCGATCGGCTTCGCGCTGCTGAACTTGCCCCTCGGGGCAGCGGCCGTCGCCGCAGACTGGCCGACGACGGTCGACGCCCCCGCCGACCAGGGCTCCGCCGCGCAATCCTTCCTCTCGCGCGGAACCGCGCTCTCGGGCCCGGTCGCACCGGTGCTGCTAACCGGCGCCCTGGGGCTGCTGGCTCGCCGTCGCGACCGCTTTGGGCTGGCCGCCACCGGCCTCATCGGCGCGATGGGGACGCTGATCACGATCAACGGCGCGCGCCAAGCGCTCTCGCGCCCGGCCGCCCATTCACCCAGGCCAGTGCTCATGGCCGGAGGGGCGATTTTCACCGCGCTCGGCCTGAGCCTGACGGTGGCCTCCGGGCGCGCGCTCGCCGCCCACCGTGCCCCGGCCGGCCCTGTCCGTGAGGCTCGCTGACGACTGGGCGGCTAATCTCGATGGTTCAGCGCTGCGATCCGCGCTTCCAAGCGACCAGCTGGACTTGTCTCCACGCCTGGAGCTCTACTCGAGAAGGAACGACACCACATGCTCGAGTAGCCATCATTTAGTGTCAGCGCCCGCGCTGGAGCGCAAGCCGATCCGCGTACGGCAAGGGGTCGAGCTCTGCCGAGGCGCCCCCTCTGGCCTTCCACTGCGCGAGTGCTGCCAGCCAACCTGCGCCGACAGGGCGCAGATGACCCCCCGACACTGACCCTCACGGGCCCGCGGACCAAGCCGCGCGGGGTCCACCGCCTGGCGGGCCACGAGCACGAACGCAGAGACCATGACGCTCTGGCGTGGGCACTTAGAGTTGTCGGACAATGAGTCTGACGCCCACCGAAGGCTGCGAGGTACTTCTGCAAGCTGACCCGCCGGTGGTCCGCGTCGGCGACACGGTGCGCCGCCCAAGCAGCGGAGCTGCCGTCCATGCGCTGCTTGACCACCTGGAGCAGGTCAGCTTTCCGTACTCTCCGCGCCTTCTCGGCGTAGACGAGCACGGCCGTGAGGTGCTCAGCTACGTGGCGGGCAGCTCCGGCCGCCACGGCTGGGCGCACGTCGTGTCCGATGGCGGTTTGCGTGCGTTCGCGCAGCTTCTGCGCGCCTATCACGATGCGGTCTCCGACTTCGCCCCGGCGGTCGACGCGTGGGCACTTGAGGCGCGCCCGCCGCTGGACGGGGAAATCGTCTGCCACGGCGACTTTGGCCCGTGGAACGTGGTCTGGGATGCCGGACGGCCGGTCGGCCTGCTCGACTTCGATTTCGCCGGACCGGCGCCGGCGCTGACGGACGTCGCCCACGCGCTTGAGTACAGCGTCCCGTTTCGCGACAACGAGGAGTGCCTTCGCTGGTTGGCCTACCCGGCTCCACCTGACCGCCGCATCCGCCTTGAGGCGTTCGCAGACGCGTACGGGGTGTCAGAGACGGCCGAACTGGCCGACGGCGTCATCGCCGGCCAGCGTGATCGCATCGAGCAGGTCCGCCGCCTGGCCGCGGCGGGACGACAGCCGCAGGCGCGCTGGGTCGCCAACGGGTATCTGGAGGACCTGGCCCGGCGCGTCGCGGTCTCGGAGCGCCTTGCCGAAGCGCTGCAGTAGACGCGACAACCTTCTCAGCTGCCGGCGGCTCTCTCGGCTTCGGCGACCCCGCTACTCGTCTCCGTCGTTGCCGTTGCGCACAACGCTAGCGGCTCGGGCAGCGCGCAATCCCGACCGCTGAGCTCCCCGGCGGCAGTCAACGGCTCTCGACATGGCGCTGCTGGCCGTCGGCGAGCGCGAGTTCGCTCTTGAGGCTCGCGTTCTCCTCGCGCAGGCGCTGGTTCTCGGCCCGTAGCGAGTCCAGTCGCTGGCGCAGCGACGCCTCCGTCCCGCGCTGCCGCGCGGGGACGCGGTCCGCACGCGTCGGTGTGTGGTCGCGCACCTGCTCGATCGCGGCGCGCAGCGCGGGCTGGGGTAGAGCCATTGGCGCGAGACGCCGGCGCGCCGGGCGACCGATTGGAAGCTGATCTGGGCGCCTTCGGCGTCCAGACCGCGCAGCGCCCGCTCGGCGCGCTCGAGGCCGATGCCGCGCGGCGGCGGCCTCGGTGAGAGGCCCAGCGGCCATCGCGCTCCTCCAGTGATTCGAGGCCGTCGATGATGCGGATCAGGTTCAGCCGGACCGGCTCGTTGATCTCGACCAGCCGTCGGCGTCCGTCGGCCGCGGCCTGGGCGATGAGCTGCTCGGTGCGGCTGAGCTGGTCGCGATGCTGGGCCAGGAACGCGGCGGTGGTGAGGAAGCTGTCGCAGGTCAGGCAGGCGTTGGGGTGCGAGCGGGCTTCGGTGACGTGCGACTCGTCGGGCGCGACGGCGAACCGTTCGGTCCGGAGAGCACACTGATGATCGCTCGCGCAGCGCTCCGCCTAGCCCGGCTGCGAACGACGACCTGTCCGCCTGCCGCCGTAGCATCGCGCCGGTGCGGCGCATAGCGGTAATCGGCTGTGGGGGGACGGGCAAGACCACCCTCTCGAACGAGCTGGGCCGGCGGCTGGGCCTGCCGGTGCTGCACATCGACGGGCACTACTGGCAGCAGCGACCCGACGGTGAACGGGTCGAATCGACGCCCGAGCAATGGCGCGCGATCCACGCCGAGATGATCGCCCGCGAGCGATGGGTGATCGACGGGATGAAGCTCGGCGTGCTGCCGGCGCGCCTGCAGACCGCGGACACCGTGGTCTTTCTCGACTTGCCCGTGTGGCGCTGCCTGTGGGGCGTTCTTCGCCGCCGTCTTCGCTACCGCGGCCAGATGCGTCCGGACATCGGCGTGTATGACCGCATCAACGCCGAGTTCGTTCGCTGGATCTGGTCGTTTGGCACGACCGCGCGTCCTCGCATCCTCGACCTCCTGAGCGAGTGCTCCTGCGAGGTTGTGGTGCTAGGCAGCCGTAGCGAGGTGCGCAGCTTCCTGCGGTCGCTACCGCACCTGCAGCCCGGGGTCGCTGCCTAGTCCATCGCGCGTCGCACCGCGATCGCTCGAGTTGCGACAGCTTCTCGTGGTGCAAGCGAAGATGAACGCCCCGCCACCACGCCGTTTCACGACCTTGGAAGTGAGCGTCACGCGGAGCGTCTGCGCGACGCAACCGAACGAGCACCATTGGCCGTCCCACAGGTCGATCCCTCAGCGGGCACCAGTGGAGCCGAAGCCCGGGTCCTGACCACAACTCTGAGCTTCGCCTCCAGGGGCCTTCATCCAGCTCAGCACGGTGGCGGTGCCGGGGCGGCGCGGTGCGCGGCCGGCGGCGATGTGCGAGCGCAGCCGCGCGAGTCCGTCCCGGAGCTCCTGCGGGTGGTCGCGCTGCATCCGTTCGAAGAAGCTCGTCGCGCCGACCTCCGCGGCCTCGAGCACGCGCTCGGGGTCGGCCGAAAGCGCCGCCAGCGATGCGTCCTGCATGTCCTCGAACTCGAACTGCACGGACCGCGCGCCGGGCAACTCCGCGAGGAACGCCGCGCGCGGCGGGTGGGTCGCCTTCATCCATGCGCGGCTGCTTGGAAAGTAGTCGAGGACCCAAAGCGAGGCGGCGTCCTCGCCGGTAAAGCCCTTGAGCACGAGCCGCCCGCCCGGGCGCAGGATCCGCCGCGCCTCGGCCAGCGCGGCGCCGCGGTCCTCCACATGGTGGAGCATCGAGATCATCGCCGCCGCATCGAAGCTCTCGTCCTCGAACGGCAGCTGCTGTGCATCCGCCTCAACGGTTTCGAGCCCCTTGACGGCGGCGTGCGCCAGCATCTCGGCTGAGCGGTCCACGACGACGGGCTTCCATCCCTCGCGCTTCAGAGCGAGCGCGTAGTTGCCGGTGCCGCCGCCGATGTCGGCGAGCCGCCACCCGGGCGCGTCGCGGAGCCCCTCGCGCAGCGATCGCAGAACCGATGGGCTGGCAGAGCGCGTCTCGTCGTACCGTTCGGCTTGACGGGAGTAGTCGGGGAGCAGACTCACCCAAGTCACGTGCCGCGACCCTACCCGGGATCGGGTCACGCTTTTCCCATCAAGCGCGACCCGGACGCAGCTTTCAGCGGCACCGTTCCTCGTCGTCGGCGGTCCCACAAGCCGACTCCCCTCGGGGGACCCTCACTTCGGCCTACAGTTGCGCCGGCCGCTCGATGTCGAAGATGAGGACCCGCTGGCCGTTGAGCATCTCGTCGCGAAGCGGCCGTAGCCCCAATCGTTCGGCGACGCGCACCGACGGAGTGTCTCGGGGTGAATGACCGAGATCAGGCGTGGCGCGTTGCGCACGGTCCACGCCCAGTCGATCGCGGCGCGGGCAGCTTCGGTGGCGTATCCATGCCCCCACGCGTGGCGAGCGAGCTTCCAGCCGACCTCCAGGCCCGGCCAGCCTTCGGGGTTCCACAGGCTGCAGCGACCGAGCAACACACCGTCGACCCTGCGCTCGACCGCCCAGTTGCCGTAGCCACGAAGCGTCCAATGTCCGGTATGCACCGCCAACTGGCGCCAGCTCTGCGGCGGTCGAGCACCCCGCCGATGTAGCGCATGACCTGTTGGTCGGCCGACATCGCCGCGTGAGCCTCGAAGTCACTCTCTCGCCAGCCCCGAAGCACGAGCCGGGTGGTCTCGAGGCGAGGCACGAGCTCGGCGTGCACAGGACCACTCTACGTTGGACGCCGCGGTCTGCCGGCCCTCTGCCTCTGATGGTTGGGGCGGCGACTTGGGTGAACGAGACCGCCCTTGCGGCGGCACGTCGGTCATGGCGTGCGCCTGCGCAGGGTCGCCGCGCCGAGAACGAGCGCGAGCAGGATGCAGCCGCAGATCACTGCGAAGGTGGCGCTGAACCTGGTCCTCGCCGGCCACGCGCTGACGCTCGTCGGTCAGCCGGAGAGCCGCTGGCACGACGCGAAGAAGCAGCACGCGACGCTGAGCCGGAGAGTCAGTTGGGCCGAAATGGGTCACGCGTTGAGCGGAGCGCGACCTCTCCTGTGATCTCGCTGGCGCCTATCCGCTCGCCATGGCTCTGCAGTGCCGGAAGGCTTGGCGAGCGCGCGATAGACGCTCGAGCGGCTGACGCCGAGGGCTTGGGCGATCTCGTTGACGGTGTGTTGGCGGGCGGCATGCATCTAGCGGGCGGCGTTGATCTTGGCGGGCGTCAGCGCGGGCTTGCGCCCACCACGGCGGCCGCGGGCGCGGGCGGCGGCAAGTCGTGGTGCGCTCGCGGATGAGGTCGGCTTCGAACTCGGCCAGTGCTCCGAAGACGTGGAAGATCAGCCGCCCGCCCGGGGTGGTGGTATCGATCTGCTCGCGCAAGCTACGCAGCCCCACCCCGTCCTGGTCGAGTCGGCGGGCCAGGGCGATCAGGTCGCTGAGCGAGCGCGCGAGGCGGTCCAGGCGCCAGACCACCAAGGTGTCGCCCGGACGCATGTGCTCGAGGACCCTGGCCAGCTGGGTCGCTCGGCGCGCGTGCCCGTCGCGCTGTCGGTCCAGATGCGCACACAGCCCGCCGCGCGCAGCTCGTCGAGCTGCAACTCGGGAGCCTGGTCGGCGGTCGAGACGCGCGCGTAGCCGAGCAGCTGGGTCACGCCGGCGAACGTATCGTTTCCCGCGGACGGCGCCGCGGCTGAGACGTTGAAAGTGAGACGGAGTTTTGAGACGCCGCTCACGACGGGTTTGCCGCAACGGCGCCGACCCGGGCGCGGTGTCTCACAAACGGTCGTTTGTGGGACGGGCGCGCGCCGACCCGCGTGTCGGTGATCTTCCGCTGCGACGTGCAGGACCCGGAGAGCTCGCGCCAACCGAGCCTTAGAAGCGTGCTCCGCAGGCGAACGCCGATCGTTCGCTTCCAGGTTGGGCCGCTGAGCAGCGCCGTCGCGAAGCGGCTCTTCGCTGCGCTCCGAACGGTGTGGGGTCGACTGTCTAACCGAGCGAAAATGGCGAGCCGCGTTAGTAGAACGCAGTCACGAGCGCCGCTTGACGGCGCGGCGTTCGGCGCAGGCGATCGTGACTCGCGCGCTGGTGTGCTGGCCGCTGTTGGGTCAATCACGGCCACGCACACCGCCGCGGGCGGGTTGGGCGGACGAGTCGGCGGCGGGGCAGGCGAAGGGCCCGCTGATGCGGGCTATCGCCGACGGATGAATCTGCGCAGGATGAAATCACGCCATGGAACCTGACGTTCCTCGAAGGCGCGCAAGAGCTCGGCGTCGTCGTATCTCACAGCGAGTTTCGCGACGCTGACCGCGCTGGAGACTGGTGTGAGGACGAGCGCACGAGCCTGTGCCTGATCGTGACAGCCGACGGAGCCGGGGTTGAGGAATCGGCGGCCGCCATCCGTCAAGTCGTATTCGCGGTGGACATGACCGAAGACCACGGCATCACCCGCAACGCCAGCGAACAAGCGATCGAAGTCGCTGCCGGTCGGATGAGCCGGGGGTTCGTCATCGGACCACTCGCCGTGCCGGCGCGCATAATGGATGAACACCGCAGTGACCTCGCCGCACTCGAGCGACAGCGTGTACGGCCAACGCTTCATGGCGTCGCGGTGGGAGTCAGAGAGCTGCCTACGCGTCCAACGCTGATGCGCGATCGCGCCTCTCGCAACCAGGGCGGCGGAGGCTCGGGCAAGCCGAAGGCTGCCCACTCGTCATGGTTGCCCATCACGCACAGGACCTCCGACTCGACAAGCAGTGAGACCACCTCGTCGGGATACGGCCCCAGGGCAACCGCATCGCCCACGTGGACGACCACGTCGCAACCCGCTGACTTCAGCGCGTCCAGCGCAACCTCGTCGCTGGGAGGTTCGCGTGAGCGTCCGCGATGACCCCGATGCGCGGCACCTAGAGCAGAATATTCGTCGGCGTGGAAGCTCATCGTGCCCGCATCCGCCTCCGCGTCGGGATGGTGCAGCAGTGAGGCCGCGACGAGGTCCGGGTAGCGCCATCATCCGCGCGAAATCCACGCTTGGTGTTTGTCGCCATCTGCGCCGAGCCGGCGTCCCACGCTCCGATCGCGTAGCAGTGCCTGTTTGTCGTCGCGATTGCGAGCCATCGCTGGGGCTCCCGGTACGGTTTTGTCGCCACGATCGCCGATTCGACGGCGACAAAGAGCAGTTAGCCGCCGCATTCGGAGGCCGGCTTCCCACAGATGAACCTCTAACGGCGACCGTTCGTCGCCGGCCCGCGCGCGATAGCGCGAGTTCGTGTCGCTTCGCGCTGGATGGCGCGGCAGACCGTGGAGCGTGCGACACCGAACAGGTCCCCGAGCTCGGCGGTGCTGTGCTCTCCCGCGTGATGGAGGGCGACCAGATGCGCTTCCTGGCGCGGGTTGAGCTTGGGCTGCTTGCCGCGCAGCCGTCCCCTGGGCCTTGGCGACCTTCATACCCTCGCGGGTGCGCAGGAGGGCATGCGACCGACCCACCGTCGCCTTCGACGTCATCCAGCGCTGTTCATCCCCGAGCGGCTGCGCGTGGAGCTCACAGCGCTCAGCGCTCAGCGCGCGCGGCCGCAGGCGCTGCGTCTGATTCCCCGCAGTCGCGGCGCACTGTGGATGACCGGGGCGGCTGGACCTGATCCAGGAGGCCGGCGCGGGTCTGGTCGTCGAGGAACGCTGCATTCAGGGCGGTGCGCGTCGTGGCGAGGAGGTCCTCATCGCTGAAGCCAAAGACATGTCGTGCCAGGGCGTACTCGGTGCCCAGTGTCGTCGCAAAGTGCGGAGGGTCGTCCGTGTTGAGCGTCACCGTCACGCCGGCTGCGCGAAGCCTTGGCAGGGGTGGTCCTCCAGGCCGAGAAGATCCCAAGCGCCAGGTTGCTCGATGGGCAGACCTCGAGCACGATCGCCTGTCGGACCAGTTCCTCGACGACCGCGTCGTCCTCGATGGCGCGGACGCCGTGACCCAGGCGGCTGATCGGTAAGTCGAGGGCCTCGCGGACGCTCTCGGACCCGAGGATCTCGCCGGCATGAACCGTGCAGCCCAGACCCGCCGATCGGCGAGTTCGAACGCCGCCGTGAAGCCGCTGAGCGGATTGGCTTGCTCATCTCCGGCCAACCCGAAGCCCGTCACCAACGGATGAGGGTCTTCATACAGCCGCCGCGCGATCCCCAGGGCGTGCTCTGGCGGCTCATGACGCAGCGCCGTGACGATCAGCCGCGCCTCAATGCCCGTTGCCGCCTTTGCGCGGCGCACGCCGTCAGCGACCCCGTCGAGGTGCTCCTGCCACGTCACACCTACGGAAGCTGCATGTGACGGCGACACGGTCAACTCAGCATAGATCGCACCTTCGTCGGCGAGCCCGGACAGGTAGCGGAAGGCGATCTGCGTAGTCGCCGGCGCTCGCCAGGCAAGAGGCTGCGGCGTCGTACGCCTCGAAGAACTGAGAGGCCGACGACCAGCGGTACGCGGTTTCCCCGTCGACCAGGGCCGATGGGATCGCCTTGGCGTTGCGGTGGGCGAGCTCCGGCGCGAGCCTGGGGGTGATCGTGCCCTCCAGGTGGACGCAACTCCGCCTTGGGAAGCGTCTCGTCAGCAGTCCACACGGCATCGCTCATCCTCCCGCATTGACCTGTTGGAGCGAAATCGCAGGCACTGGTGCGGGGTGCTCGCTGGACGGGCGTTTTGCGACCACGCGCGCGGAGCAGCAGAGCAGCGCCGGCGAGAAGGATGGGATGCCGCGAGGCGTGGAGCGCGTCGAGGCCCCATGCAGGCCTGCACCAACAGCGAGCCGACTGGCCACGTATCGCCGACGATCCCGCCGTAGACCAAGGCTTCGGCAGTTCACCGAGTCTGGTAGCAACAGTCCCAGATCGAGCTCAGCTCGCCCGCCGCATACAACCCGCGATGGGCGACGGCGAGAAGTCGGCTCGCCACAGGCAGCTACCTCAAGGGTTGGGGCCCGACATGTCAACCGATGTGGCTCATGTCATTCGGCGAGGATCTCGATGCCGTGCGCGATTCACCCTCGGCCACGGCCCCCTCGGCGCTTGAGCTTGGCCACGAACGCGTCGGTAGCGCCATTGAAGGTGGTGTCGAAGGCCGCCGGGGTGGTGGGGAAGTCGCCCGATGCCGTGGTTCCCGTCACGAACGCGTCCCCCCGAGGGTCGAGAGCGACGCCGGCGCCATAATCGTGGCCGGCCCCGCCAAGGAAGGTGGCCCAGGCCAGCCGGGAGCCGCCCGGACCAAGCCGGGTGACATAAGTGTCGCGATCGCCGTTGAAGGTTGTGTCGAAGGCCCCCGAGGTGGTCGGAAAGTCAGCCGACTCGGTACCCCCGGTGACGTAGGCGTCTCCCCTTGGGGTGACGGCGACACCGAGGGCGTCATCGGCGCCAGACCCGCCGAGGAACGTCGAGTACCGAAGGGCTCCCCCATTGGCCGTCAAGCTGGTAACAAAGGCGTCGGGGGGGCCGTTGATGGTGGCGTCGTAGGCACCCGGCGTGGTGGGGAAGTCGCGTGAGCGCGTGGGCCCGACGACGTAGGCGTTTCCCCTGGGGTCGACGGCGATACCAAAACCGGCGTCCAGACCGCTACCTCCAAGGAAGGTCGAATACTGCAGGCGGCTCCCGTCTGCAGCAAGCTTGGTCACGTAGGCGTCGAAGTCTCCGCCGAAGAACGGCGGACGAAAGCCGCCCTGGCCGGTGAAGGCCGTGTCGTAGGCGCCGGGGGTGGTGGGGAACTCCGGAGACCCGGTGATCCCCGCGATGTACGCCTCCCCTGTCGGGTCCACCGCGATACCGGAGCCGGAATCGAAGCCTGTCCCCCCGATGAAGGTGGAGTAGGCGACAGCTGACCCGTCGGCGGCCACCTTGGCCACGTATGCATCGAAGCCACCATTGAAGGTGGTGTCGAACGCACCGGCGGTAGTGGGGAAGTCGGGAGAACGGGTGACCCCCCGCACGTACGCATTGCCCCGGGCGTCGACAGCGATGGCGTCGGCGTCATCGAAAGACGACCCACCGAGGAGGGTGGCATACTCCAGTCGCCCGGTTCGGTTGAACTTGGCCACGAACGCGTCGGTATCGCCATTGAAGACGGTGTCAAAGGCGCCGGGGGTGGCCGGGAAATCCGGCGAGCTGGTCCTGCCCGCGACGTAGGTATCGCCCCCGTTGACCGCGATGGCCAACCCGTCGTCGACGCCGCCGCCCCCAAGGAAAGACGAGGAGGCCAGCACGGCGTCGGCGAAAGGGGGGCGGACGTCGCCGCGACTGTCCCGCGGAGCAGCCGAAGCCGACACCGCCAGAAGACCGCCAAGGATCCAAGCCAGCAACACCGCCAAACCAGCCGATACCCGAGGACGTTCAATCATTGATTTCCCTTCCGACCGCTGCGGTGTAGGCACCACCTAATCAACTACCAGCCCAACGTTAGCCAAAAAGGGATCGGCGGATTCTGGCGGTCAGTGCAACAGGAGCTCGGCGATCTCTTCGGAGGGCTTGGCGAACGCGAGGCGCTTGCGGGGTCGGTCGTTGAGCTGGTCGGCGACTCGGTCGAGGTCGGCCTCGCTGACGGCTGAGAAGTCGGTGCCGGCCGGGAAGTACTGGCGCAGGAGGCCGTTGGTGTTCTCGTTGGAGGCGCGCTGCCACGGGGCGTGGGGATCGCAGAAGAAGACGTCGATGGCGGCGTCGATGTGGACCTGCTTTCAGTCGCGCATCTCTGGTCCTTGGTCCCAGGTCAGCGAGCGGCGCAGGGACTCGGGCAACGTCTGGATCTTGGCCGCCAGCGCCGGGGCGACGTGCTCGGGCTTGTAGCCGTCGGGCAGCCCGACGAGCAGCGCGTAGCCGGTGGTGCGCTCGACCAGCGTGGCGATCGCCGTGGCGTTGCGCTTGCCGATCATCAGGTCGCCCTCCCAGTGGCCGGGCACCGCGCGATCGTCGGCCTCGGGCGGACGCTGGGCGATGTTGACCATGTCGGGAATGCGGTTCTTGCGCTGCCCGGCCTGGCGGCCGGGCTGGCGCAGCGAGCGGCCGGTGCGCAGACAGCGCGTCAGCTCGCGGCGCAAGGCGCCTCTCGACTGCACGTACAGCGACTGGTAGATCGTCTCGGTCGACACCCACATCTCCCGCTGGTCGGGGAACTGGCGGCGCAGGCGCCCGGCGATCTGCTCGGGCGAGTAGCGCTGCAGGAGATCGTCTTGCACACGCTCTGCCAGCGCCAGGTTGGTGGCCAACTTGGCCGCCTTGGGCCGGCAGGCGCGCTCCCAGGCCAGCGCGTGCGCGGTCGTCGCCCGGTAGGCGCCGCCGCGGTCGGCGTTGCGCCCAAGCTCGCGGCTGACCGTCGAGGGCGCGCGACCCAGACGGCGCGCGATGACCCGCACCGAGTCGCCGGCCGCTCGGCCCACCGCGATCTCTTCGCGCTCTGCCAACGACAGGCAGCGGCCCTTCAGATCGCGGCCACGGCGCGGGCGCACCCCGCCGCACGCGGTCACCCAGCGGCTGCCCTGCTTGCGGTAGGTGCCGACCTCCGCGGCCGCGTCGGCGATGAACCCGCCGCGCTGCAACGCTGCCCAGAACGCCTGAAACGCCTCGGCGTCCATCCGATTCGCATACCGGCCCATCGACCACTCCTGACCTCGCCAGCGGGACCCGTCGCACGTCGACGAGCCCCCGCGGCGGCGGCGCGCGCCGATCGCCGCTACGCCTCTCCCTCCGGGCTCGCCTCCGCGGCGACCGGCGCCCACCACACCAGCCCCACCGGACAGCTCCGCGAGCCCCCGCCTACCGGGCCGGTGTTGCGATCACCGCGAGAACCCAAGGAACTTCTTTCGGCACCCCGCGGCGGCGGCGGCCTGGCGCCTCAGCGCGGTCGCGGTCTTCGGCCAACCATCCCTGTACGCGTTCCTAGATCTCGGGGCGAACAGGGGCACGTCGGCGTGACTCAGAGCGCCCGCGTCAGGCACCGACCAAGTCGCCGCGCCGCAATATTGGCGGGCGACGCTCCTGCTTGTCGCCTCTGGATCGCTGTCGCAGTTGGGCCTCGACCGCGACGTCATCGTTACGGAGCGATCCGAGCGCCATCTTCCGCGTGGTTCGTAGGGTTAGCCGCACGACGCGGTTCGGCTACCCCTATTGCGGTCGCTGACAGAAACGAACGATGCTCCGGCAATGAGGCGACGGCGAAGCCGGGAACTGCCTTCAACCCAATCCGGGAGGCGCACGTGAAAGCGCAGTGGATCAACCAGGGGATCGCGAAGGCAGTGATGACGTGGGTTGGAATCGCCCCAATAAGACGCTCTGGGCTCCGCTATCGCCGCTTGACTCGCGACCGCCGCACAGCGTGCCGTCCTTCCTGGGCCGCAGCCTCCACGTGCGCGGCAGCGGTGCTCATCGCAGTGACGGTAGCGGCGATCGCGGCGGCGCCTGCGGGCGCGGCCACCGTGAGCGCCTCCGAAGCCAAGCTGACGTTCGTGGGCGGTGCGGAGCGAAACGACCTGCGCGTCACGGGCAAGCAGCTCACGCCGGGGTCGCTGCTCTGCAACCCCTATGCCTGGGACGTCTGCCTCGTGGTGCCAACGGGCGGGACGTACGTCACAACTGTCACAGACGAGGCGGGCGGGCTGCAGGCGGAAGCAACTGCTGGGCCCGCGACAGGGAAGCGACCTGCATCCACTCCTGGCAGCCGAACATCACCGGCGACCTCGATGCGGGCGACGACGCCGCGACACTCGACTCCGCCGGGGTCAGCGGCGGGCTGCTTGACGGCGGCGCGGGGGCCGACATGCTCACCGGGACAATCGACTTCAACGGAGGTGCGGGTAACGACCTCCTGACCTACCCGCGGGAGCGCTGCTGGGGGACCCTGGCAGGAGGGCGGTGACGGCGCTGACGTCCTCGTTGGCGGCTGGTGCACGCGGCAGGACGGGGGCCCCGGGCCAGACGTGTTCCGCGGCGGTCACGCCAGTTACGAGAAGCGCTCCGAGCCGGTCACAATCACACAGGACGGCATCGCGAACGACGGCGCGCCCGGCGAGGGCGACCAGACGGCGGAGGCGTCGGGCGTGACCGGCAGCGCGGCCGGGGACACCATGACAGGCGGTCCCGGGCCCGACCAGCTCAGGGGCGGCCCCGGGCCCGACCGGCTGCTCGGCGGTGCCGGCCCCGACTCTCTGAACGGCGGCGAAGACGACGACTGGATCGACGGCGAGGACGGCAACGACTACATCGAGGGAGATAACTGGGTTTGGCTCGACGGTTGGCAATCTTCTGCGGTAGGGGACGATGTCATCATCGGCGGTGGCGGCAGCGACGAAGTGGACGGCCTAGCCGGCAACGACGATATGCGTGTGCGCGACGGACTGCAGGACACGGTCTACTGCGACGGCGGCGTCACCAGGGGGACGGCGGGGGACGCCGACAAGCTGACCGCCGACGCGATCGACACCACGCCGCATAACGACTGCGAGCAACGCAGCGCCGGCTAGATCCAGCACGGCCTCAGCTTAAGGCACGCGTGCATCGCGCAACGACCTCCCCCGATGATGACCGGGCACGCACGTCGTACCGAAACGCGCCGCGAATCCGGCTCGCGTGCTCGTCGAAGGAGGATCCTCTTGCGGCACAGCTTGCGACGCCGCGGCGCTCCGCGGCGCGCCGCTGGACGGTTGACGCAGAGCGCACCACCCGCCGGCATCCCTGTCCTCGGACTGAGAGCATGCTCTCAGTCCCATGAAGTTCCCTGACGAGCTGGCTCTGCCCGTGAACCTGGTCGCTGCCGCCGAGTGCGATGGGCGACAGAACTGGCTGACGACGCTCTGGAAGACCATCGAACGCCTGGAGACAGCGTGGTCCATCCGGCTCGGAGAGCCTTTCCAGCCCGGCGGACAAACGGCTTGGGTCGCTCCGACCGTGGGAGACGACGAGAACCTGGTGGTGAAAGTGCTCTGGCGGCACAGGGAGGCGGAACATGAGGCCGACGGGCTGCGCGTCTGGGATGGGCGGGGAGCCGTCCGTCTGCACGCCGCCGAGGAGATGGACGCCGAGACGATCGCGCTCCTTCTCGAACGCTGCCGGCCTGGGACTGCCTTGAAGGCTCGACCCGAGCCCGAACAGGATCTTGTCATCGCTGGGCTCCTACGCCGGTTGTGGAGAGAGCCGCCCGTTGGCCACCGGTTTCGCACGCTGCAGTCGATGTGCGAGCTGTGGGCCGACAAGTTCGAAGAACAGGCGGGCGACAGCCGCCGCCGCCTGGATCCCGGCCTGGCCCGCGAAGGCATCGCGTTGTTCCGTCAGCTACCGGCCAACGCCGAACGGGACGTGCTGCTGTGCACCGATCTGCACGCCGACAACGTGCTGGCCGCCGAGCGGGAGCCGTGGTTGGTCATCGACCCCAAGCCCTATGTCGGCGATCCCACGTATGACGCGATCCAGCACGTGCTGAACTGCGACGCCCGCCTGCATGTCGATCCTCATGCGCTGGTGCGACGCATGGCCGATCTGCTCGGACTCGACCCCGAGCGACTCGGGTTGTGGCTGTTCGCCCGCTGTGTCCAGGAATCACCCGAATGGCCGACGCTTGCAGGCGTGGCCGAGCAGATGGCGCCTGCGTAGTCGCTGACCTTCGCCGGAAGAGCTCGCTCGATGATCCACTGGCGGAGTGGTGGCGGTCGTCGCGGACGCTCTGCCGGGGCCGGCTGACCCCGGCTGAGGTTGCCGTCCGAGACACTTAGCGCCATGAGCAGGCCAGCAGAAGCCGTCGTGCTGGAGTTGCGCAAGCGCTACCGGCTCGATATCGGCGGCGGCGCCGCCCTCGCGGGCGGCTATGACGTCTGGGCGCAGTCCTGGCGGCTGGAAAGCGACCACGGTCCGGTCGTCGTGCGCGCCGACCATCGCCTCTCACCCGAGACCGCCGGCTGGCTATCCGATGTCCAGCGACGTGTCGCCGAGCGCGGCGTGCCGTGCTGCCAGCCGCTGTGCGCTCACGATGGCAGCGTGGCGTTCAGGGCGGGCGGGGCCACGATCACCGTGCGAGAGTTCGCCGAGGGGGCTGAGCTGGACCGCGACGACCCGGCCCAGGTCAGCGCTGCCGGCGCGACGCTTGGCCTACTACATCGAGCCGGCCTGGACATGGAGGTCGAACGCCCCGCGCCGAGCCCTTGGGACGCCAGCTTCTGGCCCGGCACCGACGACCCGCCGGCGCTGCACGACCAGGAGCTGGACTGCTGGGACGAGGCATTCACAGGCGACGGCGGTCGTGGGTTCGCCCGCGGATTGGTGCACGGCGACTTCTGGTCGGACAACATCATCTGGTCTGCCGGGCACGTGGCCGCGGTCATCGACTGGTCCGAGGCTCGCCTCGACCTGCTCGCACGCGAGCTGGCCTGGGCGACCTGGGAGTTCGGCCACGATGGCGCGTACGAACTCGACGTTGAACGTGCCAGAACGTTCCTGGGCGGCTACCGCGAGGTCTGCGGCCCCTGGGAACATGGCCTGGCCGATGTGTTCATCGTGCTCATGCGCGTCCAGCTTCGTCTCAACGCCCGCTACTCGCTGGCCGATGCGGGCGACGTCGCATACAACACCTCGCTGCAGCGGGAGTTCGTGCGGCTGCGCCACCAGCCAGCCACACCCCTGCTCGACCCCTGATGCCGTCGGACCCAGGCACGAGCGAGCCCGCCAACAGCCGCCCCGCAAGCCGATGGCTTTCAGCGACGGTGCGTTCTGCGATCATGGCCGTGTGCTCAAGCGTGGCGTGCAGGTTCTCGGAACGCTCTACATCGGAGCCGCCCTGATCGGCCACGCGCAGGAGCGCCGCGGTGCGATCAGGTGCGATTGCAGGGAGGACTGCTGGTGTAAGAGGCCGGGACTCAGTCTCTTCCGCTGGACGGCCCCGGTCGGGCACAGTTTGCGCTGAGCAGACCGTTTCGACGGTCTCCAACGGCCGCCTGCGGGCCTTGGAGCAACAGCGACACCCCATGCCCGAGGGTGGCGGCCGCAAGGGCGAGCGGGCCCTCGAGGTGCCGAAAGACGCTCCCGCAGAAGGGAACCCTTGCGGGGCTTGAGCCCCGGCACCACGCGTCGCCAGGGCGGATCCGAACGAGCTCGTCAGCGGCAGCGCCCAGGTAGACCAGGTTTCCGCCGGGATCTCTGGTTCGAGCGACTCGCTCGCCCCACGGCTGGTCTTCGGGCTGGCGACGATCGGCGCGCCCGACGTGTGCAATCCTGCGACGCCGTCGACGTCATCGACGTAGACCCACATGCGTAACGTGTCCTCTTCGCCGTCGCCTCCGGCTCCGATGCCGATGCGCGAGTTCCCGCGCTCCATCGTCACGAAGCCCGGCTCGCCGTCCGACGGGAACTGGTAGGTCTGCGAGAATCTGCGCTGCTCGTAGAACGCGCGCGTAGCCCGAAGATCCTGAACGCGCACGAACCGGGAATGCCCTGTCGTGCGTGCTCTGAGTTTCCACGGGCAGCCACGAGCTCGTACCCACGTCCCGCTGAAGGAATCGGCTTGCGGCACGGCGGCCGGCATAGCCCTGTTGCTCTGCGGCATAGCCCTGTTGCTCTGCTGGCCGCTCGCCGTGAAAGGCTCGTGTCCGTCGTGCGCAAGCAGTACCACTTCTGGCCCGGCGATCATGCCCTCGACGCCTGGGATGTCGACCGGCTTATTCGGCTCAGCCGTGATCTACCGGTCGAGCAGGTGGCTGTCGACGACATCGCTGAGATCGACACCGTCTACTGGTTCGACGACCGCGATCAGACCCCGACCGTTCGCCGCGTCGTAGAGCACGTCCAACTCATCCAAGACGTCGACCTCTCCTATCCCATCATCCTCGGAGCCGAGGGTCGCGTCATGGACGGCATGCATCGGGTCGCACGTGCACTCCTCGAGGGACGCACGTCGGTCGCGGCTGTGCGCTTCACCAAGACCCCTGAGCCCGACTACCACGACTGCTGGCCAGAGGATCTTCCTTACGACTAGCGCCGACAGCTCCTGGCCGGGCACGTCCCGCACGCCGATCGGCCTGCGGGAGCGCGACTGGACGGTGGGCGCTTCCAACACCGCGTCGGGCACCGGGCGCCCGGAGCGGGGGCGGGACTGATCGAGCCAGTACAACTGACGCCATGACCAACATCCACTCGCCGCGCTTTGAGAGGGTGAGCGCCCGCAGGGCTGGCGCCCGTCGGGCGCGGATCGGCTATGAGCTGGGGACTGAGCGGATCGGCTGCAGCCTGTTCGAGGTACCGGCGGGCGAGGCGGCCTATCCCTACCACTTCCACTACGCCGACGAGGAACTGCTGATCGTGCTCGAGGAAGACCGACGCTGCGAACGCCAGGGGCCAGCGCGAGCTCGAGCAGGGCGAGGCGGTTTCCTTCGCGGTAGGAGAAGAGGGCGCGCATCAGCTGATAAACCGCAGCGATCAGCCGGTCACCTTCCTAGCGGTCTCCAGCCACGGCCGGCCGGACATCGTCGTCTACCCGGACTCCGACAAGATCGGCGTCGGCGAGCGCTTGCCACACGGCGGCGGGCTGCGCGCCTTCTTTCGTCGTGGGGACGCGGTCGGCTACTGGACCGGTGAGCGCCCACCGCAGACGGACTGACGACCCCTGTCCGGGCACGGAACGCCGACTGTACGTCCGTGCCGCGTCGCCGAGATCGACGCGGTGCTCGAACTCTGGCGCGAAGCAGAAGCAGCGCCCAGCACGACCGACTCGTCGAGGGCGCTCACCGCCCTGTTCGATCGAGATCCGAGGCGCTACTCGTTGCCGAGCAGGGCGGACAGCTCGTCGGGACACTGATCGCGGGCTGGGATGGCTGGCGCGGCAACCTTTATCGGCTCGCGGTCAAGCCAGCGCACCGGCGCTGGGGGTGGCTCGGGCGCTGGTTGCTGAGGCCGAACGCCGGCTCGCCCAGCGTGGCGCTTCTCGTGTCAGCGCGCTCGTGCAGGCCGAGCCCGGGGCCGCGGAGTTCTGGAAGGCCGTCGGCTACCAACCGGACGCGAGAACCCAGCGGTCGGTCAAAACGCTTGATGCGCCGCCGCGAACCGAAGCCGAATGATGCGTATCCGGTTCCCGCTGCGGCACGTCTCGCACACGCAGGCCCCGCTCGGACCACCTCCCGACATCATGACCCTCGTGGCTGAGTTAATCGTGGTGACTGGACCGCCGGGCGCGGGCAAGACAACCGCGGCGCGCGTGCTATCGGGCCTGTTCGACCACAGCGCCCTGGTCGCCGGCGATGACTTCTTCGCCTTCATCGACCAGGGCTACGTCGCCCCGTGGACCCGGGAAGCCGCTCGGCAGAACGATGTCGTCATCGGTGCGGCGGCCGCTGGTGCCGGACGGCTGGCCGCGGGCGGCTACACCGTCGTCTTCGACGGTGTTATCGGCCCGTGGTTCCTGGAGAGATTCACTGCGGCCACGGGCCTCGGTGCGGTGCACTACGTGATGTTGCTCCCAGCCGAGTCGGTGTGCGTCGAGCGCGTGCGCTCGCGCGTCGGGCACGGCTTCGCCGACATCAAGGCCATGCGGCACATGTATCGGCAGTTCGCCGACGCCGACGTGGCCGCGCGACACGTGCTCGACAGCACCGGAGATGTCGAGACGGTTGCGCGGCGGATCCTTAGCTTCGTGCAGGAGGGCGCCGTCCTGTGGTCACTTCGAGGCGAGCCCAGCAGCTCCGCTTGACGGATCCTCTACCGGAGCGATGCGAAGGCTGTCGCTAGTGCTTCGGCCATTTCCTCGACCGTACGCGTGCCGTCCACCTGCAGTGTTCTGAGCCCCAGGCCGGCCGCATCGTCGGCGACCGCGTCGGTGAAGATGCGGTCTCGCTCGAGAAGGTTGGCGAGAGCCTGCTGCGGATTCGTGGTGCGCGACCAGAACGCGGCCGCAGGTTCACGGTTCGTGAATACCGCACGCCGGAAGTTCGGCGTCGGTAGCAGCCAGACCGCGTGACGTGGCTCTGAAAGATGCGCTTGCACTAGCCCGGATCGTGCATGAAGCAGGAGCGGCCCCGCTGAGCGGGGCCGCTGATCTGTCCGCCTGAGCAGGGATTCTGCGGGTTGCTGAAGCTCGCAGATCGATCTCGGGAGGATCACCTTGAAGGTGACGCACGATGGGCGCCGATTCACCGTAGAAGTTGCGTCGGACGGAGCGGGCGTGGTGTCGCATGTCGGCAGCGCGCTGCTGGCCCAGGTCGCCGACAAGACGGGGATCACGCGGGCGCTTGGGCACGAGCTGGGGGCGCTGCAGCTGCGGGCCGGCAGCCACGATCGCGGCCGGGTCGTGCGCGATCTGGCGGTGATGCTGGCCGACGGCGGCGACTGTCTGGCCGACCTGGGCGCCGTGCGCGACCAGGCCGCGCTGTTCGGCGCGGCCGCGTCGGATTCCACAGCGTTTCGGGTGATCGATCAGATCGCCACAGAGCCGGAGGCGATCGGGTGGCTGCGGGCCGCGCACGCCACGGCGCGCGCCCGCGTGTGGAAGCTGGCCGGTGCGCCGCAGCGCTTGACGATCGACCTGGACGCCACGCTGCTTGCGGCGCACTCCGACAAGGAGGGCGCCGAGCCGACATGGAAGCGCGGCTACGGCTTTCACCCCATGTTGGCCTACGGCGATGAGACCGGCGAAGCGCTGGGCGGCCAGCTGCGGCCTGGCAACGCCGGCGCCAACACCGCCGCCGATCAGATCGCCGTGGCCGAGCAGGCGCTCGAACAGATCCCCCACGAGCACATCGAGGGCATCGAGCTGCTGCTCAGGGTCGACAGCGCGGGTGCCTGCCACGAGCTGCTGGACTGGGCCCGGGAGGCCAAGGTCGGCTACTCGGTGGGCTTCGATCTGACCGAGGCGGTGCGCGCCGCGATCGACGAGATCGCCGATGACGCCTGGGTCTGCGCGATCGACCAGCACGACGGCCCGCGCGACAACGGGCAGGTCTGCGAGATCACCAGCCTGCTCGATCTGAGCGCCTGGCCGCCCGGATCGCGGGTGCTCGTGCGCCGCGAGCGCGCCCATCCCGGCGCGCAGCTGTCGTTCACCGACGTCGACGGCCACCGCTTCCAAGCGATCCTCACCGACCGCACCGACCCAGACATCGCCGCCATCGAGCGTGACCATCGCGCCCGCGCCCGCGTCGAAGACCACATCCGCAACGACAAAGACACCGGCCTGCGCAACCTTGCCCTTCCGCGACTTCGAACACAACCGCGTCTGGCTCGAACTCGTGCGCCTGGCCCACGACCTCATCGCCTGGACCCAACGGCTGCTGCTGACCGGCGAGCTGGCCACCGCCGAGCCCAAGCGCCTGCGCTACCGACTGCTGCACGTCGCCGCCCGCCTGACCTTTCACGCCCGCACCGCCCGACTGCGCCTCCCCGCATCCTGGCGATGGGCCAGCGAACTGGCCGCCGCGTTCGCGCGCCTCGCCGCGCTGCCCGCGCGCTGACCGCCCGCCGCCACCCACGACGACAATCACGCCGCACCCGCCCGCGTCAGCCTGCCCACAACGCACCCCCCGACGACCCCAAGACGCCCCAACGGTCCTTCGCCACGTCCAAACGGCCACTGTGGCGCCACCCCTCACTCACACAAACACCCCGAGCGCCCGATCACCGCGTCCGGTCACCGCTTCGCGCACGATCCGGGCTAATCAGCCGGTTGGACGAGCGCATCGCCGGTGAGCAGCTTGGAGAGGACGTGATCCTCATGCGCGCGGGAGAACCTGTCGCAGCGGCTGAGCAAGTCGCCCTCGTCCGGAGCCACATGCCGTTCGAGGTGACCGCCGACGACCGCGCGGCGATCGCAAAGCTCGCGGACGTCGACCTCGGCGAGGCGAACGACGGAGCGCGGGCGGCGGCCCTGTACGCCGTGGCGACGGCGCAGGGTCCGTCACACGTCGGGTTTCTCATGATGTGGCTGGCCGTCGACGCAATCGTCTACGAAGGGCGCAATCAGGTGAGGGAGCTGCGCCAGGCGCTCGCCGCGGCGGGGTTCGTCGAGGCTTGGCTCAACATGCAGGTCGGCCAGCTTGCCGGGCTGCGGGGGAACGTGGCTCACGGGAAGGCCGAGGCCGACGAGCTCGTGTATGACGGGGTTCTACGACATGGAAGCCATTGCTCGCGTCTTGATCGCGAGAGCTGCCGGGATTGACCCGGCGTGGCCCTCATCGCCGACCGCGGTCGCGTTTCGGCCGCACGTCGCCGCGGTGCTCGGTCCACAGGCGCGTGACTATGAAGAGGTCTGGCACGCGCAGGGTCTTCCGCGTGCGCACGCCGCAGCAGCCGACCCGACGCAACCTGAGCGCTACGACGCGGTCATGGACGGTCATGCCGCGTGGATCCCGGTTGAAGGCGGATCCCGCCTCGCACCTGATCACGAGCCATTACCACGACGGGCTGCCCGAGTTCCCTCCGGAGGCGCTCAATCACGAGTACTACGGCGATGATGTCAACCAGATCTGCGGCGTCGTTCGCTCGGAGGCCGGGATCTCGACGCTGCACGGGGCCACCGGAGGCGATCCCTCCTCGAGCCTTCGCTGGCACATGAACAATCGAGCGTCCGTCGTCCCGCGCCGACAGCAGCTCGCGCAAGGCCGGCCAGTTGAGCTGCCCGTGGTAGACGTCGTGCCCCGGAACCCGCGTCCACCTCGCCCAGTCAGCCGCATGGCGCTCCCCCGCCTCGCTCAGGGAGCCAAACCCATCGCCCATGGCGAGATCTTCTCGCAGGCGAGCAGAGACACGGCTTCGGTCTTCGACGCGAGCGGCAGCACTCCTCAAGCCGGATTGCCGGCCGCCCTTTGTCGCGGGTCCGATTCGGGGTGGGCGCTGGCTGTGAATCGTCAGGAGCCAAGTCTGAATGGGACTCCGCCGCGTGATGTCCTTGGGGCGTCGGGCCCCCCGGGGTGCCCAGCGATGGGGTTGCTTTCCGGGCCGAGTGCGGGGTGGAAGAGGACGTGGATTAGCTGGGCGTGGATGTTGCTGGCGCAGTGGCGGCGGTACCAGCGGCGATGGTCCGGGTCGTCGGACGGCGGCTGGAGGTTCAGCCACTCCTCGGTCGCGTACTCCGCCAGCGTCGCAAGCGCTTTCTGGCAGTTCTCGGGGATGATCGCTGCGCGTGCGCTGTCGACGCCGCGCTGGGTTAGCTCGACCATCTTCGCCCGAACATCGCGTTCTTTGTCGGTGGTCGCCTCGCTCAGGTGGGCTTGCATCTCCCGGAGGTGCTGTTCTTCGCGGGAGAGTTCCTCCTCGGCGGGGGAAAGGCCTATCGCCCATTCAGCGTCGAGCGCCGACAGGGCCTGTGCGCGTAGCTGGTGGCGGTCTACGCCGAACTTGTCCAGGATGCTCGCGGTTTCGCCTTGATGGTCGCGCGCGACCGCGAGGAGGAGGTGCCCTGTGTCGATGCGGTCGTGCTCGAGCCAGCGGACATCGCGTCCGGCTTGCTCGAAGAGCGCTGTCGCGCTCGAGCCGAAAGGAAGCAGTGCGGGGGCGTGCTCCGTGCTGCTTTCGGTAAGCCGCCCAACCTGGTCGCGCACGCGGTCGACCGCGAGGCCGACGGCTGACAGGGCGCGGGCCGTGGCGGCTTGCTCCTCACGTAGTAATCCGAGCAGGATGTGCCCACCACCGATCCGGGACTGTCGTAGAACGCGAGCCTCCTCCTGACCAGAGATGACTGCCTCCGCTGCCGAATCGGTGATGCGCTCGAAGAAATTCCAGCCCCTTGATTGGCCTTGGGCTGAGAGGACCCGAAGGACTTCCCCGCGCAGCGCATCCGCATCGCCACCGAATTCCAGCAGGATCGCCGCCGCCCGACCCTCGGTCTCAGCCGCTAGGCCGAGCAGAACATGTTCGGGGTTCACGTAGCTGCCCGCGGACCGCGCCTCCACCGCCGCGAACACCAGGACCCGTTTCGCATGCTGGGTAAGCGCGATCGGCCCAGCGGTCAACTCGCCCGGGCCGGACGCGTCCCCGCTCACCGCCTCGCTCACACGCCCGCGCGTCACACCGCGGCCGGTGAGCACCCCCGACGCGACGCTATGCTCGGCGCGCAACAGACACAGAAGTAGGTGCTCGGTGCCCACATGATCATCACCGAACTCGCGCGCCTCGTCCTCCGCGCGCGCTACCACCTCCCGTGCGGAGCCCGAGAAGCCCTCATAGTCACCATGCCCCGCAGCGATCTCGGCGAGCACCCGCTTGCGCAGCTCCCCCGGATCCGCCCCTAGCTCGCGCACGACATCGACCGCGGCCCCGCCATCCTCGCCAAGCAAAGCGAGCAACACCGCACCCGTCCGCACGTGATCATGCCCCAGAGCCTCAGCCTCCCTGCGGGCAAGCTCCATGACCCTCTCACGCGCATCACCCGAGTCGGACCCGCTTGGGCTGTCCTCCGCGATCCGCCTCACCTCGCCACGAGCGCGCTCGTAGCCCACACCGAACAAACCGAGGACACGCGCGGCGAGCCCCTGGGGCTCGCCCAAAAGCCCAAGCAGGACATGCTCAACGCCCACATAGCGATGCCCGAGCGCGCCCGCCTCATCAGGTGGCAAGAAGACCACCGCATGCTTCGCGCGCTGCCCGAAACGCATCTGAGGCTCAGCCGCCCCCGGCCCCCTGCTCGCCCTGTTCAGCGCAGCCTCAAGGTCCTCAGCACCCATATGCGAAGAATGCTTAGGCCTGCGCCATTCCACAAGGCACCGCTCCAGCCAAGTGAGTCCTGCTCCTCGACGATCTCGGAAGCGTGGGCTACGATCGCAGTCGGGTGAAGTCAGTCACCGGCAACCACCACCATCTGCCGCGTTGCGTCAGCCAGCCGGCCGCGGATCACGCGATCGCGCTCGGCCGCGAGGTCATGCAAGACGACCTTCTGCTCCTCGCCCTGCTCGGGCTCGACCACGATCAGCCCGCACGTCGAGCGCTCGAGGCCGCAGGCGTTACGCGCGAGGGGCTACTCGACGGCATCCGCAGCTCGGGCGACGAATCCCCTGACAAGCCCCGCGGCGTGACGTACTCGCCTGCGACGTACACGATCCAAGGCAGGGCCGAGGGCTTTGCCGCTGCGCTCGGTGACGGCCCGATCGCGCCCGAGCACGTGCTGCTTGCACTGCTATGGGATCCAGTCAGCATGTCATCGCACAGCTTGTGGAGGCTCGGCGTCGCGCGTGAGCGCATCCTCGACCGCCTGCGCGAAGCCGGCGTGCGCGTCCCCTCGGCGCCGCTTCCGCCGCAGCGCGAGATCGACTGGGGCGAGCGCGTGTGGTTCGACCGCGACAACGTCCGCGTCGTCCTTGACCACGTTCGACTGCGCTTATCGCCCGAGACGACGTGGGGCTTCAACTACGAGGACGAGCGGGCCTGGGTGGTCGCTGAGTCGAGCGTCGATGTGCAGTCGCTTGTGCGTCGTGCGCTCGCCACCGAGTAGTCGAGGTCAGCAACCACCCGAAGCCGGCTAGGCCCGCTCGGCTTGCGTCGACAAACAGGACTCCCTGGATGCGGGTTTCCCAGCCGAGAGTGACGCTGGCATGCACGAACCGCGATCCGAGAGGACGGATGATGGTGGCAGTCGATCCCACGCAGCTCGCTGACCGGCTCGGCCTCGAGTGCGGCGCAAGGACGGGCCGACCGAGTCCGACGGATGGCCTATCGCGGACGTTGCGATCTACGCGGCGCCCGCCAAGAAGTTGTCGACGCTTAGCCCGTTGGCTCCGACGCTCAAGACCCTGCACTTCGAGTCACTACCGATGGCAAACCAGCCACCCGCAGGCCAGCACACGCCTTGGCCTTCTGCCAGCAAGCGACGTGACCGGTCGTCGGCCGCCCAGCCACGCCCTTCCACGAACACCGCGAGGTGGTCGCTGTTCCACGGATGACCACCGGTGACGTGCGGACACGCGGCCTGACCTCGCTCGGTCAGCGCGCCGGCCGCGGTGGCCGCGGCGACATAGGTCTCATAGCGCTCTCGGGCGCCAGCTCCGCTTCCGCAGTCGAACAGCTGCATCGACGGTGTCTTGAGCGCCGGCTCGAGTTCAACGAGGACCCCACCAGATTTGTACGCGTGCGCCGACTCCGTCAGGAACCTTTCGAGCGAAAGCTCGTCTCCGGCCAGCGTGAGCACCCTGCAGAAGTTCTTTAGCGCCGGGGGGCCATCTCCGTCGGCGCCGAATGCCGACCACTGGCCACGCTGCCAGAACGCGCCCTGACCGGCGTCCAGACGTACGCGGCGGCGGTCGTCCACCGCCCAGCCGCTGCCCTCGGCCACGACCGCTAGGCGATCGCGTTCAACCGACTCGTTCCAGCGGGCAAAGCCCGAGAACCAGCTGTGCGGCCCAGCGCTGCGGAGCTCGCTCTTCATGTCCTCCTGGACGACCGGGACGCCCGCTTGCTTAGCGGACTCTATGAAGACGCGCCAAGCGCCCCAGGCAGCCCCTCCGTCTTCGCACTCGAAGGTACGCATCAGGCGACCACAACGTACGCCCCGTGTCCAGGATCGCCCGGACCCCCGTCCGTAGAGGCGAGGCGAGTCGACCAGTCGCCGGAGGCCCCTCCGGTAGGAGGGTCTCCTAACGGGACCGGCCCCGCTGGGTGCAGATTGCCCAGCTCGCCCTCACATCGCCACGCCGAGGTGCTCCGACCGCCTCGTGCACGATGCAGCAGGGATTCCGAGCCGCCGACAGATGCCGGGCAGCTTGTCCGCGAACTTCCGGGTCGGCTCGCCGTTGAGCGTGTTGACCCCTCGTACGTGTTATTAGTTGAACTTGGCGCATCGCGCTAATAACGAGGCTCGTAATTGGCTTCTAAGGCCCTGAGGTTAAAGAGCAGATGCCGAGGGTGCGGGCGCGCTGAGGGCGTGGCAGGACGGCCGGCTGGGTCGTGCATCAGGCGTGAGAGAACGATGGTGTGCAGGGCGCAGTTGAGCTGGCGGTCGCCGCCGCGGTTGAGGCGGTAGCGGACGGTCTGGCCCAAGGAGGCGGGGATCGGGGCGGCGCCGCCGAGCATCGCGAAGGCGCCCTCGGTGCGCGGGCGGCCCGGGTGTGACCAGGAGACTAGAGCTGGGGCGGCGCTGATCGGCCCACGCCGATGTGGGCGAGCAGCTGGGCGACGGTGCGACGGACGATCTGCTCAAGCTCGGCCTCGAGGTCGTTGGCTTCGGCCTCGAGCGCAAGCACGCGCTGGGCGCAGCGGCGCAGCGCGATGACCGTCGCGCGGTGCTCGACGCTGTGCGACGGCGAGGTGCGCAGCCTGGCGCGGCGGAAGACGAGCCCGTCGGTGGGCGTTGAGCGCAGCTGGTTGCGCAGCTCTTCGCAACTGGTGACCACCAGCGCCTTGAGATGGTTGATCGCGCGGGTGCGCGCGCGGATCGCGCCGCGACGGGTGATGAGCAGAACGCGCGCCGCTTCGCGGTCTCCGCGACAGCGCGGCTGGGCGAGATGCTCGCGCGAGAGCGCCTCGCGGGCGGCGCGGACCGCGTCGAGCTCGTCGGACTTGGCGCCGTTGCGCCGAGCCGGCCGAGCCGGCCGGTCGATCTCCACGACGTGCTCTGTGTGCTCGAGCAAGAACGTCGTCAGCCCCGGCGCCGAAGCTGCCGCTGGACTCGATCGCCCAGACCCGCCGACCGCCGGCGTGCTGGCGCGCGAAACTCAGCAGCCGCTTGAACACGACCGGGTTGGCCGGCGTGTCGCAGACGGCGATGACCGCCGCGGTGCCGGCATCGACGACGGCGGCGGTGTGCGCGTCGCGGTGGGTGTCGACGCCGATGACATGATCGACGCGCTGTGCGAGCATCGGCCTGCAAGAACCTCCCGACACGATCGGGTGAACAGGTGGCCGACCTAGACCGTCGCGCGGCAGGACGCTGCAGGTCACGTTCCGTGGCAGCAGAACGGACAAGCTTCTGATCAAGCCAGTGTGCAGGCGTGGTTCGCGCTGCGGGACAGCTCTCGGCGCGTCTCTCGCCGCTTATTCTCCTGGCCCGATGCTTTCGCCGCCCGAACCAAGCCGCATCGCTAAGCGGACAGACGCCGAAGAGGTCGCCGAGCTGATCCACCGTTTTCAGGCGGAGTTCGAGGAGTACACGGCGGGTGCCGAGATTATCACCCCTCGCGTCCGCGAACACATCGTGGGCGATCTGAGCGTGTTCTTGCTGGCCGGACCGCCCCGCGTCGGCGTGGCTCAGCTGCGCTTTCGCGAGTACCTGCTCACGGGCGCGCCGACGTGCTACTTGGAGGAGCTCTACGTGGTGCCTGACCGCCGCGGCGAGGGACACGGGCGAATGCTCATGGAGACGGCACTGGAGGTGGCGCGCGAGCGCGGGGCGACCACGGTGGAACTGGGCGCCGCCGTCAATGACACCGCGGCGCGAGGGCTCTACGAGAGCCTCGGGTTCACGAACCTCGAGAAGGAGGGGCGGCCCGAGACGCAGATGCTCTACTACGAACGTGAGTTGTAGGCAGCCGCGTGAGACGCGCGTCCAGCGTCGCACAGGTCGATCGTTGAGCGCGAACATCAAGGGCACAACGCGGCTCGCTCACTGTCAGGCGAGTGGGGCGCGCACGCGGACGGCAGGTAGTGGGTCAGTTTCAACTGACCCACTACCGGACGGCGCGCTCTCCCGACCAGTGCGTCACCTCGCAGCCATCGGGCTGGAACCCGAACCTCGCGTAGCGCGCGCTCGGGCGTTTCGGTCGAACACCCACAGGGTCGCCTCGCGCCAGCCACCCTCGCGCAGCTTTGAGAGCGCCGCGGTGAGCAGTGCGCGGCCGATGCCGGTGCTCCAGCATTGGGGCGCGACATAGGTCGCTGCGACCTCAGCGGTCTGGTCGTCGGCGTCTTGGTCGCGGCTGGGCGTGGACAACGTGCAGAACCCCACCGTCTTGCGGTCGGCGTCGATGGCCACGAGCGTCTCCGACTCCTCGGCGGCCTCGTCGCCAAGAATTCGCGCGCCAGACGTCCTCGCGGTCATCGATCGAAAGCCGGTCGAGCAGTTCGTCGGCCAGCAGATCGCGGTAGGCGCTGCGCCACGCCGCGACGTGCACCGTCGCGATCGCTGCTGCGTCGCTGGCAGAGGCACTCCGCACCGTAAGCCGAGCCATAGCTCATGAATAGCGCACCGCCGAGCTGGATGATCGATTCCATATCGATGGAATCAGTGGTCGTAGGCGATGAGGCTGCGGTCCCAGCTGCCGGCGAGTTGGTTGTGGCGGATGGCGGCGGCCAGAGCGAGGATGCGGGCGGCGATGCGGGCCATGAGGCCGGGCATGGTGCGTGCGCCGTGGCGCTCGAGGAGAGTTGGCCTTGAGGGTGTCGATGATCGATTCGATCCACTGGCGGGCCGCGCCCAGCTGGCCGTGGCGTCGTGGTTCGTCCTTGCGGTCGGGCCGGATGAGTCGTGCGCCCATCTGCTCGACCATGGCTTCGAAGTCGCGGCCCGCGAAGCCCTTGTCGGCCAGGATGGTGCGTGCGGCCACGGGCAGGCGTTCGAGGATCTCCGCGGCGACCTTGCGCTCGCTGACGTTGGCTGGGGCCAGTTCGAAGCCCCCAGGCATCCCGTCGGGCGCGCAGACCAGCACGAGGCGAAATCCCCAGAAATGACGGGAGTGCGAGCGGCTCCATCCGTAGGCGGCATAGCCGGCCAGCTCCGAGCGCCGGGCGGTCTCGCGCGACTGCCCGCAGGGGACCGGGGTGCCGTCCACCAGCCACAACTCGTCGCAAAACGAGGGCGACTCGAACACGATGAGGTTGAGCAGGCGCACGATCTGGGGGCCAGGGCGCGGACGCGCTTGTTGTAGGCGGGCTGCTTGGGAAGGTAGGGAAACAGGTGCCCGAGGCGGTAGCGCGCGATGGCCAAAAACCGCCGGTCGCCGGGGCAGTCCAACAGCATCTGCGCGACAGCCAGACAGAGCAGTTCAGCGTCGGTGATCTGGGGCGGGCGACCAGGCCCACGGCGGGGTGCGAAGAAGTCATCAGCCAGGACATAGAGTCCGATGAGGAGCGTGTCGAGGCAGGCGGGCACTGGGCCTCCAAGGTCGACGGTGTGAGAACACCGGTCTGTCTTCGACACCTCCAGCCGCCCACCCCGCTGGCCCTCACGCAATTCGGAATCGATCATCTAGCTGGGACCTGCGAGTGCTCGCAGGGGATCTGCCAGCGTCGGTGACCAGACCACGGGACCTGTGGTGCGGTCAGGGTGTGTGGCCGGCCAGCAGCTGGTGGCCGTGGCGGGCGAGCACCGGGATGTAGCCGCCTGTGGGGGCAGGGTGCGTAGGGGGCTGGGGAGCGGCCGTGCCGTAGTCGGTCAGGAGGTCTGAGTGCTGGCAGCGGGCGCCGTAGGCCATGGCCAACACGAGGGCGGCCATGGCGACGCGCCAATCGCCACGGCTGAAACGGGTGGCCCGGGCTTGCTGGTAGTCGTCGAGGAGTGCCAGTGACTCCTCGAGCTGGGGCACCTGACGGGGGTCTTGATGGTCCAGTCGGCGGTGAACGCGTGCGCGGCCGCGCCCGCGAAGGCTGGCTCGGGTCCCAGCGCCAAGCTGTCCCAGTCATAGACGGCGCTCAGCGTCCCACGATGGAAGCGCAGGTGCTCCACGCGCCAGTCGCCATGGCCGATCACCCACGGGTCGGCCGCATGGTCGTCGAGCTGTCTGCGGGCTTGGGCGGCCAGCTCATCGATCCACTTCGCGCTGTGTGCGGTGCCCGCGAAGTCAAAGCGCCGGTCGTGGGGGCGCTGCCAGAGCCGCTCGGTGGCATCGCGCCATGACACCAGCCGCGACGGGGTGGGAACCGAGCGGGCGGTCTGGATCAACCGGGCCAGCCCGGCGGCCACCGCGCGGCGGATCGCCGGATCGTGCGCGTCGGCGCGTTCACCTGCGTCGATGAGCGTCTCGACCAGCGCGATGCCCTGCGCGATCGGCGTGGGCGCCAGCAGCGGTCGCGGCGCCGGAAAGCCCGCATGGCCAGAGCCTCCTGCACGTGCTGCATGGCGGCCAGGTGATCGACGTCGGCTTCGCGGCGGTAGGCCTTGAGCACGACACGACGTCCATCGGCCAGCCGAAGGCCATGAACGCTGCCCACGCTGGTGGCGAAGAACTCATAGGCCGCCACTGCGGACTCAAGACGCTCGCGGCAAAACCCCCGATGACAGCGACGATGCGCCCCGGCTCGGTCGTCTCAAAGATGTCACGCTCAAGCTGAGGCTCACCAACCCAGTCTGCGAACGTCGCCGCGATCATCGACGAACCATCAAGGATGTCCTCCTCGCGCGACACGCGCGCATCATCACCTGTCAAGGCCGGTCGAAAACTGGGCCGGTCGCGCCGGTTGAAAAGTAGGCCACCTAGCGCGGTCTTCCGCTGGCGCCGCGGAGCCGAGGCCGTAGGCCGAGGCGGAGCGGCGTCGGCGGGCGCGTCCTTCCGGAGGGGGGTCAGTTTTCGGCCGGCGGTCTGCGGGTGAGGTCGCGGTCCTTGAGGCGGTAGGAGTCGCCTTTGAGCGCGAGGATCTCGGCGTGGTGGACGAGGCGGTCGATCATCGCGGCGGCGGTGGCGTCGTCGCCGAAGATGTCGCCCCAGGCCGAGAACGGCTTGTTGGAGGTGACGATCATGGAGGCGCGTTCGTAGCGGCGCGAGACGAGCATGAACATGAGGTTCGCGGCCTGCGGGTCAAACGGGATGTAGCCGACCTCGTCGACGATCAGCAGCGGGATCCGTTGGAGGCGATCGAGTTCTGCGTCGAGGCGCCCTGAGCGTTGGGCGTCGGCGAGCAGCGCGACCCATTCGGTGGCGGTCTTGAACGCGACGCGGTGTCCGGCCAGGCAGGCGCGGATCCCGATCGCGATCGCGAGGTGGCTCTTGCCGGTGCCAGGCGGGCCGAGCAGGACGACGTTCTCGCGGCCGGCGAGGAAGTCCAGCTGGCCGAGGTGCAGGACCGGGTCGCGTCGCAGCGAGGTCTGGAACGCGAAGTCGAACTCCTCGAGCGTCTTGCGCGCCGGGAACCTGGCGGCCTTGATCCGGGCCTGGCCGCCGTGGCTGTCACGCGAGTCGGTCTCGGTCTTGAGCAGCGCGGCGGCGAACTGCTCAAAGCTCCATTCCTCTTGGCGGGCGCGGTCGGCGAGCTTCGGCAACGCCCGCGCGGCGGCGGGCGCCTTGAGCTGACGGAACAGATGCGCGAGCTCCGACGACGGGCGGGTCATGCGATCAGCGCGTCGTAACGCTCCAGCGGCCGGACCTCGACGGCCGGCTCGGCCGGCTCGCGGCCGGCGCGTAGCGCCCGGGCGTGCCCGAGATCGGTGATCGTGCGGTGCCGCGCGAACGACCGAACATGGCGGCCAGCGAGCTCGCCGGTGTCCAATGCGACCACGAGGATCTCCCGGTCAGTGACGCGCGCTTCAACGCGGCGGCCGACCAGCCCAGGGTCGAGCGAGTAGTCGCAGGTGTCAAAGCGCAGGAACGGGTCCGGCGGGACTCTGAGCACCCAGCGGCGGTCGACGTCCGGCGCCGTCGCGGGCAACGGCGCCATCACCGCCCGCTCGTGCTCGAGGCGGTCGACCGGCCGGGCCCGCAGCGTCTTGTGCGTCCGGGCGTTGACCTGCGCGAACCACGCGTCGAGCTGGTCCTGGAAGTCGAGCTCGTTCGCGAACCGGCGGCCCGGCTCGAAGTTCGTCTCCGCGTAGCCCTGGAGCCGCTCAACGGCGCCCTTGGCCTGCGGATCGGCGGGCTCGCAGAAGCGCCAATCGACCCTCAGCTGCCCGCAGAACGCGGCGAACTCGTCGCTCGGGCGGCCGCCGTGGCCATGAATGCCGGCCTGGCGATCCCAGACCAGCGTGCTCGGCAGCGCGCCGAGCTGCCAGAGGCAGCGCCGGATCCCGGCGAGCAGGTCGGGAATCTGCTTGGTGAAGACCAGCGCGCCAGCGCCCGCGCGCGAGTAGCCCAAGCACGCAACCACCACCCAGCCCCGCCGCATCTGGCCGTGCCCGACCGGGACCTCCGCCGCGGGCTCCCAGACGTCGAACTGGCAGATCTCCCCAGGCCGGTAGACGGTCCGCTGAAACGCCCTTGGCGGCGGCACAAACAACGGCCGCACCTCGCGCAGATAGTCATCGACGATCGTCTTGCCGCCCTCAAAGCCCAGCGGCGCGATCAACTCACGGATCCGCTGGCCCGGCAACTTCGAGTCGGCCTGCAGCAACCGATGAATCTCCTCCTTGAACGCATCGAGCTTTGAACCCGCCGCCTCCCGGCGATAGGCCGGCGGCTCACCGCTGTGAACCGCCCTGCTGATCGTGTCGCGATGCAACCCCGTCCGTCGACTGATCTCGCGCATCGACAAGCCGCGCACGAAGTGCAGCCGCCGGATCTCCGCCCACTGCTCCACCTCGACCACCCCGGTCCTCCCGAGCTCGCTCTGCGCAAACGAGCCCAGGCTCCGCAGACCACCGGACAACGACCCAGGTGGCCCACATTTCAACCGGCGCAGGTGGCCTAGTTTTCACCCGGCGCCGACATCACCCTTCACACAGCCGGCCGCGGTCAGGGACCCCTACGGACGCTTCCCGGGGCCTCGATCAACGCGTCGTGGTGCTCGGTTCTCAACGCTCCTGCCGAGTACCGTCTCGATCAGCGTGTCTGTCGAGTTCCGCGCTGTGAACGCCGACCACGAGCCAGCGCGCTCGCTGATCGAAGCAACACTCGCCGCAGGCAGGATGACGTACGGCACAGCCGGTGCAGAGGAATCGCCTGCCGATACGGCCCCCGAGATGTCTCCGCCCGACGGTGCCTTCCTCGTGGGATTCGAGCGAGATCGACCGGTCGCCTGCGGCGGACTCAAGCGCTTCGATGCCGAGACCGTCGAGGTCAAACGGATGTACGTCGTTCCCGAGGCGCGAGGCCGCGGCCTCGGGCGATCGCTTCTTCGTGCCCTCGAGGAAGAGGCCCGGCGACTTGGCTATCGCCGTGCCCGCCTCGATACCGGCCCTCGCCAGCCGCACGCCCGGGCGCTGCACGAGTCCGCCGGATATGTGCCGATCGCCGCGTACAACACCGATCCGGTCGCCGACTACTGGGGCGAGAAGCGTCTCTGACCCCGCTCCCTCCCGCAAAAACGTCTCCCGTGCGTAGCCCGGGCGTCGTTTCTCTATCGAGGCTGCCTCGACGTCCGGTCGGGCGAAGTCAGGGCAGCTTCGAGGCGACGGTCGAGAGAAAGCAGCGGAGCTCACCCGGTGTTCGCAGGATGTGCACGTCGGCGCCCGGGGCGAAGGTGGCAGCCGCGTCGAGCACCGCGGCCCTGCTGCGGTATCGCCATGTCAGCAGCCACCACCAGAAGTCGGCGCGTTCGCGTGACCGTCGCGCGGCACGCCAGGCACAACGCGCCAGCGAGAAGTCGAGGACCATGACGGTGTCGGCTCTTTCCAGCCGAGCAGCGGGCGCATCGTAGGGCCCTAGGTCCCCGTCCATGATCCAGCGGTCGGGAGCGGCGAGCACGTGCTGCAGCTGCGTCCACTCGTCCCGTGGCATCGGTGCCAGGCCCAGGCGCCAGAAGTGCCTATCCAGCGCGACGACGGGCAGCCCGGCGATCCGCCCCAGGTGAGCCGCCGCTGTCGACTTTCCCGCCGCACCACGGCCCAAGACGACCACTCGCTCCATCATGAAGATGATCCCCGCTGCGCGAGAAGCCTTCGAGAAGCCGCGTGGACGCAGCTCTCCGGGCAGAGCAGAGCATGCCAATCGAGGAACCTTGGGTTCTCGCGGTGATCGCAACACCGGCCCGGTAGGAGGGCGTCCGGGGGAGGCGTCTGGTGTGGCTGGTGGGGTGGGCGTCGGTCGCCGCGCAGGCGAGCCCGGAGGGCGAGACGTAGCGGCGATCGACGCGCGTCCCGGCGTTGGGGGGCTCGTCTGTCGGTGATGGTCCTCGAGGTCAGGAGCTGTGGATGGTCGGTTTCTCCAACCAGCTGGTCGCCGAGGCGATCCAGCCGATTGCGCTGCGCTGCAGGCCGGTGGGTTTCTCACCGATGCGGCCGCGGTGGCTGGCACGCATCGCCGTCGCGCCCGCGGGTGGGTGCACGAGGCCGGTGGGGTGCGCCCGCGCCGCGGCCGCGATCTGAAGGGCCGCTGCCTGTCGTTTGCCGAGCGCGAGGAGATCGCGTTGGGCACAGCGCGCGAGGAGTCGGTGGGGGTGATCGCCCGGCGGCTGGGGCGGGCGCCGTCGACGGTCTCGCGCGAGCTGGCGCGCAACGTCGATCGCCGCGATGGTGGCTACCGGGGCAACGACGGCCCATGTGCAGGCCTGGGAGCGCGCGAGCCGGCCCAAGGCGGCCAAGCTGGCGGTCAACGTGGCCTTGCGCGAGCGGGTGGCAGACGATCTGGCGTGTCGCTTCTCGCCCGAGCAGATCGCCGGGCGCCTGCGCCGCCAGTTCCCCGACCAGCGGGAGATGTGGGTGTCGACCGAGACGATCTACCCGTCGCTGTACGTGCAGTCGCGCGGGGCGCTGCGCCGCGCCTCCAACGAGAACACCAACGGGCTGCTGTGACAGTACTTCCCCAAGGGCACCGACTTCACTGCGTTCACCGAGGCCGACCTCGACGCCGTCGCCGACGAGCTCAACGACCGGCCCCGCAAGCGCCTCGCCTTCGCCAAGCCAATCGAAGAGATCTCGGACCTGCTGTTGCAATGACCGCCAGAATCCGCCGACCTCATTCGGAACGCGACCGTGAATCAGCCGAAGCTGTGCGCACCACTCGGCGGCTCGGTCGGGGCCGGTCTGCGGCGGGTTTCGGGACCCGCGATACTGGCGTTCGAGCGGATCGGCGCCGACGTGATGCGCTGGCTGTACTGCCAGCAGCCCCCGACCCAGAACATCCGCTTTGGCTACGGGCCGGCCGACGAGGTCAAGCGCAAGCTGCTGACGCTCTGGAACTCGGCCCGCTTCCTCGCCGACTACGCGGCGATCGAGGGCTTCGAGCCACGCTATGCCGACCTCGACGAGGGCGTGACCGGGGTACAGCTCCGCTCGCTCGACCGCTGGCTCCAGGCCCGCAGTCAGCAGCTGGTCGCCGACGCCGAGGCCGCGTACGACCAGTACCTCACCGTCGACGCGATCCGCGCGGTCGACAGCTTCGTCGCCGACGTCTCCAACTGGTACATCCGCCGCTCCCGCCGCCGTTTCTACGTGCTCGACGAGGCGGCGTTCCGCACGCTGTGGACTGCGCTCGTACAGCTGCTGCGAGTGGTGGCGCCGATCATGCCGTTCCTCGCGGAGCATCTCTGGCAGGCGCTGGTCGTCGAGCCGTGTCGACGGGCGCCTGACTCGGTGTTCCTGGCAGGCTGACCGGAGCGCCGTGCAGAGCTCCTCGACGAGGACCTGCTCGCGGAGATCGCCGCCGTCCGTAAGGTGGTGCAGGCGGGCCGCCGGGCGCGCGGCGAGGCGGGCGTGAAGCTGCGCCAGCCGCTGCGGCGGGCGTACGTGCGTGGGGCCGGCGCGGCGGCCAAGCACGTCGAGGAGATCGCCGCGGAGCTGCGCGTCAAGTATGTCGGCTTCGACGAGGGGCCGGTGGCGCGTGTTCGCATCCTGCCGAACCTGCGCGTACTCGTGCCGCGGCTGGGGCCGAAGGTGACGGGGGTGCGCGCGGCACTCGAGCGGGGCGACTTCGAGGAACTCGACGGCGGCCGTGTGCGAGTGGCCGGCGAGGACCTCGCATCCGATGACATTGTCCGCGGTAGCGGATCGAGGGTCGAGGGCTGGACGATCGCCGAGGACGACGGTGTCAACGTCGCAATCGACATCGAGCTCGACGACGAGCTCCGGCTCGAGGGCCGCGCCGATGACCTCATTCACGCGCTCAACGCAAAGCGTCGCGAAAGCGGTTTGGAGCTCACCGACCGGATCGAGGTCACGCTCCCGGAGCGCGACGCCGAGCTGCTCGCGCACGCCGACTGGATCATGCGCGAGGTGCTTGCGCGCCGGCTCGGAGTCGCTAGTGACCTCGAGGAGCCGTTGATCGAGAAGGTCTAAGCCCGCGGCGGTCCGTCCACACTCAGCGGCGCCAAGGTGGGGCGAGCTTGGAGAGCGACGGGGCCCACGGTCCGGACGCTGCACCACTACGCCGAGCGCCGCGCAGCAGCGAACCACAAAGCGCGCCCCGCGATACACCCCGGCCACTGAGCTGCCGTGGCTGCATGACTGAGCTGCAGTTGCCCGCTTCCCCGTTGAGCAGCGATTCGCTGACTCTGCCTGCATGACGGGCGCGCGGTCGTGGGGGCCGTGGCCGCTGCCTTTCAGGACCCGCTCACTGATCGTTTCGTCGCAGCCGTTCCGCTCCGCGTGACGACCCGGGTGCGCGCTCGTGGCTGGCTTCGCAGGAGCCCGCTGTTCGCTCCTCCCTCCACTTCTTCGGTCAACCGAAGGGCGCGAGTACGTATGCCGGACGGTGCGACCGTGAGCCGAGCCTGGACACGTCGGCGTGCATTCCGGGGCTACCGCTTAGTGCTGCCCGCCGGAAATTCTGTCGCGTTGAAGGAGGGGCGGGCTGGTTGACGAACGTTATGGCGTGGGACGGGTGGCCACAGCGATCGAACTCGACGCGGTAGCGCGGGGTGAGCTTGAGCGGCGGGCGGGGAGCCTGACGCTGCCCTACCGCGTCGTCGTGCGCGCCAAATTGGTGTTGCTGGCCGCTGACGGGCATGGCAACCGTGAGATCGCGCAGCGGGTCGACATGTCGGCCGACCGGGTCGGGGACTGGCGAAGACGGTTCGCGGCTGAGGGCGTTGATGGGCTTGAGGATCGAGCGCGGACGGGTCGTCCGCGCCGTTTTCCCCCCGCAAGAGGTCGCGCAGGTCAAGGCGATCGCGTGCGAGTTGCCCAAGGCCCACGGCGTCGCGCTGTCGCGCTTTAGCCGCTCTGAGATCCACCGATTCGTCGTCGAGCAGGCCATCAGCCAGGCGTCGGCCTCGACGATCGGGCGCTGGCTGGCCCAGGACGCGATCCGCCCCTGGCAGCATCGGTCGTGGATCTTTCCGCGCGACCCCGACTTCCTGGAGCGCGCCGGCCCGGTGCTCGACCTCTACGCGGGGCGCTGGGAGGGCAAGCTGCTCGAACCCGGCGACTGTGTGATCAGCGCCGACGCCAAGCCCTCGATCCAGGCGCGCCGGCGCATCCACGAGACCGCGCCGCCCGCACCGAGGCGCGCCCAGCGCGTCGAGCATGAGTACGAGCGGATGGGCGCGCTGACCTATCTGGACGCCTGGGACGTGCGGCGCGGCGGGGTGATCGGGCGCAGCGAACCCAAGGGCGGCATCGCCGCGTTCGATCGGCTCGTCTGGCAGGTCATGACCAAGGAGCCCCACGCCAGCGCGCGACGCGTGTTTTGGATCGTCGACAACGGCTCTGACCACCGAGGCAAGGCGTCCGTCAAGCGCCTCCAGGGCCGCTGGCCAACGCTGATCCTCGTCCATCTCCCCGTCCACGCAAGCTGGCTCAACCAGGTCGAGATCTACCACTCGATCATCCAACGCAAGCTGCTGGCCCCCAACGACTTCCACACCACCGCCCAGCTCGCCCACGCACTCAACGACTTCGAGCACCGCTACAACGAGATCGCCGAACCCTTCGACTGGACCTTCACCCGCCAGGACCTCGCAGACCTCCTCGCCCGCCTCGACCAGCGAGACCACGAGAGCTCACCGCTCGCGGCGGCCGCCTGATCACGACGGCAGTTGCGGCGGCCAGCACTAAGGGAGATAGTGACCCCGCTCATCCCCCGCGCCTTTCCCGCCGCACGCCGATGGCTAGTGTGCCGCCGCGACGACCGCGCCTGAGGCCCCGGGATGCCCGCGCCGGCCGCCGCATCGATCACCAAGATGGCCGGCAAGCTGCTGGCCGCCCGTGCGGCCCGCAGACGCCAGGGGGGCGGTGGCGGGGCGGAGAGGACAGCACGGCAGCGCTGGTGGTCGTGGTGCTGGTCTTGGGCCTGCCCGTCGGGCTGGTTCTCGGGCTTGTGCTGCTGATGAGCACCGCGGCCGGCGGTCAGCAGCAGGCGTGCGCCCCGGTGGGAAGCGGGGGGCCACTGCCGGCCAGCTTCACGGGGCCCGGGTCGCTGGGCGAGGTCGGCGGCACCGGCGTCAAGCGCTCGCTGGTGGAGCGGGTGCGCTCCGCCTCGCCGTACGCGGGCGCGAAGATCACTCCGGGGACCTACGGCACCACCGCCTACGGCCCGCCGTGGGGCGGCATCCAGGGCGCTGGCAACGCCACCTCGGGGGCCTGCCGATCCGCGGGCGCTCACCGCCGTTGTAGGCCGCCGCCTGGCGGCGGGCCTGTTGCTCGGCCTCGCGCTCGCGCCGGCGGGCCTCCTTGGCCGCCTCCTCATCGCCGGGCTCCTCGCCGGGGTGCTGGCCCTCGCCGGCGCGCTGCTCGCCGATCCGCTCGCGCCGCTTCTGCTCCTCCTCGGCGCGCTGACGCTGGACGGCCAGGCACGCGCGGATGTAGTCGCCGGCCAGCTGGTCGGCGATGTCCTGGCCGACGATCAGCGCGCTGTAGGGCGTGCTTGGAGGCCCGGGCCGCCTTGAGCGCCTGGGCCTGCCCGATCCGCTCGCGGCCAAAGCGCACCACGAACTCGTCCGCGGTGACGGGCAGCAGCTCGCACAGCGCCTCGAGGTCGGCACGGGTGGCCTCGTCCAGGCCAAAGCGCGCGATGGGGTGGTTGGCGTGGGCGTCAAAGACGCCGGCGGGCAGGTCCTCGTCCTGCTCGCCAGGGCCGCTGACGATCACGGCGATCGGGTCGTCGGCCAGCTCCTCCCAGCACTCCCAGGTGACGGGCTCGTCCCACTGGTGGGCGGGCCCGTCGAGCACGCGCACGGCCACGGCGGGCAGCCCTCGTGCAGGCGCGCCAGCTCGACCAGGGCTTGATCGCGCTCTGGGGCACGACGCCCTGCGCGACGGCGGCCTTGGGGTCATCGCCGGCGCCCAGGCCTGGACGATGCCGCTGATCGTGCGTCCGCCGTCGCCTTGAAGCCGCTGACGACCTCGGGCCAGGCAATCGGCAAGCAAACCAGCGCCTACATCGAGGCCATCGGCGACTGCTTGAAGCGCACCAGCCGATGCCCTGCCTCCCCGAACCGTCGCATTCCTCGAGGAACAGCTTGAGCGCGACTGGCCCACCGACTGGCCCATTAACGCCAAGTACATGAAGAAAACTCCCGGCTGTGCGGGGTTTCGTGAGTACCGCTACGGGGATTCGAACCCCGGTTTCCGCCGTGAGAGGGCGGCGTCCTAGTCCCCTAGACGATAGCGGCAGGCGGCCCAGCAGGGTAGCGAAGGCGGTGCGCCGCCTGCGGCCCGGCGGGTTGCTGTCGCGATGCGATTCCGCCGGCCACGGCTGTACAATGAGTGTTGCACGCGGGCGTGCTGGAATTGGTAGACAGGCATGGTTCAGGTCCATGTGTTCGTAAGAGCGTGGAGGTTCGAGTCCTCTCGCCCGCATCCTGAGTCGTCCGGGGCAGGGCAAGTATCCCTTGACAGTACGTAGTTTTTTTGGGATCATGCAGGTGTGCCTCCCGTCGATCGCAACAACCCGCAGCGCGCCGACTCGTCGGACTCGCGCATGTCGATCATGGAGTTCATGCGGGAGTTCCCCGACGATGCCGCGTGCCTGCGGTGGCTGTGGCGCGAGCGGTGCTCAGAAGACGGCGAGCACGCCCACTGCCCCAAGTGCGAACGCACCCGCAAGTTCCACAAGCTGACCGAGCACCCCGCCTGGTCGTGCGACACCTGCGGCCACCACCTGCACCCCACGGCGGGGACGATCTTCCACAAGTCGTCCACGTCGCTCCAGCTGTGGTTCTACGCCATGTACCTCATGGCCAGCACTCGCTGCGGAGTCTCGGCCAAGCACCTAGAGCGCGAGCTTGGCGTGACGTACAAGACCGCATGGCGCATGGCCAACCTCATCCGCAACCAGCTCATGACCCAAGACGGCGACGAGCCGCTGTCCGGCGACGTGGAGGTAGACGAGACTGCGGGTGGCGGAAAGACCCGCGCGTCAGACCGGCGCAAGGGCCGTCAGCACGTGATCGCCAAGATGAGCAGGCGCCCGACGATCTGGGGCGCCGTCGAGCGCGGCGGACGCATTCGCGTTGAGGTCGTGCGCTCGCGTGGGACCGTCGATGTTGAGGGGGCGCTGTTTGAGTACGTGCTGCCCACGTCGATGATCTTCACGGATGAGTGGCTTGGCTACACGGAGCGGGTCGGGAGCAGGTATATCGGCCATCGCCGCATCCGCCATGAGGATCGCGTCTACGTCAGCGGGTCGGTGCATACGCAGACCATCGAGGGGTTCTTCGGCAACCTCAAGAACGGCATCCGGGGCAACTACCACTCCGTGTCGAGCAAGTGGCTTCAGGGCTACCTGAACGAGTACGCGTGGCGCTACAACCGCCGGGTCGAGCCCAAGCGGATGTTCTCGGACCTACTGCTGCGTGCGGCTTCGTAGTCGCCCGCCGCCCCTTGCGGCTTCGGATTATCCGCCTTTGCGTTTGAGGACTTCATGGAACTCTACCTCCGTCTTCCCGCACTGCCGCAATAGCTCCTTGAAAAAGCCATGGTCGGCTATCTCCGCGTTGCCATGTGAAGCGCGCGTTTGCCTAATCACAGCGCCTGCCGTGTCGTACTTGATCCAGGTCTCGTGCTTTCGGGAACGAACCAGCTCAAATCCGTTCCGCACGATAACCTTGCGATAGTCATTCCAGCGGGGAGGCATCCGTAGGCGTAGGGGCGTCCACGCTCGCCCACCACACGACCCGTGGGGCATCCAGTAGCGGGATGTACATCGCATGGTGAGCGACTGCGAGCGCGAGCCGCGGTGCATCCTCACGCAGAAACTCCAAGTACTGCTCAACTGAGTCGCCAAGATCCTCCAAGGCGTCCTGCTGGAATGCTCCATAGCCGAGTGCGTTCAAGGCAGGGGCTATCGCGATCCACCCCCCCTCGCTAGGGCGCACGATGACCGACAGCCGCGCTGGTTCGACGCGAACCGAATATGAATTCGCACCGGCCGCGGACCGCGGATAGCGAATGCCCACAGAGACTTCGTCTCCCTCGGAGTGAGCGATCTTCAACCCCGCGTCATCGGTAATTCCGCCAGCGACAAGAGTAGACGGGCTCATGATTCCTCCTCAGGGGGCGGCGCCTGCTCGTCCGCGAGGCGCTGCAACTCCTCGTGCTTGGCTAGATGACCACTGAGCACCTGCATCAGCGGCATCAGGAACGTTGGCGACAGCTTGAGCCGGGCAACCACGATGGGGCGTGGTGCGGGCGATCCCGGCACCATCTGTATGAAGTCCAATGTCACGTCGTGCGGCGACTGGCTCGATACGGCCGCAAAGTTGGCGTAGACGCCCGTATCGTGCTCGGGCGGCACGACAACCTCGACGGATGTGGGCTCATCGGTGGCCATGGGCAGTAGTCCATCGCCAGCCGCCCAGTCGCAGTTGAGCGGCGACCCGCGATCACGGCCGACGATACCAGCACCCCGGTAACGGCGTTCCCGTTCCCGGACGAGTAGGCGTCAAGCCGGATCTCCCGGCTGCACCTACTGCTTCGGGCCGCTGTCGTCCGTAGCTGAGCGCTTGCCCGTCACGCTGCGCATGAGGTCGAAGACTTCCTTGCGCGTCGGGATGGGGATGTCGGCGGGCTTGTAGCGCCGGCCCTGCTTGTCCTTGCCCTGCGGGCGGGTCTTCTGCGTAGGCTCGGGGGTGTGAGACTCGTCGGACACGCCTAAGGGATCGTAGCGGTCGCGTCATGGCATGCATCTTCTGCGGAAGCAGCGGCCCCATCGACAAGGAGCACCTGCTCAATAGATGGCTGCGAACGTACCTCCACGACGAGCAGGCTGGGCGTCCGGGAGCGCAAATCACTGGCGGTCAGAACAAGCCCCTGACACGGAAGATCCACACATACCCGCTGAAGGGTTGGCGTCGCGTTGTATGCAAGGACTGCAACAGCGGATGGATGGGGCGACTAGAGGGCACCGAAACAGGGGTGCGGCCGTTCCTCGAACCACTGGTGCAAGGCAAACCGGTCGTGCTTTCGGTCCAAGACCAAGAGCTGTTTATGCGCTGGATCGTGAAGCTGGCGATCGTCTGGGAGTACCTGGACACCGACACGATCACGACGACGCCGGCTCTACGCAGGCGCTTCATGGAGACGCAGCTTCCGCCTCTAGCTACCCAGATCCGTGTCGGCAGCTTCGACATCTACTCGGCCAGCACGCCGATGTTGTACTGGCATGAGGCCCACGTCATGCAAGGCGAGCACATTGGCTCGTCCGATGCGCTGCAAGCGCAATGGACGTCCATCACCATCGCGCACATCGCGATCCACATATTCATGGGCACTTGGGAAGAGCAGGTCACCGTTGGCCTCCCCGACCACATCGCCCCGAAGTACCGGCAGATCTGGCCCGTCCTTGGTGCCCAATCCTTCCCGGCCGCTCCCCTGATCACCCAGCTCGACATCGCGCGGATGATGCACCCGGTCGACTAGAGGCTGGCCGTCGATCTCCTCGTCCTGCTCGCCATGCGAGCACATGTTCGCTCCGTTCTTACGTACGGTAAAGGGATACTTGCCCGGGGCAGTTGCGAACGTGCGTTCGAATGACTCACCCTCGGAGACCGTCGAGCAAGCACTCATCCTCGAGGGTGAGGGACGCACGGCGACGGAGATCGCGCGGCTCTTGGGGGTGCCCCGGAGGACCGTCGCTGACTGGCTCGCCGGGCGTGCACCGAAGCTGGCGCCGACTGACTTCGGGGCTCGGGCCGTTCCTGCCGAAGCCGAGGCGGCCTACGTCCACTTGCTCGGCCTCTACCTCGGCGACGGGTGTCTCTCGGCCCATCCGAGGAGCGTCTACAAGCTGAGGATCACCCTTGATGCCGTCTATCCCGGCATCATCGACGAATGCGTCGTGTCGATGCGCGCGGTCGTTGGCACTCGCGTGCGTTGCCGACCGCGTCGATACGGCGACGTCGAGGTCTACGCGTACTCGAAGCGCTGGCCTTACCTCTTTCCTCAGCACGGACCGGGGATGAAGCACCTTCGTCCCATCGCTCTGCACCAGTGGCAGGAGGTTCTGGTAGATCGTCACCCCGAGCGACTGCTGCGCGGCCTCATCCAGTCGGATGGGTGCCGCTTCATCAACACTGGCCGCAACTGGCTGTGCCCGCGCTACTCGTTCAGCAACCGCTCAGCAGACATCCGCGGCATCTTCTGCGATGCATGCGACGTCCTCGGCGTGCGCTGGACAACAGCGCCCCACACCGTCTACGTGTCTCGCAAGGCCGACGTCGCACGCCTCGACGAATTCATCGGTCCCAAGCGTTAACGGGCGCGCCGGCTGCGTGGGCTGCGCATCGTCGCGCGCGGGCGCCAAGCGACGGTTTATCCGTCCCCCCGGGATGGAATCCTCACGTCAGCTTCACCGATGTGCCTCGACCTCGACATCCCCGCCGACCGGCTGGCTCCCGCGCAGGCGCGAGAGGCGCTGCGGTCGCTGGGCGCGCAGCTCGACTCCGACCTCGCGCCGGACATGGAGCTGCTCGTCACCGAGCTGGTGACCAACAGCGTCAAGTACGGCCCGCCGGGGATCGTCCGGGTCCGCGCCCATACCGAGCATCCGCGCCATGTGCGCGTCGAGGTGATCGACGGCGGCGACGGCTTCGTGCCCGAGGTGCGCGACCGGCCGCGGACCGAGGCGGGGGCGTGGGGCCTGCACCTGGTCGAGGAGCTCACGGACCGCTGGGGCGTGTACGCGGGCTCGACCCACGTCTGGTTCGAGCTCGAGCGCTGAGCCGCGCCCTCAGACGTCCGGGTCGCCGCGGTATCTCTGGATGACCTCGGCGACTAGGATCTCGAGACTCTGCAGGGCGAGGAAGACCAAGACCCCGACGAAGGCAGAGACCGGCCAGGCGACGAACCCCGTGAGGATCGTCGCCAGCCCGTAGACGGTGGCGGTCGCAGCTCCGACCGAGATGAAGTCCAGCGAGGTGCCGAGCATCCGGACCTCCGCCGGGGCGTGGCCCGCCCGGACGCGAAATCCTCGCGTCACGAGCCCCACCACCACAGCGACGCCCAGGGCGGCGGCCAGGCCGAAGCCGAGAATCTCGAGCGGGGTGGGCGCCCCGCGCGCAGTCTGTAGCAAGCCGAAGGACACGGTGATCGTGATCGAGAAGCCGAAGGCGGTGCTGTTGTCGCGGACGGTCGTGCTGACCGCCTTCGCGCCGAGGCCGCGCCCGAGGTCCTCCCCACCCGGTGCCTGCTGATCGCCCATCGCGTGCCCGAGCGCGCGGGTTTCAACCGGCGGCTGCCAAGTAGCGGTCCAGCATGTGGGGCCAGCCCTGAGCGCAGGCGAGCGCATCGCGGTAGGCCTCACCACTCTCGCCGTGGTGCCCGAAGGCGCGGTGCTCGACATCGACGCGCGTCGAAGACTCCCGCGCGGAGATGAAACGGACCTCGACCTCATCGGCAGGCCCCCAGACGTGGAGCTCGTCGGTGAAGTGGGCGAGCGCGCGCTTCGGCGCGAGCGGCACGGTCACGCTCCGCTGGATGGGTGGGTCACCCGGCGCGTTCATGACGCCTCATGCCCTACCCATGACACTGATCGGGGAGACAGGATTTGAACCTGCGACCGCCCGGCCCCCAGCCGGGTGCGCTACCAGACTGCGCCACTCCCCGTGGAGTGCAGAGCGGGCGACGGGAATCGAACCCGCCCTAGGAGCTTGGAAGGCTCCTGTGCAACCACAACACTTCGCCCGCCCGCTACGGCCATGCTAGCGCGCCTACCGGGCCGCCGGTGGGCGCGGACATCGGTGGGAACGTTCCCGTCATCCTCGACCAGGCCGGGCGGTCAGGGGCCGAACCAGTTGTGGCGACCCCCGAAGAATGACCGTCTGCCGCTGAACGCGCGCCCAGCGGCGAGTCCAGCAGGGCACGAGCCACGCGCGCTCTGGGACGGCCGAGACGCTGGAGGGGACGGTGCGCGCCGCGGCCTTGCCCAGCTCCCTGGGTACTTGCGAATCGCCTCGGTTTGTAGTGCCTGGCCTCGGCGACGACCGTGATGCCCACGTCGCGCCAGCGCGCGGCCAACCTCATGCGTGAAAGCCTCGACGGCGGCGCGCTGCACTCGAATGCGCATTCCCCACCGTCCTAGCGGACACCGGACCGATCCGGCCGCTCATCGCTTGGGACCGACGTGCTCATCGAGGAGGGCCACGGCGTCCCGCCGCGCGATCGAGATGTGCCAGCGACCCCATGGCCGCCAAGCGACGCCGAGATGGTCGCAGGCGTCGGTGAAAATCTTGCGGATGTCGTCGGACCGGTTCGAGAACTGGTAGCGCGGATAGACGTAGTCCCTGCCCTTGACGTGCACCCGGTTCACGCCGCGCCATCCATCAGAGTGGATCAGGCCACGCAGGAAGTGCCCGGTGTGCTCGTCCACGATGCGCTGCTGCCAAGCGACGAGCGTGATGCGCCGCTTGTGTTTGCGGCCCGGTCCGTGCTGAGGGAACAGGCACTCCCAATGGCGGTTGTAGGCGCTCAACACGATGCACGCCTGTTCAGGTCGTTTGTAGAGGCTCGAGCGTTGGCCCGGGATGACCTCGCCGATCGCCCGGCACGCCTCGGTGATGAGTGACGGATAGGCCGCATCGAAACCGACGCGCAGACAGACGCTCGAACCTTGATGACTCAGGCATCCATCACCGAGGTAGAGGCCAAGGACGTATGCGTAGTCCACCGCTGACGCCAATCTCGGGCCACCCCCGCCGCAGTTGCGACACCCACGATCGGGAGGCGGGCGCTGTGGTACCTCGCCGCGTGCCCAGCGCGCCACCGTTCCCTGGCTCACTCCAGTGCGGCGAGCGACCTCGTGCGTGCTGAGGCCGGAGCGGCACAGCCGCAGGATGTTCGCCACGACCTCCTCGGAGAAGACTCGACCCCTCGCCACGAACGTATGTTCCCATAGCTTCCGGACGGAAGCGCCGAGTGCGCTTCGGTACGCTGAGCTCCTCGGGGCACTAGCTCAATTGGCGGCAGCGCCGGTCTCCAAAACCGGAGGTTCCAGGTTCGAGTCCTGGGTGCCCCGCTTCGCAACGATCGTTCTTCCAGGCCGTCCCCACGTCGGTCCCTCCGCTGAAGTTCCGCCGCGCGCCCGCCGCAGCGCCCGGAGCTCGGGCACTCCCTTGCGGTGGTCGTGTGGGCGAGTTCCAAGACCTCGACGCGGTGGCCGCGAGCCAGCGGGGTTGCCGCCAGGAGCTCAAGGTCGTGGGCGGCAACCGGGACGAGAACGACACGGGTCTGGCTCTTGGTCTTGGTGACCCAATGGCGACCGTCCGTGCCGATCTCCAAGTCACCGACCGACCGATGCGGGCGGAGGGACTCGAACCCCCACGGCTTGCGCCACCGGCACCTAAAGCCGGCGTGTCTACCGGTTCCACCACGCCCGCGCGCGGGATATTTTGCCGAACATGGCCACTCGCGCAGTTGACACCCCGCGCGACACGATCATCGAGTACCCCAACCGCGACAAGGCGGGATCGAAGCTCGTGAAGCTGGTCGTCGTCGGGCTGCTGCTCGCGAGCACGGCGGTCATCGTGATCATGAGCCTCGGCGGGTGGGAAGCCACGCAGGACGCCAGGACCGGCCAGATCGTCTTCGCGGTGCTCTACGTGCTGCTGGCCTTCTACATCGCGCGCTGGCGCAGCGGCATGCTGCCGGTCGCCGCGGCGCTGGCCACCCTCCTGGCCCTCTTCGCTGCCGTCGCCGCGCCGCAGTGGTTCGCGCGCGACAAGCCCGGCTTCGACTCGCCGCCGCTCGAGGGCTCGATCCTGGGCCTGCTGGCCTTCGTCATCATCGGCCTGCAGCTGGCCATCATCGTCTTCGCGACGGCCGGCTTTCGCCAGAAGTGGTCGGTCGAGGTCGAGCGTCGCCCCGACGGCGCACGACGGGTCGGTCCGCGCGCCGCCTGACCGGCGTGTCGTGATGCCCGGGGCGGGACTCGAACCCGCACGCCCCGAAGGGCAATGGCTTTTGAGGCCATCATGTCTGCCCATTCCATCACCCGGGCGGGGCCGACATCGTAGGGTGACGCGTCATGTCCGCGAGCTCTCATCGCCTCGCCGTGCCGGCGCTCTGTGTCGCGGCCGTGCTCGCCGTCGCGGGTTGTGGCGGCGCGGAGGCGCCCGCCGAGCAGGAGGCTGCCGCCCCGCCCAGCCAGACCGCCCCGCCGTCCGCGACGCAGCCGCCGCCGCCCGAGCAGCCCGGTCCGGCGAGCAAGCCCGAGGTGAAGGTGCCCGAAGGCCCACCGCCCGAGGAGCTCGAGACCAAGGATCTCGTCGAGGGCGACGGCCAGACCGCCCGGGAGGGCGACATGGTCACGGTGCAGTACGTCGGCGTGCTCTACGACACTGGCGAGGAGTTCGACGCCTCCTACGACGCTGGCGAGCCCTTCACGTTCACGCTGGGCGCCGGCGAGGTCATCCCGGGCTGGGACGAGGGCATCGCCGGCATGCAGGTCGGCGGGCGCCGTCGGCTGGTCATCCCGCCCGATCAGGCCTACGGCGACCAGGGCTTCCCGCCGGCCATCGGCCCCGGCGAGACACTCGTCTTCGTCGTGGACCTCGTCTCGGTCGAGTAGCAGCCCTCGCCGGCGGGCACCTTCGGAGCGCAAGCCACGAGACCCGGAGGGACCATGGACGACGACGCTCGCAGCCGGCGTGCGCAGCGTGGCCATCCACAGCCCGCCCCGGGCAGTCAGACGTCCAGCGCGAGCAATGGCTCGACGAGGCCCGCCGGCGCGGCCAGCAAACCGGCGGGCGCCTCGCCGCGCGCCTTCAGCTCGCGTACCTCCAGCCCCGCGCGCTCGCACACGAGCGCGCCGGCGGCGATGTCCCACTGCTGCAAGCCGCGCTCGTAGTTGGCGTCCAGGCGGCCCGCGGCCGTCCAGGCCAGGTCGAGCGCGGCCGAGCCCACCCGGCGCACGTCGCGCACGCGCGGAAGCAGGCGGGCCACCACGGCGGCCTGGGCCTGGCGCACCGCGGGGTCATATCCGAAGCCGGTGGCCACCAGCGCGGTGGCGAGCTCTTCGCGCGTCGACGCCTCCAGCGCCCGGCCGCCGAGCGTGGCCGCCCCGCCGCGCTGCGCGGCGAACAGCTCGTCGCGCAGGGGGTCGTACACAACGCCCGCCAGCGCTCCGTCCTCGTCGTGCACCGCGACCGACACGCACCACTGTGGGATGCCGAACAGGAAGTTGACCGTGCCGTCCAGGGGATCGACGATCCACAGCAGGCCGGCGCCGGCCTGGTCGTCACCGCCGCTCTCGCCGCCCTCCTCGCCCAGCACCCGGTCGCCGGGCCGCCGCGCGGCCAGCACCTCGCGGATCGCCCGCTCGGCGGCCATGTCGGCTTCGCTGACCGGATCGGTCGGCGTGGACTTCGTGCCCACCGCCTCCTCGTCGCGCCGCTCGAAGCGCTCGGCCAGCAGCTCGCCGGCGGCGCGCGCGGCCTCGGCGGCCACCACGCCCAGGGCGCTCGGCGTGGCGCTCACGACACCGCCGGGCGGGGCTGCGCCCGGGGACGCCCCGCCTGCGCGCGCGGATGGTCCTGGGCGCGGCGGGCGAGGCCGGGGAAGGCGAGGCCGATGGCGTCCATCGCGGGCGAGGATATGGATGGCGCGCTCGCGGCGCGACCTGCCAGCATCCCCGCCGCCATGGGATCCTCGGTGATCGTCCAGCGGCTGGCGGGGATCCGGCGCCGGGCCGCGGGCAGCGACGCGGAGCGGCGCGCGGCGCTGGCGGCGGCGGAGGAGCTGCGCTCGCTGGGCTACCGGCCGCGCATCGAGACCGTCTGGGTGCGCCCCTACGACGGGCTGGTGCACGTGCTGCACTGCGTCGCGGGCCTCGTCGCGAGCCTGGTGATGGTCGAGGGACCGGTGGTCGGCACGGCGCTGGCGGGCGTCGCGCTCGCGCTGGCGCTGGACGAGCTGACCGGCGCGGCGCGTCTCACGCGCGCGATCACCCCGCGGCGGGCCACCCAGAACGTCGTGGCCGAGGACCCGCGCCGCGCCGGCTCCGAGCTGACGGGCGCGGGGGGCTTCGCGGCCGGGGGGCCCACCGCGGGTGGCGAGCCGTCGGTGCGCCTGCTGCTCACCGCCGCGCTGGACGCGCCCCGCGCCGGCGCCCTCTCGCGCGGCCTCACCCGCCGCCTGTGGGGCCGCGCGCGCCGTCTGCTGCGCGGCCACCTCGCCGGACCCCACGCGGTGCTGGCCGCCTCGCTGGCCGCGCTCACCGCGTTCGGCCTGGCGCGGGTGGCCGGCGCCGACGCGCAGTGGCTGGGCGCCGGGCAGCTTCCCTTCTCCGTAGCCCTGCTCCTTCTGGGCGCCGCGTGGGTCGACCTCTGGCTCTCCGCCCCCGCCGTGGGCGAGGTCGACGCCACCGGGCCCGCGGCCGCGCTCGCGGTGGCCGGCGCGCTGCGCACCCGTCCGCCGCCCCGCCTGGCCGTCGATGTCGTGCTGGCCGGCGCGGGCGACGGCCCCTCGCTGGGCATGCGCGCCTTCGTGAGCGCCCGGCGCAGGCGCGTGCCCCCCGAGGAGGTCGCCGTGCTGCACTTCGATCCCTGCGCCGCAGGCGCCCCGGCGTGGATCGAGCGCGAGGGTCGGCTCCTGCCGCTGCGCTTCCATCCGCAGCTGCGCGGGCTGGCCGCGGCCACCGCGCGCGACGAGGCCCACCTGGGAGCCACGAGCCGCGTGTCGCGCGGCGAGAGCGGCGCGCTGGTCGCGCGCCGGCGACGCTGGCCCGCCCTGGCGCTGGCCTGTCTGGACGGCGACGGCCACCCCGGCGCCGCGGTCGACAGCGACCCACTGCGCGGCGCGGTGGAGCTGGCGCTGGGCGTGGTGGCGCGCCTGGACGCCGACCTCGCGGAGCACCCGGCGCGCGGTCCGCGATGATGCGTGGCGTGGCTTCGCCGACCAGGAGGACGCGATGAGCACCCCGGGCGACGCGCGCGTGCTGTGGGAGCCCCCGGCCGAGCTGCGCGAACGCGCGGCGCTGACCGGCTACCTGCGTTGGCTGGAGAGCGAGCGCGGCTTGCGCTTCGACGGGTATGAGGACCTGTGGCGCTGGTCGGTGGAGGACCTCGAGGGCTTCTGGCAGTCGATCTGGGACGTCTTCGAGGTGCACGCCTCCGCGCCGCCCGAGCGGGTGCTGAGCGAGCGCTCCATGCCCGGCGCGCGGTGGTTCCCCGGGGCGCACCTGAACTTCGCCGAGCACGTCTTCCGCGCCAAGGACGGCGACGCGGTGGCCATCGTGCACGCCTCCGAGCTGCGCGGCCAGGCCGAGACGACGTGGGCGGAGCTGCGCGTGATGACCGCGCGCATCGCCGCCGGCCTGAGGGCGCTCGGGGTTCGCAAGGGCGATCGCGTGGTCGCCTACCTGCCCAACGTGCCCGAGACGGTGGCCGCCTTCCTGGCCTGCGCGACGCTGGGGGCGGTCTGGTCCAGCGCCGCGCCCGAGTTCGGGGCCGCCGGCGTGGTCGACCGCTTCTGCCAGATCGAGCCCAAGGTGCTGCTGGCCGTCGACGGCTACCGCTACGGCAGAAGGGACGTCGACCGCCGCGAGACGGTGGCCCACCTGCGCGACGCGCTGCCGGGCCTGGAGCACACCGTCCTGCTCCCCTACCTCGATCCCCAGGCGACGCTCGAGGGAACCATGGACTGGGACGAGCTGCTGGCCACGGGGGACGGAACGGCCACGCGCTTCGAGCCGCTGCCCTTCGAACACCCGTTGTGGGTCCTGTACTCCTCGGGCACCACCGGACTGCCCAAGGCCATCGTGCAGGGCCAGGGCGGGATCCTGCTCGAGCACCTCAAGCACCTGCACCTCCACCTCGACGCGCGCGCCGGCGACCGCGTCTTCTGGTTCACCACCACCGGATGGATGATGTGGAACCTCCTCGTCGGGGTGCTGCTCACCGAAGCGGCCATCGTCCTCTACGACGGCAGCCCTGCGTACCCGGATCTGGGGGTGCTGTGGGACCTGGCCGAGTCGGCCGGCATCACCACCTTGGGCACCAGCGCCGCCTACCTGGGAGCCTGCCTCAAGGAGGGCGTGCGGCCGGCCCAGGGACGCGACCTGCAGCGCCTGCGCGCGGTGGGCTCCACCGGCTCTCCCCTCTCCCCCGAGGGCTTCGACTGGGTCTACGACGCGCTGGGACCCGACATCTGGCTGTTCTCCACCAGCGGGGGCACCGACGTGTGCACCGCCTTCGTGGGCGGCGTCCCGCTGCTGCCCGTCTACCGCGGCGAGCTGCAGGCTCGCGCGCTGGGCTGCGCGGTGGAGGCCTGGGACGAGGCCGGCAACGCGGTGATCGATCAGGTCGGCGAGCTGGTCGTCACCCAGCCCATGCCCTCCATGCCGTTGTTCTTGTGGAACGATCCCGACGGCTCGCGCCTGCGCGAGAGCTACTTCGACGTGTTCCCCGGGGTGTGGCGCCACGGGGACTGGATCGAGATCACCGCGCGGGGCAGCGCGATCGTCTACGGGCGCTCGGACTCGACGCTCAACCGCGGAGGGGTGCGCATCGGCACCAGCGAGATCCTCCGCGCCGTGCTGGCCGTGGAAGAGGTCGTCGATGCGCTGGTGGTCGACCTGGAGGGCGGGTCCCGGGCCGGGGAGGCGTGGATGCCCCTGTTCGTGGTGCTGCGCGAGGGCGCGCGCCTGGACGACGAGCTGGTGGCCACGATCCGCCGCCGCGTGCGCGAGGACTGCTCGCCGCGTCACGTGCCCGACGAGGTGCGCCAGATCGCCGAGGTGCCGCGGACGCTGTCGGGCAAGGCGCTCGAGATCCCGGTCAAGAAGATCCTCATGGGCGCCGACCCCGAGCGGGCAGCCGCGCGCGACGCGCTGGCCAATCCCGCCGCACTGGATGTCTTCGTGGCCATGGCGCGCGGGAACGGCGAGCAGGGGCGTTGACGCTCGCGCTGGTCGCGCTGGCCGGTGCCGTGGGGGTGAGCGCCCGCTACGGCCTGGGTCTGCTCAGCGCGTCGCTGTGGACGACTCTCGCCATCAACGTGGCGGGCTCGCTGGCGCTGGGCGTGCTGCTGGGCGCGGACCGGGGCCTCGCCCCCGCGGTGCGCGAGGCCGTGGGCATCGGGCTCCTCGGAGGCTTCACCACCTTCTCCACCTTCTCGTTGCAGGCGGTCACCGAGGTGGAGGCGGGGCGGGTCGCCACGGCGATGCTGTACGTCGCCTCATCGGTGCTGCTGGGCCTGGCGGCGGCCGCGGCCGGCTACGCGGCGGCCCGCGCGATCACGCGCTGAGCAGGGGCGTCAGCGCGGCGACGGGCTGCGCTCGTCGCTGCGCTCGCCGCCCGACCACAGCGGCGAGGGCGGGCGAGGCGCCTCGCGCTGGGGGCCCGCGGGCACCGGCGCGCTGGGCGCGGGCTGCTCGGTGTCCGGGCCGGGCATCGGCGTGGGCGGCGCGGCGGGCCGCTCCGCGCCCGGGTCTGGCGGTAGCTCTTCGCGCGGGCGCAGCCCGAACGCCACCGCGCCCAGGCCGATCACCAGCAGCACCACGGGCCACCACAGCAGCGAGGGGCCGCCGTCGGCGTCGACGGTCAGGCCGGCGAAGAGGGCCAGCGCCAGCGCGCCGAGGTAGGCGGGCCCCGGCTCGCGGTCCACGGCGGCGTAGGCCAGCAGCGCTCCGCCGCCCACCAGCACCACCAGCTCCCAGGCCCACGGGGTCCCCTCGGCCAGCGGGCCGATCGGGGCCAGCGCAGGGATCCGCTCGGCCGCCAGCGTGACCGCCAGACCGGCCAGCGCCACGCCGCCGGCGTTGACGAAGGCCACGGCCTGGCGGCGATGGGCGTCGCGGGTGAAAGTGGCGGCCACGACGAGGCAGATGAGGCCAGCGAGCAGCAGGTAGCGGAAGGCCTCCAGGCGGTCGTCGAGCAGGAAGATCAGGTCGGCCAGCGCCAGCACGGTGACCAGGCCGGCCACGCACGCCACGAGCGTCACGAGGGCCGAACGCTTGGTCGCCGCCAGCGCGACCGCCAGCGCGGTGAGCACGCCCGCGGCGAAGGTGGTGGCCGCCGGCGAGGCCAGCCGCCCGTCGTCGCCCAGCGCGTCGGCCAGATCGCTGAGGGCCAGCAGCGCGAGCACCAGGCCGCCGACGAGCAGGATCGTCACGTAGGGCCGCGGACCGCCCCGAGCCCCGTCGGTCGCGCCGGGAGCGGGCGGCGCGCCCTCGGAGGAGCCCGGCACGCCGGCGTCCTGCCCCACCCGCGCCAGCGCGCCCATGGCCAGCACGAGCAGGGCGCCCGGCGCGCTGAGGACGGCCAGGCGCACGCCCGCCGCCCACGCGTCGACCAGGCGCAGGTCGGCGACGATCAGCCCGAGTGCCAGCACCACTGCGCCCGCCGCGACGACGTCGCCGCGGTGGGGGTGAGGACGGACCGCGTCGGCCAAACGCCGCATGGGGCGCAGACTAGAGCCCGGGGTTGGGCGCGGGCGCGTCGCCCGAGTAGTCGTAGAAGCCGATCCCGGACTCGGTGATGGCCTCGATGACCAGGTCGCACTCGCCGAGGTCCTGGTAGCTCGTGGTGGTCTGGATGCGCCCGCGTGTCGCCTCGGCGTCCTCCTGGAGCTGCGGTCCTTCAGCACCGCGCGGGCGAGCTGCTTCTCGATCCGCGACAGCCCTGCTTTTATGCTCCCTCCCATGAGCCTCGTCATCACCGAAGATCGCGGCCCGGTGCGCCACGTCGTGCTCAACCGGCCCGACAAGCGCAACGCGATCAACGGCGAGCTGGTGGTCGGCCTGCACGAAGCGCTGCGCGCCGCGGCGGCCGACAGCGCGGTGCGCTGCGTGGTGCTGCGCGGCGAGGGCGCGATGTTCTCCTCGGGGATGGACTTCGGCTCGCTGAGCGACCTGGCCTCCCGGCCCGACCGCCTGCGCGAGCTCCGCGGCGCGATCCTGGCGGCGTGGAACCTCTGCGAGGAGATGACCAAGCCCACCATCGCCCAGATCCACGGCGGGTGCATCGGCGGAGCCATGGAGCTCGTCCTGGCCTGCGACCTGCGCGTGATGGCCGCCGACGCCCTCATCGGCCTGGTCGAGACGCGCGTGGGGCTCATCCCCGACGTGGGCGGCTCCTCGCGCCTGCCCGCGGTGATCGGGCTGGGCCGCGCCAAGGAGATGATCATGGCCTCGAGGCTGATCGACGGGACCGAGGCCGAGCGCATCGGCCTGGCCAACCGGGTGGCGCCCGCCGACGAGCTCGAGGCCGCCACCGAGACGCTGGTGGACGAACTGCTGGCCTGCGCGCCGCTGGCCGTGGGGCTGGTCAAGCGGGTCATGGACGCCGCGGCCAAGCCCGCGCTGGCCGCCACGCTCGAGCAGGAGGCCATGGTGCAGGAGCGGTGCGCGCGCAGCGAGGACTTCACCGAGGGCGCCGCGGCGTTCGCCGAGAAGCGCCAGCCCACCTTCAGCGGGCGCTAGCGGAGCGGCCTGCGCGCCGTTGCGCCGCGCCTGTGCGAACCCCTGCAGATGTCGTGCCGCCCTGCTCGATGCCTACTCCACCGCGAGCACGACGATGGTGGCGTCGTCTTCGAGGGGCTCTCGCCAGCAGTCCGTGACGGTCTGCTGGATGGCCATGGCGGTGGCGGCTGCGGTCGGATTGTCCGCGCGTTCCAGCCCTCGGCGTAGCCCTTCCACGCCGAATCGCCCACCGTCTTCTGTATGCCGTTCGGTGATGCCGTCGGTGATGAGGATGAGCCGTTCGCCCGAGTGCAGCTGACGCTCGACGGGTCGAAAGGTGCGCTGGGCATCGCCGGTACCCAATGCCGTGTGCTGTGGTCCCTCGAGTTCGGTGAGGTTGCCGTCGAGGTCGACCAAGTAGGCAGGGGGGTGGCCGCAGTTGACCCAGCTCAACGTCGCGGTGGCAGCGCGCCATCGTGCGATGAGCGCGGTGACGTAGAAGTCGGGGTTGCCCAGTCGCCGGACCGTGTCGTGCATGATCTCGAGCGCCTGTTCGAGGTTGTGCCCGCTGCGCCGCGCGGCGCGCAGCGCTCCGAGCGCCGCCGCGCCCAATCCGGCGGCGTTCGGTCCGCTGTCGGCGGCGTCGGCGATGGCCAGCCACGCCCCGTCGCGGTTCTCGACGAAGTCAAACCAGTCGCCGCCGACTTCGTAGCTGGGAAGCAGGGCTCCGGCGAGCTGCGCGCCGGCGATCCGCGCGATGCGCGGCGGAAAGAGGTTCTGCTGGATCTCCGCAGCGGGTGTCGTGGGTTTGCGTCGCCGCGCCGCCGCGATGAAGTCGGTGTAGTCGTTGGCGAGCTCGAGCGCCGCGGCCCCCTGCTTGGCGATGTCCTCCAGGGAGCTCACCGGCGCTCCCATGCACAGCAACAGCCCCGTCACCCGCCCACGCAGCCACAACGGCTCCGCCACGCAGCCGGGGAGGCGCTGCTCCAACCGGCCATAGAAGGCGGGTAGGCCTTCGGGGACGATCTCCGGGCCGAGCGCCGGCGGATGCTCGAGCCGGCTTGGGAACTCCTCTGAGCCCGCAAGCCGCAACAGGTGCGAACCGTCGATGTCGATGACGTAGAGCGCGACGGCCACTCCGGCCGCGCGCCGGGCCTCGGCCACGAGTTGATCGGCGACCAGATGCGGCGGCACCTCATCGAGCACGCGCGTGACCTCCAGCGCGAGCGGACGGTCACGGCCAAGCTGTCCCGGCGCGCGGAAGGGCATGGTCGCCACCGAGCCCGGCGCCCGAGGTGGCTCGTGCGATGCTTCGCTTGCGCGCTGCTCGAGCGCTTGCTCGAGCGCCTGTCGGGTCGGGAAGTGGCGGTAGAGCGTCGAGCGGCCAACGCCGGCAGCGGCGGCGATCTCCACCATGCTGACGCGCCGGTCGCCCATCAGCGCGCTGGCGGCCTCGAGCATCCGCTCCCTGCTGGCCACCGCGTCGGCCCGCGTCAGAGCGCGGCCGCTGTCAGAGGCAGGATCTGCTGGCGCCGACTCGGTCATGCCCGTCGCTGACGGTACCGCTGCGGCGGGGCAGAGTTTGGGCTGCGTTCCTCCACGTGCCTGCGTCCGCGCCGTGCTGTCCCGCTCGCGACACGTTTGTCTCCCCTGTCGAGGGGTAGAGGGGCACCAATGGTGTCCCGTCTACGAGACAGCCCGTGTGCTGAAGGCAGTTGTCGGAACGATATGCGCCTGTGGCACACCGCGACTCGCAGTTCGACCAGAACGACCGGGAGGTAGGCGTGAGAGGGCAGGCACCGGAGGAGTTCTGGGAACGCATGAGAAGCGACAAGCGCTCCGGGCGCCAGCCCGAGGGGCCCGCCCATCCGCGCGAGGGGTCGATGATGCAGACGCTCAGGCGCACGGCGAGCGAGTTCTCCGAGGACAACCTCACCGATGCCGCCGCAGCCCTGACGTATTACGCGGTTCTGTCGATCTTCCCCGCGCTGCTGGCCATGGTCTCGATCGTCGGGCTGGTCGGAGACCCGCAGACCGTCACCAGGGCGCTGACCGACACCATCAGCTCCATCGGCCCTGCGTCGGCGGTCGACACCCTCCGGGGGCCGATCCAGGGACTCACGCAGAGCAGCGGAACCGCCGGCATCCTGCTGATCGTCGGCATTGTGGCGGCGCTGTGGACCGCGTCGGGCTACATCGGCGCCTTCGCGCGTGCCTCCAACGTCATCTACGAGGTCGAGGAGGGCCGCCCGTTCATCAAGCTGCGCCCCCTGCAGATGCTCGTCACGCTCGTGCTCGTCGTGCTGCTGGCGCTGGTGCTCGTGGCCCTGGTGCTGACCGGTCCGATCGCCGGCGCGGTCGGTTCCGCGGTGGGCCTGGGCACGACCGCCGTGACCGTCTGGAGCATCGCCAAGTGGCCGGTGCTCTTCCTGGTGGTGGTCTTCATGTTCACCGTGCTCTACTACTCCGCGCCCAACGCCAGGCTCGGCGGCCTGAAGTCGATCGTCCCCGGTGCCGCCCTGGCGATCGTGGTGTGGCTGGTCGCCTCGGCCGCCTTCGCCTTCTACGTGGCGAACTTCGGCTCCTACAACAAGACCTACGGGTCGCTGGGCGCGATCATCATCTTCCTCGTCTGGCTGTGGATCACCAACCTCGCGATCCTGCTGGGCGCCGAGCTCAACGCCGAGCGCGAGCGAAGCCGCGAGCTCCAAAGCGGCGTGCCCGAAGCCGAACGCGAGCTCCAGCTCAGGGAGCGCTCCCAGCCCAAGGCCAAGAAGCGCTCACGGACCGCATGATGAAAAGGGAGAGCCCACAGGAGTACTGGGAGCGGGTCAGAAGCGTTGACCGGTCCGACGCGCGGCCGTCGGCGCCGTCTGGCGCTGCCTCGCAGCCAGACAGATCAGAGGGAGCGATGCCGGCGACCGATCGGCCGGCAGGGGACGTCCCTGCGCCGGATCCCGGCGCGCACTCGGGCAGGCCTGCTCAACCGGCCACCGAAGAGCCTTCGACCCCCGAGCTCTTCCAGCAGCTCGTCGACCAGACCAAGACGCTGGTCAAGCAAGAGGTGCGCTTGGCCCATCTCGACCTGCTGCAGAAGGGAAAGAAGGTCGGCATCGGCGCCGGGATGTTCGGCGGCGCTGGGCTGCTCGGCTTCTACACGGTCGGACTGCTGCTCGCGACGATCGTGCTGGTGCTCATCGAGATCGGCATCGTGGCCTGGCTGTCGGGCCTCATCGTCACGGTGCTCGTCGCCGCGGGGACCGCGGTGCTGGCATTGGTCGGCAAGAAGGAGATCCAGCAGGCCACCCCGCCTGCGCCCGAACAGGCCATCGGGAGCGTGAAGCAAGACGTCGACACCGTGAAGAGGAGGGCGCGTAGGTGAGCGAGATGGATTCAACGGCGGGCCGGCAGGCGCCCGTGCAGGAGGCGAGCGAGACCGAGCAGCTGCGCGGTGACATCGCCGAGACCCGCGAGGAGCTCGGCGACACCGTCGAGGCTCTCTCCCAGAAGGCCGACGTCAAGGCGCAGGCCAGGGGAGCGGTGGACGAGCAGAAGGCGAAGTTGCGCGCCAAGCGCGACGAACTGAAGGAAAAGGTCTCAGGCGCGGGCGGCTCCAGCGAGGGCGGCGGCGACGCTGGTCAGCGCGCCAGGGCGCTCGTCGACCAGGTGTCCCAGCGCGCCAGCCGACAGCCGCTGCCCTACCTCGGCGGCGCGCTCGCCGCGGGCCTCGTCGTCGGGCTCGTGCTGCGCGGGAGGAACGAGTGATGGCCTTTGCCGCGCAGCCGCCCGCTCACGCCCACAGCCGCGGGCTAGGTGGCTGACCATGTTCACGATCCTCCTCAAGGCCGAGCTGCCCATCCTCGTGGTCGCCGGCATCGTCAGCCAGAAGCTCGCCGCGAAGATCTGGAGCCAGGTCTTCGACGACCAGGTGCCCGACACGGCGCAGGAGAACGTCCGGTTGGGCCTGCTCATCCCGGCGGCCGTCCTCGAGGGGACGATGTACAAGCTCGTCCGCATGGCCACGGACCGCGGCCTGCGTGTGGCCGCGGCCAGGTCCGAGGGCACCTGGATCGGCAAGCCGGGGCAGGGCGAGTAGGGCCATGACGAAGTCGAAGACCACGACACCGAGCGCCTAGTCGGGGCAAGCGCCGCTGTCGCTGCCGCTGCTCGCAGCAAGACGGGAGAGAGGTCGGAAGGTGACGGCTCCGGCGGCCCGGACTTCGTCTCCGAAGCTCCCGCGCCGCCAGACACGACGGCCGAGCCGTCCTACTAGCTCCGGCTCGTTCCGCTGCCCGGTAGGGCGGCGCAACGCGGCAGTGGGGGGGGCGCGGGGGGGCCCCCCCCCGGGGGGGGGGGGCCCCCCCCCCCCGCGGGCCCGCGCCCCGCCCCCACCCCCCCCCGCCCGCGGCGGGGGCGGGGCCGAGCCTGTACGATTAGCCCACCAGCCACATAATAATGAAACACGGGGGGGGGGGGTCAGCGGTGGTGGGTGTGG
>JAUJOF010000032.1 GCA_030447785.1 Solirubrobacteraceae bacterium
GCGCTCCGTGCGCGGGGGGGCCAACCACGGGTACGCCCTCCTGCCCGTCGGGGCCCTGGCCTTGGCCATGGCCTACGGCGCCGGGCGCGGGTCGCGCTCGGCCGCCGCCGCACTCGTCGCGCTGGGCGTGGCGACCCTGTTCGTCGGATTGGCCATCGACCTGCCCGACACGCGCCAGAGCGGCCGGCTGCGCGAGTCGGTGATCTTCGAGAACGCACGCGCCCGGGCCGCGGCGGGCTTGTACCTCGAGCTGCTCGCTGGGCTCCTGCTGGTCGGGACGGGCGCCGGGCTGCTCAGGCTCGGCCGTGCCCAACCGCGTGCGCGGAAGCGCGCCCGGGAGGACGCGGTGGAGGGCGAGCGCCCGGCGGCGGGCGCTCGTCGGGGGGCAGCAGGGACGGGGCGCTCCGCGCCGGGCGAAGCGGCGCGGGGCGATCGCCGCGCCGAGCTGCTCGCGCTCCTGCACCGCGCGCGCGAGCTGGCCGAGGCCTCGGCGGCCCGCCAGGGCGAGGCCCTGGACGGCCCCGCGGCACCGGCCCGCGCCGCCCGCGCGCTCGCCGCCTATCAGCGTCGCGCCGACGAAGGCGAGCTCTTCGGCCATTCCGAGTTCCGCGACCTCGGTCTCACCCACGGCGCGCGCGGCTTCGACTGGCCCTCCAGCGATCGCGCCCTCCTCGAGCTCCTCGAGCAGATCGACGAGCACTGGACCCGCCACTTCCATCGCCCCACAAGCGGCCAGCGCGGCCTGCTCGGCCGCCTCAGGAGGAGTTGAAGGACGGACTGGTGGGAACTCGGCGACGGGATCGGCGTCCCTGCGGTCGCTTCCCGGGCAGGGGCAGTGCTTTGCACGGCTGGGCGCGTTGCCTCGAAGCTCCGTGCGTCGCGGGGCGACGGGCCGTGGCGTCCTCGGGCATCGATGAGGGAACGGCAGGAGCGCTGGCTCGACCGGGGTCGGTCCTCCGCGCGCACACCTCGCCCGTAAACCGCCCGATCCACCACGATCGGTCGATCGACATCGCATAGCGATGCCGATCGACCAATCGTCTGTGCAGCAAAGGCCGGGCGGCGCACGTCGTTGCTGCCGTCGCTCGGCGGGCGGGGGAGAGTGAGCCAAGCGAACGGTCTCGGAGATCCGTGTGCGGAACGTCAGTCCCCAGTGCGCAGCACGGCCCTGCCTCGGCGACGACCGGCAGCGGCCGCGAGGGCGCCCTTCGCTACCAGCGGTAGTGGGCGAAGGCCTTGTTGGCCTGCGCCATGCGGAAGATGTCGTCCTTGCGCTTGTACGCCCCGCCCTGCTGGGACTGGGCGTCGAGCAGCTCGTTGGCCAGGCGCTGGGCCATGGTCTTCTCGCGGCGGTTGCGCGAGAACTCGACCAGCCAGCGCACCGCGAGGGTGCGCGCGCGGCGGGCCGGCACCTCGACGGGCACCTGGTAGGTGGCGCCCCCGACGCGGCGGGAGCGGACCTCGAGCGTGGGGGTGAGCGCCCTGATCGACGTCTCCAGCGACTCGACGGGATCCGTGCCCGAGCGCTCGGCCAGGATGGCCAGCGCGTCGTAGACGATCCGCTCGGCGTGGGACTTCTTGCCATGCAGCATGACCTTGTTGACCAGCTGCTGGACCAAGCGGGAGCGGTGGACGGGGTCCGGGTCGAGCGGGCGGATCTGGGCGGCGGCGCGGCGGGGCACTGCTAGCTCACCTTCGGTGAGCAGCGCACGATGGTCAGAGACACCGCTTCGGCTCTCACTTCTTCTGCTTCGGCTCTCACTTCTTCTTCACGCCGTACTGCGAGCGCGCCTTGCGGCGATCGCTGACGCCGGCAGCGTCCAGCGTGCCGCGCACGACCTTGTAGCGCACCCCGGGCAGGTCCTTGACGCGGCCGCCGCGCACCAGCACCACCGAGTGCTCCTGCAGGTTGTGGCCCTCGCCGGGGATGTAGGCGGTGACCTCGATGGAGCCGGTGATCCGCACGCGGGCCACCTTGCGCAGCGCCGAGTTGGGCTTCTTGGGCGTGGTGGTGAACACCCTCGTGCACACGCCGCGCCGCTGCGGGGCGGCGGTCTGCTTCTTGCGCCCCTTGCCCGACTTGAGGCCGGGGGTGGCGAGCTTCTTGGGCTTGGCCTTGCGGCCCTTGCGCACGAGCTGAGAGGTCGTCGGCATGCGGCGCGGGATGGTAGCAGTCGCTGTTCAGGCCCCCGATATCATCGGCGGAGCCACGAGGATCTCGTCGTCGGCGGGCACGCGCGGGCTCTCGTCGCCTCCCCGCGGGCCGAGACCCGTGAAAGCGAACGGAAGGCCGGCGCGGCTGCGCGCACACGTGGGTCTCAGACGGCGGCCGGCGCTGGCTTCCCGGCCCGCACCGGGGCGGGGGTGAGGGCGGAGGCGACGATGACCAGGACGAAGGCCAGCGCCTGGAGGACGATGCCCAGCGCGTCGGAGGGCAGCGGGTCGCCGAAGACCACGATGCCTCCGGCGATGGCCGCGATGTTGGCCGCGGTGCCGGAGATGGCGATCACGGGAACGGCCTCGCCGTCCTGCAGGGAGCGCGCCGAGGCGAAGAAGGCGAACACCGAGGCGGCGATCGCCACCAGCGTCCAGGGCGAGGCCAAGAGGGCCACCAGTCCCTGATCGGAGGCGATCCCCGTCAGCGCCTTGACGCCGATGTTGCACACGCCGAACAGCAGGCCCGCGGCGGCCGCGAGCATCACGCCGTGGTGCTCGGTGGGGCCGCCGAGGCGCGGCCCGAGGATGAGCAGGCCGCCCAGGCCGAACAGGCCGGCCTCGAAGGCGATCATCGCGGGCAGCGAGAAGCCCGAGCTGTCGCCGGTGGAGGCGGGCAGCGTGACGCCGAGCAGCACCAGTCCCGCGGCCGTGCAGGCCAGGCCCCACCACTGTCGCTGGCCCACCCGGTGGCCGAAGAGCCGGTCGGCCATCACGGCCAGCAGCACCAGCCCGCCCGAGAGGACCGCCTGCACCACCGACAGCGGCGCGAGCGCGATGGCGCTCACGTGCAGCAGCCACGCGCTGCCACCGACCAGCATGCCCACCGCGAACCACTTCGAGGACCACAGGGCTCCCGCGCTGCGCAGGGGGTGGCGGATGTCCACCGCCGCGGCCGCGCAGGCTCCACGGTGCTTGAACAGGAAGGCGAGGTTGGTGGCCACGGCGCAGGCCAGCGCCAGCAGGAGGCCGAGGTGGAGGCTCATGGGCAGAAGGGAACGGCGGCTCGTTTGGGGGGGTCGTCACCGCGAGACGGCAGGGGTCGTAGCCGTAGAGTCGACAGTTCGGGCTATACAGGAGGTAGCCCTTGCCCGCGGTTTCCTGACCATAGCGACCCTGACCACGTATCGAGCCGCCGGCGCGACATCTTTAGAGAGCCTTTGCGACCTCGTGACAAACCGCTCCTGCTCGTCGACATCGACGGCGTCCTGTCGCTGTGGGGCTTCGACCGCGCGGCGGCGCCCGCAGGCACGTGGTGCGCCGTCGAGGGGATCATCCACTTCCTCTCGAGCGCCGCCGCAGGGCACCTGCACGCCCTCGCCGAGCGCTTCCAGCCGGCCTGGTGCTCGGGCTGGGAGGAGAAGGCCAACGAGCACCTCCCCCGCGCGCTGGGCGTGGGCCCCTACCCGCTGGTGAGCTTCGACGCCAATCCCGGCGAGCCGGGCGCCCACTGGAAGCTGCAGGGGATCGACACCCACGCCGGCAGGCGTCCCCTGGCCTGGGTCGACGACGCCCACGACGAGCGCTGCCGCGCCTGGGCGGCCGCCCGTCCCGCCCCCACGCTGCTCATGCCCACCGACCCCGCCACCGGCCTGACCGCCGGCGAGAGCGAGCGGCTCCTGCGCTGGGTCGACGAGCTCGGCGCATGACCGGCGCGATCGGCCGCCTCGCCCCGCTGCCCGCCCGTACCCTGCCCGGCGGCCTCACTCTCCACCGCGCCAACACCCGCCGTACGCGCGGGCGCGGCCTGGCCGGCCTGCCCGACCTGCCGCCCGACCGCGCGCTGCACCTGATCCCCTGCCGCTCGATCCACACGATCGGTATGCGCTTCGCCCTCGACCTGCTGTGGCTGGACGGCGACGGCCGCCTCGTCCGCCTCGACGAGACCGTCGTGCCGCGGCGGCTGCGCACCTGCCTGCGCGCGCACTCAGTGGTGGAGGCGCAGGCGGGCGCCGGCGCGGGCTTCGCCGCCGCGCTGCGGGCGTTCGGGTGACTGGCTTCCGACCGCGGCTGGCAGCGGATTCTTCATGATCCCGACGCCTCGGCGCCGCCACTCGCCCGACAGCGCCTCGCGCAACAGCGTGGCGCTGACGCTGGGCGCCTTCACGCTGCCGGTCCTGGGCCGGTCGCCTGTACGCCGGGTCGGTGCTGCGCTTCGGCGGCGCGTTTCGCTCGGCGACGCGTGGAAGGGCTGATCGCGCAGGGCGAGTCGTCCTCCGACGCCGGTCGCCGACGTACCCCGCCCTGGTGGCGGGGACGGACGCTTGCCGGGCGTGCCGATGACGCCGACGCCGACGCCGCAGCGTCCCTTCCCCACGGAGCGCCTGGGCGGCGGTGACGGCCGGGCGGGGGACGGTCGGCCTGCCAGCCTGGCAAAGGCGCACCGCTGACGCCCACAAAGGGTCCTAGTTCAGGCCGCAGTGCCGCCGCGCCCGCTGCGCGACCCCACGGCGATCACGCCGACCCCGAGCACCACCACCAAAGCGAGGATGGCGGCCGTCGCGCCCCAACCCCAGTCGAGGATGATCGAGACCAGAGCCACGAGGATGCCGACCACTGCCCCTGCGCTCAGGGCCCTTGAGGTGCTGGCGTTCACGACGCGGCCGTCTCCTTGTCCTCGGGCGTGTTCGGGAGGCGATCCGAGCCGGGGATGCGCCCGGGACTCCTCTTCACTGCGGACAGCGTCGTAGGATGGGTTACCCGACAATGCACGCAACATGACATGCTGCGCTCGGTGCGTACTGGCAGGTCGCCGACGGAAGGAAGGATCAAGCTGCGCACGCGCACCGAGGTCCAGGCTCGGGATGGCGCCGGCTGGTGTTGCGCCTCGGTGCTTCCTCCACGCCGCCGAAGAGGACGGCGGCGGTGAGGAGCGCGGAAGCTCAGCTGCCACAGGTGCAACAAGCGAGAGGAAGCCGTCGATGACTCAGCCTTCTGGCGCCGGCCTCGCCTCGCCCTCCGATCCACCACAGCCGGTGCGCACCGCGGTCCTGCTGATGTGGGTGGGGGCCGCGATCTCGGTGCTGGGCCTGGTCCTCACCGTGGCGCAGACCGACGCCATCCGCGAGGAGGTCTCCCGCCAGCAGCTGCCTGCCGGGACCAGCCTCGACGCCCTGGTCAGCACCACGATCGCCGTGGCCGTCGTGGTGGGCGTGATCGGCGTGGCGCTGTGGATACTGATGGCGATCATGAACCGCAGGGGCAAGGTCTGGGCACGCATCGTCGCCACGGTGCTCGGCGGGCTCAACGTCCTGCTCAACCTGCTTGCCATCAGCGGTGCGGCGGGCGCGACACCCACCCTGTCGCTGCTCGTGAGCGTGGTGTCGCTGCTGCTGGCCGCCGTCATCGTCTTCCTCCTGTGGCGGCCGGAGTCGTCGCGGTGGTACGAGACGATGAGCCGATCGGCTCCGGCCGCCGCATGAGCGAGATTCGGCGCATGGCGCCGGACCGAGGAGCGGATGTCGGCGACTCCTCCGCGGCCGGACGCCTGCGCGTACCCCTCGTTGCCTTCCTGCTCACCCTCGTCCTGGCGGTCGTCCTAGGATTCTGTGGCCGCGGAGACGCCTACGCCGTGGCGAGCTGTCTGGAGGACGCGAAGCTGCGCGAGGTCGACAACCGCCGGGTGGGCGCCGCGGAGGACATCGACGCGCTGGGGTCCGCGCCCGAGGAGGCCGACGACTTCGTGTCGGCCGTGGACTCCGGGGGCCGCGACATCTATGTCCTGGTGTACGACTCCGTGTCGGAGGCCGAGGACGCCCAGGCCGAGGTCGCCCCCAACCTGGAGAGCGGCGCTCGCGGCAACACGCTGCTGGTCTTCTCCCCCGCCATCGGTAACCAGGACCGGCTGGCCGTCGAGAAGTGCTTCCTGGAGGACAGCGAGGACGCCGGCACCTGAGCCACGAGCGCTCCGGCCAGGGCATGTGAGAAAGGGCCCGCCGTCTCCGGCGGGCCCTTGTGTGCGCAGCCCTGCGCGCAGGGACGAGGGCGCCTAGCGCCCGTCGCCCCCGCCGTCCTCGAGGTCGGCCAGGCCCTCGAATCCGGCCTCCCCGTCGTCGCGACCGATGCGGTCCAGCTGGGCGATGTCCTGCTCGACTCCCAGTCCGCCGAGGCCTTCGCGGAGGCCAAGCTCGGCGGCGATCTCGTCCTGGTCGAGCAGCCCGATGTCGTCCATCGCGCGGGGCAGCGGCTCGGAGGGCTCGATCGCGATCCGGCGGTAGCGCTTCAGGCCGGTGGCCGCCGGGATCAGCTTGCCGATGATCACGTTCTCCTTGAGCCCGTTGAGGCGATCGATGCGGCCCTCCAGCGCGGCGTCGGTGAGCACCTTGGTGGTCTCCTGGAAGGAGGCGGCCGACAGGAAGGAGTCCGTGTTCAGCGAGGCCTTCGTGATGCCCAGGATGATGTCCTCGAACTGGGCCTGCTCGCCGCCGTCGGCGCCCATCTGGTCGTTGACGCGCGCGAACTCGAAGCGGTCGACGAACTGCCCGGGCAGGTAGTCGGTGTCGCCCTTCTGGTCCACGCGGACCTTCTTGAGCATCTGGCGCGCGATGAGCTCGATGTGCTTGTCGTTGATGTCCACGCCCTGGGACTTGTAGACCTCCTGGACCTCGCGCACGAGGTACTGCTCGGTCTCCGTCCGCCCGCGGATGGCCAGCAGCTCGTGGGGATACAGCGATCCCTCGTTGAGCTGCGTGCCCGCCTCGACGCGCTGGCCCTGCTCGACGAACAGGCGCGTGCGCCTCGGGAACGTGTGGCGGTGCTCGTCGCCCGCATCGTCGGTGATCGCCACGGTGATCGCCTTGTCGGACGTCTCGACGGACACGACCCCGTCCTGCTCGGCGATCTTGGCCAGGCCCTTGGGCTTGCGCGCCTCGAAGAGCTCCACCACCCGGGGCAGGCCGTGGGTGATGTCCGCGCCGGCCACGCCGCCGGTGTGGAAGGTGCGCATGGTCAGCTGCGTGCCGGGCTCGCCGATGGACTGCGCGGCGATGATGCCCACCGCGTCGCCCACCTGCGCGACCTTGCCGGTCGCCATGGCCCGCCCGTAGCAGGCCTGGCACACGCCCGTGAGCGCCTCGCACTTGAGCACCGAGCGCACCTGGGGCTTGGCCTCCAGGCCCCCGGACTCGTAGGCCTCGAGGATCTCGGCCAGCTGCGGGCGGTCGATCTCGTGGTCCTTGGCGACCAGCACGCGGCCGTCCTTCGTGGCCAGGTCCTGGGCCATGATCCGCCCGATGAGGTTGTCGTTGGGCTCGCCCGAGGGCTTGAACAGCTCCTGGGTGATCGACTCGGCGGTGCCGCAGTCGGGCTCGCGGATGATCACGTCCTGGGCCACGTCCACCAGGCGGCGGGTCAGGTAGCCCGAGTCCGCGGTGCGCAGCGCCGTGTCGGCCAGGCCCTTGCG
>JAUJOF010000003.1:0-35713 GCA_030447785.1 Solirubrobacteraceae bacterium
CCGCGCCCGGGGTCACTCCCCCCCCGGGGGGGGCCCCGCCCCCCCCGGCGCCGGGGGGGGCCCCCCCCGCGGGGGGGGGGGGGGGGCGGGGGGCTGGGGGGGGGGGGGCGGGGGCCGGGCGGGGCCCCCCCCGGGGGCCGCCCCGGGGGGGGGGGGCCCCCCCCCCCGGGGCGCCCCCCCCCCCGGCCCCCGCGACCGGGGCCCGACCCCCGGCAGCCTCGAGGAGGGCGAGCAGGCCCGTATCACCCCCGAGGGCTTCGCCGTGGCCCCGAGCAACGCCCCCGAGGTGGTCAAGCGCATCATCGCCGCCGGCAACGAGATCGCCCACAAGCCCTACCGCTACGGCGGCGGCCACGGCGGGCGCTGGGAGGACTCGGGCTATGACTGCTCGGGCTCGGTCTCCTACGCCCTCTACAAGGCGGGACTCATCGCCAGCTCCATGCCCTCGGGCGGCTACATGAGTTGGGGCGAGGCAGGCGAGGGCGAGTGGGTCACGATCTACGCGCACGAGGGGCACATGTACATGGTGGTCGCGGGCCTGCGCTTCGACACCAGCGGGCGCACCGAGCAGGGCACCCGCTGGCAGGAGGAGATGCGCGACCCCGCCGCCTACCAGGTGCGCCACCCGCCGGGGCTCTGAGGCTTCCCGCCCCGTGGCCGGCGAGCCCACTCCCGACGAGGAGATCCTCGCCTCCGACGTCGTCGGGCGCATCAGCGACGAGCAGCGCGTCGAGCGCATGGCGCGCGAGCTGGCCCGCGGGTTCGCCGCGCTGGGCGGCCTGGGGCCTGCGGTCTCGGTGTTCGGATCGGCGCGCACGCCGCCGGACAGCCCGCAGTACGCGAGGGCCCGGGAGGTCGGCCGGCGCTTGGGCGAGGCGGGCTTTGCGGTCATCACCGGCGGGGGCCCGGGAGCCATGGCGGCGGCCAACGAGGGGGCGCAGGACGCGGGCGCGGCCTCGGTGGGCCTGACCATCGACCTGCCCCAGGAGCAGGGCGTCAACCGCTGGGTCGACCTCGAGGTGCCCTTCCACTACTTCTTCTGTCGCAAGGTCATGTTCGTGCGCTACGCCGGCGCCTTCGTGGTGCTCCCCGGCGGGTATGGCACCTTCGACGAGCTGTTCGAGGCCGTGACCCTCATACAGACGCGCAAGGTCCACCACTTCCCGCTCATCCTGGTGGGCGGCGACTACTGGAGCGGGCTCATGACGTGGCTGGGCGAGCGGGTCGCCGCCGAGGGCAAGATCGCCGCCGCCGACGTCCAGCTCGTGCACCTGACCGACGACCTCGACGAGGTGGTCGCCCGCGTGGCTGACGCGGCCGATGCCCAGGGCATGCGCTCTTGAAGGGGCCCGGCTGCCCGCCTGCCGGAGCGGGTAGGGCGTGCGCATGAGCCTTGCACGCCTTCTCACCGACGCCGCCGCCCAGCACGGCGAGCGCACCGCCGTCAAGCTCGACGACATCGAGCTGAACTACCAGACCCTCGACGAGGGCTCGGCCCGTGTGGCCGGCCTGCTGGCCGCCAAGGGCGTCCAGGCGGACGATCGTGTCGGGATCATGTTGCCCAACGTCCCCTACTTCCCGGTCGTCTACTACGGCGTCCTGCGCGCGGGCGGCGTGGTGGTGCCCATGAACCCGCTGCTCAAGGGCCGAGAGGTGGCCTTCCATCTGCAGGACTCCGGCACGAATGTCATCTTCGTGTGGGGCGACATGGCCGAAGAGGCCGAGCAGGGCGGCCAGGAGGCCGGCGCCGAGGTGATCAGCATCGCCCCCGGCGAGTTCGAGAAGCTGCTGGGCGAGCAGGAGCCGCGCCGCGAGGTCGTCGACCGCGCCGACGAGGACACCGCGGTGATCCTCTACACCTCGGGCACCACCGGGACGCCCAAGGGCGCCGAGCTCACCCACGCCAACCTCAAGCGCAACGTCGAGGTCTCCACCGGCCTGTTCGACATGTCTTGTGAGGACGTGGTCTTCGGCGGCCTGCCCTTCTTCCATTCCTTCGGGCAGACCTGCGCGCTGAACGCCACGATCGCCGGGGGCGGGACCATCACGCTGCTGCCCCGCTTCGAGCCCGGCAAGGCCTTCGAGATCATCCAGCGCGACAAGGTGACGATCCTCGAGGGCGTGCCCACGATGTACTCCGCGCTGCTCAACCATCCCGACGGCGACCAGTGCGACACATCGTCGCTGCGCGTGTGCGTGTCCGGCGGTTCCGCGCTGCCCGGCGAGGTCCTGCGTGGCTTCGAGGACAAGTTCGGTGCGGCCATCCTGGAGGGCTACGGGCTCAGCGAGACCTCGCCGGTGGCCTCCTTCAACCATCCCGACCGCGAGCGCAAGGTGGGCTCCATAGGCACACCGATCGAGGGCGTGGAGATGAAGCTGGTCGACGACGACGGCAAGGACGTGCCCCAGGGCGAGGTTGGCGAGATCGTCATCAAAGGCCACAACGTCATGCGCGGCTACTGGGGGCGCGAGGACGCCACCGCCGAGGTCCTGCAGGACGGTTGGTTTCACACCGGCGACATGGGCCAGATCGACGAGGACGGCTACTTCTTCATCGTCGACCGCAAGAAGGACCTGATCATCCGCGGCGGCTACAACGTCTACCCGCGCGAGATCGAGGAGGTCTTCTACACCCACCCGGCCGTGGCCGAGGCCGCGGTGGTCGGCGTGCCCCACGACGAGCTGGGCGAGGAGATCGGCGCTGCCGTCGCCCTCAAGGAGGGCGAGTCGGTGGACGAGGACACGTTGCGCGACTTCATCAAGGAGGAGGTCGCCGCCTACAAGTACCCGCGCCAGATCTGGTTCGTCGACGAGCTGCCCAAAGGCCCGACGGGCAAGATCCTCAAGCGCGAGATCGACGTGCCCAACCGCGCCAAGAGCGGCAGCTGAGTTCTCCTAGTCGCCGGCCGGCGGGTGGCCGGCGTCGGGGCCCCCGAGAAGTCGCACCGCCTGCATGCGGTTGTGCACGCCCAGCGTCCGGTAGGCAGTGCGCAGGTGGAACTTGACGGTGTTGGCCGAGATGAACAGCCGAGCGGCGATCTGTTCGTTTGAGTACCCGCTGGCCACCAGGGCGAGGATCTCGCGCTGGCGCGCGCTGAGCTCGTCAGGCGGGCGCTTGGCCTGGCGGCGCTCGGGCAGGGTCCTCCAGCCACCGGGGAGGACCACCTGACCGGCGAGCACCTGGTGCAGCGCGCCGACCAGCTGCTGGGCGGAGCTGGTGGTCGCCAAGATCCCGTCGACGTGCCCGTCGAGCACCGCCTGAAGATGCAGGTCGGTGGCGTCGGCGATGAGCATGACCTTGGCCGGCCCGGCCAGCGCGTGCAGCTGCCCGACGGCCGGCCGGCGCGGATCGGCCGGTCCGGTGGCGTCCACGATCACCAGGTCGGCCTCGCGTTGCCTGCGTGCGGCCAGCAGGCCCTCGGCGACCGTGAAGCTGCCCAGCACGTCGAACGCTTCGACCGCCTCCAGCGTCGCGGCCAGGGCCTCCACGATGAGCAGGTTCGCGCCCAGCAGCGCCACCCCGGGCCGCGCGCCGGGCGACGCGGACAGACCGCTCGCGCGCGCCGCTCGGCGCTCCGCGGCCCCACGGACGACGCGCGCGAGCGCCGCCGGCGCGAGATGGCCCTTGACCAGCCACGCCTCGGCGCCCGCCCCGAGCGCCTCGAGGGCCATTCCCTCATCGGCCAGGTCGGCCAGCACCACCACGGCGGCCCCGCGCGCCAGGCTGCGCACCTGCTCGACCGCCGCCGCCCCGCAGCCGTCGGGCAGGCGCAGGTCGAGCAGCACCACGTCGAAGGAGCCGGCGCGCAGCGCGGCGCACGCCGCCGCGAGGTCGGGGACGCGGCGTGTCTCGATGGGCCCGGCGGCCTGCGCGAGCAGGTCCCGGAGGCTCCGGGCGTCGAGCCGGTTGTCCTCGACGACCAGGGCGAGCGCGACCGTCATGTGCTCCCCTGGGGACGGAGGACTCGGAACCCGTCGACGACGGCGTCAGGCATCGGGCGGTTCCTACCGCGTTCGCCGGGGCGGAATGGGACTTCCCGGCGCGGCGCACTGTATCCAAACACGGAGGAGGGAGGAGTCACCCGCCGATCGACAGGGCTCGCCCACCGGAGGCTCAGGCTCAGGTCGAGACGAGGTCCGGGAGACCTGGACGGACATCCGAGGCGTGGGCGGCGGGCTCATGCCCGAACCGCGGAACGTCGATCCCTCGGGCATGGGCCTTCCCGCCGGCATCGCCACCCGCTGCCTCCCCCTGCTGCTGCTGGGACTGGTCCTGCCCTCCGCGGCGGGTGCCGCGCGACCCGACGAGCGCATTCCCGACCGATACATCGTCGTCTACGAGCGCTCCGTGGAGGACGTCCGCGCGGCGACCCAGCGGCGCGAGAGCGCGCAGGGCTTTCGCGCGCGGCACCGCTACTCGCGGGTGCTCAAGGGATTCTCGGCCCGCCTGAGTGACCGCCAGGTCGACCGCCTGCAAGCCGACCCCGCCGTGGCCGCCGTGGTTCCCGATCGGGTCGTCCGCGCGGCCGGCGACGTGCCGCTTCGCTCGGGCGAGAGCCCGCCCACCGGCGTGCGGCGCATCGGCGCCGCGAGCGCGGCCACCGCACGCGAGACGAGCGCGGCGAGCGTCGCCGTGCTCGACACGGGCATCGACCTCGACCACCCCGACCTGCGGGTGGCCGACGGGACCAACTGCGTGACCCCCGGCGGCTCGCCGGACGACGACCACGGTCACGGCACCCACGTCGCGGGCACGATCGGCGCCGAGAACGATGGCTCCGGTGTGGTCGGGGTGGCACCCGGTACCCCGCTGGCGGCCGTCAAGGTCCTGGGCGCCGACGGCTCGGGCAGCGACTCGAGCATCGTCTGCGGGCTCGAGTGGGCGTTGGCCAACGGCGTCGACGTGGTGAACATGAGCCTGGGCGGCACGGGAGGGCCCGTGCGGGCGTGCACGCAGACCGTCGATCCGATGCACCAGGCGGTCTGCCGCGCGGTGGGCGGGGGCGTCACCGTCGTGGCCGCCGCGGGCAACGACGGCTGGGACTTCGACCTCGCCGAGCAGCCCGACGTCCCGGCGGCCTATCCCCAGGTGCTGACCGTCACGTCGGTCTCCGACTCCGACGGGCGGGCCGGCGCCTCCGGAGGGCCCTCGCCGTGCGACTCGGCGGAGGCCGACGACCACGCGGCCGGCTACTCGAACTTCGCGCTGACGACCGCCGGGGCGGCCCACACCATCGCTGGGCCCGGGACGTGCATCCGCTCGACCGTGCCCGGCGGCGGCTACGGCCGCATGTCGGGGACGAGCATGGCCACCCCGCACGTCGCCGGCCTGGTGGCCCTGTGCCTGGAGGAGGGCGGCCGGCCCGGACCATGTGCAGGGCTCACCCCGGCCGAGATCCTCCAGCGCATGCGCGTCGAAGCCGCCGCGCGAGCCGCAGCCGACGTGGGGTATGGCTTCACCGGCGACCCGGAGCACGTGCTCTCCGGTCGCTTCTACGGCCACCTGGCCTGGGTGGCCCCTCACGATCTCACTCCGCCGACGGTGACGCTCCGCGACCCGGCGCACGGCAGCGTGCTCAGCTCCTCCACCCCGACCGTCTCGGGCGGGGCGGGCACCCAGCCGGGCGACTCGACGACCGTCACCGTCGAGCTCTTCACCGGGACGACGCCGGGGGGCAGCCCGGCGAGGACCCTCACGGCCATCCGCTCGGGTGACGCCTGGTCGACGGTCGTCGGGCCACAGCTGCCCGACGGCACCTACACCGCGCGGGCGGTGCAGGGCGACGCCGCCGGCAACGTGGGGCGCAGTGCCGCGCAGACCTTCACCGTGCGGGCTTTCGCTCCGGACCCCACCGCGGCCCCCGCTCCGGACCCCACCGCCGTCCCCGCTCCGGCCGCCGCCTCTCCCTCGACCACCACGAGCGGGGGGGCGGCCACCGAGGTCCTGCACCCGGCCAAGCTCGAGGTCGTCCGCTCGGGCGTGCTGCGCGATCGCGGCGCCCTCGACGTGCTGGCTCCCATCACCACCCGGGCGTCGGGCACGGTGGACGTCGACTTCCACGCGGCGGGTCGCCACACGCGCTTCGCCGCACGGATCGATCCGCGTGAGGGCCGCGTGCGGTTCCAGAGGAAGCTGCCCCGTGAGCAGGCCGCTTCGGCCACGGGCATCCTCACCCTGACCTACCCGGGCAACGACCGCACCCGTGGTCAGGAGGTGCGCCTGCGCGCAGCCTCCGGCCGCGCGGGCCTCGACCTGGACCGCCCGACGCTGCGCGACGGACGCCTACGGGCCCGCGGCACGATCTCTCGTCGCGCGCGCGGCGTGGTGCGCGTACAGCTCAGCTGGTCCACGAGCGGCCAGGACCGTTCCGTCGAGGTGAACGCCCGCATCCGCGACGGGCGCTGGACCTTCGACCAGACCCTGCCCACCGGCGTTGCGCAGGACATCGCGCGCCGCGACGGAACCGTGCACTCCTACACGCTCTTCACCGGCTACCGCCCCGCGGGCATGCGCGGCGAGATGCGAGCCTACGAGGTGCTGGGCGCTCCCTGAACGATCGCGTGCGGGCGCTGCTCAGGCCGGTTCGGGCACGCTGCGCTCCAGCGGCAGCAGCTCGGCCAGGCGCAGGTTCTCCTCGGGATCGAGCACCGAATGCTGCGCGCAGGCCGGCACCAGGCGATCGTCGTCGGGGTGGGCCATGGCGTACGAGCAGGCCTGCAGGCGTTCCTGGGTCGCGCGGATGCGCGGGTCGTCGCTCATGATGCCCTGGCCCAGCAGCTCCCAGGCGGGGCGCACGTCTCGCGCGTCCATGAACGAGTGCATGACGTAGGTCAGCGCCTTCGGCGGATGGGCGCGCAGGTGGCCGACACCGCCGGCGCGCCCGGCCAGGCGCCCCATCCACGCCACGCCGTGGGCGAGGATCTGCGGGCGGCGGGCGACCGCCCGCGCCGTCCGCGCGGCGAGTACCCCCTTGGGCACGGCGAAATCCATGCCGCCGAAGGCCGCGACGAAGTCGTCGAGCACCCGTCGGTCGCGCTCGTCGTCCTCGCGGATGAGCGGTACGTAGCGATCGGCGGAGTAGAAGCCATAGGCGGTGCGATTGCAGCGCTCGTCGCCGATCTGCACGGTGCGAAAGTGCAGCCGGTCGCCGGCGCCCTCCTCGATGCGCTGCCACACCTCGTCGGTGGAGAAAGCGCGGTACTCGTCCTTCCAGCGGTTGCGGTTGCCCACGAAGGCGGCGGGTTGGAAGGACAGCATGCTGAAGCCCATGTGCCGGCACGCGCGTACCACCTGGGCGACCTCGTCGATGTTGCTGGGAGTGACGGTCATGTTGTGGGCCAGGAAGTGCTTGATGCCGTGCTCGCGCTCCAGGCGCTGGAACATCTGGCAGAAGCGCTCGCGGTAGGGGTTCAGCTCGGCCTCGGACCTGGCGCGCTTGATGCCGCGGCGGCCGAACATCATCGAATCGAAGTGCCCGGCGAAGCTCAGGAAGTCGAAGCGTCGCTCGCCCGTCCGGGGGTCGAGCGCGAGCGCCTCGAGGTACTCGTAGTCGAAGTCGCCGTGGCTCATGGACATCGGCTTGCGCCCGTGGCGGTGCATGGCCCGCAGGGCGGCGGCATGGTCGTCGGGCTCCAGCAGCGTGACCTCGCCGCCGATGAGCTGCGCGTTGGCACCCGGCCCGCGCTGATCACGCAGGTAGGCCATCTGGCGGTCGACCTCATGTTCGGTGTGCGCGCCGTCGACCCGCACGCGGTTGGCCTCCTTGGCGTGGTAGCAGGGGGTGCAGGCCAGGTTGCAGCGGGGAAAGACGCCGTGGGTCCCCTCGCAGCCGGCCGTGCGCCGACCGAGCATCTGCGCGCGGGTCTTGACGTGGGCGGGGAGCTCCTCCCAGCGGCGCTGGAGCGCCGCGGTGAGGTCGGGATGCTCGGGCCGGGTGGCCACCTCGAGGTCGCGCAGGCGGTCGATCAGGCCCCTCACCACGGCGTGCACGCCAACGAGTTCGCGCCCGGCGCGCCCCCGGATCAGGCGAGAGGGCCACATGGTGGCTTCAGCGCACGACACGGTAGAGGTTTGCCAGGCGCTCGGCGGGCACGCCGACCATGTACAGCCAGCGGATGACCCACCACGACACCAGCGTGCGGGCGATCCCCATGGCCCGCCAGCGCCGATCGGAGGTGGTAGCGGGGCCGGGTAGGCAGCGCGTGGGACCCAGCGCCTCGAGGCGGCGCACCAGGTCGTAGTCGTCCATGATGGGCAGCTCGCGAAAGCCGCCCAGGTCCTCCCACGCCGCGCGGGTCAGCCACACCGACGAGTCGCCGTAGTAGAGGCCGTACCTGCGCTGGAAGGCGTACACCCGTCCGAGCATCCGTGCGAAGGCGTCCGCGCCGTCGAAGCGCAGCGCGAAGTTGCCGCCCGCCGCCCCCTCGCGCGCCGCCTGGGCCAGCGAGGCGTAGGCGTCCACCGGCAGACGGCTGTCGGCGTGGAGGAAGAGGAGGACATCCCCGCGGGCAGCCCACCCTGCCGCGTTGCACTGCGCCGCGCGCCCGCCTGCGGCGCGCAGAACCCGTGCCCCGACCGGGTGGGCGCGGGCGATGGCCACCGACGCGTCGCGCGACCCGCCGTCGGCCACGACGACCTCGAAGCGTCCGGGCAGGGCGGCGAGGTGATCCAGGGTCTGCCCGAGCTCGCGCTCCTCGTGGAGGATGGGGACGAGGACGGAGACGAGCGGTGAGCCTGCGCTCACGCCAGTTCGATGGCCCACCATCGTCGAGCTTCGCCTCGTGCCGTGGTCGGGCGACGGCCCTCACACCGCGCAGTGGAAGGCGTCGGGCAGCGAGCCGTCGGCCTGGCGCAGCGCGAGAAAGCGCTCCACGATGCGCCGCTTGGCCTCGGCCAGCGGCACCTGGCCCTCGGCCACCACGAAGTCGGGCGAGGCGTCGCGGTCGCCACCGACCGGGTGCCAGTGGACCCCGTCGGTGGTCACCGTGAGCTCGGGGATCATGACTGCGTCGGAGACCGCCACGGCGTCGTCGACCTCGGCGGCGAAGCCCCGCTGCACGAGCGGACGTACCGCAAACCCGTCGCCGGTGACCCCCATGGTGGCCAGGCGGGCGCGCAACGGCTCGACCTCGTCGCGGTTGTCGGGCGTCTGGGTCATGGCCACGCGCAGGGGCAGGCCCAGCGAGGCCGCGTAGTCCAGGCCGTCCATGGCGCGCTGCCACGAGCCCGCGCCGCGCCAGCGGTCGTGCGTCTCGGCCCGCGCGCCGTCCATCGAGCTCTGCAGGACCAGTCCGGGCCGGCCGCTCAGACGGGCCAGCTCGCGCCGGCGCCGTCCGCGGAACAGCATCGCGTTGGTGAGCACCACCGTCTCCAGGCGATCGCTGGCGTACTCGATCATCTCGAGGATGTCGGGATGCACGAAGGGCTCGCCGCCGGTCAGGTACAGCTCGGTGAAGCCCTCGCGCAGCGCCTCGTCGACCAGCGCGCGGAAGCGCCACGCCGGCATCTCGCGCCGGCGGGCGTGGGGGGAGGAGGCCACCACGCAGTACGCGCAGGCCAGGTTGCAGTGGAAGTTGGAGTAGACCCACAGCCGTGGCGGGAACAGCGGCGTGCCGAACAGCGACACCACCGGGCGCCCGTCGTCGCGAGGGGTGCCGGAGCGGCCGGGCACCGACGGCGAAGCCGTCGGTCGGATCGCCGCCGAAGGCGGGCCCCCAGGCGATCTCACCTCGACGGGCTCTGCCCAGCCCGCGCCGTCGGCCGCCTCGAAGCCGGTGGGCATGGCCTCGCGGTAGACGTGGAAGGCCCCGCGGGCGCGCTCGGGCGGGGGGACGATCTCCAGGCACGTGGTCCACCAGCCGGTCTCCACGGTCTCCACGAAGGGTTCGGGCAGCCTTGCGGCGCGCATGGAGGCCGCGTGCGCGCGCCAGTCGTAGGCCAGCGGCACGAGGTCGCAGCGCGCCTGGCCGTCGGCGATGTCGACCACCGCGTACCACGTCTCGGGCCGCCCGTCGTTGGCCGGGCGGCCGACCGTGCCCACGTTGACCACCAGCGTCGCGTCCACCGTGCGCTGCCAGGGGATGCCGGTGTGGGTGCACAGCAGGACGTCCGGCCGGCCGCCGGCGCAGGCGTCCAGGCGCATGCGCAGCTCGTCGTCGTCGAGCGACTCCCACAGGAAGTCGTTGACCGCCAGCGGCGAGCCGTGGACCATGTGCACGTCCAGCCCGCCGATCGTCTCGCGCAGCTCGCCGGGCAGCTCGCGCATCCACGCCGCGAAGTCGCGGCCGGTGTGCGCCAGCGTGTGGTCGTACATGAGCTGGGCGAAGTGGTTGTCGCGCTCGTCGGCATAGCCACAGCCGCAGTCGGTGTCGCCGCGGCCGATGGCGATGTCGTAGTTGCCCGCGATGCACTCGACGCCGCCCCCGGTCAGCAGCGGCCAGACCGCGTCGCACTCGGCGCCGAAGCCACCCAGGTCCCCCAGGCAGACGACCCGCTCGCACCCGCGGGCGCGCGCATCATCCAGGCAGGCGCTCACCGCGTAGGGATTAGCGTACGCCCCGCCGAAGACCGCCAGCCGCGCCATCTGGTCGAGCATAGAATCCGGCGCCTCCATGACCCCCGCCACCGCCTCCCTTCCGCGCGTCGCCATCCTCGGTGGCGGCCCGATCGGCCTGGAGGCCGCGCTGGCGGCGCACGAGGCGGGCGCCGACTTCACCGTCTTCGAGGCCGCCGATGCGGTCGGGGGGCATGTGCGCCGCTGGAGTCACGTGCGCACCTTCACCCCGTGGTCCATGACCGTCTCGCCGCGCGTGCGGGCGGCGCTGCCCGCCGCGCCCGACGGCGAGGCGCTGCCCACCGGAGGGGACATCGTGCGCGAGCTGCTGGAGCCGCTGGCCGCCACCCCGGCGCTGGCCGGGCGGGTGCGCACCGGGACCCGCGTCCTGGCCGTGGCCCGCGAGGGGATGCTCAAGCACGAGGCCATCGGCCAGCCCGCGCGCGCCGCGCGGCCCTTCCGCCTGCTCGTGCGCGGCCCCGACGGCAGCGAGGCCATCGAGCACGCCGACGCGGTCATCGACGCCACGGGCACCTACTCCAACCCCAACCGCATGGGCGACGGGGGCATCGACGCGGTCAACGAGCGCGCGCTGAACCACCGCATCGACCGCTACCTGCCCGACCTCGAGGCCGACGCCGACGCCTGGGCCGGGCGCACGATCCTGCTGACCGGCGCGGCGCACTCGGCCCAGACCGCCGCGCGAGCGCTCGCGGGCTTCGCCGCGCAGGCGCCCGGCACGCGCGTGGTGTGGGCGGTGCGCAGCCCGCAACCCGACTGGGGGGCGGTGGCCGGCGACCCCCTTCGCGAACGCGCGGCGCTCAACGCCACGGCGGCGCAGCTGGCCGGCGGAGCCAGCGACGCGGTGGAGGTCCTGCCCGGACGCGTCACCGAGGCACTGGCCGAGCGCGACGGGCGCGTGGTGGTCACCCTGCGCAACGGCAGCGCCGAGGAAGTCGAAGTCGATCGGGTTCTCGCCCTCAACGGCGGGGTCGGTGACCACCAGCTCTACCGCCAGCTGCAGGTACACGAGTGCTATGCCACAGCCGGGCCGATGAAGCTCGCCGCCACGCTGCTGGGCGAGACGGGCGGCGATTGCCTGGCCGTCGGCTCGGCCGGGGCACAGACGCTGGTCAACCCCGAGCCGGGCTTCTTCATCCTCGGCGCCAAGTCCTACGGGCGCAACTCCCAGTTCCTGCTGCGCACGGGCTGGCAGCAGGTCGATGACGTCTTCACGACCCTCATCTGACGGACCTGCGCCATGGCGGCGCCGTCCCTGACCGAAGGGGAGCGCTGGACGCGCGAGCAGCTCGAGGCGCTGCTGGCGGCGCGGTTCTCGCCGTCCGCCGTGGCGGCGTTCCTGGTCGCTTCGCAGCGCCGGGCGGCGCAGGTGCGCCGTGCCCGGCCCGCGCTGGCCCGCCGCTCACGGGCGTGGATGGCCGCCGGAGCCGTCGCTTACGCGCTGCCCGCGCTGGCCGGGGCGCCGCTGTTTCGCCGCAGCGCCCGCGCCGCGGCGGGCTGGTGGGTGGCCACGTGGGTCATGCTCGACTGGCACCTGGGCATGGTCGAGACCGAGGACGGGCGCCCGCGCAACCTCGGCCCGGCCGACGCCATGACCCTGGTGCGCGTCTGGCTGGTGCCCCTGGCCGCCGACACGCCCCATCCCGGCTTTGCCGCTGCGGCGTTCGCCTCCGACGTGCTCGACGGCCGCCTGGCGCGGGCGGGCGAGCCCACGCGCATCGGCCGCGACCTGGAGGGGCTGGCCGACAGCGCCTTCGCGGCGGGCGCCCTGCGCGGCGCGCTGCGCCGGGGCTGGGTGGCGCCCGTGGTGGGGTGGGGCGAGGTCGTCCGGCTGGGGACCGGGTTCGCTTACGCGCTGTGGATCTACTTCGCCCGCGCGCAGCGCCCCGATCCGGGCGTCACCAGGGCCGCGCGGGTGACCACCCCGGTACGCGCCGCCGGGCTGGTCGCCGCGGGGGCGGGCCATCCCCGGGCCGCGGCGGCCCTGCTGGGCGGTGGGGCGCTGGGCAGCCTGGTCGCGGTCGGACGGGCGCTCGCCCGGTCACGGGCCTCGGGCCTCTGAAGGACCTGTGTCGCCCGGCACCCCCTATCAACCTAGCCGCCCGGTTGGGGCATGGCTGCGCTGTCCACCGCGGGCAGCAGCGGCACCGCCTCGTCCCACCCGGCGATCTGGCAGCCATCGGTGCGCTCGAAAGCGCGGTCGACCCTGCGCTCGCCGATGGTGCCGGTGATCCGGGCGGTCTGGGGGCCACCGTAGATCGCGGCGCACACACGGTCGCGCTCGGGCTCGGAGGCCAGAAAGCCGCCGATCTGCCGCGCGTGGGCGCACAGGCGCGCCGCGCCCCGGCCGCTCAGCGCGCCGCTGGCACGGGCTCCCTCGGCGGTGCACGCGAGCATCTCGCTGCGCTGCGCCGCGTCCGCGCCGGGATCGAAGCGGACCGTGAGGCGTACGTCGGCGTCAGCCGGACGACCGGCCACCTGCTGGTCGGCGCCGCTGCACGCCGAGAGGCCGAGCCCAACCAGGAGCGCGAGAGCCGTGGCGATCCGGCGACGAGCACGCTGCACGGCCTCCCACGCTAGAGATTTCACACCCCCAACACGGATTTTGTCGCCCGGAGGTGCTAGCTTGCGCGCCGCAGGGGCCGGACAGACCCGGCCGCATCCAGCAGTGCGGGCGTTGCAGGTGGTTTCTCCGCAGGCGTACGCAGCACACGACAGCGGAGGATCCGCAACACAATGGCCACCGGAACCGTCAAGTGGTTCTCTGACGACAAGGGCTTTGGCTTCATCACGCCCGATGAGGGCAGCCGGGACCTGTTCGTCCACCACACCGGCATCCAGGCGGACGGGTATCGCACCCTCGCCGAGGGAGCACGCGTCCAGTACGAGGAGGAGCAGGGCGACAAGGGCCCCAAGGCCGTCAACGTCTCCAAGCTCTAAGCAACAGGTGTCGCCGCGGCCGCGCCCTCACCAGGGCGCGGCCGCGCGCGTTCAGTGGGGGGCGACATGCCCGTCGGTGGGCTCCAGCGGCTGGCCCTCCGCGGTCCACCCCTCGAGGCCGCCGGCCATCGACCAGGCGTCGTAGCCCGCGCGGCGGAAGGCCTGCGCGGCCATGGCCGAGCGCACGCCCGCCCGGCACTGGAAGATCACCGGCCGCTCGCGGTCGACGCTCTGCGCCCGGGCGCCCAGGCGCTCCAGCTCGATGTGGCGGGCGCCCTGGGTGTGTCCGGCCTCCCACTCGTAGGGCTCGCGGACGTCGACGACCTGCGCGCTGCCCTCGCGCAGGGCCTGCGCGGTCTGCGCGACGCTGACCTCGAGCTCGGGGTCGACGATGCCCACCGCAGTCCAGCTTACCGGCGCGTCCGGGTCACCGATGTGGCCGCTGGGAGAAACCCTTGCGCGCATCCACCTCCCGCCGCCTACCGTATGCACGGCGTGGCCCTCCGTCCTCTCATCGTCCTGTTCGCCATGCTGGCGCTCGCGCTCCTGGCCGGATGCGGCTCCACCGGGGAGCGCGCGGCCGAAGATCCAGCGCCCGCGCCCCGTCAGGAGGCGCCCGTGCCGCCCGGCGGCGGCCCGGGGCAGCCGCCGCGCTCCCCGCTGCTGCCGCCCCAGGACGTGCCCAGCACTCCGAGCGGCCCGGCCGACGACGCCGACGTCGCAGTGGTGCGCGAGTGGGCCGACCGGCTGCGCGGCGGGGACGTCACCGGTGCGGCTCGGCTGTGGGCGACGCCCAGCCGCGCCCAGAACGGCTCGCCGGTGCTCACGCTGCCCGACCGCGAGGCGGTGGAGGCCTTCAACTCGTCGTTTCCCTGCGGGGCGGTGGTGACGGGCGCGACCGGGGCGCAGCGCGGCTTCACGATCGTCGACTTTCGGATCACCTCCCGAGAGGGCGCGCAGTGCGCCGGTGGTCAGGGCGGCGCGCAGAGCGCGATCCGCGTGCAGGACGGGCGGATCGCCGAGTGGTACCGCCTTCCCGGCGAGGGGGGGCCGCCGCCGGGCTCCGCGCCCGCCTGACCGCGTCGTCTAGGGCTCGTCGCGGTACACGCGCCGGCGGCGGGCGACCGGCCGGCCCTCGGGGTCGCCGCGGCCGCTGGCGAGCATGATCAGGGAGATCACCAGGCCGATGACTCCCGCGACCATCAGGATCAGCCCGATGGTGGAGATCTCGATGCCCTCGATCGAGGTGTCGATGGCGAACGCCAGGATCGCGCCGACGGCGATGAGGGCGATGGAGGCTCCAATGCTCATGGCGCGGGGCATTCCCCCGTAGCATCTATTCCATGCAGGCCACGAGCGACGGTGTCTATGCGATCACGCAGGAGCACGAGGACCTTCGCGGGATGATCCGTGATCTCGTGCGGGCCAGCGCGTTCATCGTGGGGGCAGATCGGGATGGCTTCGATGCGGGCAGGCTGGAGCACGAGCTGGGCATCGAGGGCTCGCCGCCGACCAAGCGCGTGGTCATCGCCCGGGGCATGAGGTAGGCGCTCGTGCGCGCCCCGACCCCGCGTCGCATCGCCTTCGCCGCCCTCGTCGCCCTGTGTGCCGGCCTGGCGGTCACCGGCCTGCTCAACGGCTTCAGCCCCAGTACGCCGATCCGCCTGGCTCAGGGCCTGGCGCTGGTGACACTGGCGATCCTCGCCGTGGGCGGCCTGCTCGTGGCGCTTGGCCTGCGTCTGGCCGACTGGCGCGACCCCGAGTCCGAGGAGGACTTCGAGCGGGTGGTGGAGCGCTCGGAGCGCCTCGCCCGCGACGGCGTGGCCGCTGAGCCTGACGAGGGCGAGTTCCTGACCCTCGATCCGCTCGACGACGACGACTTCGAGGAGCTCGTGCGCGAGGCCCTCGACGACCTGCCCGACATCCTCCGCCGCGCGCTGGAGCGCAACGTCGCCGTGGTCATCTCCGACGAGGGCCGCCGCCACGACGCCTACGGCCTGTACATGGGCGGCACCGTCGCCCGCACCGAGCACGACCGGATCGTCATCTTCCGTGACACGCTGCGCCGCGACTTCGGCGGCGACGGCGATCTCCTGCGCGACGAGGTCACCCGCACCGTTCGCCACGAGCTGGCCCACCACCTGGGCGCCGACGAGCTGGGCGTGAGCGAGCTTGGCCTGTAGTGCCCTGCTTAGTACACCCATCCGCAAGTTCCGATGGTTTCGGCGGCGCCTCGCCGCCGCTGGCTGCGTCCTCGACTTGCCTTTGCCACCGGCAAAGGCTGCGTCTTGCGTCCTTGCCAGCGACGACGATGCATCCGCCGGCTAACCACCGGAACTTGCGGCCGGATGTACTTAGCCGGCCTGAGCGGGCCCGCACCGACCGCGTGCCCGCGCCGGAAAATCCGCGATGATGATCACCCAGATCGACACAGGAGAGGACGGATGAGCGCGACGGCGGGGCCGGCCGGGGCCGTGACCGGGACGACGATGGCGGCGATGGTGCTGGAGGCCGCGAAGAGCCGGCGCGCCGCGGCCATCCGCCACAAGGAGGGCGGCAGCTGGCAGCAGGTCGGCTACGACCAGCTGGGCCGGACGGTGACCGCGCTGGCCCGTGGCCTGCTCGCGCTGGGCGTCGAGCCCGGTGACCGCGTGGCCGTCCTCTCCCAGACCCGGCCGGAGTGGACCTACGCCGACTTCGCGATCCTCTGCGTCGGCGCGGTCACCGTGCCCGTGTACCACACCAACTCGCCCGACGAGTGCCGGTACGTGCTCGAGCACTCGGGCGCCAGGGTCCTCTTCTGCGAGGACGCCGACCAGCTGGCCAAGGTCGAGGCGATCCGCGGGCAGATGCCCGCCCTCGAGCACGTGATCGCCTTCACCGGCGCCCGCGACGGGGCGATCTCGCTGGAGGAGCTGAGGCGCCGTGGCGGGGAGGTCGAGGAGGGACGGGTGCACGAGCGCGCCCTCGCCGTCTCCCACGACGACCTGGCCACGATCGTCTACACGTCGGGCACCACGGGGCCCCCCAAGGGGTGCATGCTGACCCACGGCAACCTGCGCGCCGACCTCGACATGGTCAACCAGCGCATCTCCTTCCCGGCGGGCACGGTCTTCTTCGCCTTCCTCCCGCTCGCTCACGCGCTCACGCGCATCGTCCAGTTCATCGCCATCAACGGCGGCGCGGAGATCGCCTTCTGGCAGCGCGACCCCAAGAAGCTCGTGGAGGAGGTCGGCGAGGTCAAGCCGACGCACCTGCCCTCGGCGCCGCGGCTGTTCGAGAAGATCTACACGGCGGCGACCGCCAAGGTGGCCGAGGCCGGCGGGGTCAAGGAGAAGCTCTTCCACTGGTCGGTCGGCGTGGGGCGCAGACTGCGCGCCGCCGAGCAGGAGGGCCGCGCGCCCGGCAGGCTGGTGCAGGCCCAGTACGCCGTCGCCGACAGGCTCGTGCTGCACAAGGTCCGCGACCTCTTCGGTGGGCGCGTGGAGCTGGCCCTCAGCGGGGCCGCCCCGATCGACCCCGACATCCTGAAGTTCTTCCGCGCCGCGGGCGTGTACGTCCTCGAGGGCTACGGGATGACCGAAACGTCGGCCGTGGCCTCGGTGAACACCATCGAGGAGCACCGCTTCGGCACGGTGGGCAAGCCGCTTCCCGGCTGCGAGGTCGCCATCGCCGACGACGGCGAGGTCCTCATGAGGGGCCCGAACATCTTCCAGGGCTACTACGCCAACGAGGAGGCCACGCGCACCGACCTGGTCGACGGCTGGCTGCACTCGGGCGACCTGGGCGAGCTCGACGAGGACGGCTACCTGAGGATCACCGGGCGCAAGAAGGACCTCATCATCACCTCGAGCGGCAAGAACATCACCCCCTCCAACATCGAGAACGCCATCCGCCAGTCGCGCTGGGTCTCCCAGGCCGTGGTCTTCGGCGATCGCAGGCCCTACCTGACCGCCCTGATCACCCTCGACCCCGACGAGGCGGGGGCCCTGGCCGAGAAGGTGGGCGCCCCCGGGGGCGACGTGGCGGCGCTGGCCGCCCACGAGGGCGTCCGGGCGCAGATCCAGCAGGTGGTCGACCAGGCCAACCAGCAGTTCGCCCGCATCGAGCAGGTCAAGCGCTTTGTGATCCTCGACCGCGACCTGACCCAGGACGACGACGAGCTGACGCCCACGCTGAAGGTCAAGCGAAACGTGGTCTACGACCGCCACGCGGAGGCCTTCGCGGGGCTGTACGACGGGTAGCCGCCAGCCATGCCGGAGGCAGTCATCGTCGACGCCGTACGCACGCCGATCGGGCGGGCCTTCAAGGGGTCACTGACGGATGTGCGGGCCGATGACCTGGCCGCCGTCCCGATCCGCGCGCTCATGCAGCGCAACGCGGGCGTGGATTGGGGCCAAACCAACGACCTGATGATGGGCGCCGCCTCGGGGATCGGCGAGCAGGGCTACAACGTGGGGCGCAACGCCGCGCTGCTGGCCGGGCTGGACCACCACGTGCCCGCCTGCACGGTCAACCGCTTCTGCGCCTCGTCGCTGCAGACCATCCGCATGGCTCACCACGCCATCCAGGCCGGCGAGGGCGACCAGTACATCGCCGCGGGCGTCGAGGCCGTGTCGCGCGCGGGGCTGGGCGCGGGCATCCCCGACGAGGCCAAGCACCCCCAGCTCGACGGCGGTGAGGGCTCGGCCTACGACGTCTACATCCCCATGGGGATGACCGCGGAGAACGTGGCCGACCGCTGCGGCGTGTCGCGCCGGGCCCAGGACGAGTGGGCGGCGATCTCGCAGAACCGCGCCGTCGACGCCCGCGACTCGGGACACTTCGACCGCGAGATCGTCGAGGTCACCACGCCCGACGGCTCCGCCGTCTCCCGCGACGACGGCCCCCGGCCGGGCACCACGGTGGAGAAGCTCGCCGAGCTCGAGCCCGCCTTCCGCGAGGACGGCACGGTCACCGCCGGCAACGCCTGCCCGCTCAACGACGGCGCCGCCGCCGTGCTGGTCATGGCCGAGGACCGCGTGCGTGAGCTCGGGCTCACGCCGCGGGCACGCATCGTGGCCTCGTGGGTGTCGGCCATCCGCCCGGAAGTGATGGGCCTGGGGCCGATTCCCGCCGTCCAGGGTCTGCTCAGGCAGGCCGGCATGACGATGGACGACGTCGATGTGGTGGAGATCAACGAGGCCTTCGCCGCCCAGATCGTGCCGTGCATGGACGAGCTGGGCATCGAGGCCGAGAAGCTCAACCCGTTCGGCGGAGCCATCGCGCTCGGCCATCCGTTCGGGATGACCGGGGCGCGCATCATGACCACGCTGCTCAACGACCTCGACACGCTCGACGGCCAGTACGGGATCGAGTCGATGTGCGTCGCCGGTGGTCTGGGCCAGGCCATGCTCGTCGAGCGCCTCCACTAGAAGGTGCATGCGGGCTCGGGCCCGGGGGTGCGGTGTGTCCTTTGCCCGCCCGATGGGCAACACCGCGCAACCACGAGGAGGCGCTGAGATGGCCGAGGCCAGAAAGCTTGATGGCACGGGGTTCGACCGCCAGTCGGGCACGGGCGCGACGCTGAAGCGGACGTTCTCGGAGTTCAAGGAGGACAGCGCGACCGACTGGGCGGCGGCGCTGACCTACTACGGCGTCCTGGCGCTGTTTCCGGCCCTGCTGGCGCTGGTGACGCTGGCAGGCTTGTTCGGCAACCCCCAGACGACGGCCCAGACGATCCTGGGCGTCGTGGGGCAGGTCGCCTCCCCGCAGGTCCTCGAGGCCGTGCGTCCGGCCATCATGGGCGTGGCCATGAGCGGGTCGACGGCGCTGGTGTTGTTGATCGTCGGCCTGGTCAGCGCGCTGTGGTCGGCCTCGGGCTACGTCGGAGCGTTCATGCGTGCCTCGAACGTCATGTACGAGGTGCCCGAGGGCCGCCCGATCTGGAAGGCCCGCCCGCTCCAGATGCTCGTCACCTTGCTCATGCTGTTGCTGGTGGTCGCGGCGACGATCGCCATCGTGGTCACCGGGCCGCTGGCCAGCGCGCTGGGCAGCGCGATCGGCGTGGGCTCCGCGGCGGTGACGGTGTGGAACATCGCCAAGTGGCCGGTCATCGCGCTGTTCGTGATCGCGGCGATCGCCGTCCTGTACTACGCCTCGCCCAACGCCAAGCTGCGGGGCTTCAAGTCGGTGCTTCCCGGTGCGGCGCTCGCATTGGTGGTGTGGATCCTCGCGTCGGTGGCCTTTGCGTTCTACGTCGCCAACTTCGGCTCGTACAACAAGACCTACGGCACGCTGGGGGGCATCATCATCTTCCTGGTGTGGCTGTGGATCACCAACGTCGCCATCATCCTGGGCGCGGAGTTCAACGTCGAGCGTGAGCGCGGCGCCCAGATCGCCGAGGGCCGGCCGGGCGCCGAGCGCGAGCTCCAGGTCCGCGAGCGCGACGAGCCCAAGGACAAGCAGCGTCCCAGCACCGCGTGATCCGCGCTCGCCGGTGGCGTCTTCGCGCCAGAAAGGCGCGGAGCGGGTAGGCCCGTGACCATGAGCTTTCCGGTGACCACGGTGACCGCGCGGGAGTCGCTGTGGCTCGAGGCCGAGAACCGCGAGGTTCGCCCGGGCCGGTCGGTGCTCGACGCGGTGTTCGACGTGGCGGTCCTGGGCGGTGGCATCGCGGGGATCACCACGGCGCTGCTGGCCCGGCGCGACGGCGCGCGTGTGGTGGTCGTGGAGGCCGGACGGGTCGCGGGCGGGGTGAGCGGCGCGAACACGGCGAAGGTCACCGCGCTGCAGTCGACGGTGCTGTCGGCGATCCGCGCCCGCCACGGCGATGAGGCGACCGGGGTGTACGCGCAGGCCAGCCTGGCCGCCGTCGAGCAGGTCGCCGCGCTGGCCGGAGAGGAGGGCATCGACTGCGACCTCGCGCGCCGCCCGGCCTTCACCTACGCCGCCGAGGAGTCCGAGCTCCCGGCGGTCAGCGCCGAGCACGCCGCGGCCCGCGCAGCGGGACTGCCCACGGTGCTCACCGAGGACGTCGACCTGCCCTATCCCGTGGCGGGCGCCGTGCGCCTGGACGACCAGCTCGAGTTCCACCCGGTGCGCTACGTGCGCGGGCTCGCCGGGGCGGTGGACGGCGACGGCTCGGTGGTGGCGGAGGGCATCCGGGCGCTGGCCGTCGAGAACGGCTCGCCGTGCCGGGTGCGCACCACCGGGGGCACGATCTCGGCGCGCCAGGTCGTGGTGGCCACCCACTATCCGCTGCTGGACCGCGGGCTGTTCTTCGCCCGCCTGGAACCCGAGCGCTCGTACGCCATCGCCGCTCGGGTGCGTGGCGCGCTCCCCCAGGGCCTGTCCATCAGCGCCGGGAGCACCACGCGCTCGCTGCGCTCCTACGGGGACCTGCTGATCGTCGGCGGCGAGGGCCACCAGACCGGCGCCCGCGAGGCCACGGCCGAGCGCTTCGCGCGCCTCGAGACCTTCGCGCGCCGCCACTGGGACGTCGAGGCGATCACCCACCGCTGGTCGGCCCAGGACCCGGCGAGCTACGACCAGCTGCCGGTCGTGGGGCCCTACGTCCCCCGCTCCTCGCGCGTGTTCGTGGCCTCGGGGTTCATGAAGTGGGGCCTGACCGGCGGAACCATGGCGGCGATGATCCTGCGCGACCTGCTGGGCGGGCGCGGGCACCCGTGGGCGTCGACCTTCAGCCCCAACCGGCTGTCCCTGCGATCGGCACCCAAGCTGGCGCGGATGAACGCCCAGGTCGGCGCGGACTTCGTCGGCGACCGCCTGCGTCCGCCCGACACGGCCGACGTCTCCAGCGTGCCGGCGGGCGAGGCCCGCGTGGTCGGCGACGGGCGGGGCAAAAAGGGGGTCTTCCGCGACGAGGAGGGGACGGTGCACGCGGTCTCGCTGCGCTGCACGCACATGGGATGCCTGCTGCGCTTCAACGCCGCCGAGCGCAGCTGGGACTGCCCGTGCCACGGGTCGCGCTTCGACGTCGACGGAGCCGTGCTCGAGGGGCCGGCGGTGAAGCCGCTGGAGCGGCGATGAGCGGCGCTGACTACTTCGGCGCCATCCGCAGCGCCCCGTCCAGGCGGATCGTCTCGCCGTTGAGCATGGGGTTCTCGACGATCTGACAGGCGAGCTGCGCGTACTCCTCCGGACGTCCCAGGCGCGGGGGAAAGGGGATCGTGGCGCCCAGCGCGTCGCGGGCCTCCTGGGGAAGAGCGGCCAGCAGCGGGGTGTCGAACAGGCCGGGCGCGATGGTGTTCACGCGGATGCCGTGGCGGGCGAGATCCCGCGCCGCCGGCAGGGTCATCCCCACGACACCGCCCTTGGAGGCGCTGTAGGCGAGCTGGCCGATCTGCCCGTCGAAGGCGGCGATGGAGGCGGTGTTGACGCAGACGCCACGCTCGCCGTTGGCATCGGGGTCGTTGGCGAGCATCGCGACGGCGGCGAAGCGCAGCACGTGGAAGGTGCCGACCAGGTTGATCGCGATGACCGTCTCGAAGGGCTGGGCCTGGTGGGCGCCGTGGCGGGAGGCGGTGCGCTCGGCCCAGCCGATCCCCGCGCAGTTGACCGCGATGCGCAGCCCGCCGGGGAGCTGTGCCGCCCCCGCGACCGCGGCCTCGATCTGCTCGGGCTCGGTGACGTCGGCGGGCATGAAGGCAGCCCGCTCGCCCAGCTCGCCCGCCAAGGCGCTGCCCTTGTCCTCGTTGAGGTCGGCGATGGTGACGCGGGCGCCGCGGGCGTGCAGGGCGCGCGCGGTCGCCTCGCCCAGCCCGGAGGCGCCGCCGACCACGAGGGCCGCGCTGTGCTCGACGTTCATCGCGGCCGCGCGAGGGTCAGGGCATAGAGCCCGTCCGGATCGGTCAGCCAGGCGGCCGGCTCCAGGCCGGCGGCGCCCAGGTCGCCCTCCACCCGCGCGCGGGTGAACTTCGTGGAGATCTCGGTGCGCATCTCCTCGCGGGCGCGGAAGTCGATCGCCAGGTCCAGCGCGGGCACGTCGACCCACTGGCGCACCAGCGCGCGCAGGCGGATGTCGATCCACTGGCGGTCGCGATCGAAGAAGGCGACATGCTCGAAGGCCTCGAGGTCGAAGGTGGCGCCCAACTCGCGGTTCATCACCGTGAGCACGTTGCGGTTGAAGGCCGCGGTCACCCCGGCCGCGTCGTTGTAGGCGGCCTCGAGCACGGCGGGGTCCTTGACCAGGTCGGTGCCGATCAGCAGGTGGTCCTCGGCCTGGAGGCGTCCGGCGAGGTCACGCAGGAAGCGCCGGCGCGCGCCCGGCAGGAAGTTGCCCACCGTTCCGCCCAGGAAGGCCAACACGCGCGGACCCACGGGGTCGGGCAGATGGTCGAGGTGGCGCTCGATGTCGCCGACCAAGCCGTGCACCGCCACGCCGGGGTGCTCGCCGGCCACCACGGCGGCGCTGGCGCGCACCGTGCTCTCGGAGACGTCCACGGGCACGTAGCGCGCCAGCGTGCCCGCCTCGCTCAGCGCGCCGAGCAGGGCGCGGGTCTTGGCGTCCACCGAGCCGGCGCCCAGCTCCACGAGCTCGGCCGCGCGGGTCGTCGCGGCGATCTCGTCTCCGCGCTCGCGCAGGATCGCCGTCTCGGTGCGGGTGGGGTAGTACTCGGGCTGCTCGCAGATCAGGTCGAACAGCTCGCTGCCCCGCGCGTCGTAGAGGTGCTTGGGCGGCAGCTCCTTGAACGGGCGCGTGAGGCCGTCGAGCACGTCGTCGGCCAGCGTGCGCTCCTCCTCCGCGCGCAGGTAGGAGCGGATCTCGATGTTCTCGGCGGGCGTGGTGGTCATGCATCCCTCGCGAGTCGCACGCCGCTGAAGATCTGGCGGCGCTGGGGCAGGTCCCAGTTGCGAAAGGTGCGCGTGGCCACGTGCGGATGGCTGGCCCACGAGCCGCCGCGCAACACCCGGTAGCCGGCGCCGAAGAACACCTCGGAGTACTCCCGGTAAGGGTGGGCCTCGAAGCCGGGGTAGCCGGTGAACTCGGTGGCGGTCCACTCCCACGCCTGTCCTATGCCGCTGGGCGTCTCCTGGTCCCGGGTCGCCGCCCTCTCCCACTCGGCCTCGGTGGGGAGGCGGGCCCCCTGGCTGCGGGCGAAGGCGTCGGCCTCGAACCAGGAGACGTGCAGCGCGGGGAGCTCCGGGTCGACCGGAGCCCCGTCCCACCCCTGCGGGTGGGTGATGTCGTACTCCTCCTTCCAGGCCCAGCCCTCGTTCGACCACCACTCGCGCCGTTCGTAGCCCCCGCCCTCGGCGAAGGTCAGCCAGGAGGCGTTGGTCACCGGGGTGCGGGCGATGCGGAAGGCGGGCACGTCGACGGGATGGCGCGGGCGCTCGTTGTCGAAGGCGAACGCCTCGGCGGGCGCGCCCATGGAGAAGGTCCCGGCCGGCATGTCGATCCAGTCCTCGGCCTGCGGGCCGGAGAACCGTTGCGCCTCGCCCTGTGGTGAGCCTCCGGGCAGGCCGGCGAGGAACAGGGTCTGGCGCATCGTCTCCTGGTGCTGGAGCTCGTGGCGGGCCACCATCTCGACCGTGACGCCGTCGCCGGTCCCCTGGCGGTCGAGGACCGCGAGGGTCCGTTCGCGGACCTCCTCGAGGTGGGCGAACAGCTCGGCCCCGCGCAGAAAGCGAATGTCGCCGCGCGCGCAGCGGGGCGTCTCGAACGCGTCGTACAGCTCGGCCAGGTCGGGACGCAGCAGGTCGAGGCCACCGTGACGGTGGTTGATCCACAGGTCCTCGTAGGCGGCGATGTGCCCCAGGTCCCAGGCCAGTGGGCTCATGATCGGCGTCCACACCCGCTCCAGGGCGGCGTCGTCGAAGCCGGCCACGAGCGCCAGGGTGCGCTCGCGGGCATGGTCCAGCGCGCCTGTGAGCTGGGTGACGGGAACCACGTTGCCGGCCATACCCGCATGGTCGTCTGTCAACCGCACGCGTTCGTCGGCGTGGGGACATGGGTAGCGCGGCTCGCCATGCACGAGATCGCCCCCGGCCTGGTCCACTGGAGCGTCGCCCATCCCGGCCTCGGCGAGGACGTCGACTCCTATCTGCTCGCCGAGCGTGGGGTGGTGCTCAACCCGATGCTGCCACCCGACGGCCTCGAGCCGCTGCGCACCGGTCCGGCGCCGCCCACCGACGTCGTGCTCACCAATCGCCACCACGTGCGCGACACGGCGGCCTTCGTCGAGGCCTTCGGCTGCGGGGTGCACGTGCCCGGGCCCGGGGTGGAAGAGGTCCGCGCCGGCGGCCTGGATGCCCGTGGTTACGGGCCTGGAGAAGAACTGCCCGGCGGGATGGTCGCCTTGGAGGTGGGCGCCATCAGCGCCGACGAGGCGGCGCTGCAGGTGCCCTGGGCGGGCGCGGTGGCCTTCGCCGACGGGCTGGTGCGCGGGGGCGGTGGCGATGGTCCACTGGCCTTCGTTTCGGATGGCTTGATGGGCGATGACCCGGAGGAGGTGAAGGCCGGGCTGCTGGAGGCGCTCGCCCGTGTGGCCGACCTGGAGCCGCGGCACCTGCTGCTCGCCCACGGGCGGCCGGTGGTGGGCGACGGGGCGGCGGCGTTGCGCGAGTTCCTGGCGCGCGGGCGCTAGGGCGTGGCCCCGTCAGCGGGGTCGGCTGCGCGAGTTCCTGGCGCGCGGGCGCTAGGGCGTGGCCCCGTCAGCGGGGTCGGCCGCCGCGTCGCAGATCACCTGGTCCAGCCCGTCGCCCAGCAGGGAGGCGGGGGTGGCCGGGTCGGGCTGGCCCAGCGCGCGGCCCAGCGCGTCGCGCTTGGCCTCTCCGGCCGCGAGGAGCACGGTGTGGCGTGCGGCGCGCAGCCAGGGCAGGGTGAGCGTGACGCGCCGGGGCGGTGGCTTGGGCGAGTCGTGGATCGCCACGCAGGGAGCGTGGCGGGCCTCCAGCAACGTGTGGTGGGGAAAGAGGGAGCCGATGTGGCCGTCGTCGCCGACGCCGAGCACGATCATGTCGAGCGCGCCGTCGGGTACGAGCCCCTCGAGCTCACGGGCGTACAGCCAGGCGGCGTCCTCGGGCAGCGCCTCGCCGTCCACCGGGTGCATGCGTGGCGCTTGCGCGCGCGCATGCGCCAGGAGCGACTCGTCGATCATGCGCGCATTGGACTGCGGATGGTGGCGGGGCACGCAGCGCTCGTCGCCCAGCCACAGGTGCACGTGGTCCCAGGCGCCCTCCATCTCACCCAGCAGCTCGTAGGCGCGTCGCGGGGTGTCCCCGCCGGCCAGCGCGACGTGGAAGGCCTTCCCGCCCCGGCGCGCGTCGGCCAGCCGCGAGGCGACCTGGTCGGCCAGGTGCGCCGCCGCCGCCTGCGCGTCGGGTAGGGCGACGACGTCGGTCACGCTCCCTCCTGCCCCGTGCGCGCCTGCTGGTCGGCGCGCGCCACGTGCATGACCGCGTTGATGAGGGCCAGGTGGGTCTTCACGCCGCCATTCCCCGGGCGGCGCCCAGCGCCTCGGCGAAGATCGGGTCTCGCAGCAGCGCCTGGCGCAGCCCCTCGCCCAGGATGCCCGGCTCCCCGCGCGAGGCGCCCAGCACCGTCCAGGTGCGCTGCGCGCCGGTGGGGTCGCTGCGCCGCGCGCGCAGGCCGCCGATGCCGCGGGAGAGCTCGAGGGATCCGCCCGAAGCGCCGTGCAGGGTGATGGCGCAGAGGCCGGGGGCCGCCATCTCGGCGTCGGGCTCCAGGCGCACGCGCACGTCACCGTGGCGCGAGGTCAGCCGGCCGGTCAGGGCGTCCCCGTCGCGCAGCAGCGCCGCGGGGCGCCAACCCAGCCGCGCGGCCAGCCACCCGGCCAGCAGCAATGCGGCGACGCCCGAATCGCGGCGGTGGCGCACGGTCACGCCGGCCAGGCGGCGCAGCTCGGGGCGTCGGGCGGGCGGGTCGAAGGCGGCGGCCACCCTCTCGCGCCAGGGGGTGCCGCGCAGCCACGACAGGTCGACGACGTGCGCACGGCGCGCCAGCGCGCCCACGCGCTCGAGGGCGGCGCGGGGGTCGGGCTCGTCCAGGGAGTCGACCAGCACGACCTGGGCGATGGGGGGACCGCCCGCGAAGCGGGTGGTGAGCGCGTCGAGCGCCTCGGGGTGTCCGTGGGGCGCCCACACCACCGTGGCCACGTCGGTGACCACGAGCGGGTCGACGATGGTGTCCAGGTGCTCGAGGTGGCGCTCGCCGACCGACACCACCACGGTCTCGCGCACCAAAGGAGCATCGCCCCCCACGGGTCCCGTGACACTCACGCGCGCGTCGAGTTGGGTCCGGGCGGGGGGGCCGGTTTCCACCGAGCACACCACCGTGCGCGACGCGTGCAGGCGCCCGACGCCGCGCAGGCGGTTGGCGATCTCGCCGCTCCATGCGCGGTCGACCACGCAGACCAGGTTGAGCGCCCGTGCGGGCTGGGCGCCCAACTCGCCGCGGTGGCGCTCGGTCAGCAGTGCGCGCAGCGCCGCCTCGATCGCGCCGGGCGAGGTGCCGCGCTCGGACCAGACGCTGTCGACCACCTCCGCCATCAGATGGCCCGCCAGCCCCCTTCCAGCAGCGCCTCGGCCTCCGCCGGGCCCTGGGAGCCCGCCGGATAGGTGGCCGGTCCGCCGCGCTCGGCCGCCCACGCATTCAGGACCGGCTCACAGATGGCCCACTGGGCCTCGACCTCGTCGTTGCGGGTGAACAGCGTGGCGTCGCCACGCATGGCGTCGAGGATCAGGCGCTCGTAGGCCTCGGGCGACTGCGAGAGGAACGCGGTGCCATAGAGGAACTCCATGTTCACGGGGCGGACGCGCATGCGGGAATTCGGCCCGCCCACCCCCGGAATCTTCGCCCCGAACTTCAGAGTCACGCCCTCGTTGGGCTGCACCGTGAGCACGAGCTGGTTGGGCTGGGGGCCGACGGCGCCGTCCATCCCGAAGGCCTGGTGGGGTACGGGCTTGAGCGTCACCGCGATCTCGGTGACCTTGCGCGCCAGGCGCTTGCCCGTGCGCAGCGCGATGGGCACGCCGGCCCAGCGCCAGTTGTCGACCTCTAGGCGCAGCGCCGCGTAGGTCTCGGTGGTCGAGTCGTCGGGCACGCCCTCCTCGTCCCGGTAGGCGGGGACCGCCTCGCCGCTCGTCGTGCCCGCCGTGTACTGGGCGCGCACCGCGTCGCCGGCCGCCGGCGGGCGAATCGCGCGCAGGACCTTGACCTTCTCGTCGCGCACCTCGTCGGCCGAAAAGCTCACCGGCGGCTCCATGCACAGCAGCGTGAGCAGCTGGAGCATGTGGTTCTGGATCAGGTCGCGCAGGGCCCCCGAGGCGTCGTAGTAGCCGGCGCGCGAGCCGATGCCGATGTCCTCGGCCGCCGTGATCTGCACATGGTCGATGTAGTTGCGGTTCCACAGCGGCTCGAACATCGCGTTGGCGAAGCGGAAGGCCAGGACGTTCTGGACCGTCTCCTTGCCCAGATAGTGGTCGATGCGAAAGACCTGGCCCTCGCGGAAGACGTCGAGCACCTGTGCGTTGAGCTCGCGCGCCTCGTGCAGGTTCGAGCCGAAGGGCTTCTCGACGACCACGCGCGCCTGCGCGCCCTCGAGGCCGCCTGTGCCCGCATGAGTATCCAGCCCCCGCGCGCCGAGCTCGCGCACGATGACGGGGAAGAACGACGGCGCAGTGGACAGGTAGAAGCAGCGGTCCAGCGGCTCGCCGGCCTCCTCGTCGTGGGCGGTCAGCACCGCCTCCAGGCGCTCGTAGACCGTGGGGTCGTCGAAGGACCCGCTGACGTAGCACGACGAGGCGAGCAGCGCCTCGAGCACCGCCTCGTCGGGCGGGCGGCGCGAGAACGCGCGCACCGCGTCGGCGGCCCGGGCACGGAACTCCTCGTCGGCCATCTCCGAACGCGAGGAGCCCACCAGGTGGAAGCGCTCGGGCAGCGCGCCCTCGTGGGCGAGGTTGTACAGCGCGGGGAGCAGCTTGCGCCGGGCCAAGTCGCCGGTGGCGCCGAAGATGACCAGCGTGGTGGGGTGGACGGGCAGGCGCTCCAGCCCGGCCGTGAGCGGGTTGACCGTCAGCGTGTCAGCCATCGGCCCGCCGCTGCGTCGCGTGCCCGCCGAACTGGGCGCGCAGCGCCGCGAGCACCCGCCCCGTGAAGTCGCCGTTGCCGCGCGAGTAGAAGCGTGCGTACAGCGCCGCGGTGATCACCGGGGTGGGCACGTCGTGGTCCATGGCCTCTTCGATCGTCCAGCGCCCCTCCCCCGAGTCGCCGGTGTGCGCGCTGAGCCGGGCGAGGTCGCCGCCCTCCTGCTCGAAGGCCCGCGCGGCCAGCTCGCACAACCAGGAGCGGACCACCGAGCCCTGCATCCACAGGTGGGCGATCTGGGCCTGGTCGAGGTCGAACGGGGCCTTGTCGAAGAGGTCGAAGCCCTCGGCGTAGGCCTGCATGAGCCCGTACTCGACGCCGTTGTGGACCATCTTCACGTAGTGGCCCGCGCCCGTCGGTCCCATGTGGCCCCAACCCGGCCCGTGCTCCTCGCTGGGCGGCGGGGCGAGCACGTCGAGCACGGGGCTCAGGCGCGCCACCGCCTCGTCGGGACCGCCGACCATCATGCAGTAGCCCTCCTGCAGGCCCCAGACCCCGCCCGAGGTGCCGACATCGATGTAGCCGATCCCGCGCGCGGCCAGCGCCTCACCTCGGGCGCGATCCTCGGTCCACTTGGAGTTGCCCCCGTCGACCACGGCGTCGCCGTCCTCCAGCAGCTCACCGACGCGCTCGACGGTCTGCTGGGTGATCTCGCCGGCCGGGACCATGATCCACACCGTGCGCGGGGCGCTCAGCGCCGCGACGAGCTCCTCGAGCGAGCCCACCGCCTTCGCACCGCCGTCGCCGGCGCGCTCGCGCGCCTCCTGGGAGGGGTCGAAGGCGACCACCTCGTGGTCGGAGTCGCGCAGGATGCGCGCGACCATGTTGCCGCCCATGCGGCCCAGCCCCACGAAGCCGATCTGCACGGTCACGCACCTCCGTTCGTCACCATCGCATCCTGCGTACCCGCTGCCCGGCGTCCTCACCGAAAGCGAGGGGCGCCAGCTGACCGATAGGCCGTATTCGGCAGACGGGATCGACATCCATGTCGATCCTTCGAGAGAAGATCGCTTCGCCGTTCCGGCGGCGAGTCCCGGGCAGATCGCTACGCGATCCGCCCGGGACGGCCGGCCCACCGAGATGCGTCGTTAGAGGAGGCGCTGGATGCGGTCGGTCAGCCGCCGCAGGGCCGCGGCGGCGTCCTCGCCGGCCAAGCGCAAGCGCTCGGCGGGTTTGCCGCGCTCGCGCAGGGTGCGCAGGTCGCCCAGCGCCTGGGCGCTCTTGAGCGTCTCGAAGGAGAAGTCGCGGCCGGGGATGTCGCGATCCTGGTCGGCCTCGTGCACGAGCTGGAGGAAGCGTCCGGTGGGCGGGCCGCCCTTGTGCAGCTGGCCGGTGGAGTGCATGTAGCGCGGGCCGTAGCCGAAGGTGGTCGCGCAGCCCGTGCGCTCCTGCAGCAGCTCGCGCAAGGTCTGGGCGGCCTCGTCGACGGCGGGGGAGGGGGCGACGAAGGCCAGCAGCGCGAGGTAGTCCGGTGGCTGGGCATCCAGCAGCGCGCGCAGATCCTCGTCGCCCGCCTCGCCTTCGTCGCGCAGGGGGAGGTCGTCCAGGATCCCTTTGATGGCGTCCTTGGTCGCCTGCACGTCGGGCTGGTCGAAGGGGTTGACCTCCAGCGCCCAGCCGGCGACCGCGGTGGCCACCTCGGTGGTGAAGAACAGGCGGCCCAGGTCCTCCGGCGCGGCGAAGCCGTGCGCAGCGGCGTCGAAGGTCTGGCGGTCGGGACCGTCCTCGGCGCCCGGCGGCGCGTCGGCCACCGGCAGGATCCCCCGACCCTCCTTGCCCAGCGACTCGGCGATCAGCTGCTCGAGCCACAGGCCCACGGTGGCGATGGCCGCCGACAGGCGGAGGATGAGCTTGTCGCGCCCGGCGAGCGCGTGCGCGGCCCAGGTCAGGCCGAGGTCCAGGCCCGCCCGCGCGGCCTCGTGCTCGTCGAAGTCAAGCAGCGCGTCGAGGTCCGCGCCGTGCAGGGCGGCGGGCACCAGGCCGAAGTACGACAGCGCGCTGTAGCGCCCGCCGATCTCGGGGTCGTTGCGAAACGTGCGCCGAAAGCCGCGCTCGCGCGCGAGGGCCTCGAGCTCCGAGCCGGGGTCGGTGATCACCACGAAGCGGGCCGGGTCGTGGTGGCGCTTCCAGAAGTACTCGAGCTGGGAGCGCGTCTCGGTGGTGCCCCCGGACTTGGAGGAGGTCACCACCAACGCGCCCTCGGCGCTGGTGGCCGCCAGCGCATCGCCGTCGCTGGAGTCGAGCACCTCCACCGCGAGGCCGTTCGACGCGAAGGAGTACGCGAAGACCTGGGGCGCCAGGGAGGAGCCGCCGATGCCCAGCACCACCGCGCGATTCAGCCCGTCGCCGGCGCACGCCGCGGCGAAGCCGAGCAGGTCGCGGGTCTGCGTGCGCATGGCGGCGGGCGAGCCCAGCCAGCCCATGCGGTCGGCGACCTCGGGCCGCCCGGCCGGGCCGAAGAGGGTGTCGTCGCGCAGCCACAGGCGCCCCAACACGTCCTCCTCGCGCGCACGCTGGCGCAGCCGATGCAAAAGGGTGGCGAAGGGGCCGGCCGGGTCCCTGAGCCGGGCTCCTCGGGGTTCTCCGTTCACAGGCTGGCATCCCAGCCATCACGCTCCAGCGTCTCGATCTTGGCCAGCCGGCGCGCGTGTCGCTCCTCGCCGCTGAAGGCCGCGTCGGCGAAGGCCACCGCCAGCTCGCCGGCCACTGCCGGGCCGATCACCCGGGCGCCCAGGCACAGCAGGTTGCAGTCGTCGTGGGAGACGCACTGGGCGGCGCTGTAGTGGTCGTGGCAGGTCGCCGCCCGGATGCCCTCGAGCTTGGTGGCCGCCACGCTCACCCCGGCCCCCGAGCCGCACACCACGATCCCGCGCGCCGCCTCCTCCTCGTGCACCGCGGCGGCCACCGCCAGCGCCGCGTCGGGGTAGTCGTCGCAGGTGCCCAGGTCGTCGACCTCGTGCCCGGCGGCGCGCAGCGCCTCCACCACCGCCTCGCGCAACGACTCGCCCGCGTGGTCGAAGCCACAGGCCAGCTTCACGCCGCCGCCTCCTCCCGCTCGCGCTCCTGACCGGCCAGCAGCGCGGCGCCCAGCACGCCGGCCTCGCCGCCGCGGCGCGCAAGACGGATCTCGGTGCGCGTGCCCACACCGGGCAGCATAAGGCGCTGCGCAACATCGCGCAGTGGCCCGAGCAGCAGCTCGCCGGCGGCCGACACGCCGCCCCCGATGGCCACCACGGCCGGGTCGAGGAGGTTGATCAGGTTGGCCACCCCCACGCCCAGGCGCTCGCCGAGGATGCGGACGGCCTCCACGCCGGCCGCCTCGCCGCGCCGGGCGGCCGCCACCGCGGCGCGCCCGTTCTCCAGGCCCCGCTCGGCGGCCAGGCGGCCCAGCGCGCCGCCGGAGGCCCAGGCCTCCCACGAGTCGGGATGGGGCGGGGTGGCGCTCGCAGGCGCGCCCGCGGCGACGTCGGCCGCGACGATCATGTGGCCGACCTCGGCGGCCGCCCCCGTGGCGCCGCGGTACACGCGCCCGTCGATCACCACGCCGCCGCCCAGGCCGGTGCCCACGGTGACCATCACGAGGTCGTCCGTGCTGGGGTCCATCTCCTCGCCCAGCGTTGTCGACGAACACGGGCAGGCCGAGGCGCTCGCGCAGCACCTCGCGCAGGGGGACGCCGGCCAGCGGGATGTTGACGCTGAAGCGCGCGGTTCCCGTGGCGAAGTCGATCACCGAGGGCACCGCGACGCCGACGGCCTCGGCCGCGCCGGCCTCCCGGATGCGCGCCTCGAGGTCATCCAGGAGCGCCTCGGTGTCGCCGGTAGGGGTGGGGGTGGAGACCGGCTCGTCCAGATGCCCGTCCTCCAGGGCGGCCACCGCAATCTTCGTCCCGCCCACGTCGACGCCGAGCAGCCTCACGCCGGGAACTCTCTCACGATGCGGTAGCGCAGGAACAGGGCGCCTTCGGCCTCCAGCACCCAGATCAGCTCCAGCGCCGGCGCGGGGTCGAGCTCCGCGCCGGCGAGCAGGGCCAGAGGAGACCGGCCGCCGACCAGCAGCGGCGAGACGGTCACGAACAGCTCGTCCACCACTCCGGCGCCCAGCAGTCCGCGCAGCAGCGTGGGCCCGCCCTCGCACAGCAGCGCGCGCACCCCGTGCTCGGCGCGCAGGCGGCGCAGGGCCGCGATCGGCTCGGCGTCATCGCCCGTGAGCACCACCGCGGGCTGCTCGGGGTCGTTGAGCAGCGGCACGTCGGGAACGTCCCCCGAGCGGGTGAGCACGACCGCCAGCGGGTCGGCGGCCAGACCGCGGGCCTCGCGCTGGGCGCGCCGGTCGGCATCGCGCACCAGACGGCCGTAGTTCTCGGCGCGCAGCGTGGCGGTGCCGGCCAGCACCGCGTCGACCTGGGCACGCAGGCCGTGGAAGACCACCCGGTCGGCGCGGACGGTCAGAGCCCTGGAACCCCCGCCCACGGCGGCGCGTCCGTCGACGCTGACGACCATGTTGGCCAGCACGGCGGGACGCTCGGGCGGCGCCAGCGCGCCCGGCGCGAGCCCGTCCAGCGCGCGTTCACCGGCGACGATCGCGTGGTCGGGGAACAGACGCCGCAGGCGCACGGGCCGCGCTCTACCCCGCGGGCCGACCCGAGCAGTCGTGCCACCCGAGCCATCCCTGGCAAGCTGGTCGAGGTGACCGACGGCCAGATGCTGCTCGCCTTCGGGGGGCTCCTCGTGGCCGGGCTCGTCGCCTCCCTGCTCGCGGGGCGCCTGCGGATACCCGGCCTCGTCGTGCTCCTGGGCGTCGGCATGGTCATCGGCACCGACGGCCTCGGGCTCGTCGACTTCGACGACGTCGAGCTGGCCCGCACCGTGGGGATCATCGCGCTGGTCCTGATCCTCTTCGAGGGCGGGCTGGCCGCCGGCTGGGCGGAGATCCGCCCGGTGCTGGGGCCGTCGCTGGCCATGGCCGTGGTGGGCACCGCACTCACCGCGGTGATCACCGGGCTGGCCGCGGCCTGGCTGCTGGGTCTCACCGTCCTGCAGGGCCTGCTCGTCGGCGCGGTGCTCTCCTCCACCGACGGCGCGGCGATCTTCGCGATCCTGCGCGGCTCGACCCTGCGCCGGCGCCTGGCGCGCACCCTGGAGGGCGAGGCCGGCTTCAACGACCCCGTCGCCGTGCTGCTGGTGCTCGGCTTCATCGCGCTGATCCAGGAGCCGGCCTACGGCCTCGTCGACTTCGTCGGGGAGCTCGTGCTCGAGCTGGGGGTGGGCGCGGTGATCGGGCTGGCCATCGGCTGGCTCGCCGTGCGCGCGCTGGACAGGATCACGCTCGCCTCCGCGGGTCTGTATCCCGTGGCGTCGATCGCGATCGTCGCCGTCGCCTACGGGGCCGCCGACGTGGCCCACGGCTCGGGGTTCCTCGCCGTCTATCTCACCGGCCTGGCCATCGGCTCGAGCACCGTGCCGGCCAAGCGGACCATCGTCACGTTCCACGACGGCCTCGCGTGGGTGGCCCAGCTGCTCATGTTCCTGACGCTGGGGCTGCTGGTGTTCCCCAGCCAGATCGGCGCGATCGCCCTGCAGGGCACGGTCGTCGCGGTGCTGCTCGCCGTGGTCGCCCGGCCGCTGGCCACGCTCATCTCCACCGTCGGCGCCGGGTTCACGTTGCCCGAACGCGTGGTGCTGGGCTGGGCGGGGCTGCGCGGGGCGGTGCCCGTGGTGCTGGCCACCTTCCCGCTGCTGGCCGGGGTGGAGGGCAGCGAGAGCCTGTTCAACCTCGTCTTCTTCGTGGTCGTGCTTTCGGTGCTCGCCCAGGGGCTGACCTTCGAGTCGCTCGCCCGGGGGCTGGGGGTGACCACCGACGAGGCCGCGGTGCCCATGCAGCTCATGGAGCCGGCGACCATCCGCCGGATGGGCGCGGAGATCGTGGAGTTTCCGGTGGCGCTGACCGACGCGGCGGCCGGGCGGCTGGTGCGCGAGCTGGGGCTGCCCCGCGAAGCGCTGCTCAACGTCATCGTGCGCGATGAGCAGGCCATCCCCCCGCGGGGCTCCACGCGCATCGAACCCGGCGACCGCCTGCACGTGCTCGTGCGCCAGGAGGCGGCGGTGGAGTTCCGCGAGCTGATGCGCCGCTGGCGCGAGGGCCCGCTCGAGGTGCGCGCCCGCCCCAAGCCCGTACCCGGCTACCCCGCTGTGTTCACCACGCGCCCGTGGCGCCCCACCGACGGCGACCCGCAGGCGCCCGAGCGCATCGACGGCACGGCGGTGGCGGTGCGCCTGCGCACGCGCCGCGACGCCCCCGGAACCCTGCTCGCGCTCGAGGACGGCTCCTTCGCGGTGGCCGGCCCGGTGTTGGCCCGCGGGTCCCCGGGGCCGCTGCAGGACTTCGCGCGCCGCCGCGCGGCCCGCGCGCGCACCGAGGCCGACCGGGCCTGGTGGCGCGAGGTGATCGGGGCGCTGGCGGCGATCTGAAGCCGTCCAGCGCCGCCGTCCGCGCTCAGCGGCCGCGGGTGGGGTGCCGATGGGTGTCCCGAGATGCTCCCCGCCATCCTGCGCACGGCGGCGGCGATCGCCAGCCTGGTGGTCGTCCTCGCCTTCGCGCTGTTCGCCGCCGACCAGTTCGCCTCCGCGCGCGACCAGGCCCGCGCCGACCTGGGCGCGATCGGCACGCTGTACGAGAACGACAACCGCCAGGCCGCCCGGGGCTGGCTGCGCGACGACATCGACGCGGTGGCCGGCGTTCTGACCGCCCCGTTCGCCTGGGCGGGGGCGGGCGAGGAACCCTGGGGGATCAAGGGCGGCCCGGTCGTGCTCGCCCTGCTGGTCTACGGCGTGGGCGGGGCCACGCTGGCGCGCTGGGTCGATCAGCGGGGCTGAAGCCGCCCCCAATACGGAACCGGGTATTCTCGATCGGGATAGCCGGGTTACGAGGAGAGAGGCGATCCGTGAGCACGACCGACGAGCTGCTGCAAAACGCGCGCGAGTACGAGCAGGGATTCGACAAGGGCGACCTTCCGCTCCCGCCGGCGCGCAAGGTCGCCGTGGTCGCGTGCATGGACGCGCGGTTGAACCCCTACGGGATCCTGGGGCT
>JAUJOF010000003.1:35813-81403 GCA_030447785.1 Solirubrobacteraceae bacterium
TCGCCGTGGTCGCGTGCATGGACGCGCGGTTGAACCCCTACGGGATCCTGGGGCTCACCGAGGGCGACGCGCACGTCATCCGCAACGCCGGCGGGGTGGTCACCGACGACGTGATCCGCTCGCTGGCCATCTCCCAGCGGCTGCTGGGCACCGAGGAGATCGTGCTCCTGCACCACACGGGCTGTGGCATGCTCACCTTCTCCGACGACGACTTCCGCGGCCAGATCGCCCAGGAAACGGGCGTCAAGCCCAGCTGGGCCGCCGAGGCCTTCGGCGACCTGGACGAGGACGTGCACCAGTCGATCGCGCGCATCCAGGCCAGCCCCTTCATCCCCCGCAAGGACGCGGTACGCGGCTTCGTCTACGACGTGGAGACCGGCGCGCTGCGCGAGGTCGATTGAGAGGGCGTCGACGTCTGCCATGCCCTCGGCGACCTTTCTCCCCCCGCGCAGCGACCTGCTCTCCCACTGCGGACGCGCCGCGCACGACCTCGGGCTGGCGGCCCTGCTGGGAGGTCAGCTCTTCGGCCGCCTGGCCCTCCACCCCGCCGTCACCGCCATCGCCGACGAGCGCGAGCGCGGCGCGGTGGTCAACGCGGCGTGGCGGCGCTACGGGGCGGTCAACGGGGTAGGGCTCCTGGCCGTCACCGCCGGCTGGGCGGCCGCGCGTGCGGGCCAGGCTCATGATCGCTATCTCGTCCCCCGCGAGCGGCGTCTGGCGCGCGCCAAGGACGTGCTGGTGGCCGCCACCTTCGTGACCGGCGCCGCCACCGCGACGGAGGGCGTGCGCTTCGCGCGCCAGGTACCGGGCGGCGCCGTGCCGCTGACCGACGGCGACCACGCCGCCCCGGCGGCCCCCGACCGCGCCCGGCGCCTCAAGCGCACGCTCAACGCCCTCGGCGTGGTGGCGATCGCCACCGAGGCGGCGCTCGTCGGCGTCAACGCCGCACTCGACCAGACCGCCTTCCGGCGTGCGCCCCTGCGCCGCCGCCTGCGCCGGGGTTCTTGACCGCCTCCCTGGGGCGAGCCGGGAATCGAGCCAGCCCGGAGGACCATCGACGCGGCCGGTTCCTTGACGGCCTCCTTGCGTGCCGGGGGTACCGGGTGGTTGGAGCGGAACAGGTCTCTGCGCGGACGTAGGTTGCCTTGATCTCGCGCAGGCGCCGATAGGCCCCACTGGTCGGCGGGTCGATCTGCCCTAGAGCCCCGCAAACGTCCCGAGAATTCGACTAGCGGAGGCGCTGGGTGTAACGCGACGGTGCGGTGTCAGCGATTGCGACGTGCAGTTGTCAGTATCGACGGGTCGCGCCTGGTGCGGCCCCGGCCAAGGTGCGCCTGAAGCGAGGGCGGCACCGTCCTAGGCGCAGGTCAGACCGCTGGCTTGGACCGTCGGGTCTCCCGCAGCACAGCACATCGAGGTGCTGGCTATGGTCTCCGCGTGGAGCTCCAACGGCGCATCGCTGACCGAATCGGCGAGTTTCTGCTGTTCGCGGTGACGCCTCCGAGGCTGTCGACTGGGCCTGAGCAGACTAAGCAGATAGCTGAGGTCACGCTGGCGCGTCTGAGAACGGTGGGGGTCGACGGGCTGGTTCTCTACGACATCGATGACGAGAGCGACCGAAATCCGGACGAAAGGCCGTTTCCGTTTCTCCCCACGATCGATCCCGCCGACTTCCTCGCTCGCGATCTCGCCGGGTTGCCGGTGCCCGCCATCGTCTACCGAGCAGTCAGCAAGTACGCCGAGCAGGACCTCGGTCGGTGGCTACAGCATCAAGACGCGACACGTGGAATGTCGGTCTTCGTCGGGGCTTCGTCTCGCGACAAGCGACCGGCGACCTCGCTGTCCAGGGCCTACGCGCTACGAAACGAAGTTCGGCCCGATCTGCCGCTTGGCGGGGTCGCGATCCCCGAGCGGCACGCGGACGTGACCAAAGAGCACCTGCGTCTCATCGCCAAGCAGGCGCAAGGCTGCTCGTTCTTCGTTACGCAAGTCGTCTACGACGCAAATGCAGCAAAGGACCTCGTCTCCGACTATCGCTTCGAGTGCTCGGCTCGGGCTCTGGAACCGGTCCCGATCGTCTTTACCTTCTCGGTCTGCGGCTCGACGAAGACGCTTGAGTTCTTGCGGTGGCTGGGAGTCGGGGTGCCTCGCTGGATTGCCAACGATCTCCAGCACGCCGACGACACACTGAGCGCCTCCTACGACCATGCGGTCACAACGGCGCGAGACCTCATGTCGTTCTGTCGAAGGCTCGGCGTCCCGTTCGGCATCAATGTCGAAAGCGTCTCCGCGCGCAGAGTCGAGATCGAGGCTTCGGTGCGACTCGCCCGGCGTCTGCGAGCCGAGCTTCGTCGCTAAAGATCGCGAGTCCCTGTTGCATAGCGATTGCTGGCGCTTGCTGTCGTCCGGGCCACCCTCATGAGCGCCACGACGGCGATCTGCGTCTGGAAGGACGACAGACGCGGGCTCGCGGCTGACAACTCCCCAGGTGATACTGGTCACCCCGGATTTACGTAATAGGCACCCATCACGTCTAAGCCACCCCCCGAGCACTAGTCACTTCCCCCGGACAAACGGGGGTGCGTTAGAGATGAACAACGGCCGCGCTCGGGTGGGAGGCGCGGCCGTTGTGGTGGTGGGCGCTCGGGTGGGGGCGCCCGGCGGGATGGTGTCAGCCGGCGCGGATGGCGAGGGTGTCGAGGTTGTAGGCCAGGATCCCCCACGCCATCCAGGTGCGGGCGCCGTAGTGGCCCTTGAGGCGGCTGCGTTTGGCGCCGTAGCGGCGTTTGAGGTGGCTGATGCGTCCTTCGGCGCCGACGCGGTACTTGGCCAGGCGCCGGTCGGTGCGCCGCGATCCCGCTGACTGGCGCCCGGCGATGAAGGTGCGTTCTCGGTCGGGCAGATGCGCTTCGACGGGCCCGGGCGCGAACCCGCCGTCCAGCGCGACCTCGCGCGGGGCTATGCCCAGCGCGTCGAGCTCGACGCCGGTGGTGGGCAGCAGGTCGGACTCGTTGGGCGAGCCGATCGTCGACGGGGCGGGGACGATCAGGCTGCGCGCGCGCCGCGCCGCGTGTTCTCGGTGATCTCGCAGATCTGAAAGACCGACCCGAACTCGGTGGGCTGACGCAGCTTGCCCTTGCGGATCGGCCGCGCGTCGGGATCGCTCATCGACACCAGGCGGTCGGTGATCTTCTCCTCGGCCACGCGCCTGGCGATCTGTCCGACCACCTTCTCCGCGCGGTCGGTGAGCTCTTCAAGGCGCTTCGCGGCGGCCAGCTTGGCCTGCGCGCCGCGGCCCCGCGCGCGCTGGCGCAGCCGCGCGATGCGCCGCCGCGTCTCGCCGACCGAGCGCGCGACCAGCCCGCCGGCCTCGCCGGTCAGGCGCAACGCCGCCTCCTTGCCCTGCCCGGTGCGCCGCGCCAGCGTGCGGTTCAGCGTGCGCAGCCGCCGGTCGGCCGCGCGCGAGCGGTCACGCACCCGCGGCGCGTCCGCTGCGGCCAGCGCGTCGGTCTTGGCGGCCTCGCGCGCCAGGATCCGCGTCGCGTCAGCGGCCAGCCCCAGGTCGGAGGGGTAGCGAACGTCAGACTCCACCACGGTGGAGTCGATCCGCGCTGCTCGCGGCGTGAACCGCCGCTCGCGCAGCGCCCGGCGATCACCACGCGACAGATCTCCTCGATGACATCCGGTCCGAGGCGTCGACACAGCTTGCGGATCGTCGACTCGTCCGGCACACGCTCGGACAGCGCGACCAGGCAGAAGCGCCGCAGAGGCAGCGAGTCCGAGACCTCCCACACCAGCGTCTCATAACCCCAGCCGGTGCGCTGCTTGACCACCATCAAGCGCACGAAGCGCTCGATCGGGATCGTCGGGCGTCCGTGCCCGCGCGCCGCGACCTCCCACGCCGCCTCCACCGGCGCCAGGACCGCCGGATCGCTCAACAGCCGATCCAGACCCGCCAGGTCCTCCGGCAGCTCGCGCACCTCGATCGGCAGCGCCTCATCGAACAGCAACTCGACCTGCCCACCCGACAACCGCAACATGAAACGCCTCCAAACCACCCGATTAGCAGGCTAATCATGTCTCACGACTCGGACGGAACGGCCGTCATCGACGGCGACTAATTCCGGGGGAAGTAGCTAGCGAAGACCGCGATCTTCTCGGCGGGCGAGGCCTCGAGCAGCTCCACCAGCGCGGCGAGCTTGCGATCGTCGTCGGCTGACAGGGACTTCAAGCTCCTCGCACAGCGCGGCGAGGCGGTCACGATCAGCGCGCACGCAGTCGGCGTACTCGGCGTCGAAGTCGGCCACCGCCCGCGTGCCCTCATCGCCCTCGAGCTGCTGCTCGAGCCAGGAAGCCAGCCCGGCCTCGTCGGCCTCCTCGCGCGGGCCGGCGCCATCCGGCGGGCGGGGCCCCGCGCAGGGTCTCGCGCGAGGGAAGTAGCCCTGCTGCCACGCGGTCAGGAAGGCGTCGTGGGTTTGGAGCATGGCGCGCGCGGTCTGCAGGCAGGCCGCCCAGCACGATTCGAAGCGCTTGAGGATCCCCGAGCGCAGCAGGCCGCCGAGCTGGGCCTCGGCGGCCGACTCCCTGCTGCCCAGCTCGTAGGCGGTCGGGCGGTAGCGCGCCATGGTCAGCGCGTCGATGTGGGCGGCCAGGCGGTCGACCAGTCCCGGGTGGGCGGCGTCCAGGTCGTAGCGCAGGGTGGTCAGCCGCGGAGTGGGAAAGCGCACGGGTGTGCCGTCGGGAAACTGCTCGCCGGCGTACTCGCGCTCGATGAAGCGCCGGTCGCGGCGCACGCTGACCGCGTCGGCCAAGGGGAAGAGGGCGTCGGGGTCGAGGTCCTCGGCCTCCCGGCCGCCGGCGCCCGCGGCCTCAAACAGCGCGCCGATGGAGTCGATGCCCGCCGAAGCCAGCCCGCGGTCATGGCGGGCAAAGAGCATGACCAGGTTGTAGAGGTCCCACAGGCCGTTGTTGATCGGCGTGGCGGTGAGCAGCACGACCTGCTGGGCGAGCCGCCCAGCAGGCGCTCCATCGCCCGATACCGGGTGGTCTCGTCGTTGCGCAGCGCGTGGGCCTCGTCGACGAGCACCAGGCGGTAGGCGTCCTTGCGGTTGTGCAGCACCCGGCGGGGCCTTGCCGCGCCGGGCGCGAGCTGCTCGTCGACGGCCAGCTCGTTGAAGAACACCACCTGGGCGGGGAGCTTGGCCTGCACAATGCGCTCGCGCCAGCGCTCGGCCAGCTGCGCGGGCGCGTGACCAGCGCATAGACGCCCGACTCCTTGGTGCGCGGACGCGCCAGGACCGTCGGGCTCCGGGACGTCGGTCAGCAGCTTCGCCCCAGCGATGCTCAGTCCGCGATCACGGGCGTGACGCCGCGCGAGGCCATCTCGTCTTCGATGCGGCGCTGCATCGCCCCCATCCCGGCGACGAGGTCCTCTGCGTCGCCTTCGCTCAGGCCGTGGCTCGTCGTCGTCTCGAGCTGTGCCCATACGGCATGGATGCGCTCGAGCAGCTCAGTGCCGCGCTGGGTGAGCGACACGTCGACCGCACGGCGGTCGGATGGGGATGGCCGCCGCGTGACGAGGCCTGCGGTTTCCATCCGCCGCAGCGACTTGGCGACGGTCGAGTGGTCGAGCATGAGCGTGCGCACCAGGTCGGATTGCGAGCGGCTCTCGACGCCCTCGAGCTGCATCAGGAGGAGCTCCTGGTTGGGGTAGAGCCCGAGGTCGCGCAGCATCGAGGCGGCGAAGGCCTTGTGGGCGCGCGCGAGCTGGTAGATGGCGGTGCTGACCGGCGTGTCTGGCACGCCGGTCAGTCTGCCGTGTCCTGGCTGCGCGCGGGGCGACTGAGAGACCTGATCAGTCGCCCCCGACGAGGTTCTCGATTCGGTAGCGCGACGCGAGCTGCATCGCGCGGTCCATGCGTTCCCGGCGCTCGTCGTCGGTCAGGTCGGGCGCGGGCGCGGTGCGACTCGGCACCCGGTCGCCGAACTCGGCGAAGTACTCCTCCAACCCTGCGGGTGTGACGAGGCACAGCAGGCACGTCCGCTCGCTCGACGCGTTGACGAAGCTGTGCGGCGCGTTGGCCGGCACGTTGACCGTGTCGCCGGTTCCCGCGACGGACGCGACCCCGCGCAGCGTTACCTCGATCGTTCCCTCGAGGACGTGGAACATCTCCTCGAAGTCGTGGCGGTGCGGCGGCGGCCCGCCGCCGGGCGGGATGAGCATGTCGATCAGCGCGTAGCGCCCGGCGGTCTGGTCGCCGGACAGCAGGACCGTGTAGGTGTCGCCGACGACCGCCAGGTGCTTGAGCGAGGGGTCGTCGGGGTGCGCGATCGCCAGCTCACGGGCGGGATCGTCGGGCGGGATGGTCGTGCTCATGGTGTGCTCCTGTCGGTCGGTCATCGGGCGGCCATCTCGTGGAAGAACTCGTCGAGCGTGCGCGGCTCGCGGCGTAGCACCGCTCGCAGGACGAGCGCGTTGCCGCCCGGGAACCCGTAGGCGTCGTAGTGGGCCATCATCCGCGTGAGCCCGTCGCGCAGGGACCCGTCGGGAAGCTGGGCCGACCAGCGGTCGCGCGGCACCTCGGTCGCCTCGACCGGACGGCCGACCGCGCGGCTCAGCATCGCCGCCATCTGGATGCGGTCGACGAGCCCGGGCGAGCAGAGCTCGAACGTCCCGCGGCTCAGCTCGCTCGTCGTAAACGCCTGGGCTACCGCCTCGGCGACGTCACGGTAGTCGACCCAGCAGACCTTGGCGTGCTTGGAATACGGCATCGCGAACCGCCCGTTCTCGCGCGCGGCGCCGACCGCGCCGGCGAGGTTCTGCATGGACATCGCCGGCTGTAGGACCGTGAAGTCCATCCCGGAGGTGTAGAGCGCCTCCTCGACTGGCTGCTTGGCAGCGTGGTTGCCCATCGCCCCAATCGACGGGTGAAAGACGCTCGAGAACACGAACTTCTCGACGCCCGCATCCTTCGCAGCGGCGACCATCGTCGTTCCCATCTCGGCCTCGTCTGGCGCGAACGCCGGGCTGACGTGGAAGACGCCGTCGACGCCGTCGACCGCCGCCCGCAGGCTCGCGGCGTCGCGCAGGTCGCCGATCGCGACCTCGCTTGCGCCGCGGCGGCGCGCCACCTCGGCTCGCTCGGCGTCGCGGCCAGCGCGCGGACAGTCACGTCACGCGCCGTCAGTGCGGGGAGGACCAGGCCCGCGTTGGGCCCGGTCGCGCCCACCGTCAGCACCTTCATCAGCGTGTCCTCCTCATGGAAGCGTCGGGTAGTCGGTGTAGCCGCGGCGGTCGCCGCCGTAGAACGTGCTCGGGTCGGGCTCGTTCAGCGGCGCGCCGGTCCGGATGCGGTCGACGATGTCCGGGTTGGCGAGCGTCGGCCGGCCCACGCGGCCGACCACGGCCCAAGCCGGCGGTCACGTCCTGCGCCCGGCGCCAAGCGGATGCGGTTCTCGACCGACCCGCCGTAGCGGTCCTCGCGCCGGTTGGCGTTTGCTGGACAGGAACTGGTGGACCAGGTAGCCGTTGTCGGCGTGGATCTCGACGCCGTCGGCGCCTCCCGCCGTCGCGGCGGCCGCGGCGCGGCGAAAGTCGTCGACGGTCTGCTCGATCTCGTCGCTCGACAGCCCGCCCGGCTCGGGCATGTCCTGCATCCCGCTGGCCGTGAACATCTTGCCCGCGGGCGCGATCGCCGACGGCGCGACCGGCTGCCGGCCGTGCTGCGTGTTGTCGGGGTGCGCGATCCGGCCGGTGTGCATGAGCCGGATCACGATCCGCCCGCCCGCCGAGTGCACCGCGTCGGCGCCTGCCGCCAGAGAGGTCCAGGGATCAGCGGGCATGGACGGTGTCCTGATATTGGTGGTCGGCCACATACCTAGACCGTAGCAGATAGGTGGTCGGCCACATAACAGCCGCGACCACCCTTCAGCGTCGGATCCGGGCTCTCCCTGCCAGGGCGAGCCGTAACCGTTCCCCTCACGGCACGGCTGGGTGCGACCGGGGGAGTCCCCCCCGCGCCGTTGTCATTGGACCGTCGTTCTACAGCCGATGTTCGGGGGCGTGATGCAGCCACGGGCGTGGCGTCAGTCCCAGAAGTCTGGGACCCGCTCGGTGTCGCCGCCCTTGGGCTTGCGGCCGCCGATGCTGATGAGGTCGAGACCCTCCGGGCCGGCCTCGAACGAGCGGACCACTGCGGGCGCGACGCGCAGCACGTCCCACGCTGCGAGCTCGATGATCTCGTCGTCGAGCTTGGCGCGACCGGAGCCGGCGACGACGACGTAGGCCTCTTCCTGCTCGCGATGTCGGTGGCCGAACGGCATGCGGGCACCCGGCTCGTAGGTGAAGCGGCTGACGCCGAGCTCGGGCGAGCGCAGGGAATCCCGCGCGAGTTTCCACTGCATCGGAGCATCCCGCGGGCTCTGATCGCGGAGTCTGTGGAAGTTCTTCTTCGTCCAATCGGGCATGCTGGGGACCCCGGCGGCTAGAGGACCTGCTCGGTGACGAGCGTGCGATGCAGGCCGCTGGCGGCGAGGCTGCCGCCGGCGATCGCGGCGGCGACGTTGCCCGCGCCCGCTGCGTCGCCGGCGGCGAACACGCCCGGGACGGACGTCGCGCCGAATGTGTCGGCGACGGCGATGCCCGTGCCGTTGGGCAGCTGGGTCGTCGCGATGCCGAGCCGGGCGGCGAGGTCATCGCGCGGCGCCATCGGCGCCAGCACGTGGAGCGCGTCGACCGCGAGCTCGTCGCCGTTGGCGAAGCGGACGAGCCCGGGCGCGACGGCCGCGACCGGCTGTTCGGTGGTCGGGACGCCGGCGGCGCGCAGCGCGTCGCGGTCCTGCGGCGCCAGCTCCCCGTCGGCGAGCACGACGAGGTCCTCGCTCCACGAGCGCAGCAGCGCCACCCGGTGCGCGGCCGCGGTCGCGCCGAGGATGGCGATCCGCCGGTCTCGATGTTCCCAGCCGTGGCAGTACGGGCAGGCGAACGCCGCCCCACCCCACAGCTCCGCGAGGCCCGGCGTGTCGGGCACGGCGTAGCGCATGCCACCGGCCAGCAGCACGCGGCGGGCGGTGACGGCACCGCCGTCAGCGAGGGTCGCGTGGAACGCTGGCTCTGCGCCTTCGCCGGCGGCCGGCTCGATCCGGGTCACGAGGCCCGAGCGCAGCTCGACCGCCGGGAGCGAAGCGAGCTGCGCGCGGCCGGCGGCGTAGAGCTGTCGGGGGCTCGTGCCGTCCTGGCCGAGCAGGCCGCCGATCGCGGGCGCCGTGCGGTTGCTCGGCTCACCCGCGTCCACGACGAGCGTGCGCACCCGCGCCCGACCGAGCACGAGCGCGGCGGAGAGGCCGGCGGCCGCGCCGCCGACGACGAGGGCGTCGATGTCCGTGTCCATGCCTCCCAGGGTGCCCACAGGGTCCCCGTACGACAAGTTAGGTTGCCAAGATGGCAACGCACTCGGCCGACGAGCGGACCCGCAGGCGCCTGCGCGAGCAGGGCGGCATGTCGCTGGAGGAGGTCGGCCGGCACGGGACCGTCTTGCCGTCGCGGTGCGAGTTCCTGCTCGGACAGAGCAGGCCGTCGTGCCATACGGCGAGCTCGAGGCAGGGCGGCGACGGCGGCCGGCCCGTGCCGAGTGCTCGGCGCCGGCCGACGCGATCGATGAGTCACGAGCCGCTGCTGCGAGGCGGCTGCTCGACCGGTCGCGGACGCGTACCGTTCTCATCGCGCTCGCGCGCCGTCACCCCTCGTCGCCGTCGAAGCGCGATGACGTTGTCGCGAACGGTCGCCTGCTCGCCGAGAGGGCCGGTCATCTGGCGCTCCGGCGATCCGAGGCACTCCGTGTCCCAGGCTCGCAGGTCGAGCTCGAGCCGAGCCAGGGCTTGCTCGGGCGTCGGGAATCGCCGCCCGCGGTGTCGTTCCGAGGCCCATGGGGGCACGGAGGCGTGCTCGACGATCAGCAGCAAGCCGCGCTCCGCGAGGGCGCCGGCCGCCGCGCGCAGCACCTCGGTACGCGGCAGCGCGACGGGCGACTGGAGGAACTGGGCGGAGACGAGGTCGAACGTGCCGGCGGGAAACGAGCGGCCGAGGTCGTGCTGCTCGACGCTGACGCGATCCTCGACGCCCGCGGCCGCCGCGGCGGCGGCGGTTCGCTCGAGCGCGGTGGCCGACACGTCGACGGCGGAGACGTTCCAGCCGCGGCAGGCGAGCCAGACCGCGTCGCCGCCCTCGCCGCAGCCGAGGTCGAGCGCGCGACCAGGGGCGAGCGGCGCAACGACGTCGACGAGCCGGACGTTGGCCCGGCCGCTCCACATCCGCTCGTGCGAGCGGTAGCGCTCCTCCCAGAAGCGCTCGGCCTCGGTTGCGGTCATCGGTGCACGCCCGCCGGTGCGCGGCCGCTGCGCTCCGCCACCGCGCCGCCGGCGACGTGGCCGGGCTCGACGAGCGCCGCGCCGAGCTGCTCGGTCAGCGGGGAGCGCTGGTGCAGCGACACGGGCACGAGCGTCACGTCGTCGCAACGGCGGGCGGCCGTGACCTCGCCGTGGCGAAGCTTCACCGACGGACAGGAGCCGAGGTCACCGCGCCCCAAGGCGTGGAAGGCGTTTCGGCGAGTTGCCGTCCTGGCCGAGCAGGCCGCCGATGCCCTCGGCCGGACGATTGCTCTGCCGGCCGGCGTCGACGACAAGCGTCTGCTGACGCGCGCGCCCCAGCACGAGCGCGCGCTCAGCCCCGCCGCGCCTGCGCCGACAACGATGCAGTCCCAAGCAGATTCCATGTCCCGACCCTGGCACGTACCGCGCGATATGACAACATGCTTTGTCATGACGGCAAAGCAGCACACCCAAGAAGAGCCCGTTGACGTCCGCGTCCGCCGACGGCTGCGAGAGCTTCGCACCGAGGCCGGCCTGACCCTCGCCGAGGTCGCCGAGCGGGCCAACATCGACCTCTCGACGCTCAGCCGGCTGGAAGCCGGCAAGCGCCGGCTCGCGCTCGACCACCTCCCCGCGCTGGCGGCCGCGCTCGGTGTGCGCGCGGACGACCTGCTCGGCGTCCGGCCGCCGCAGGACCCGCGCATACGCCCCCAGCCGCGTCGCTGCGACGGGATGACGATGTGGCCGCTGACCCGGCGCGGCTCGACCGGCGGCCTGCACGCCTACAAGATCGCCATCAGCGCTCGGAAGACGAAGCCGCCCGCCGAGCTTCCCGTGCACGAGGGCCACGACTGGCTCTACGTCCTCAGCGGTCGTCTGCGCCTGCTGCTGGGCGAGGCCGACCACGTGATCGAGGCGGGCGAGGCCGTCGAGTTCACGACGTGGACGCCGCACTGGTTCGGCGCGGTCGACGGTCCGGTCGAGCTACTCATGATTGTCGGCCCCCAGGGCGAGCGCGTGCACCTGCACGATGCGTAGGGACGTCACGCGGCGTCCGCGGCCGGCGTAGCGCGGGTGCCGCGCTGGGGCCGCAGGAGGAGCACGACGAGCAGCAGCTGGCAGGCGCGGACCGCCGGCCGGTCAGGCGCGTCCGGTGATGAAGACCATGGAGCCCTCGCGGTGGAGCGTCACGTCCGACAGCTCGGCCCGGGCGGCGGCCAGGAGCTCCATCGCGCGGCGGGGCGCGGCCGCCTCGCCGGTGCGGTGCAGCAGGGCCAGGCATCGCCGGCCGATCGTCGTCTCGGCGACCAGGGAGGTGGCGTAGAGGGTGCCCTGGGGGGCGAGCTGGGCGCGCAGGGCCCCCAGCGCCCCGGCCAGATCCTCGAAGAGGTGCAGCGCGCCGTGGCAGGCCACCGTGGTGAACGAGCCCGGGACGAAGGGAAGATCGAAGAGATCGGCCTGCAGCAGGACGGGCGACGGGTGATCGCCTCCGTCCAGGCGCTGCGCAGCGCGTTGGAGCATCCCCGTCGAGCGGTCGACCAACACCACCGGTCGTGCGCTGTCACCGTAGACCGAGGCGGTGAAGACGGCGCTGCCACAGGCCACGTCAAGCAGGGGTCCCTCGCCGGCTCGCACCGCGCGTTGCGCGAACGCGGCGTAGGCCCGCGGTGAGCTTCCCCACACCAGGCGGTTGTAGAGCCGACTGCCCACCAGACGGTCGTAGGTCGCGGCACGCCGGTCGTAGGCCCCGTCGCCGCGATCGTCTGCCGGCAGCGCCGAGAGCACGTGGTCTGGGATACGTCGCAGACCACGGTCTGGCAACAGGCGCTCGGCGAGCAGCGCGTTCGCGCCCGCCGTGTTGCCCTTCCAGCCCTCCTGCTGGGTCATGCGAGCGATTGTGGCGCCTCAGGGCGCGAGGCGCCATCCTCTCGCCATGGGCGCCTGGCCGCGACTGACCGAGCGGATCGAGGGCGAGCTCGTCGTCGTCGAGCCGCTCGCGAGCGAGCACGAGGACGGCCTGTTCGCCGCCGGGCGGGCTTCCGGGGTGTGGACCTATCTGACGGGCTTTCCCAACGCGTGCGAGACGCCCGAGCGCTTCCATCGCTGGATGGAGGAGGCACTCTCGGCCGCGCAAGAGGGCACGGAGGGCGTCTGGGCCATCATCGATCGCCGCAGCGGCGCGCCGATCGGGAGCACCCGCTACCTGGCGCTGCGCCCCGAGCACCGCGGGCTCGAGATCGGCTGGACGTGGCTCGGTCGGCCCTGGTGGCGCACCGGGGCGAACGTCGAGACCAAGCTGCTGCTGCTGGGCCACGCCTTCGAGACGCTCGACTGCGAGCGCGTGGAGCTCAAGACCGACGCGCGCAACGCGCGCTCGCGTGCCGCCATGGAGGCGCTGCCCGCGCAGTTCGAGGGCATCCACCGCCGACACCGGAAGGTCCCTGGCGGCTGGCGCGACACGGCGTGGTACAGCGTGATCGCGTCCGAGTGGCCGAGCGTGCGCGGCGTGCTGCGAGAGCGCCTGGCGCGTCACGGCGTCGCGGCCTATCGCTTCTCCCGCAAAGCGTGACGTCGCATCATCGCGCGCGCTCGGACCGGTCCCGGAGTCGAGAGGACGCGCAGAGCTGCCCACCGAAAAGTCGAGCCTGCGCCGGTCGGCCGTCCGTGGCGTAGGATCCGCCGACCGTGCGGGCGCGTGTGAGCTTCGTCGCCGGAGTGCTCGCCGCGCTGGTCGCGGCGCCCGCCGCGCATGCCGCGGCCACGCAGGAGACGATCCTCATGGACGACAACCGGCTGCTCTACCGCGGCGCCGCGGTGACCGATGTCACGCTGGCCGAGCTGCGCGCGCTGGGCGTGGATCGCGTGCGTGTCTCGGTGCACTGGGCCAACCTCGCCCCGCGCGCCCGCGCCCCCGCCCGTCCCGACGACCCCGCGGGCTACGACCCGGGGGTCTTCGACGCGCACGACCACCTGGTGCGCCAGGCCGCCCGGGAGGGCCTGGAGGTGCTGTTCAACGTCACCGGCGCCGCGCCGCGCTGGGCCGCCGGCCGGGCGCGCGGGCGCTTCGTCAATCGGACGTTCGCTCCCGATCCGCGCGCCTTCCACCACTTCGCCCGGATGGTCGGCCGTCGCTACGACGGCACCTACCCCGACGAGAACCAGGGCGGCCGGCCGCTGCCGCGCGTGTCGGCCTGGTCGGTGTGGAACGAGCCCAACCACGGCGCCTTCCTGCAGCCGCAGTGGACCCGCGACGCGCAGCGGCGCTGGCGCCCGGCCTCCCCGGCGCGCTACCGCCGCCTGGCGCGCGCCGGCCTGAGCGGGCTGGCCGTCTCGGGCCACACCACCGCCAGCGACATCCTCCTGCTGGGAGAGACCTCCCCGCTGGGCAACGGAAGCCGGCGCGGGCGGACCCAGACCATCGCGCCCGCCGCCTTCCTGCGCGAGCTGCTGTGCCTGGACCGAAGGCTGCGCCCACTGCGCGGTGCGCGCGCCCGCCGCACCGGGTGCGACTTCGCGCGCCGCGGCGAGCTGGCCGTCAACGCCTACGCGCACCATCCCTACTCCATCGTCAGCCCACCGGCCACCAGCCGGCGCAACCGCGACGAGGTCTCGCTGGGCGACGTGCGCCGGCTGTATCGCATCCTCGACGCCGCCGCGCGCGCCGGCCATCTCCCTGGGCGGCTGCCCGTGTGGGTCACCGAGTACGGCTGGCAGACGCCGCCCGACCCCTTCCGCGGCGTGGACCCCCTCGACGGGGCGCGCTGGTGGTCCCAGGCCGAGCGCCAGACGCGCGCCGACCCGCGCGTGGGCGCCCTGACCCAGTTCCTGCTGCTCGACGACGAGCCCGACCGTGCCCAGCGTGCGGGCAGCAAGCCCTTCTGGCGCACCTGGCAGTCGGGCCTGCGCTACGCCGACGGCGCGCCCAAGCCTGCCTATGACGCGTTCCGCCTGCCGCTGGTGGTGCCTGAGCGCACCCCGGCGGGCCGGCCCTTCACGCTGTGGGGGCTGGTCCGCCCCGCGGCCGGCCGGGACGGCGGCCTGCCGACCACCGTGCGCCTGCAGTTCCGCCCGCCGGGATCGGCGACGTGGCAGGAGGCCGGCGCGGTTCAGGTGTCCGCGCCCTCGGGCGTCTTCACCGCCCGGCCCACCAGTCCCGGTCCGGGCACCTGGCGCTACCTGTGGACCGAGCCTGCGCCGGCCGCGCCGCCCCAGCGTCGCGGGCTGCTCTTCCCCCGGCCGGCGCCGCCGCCTCCCACGCACGCCTCGCAGGCGCTCGACACCCGCTGAACGTGCCGGCGCTACCGCGCGGTAGGGTCCCGGACGATGCAGCCCCAGCGCCTCAACGTCAGCGAGCTCGTCGCCCTCGCCGGCGGCGCGCTGCTGGCCGTCGGGGTGTTCCTGCCCTGGTACTCGCTCAGCGACAACCCCAACGCGAACATCCAGGGCAGCACGGAGGGACCCTTCACGGGCTGGATGGTCCACGACATCCTGCGCTGGATCCTGGTCGTGGCCGCGATCGCCCCCTTCATCCTGGCCTACATCGTCCTGCGCGACCACACGCTCTCCTGGGCGCGCGGGGAGCTGACCGCGGTCATCGCCATCGCCGCCTTCGGCCTCGTGGCCTACAACGGTCTGCTCGACACGCCCGGCGAGCCGTCGGGCCAGATCTCCCTGGCCGTGGGCTTCTACATGGCCGTCGTGGGCACGCTTGCCATGATCGGCGGATCCGTCCTGCGCTCGGCCGAGAGCGGGCAACGACGCAGACCACCCGGCGTCCTGTGAGCATCCACCCACACGAGATACCCGGCGACTTGGTCGACCGACCCGATCGCAACCTCGCGCTCGAGCTCGTGCGCGTGACCGAGGCCGCCGCGCTGGCCGCCGCCCGCATGGTGGGCCGGGGCGAGAAGGAGGCGGCCGACCAGGCCGCCGTCGACGCCATGCGCCTGGTGCTCGACACGGTGCGCATGGACGGCGTGGTGGTCATCGGCGAGGGCGAGAAGGACGAGGCGCCGATGCTCTACAACGGCGAGCGCATCGGCGACGGCAGCCACCCACACGTGGACATCGCCGTCGACCCCCTGGAGGGCACGACGCTGACGGCCAAGGGCATGCCCAGCGCGCTGAGCGTGATCGCGCTGAGCGAGCAGGGCTCCATGTTCGACCCCGGACCCTGCTATTACATGGAGAAGCTCGCCGGGGGCCCCGACGTGGCCCACGTGCTCGACCTCGACCGTCCGCTGGGCGAGACGCTGAGGCTGGTGGCCGAGGCCAAGGGGATCACGCTGGGCGACGTGCTGGTGGTCGTGCTGGACCGCCCGCGCCACGAGGAGGGCATCCGCGAGGTCCGCGAGGCCGGCGCGCGCGTGCGCCTCATCACCGACGGCGACGTCAGCGCCGCCCTGCAGGCGGTCACCACCGACGCCCCGGTGGACCTGCTGTGGGGCATCGGAGGGACGCCCGAGGGCGTGATCTCCGCGGCCGCCATCAAGTGCCTGGGCGGCCAGCTCGTGGGGCGGCGGGGGCCGCGCGCCGCCGAGGCGCGCCGCGCGGCGCTCGACGCCGGCTATGACCTCGAGCGCCAGCTCACCGTCGACGACCTCGTGCGCTCGGAGGACTGCTTCTTCTCGGCCACCGGGGTGACCGACGGCGACGTCCTGGAGGGCGTGCGCTATCAGGGCGCCCGAGGGGCCACCACGGAGTCGCTGGTGATGCGCGCTCGCTCGGGCACGGTGCGCCGGGTGCACGCCCGCCACGACCGCGCGAAGCTTCGGAGCGTCGCCGGGGAGCGCCTGGGCTGACGCGACTACGCCGCGTCGCGCTCGCGCTCGGCGCTCGAGGGCAGCGGCCGGTCGGGCTCGGGGTCGGGGACGTCCTCGACCGCCGCAAAACGCCCCACGCGCGACTCGGCGAGATCCAGGCGCGCAAGAGAGCGCAGGAACCCGTGGGTCACGATGACATGGATGCGCGACTGGGTGCTGGCGTAGAACCATGTCGCGATCCCCGAGGCCAGCGAGGGATAGAAGTTGGCGACCTCCACCTCCACGTGCACGCGCGCGCGACCCGGCTCCTCGCAGGAGCAGCGCTGCACGTCGATCTCCAGGTAGCCCTGGTCGCGCCCGGCGCGCGAGACGAGCACGCCCCGCTCGATGCGCCAGCGCACGATGCCGCGATCGGCGTTCATGCGGTATTCGGGCGCGCGGAAGGTCAGGAGCGCGAACGGCCGTGCGAGGAGCACCACCTGGCGGCTCTCCTCGCTGTACTTGACGCGCATCAGCCCGAGCGTCGCGCGCGTGAGAAAGCGCCAGTACGTGCGCGCCAGGCGCTCCAGGTGGGTCGGGCTCCAGATCGACTCGAGGTCGTCCTCGGCCATCGTGAGGTCGGCCGCCTGGACGGAGCGCACCGATCCGTCGGCCCTCATGGTGGTGTGCTCGGGGGGGTCGACGATCCGCGCGGTGGCGATCTGCCTACCCTTGTCGAGGAGCCGGCGCCCGCCGGCGAACCAGGCGAAGGCCAGGCCGGCGAGGGCGGCGATCACGGCGATCACGGCGCCCATCGGCGCTGAGCCTACCCGTGCCCGGCCGCGATCAGCGGCGGACGGGCCGGCAGCGCCGGTCGAAGCTCGCCGTCACCCGCTGCCCGCGGGCCGCGAAGAGGTTCCGGCTGCCGCGCAGGCGCCCGCGGGTGCAGGTCATCGTGTAGGCCTCGGGGTGCCCCGGCGTGGTCTCGGTCCGGCCGGCGAAGTGGGCGATGGACCCCTCGTACTGCGAGGTCGCGGCGAGGAAGCTCACGACGCGGACGTAGTAGCTGCCCGCCGTCGCCGTCTGCTTGTCGAGCGACAGCTCCTCGTCGACGCCGGGCGGGTTGCCCGAGCTTGCGACCTGCGTGTCAGCCGGGTCGTCCTGCGGGCGGTCGGGCGCACCGTCGCACGCACCCTCGCAGCGGAAGACCTCGAGGTCGTAGTCCTCGGCCCTGACCGGCCAGGTCAGAGCGATCTTCACCAGGCCGTCCGTGCCGTCGAGCGCGAAGGGGTGGTCCTTGCTCGAGCCCCCCGACGTGTCGCCCGCCCGGCCCTCGAAGCGCTCGACCTTCGACGCCTGTTCGTCGACGACGAACCTCTTGGCGCCCCCGCCGACGAACGGCCGCGTGGAGGGGTTCGTGTGCCACGTGTAGCGGCCCACCCGCGGAACGCTCAGCGCGCTGTCGACGAAATCGGGGACCTGGTCGGGACCGCCCTCCTGGCCGGGTGCGCACAGCGCCCCGCCGAGCATGCCGCTGATCACCAGCGGGTCCAGACCACGACGGCAGTACTCGCTCGTCTCGGTGTGGAAGTCGCGGCGCAGGCGCAGCTTCGCCCCCCGGGGTGCCCGGCCGGTGAGGATCGCGTGGTCCACAGGGCTCGCGGCCGCCTCGCCGCCGATCAGCATCGCCTCGCGCAGGCCCTTGCCGGGCTGGGCGCCGTGGCCGCCCTCGCCGGTCCACTGCTTGACCACGCCGATCTCGTAGGGCATGTGAAAGGTCCCGTCCGGCGGGCCGATCTCGATGGTGTAGCCGTAGCCGCCCTGCGCGGCGTAGGTGTAGTCCTCGGTCGTGCCCGTCGTGTCGTAGAGCTGGAAGCCGTACTGCGACGTGTAGCCCGCCGCGGCGGCCATCGCGTCGCCGAACTGCTTCAGGCGCGGCTCGTCGGGCGCGAGTCCCTGCTCCTGCGCGCCGGGCGGGCGGAGCACCAGCGCGGCGACGTTGTGCAGCGTCATGAGCGACGTGACCTGATGGGTGCGCGTCCAGTCGCGCACGGCCTGCGTCTCGGGCTCGGAGAACGGCCCGGGCCCGTGGTAGGCCTGCGACGTGACGTCGGGGCTGGAGCCGGCGCCGCCCCAGTGCTGGCCGTAGTTGCGGTTGGGGTCGATGCCCCACTGCAGCTCGCACGGCACGTCGGGGCTGGGCAGGTCGCCGGCGCAGTTCTTGCGCCGGTAGCTGAGGATGCCGCCCGGCGGCGCGACGACCTCGGCGAGGTGCAGGGGGTTGTCCTGGTTGTCGGTCTCGGGTGTGCGCGTGTTGTCGTACGGGTCGATGGGCTCGGCGTTCTTGGTGGCGATGAACGCGTCGGGGTTGACCAGCGGCACGACGACGGTGCGCACGCCACCCAGCAGGCGGGCCAGGCGCGTGTCGCCGCGGCGGGCGTTGGCCAGCAGCGTCGCGTACTCCATCGCGACCTCGGCCGAGGGCCACTCGCGGGCGTGGTGGGTGGCGAGCACCAGGTGGACGGGCCGCCCGTCGCCCGAACGCCTCACGCCGTCGGCGATCTCGATGCCCGACAGCTCGCGGCCCTGGTGGGAGCGGCCGATGACCACCGGGCGCACGCGGTCGGGATGGTCGGCGACGAGCTGCTTGAGCTCGCCCTGGATCTCGTCGTAGCTGCGATACGTCGTGCGCCCGGAGGGCAGCGGCGAGCCGTTGGCGGCGCGCGCGGCGTAGCGGGCGTCGGCCGCACGGCTGCGGCGCTCGTGCGCGGGGAGGTCGGCGATCCGCGTCTGGGCCTCGAGGCCCAGGCGCTCGAGCTCCGCGAGCTCGCCGGCGCCGACGACGACCACGTCGGCCCAGCCGAGCCCCCGCTCGTGGGTGACGTCGAAGCCAAGGCTCTCGAGCGTCTCGAGCTGGCGCGGCCGCGCCGAGACGCGCACGAGCGACGGCGTGCCGGTCGCGGCAGGCGGCGCCACGTCGAGCAGCCCGACGGACACCCGGGCGCTGCGCGCGGCAGCGCTGCGCCGGCAGGCGAGCACGGTGAGGCGCTGGCCGGCGGCGACCCACGTCTGCACGATCTCGCGCCCGCCGAAGCCCTGGGAGGAACCCAGCCGGCGGCGGCTCGCCGCGTCGGCGACCGACAGGTCCCAGTCGCCCGCCCCGACCAGCCGCACGGAGACGAAGCCAGACATCGGCGCCCGGTAGGAGGACAGCGCGACGCCGCGAGCCGGGCGCAGCCCGGCCGAGGGGCACGCGCGTGCGGTCGTCGCATCCGCGTGTACGACGCGCTCGACGCCGGGAAGCGCGGCGGGCGGCCCGGCCGCCGTCGCGGTCATGGTGAACACGACCGAGAGGGCACCGACGAGCAGTGCGCCCAGAGGCAGCTTGGTCATGATGGAACGCATTCTCTCGAGAGCTCCTCCTAGAGCAGCTCCACGGTCACCTCGGTGCCGGTGGGCAGCTCGCCCTCGCCGGCGGGCACGAGCGCGAGACCGTCCGCGTGCAACATGGAGGTGAGCTGGTGGGAGCCCTGCGGGCCGGTCGGGATGGCCCAAGGGGTGCCGGAGGCGGCCGATGGGGGGCGAGCGGAGCGAGCCGTGGGAGGCGGCCCCCCCGGTGGTCTCTCCTCGGGGGAGAGGCGCACGCGCATCGCGTGGTCGCGACCGGGCAGGCGCTCGACCGCCTCCGCCAGCCGCGCGCCGGTGCGCCGGGCGTGGGGCGAGGCGCCCTGCTGGGCCAGCAGCGCCGGGCGCGCGAAGAGCACGAAGGTGACCATGGCCGAGACGGGGTTGCCCGGCAGGCCGAACACGAGCGTGGCCTCGCGCGTGCCAAACCACGTCGGCTTGCCCGGACGCAGGGCCACGCCCCAGAAGCGCTCGGTCACCCCCAGGGCGCCGAGCGCTCCCTTGACGTGGTCGTGGGGACCGACCGACACCCCACCGGAGACCACGACGACGTCGGCCTCTTCGAGCGCGCCTTGGACGGCGTCGCGGGTGGCCAGCGCGTCGTCGGGCACGTAGGTGCGCCGCACGACCCGCGCGCCGGCCTGCTCGGCCAGGGCGCCCAGCGTGAGCCCGTTGGACTCGTGGATCTGGCCCGGCTCGAGCGCCGCGCCGGGCGGGCGCAACTCGTCGCCGGTGACGAGCACGGCCACCCGGGGGACGAGATGGCAGCGTACGGTCGCCCGCCCGGCGCCCGCGGCCACACCGAGTTGCGCCGCTCCCAGCCGCGTCCCCGTGCCGAGCACCACGGTGCCGGCGGGCACGTCCTCACCGGCGCGGCGCACGTGGGCGCCCGGCGCCGCGGCGGCGGTGGGACGCAGCATGCCGTCGACCTCCTCGGCCTGCTCGACGGGCACCACCGCCTCGGTGCCGACCGGCACGGCCGCGCCCGTGGACACGCGCACGGCCTGCTCGGGGCCCACGGGCCGTGCCGAGGGCGCGCCCGCGCGGGCCTCGCCGACGATCCTCAGCGTCCGGCCCGCCTCTCCGGCGGTGACCGCGAAGCCGTCCATGGCCGAGTTGTCGAAGGGCGGCACATCGCCCGCGGTCCGCACCTCCTCGGCCAGAACCCGCCCCAGCGCGTCCTCGACCGCGACATCCTCAGTCCCGAGCGCCGCTGTCGCGCCCAGCACCTCGGTCCGGGCCGCGTCGATGGAGCGCAGAGGCCCTCCCGCGCTAGGGGTGCCGGAGGCGGCCAGGTGGCCGCCGGAGGTGGGCCCCCAGGTCGCGATAGCGACACGTGCTCCTAGCGCCCGCCGCTCAGGCGCCCGACGGCGGCCTGCAGCAGGCGGCGACCGATCCCCGCCCCCAGCTGGGCGACCTCGCCGGCCGCGCGCGCCGCGGTGGTCACCAGCTCCCCGGTGCCCGGCGCCGGGCGGCGCTCGGGCGCGGGGGTGGCGTAGCCGGCGGGCGGCACGGATCGTCTCGCCGGGAGCGGCTCGTCCCCCGCGGCGGCGGAGGTGCGCCGACGCGACGCCGGGCGCGCCCGGGCCGCCTGGGTCTTCGCCGTCCGCGTGCCGGCGCCGTCGCGCTTGGGGCTGCGCCGCGCCGGGCGTGTGCGCGGCAGGCTTCCCAGCACGTCGCTGTCGCCCTCGAGGCGGCCAGGGGGCCGATCGTCCGCCATGGCGCGCATCCTCTCAGATGCGTTGCGTGGCCGGTCGGCGACGAAAGGCCGACAGATCGGGTACAGGTGGCGAGGGGCGAGCCTCGGGCGGGTAAACCCCCGATAAGCGAGACACCCCGAGCGCCTACGATGCGAGCACCCGCAGCGCTCGCCCTGCTCCCCCTCGGGACGTCGAGCTGCCAGACGACCCCTGCGAAAGCCAAACGACATGTCTGTGGTTGAACTTCAAGAGCTCGAAGAGATCAAGGGCCTGATGGCCAAGGGCGCGCAGGCCGGCGTGCTCACCTACGCCGAGATCGCCGACGCCGTCTCGGAGCTCGACCTCGACGAGGCCGACGTCGAGGACCTGCACGGCTTCCTCGAGCGCTCCGAGATCGAGCTGGTCGAGGAGATCGATCCGGCCACCGCCGCCGCCAACGAGGTGGAGCGCGCCCCCGACAAGCGCGGGGCGCGCCGGGCCAAGCCGAAGACCATCGACTTCAGGCCCGACATGACCACGGACTCCCTTCAGCTCTTCCTGAAGGACATCGGCAAGGTCCGCCTGCTCACGGCGGAGGAGGAGGTCGACCTGGCCAAGCGCATCGAGCGCGGCGACCTCGACGCCAAGCAGAAGATGGTCGAGTCCAACCTGCGCCTGGTGGTCTCGATCGCCAAGAACTACCGCAACCAGGGTCTGCCCTTCCTCGACCTCATCCAGGAGGGCACGCTGGGGCTGGTCCGCGCCGCGGAGAAGTTCGACTACCGCAAGGGCTTCAAGTTCTCCACCTACGCAACCTGGTGGATCCGCCAGGCCATCGCCCGTGCGCTGGCCGACAAGGCCCGTACGATCCGCATCCCGGTGCACGTGGTGGAGAAGCTCAACAAGATCGGCCGCGCCGAGCGCAAGCTGGTCACCGAGCTGGGCCGCGAGCCCACGCCGGAGGAGATCGCCGAGGTGACGGGCATCGAGTCCGAGGAGGTCGACTCCATCAAGCGCTCCGCCCAGGCTCCGGTCTCCCTGGAAAAGCCGGTGGGCGACGAGGAGGAGTCGGAGTTCGGCCAGTTCATCGCCGACGAGCGCGCCGAGTCGCCCTACGAGCGCGCCGCCGAGATCCTCACCAAGGAGGCGCTGCGCGAGGCGCTGGAGAACCTCTCCTACCGCGAGCGCCGCGTGCTCGAGTTGCGCTACGGTCTGGGCGGGGAGCACCCGCGCACGCTCGACGAGGTAGGGCGGACGTTCAACGTCACGCGCGAGCGCATCCGCCAGATCGAGAACCAGTCCCTGAAGAAGCTCCAGTCGCTTGCCGAGGCGCAGAAGCTGCGCGACGTCGCCTGAGACCGCGGGCTTTGGCGCACGTTCGGTGCTGGCGTAGGCCGCCGACGCCCCTCTTGGTCCTGCTCGCGCTCGCGGCCCTCCCGGGGACGGCGCTCGCACAGGACGTGGCCAAGACCCCGCCCGAGGACGTGCTCGAGGCCGCGGAGTCGGTGGTGGCCGTGCACACGACGTTGACCAACGGCGCGGGGTTCGTGCTGGAGGGCGCGGGCGAGGAGGTGGTCACCCACGACGGCGTCGTGCGCGGCCAGGACACGGCCCGGATCACGACCCTGGACGGACGGGCGCTGGAGGGAACGGTGATCGGCCGCGATCCGGTCGCCGGCCTGGCCGTGCTCTCCGTCCCCGGCGTGCGCCTGCGCCCGCTGCCCCTGGCCGGGGAGTCCGCCGACGAGGAGGACGAGGTCTTCGCCATCGGCCGCCCGCTGGGCTATCGCGACCGGCTGCGCCGCCTGGAGGTCGCCGATGTCTCGAACGCCGGGGCCGAGCGGCGCATCCAGCTCGATGACTCCGGCAGCCCCGACGGCCTGGGCGGGCCACTGGTCACCCCCGACGGGAGCGTGGTCGGTGTCGTGGTGGCCGAGGCTGACGCCGGCGCGATCGCCGTCCCGGTGGGCCGGGTGGCGCGGGTCGCGCGCACGGAGGTCGCGGGCGTGCCGTGGACCGCGGTGGGGGTGGGCGCCGTCGGGGTCATCGCCGGGGTGGTCGCGCTGGCCACCTGGTCGGCCGCACGCGGCCAGCGCCGCTGGCGCGAGCGCTACGAGCGGGTCGCCGAGGAGTAGCGCCGGGTCGTTTCGCCGCGGGGCCGGCGGGGGCAGCGGACGGGCATGCCGCGCGAAGCCACCGAAGCGACGACCATCACCGTGCGGGGCATCGAGGTGCCCAAGCTGGGTCTGGGCACCTGGCAGCTGACCGGGGAGGACTGCGTCGAGGGCGTGCGCGACGCGCTCGACCTGGGCTACCGCCACATCGACACGGCCGCCGCCTACGCCAACGAGGAGGAGGTCGGGCGCGGGATCGCCGACAGCGGCGTCGACCGCGACCAGATCTTCGTCGTGACCAAGGTGTCCCCCCGCGACGCCGCCCCCGACGACGTGCGCCGCTCTTACGAGCGCTCGCTGCGCAAGCTCGGGCTCGACCACCTCGATCTGCTGCTGTTGCACTGGCCCAGCGAGCGGGTGCCGCTGGCCGACACGCTGGGGGCCATGGGAGAGGCGCTCCAGAGGGGTGCCACCCGCGCCATCGGCGTGAGCAACTTCCCCGGGGACCTGCTGCGCGAGGCCCTCGACCGCGGCCCGATCCTGTGCGACCAGGTCGAGTACCACCCCTACCAGCCCCAGCCGGAGGTGCTCGAGCTGGCGCGCGAGCGCGACGTGCTGGTCACCGCCTACTCGCCCTTCGCTCAGGGCCGCGCGCTCGACGACCCGATCGTGCGCGAGGTCGCCGACGACGTCGGGCGCACGCCCAGCCAGATCGTGCTGCGCTGGCTGCTCGACCAGCCACAGGTCTGCACCATTCCCAAGGCCTCCTCGCGGGAGCGCCGCGAGGAGAACCTCGCGGTCTTCGACTTCGACCTCAGCGAGGAGCATCGCGGGCGGATCGCGGGCCGGGCCGAGCGACCGTGAGGAGCGCGTTCGCTGTCGGCGAGCACCGGTAGGCTGTACGCGCAGCGCAACGGGGGACGTCGCTGGCGCGGGAGATCGAGCAGGCTCTCCGGGCCGATCTCGTCGCGCGAGCCGCGGCCGCAGAGGCCCCGCCCCATCGGGTGCGCACGGTGCCCGGCACGGCCCCCGTGCCGGGCGTGGACCTCAACAGCCATGCGGCGCTGGACGACCTGCTCGACGGGTGATCCTCTTCGACGTCGCTGGCCGCCCGAGCGGTCCAGCCTGAGCACCGGCCCTCAAGCCCGCCCCGGACCCCGCCGATGGTCGGGTGCCATGTTCGACATCACCCACGCGCTGCGCCGCCTCGTCGAGGTCGGCGGATCCGATCTGCATCTCAAGGTGGGCGCGCCCGCCATGGCCCGCGTGGACGGGCTGCTGGGCTCGCTCGAGGCCGACACCCCCAATCTCACGCCGCAGGACACCGAGGGCGCCGTCCACGCGCTGCTGCACGAGGAGGCCAAGCTCGCCGAGCTGCGCTCCGACTACGAGGTGGACTTCGCCCACTCCATGCCCGGGGTGGCCCGCTTTCGCATCAACGCCTTCCGCCAACGCGGTTCGCTCTCGCTCGTCTGCCGGGTGATTCCGGTCACTATCCGCACCATCGACGAGCTGGCGCTGCCGCCCGTGGTGCGCGACCTGGCCGAGGAGGAGCGCGGCATCATCCTGCTCACCGGCACCACCGGCTCGGGCAAGTCGACGACGCTGGCGGCGATGATCGACCACATGAACGAGACGACCGCCCGCCACGTGGTGACCATCGAGGATCCCATCGAGTTCCTCCACCGCGACAAGCGCTCGGTGATCAACCAGCGCGAGGTGGGGGAGGACACCACGTCGTTCAAGCGGGCGCTGCGCCGCGTGCTGCGCCAGGACCCCGACGTGATCCTGGTGGGCGAGATGCGCGACGAGGAGACGGTGCACACCGCGCTCAGCGCGGCGGAGACCGGGCACCTCGTGCTCTCCACCGTGCACACCGTCGACGCGCCCGAGACCGTCAACCGCATCATCGACTTCTTCCCCCCGCACATGCACGGCCAGGTGCGCGCGATGCTCGCCGGCACGCTGAAGGGCGTCATCTCCCAGCGCCTGGTGCGCGGCGCCGACGGCGGACGTGTGGCCACGTGCGAGATCCTGCGCATGACCGGCCGGGTGCGCGACATGATCATGGACCCCGACAAGACCGGCCAGCTCACCGAGGTGGTGGCCGAGGGCGCCTACTACGGCATGCAGACCTTCGACCAGGCCCTCTTCCACCACGTCAAGGCGGGGCGGGTCACCGTCGAGGAGGCCCTCAAGGCCGCCACCAGCCCCCACGACTTCAAGCTGCTGCTGGCCGCCGACGGCCGGCGCGGCACGACGATGGACGACCTGGCCTCGGTCGAGGAGCGCCGCGCGGTGGCTTGACGGGGCGCGCGCCCCACGGCAGGCTGGGCACCCCCCCGAGCGGAAGGATTCAGCCCGTGCAGACCACCCTCCAGGAGTTCGGCGAGACCCGGTCGACCGACGCGTTCTCGCTGCAGAACGGCAAGCTGCTCAAGGTCCGCCTCGAGGAGGTGACCATCCAGGCCAAGCTGGGCTCGATGGTCGCCTACCAGGGCGAGGTGAGCTTCGAGCACGCCGGCAGCGGCGGGATCTCGCGCTTCGTCAAGAAGGCGGTGACCGGCGAGGGCACCGACCTCATGAAGATGTCGGGTCGCGGCGAGGTGTTCCTGGCCGACACCGCGCAGGACATCCACCTGATCTACCTGGAGAACGACCAGGTGACCGTCAACGGTCCCAACCTGCTGGCCTTCGACGCGGGCATCGACTGGGACATCGAGCGCCTCAAGGGCGGCGCGGCCGGCGCGCTGGCGGGGGGCCTGTTCAACACCACGCTGAAGGGCACCGGCTGGGTGGCGATCCTCTCCGACGGCCCGCCCGTGCTGCTCGACGTCGCCTCCGCGCCGACCTTCGCCGACGCCCAGGCGGCGATCACCTGGTCCTCCGGCGTGCAGACGTCGATCAAGACGGACTTCAAGGCCAAGGACCTCATCGGACGCAGCTCGGGCGAGAGCGTCCAGCTGGCCTTCAGCGGCCAGGGGTGGGTCCTCGTGCAGCCCTCCGAGGGACAGGTGACCCCCATGGGCGCCCAGGGCTCGGGCGGCGGTGGCCTGGGGGGCCTGCTCAAGGGGTGAGCTACTTCAGGGAGTAAAGTATTGGCCAGGATGGCCGTCGACGAAACCTGTCCCGTCTGTCGTACCGCGGAGATCGTCTGCGGCAAGTGGACGCTGCTGCTGGTGCGCGACCTGGCCGAGGGCCGGTCGCGCTTCTGCGAGCTCGAGCGCTCGCTGAGCGGGATCAGCCCGCGCACCCTCTCCCTGCGCCTGCGGGCGCTGGAGGAGGAGGGCATCGTCGCCCGCGCGACCTTCCGCGAGGTCCCCCCGCGGGTGGAGTACGCGCTGACCGACAAAGGGCGCGCGCTGCTGCCGATCATCGACGGCATGCGCGCCTACGGCGAGCGGTGGCTGCCCGGGGCGGGTGCGCAGGCCAGGGGGCCCTCCGCGCCGTCGCTGGCCGCCGCCTAGCTCAGGTCCATCGCAATAGACGGGATCGACACCCATGTCGATCCTTCGAGAGAAGGTCGCTTCGCCGTTCCGGCGGCGAGTCCCGGGACGGGTGTGGCCTACCGAGACACAACCTCTAATGGGCGTGGGCGTGGGCGTGGCCGGCGGTGGGGGGCAGGGCCTGCGCCGGCAGGCGCAGCGCGAGGGCGCCCGCGACCGCGGTGGTGATCGGCACGGCGGCCAGCAGTCCGGCCGAGCCCACCAGCATGGCCACGACCGGCTCGGCCACCGACTCGGCGTTGAGGGCCTGCCCGGGCGCGACGTCGCCCAGGCCGAAGATGAGCAGGGCGGGCAGCGAGGCCCCCACGTAGGCGAGCACGAGCGTGTTCACGGTGGCGGCGGCGTGATCCTGTCCCACGCCCAGCGCCTCGCGGTACAGCCGGCGAAAGCCCATGGTCGGGTCGGCGCGACGCAGGGCCATGACCGCCGAGGCCTGCGAGACGGTGACGTCGTCGAGCACCCCGAGCGCGCCGATGACCATCCCGGCCAGGACCAGGCCCTCGAGCGAGAGGTCCTGGCGACCGGCCAGCAGGAGCTGCGAGGCGTCGGAGGCCAGGCCGGTCAGGTGGGCCGCCTCGACGAAGATCACCGCCAGCGCGACGATCAGGGCGAGACTCGCCGCGGTGCCCGCGATGGCGGCCAGGCTCTTGGCGCCCAGCCCGTGGGCGAGGGGGATGGTGACGAGCATCACCGCCAACGCGCCGGCGACCGCCACGCCCAGCGGCGCCTCGCCGGCCAGGATGGCGGGGACCACGAAGCCGAAGACCACCACCACGCTGGCCGCCAGGCCGACCAGCGCCCGGGCGCCCCGGGCGCGGCCCAGCGCGATGACCAGCACCGCGAAGCCCACCGCGAGCCACAGCAGGGGCGCACGGCGCTCGAAGTCCACCAGCGTGAAGGTGTCGGCGGCCTGCGCCGGCGTGCCCGGCGGGACATCGTTGCGCACCAGGCGCACCGCGTCGCCCACGGCAGGCTCGGGATCGGAGAGTGCCTCGCCGGCGTGGAAGGTCGCCGTGCCGCCCGTCTCGAGGGCGGCACCGACCAGGCGGCAGTCGCGCGCCGGGCGAGGGCCCCCCCGGCGTGGCCGGCCGCCGCGCCCCCCGCCCCGCGCCCGCCCCCGACCAGGCGGCAGTCGCGCGCCATGGGAGTGCGACAGGGGGCGGCCTGCACGGCGAGCACCCGGGCCCCCACGGTGTCCGCGCGCTGTGCCTCGGGCGGCGCGCCCGGGCGCTCGGCCGGCCACAGCGTCACGAGTCCCACCACGGTTCCCAGAGCCAGCGCGGCCACCGCCGCGGCCAGCGCGCGCCCGGCGCGCGAGTGCAGGATCGAGGAGGAGGGCATCGGGGCGTCCCTTCGCCCGCGGGGAGGGCTTCCCTGCCGCGGTACCGTCGGGGCATGTGCATGAACTGCATGGCCGGGGCGATGATGGCCGGCGCGTCGGCGACGGGCCTGCGGGCGTGGCTCGTGGTGCGCTTCGGGGGCTGGTTCACGCCGCAGCGGCGGCGGAGGGTCACCGTCGGGCTGTGTGCCGCGGGGGTGCTCGCCGGGAGCGTGGGCCTCCCCGGCGTGCACGCCCCCGTCTAACTGCTATTGAGAATCATTCTTGCTAGGGTCGGTCGCGCATGCCCCGCCTCCTCCTCGCGCTCCCCGCCCTGGCGGCCACCGTCATCGCCGCCTGCGGCGGCGGGGAGTCCGGCGGGGCGCGGAGCGGGCCGAGCGTCGTCGCGACGACCACCCACGTGGCCGATCTGGCCCGCAACGTCGCCGGCGAGCGCGCGGCGGTCACCAGCCTGCTGCGCCCCGACACCGATCCGCATGACTTCGAGCCACGGCCCAGCGACGCCCGTGCCCTGGCCGATGGCGACCTCGTTCTGCGCTCCGGCGGCGAGGTCGACGAGTGGCTGAGCGGCCTGATCGAGAGCACCGGCGGCGACGCGCCGGTGAGCGACCTGATGGCCGCGGTCGACACCATCGAGGGCGGCGAGCACGCGCACGAGGAGGGTGAGGCCCACAGCGAGGAAGGCGGGGGCGCCGACGGCGAGGAGGGTGAGGCCGACGGCGACGCGGGCGCGCAGGGCATCTCGACCGACCCGCACTGGTGGCAGGACCCGCGCAGGGCGATGGCCGCCGTCGAGCGCATCCGCGACGTGCTGATCGAGGCCGATCCCGAGGGGCGGGCCACCTACGCGCGCAACGCCGCCGCCTACCTGGACCGCCTGCGCGCGACCGATCAGGCCATCGCGACGTGCATGGCGGCCATCCCGGCCGACGAGCGCAAGCTCGTCACCAACCACGACGCGCTGAGCTACTTCGCCGATCGCTACGACATCGAGGTGGTGGGCACCGTGCTGCCCGCCCTGAGCACCAGCGCCCAGCCCTCGGCGGGGGAGATCGCCGAGCTGGTCGAGACCATCGAGCGCGAGGGCGTGCGCACCATCTTCCCCCAGAGCCAGCTGGGCGCCGGCCTCGAGCAGGCGCTGGCGCGCGAGACCGGCGCGCGCGTCGGCCCGCGCTTGTGGACCGACGCGCTGGGGCCCGAGGGATCGCCGGGCGCCACCTACGTCGACGCGCTGCGCTTCAACGCGCAGGCCATGGCCCGGGGCTTCGGCACCCCCTGCGCCCTCTGAGCGCCGCGCTCAGGGATGATGGTGCGAGTGCCCCCCCTCGAGCGCGCGCTCGGGCAGGCGCACCGCCAGGGCCGCGGCCAGCGCAGTGGTCAGCGGCACGGCCGCGATGAGGCCGATGGAGCCCACCAGCGTGGCCACGATCTCCTCGGCGACGTTCTCGCGCGTCAGTGCCGTGCCCAGGCTCGTGCCCTGCGTCTCGAAGATCAACAGCACCGGCAGCGCCGCGCCCACGTAGGCCAGCACGAGCGTGTTGACCGTCGCGCCCACGTGATCGCGCCCCACCGTCAGCGCGCCGTGGAAGAGCTCGCCGGCCTTCTGCGCCGGGTTGGCCCGGCGCAGCGCCATGACGGTGGAGGCCTGGGAGACCGTCACGTCGTCGAGCACGCCCAGCGCGCCGATCACGATCCCGGCCAGGACCAGGCCCGATGTCGAGAGGGTGCCGCCGCTGCCCCCGCGCAGCAGGGTGGCCTCCTCGGAGGCAAGACCGGTGATGCTGGCCAGCTCCACGAACACCAGTGCCAGCAGGGCGGTGAGCAGCAGGGCGGCCGCAGTGCCCAGCATCGCCGCGGCGCTCTGGGCGCCCAGCCCGTGAGTCAGCGAGATCGTCAGGAGCATCACGCCGAAGGCGCCCACCAGCGCCACGCCCAGCGGCGGGCCGCCCTGGATGATCGCGGGCACCACGAAGAGCAGCACGAGCACCAGCGACCCGCCCAGTCCCAGCAGCGCCAGCGCCCCGCGCCGGCGGCCGAAGACCACCACCAGCGCGACGAAGAACAGCGCCAGGACCAGCAGCGGCGTGCCGCGCTCGAAATCCACGAACACGTAGTTCTGCTCGGTCTGGCCCGCTGGGAGCGGGGCGTTGAGGCCCAGCCCGGAGACGGGGTCGAGCGAGATCACGCGGATGTCGTCGCCGACCTCCACGTCGGGCTGGTTCTCGTCGTCGGGCAGCGTGATGACCTGAGTGCTGCCGGCGTCCGCGCCCGCGCCCAGCTCGACGGCCAGGCGGTAGCACCCGGGCCCGGCGATCTCCTCGCAGCCGCCCGAGATGACGGCCTGCACCTCGGCGGGCACCGTGTCGCCGGCGAGGACCTCCTGCACGTCGATGGCCTCGCCACGCGGCCAGAGCACCGCCATGCCAATCACGGTCAGCACGACGATGACGCCCAGCGCACCCGCCACGGCGCGTCCGGCGGGGGTGTCCACCAGCGCCCGCATGCGCCGCGCAGACTAGACACGCTGGGCGACGCCGTGCCTTGGCAGGAGCCCCCGGCGCGGCGGCGAACCGGTCGGCGATGCGCGAGCGGGTCCTCTACGACGCTCTGGCCGCCTTCGCCAACGAGGCGGCCGTCCGGCTGGCGGCCGACGTGGCCGAGGGCGCGGAGCTGGGCTTTGAGGTCGTCGAGCACGGCCGCCGCTCGGCCACGCCGCTGTACTGCTACCGCCCGCTGACCGGTGGGTTCATCGGCGAGCGCATCGCGCTGCTGGCCCACCTGCCCTCCTGGCCTGCAGCGCTGGGCGCCCTGGCCGCGCTGGACGGCGTGGGCGACTACCTGCGCGCCCGCGGCGAGGGGCGGGTGGGGGTGGACCCGCGCGAGCGCGCCGCGGCGGCGCTGCGGGTCTTCCTGCAGGCCGCCTTCGACGAGGCGGGCGACTTCGCGCTCACCCGTGAGCGCTTCGACGCCGCGTGGCGCGGCCTGGAGGCCCACGTGTTCACGGGGCGGGCCGAGACGGTGGTCGCGGCGATGGTGCACGGCCTGGAGATCGAATCCGGCGAGGTCCCGCTGGCCGACGGGCTGTCCCTGTGGCGCGCGGACGCGCTGCCCGAGGCGCCGCCCGGGCTGGCCGCCGCGCTCCCGGGCGCCGAGGGGGCGATGACGGTGGCCGTCGCGGCGGTCGCCGAGGAGGCCGGCGGCCCCGAGCCGATCGGCACGGCGGTCGCGCGGCTGCACCGCCTGCTCACCGCGCTGCGCCTGTTCGACCAGGCGCGCCCGGCCATGGAGCCGCTGGGGTGGGTCCGCGCGGGCGCGGGCCCCTGGCGGCCGCTGGCCCTCGCGGTGGACGGGCGGCCCGAGGAGGTGCTGGCCATCGGCGCCGGCGGCGAGGATGAGCTGCGCGCCTTCTGCTCGCTGGTGGCCCGGCGCACCCCGCGCGCCGGGGAGCTGGCCTGGGCCCTGCGTCGCTACGAGCGCGCCTGCGAGCGCCCGGCCGCGACCGAGGCGCTGACCGACGTCCTGCTCGCGCTGCGCGCGCTCCTGGAGCCCGAAGGGCACGCCAGCGGCCGCCTGGCCGGTCGCCTGGCGGCGCTGTGCGCGCCGCCTGACGGGCGCGCACAGCTCGCCGAGCGGATCGCGCAGGCCGCGGCGCTGGAGCGCGGGGTGATCGCGGGGCTGGCCGGCGGACGCGGCAGCGCCGAGGCGCTGGGGGCGGAGCTGGCAGGCCACCTGCGAGCGCTCCTGCGCGACGTGCTGTGCGGCCACCTGGACCCCGACCTGCGGGGTCTGGCCGACGAGCTGATCGCCGAGCAGGCCGCCCCGGCGTAGGTCCCTTTGGCGGCGGCCCCGCGTCAGCGCACCCGGTCTGCCTCGATGCTCTTCCAGTCGAGATCGTCGGTGCGCACCAGGGTGCACGGCGCGCGTCGGTCCTCGCCGACGACCACCCCGTCGGCCTGGCAGCGCACCTGCCAGGTGCCCTCGCCCGTCCAGGCGAAGCCCGACAGGTGGGGCGGGCCCTCGGCGTAGCGGTACGCGCGCCCGGGCCGGTAGCGGTAGGCGCCGGCCGAGTCGTTGCCCAGGTTCGACGTCTCGTACCAGGCCCCACGTAGAACTGACCGTTGAGGCCGGTGGTCAGCCTCCCCACCTGGCGCGAGCTGCGCTCGTCGAGCTCGACCTGGCGCACCTCGTTGGTTCGGAAGCCCGCCGCGGTCTCGTAGCTGTAGCGCACGATCTGACCCAGACGCCCGTTCTCCAGCTCCAGCTCGGAGACGGAGCGATCGGTGGTGCTACGTCCGTCGCGGCGTGGGGGCACGCCCGGCAGGCGCGTCGAGGGGCGCGCGCGGGGGGCGACGAGCCGCTTGGTGTAGACGACGGGGTCGTCCTGGGTGCCCTCGGCCTCGTCGTACACGCGCGTGAAGGCGATCCGCCCCTCGTCGACGGTCGGCGCCCGCTCGTCGCGGTTGGTGTTGGCGTTGCGCACCGGTCGCACCGTGGCGCTGCCCAGCCTGAGCACGAACAGGTCGCGCTGTCCCGCCTGGCCGCCCTCCTGCAGGCCTACGTCGAGGGAGAAGACCACCTGCGGGTCGCCCTTGGAGTTCGTGCCGATGTCGGCCTCGAAGGGCGCGCGGGAGGGCTGTACCGGCAGCGCGCGGGCGCCCTGGGCGTCGCGCACGGTCAGGCGGTAGGCGTCGATCGCCGGATCGAAGGCGCTGTAGACGACCGTGCCGTCGAGCTCGCGCACCTCGGTCGGGCGCTCGAGGGTGGCCACGGTCGTGTCCTGGGCCTGCGCGGCGCCGGGCACGAGCGCCAGGGCGACCAGGGCGGGAAGGGGGAGGAGACGTCGCGTTCGCATCATGTCCATGTAACTCGCGGCGGGCTCAGAGGTGGCGCTGGATCGCGGCGAGCCCCCCGACGTCGTGCACGTCGCCGTCCAGCTGGGGCACCAGCACGGAGTCGTCGACCTCGAGCCGGGTGCGCAGGCGCTCGACCGCGCGGGCATCGCGCGCGGCGAGGCGGCGAAAGGCGGCCAGGTTCTCGCCCACCGCGCCGGCCAGCGCGGCGCCGAGGGGCTCCTCCAGCGCGGCGGCGACGTCCTCGGTGCTCGCCTCCGGGTGCTCGTCGCCGTGCACCCGGTTGATCACCAGGCCGCCGAAGGGCATGCCCGCCTCGCGCAGCCTGCCGTGGAAGAAGATCGCCTCTTCGACGGGCTCGCGCTCGGGCGAGGCGACGACGAGGAACGTGGTGGCCGGGTCGGCGAGCAGGCGCTTGATGCCCGCCGCTCGCTCGCGGAAGCCCTCGAGGAGACCACCCAGCGCACGGAAGAACACGCTGAGGTCGGCCAGTAGGTCGACGCCGGTCACGCGGCGCAGCACGCCGAACATGATCGAGCCGCCGCGACCGACCACACGCGTGGCAAGCCCCGTGGGCGCGAGGAGCACCTTCAGCGCCCGGCCCTCGAAGAAGCCGGTCAGGCGGTCGGGGGCGTCGAGGAAGTCGAGGGTGTTGCGGCTGGGCGGCGTGTCGAGCACCAGCACGTCGAAGTCGCCCTCGCGGTCGAGCTCGTACAGCTTGGCGATGGCGGTGAACTCCTGCGAGCCCGCCACCGCGCTTGACAGCTCCTGGTAGATCCGGTTGGCCAGCACGTCGTCGCGCGTGCGCGCGTCGGGGGCCAGGCGGGCGATGAGGTCGTCGAAGGTGCGCTTGGGGTCGAGCATCATGGCCCACAGCTCGCCGCTCACCGCGAGGCCGTGGCCGCTCAGCCGCGCCGGGTCCACGCGCCGGGGCTCGTTGCCCAGCTCCTCGAGCCCGAGCGCCTGCGCGAGGCGCTTGGCCGGATCGATCGTCACCACCGCCACGCGCCGCCCGCGCGCGGCGAGCCCGAGGGCGATCGCCGCAGACGTCGTGGTCTTGCCCACGCCGCCCGAGCCCGCGACGACCACGACGCGCTTGTCGGCGAGGCGATCCAACAGACTCATGATCGCTGGCCGCCTTTGCCGCGCACCTCGCGGAGAACGTGACCATCGCTTTCGATGACGGCCGCGAGGGCGTCGAGGTCGGCGCTCCCGCTCTGCGGATCGACAGCGAGGGGCAGGCAGAGCGGCGAGAGCCCGAGGTCCCCGGCCAGCCGCTCCATCAGCGCACGCTGGGCCCGCGCCACGCCGAGGTCCGCCAGGGCGCGCCGCACCGCCCACCCGCTCGCCCCCTCGATGTCCTCCGTGAGCGCCGCGCGCAACCGCGCCTCTGCGTCCTCGTCGAACCGGTCCGAGGAGACCGCGTTGACCACCACCCCGTCCAGCTCCATCCCCAGCCGCGCCCGCAACTGCTCCGCGAGCGCCACCGTCTCCGCCACCGCGAGCTCCTCCGCCCGCGCCACGGCCACTACGGCCGTCCGCGCGGGATCCGCCAGCCACTGGGCGATCAGCCGTCCCTGGCGGGCCACCGGCCCCGTGCGGGCCGCCCGCGCGAACGTCGCCGGCGCGGCCAGCGCCGCGACCCCGTGGCCGGTGGCGGGCGCGTCGAGCACCACCAGGTCGTAGGCGCGCGCGCCCGGGGTGCGTCGCTCGTCCTGGGCGAGCTCCCACACCTTGCCCATGGACAGCAGCTCGCGCAGCCCTGGCGTCGCGGCGGCCAGCAGGCCGAAGGAGCGGCTCTGGCCCAGCAGGTCGGCCAGGTGCCGTGAGGGCAGCTGATCGCGCAGGTACTCCTCCATCGCGTCCTCGGGGTCGATCGAGATGTGGAAGAGGCCAGGGCGCAGCTGCGTCTCGGCGAAGGGCTCGCCCGCGGGCGCGGCCAAGGCGCCGCTCACGTCGGCGCGGCGAGCGACCTCGGCCACGATTGTGCGCCGACCCGTCCGCGCGGCGACCACGCCGAGGGTCGCCGCGACCGTCGTCTTGCCCGTCCCGCCCTTGCCCGTCACCACCACGAGGCGGTGGTCGAGCAGGCTCACAGGCGCCCGCGCTTGCGTTTCCCCCAAGGACCGGCTTCCCCACGGCACAACATCCGCAGTGAATGCTAAGCATCGCTCTGGAGGAATCGCGCTGCCGTGCGCGAACCAGATGCCCGTGAAGCTCCACGATACAGCGGAGGAGGCCGCGGTGACCGCGCAGGCCCAGCAGGCACGGGTGATCGTCTTCGCCAACCAGAAGGGCGGCGTGGCCAAGACCACGACCACCCTGAACCTGGCGTGCGCGTTCGCCGAGTCGGGCCACCGCGTCCTGGCCGTCGACCTCGACCCTCAGGGCAACCTGACCATGTCCCAGGGCGTAGACCCCGACGTCGTGGAGACCTCGATGTACGACGTCCTCGTGCACCGCCGACCGATCCGCGAGGTCATCGTCTCGCGCGAGATCGATGTCGCGTGCGCCTCGATCGACCTGGCCGGCGCGGAGATCGCGATGTCGACCATGATCGGCCGCGAGCGGGCGCTGGAGAAGGCCCTGGACGCGGTGCGCGAGGACTACGACTTCGTCTGCATCGACACGCCGCCCAGCCTCGGGCTGCTGACCATCAACGCGCTGACCGCCGCGGACAAGGTGATCGTCCCCGTGCAGTGCGAGTATCTGTCGATGCGTGGGCTCATCCAGCTGCAGAACACGCTGAGCATGATCCGCGAGAACCTGAATCCGGACATCGAGATCGAGGGAATCCTTCCCACGCTGGTGGACTCGCGCACGCTGCACGCCAAGGAGGCGATCCAGCTGCTCGAGGAGAACTTCGGGGATCGCGTGTTCGCCTCGCGCATCCGCAAGACGGTGCGCTTCGCCGAGGCGCCGGTCAAAGGCATGTCGGTCCTGAAGTACGATCCGAAGGGCGTCGCGGCCCAGAGCTATCGCGATCTCGCGAGGGAGGTCCTCCATGGCAGGCGGTAAGCGAGCGAGCATGCGCGAGGGCCCCCTGGCCGCGCTGTTTCGCAGCGCCCAGGAGCTGGACGAGGAGGGCGCCCGGGAGGACCTGCCCCCGGCGCGAGGCGACCAGGCCGAGCCCGCTCCCCGGGAGCAGCCGCCCGCCGAGGAGCCCGCGGCAGGAGCGCGGGGCGCCCCGCAGGCGCCGGCCCCCCAGCCGCCCTCACCGCGCGAGCGCCTGCGCCACGCCTTCTCGCCCGACATCCCCGAGAACCTCGCGGACCGCCGCGAGCCCCCCGCACCGCGTCAGGCGCGACCCCCTGCCCCGGCGGCCCGCGATCCGTTCGCGCGCGTCGAGGACCCGGGTGGCGCCCCGTCGTCCCAGCCGATGGGCGCCCCGGTCATCCGCGTCATCGGGGTGGGCGGCGGCGGCGTCAACGCGGTCAACCGCATGGTGGAGGCCGCGGTGGCCGGCGTGGAGTTCATGGCGGTCAACACCGATTTGCAGTCCCTGCAGCAGTCCACGGCCGACGTCACGGTGCACATCGGCGCGGACCTCACTCGCGGCCTGGGCTCGGGATCGAATCCCGACCTCGGCCGGGCCGCCGCGATGGAGGATCACGACCGCATCAAGGCGCTGGTCAAGGGCGCGGACATGGTCTTCGTCACCGCCGGCGCCGGCGGGGGCACGGGCACGGGCGCCGCGCCCGTGGTGGCCCGCATCGCCCGGGAGGTCGGTGCGCTCACCGTGGGCGTCGTCACCAAGCCCTTCGGCTTCGAGGGCACGCGCCGGCGCGAGGCCGCCGACCGCGGCGTCGAGGCGCTGGGCGGCGAGGTCGACACCCTCATCGTGGTGCCCAACAACCGCCTGCTGACCATCCTCGACAAGGGCACCTCGATGGTCGACGCCTTCCGCGTGGCCGACGACGTGCTGCGCCAGGGCGTGCAGGGCATCTCCGACCTGGTGACGCTGCCCGGGCTGATCAACCTCGACTTCGCCGACGTGCGCACGATCATGGCTCAGGCCGGCAACGCCCTGCTGGGCATCGGCATGGGCCAGGGCGAGAAGCGCGCGGTCGACGCCGCTCAGAAGGCCGTGGCCTCGCCTCTGCTGGAGACCTCGATGGAGGGCGCGCGCAAGATCCTGCTGTCGATCACCGCGGGGGAGGACCTCTCGCTGTGGGAGGTCAACGAGGCGGCCAAGGCGGTCTCCGCGGCCGCGCACGCCGAGGCCAACATCATCTTCGGCGCCATGGTCGACGAGCAGCTCGGCGACCAGGTCTGGGTCACCGTCGTGGCCACCGGCTTCGACGGCTCGCCGACCCGCCGCCCGCCCGAGCGCGAGCCCGACCAGCAGCGCAGGCGCGGCCCGATGGCCCCCCGGGAAGCCCCGCGCCGCGAAGAGCGCCCGCGCTACCAGGAGCCCCGCGGCGACGAGCTGCGCGTCGAGCGCCGTACCCCGATGCGTCCGCGCGACCCGGGGCGTGAGGGCGCGCCGATGGCGGGCGAACGCTCCCGGCGCGAGCAGCGTCCCGCGCGGGAGCGCCCCGAGGAGCGCCCGCCGCGCGAGGACGCCGCGCCGCCGCGCCGCCCGCGCGACCTCGGCCTGGGGGATCTCGACGTGCCGGAGTTCATCCCCCGCCGCTAGACCACTAGCGTCACCTCCATGCCTGGGGTCGTCGCCGCCGGCCACCCGCTGACCGCGGAGGCCGGCGCCCGCGTGCTGCGCGAGGGCGGAAACGCGGTCGATGCGGCGCTGGGCGCGATGCTCGTCTCATGGGTGGCCGAGCCGCTGCTGTGCTGCTGGACTTCTTCGTGGCCGCCCCCGGCCAGGGCGCGCGAGCCGCCCGGCGAGCTGACCCGCGTCGACGTCTCCTTCACCGACGCGACGCAGTCCTCCACGTAGGCGCCGCCGCCTGGGCGCCTACGGGGCGCCGGCGGGCATCGAGGCCGCCGCGCAGCGCTGGGCACCGTCCCGCTCGAGCAGCTCGCCGGCCCCGCGGCAGCACTGGCGCGCGCGGGGTGGAGGTCAACGCCACGCAGGCCTACCTGTACGACATCCTCGCGCCGATCTACCGCTCGGCCCCCGAGGCCGGGCCACCTTCATGCCCGAGGGCCGCATCCTGCGCGCCGGCGACCGCCTCGCCCTGCCCGAGCTGGGCGACACCCTCGAGCGCCTGGGCCGCGACGGGGCGCCACCCTTCTACACCGGCGACCTGGCCGCCGGCGTCCTCGACACCCTGCGCCCGCGCGGCGCCGTGCTCACCGCGCGGGATCTGGCCGCCTACGCGGCGATCGCGCGCACGCCCGCGCAGGCCACGTATCGCGAGCACACCGTGCTCACCAACCCGCCGCCCTCGGCGGGCGGGACGCTGCTGGCGCTGGCCATGGCGCGCCTGGACGCCAAGGGCGAGGGCCCGCCCGGGCTCGGGCAGATCGTCGAGGTCATGGAGCACGCCCAGGCCCAGCGCACGCCCGGTTTCCTCGAGCAGCTCGGATCCACCACCCACATATCGGTGGTCGACGGCGATGGGCGCGCGTGTGCGGTCACGGCCACCAACGGGAGGATGCGGGATCGTGGTGCCCGGCAGCGGGATCCACGTCAACAACATCATGGGCGAGGAGGACCTCAGCCCGCTGGGTTTCCACCGCGCCGCCCGGCGCGCGGATGCCCTCCATGATGGCCCCCACCGCGGTGCTCGAGCCCGGCGGCGATCTGCGCCTCGTGGTCGGCTCGGCGGGCTCAAACCGCATCCGCTCGGCCATCCTGCAGGTCATCGTCGGCGTCCTGGACCACGGCCTGGACGCGGGAGAGGCGGTGCGCGCCCCGCGCGTGCACGCCGAGGGCGGCGCGGTCTACGCCGAGCCCGGCGTGCCGCTCGAGCTGCTCGACGGCGGCGCCCGGGAGCTCGTGCGCTTCCGCGAGCCCAACCTCTTCTTCGGCGGGGCCCAGGCCGTCGAGCGCGACCCGGCCACCGGGGCGCTGCGCGCCGCCGGAGACCCCGCCGCGGCGGGGCCGTGGCGGCGGCCTGATCGCCCGTCCTCACCAGATCGAGCGGCACGCCGTAGGCCCCGAGCGCCGGATCCCCGCTCACGAGCGAGAGCTGCTCGCAGCACGCCTGCGCGACCAGCCCGATCGAAAGGGTCGCGGTGATGCAGCGGAAGATCGTGCACGGTCAGCGCGTGCTCGATCGACACGGGAAGCTCGCGCAGGTCGTTGCGCTCGCGGTGGCGCGACACGAACCGCGGCGCCGACTCGGCCAACTCGAGCTTGCCACCGCCCGCCTTGATGGCTATCTCGAGCGCGGTCACCGCGCTGAGCCACACCTCGCGACCCCGGCTATCGCGTCGGCGGCTCGCTCGTTCGTCGTCGGCGACGCGGCATGGGTGTCCAGCAGAAGCGACAAGGCGCTCAGCGTGTGCCGAACAGCCGCTCGAGTTCGGGCGCGTCGAAGTCCTCGGACCTGCACCTGTCCACGCGCCGAGCCGGGGACCCGGCGGGCGGGAGGTCTTCGACGGGCACGAGGCGCGCCACCGGGGTGCCCGACCGCGCGATGACCAACTCCTCGCCGCCTTCGACCCGCTGCAGCAGCTTCGAGAGCTGCGTCTTGGCCTCGTGCACGTTGACCACCGTGAACACGGCACCTACCTTAGGGCCTATCCCGCTAGGGATCGCACGCCAAGGCGCCGATCCGCGGCGCCTGGCGTCACCCGCGGTGCTCGCCGGGTGCTGCACCGACTGCGCCCGCGTGCGGCCCCAGGCATCCACGGTTCGACCACCTCGCCGCGCGTCCCTACCGAGATAGACCCTTAGTCCACATTGCGGACTAAGGCGAGGGCGCTCAGCCCCGCCCGTGCGGCGCGGCGAAGTCGAGCTCGGGGCCCGCCGGAATGATCCCCGTGGGGTTGATCGAGGGGTGGGTCGTGAAGTAGTGGCGCTTGATCTGATCGAACGCCACGGTCTCGGCGACGCCCGGCAGCTGGTACAGCTCGCGGGTGTAGGCCCATAGGTTCGCGAAGTCGACCAGCCGCCGGCGGTTGAGCTTGAAGTGGGTGATGTACACGGGATCGAAGCGCACCAGCGTGGGGAACACACGCCAGTCGGCCTCGGTGAGCACGTCCCCGGCCAGGTAGCGGCGCTGGGCGAGCAGGCCCTCGAGGTGCTCGAGCGTGGCGAAGACCGCGGCGAAGGCCTCCTCGTAGGCCTCCTGGCTGGTGGCGAAGCCCGTGCGGTACACCCCGTTGTTCAGCCCCTCGTAGGTGCGCTCGTTGATCGCGTCGATCTCCTCGCGCAGCGCCTCGGGATAGAGGTCGAGCTCGGGCCGGGCGGCGAAGGCGTCGAACTCGTGGCCCAGCATGCGCACCAGGTCGGCCGACTCGTTGGAGACGATCATGCCCGCCTCGCGGTCCCACAGGACCGGGACGGTGATGCGATCGTCGTAGCCGGGGTCCGTGGCCTCGTAGGCCTCGCCGAGGAACTCCCAGCCGTGCAGCGGGTCGGTGTACGCGCCGCCAGTGAAGGCCCATCCGCGAGCGTCGCGGTAGGGGTCGACCCACGACGTCTCGATGGCGTTCTCCAGCCCCTTCAGGGCGCGCACGATCATCTGCGATGCGACCAGGGGCAGGCCGGGCTGACGTAGAGGTGGTAGCGCCCGGCCTGCGCGGGCAGGCCCGACGATCCGTCGGCGGTGACCCAGGCGCGAAAGCGGCTGCCCTGGCGCACGAAGCGCCCGTCGGACAGCTCGCGGCCCAGTTCGAAGCTCGTGGTCATGGCCGCAGGCTGCCCGCCGCCCCGGGGTTGGTACGCGCCACGGCGCTCGCGCGCGGAATACGATGCCCGCTGGTGGCCTCCTCGCCCCAGTCCCACCTCGACGCCGTGGCCGTCCGCCGCCAGGACGCGGTGGCGATCGTCGAACTCGTGCGTCCCGACGCGCTCAACGCGATCTCGGTGGCCATGGGGCGCGAGCTCGTGGTGGCCCTCGGGGAGATCGCGCGGGATCCGGGCATCCGGGCGGTCGTGCTCACCGGCTCGGGACGCGCCTTCTGCTCGGGCGCCGACCTCAAGGGCGGGGGCATGCCGCTGCGCGACTCGGGGCGCCCCGATCTGGGCTGGGCGCTGCGCGAGGCGTTCAATCCCCTCGTGCTGGGCCTGCGCGAGATGCCCCAGCCCGTGGTGGCGGCGGTCAACGGCGTGGCCGCCGGCCTGGGCTGCTCGATCGCGCTGGCCTGCGATCACGTCGTCGCCGCACGCTCGGCGTCCTTCCTGCTGGCCTTCGTCAACGTGGCGCTGGTGCCCGACGGCGGGGCGTCGGTGCTCGTGCCCGCCCGCGCGGGCCTGACGCGCGCGCTGGAGCTCGCGCTCCTGGGCGACCAGGTCAGCGCCGAGCGCGCCCTGGAATGGGGGTTGGTCAACAGCGTCGAGGACGATGACCGGACGCTCACGGTGGCGTTGGAGGTCGCGGGCCGGCTCGCCTCGGGTCCGCCCGAGGCGCTCGCCGCGATCAAGGGACTGCTCAACGGGCAGGTCCTGCCCGACCTGGCCGCCCGGCTCGAGCGCGAGGCCGAGGCCCAGGCCGGGCGGTCGGAGTCCGAGGAGGTCCTCGAGGCGATCACCGCCTTCCTGGAGAAGCGCAGGCCCGAGTGGGGCGACCCGCCGGGCGTCCACCAGCACCCATAGGCGGCTCAGGCGATCGGCGTGGAGGTCGCAACGGGGCGCACGTAGGCTCGCGGGATGGGCCGCCGCGCGTGGATCATGCTGTGGGCGCTCGCCTCGCTGTGGGGCGCCTCCTACCTGTTCATCAAGGTCTCCCTGCCCGACCTGGGGCCGGTGGGCGTGGTGGTGGCGCGCACGGCGCTGGGGGCGCTGGTCCTCGTGCCCATCGCGCTGGCCCGGGGTGCTCTGTCGGTGCCGCGCGGACGGCTCGGGGCGCTGGTCGTGCTGGCCTTCCTGCAGGTCGCGGCGCCCTTCCTGGCGATCTCCTGGGGCGAGGAGCGCATCTCCTCGTCGCTGACGGGCATCCTCGTCTCCTCCGCGCCGATCTTCGGCGCGCTGCTGGCGCTGTGGGTCGATCAGGAGGAGCGCCTGCGCGGCTGGGGGCTGACGGGCATCGCGATCGGCTTCACGGGGATCGCGCTGCTGTTCGGCGTCGATCTGACGGGAACCACCGCGGCGCTCCTGGGCGGCGGCGCCGTGCTGCTGGCCGGGCTGGGCTACGCGGCCGGGGGGCTGTTTCTCAAGCACCGCCTGCGCGGGATGCCCGCGGTCGGCGTCGCGGCGTGGACCATGGTGCTCTCCGCCGCGATGGCCGCGCCGCTGCTGGCGCTCGCTTCGCCGGACGTGCCTGGCGCGGGCACCGTGGCGGCCATGGTCGGCCTCGGTGCGGGGGGCACGGGGGTCGCCTTCCTCATCTACTACACGCTGATCGCCGAGGTGGGTCCCGGGCGGGCGCTCGTCGTCACCTACCTCGCCCCGGTGTTCGCGGTCGCCTACGGGGTGGTGCTGCTGGGCGAGCCGCTGACCGCGGGCGGGGTGCTCGGCCTCGTCCTGATCCTCGCCGGCTCCTATCTGGCCGCCGAGCGGCGCCTTCCCGGCCGACGCCGGGCTACTCTGCCCGCATCCCCCGTCGCGCCCGCAGCCCCCGTTGCGCCCGCATCGCCGCCCTCCTCCTCGCCGGCGCCCTCGCGCTGATCCCGGCCGCTTCCGCGGGCGCCCAGGAGCCCGTGCGCACGCAGGGCGAGCCCGAGGTCTCGACCTACACCAGCGGGCTCGTCCAGCCCTGGGGCCTGGTCTTCCTGCCCGGCGGCGGGGCCCTGGTCACCGAGCGCGGCGGCCGGGTGCGCGTGCTGGACGGGCGGGGCCAGGTCACCGGAACGGCGCTGACCGTGGACGTCGGCGGCGGCGAGGGCGGGACCCTGGGCCTGGCGCTCGACCCGCGGTTCGCCGAGAACGCCTTTGTCTATCTCTACCGCACCCTGCCCGGCCAGGCCGGCAATCAGGTGCTGCGCTACCGCTACCAGGACGGCACGCTGACCGACCAGCAGGTCGTCGTCGGCGACATCCCCGCCGGCACCATCCACAACGCCGGGCGCCTGCGCTTCGGGCCCGACGGCTTCCTCTACTTCCCCACGGGTGACGCCAACCAGCCCGACCTGGCCCAGGATCGCTCGAGCCGCGCCGGCAAGTTCCTGCGCCTGCCCCCCGCCGGCTACCGCGGCGGCGGGGACGGCCTCGAGCAGGTCTCCCTGGGCCACCGCAACCCCCAGGGCCTGGACTTCCAGCCGGGGACGGATCGTCTCTACGCCACCGAGCACGGGCCCGCCGACGACGACGAGATCAACCTCGTCGTGCCGGGCGGAAACTACGGATGGCCCAGCCAGGTCGGGCCCGATCACGCCGAGGGCTTCCAGGATCCGCTGGTCACCTACACGCCCTCGCTGGCTCCCTCGGGCGCCACCTTCGTCCGCCAGCCCGGCTCGCGGTGGACCGGCGACTTCCTGGTCGGCGGCCTGGCCGGCCAGCGCGTGCAGCGCCTGCGCTTCGAGGGACGGCGGGTGACCGTCAACGAGGAGCTGTTCCCCGGGCGCTTCGGGCGCATTCGCGACGTGGTGGAGGGGCCCGACGGCGCGCTGTACCTGCTGACGGCCAACGGCGACGACCGCATCCTGCGAGTGGTGCCGCCGGCCAGCGCCCCGGCGCAGCCCCCGCCCTCCAACCAGCCTTTGCGGCCGGTGGCCCAGAACGCCGGGGGCGTGGGGCTCGACGCCTTCGGCGGCGTGCTGGCCTGGAGCGCCTTCGACCCCGCCGTCAACGCCTGGCGCCTGGTCGTCCAGCGCGGCGCGGGCAGCCCGCAGGCGGCGCCCGTCGACCCCCGCGGGGTGCCCTTCGACCTCGACCTCGGCCCGGGCGAGGACGGCGACGTGGTGGCCGTCTACTCGCGCTGTGCGCGGGAGTCCGTGAAGTACAGCAGGGGCGGCGCGCTCGAGTACGCGCGTGGACGAGGCTGCGACGTGTTCCGCCTCGATCTCGGCGGCGGCGGGGAGGAGCGCCTCGAGCGCGCGTCGACCGAGGAGGCCTCGGAGTTCCTGCCCTCGATCTGGAAGGACTCGGTGGCCTTCGCCCGGGTCTACGAGCGGCGCGAGGGCCGCCGCGGCGAGCTGCCCTACCTCTACGTGCGTCCGCTGGGCGCCGGGCGCTCGGATCGCCAGCCCGGCGGCGCGCGCGGGAAGGACGGGCTGCCCGGCCCGACGGGCCTCGACCTCTACGGCCGCCGCCTGGCCTTCACCTGGGAGTGGCGCGAGGGCGACCGCCTGCGCAGCGAGCTGCGCCTGGACACCGTGGGCGGCGACCACCGCCTGATCGACCGCCTCGGCTCGCGGTCGGCGCCGGCCAACCTGCTCGGCCCGGTGGCCGAGCGCGGGCGCGTCTACGCGGGGTCGCGCCGCCTGCGCGGCGCGGACAGCACCGACCGCGTGCTGCGCCACCGCATCTCCAGCCGCGAGAACGCGCTGGCCGCGCTGGAGCTCGACGGCGGCCTCGTCGCCCTTGCGCTCGATGACGGGCGCTTCGCGGCTACCGTCGCCGCCGATCCCTCCGCCACGCCCCCCTGCGGCCCGGGCACACCCGCCGGGGGATGCTCGATCGTAGGGCTGGGTGAGCTGGCCTTCTCGGACTGAGGCCGCGCCGCGACGGCCTACCCGAAGCGGACCTTCCCGTTGGACTTGGCGCGGGCCTGGGCGCGCTCCACGTAGTCCAGGCGCTTGGTGGCCGCACGGAACAGGCGCGTGACCAGGCGCAGGCGGGCGTTCTCCGAGCGCAGGTCGAGCAGGCCCTGCTTGGCCTCCAGCCCGAAGTCGACGGTGCCCGCCATCTCGTAGGCGCCCAGCGAGGACAGATCGGCCTCCTCCACCTCGCGGTCGGCGGCCTGCAGCACCAACTCGGCGTAGGCCTCCCGGGCGCGCTGGGCGGTCTGGAGGTCGAGCTCCTCGGACTTGTCCTCCAGGAACTCCACGGTGCCCGCCGGGTAGGGGAGATCGTCCTGCTCGGCGACGAGCCGGAAGGGCCGGGTGCCGCGGGTGAGGATGTTCAGGCGCCCGTCCTCCATGCGCTCGAGCACCTCGCCGACCTCACACGCGCAGCCGGTCGACTTCAGCTCGCCCTCGCTGCTCCAGACGATTCCGAACTCGCGGTCCTCCTCGAGGCACAGCTCGATCATCGTCTTGTAGCGCTCCTCGAAGATGTGCAGGGGCACCAGCTCGTGGGGCAGGGCGACCAGCTCCAGGGGGAAGAGGGGAAAGTCCTCCACGCGCTCCACGGCGTACCAATGTAATGCCCGCGATGAAGCACAGCGATCCCGCGGCCTGCGCGTGAACGACGACCCTGCCCTCGGCTGGGCTGCCTGGGCGCGCTGGACGACGCCCGGCGCGAGCGCGGCAGCGGGCCGGTGGTTCGCCACGGCATGGCCGAGCACGCGCTGGTGGCGAGGCGAGGGCTCAGGCGGTGCTGTGGACCAGTGAGGTGCGGGCCCTATGCCCGCGCGCGCGACCTCCGCGTGAGCGAGGTGTTGCGCGAGGCCGGACTGGCCGAACTCCGGCGCGCGCTGG
>JAUJOF010000003.1:81503-155235 GCA_030447785.1 Solirubrobacteraceae bacterium
CTCGTTCACGGGCTCAGGAGCGCTTGATCGTTCGCACGCCGCGCTCGGGCGTCCATACCTCGATCACTGCCCCCGTGCGCCCGTCGTCCAGGGCGACCGTCGAGACCTCACGCAGGTCGATCCGAAACAGATGCGAGGGGCCGAACTCATCTGCCTGGCCGTTGATCGCCCTGACCTGCTCGGGGTCGGTGATCTTCGCGGCGAGCCCCGCGAGCTTGGCGTCCCCGGTCCAGCCCGGCGGGTCATCTGATCCACTGTGGAGGGCGAGGCGCGCATCGCGCTGCAGGTCGCGTGCCTTGCGCGCCTGCCACATCGACCCGATGTAGAGCTCGCCGTTGCTCAGCGCGGTCTCGGTGCCCGAGATCCGCGGCGAGCCGCTGCGGCGAACGGTCGCGAGCGTCTTGTGTACACGCAGCGCGACCGTGAGCACGCCGGCCGCAGCGAGGGCGGCCGCTGCCCTCGCGTGGTTCCCTGCCGTCCACTGAGCGAGGTAGCCAGTCCAGCGGCCGCTCGCGCTCGCGCACCAGGAATCCCGCCACCGCCTCGGTGTCGGACCAGTCGAGGTCCTCGCTGCAGAGCCGCGCGTCGCCGGCCGCGGTCGTTTCCTGGTCGACGGCCATCCGGCTACGCAACCTCGGAGTACGCCGGCTGCGGCCCGGCCGGGTCGGGCTTGGGCTCCGTGGCCGGCGGGACCCGCGGCGAGCGCAGCATCGTAAGCGCGACCCCGAGTGCCACCACCACGAGCGCCGCGCCGACCAGGTAGGCCAAGTGATAGCCGGAGTTGAGCGCGGCGGCGGTCGACTCGCCGTCGGCCACGAGCCCTTCCGTGCGCTCGGTCGCGAGCGTCGCCAGCACGGCCAGGCCGATCGCCCCGCCGACCTGGACGCTGGTGTTCACGAGGCATCAGCGGGTTCTCGACGCGCGCCTGGCGGGCGACAAACGCCGCCAGCAGGGCGATCGAGACCGCTCCCAGGAGGAGCGTCTGGGTCGATCCCCAGCCCAGCTGACCGGCCTCGAGGATCGTGTAGACGCCGAGCATCAGCCCGCCGGTGAGCAGCACCGCGCCGGGGATGTCGGCGCCCGCGCCCAGGCCGATCCCCGCCCGGCCCTCGACCAGGCGCAGCGCGAACAGGGCGGTCGCCACGCCGACCGGCAGGTTCACGAAGAAGATCCAGTGCCAGTCCAGCGCCTCGGTGAGGACGCCGCCGAGCAGCAGCCCGATCGAGCCGCCGGCGATGGCCACGAAGGTGTAGGCGCCGATCGCCTTCGCCTGCTCACGCGGCTCGGGAAACATCGTCACGATCATCCCCAGGATCACCGCGGAGCTCAGGGCGCCGCCGACGCCCTGGACGAAGCGCGCGCCGATCAAGAGACCCTCGCTCTGGGCGAGTGCGCACAGAAGCGACGCGCCGGTGAACACCCCCAAACCAGTCAAGAAGATCCGCCGCTGTCCGATCAGGTCGCCCAGGCGCCCCGAGAGCAGCAGCAGGCCGCCGAACGGGATCAGGTACGCGTTGACCACCCAGGCCAGGTCGCTCTGCGAGAACCCCAGGTCGTCCTGGATCGAGGGCAGCGCCACGTTGACGATCGTCGCGTCCAGGACGATCATCAGCACGCCCGCGCAGAGCACGTAGAGGGCCATCCAGCGCTTGCGCTCGTCGATCCTGTCAGCCGTCACGTTCTCGCCCTCCTGCGTCGCTTTCGAGTCGGTCCCAGGTTGAGACCGCCCCGCTCGTGCGAACTCATCGGTCGTCGCGAGCCTGGCCCAGCCCGAGCTGGCGCCAATGCGGTTGTCAGGCATCTCGCGGTGCGGTTACCCGTACAGCGGGAGATCCGCTAGCAGGCTGTAGCGAGGCGGTGGTGCGCCAGCGCGTGAGTCGCGGTCTTGCCCTGGTCGCGCTGGCCCTTCGAAGGAGCAGACATGAACAAGGTACGAGAACGCCCTGCCCGCCCGGACCGCACGCGCCTCCAAGCATTTTCCGAGCACTTCGAGCAGGCGCGGCGCGGCGCCCGGCTCGCCCGATGCGGTTCGTAGCCTCCCTCGGGTGGAGAAGCCGTGTCGGATTGCGTTGGTTTCTGGAAGCCTGCGGGGCGGCTCGACCAACACCGCGGTGCTTCAGACGGCGTGTGCGCTGGCGCCCGACGGGGTGACGATGGTGCTCTACGGCGGGATGAGTGAGCTTCCACATTTCAATCCCGATGACGATCGTGAGGGTGAGTCGGTGCACCCCGCCGTCGCCGATCTGCGCGGGCAGGTAGGCGCGGCCGACGCCCTGCTGGTGTGCACCCCCGAGTACGCCGGGGCGCTGCCGGGGGCGCTCAAGAACCTGCTGGAGTGGACCGTCGGCGATGCCGGGACGTACGCCAAGCCGGTGGCCTGGATCAATGCCTCGGGCCCTGCGGCGCCGACGGGCGCGGCCGACGCCCACGCGTCGCTGCGCAAGGTGCTGAGCTACGTCGGGGCGGACATCGTCGAAGACGCCTGCGTGCGGATTCCCGTCGTGCGCGACGCCATCGGTCCCGACGGCACCATCGCCCACCCCGCGATCCGCGAGCAGATCGCCAACACCCTGACGACGCTCATTCGCCGCGCCGCCGACCGCGACGCGGACGCGGCTCCATAGCGGATCGGGTTGCGGGACGCGCGCCACTCGTCCGCTGGATCGAGCCGAGACAGAGACGTGGGTCAGCGCGGTTCACGCTTGCGGTAGTACCTGACCTGGTGGACGGCCTTCGAGTTGAGCCTCTCGTACAGGGGAGCGATCGTCGACGACGGCGACCCAGACATCGTTCTCTGGCGCCCTGCTCGCGGCTTCGACGGCGCGCGGCTTGTGCGGACCGCCGCAAGCAAGCGGCCGTAGACCTCCGGGCCCCAGCCCGACCTCGAGGCTCGCGAAGACCGGCGCCCACGCGGCGAGAGAGAAGGCGACCACGATCTCGACGTCAGCGTCGACAAGGCAGCGGATGGTGCTCATCGCCACCGAAGCCCGACTGGCCGCTCGAGTCAACACTTGGGGAGGCCCCCGTCCGTCCGGCGGTCCGAATCGAGGCAAGTCGAGCCGAGCCGGTGCCGACCGGGCAGTCCACTGCAACAATCGCGCTGTGAGCTCGTTTCGACTGGCGCAGGTCAACATCGCTCTGGCGCGGGAGCCGCTCGACGCGCCGCTGCTGGCTGACTTCGTGGCCGAGCTTGGCCCGGTCAACGCGCGGGCTGACGCGGCAGAGGGCTTCGTCTGGCGCCTGCAGACCGAGGACGGCGACGCGACGGCGATCCGCGCCTTCGACGACGACCGGCTCATCGTCAACATGTCGGTGTGGGAATCGCTCGAAGCCCTGCGCGGCTTCGTCTACGGCGATCCCGCCCACCTTGCCGTCATGCGCCGCCGCCGCAGGTGGTTCGAGCGGCTGGAGACCTTCATGGTGCTGTGGTGGGTGCCCGCCGCGCACCGCCCCACGATCGCCCAGGCCACAGATCGCCTGGCCCTGCTGCGAGCAGTGGGACCGTCACCCGACGCGTTCACCTTTCGGCGCCATTTTCCCGCACCAGACGCCCCCTTTGCCGAGGCCGTCGAGGACGATCGCGACCTCTGTCCCGCCTAGCGCGTTGGTCGCGATCCCACGCTCGGCGTCGACATCGGCCGTCGCCAGCGTCGCCGGGGAGTTCCGCGACGATGATCCGCATGGCGGACAGCGCACCGACACGCCGACGACCGATGACGTCCGACCTCCACGACGCTTCCGTCGGACTGCAGCGCGCACCGACGGGAGGAGCGCGTTCGCGGCTCAGCCGCCCGGCGGCTCGCGCAGCGGCGCGGTCGTGAACTCGCGCATGCCCTCGGCGAAGTCGACCTGCGCGCGGAAGCCCAGCTGCGCCTCGGCCTTCTGCGCCGAGGCGAAGACGTGGCGCACGTCACCCAGGCGGTAGCCGCCGGTGACCTCGGGGCGCGGCGCCTCGGGGCCGGCGGCGTCGGCCAGCGCGGCGGCCATGTCGCCCACGGTGCGCGGCGTGCCGCTGGCCACGTTGAAGGCGCCGGGCACCGGCTCGGGCGCGGTGAGGGCGAGCACGTTGGCGTGGGCCACGTCGCGCACGTGCACGAAGTCGCGCCGCTGCGCACCGTCCTCGAAGACCTGAGGCCCGCGGCCCGCGGCCAGCGCGGAGCGGAAGATCGACGCCACCCCGGCGTAAGGCGTGTCGCGGGGCATGCGGGGCCCGTAGACGTTGTGGTAGCGCAGCGCGGTGACCGGCACACCGGTCTCACGACTCCATGCCGCGCACAGGTGCTCCTGCTGCAGCTTGGTGGCCGCATAGACGTTGCGCGGGTCGGGCGGAGCATCCTCGGGTACCGACAGCGGCTCGAGCGCGCGGGCGCAGCGTGGGCAGGGCGGCTCGAACCGTCCGGCCTCCAGGTCCTCCATGCGCCGGGGCGGCGGGGCGACCGGGCCGTGCTCGGGGCAGGCGTAGCGCCCCTCACCGTAGACCACCATCGAGGAGGCCAGCACCAACCGCCCGGCGAAGCGCGCACGCGCCAACTCCGCCAGCAGCACCGCGGTGCCCAGATCGTTGTGCGACGTGTAGTCGGCGATGTCGGCGATGTCGCTGCCCAAGCCGACCATGGCGGCCTGGTGGCAGACCAGCTCCACCCCGGCGCTCGCCTCGCGCACCGCGTCGGCGTCGCGCACGTCACCCCACCGCCAGTGCGCCCCCTCGTTGAGTCCGGCGGGCGTGCCTGCGTGCGCCGCGGGGTGCAGCAGATCGAGCACGGCCACCTCATGCCCGCCGTGGAGGAGCTCGTCCACGACGTGGGAGCCGATGAAGCCCGCACCGCCGGTGACCAGGACACGGCTCACGCGCGCGGGCGCGGCGGTTGGCGTTGGCTGGGTGAGGGCATGACGGGCCGTATCGTCTCGTCTTTCGCTGACGGCCGCGTGCTGGCCGTTGCGCCCGCGCAGCCGTCATGGTCGATGTCGTCCTCCCCGTCCTCAACGAAGCGCAGGCCCTGCCCTGGGTCTTGGGCCGCATGCCCGAAGGCTTTCGCCCCATCGTGGCCGACAACGGCTCCACGGACGGCTCGGGCGGGATCGCCGCGGCCCACGGGGCGACGGTCGTGCGCGAGCCGCGCCCCGGCTTCGGCGCGGCGTGCTGGGCGGGGCTGGGCGCCGCCTCCACCGACGTCGTGTGCTTCATGGACTGCGACGGCTCGCTGGACCCCGCGACCTGCCCGCCATCGCCGCTCCGGTACTGGAGGGCCGCGCGCAGCTCTCGTTGGGCTCGCGCGAGGCGCAGCGCGGCGCTTGGCCGCCGCACGCGCGCGTGGCCAACCGCGTGCTCACCTGGGAGCTGCGCCGCCGCGCGGGGGTCCGCCTGCGCGACCTGGGGCCGATGCGCGCCGCGCCGCGCCAAGCGCTGCTCGACCTGGGCATCCGCGACCGGCGCTTCGGCTGGCCGCTGGAGATGGTGCTGCGCGCCGCCCGCGCCGACTGGACGATCGTGGAAGCGCCGGTGCCCTACCTGGCGCGCAGTGGCCGGTCGAAGGTGACCGGTACCGTCAGAGCACCGTGCGCGCCGTCCGCGACATGGCGGCGGTGCTCGAGTGACCACCGCGCCCATCGCCCTCGCGGTCATCGCCAAGGCCCCGGTGCCCGGGCGCGTGAAGACGCGCCTGAGCCCGCCGTTCTCCCAAGCGGAGGCCGCTGCCCTCGCACAGGCCGCGCTGGAGGACACGCTGGCCGCGGTCGCCGCCGCGCCGACCCACCGCCGCGTGCTCGTGCTCGAGGGAGAGGCCGGTGACTGGCTGCCCGAGGGCTTCGAGGTGATCCCCCAGCGCGGGGACGGCCTGGCCGAGCGCCTGGGCGACGCCTTCGCCACCATCGCCGAGCCCACCCTGCTGGTGGGCATGGACACCCCCCAGCTCGGCGCTGATCTGCTGGAGCGCGCCATGCGCACCCTGATCATGCCCGAAGTCGACGCGGTGCAGGGTGACGCCACCGACGGTGGCTACTGGGCCATCGGGCTGATGCGCCCGGATCGCGCCGCCTTCGCCGGCGTGCCCATGAGCGCCGACCACACCGCCGACGCTCAGCGCGCGCGCCTGGCCCAGCTGGGACTGGCCGTGGCCGATCTGCCGGCGCTGCGCGACGTGGACGACCTCGACGACGCCCGGGCGGTGGCCGCCCAGGCGCCCGCCAGCCGCTTCGCCGCCACGCTGGAGCGGTTGGACGCCGGAGCGCGGGAGGCCGCGTGACCACCGGACTCGCACGCCTGCGCGCCGCCCGGCGCGCCAACGGCGAAGTGCCGCCGCTGGGCAACGGCAGCGTCACCGAGGAGCAGGTGCCCCGGGCACCGTCCGCGCTGTTCACCCGCGCCCTGCGCGAGCCTGGATTGCGCCTGCGCGCGGTCACGCGCGATGGCAGCGAGATCCCGCTTCCGGTGGCGCGCTGGCTGGGCCCGCCCACCGGTGCGGAGGCCGACGCGCTGGCCGACGTCCAGGGCCCCGCCCTGGACCTGGGCTGCGGGCCCGGGCGCCATGTGGCGTCCCTGCACCACCGTGGGGTGCTCGCCGTCGGCGTGGAGATCGCCGCCGAGGCGGTGCGCCTGGCGCGCTCGCGCGGCGCGCTGATCATCGAGGGCTCGGTGTTCAGTCCTCTGCCCGGCGAGGGCACCTGGCGCGCGGTGCTGCTGCTGGACGGCAACATCGGCATCGGCGGGCGCCCGCGAACGCTGCTCAACCGCGTGCGCTCGCTCATGGCCTCCGACGGGCATGCGCTCGTGGAGCTCGACCCGCCCGGCACGACCAGCCACCAGCACGAGGTGCGCTTGGAGGCCGGGGACGAGCGGAGCGTGTGGTTTCCGTGGGCCACGGTCTCGGCCGACGCGGTCGACGAGCTGGCCGACACGGCCAGGCTGCGCGTCAGCTCCCGCTGGGAGCGCGACCGGCGCTGGTTCGCGCGGCTCGTGCACGCCTGAGCCGTCTCACACGCGCTTGCCCACCACCGCGGTCCGCGGGCGCGCACGGGTCCCCGCGCGCCGGCGGGTCATGCTCGCGGGACGTCCTGCAGGTCGAGCCGGTCGGGGTCGACGACCTGCACGCGGTCACCGGCGCGCACGAGAAGGCGGCCGTCGGTGCCGAGGTCGATCGCGCGTGCGCCGGGCAGGGATGGGAAGGCCCCGCTCACGCTCGGGCGATCCCCGGCGTTGATGTCGGCCACGAGGTCGAGGGCGCTCAGCGTGACCCACAGGCGTTCGCGGCGAGCGTCGTGCACGATGGCCCACGGCGCGCCGGGCAGCGCGACCCGGCGACTGAGCGCTAGCTCGTCCTCGACCATGAAGACCAGCAGGGCGTCGAGGCGCACGTCGGTGACCCACACCAGACCCTCGCCGTCGGTGGCCAGCTGGCCGGGCCCCGCGCCCGCGGGCTCGCGGCCCAGCAGCTCCCCGGTGGCCGCGTCGCGCAGCTCGAGCACCCGGCGCACGGGATCCAGGCGAACGATCGCCTCCCCGCCGCGCACGAGCGCCGCGCGCACCGGCTCGGGCGGAGGGCGATCGGCGGGGCGCACCTTTCCCGGCAGGGGCTCCTCCCGGGTGGGCGCCGGGGCGGTGGACGGCATCGCGGCGGGCCGCAGGTCGGGCTGGGAGCCGCACGCGGCCAGGAGGAGGGCTGCGGTGAGCGGGGCAAGTCGCCTCATCGCCCTGATTATCGTGGGCGCCCGTGCGCGCCCCCGCCCCTCCCGCCGCGCGGCTGCGCGGGCGCGACGTGCGCGAGCACGCGCTCCCCCTCGCCGTCGCCGCCGTCTGCGCCCTCACGGTGGCCGTGGGCTGGACCGCCCGGGCGCTGGGCGTGGTGTGGGGCACCCCGCTGCAGCCGTTCCTGGGCACCTTCGGGTTCGAGGTCTCGCCGTGGGCGGTCCCCGGGGCGGTCGTCCTCGCACTGTGCGCGTGGCAGGCGGTGCGCCTCGCGCCGCCCGGCGCGACCGCGCCGGCCGGCTTCGCGCTGTGGGCGCTGGCACTCGCGCTGATCAGTCGCCTGGCGGTCAACGTCGCGCGCATAGGCCCCCAGGGCTGGAGCGACATGTACTCGATCGCTCCAGAGTCCGCCAACGAGTACCTGCCCGCGCTCCCGGCTGTGCAGGACGGGCTCGGCCTCTTCCTCGACCGCTTCGCCGAGTGGCTGCCCGCCCTGCCCGTGCACAGCGCCGGCCATCCCCCCGGCCTGCTGACCACCATGGACCTCCTGGGCATCGACACCGCGAGTGGCCTGGCCGCCCTGATCATCGGCGTCGGCGTCCTCAGCGCCCCGCTCGTGTACTGGCTGGGCCGCGAGCTGAGCGACGAGGGCCCGGCCCGGCTGGCCACCGTGCTGTGGATCTTCGCCCCCAGCGCCCTGCTCTACGGCGCGAGCGCGGCCGACGCCCTCTTTGCCACCCTCGGTCTGCTCGCGGCCACGGTGCTGGTGCTGCGCCCGACCCCCGGGCTGCGCCGGGCGGCGGTGCCCCTGGGCGCCGGGCTGCTCGCCGTGGCCTCCTTCTTCGCCTGGTCCCTGCTGGGCATGGCCGCCTGGGCGAGCTTCCTCGTCGCCCTGCGCGACGGTGTCCGCCGGGCGGCGCTCGTGACCGCCGCCATCGGCGTTGCGGTCGTCGCCTTCTACGCGGCGCTGTGGGCGCTGACCGGCTTCGAGGTGATCGAGGTGCTGCGGCGCACCGAGGAGGTCTACCGCTTCTCGGTGGCCTCGGTGCGCCCCTACGCCTTTTGGCTGTTCGGCTCGCCGGTCGCCTTCCTGATCGGCTGTGGCCTCCCCGTCCTGTGGTTCGCCGCCAAGGCGGTCCAGCGTCGCGACCGCGGCGCGCTCGCACTGGCCGGCGTGATCGTGATCGCCTCCGTCGCCGGCTTCACCAAGGCCGAGACCGAGCGCATCTGGCTGAGCTTCCTCCCCCTCGCCTGCCTTGCCGCCGCCACCGTCCTGCCCCGCCGGTGGCTCGCCCCGGCCGTGGCCGTCATGGCCGTCCAGGCCTTCCTCACCCAGGTGCTGGTCTACACCGTCTGGTGAGGCTCAGGGCCCGTGGCGAAACAACTTGGCCGCCCGGCTGGTCCGTCCGCGGCGCCAGACGACCCGGGCCGTCAACTTGTTCCGCCACGGACCCTTAGGCGGGCCGACGGGCCGCGACGAGCAGGTTGTAGAAGATGGTCGGCGGCAGGCGGCGCTCGAGCATGCGGCGGTCGACCTCCTGCAGGAAGAGGTAGCCGCGGTAGGCGTACTGGCGCCAGGCCATCGGCACCTCGGCGGGCTCGGCGGTCGACTCCAGCGCGCGGTTGGCCCAGCCGAACCAGTTGGCCAGCAGCTCCTCGCCGCTCACCCGTACGTCGGCAAAGCCCGCCGAGCGGGCGTGGCGGGCCAGGTCGTCGGGAAGGAAGACGTGCACGTCGACCTGGTGTTCGAGGCCGAGGTCGACAGCCCCGGCGCCGTCGTGGGGCCGGGCGGCCGAGGCGCGGACGAGCGCGCGCCACGCGGGGGCGACGCGGTGGGCGGCCCGCTTGGGCCACGCGGCGATCCGGTCGCCGACGCGGGAGGGCTCGCCGGCGAAGACGAGGGTCCCGCCCGGGCGCAGCACGCGCAGGAACTCGGCGAAGGCGCGGTCCAGGTTGGGGAGGTGGTGGAGCACCGCGTGGCCCAGGACCAGGTCGAAGCGCTCGTCGGCCAGCGGCAGCGCTTCGGCGTCGGCGGCGACGGTCTCGACCTCCAGGCCCAGCCGCGCGGCGTTGCGCTGCAGCTGCTCGAGCATGCCCGGCGAGATGTCCGTGCACACCGCCTCGCGCACCGCGCCCGCGCGCAGCAGGTTGAGGGCGAAGTAGCCCGTGCCCGCGCCGATCTCCAGCGCGCGGTCGAACACCGGCACGTCTTCGCCCAGCGCCTTGCGCACCTTGCCCAGAACCTGGCCGCGGCCGGTATCGCCGAAGTTGATGCCCCACTTGGCGTCGTAGGAGTCCGCCGCGCGATCGTGATAGCGGGTGTTGACGTCGCGGATCGAATCCGCGGTGGCCGGGGCCGCCATAGGGCGCGGCAGTGTACCCGCGCCTTGCGGGCGGTAGCGTGCGCCGGCGCATGGCCGCGGACTCGCCGCTCTTCCTCCAGCGCGACCAGCCTCCGGGCGTGCCGCCGCTGGCCCTGACGGGTGAGCGCACGCTGCCCGACGTGCCCGAGGAGAACTACTGGTTTCGCCGCCACCTCGTCGTCTACGAGTGGATCGCGCAACGCCTCGGCGGGCGGTCGGTCGTGGACATGGCCTGTGGCGAGGGCTATGGCGCCGACGTGCTCGCTCGCACGGCCCGCTGCGTGGTGGGCGTGGAGGCCAATTCCGAGGCCTACGAGCACGCCCGGCTGCGCTACGTGCGCGACAACCTGCGCTTCGCTCGCGACATGGTCGAGACGTTCGCGCAGTCCGCCGACACGGTCGTGTTCTTGCAGACCATCGAGCACGTGCGCGGCCCCGGCGAGGTGCTCGAGCACTTCAAGCGCCTCGCGCCCACGGCCTACATCTCCACCCCCAACGTGCTCACGCTCGCGCCCAAGGGGGCCGAGCGCTCGGGCAACCCGTGGCACGTGCACGAGTACCACGCCGAGGAGTTCCGCGCCCTGCTGGCCGACCACTACGCCGAGGTCGAGCTGCTCGGGCTGTTCCACGCGCGAAAGCTGCGCGCCCACGAGCTGGCCCTGCGCGCGGGCTGGGACGCCGTGCATCCGCGCCTGCGCCTCACCAGGCCCTTCTACGACCGCTTCACGCCGGCCATCGGCGTGCGCGACTTCGCCCTGCATCGGTCTCCGCCCGCTGACCTGGACCGCGCGCTCGACTTCGTGGCCGTCTGCCGGGCATGAGGGCCGCCCCCGGGCGGGCGGCCCTCGTCCTGCACACCCACATGCCCTACGTCGAGGGCTTCGGGACGTGGCCCTTCGGCGAGGAGTGGCTGTGGGAGGCCGTCGCGACCTCCTACCTGCCCCTCCTGAAGGTCCTGCGCGCCGGGGCGCCGGTGACCCTCTCGCTCACCCCGGTGCTCTGCGACCAGCTGGAGGCCCCCGGCGCGCTGGAGCGCTGCCTGGCCTTCCTGCGCGAGGTGCGCCCCGCCTCGCATGCGCTCGACGCCGAGGCGGCCGGCGACCCCGCGGTGGCCGCCGAGCTGCAGCGCGCCGCCGGGGACTACGCCCGCGCCGCCGATGTGCTGGAGGATCTGGGCGGCGACCTGCTCGGGGCGCTCGCGCCCTTCGCCGCGTGGACCTCCGCGGCCACCCACGCGGTGCTGCCCCTGCTGGCCACTGAGGCCGGCGTGCGCCTGCAGCTGCGCGCGGGCATCGACGCCCACCGGGCGCGCTTCGCCGCCGCCGAGTGGCCCGGGGGCCTGTGGCTGCCCGAGTGCGCGCACGCTCCCTGGCTCGACCCGCTACTGGCGGAGGCCGGGGTCCACGCGACCTGCGTCGAGCTGACCGACGTCCTCGGCCTGGGCGACCCGCGCCAGCTGCGCCCGCTGGCCTCGACGGCCGGCCCGTTGCTGGTGCCCGTCGACCGGGCGGTCATCGACCTGGTCTGGCACCCCGCCGGCTACCCCGCCCACGCCGCCTACCGCGACTCCCACGCGATGACCGAGCGCCGCCACCATCCGTGGGCCAACGACGGCGCCGTCTACGACCCCGACCGGGCCGCGCGCACGGCGCGCGAGCACGCCGCCGACTTCGTCGCGCGGGTGCGCGAGCGGGTGGCCGGCGGTGGCCTGTGCGTGTGCGCGCTGGACACCGAGCTGCTGGGGGTCTGGTGGCACGAGGGTCCGATCTGGCTGGCCGGTGTGGTGCAGGAGGCCGCCGCACAGGGCCTGGAGCTGGCGGCTCTGGACGAGGCGCTGGTCGAGGTCGACCCGGCGCCCGCGCCCGAGGACCTGCCCGTGACGACCTGGGGGACCCCCCGTGACCTGTCCACCTGGAGCGGCCCGGCGGTCGCGCCGCTGGCCTGGCGGGCACGCGAGGGGGAGCTGGCGGTGGTGGCCGCCGGCCCGCACGCCGGCCCGCGGGCGGTGCGCGAGCTGCTGGCCCTGCAGGCCAGCGACTGGGCCTTCGCGGTCGCCCGCGACAGGGCCGCGCCCTACGGGCGCGCGCGCTCGGAGGGCCACCGCGCGGCGCTCGCGACCGCCCTGGCGGGGCCCCACGACGCCGATCCCGCGCTGCGCAACCTCGCGCCGCACGCCACGCCCCGGGCGCTGCTGTCGCCCTGAGGAGCGCCCGCCCGGGCCGGTCGCCGCATTGCGGGGATGTGAGCGCTCAGGCCGCGTTCCGTCCGGCGGCTCGCTACTCTTTCGCGCTTCGCAGTGCCCATAACGCCGAGTCCCCGCGCGCGCCGATGCGCCGGGGAGCGGGGGACCCAGGGCCGGAGCCGTTCCGGCCAGGGGCGAATCGCCGCCACGAGCGCGGCGTAGCGCAGGTCTTCGCGCGAGCCCGACAGCTAACCCCGTAGGCGCCGAGACCGAAAGGGATCCGCCATGCAACGAGACCTGTCCTCCCCTGTCCTCTGGCGGCGTTCGCTGCGCGCCTCGCAGGAGCGCCGGCGCACCGCTGCGCGCCGCGCTCTGACCGAGCGCATCGGGCGCCGCGGTGCCGTGGCCGCGGTCTGCACGCTGGCCGTGATGGCCGGCGGCGCGGCCGCCCACGAGCGCTCGAACTCCGAGCGCTCCGGGGCCGTGCGCTCCGCCCAGGGCTTCTCGGTCAAGGCCGTGCAGTCGGCCCTGGGCGTCAGCGCCGACGGGGTCTTCGGTCCCCGGACCCGTCGCGCCGTCCGCGCCTTCCAGCGCCGCGAGGGCCTGGTGGTGGACGGCGTCGTCGGTCCGAGCACGCTCGCCGCGCTCGGCTTGAACAGCGGCGGGTCCTCGAACGCCGGCTCCTCGGACGGCGGCTCTGACTCGGGCGCCGGCGGGACCGGCTCCTCCGGCCGCCTAGAGGAGATCGCCCAGTGCGAGTCCGCCGGCAACCCCGGCGCCGTCTCGTCCAACGGTCGTTACCGTGGCAAGTACCAGTTCTCGCGCGAGACCTGGTCCAACCTCGGCGGCGAGGGCGATCCCGCCGACGCCTCCGAGGCCGAGCAGGACCGCCTCGCGGCCAAGCTGTACGCCCAATCGGGCGGCAGCGCCTGGCCGAACTGCTAGCGGGACCGCCCGGTCCCGCGAACTGCCGCGCGTCGCGAGGCGTCAGGCCCAGCGAAGGCTGGCCGGCGTCTCGCGCATGCGCAGCACCCGCGCCGGGATGCCGCCCACCACGGCACCGTCGGGCACGTCGCGGGTGACCACCGCGTACGTCCCGATCACCGCGTTGTCGCCCACGGTGACGCCGCGCAGGAAGCAGGCCCCGTAGCCGATCCACACGTTGTGGCCGACGCGCACGTCGCGCTTGTAGATTCCCTGCAGGCGGATCGGGCGCTCGACCTCCACCACCCCGTGGTCGAAGTCGATCAGCATGACCCGATCGGCCACGATGCACTCCCGACCGATGGAGACGTGCTTGAAGGAGGAGATCGTGCATTCCTGACCGAGCACGGTCTTGGCGCCGATGCGCACCTCACCCTCGTGAGCGCGCACCTTGCAGTCGTGGCCGATCCACGACCAGCGGCCGAGCACCACGCGCGCGTCCCTGCCGATCTCGAGCTTTACCCGGGGACCGACGAAGGCGATGCCGTCCACCTGCAGCCGCCCCCCCCAGCGCAGCTTGAGCCACGCCAGGCGCACCAGCAGCCTCCCGTACCTGAGGCTGAGCATCCGGTTGCGGCGCATGAAGCGCAGCACGGTCAGCGGGCCGCCGTGCAAGGGAGGCGGCTCGTCGCGCACGAGGGGTGCAGCCTCGGCGGCCGTCTCGGGAGGGCTGAGCACGCGCTCCACCCCGTCGATGGTAATCGGGGCGCGGGACCCGGCGCCGCGGCCATGTGGCCGCTTCGCGCCGCGCGAGCCCCGGCGCTGGCATCATGCGCGGCGCATGGCCGACGACCGCTCGCTCGCCCAGCGCCTGCTCGACGGCGACCGCCGGGCGCTCGCGCGGGCCATCTCGCTGGTGGAGGACGACGATCCGGCCGGGTGGGAAATCGTGCGCGAGGTCTATCCGCGCACGGGCCAGGCCGCGGTGGCGGGCATCACCGGGGCACCGGGCGCGGGCAAGTCCACGCTGATCAGCGCGCTGGTGCGCAACCGTCGTGAGGCCGGGCGCAGCGTCGCGGTGCTGTCCATCGACCCGACCTCCCCCTTCACCCAGGGCGCCCTGCTGGGCGATCGCATACGCCTCACCGAGCACTTCCTCGACAAGGGCGTGTTCATCCGCTCGATGGCCAATCGCGGCGCGCTGGGGGGCCTGAGCGAGGCGACCCTGCAGGCAGCGCTGCTCATGGACGCCGCCGGACGCGACGACGTGCTGGTGGAGACCGTCGGCGTCGGGCAGGCCGACGTGGACGTCATCGACCACGCCGACACGGTGGTGCTCGTGCTCGTCCCCGGCTCGGGCGACTCCATCCAGGCCCTCAAGGCGGGCATCATGGAGATCCCCGACATCATCGTGGTCAACAAGGCCGACCACCCACTGGCCGAGACCATGGTGCGCGAGATTCGCGGCGTGCTGTCCCTGGCGCCCCAGGGGGGCTGGCGTGTGCCCATCGTCAAGACCGAGGCCGCCCGGGGCGAGGGCGTGGACACCCTCGTCGAGAAGCTGGTCGAGCACCGCGCGCACATCGAGGCGGAGGGCACCCTCTCCGAGCGCCGGCGGCGCAACCTGCGAAACGAGGTGCTCGCGCTGGCCGCCGCGCGCCTGCGCCGCCGCCTCGAGGCCGGCCTCGAGGAGGACCCCCACTTCCAGACGCTGATCGCCGAGGTCGTCGAGCGCCGACTCGATCCGGCCACCGCTGCCGGGCGCGTGCTGGAACGCGAGGGCGTCGAGAGCGCCTAGGCCGATCCTCAGCGCCCGGGCGCGGCCGTGCGCCAGCGGCTCGCCTCGCGCACCACGACGGCGGCCGCACCGGTGGCGGCCGCGGCGATGGCGATCGTGGCGCCCACGGTCGTGGTGGCGAAGTCGGGCAGGAGGGTCTCCAGAGGTCCCAGCGGCGCGCGGGACTGCGGGCCCACCCAACCGCGGCCGGTCGCATAGAGCTCGGCCACCAGCCACACGGAGGTGACCAGCGTCAGCGCAACCAGCGCGCCGCCCATCCGCGGGGCGTGGCGCAGTCCCCACGCCACGAGCCCGACCGCGAGGGGCAGCGCGGCCAGCAGGTGGCGGCCCGGGAACCAGAAGCCAAACATCGTCGCGGTGAGGAAGACCGCGACGAGCACCTGGGCCACACAGGCCAGCGTGCACAGCAGGGCGGCGACCTCGACCTCGATGCGCTCGCGCACCACCACCGCCAGATGCTCGCGCCGCGAGCGATACAGCAACCACACGCCGCCGAAGGCCAGCGCCACCACCGGCGCCCAGCGCAGCGCACCGTAGTCGCGGTCGATCCACAGGGCGACGAGGCGGTGCGTGCGCTCGAGCAAGCCGACCGGCCACGTCGCATCCAGCGGCCCGGCGCCGGGCGCCGCAGCCGCCTGGGGGGTGGGCCCGCCGTAGAGCGACTGGTTGATCGTCGCGTAGACGATCACCGAGAAGAGAACCAGCTCGCCAGCGAAGAAGGCTACGAAGCGCCGCTCGCGGCGTAGCAGCCAGCGCACCAGCGCGAGCGCGATGACCGCCGCGGCGGGCGCAAAGCGCACGCTCAGCCACGGTGCGCCGGCCAGCATGATCGCGCTGGGTGCCGCCCAACGCAGGCGCGGCTCCTCGCGCGCGCGCAGGGCCAGCAGCGCCGCGCCGGCCAGCAGCGCGCCCGCCATCAGCTCGGGCGACACCCCCGTGGCGTAGGCCAGGACGGGCGGCGACAGCGCACAGGCCAGCGTGGCCAGGCTCGCCCATGGCTCGGGTACCATCCGGCGCGCCAGCGCGGCGGCGAGCACGAAGGCCAGCGCGGCCACGGCGGCCATCAGCACCTGGACCGCCAGCGGCCCGCCCAGCGCGTAGGCCGGGGCTACGGCCAGGGCCAGCGCCAGCCCGGCGGGGTCATGGGCGCGCCCCCGGGTCAGCCGGCCACGAGGCTCGAGCTCGTAGGGGTACCAGGCCGCGTAGGCGCGCTGCTCGAACTGGTTCATCACGTCCAGGTCGCGGTCGGCGACGATCGACTCGGCGGTCAACAGCACGTGGGGCTCGCCGCCGCCGTAGGCGCTGTCGGCGAAGCTGGGGATGGCGAGGGTGGCGGCGTACGCCGCGAAGAGGAGGACCCAGAGCGAGACCGCGCGGCGCACGGCCCCATGTAAGCGCATCGCGACCGGCGCGCTGCTGCCTGCGCATGCCTAGCAACCCGGCATGCGTACGACGATCGAGCTCTCCGACGACCTCTATCGCCGCCTGCGCGCTGAGCAGATCGAGCGAGGTCTGCGCGGCTTCTCGCCACTCATCGAGCAGGCCGTCGAGGAGTGGCTCGAGCACAGGCAGGATCTGGCGGACCGCGTGCGTGCCGTCGCCGGCAGCTGGACCGACGAGGACGTCGACGCTTTCGAGCGCGTGCGAGACGAGGCGTGGGCGTCGTGGCCGGGCGGCCCCTCCTAGACACCGACGTGCTCGTCGATCATCTGCGTGGCCGCGGACCGGGCCATGAGCTGGTCGATCGGCTCGGTGCAGACTTTCGGGTGAGCGCGGTGACCGCGTTCGAGCTCGCGCTCGGACGGCACAATGAGCACGAACGAGAGCCGATCGCCGTCCTGCTCGCTCCGGGCACTGTTTCGCTGACCGCCGACGCCGGCCTGCGCGCGGGTGCTCTCCTCCGTGAGCTTCGCGAGGAGGGTATGGGCGTCGACGTGCGCGACGCCATGCAAGCGGGCATCGCGCTTCACTTCGGCTTGGCCTTCGTGACGCGAAACATCCGCCACTTCGCCCGGATCGAAGGCTTGGATGTGCACGAGCCCGCAGGATGGGCGGGTGGCGCTTGAGCCTCGAGTGCCAGCCGATCGGCTTGGGGCTCCGCCGCTAGGCCAGCGAGCGGGCCAACTCCACGAGCAGGCGCACCCCGAACCCCGACCCGCCCTTGGGTGCGTAGGGGCGCCCGAGGTCCCAGGCGGGGCCGACGATGTCCAGGTGGGCCCATGGGACGTCGCCGGTGAAGCGCTGCAGGAAGGTGGCGGCGACGATCGAGGCGGCCTTGCGCTGCTCGTGCAGGTTGGCCACGTCGGCCACGCGGCTGCGCAGCATCTCGCCGTATTCGGGGTGCAGCGGCAGGCGCCAGGCCAGCTCGCCGGTGGCCCGACCGGCGTCCTCGACGCTGGCCGCCCACCCGTCGTCGTCGGCCATCAGGCCGCAGTGGGTGTCGCCCAGCGCGGTGACGATGGCGCCGGTGAGCGTGGCCAGGTCGACCAGGCGCTCGGCCCCGAGGGCGACGGCGTGGGCGAGGCAGTCGGCCAGCACGAGGCGACCCTCCGCGTCGGTGTTGAGCACCTCCACGGTCGTGCCGTCCATGGCGCGAAGCACGTCGCCGGGACGCAGGGCGCGACCCGAGGGCATGTTCTCCGTCGCGCCCACCACGCCGAGCACGCGCACGGGGAGACCGAGCGCGGCGATCGCGCGCATAGCGCCCAGCACGGCGGCGCCGCCGGACATGTCGTACTTCATGTCCGCCATCCTGCTGGCGGGCTTGATCGAGATGCCGCCCGTGTCGAAGGTCACCGCCTTGCCCACCAGGCCGAGCACGGGACCGGTGGCCTGCGGGGGCTCGTAGCGCAAGGTGATCAGCGCGGGCTCCTCCTCGGCGCCCTGGGCCACCGCCGCGAGGCAGCCCATGCCCCGCGCGACGATGCCCGCGCGGCCCTCGACCTCCACCTCGACGCCCTCCAGGCCCCGGGCGGCCTCGGCCAGCGCCATCGGCGTCATGGCGTTGGCCGGGGCGTCCTGCAGCTCGCGCGCCCAGTTGACCGCCGCCGCGACCACGCCCGCGCGGGCCACCGCGTCGCCGAGGTCGTGGTGGGCGCTGACCAGCAGGCGCTGGGGCCCTGCACGGTCGTCCTCCTCGGGCACCGACCGGAAGCGGTCGGCGCGGTGGGCGGCCAGCAGGGTGCCCTGCACCAGCGCGGCGGCGATCTCGTCGCCCGCGCCGTGCGGGACCTCCCAGCACAGCATCCCGGCGCCCAGCTCGCGGGCGCGGCCCAGGGCCACGGCGGCGGCCACGCGGGCGCGCTCGGCGTCGAAGCCCGCGCGCTCGCCGAGGCCGACCACGATCCAGCGCTTGGCCTGGGCGTAGGCCTGGGCGAGGTGGCGCGCCTTGGGCCGCGCCTCGCCGCGCTCCACCAGCGCGCCCAGCTCGCCGCCCGAGGTGTCGTGCGCGATCCCCTCCCCCGCGAACAGCCCGACGGCCACCGTGTCGGCCTGGGTGTCGACCGGGAGAAACGTGGTGGCCTCGACCTCCATGCGGGGCGCCACCCTACCCGTCGCGGGGGCCTCCACCTGCTCGACCTAGACTGCGCGCCCACCCGACGCGACCGATCTGGAGAGCCACCACCGCATGCCCAAGACCGTGATCCTCGGCGCCGCCCGCACCCCGATCGGCAAGCTGGGCGGGGGACTGAGCACCAAGCAGGCCACCGAGCTGGGGGCGCTGGCCATCAGAGGAGCCCTGGAGCGCGCCGACGTGGGCCCCGACCAGGTCGAGCAGGTGATCATGGGCCAGGTCCTCCAGGCCGGCCAGGGTCAGGTCCCTTCGCGCCAGGCCCAGATCGAGGCGGGAATCCCCAAGGAGGTCCCCTCGGAGACCATCAACAAGGTCTGCGCCTCGGGCATCCGCGCGGCCGGGCTGCTCGACCAGGCCATTCGCGCCGGGGACGTCGAGGTCGGGGTGGGCGGGGGCATGGAGTCGATGTCCAACGCGCCCTACCTGCTGCCCCAGGCCCGCTTCGGCTATCGCATGGGTGACGGGAAGATGTTCGACGCGATGCTCAAGGACGGGCTGATCAACCCCTTCACCGCCAAGCACATGGCCCAGGAGGCCTCCGAGGTCGCCCAGGAGCTCGAGCTGACGCGCGCCGACATGGACCGTTGGTCGCTGCGCTCCCACCAGCTGACCGTCAAGGCCACCGACGAGGGTCGCCTGCCCGAGGAGATCGTCCCCGTGACGGTCAAGGGCCGCAAGAGCGAGACGGTGGTGGAGATCGACGAGTCGCCGCGCCGTGAGACCACGCTGGAGGCGCTGGCCAGGTTGCCCCCGATCTTCATGGAGGACGGCACCCACACCGCGGGCAACGCGCCGGGGGTCAACGACGGCGGCGGCGCGCTGGTGCTGGCCTCCCACGAGTGGGCCTCGCGCAACGACAAGGAGGTCCTGGCCGAGATCATCGGGCAGGCCGCCATCGCCGACGACTTCCCCTACCTCGCGCGCACGCCGGCCAAGGCGGCCTCCAAGGCGCTGGAGAAGGCCGGCCTGTCGGCCGAGGAGGTCGACCTGTGGGAGATCAACGAGGCCTTCGCCTCGGTCACCCTCAACTCCATCCGGATGCTGGGCATCGACGAGGACCGGGTCAACGTCAACGGGGGCGCGGTGGCCATCGGCCACCCGCTCGGCGCCTCGGGCGCGCGCATCCTGGGCACGCTGGTCCACGAGCTGCGCCGCCGCGGCGGCGGCCTGGGCTGCGCGGCGATCTGCTCGGGCGGCGGCCAGGGCGACGCGGTGCTGGTGCGAGTAGCTGCCTGACGGCGGAGCGCTCTCCTGTCAAGCACGCAGCGCTCCGCCGCCTTCTTCGACCTGGACCGCACGCTCATGGCCGGCTCGTCGGGCTTCCACTGGGCGCGCGCGGCCTACAGCGCGGGGCTCATGCCCCGCCGTCAGCTGTGGGGGGACGCGTGGACCAACGTGCACTTCCGCGTGCGCGGCTCGACCGAGGCAGGCACCGAGCGGCTCAAGGAGCGGGTGGGGCAGTGGATCGCCGGGCGGCGGGTGATCGAGCTGCAGCGCCTGGCCCCGGCGGTGCTGGCCGGCGTGCTCCCGCGGCTGTACGGGCAGATGCTCGAGGTCGCCTACGACCACCAGGACGCGGGCCGGCCGGTGTTCATCTGCACCGCCGCCTCCCAGGAGACGGCCGACATGCTCGCCCACGTGCTCGGGTTCGACGGGGCGGCGGGCTCGCGCCTGGAGCAGCGCGACGGCGTGTATACCGGGCGCTTCGAGGGGCCCTTCTGCTACCGCGAGGGCAAGCCGGCGCGCATGCGCGAGCTGGCCGTCGCCCACGACGTCGATCTCCTCGCTTCCTACGGCTACTCCGACTCGGCCTCCGACCTGCCGATGCTGCGCGCCGTCGGCCATCCCGTCGCCGTCAACCCGGACCGCGAGCTGGCCCGGGCGGCCGCTGAGGAGGGCTGGGGGGTGCTGCGCTTCGAGCACCTCGCCCGCCGGCTGAAGCTCGTCGCCGCCGTGGGCGCCGCGGCCGCACTGGGCGGCGCGGGCCGCGCGGCCCGGGCGCGGCTCGCCGGCTGATCCGGCGTCCGACCACCGCAACCCGGCCGAGGGCGTCAGCCGCCCAGGCCGAGCAGCCCCTCGAACGGACCCACGAGCCCGACGGGCGGCCCGGTCTCCCAGCGCCCGTCGGGCATCTGGCCGACGAGGCGATAGCGGTCGGCCTGCTGGGGCACGGCCAGGCGCTCGAAGTAGCCCGCTTCGTCGGTGGCGAAGGTGGCCTGCCCGTCGTTGCAGCTGCTCGCCCCGATCGTGTGCACCGGCTCCCAGCGGCCGGTCAGGAGGCTCTGGGCCTCCACCCGCACCAGGCGCGCGCGGTGCCCGGGGCGCACGCCGCCGAAGAGCACGATCCCCTGGCGACCCGCGTGGTGGCGGAGCTCCGCGTGCAGCGGCAGCCGGAAGGCCTGGGCGGCGGGCTTGGGGGTGCCGTCGGCGTAGTGCAGCCCCGTCTGGAAGTCGCGCCAGTGCCCGCGGGTTCCCGGTCGCCGACCGGAGTGGGCGGCATCGATGTCGCGCAGCAGGAACTGCGCGTGCATGTTCACGGTCGGTTGCTTCCAGGCCAGATAGGCCGACCACCCGATGAAGGCGGCCTGCTGCTCGGGGGTGTGGCGCTGGAAGGGGTCGGGCGGCTTGGTCTCGTAGCCGTACTCGGTGAAGTACAGGCCCAGCGGGCGGTCGATACGCCGGCGCTCGTGCAGCGCCTGGAGCAGCCCGGCTAGGCGATCGCCGTCGGCGATCGGCGCCATGTCGCTGTCGCGCGCGCGGTGGCCGGGGACGGTGTCGCGCGAGTAGGGGTGGTGGGCGAAGCCGTCGGCGCGCAGCGGGCGGAAGCCCTCGCACTCCGGTACGTCCAGTGGCTCCAGGCGCTCGTCCACGCAGGCCAGCTCGCGCACGAAGCGCATCGGGGGCACCCCGCCGCCACCGCGCCCGCCGCTGCGCGAGCCCTGTGAGGCGGTGCCGCCCATGAGCACCCCGTTTCGCTCGCTGACCGCCTTGATCGCGTCGTAGGCGGCGTTGTGCATGGGGCGGTAGACGTGGGGCGAGTACGGGCGCAGGCGCCGTCCCTCGCGGACCCACTGGGGCGCCAGGAAGGACGGGTGGTTGGGCTCGTTCCACGTCGTGTACTGGCGCACCGTGGGCAGCGTGCGGTCGGGGTCGGCCGGGTCGGGGAAGGTGCCGTCGTAGCGCTCGGCCACGGCGCGTGCGAAGGCGCCGAACAGCGCTGCGTCGGGCCGGTGGCGCTGGCGGGCGGGGTTGGTCGACCCGCGCGCGACCGCCCAGCGCGGCGCCCAGAAGGCCACGTCGAGCTGGACCTCCATCCCCGCCTCGCGCACGGCGCGCACCGCCGTGTCCAGGGAGCGCCAGCGCTCCTGGGGATAGGTGGCGGGGTCGGCTGGATCGAAGTCCCCGCCGGGGACCCTGCGCGCGGTGGGGCGGGGCGACAGGACCGCCCAACCCGCGGTGATGCGCACGCGGTCGAAGCCCAGCTCGGCCATCTGGCGAGCGGTCTCGCGCACCTGCGCGGGAGGGCGGTGCAGCAGCAGCGCGTCGTCCTGGACGACCGTCTCCATCTGCTTCGCCGCGCCGCCGCCCCCCAGCAGGGCCACCACTAGCGCGCACGCCACCTTCCCCATGCTGTCTCCCCCTCAGATGGACCCAGCCGTTCAGCAATTCATCCTACTGCGCCCGCACGGGGCAACGCGTAGGATCCCGCACCCATGAGCTCCTCCGCCGCGCAGCGCAAGATCCGGGTCGTCGTGGCCAAACCGGGGCTGGACGGCCACGATCGTGGAGCCAAGATCATCGCGCGGGCGTTGCGCGACGCGGGGATGGAGGTGATCTACACGGGGCTGCATCAGACGGCGGAGCAGATCGTGGAGACGGTGATCCAGGAGGACGCCGACGCGGTGGGGCTGTCGATCCTCTCGGGGGCGCACATGACGCTGGTACCCAAGATCGTCGAGTTGCTGGGCGAGCAGGAGGCCGGCGACGTGCTGGTCACGGTGGGCGGGACGATCCCCTCGGAAGACGTGCCCCAGCTCAAGGAGCTGGGGGTGGCCGAGGTCTTCACGCCGGGTGCGTCGACGCAGGAGATCGTCGACTTCATCTCCCAGCGCGTCGAGCCCTAGGAGGATGTGTCGCTGTCGCGACCTGGGGGCCCGCCTCCGGCGGCCACATGGCCGCCTCCGGCACCCCTAGACGATTGACTCGTCAGTCAATCGGCTAGCATCGGCCGTCTGTGAAGAACGAACGTTCGGCTGAGCCGAGGAGGCTGGAGTGAAGATCTGCGTCCTGGTGAAGGAGGTGCCGGACGCCGCCGTCGAGAAGCGCATCGACCCCTCGACGGGGCGGATGGACCGCAGCGGGGAGAAGAACCTCAATCCCTACGACACCCACGCCATCGAGGCGGCCATGCAGATCAAGGAGCGCGGCGCCGTCCAGGTGGACGAGGTCGTGGCGCTGACCATGGGCCCCGCCAGCGCCGTGCGCGCGCTGCACAAGGCGGTCTCGCTGGGCGCCGACCGCTCGGTGCACCCTCAACGACGACGCGCTGGCCGGCTCCGACGTGGCCGCCACCGGCTACGCCCTGGCCACGGCGCTGGAGCGCGAGAGTCCCGACCTCGTGCTGCTCGGCCAGCAGTCCGATGACGGCGAGTGCTACACGATCGGCGCCGTGGTGGCCGACTACCTGCGCATGCCCTCGCTGACGCAGGTCATCGACATGAAGGTCGACGGCGAGGGAACGGTCCGCTGCGAGCGCCAGGCCGAATACGGCTACGACACCGTCGACGTCGCGCTGCCCGCCGTCATATCCGTCGGTGACGCCATCAACGAGCCGCGCTATCCCTCGCTCAAGGCGATCATGGGTGCCAAGAAGAAGCCGCTCGAGGCCGTCGGCGCCGGCGACGTCGGACTGGACGCATCGAAGATCGGCGCCGAGGGCTCCCAGGTCGACTGCGGCGACTTCAAGGCCCGCCCCAGAAGGCGGCCGGAACCATCATCGAGGACGAGGACACCAACGAGACGGTCGAGAGGATCGTCGCGTGGCTGGACGAGAGGAAGCTGATCTAGGTATGCCCGGCATTCTTGTTTACGCCCTCCACCACGAGGGCTCCATCAACAAGAACTCGCTGGGCGCCATCTCCGAGGCGGTCCGTCTGGCCGGCGAGCTGGGCACCGAGGCGCACGTCCTGGTCATGGGCGGCGACGACCTCACCGACGAGGTCTGCTCCTCGTTGGGCGCCTACGGAGCCACCAGGGTGCTGCGCGCCAGGGGCCCCGAGGGCCTCGCCCAGCCCGTGGTCGACGCCATGGAGAAGGCCGTGAAGGACAACGGCTACGACTACGCGCTGTTCGGCGGCGGCCTGCTGGGCTTCGAGATCGGCGCCGGCCTGGCCGCGCGCCTGGGCGCCGGGGTGACCATGGAGGTCACCGCGGTCAACGTCGAGGACGGGCGGCTGACCGCCGAGCGCCTGATCCACGGCGACTCCTCGATCTCGATCTCCCGCTACAAGGGCTTCGGGATCATCATCGGCCGCCTCAACGCTACTTCGAGGCCAACGAGTCCGGCTCCGGCGCCGCCACCGTCGAGGACATCGACGTCGAGCTGTCGGAGTGGTCGACCAAGGCCACCATGGTCAGCCGCGGCGAGCAGCGCGGCGTCGACGTGGACATCGAGGGCGCCGACCTGCTGGTCGCGGGGGCCGCGGCCTGGGCAAGGCCGAGGGCTTCGAGGCGCTCGAGGCGCTGGCCGGGACCCTCGGGGGCGCGGTGGCCGCCACGCGCGCCGTGGTGGACGCCGGCTGGTATCCCTACGCCGCGCAGATCGGGCAGACGGGCAAGACCGTCGCACCGAAGCTGTACCTCGCGGCGGGCATCTCCGGGGCCATCCAGCACAAGGTCGGCATGCAGTCCTCGGAGAACATCGTGGCCATCAACAAGGACGCCAACGCCCCGATCTTCGAGTTCTCCGATCTCGGCGTGGTGGGCGACCTGAACAAGATCGTGCCCAAGCTCAACGAGGCCCTCAAGGCCAGGAAGGGCGGGTAGTCGCCGCCATGCCCGCCGCAGTGGAGAAGGGCAAGGTCGCGCCGGCGGCCTACCCGCCGCCGGTCGACTCCCCTGGACGAGTTCGTCAAGCACGGCCTCGACGCCGAGGAAGAGCGCATCGACGTGGGCGTGGCCATCGTCGGCGGGGGCACTGCCGGGCGCAGCTGCGCCAACCGCCTGCTCCAGCTCCTGGGCGACGACCCGGAGACGATGGAGCGCCTGGGCGAGGTCCCGGTCGCGATCATCGAGAAGGCCAAGGTGTGTGGTGGGCACAGCCTGTCGGGCGCGGTCATGCGCCCCGGCCCGCTGCAGGAGCTCTTCCCGGAGCTTTCCAGAGAGCAGTGGCGCGAGGAGGGCTTTGCCTTCGGCGAGGTCGACAAGGAAGCCGTCTACCTGCTGCCCAGCGCCAGGCGGTCCCTGAAGATCCCCACGCCGCCACCGTTCAAGAACCACGGCAACGAGGTCATCTCGGTGTCCGCCCTGGCGCGCTACCAGGCCCAGCAGGCCGAGGAGGGCGCGCCTACATCCTCACCGAGACGGCCGCGTCGCAGCTCATCGTCGAGGACGGCCGCGTGGTCGGCGTGCGCTCGGGCGACAAGGGCCGGGGCAGGGATGGCGAGCCGTTGTCGCAACTTCGAGCCCGGCACCGACGTCAAGGCCCAGGCGACCGTGCTGGCCGAGGCAGCTGGGGCCACCTCACCGGTGCGGCCATCCGCGAGTTCGACCTGGCCGAGGATCGCGAGCCCCAGGTGTGGGAGCTGGGCGTCAAGGAGATCTGGAAGGTCCCCAAGCCGCTGGATCGGATCATCCACACCATCGGGCCCTGGCCGCTCAAGCTGAGCTCGCGCTACGGGCAGATCGGCGGCACGTGGCTGTACCCGATGAAGGACGAGAAGACCGGCGACGACCTGGTCTCCATCGGCTTCGTGATCGACCTCGAGTACTTCGGGACGCCACCACCTCGGCCCACGACCTGCTCCAGCTGTTCAAGACCCACCCGCTGGTGCGCGAGGCGCTCGAAGGCGGCGGGCGCGTGGGCTGGGGGCCAGGCGCTGCCCGGTGGCGGCTACTGGTCGATGCCCAAGCTGTCCATGCCCGGCGCGGTGCTGGTCGGCGACTCGGGCGGCATGGTCGACACGGTCGCGCTGAAGGGCGTGCACCACTGCATCATCTCCAGGAGGCTGGCCGCCGAGGCGATCTACGCGTCGCTCAAGCAGGGCGTCGTCCTTCGCGGCCTACGAGGACGCCGTGGAGGAGTCGAGATCGGCCAGGAGCTCTACGAGGTGCGCAACACGCGCCAGCCCTTCCAGCGTGGCTTTCTGCAGGGCGGGCCGATCGTCAACCTGCTCATCGCCACCAAGGGCAGGTTCCCCGGCGGGCGGTCGTGGCATCGCAGCGACCTCCAGCCGATGTTCATCGGCAAGACCAGGACCGCTATCCCCAGCCCGACGGCAAGTACGTCTTCGACAAGCTGTCGTCGGTCTACATCTCGGGCAACGCGACGCGCGACGACGCCCCAGCCACATCCGGGTCCAGAAGAACGTCCCGCGCGAGATCGCCGAGACGTGGGCGTGGATGTGCCCCGCCGGCGCGTCGAGATACCCGAGGACGCGCCGCAGCAGGGCGACGTCGACGTGACCGTCAACTACACCAACTGCGTGCAGTGCGGCGCGATCACCGCCAAGGGCGGGCGGCTGACGACCCCCGAAGGCTGTACCAGCAGACGCGCTCGTCGCGTCTAGCGGCCTGTCGGGCGAGGTCCGTGCAGACTGTCCCTCGCCCGAGGGGATCGCTCCTCAGGGAACCTGAGGGCGAGGGGCGAAAACTCCGGGCCGGGCCGCGTTCACGTCGGTGATGCGCCGCTCGGCCCTCCTCGCCGTCGTCCTGCTCGCCGTCCCCGCGCCGGCGGCCGGTGCCGCGCACAAGGACGAGCTGCGCCTGGGCGTGGAGCGCTCGGCCTGCGCGGCCGGCGTCCTGGACGAGGACCGCTTCGCCGAGTTCACCGCGACGATGCCCGCGCTGGCGGCACGGAGCGCATGGCCATGCGCTTCTCGATGTACGAGCGCGGCGACAGAGGGTGGGCCCGCCTGCGCGACGTCCCCGGCTCGATCGCTGGGAGCGCCCCGAGCGGCGGCGCAGCGGGTTCGTGTTCACCAAGCGCGTGGACGCGCTCGAGGCGGGCGAGCGCTACATGGTCAGGGTGCGCTTCCGCTGGTATGACAGCGACGGGGACCTGCAGCGCCGCGCCACCCGCCGCTCCGCCTCCTGCCTGATCGACTGAGGTCCCCTCGGGCCTACACTGGAAGGACCATGAAGACCGACATCCATCCCGAATACGTCGAGGCGCACGTGCACTGCACGTGTGGCAACGAGTTCACCACCCGGTCGACCCAGACCCCGATCAACGTCGAGATCTGCTCCAACTGCCACCCGTTCTACACCGGGCGGCAGAAGCTCGTGGACACCGGCGGCCGGGTCGAGCGCTTCCGCCGGCGCGCGGCAAGGCGTCAGCGCGGCGAGAAGTAATCCATCCGTGAGCAGCGAGCCGGTCGCCGCCCGCCCGGCGGGGACGTCGAGCGCCCAGCGCGACGCCCCGGTGGGCGGGCAGGCCGTGCTCGAGGGTGTGATGATGCGCGGCATCTCGACCTGGGCGGTCGCCGTGCGCGGCGCCGAGGGCGATGTGCGGGTGCGCTCTTTCCCGCTGAAGTCGATGCTCAGACGCAGCCGCGTGGCGCGCCTGCCGGTCATCCGCGGGACCGTCGCCCTGGGCGAGTCGCTGACCATCGGCTTGCGAGCCATGCGCATCTCCGCCGACGCCCAGCGTCCGCCCGACGATCAGGAGCAGATCACCCGCGGTCAGTGGGCGTTCGCCGTCGCCGCCGGGCTCGGCCTGGCCATCGGCCTGTTCTTCCTGCTGCCCGCCGGTCTGGCCTCCCTGTCGGGCGCGGGCGCCGGCGGAGGACTGGCCTTCGTGGTGGTCGAGAAGCTCATCCGCGTCGCGATCTTCCTGGGCTACCTCGTGCTGATCAGCCGCCTGCCCGACCTGCGCCGGGTCTTCGAGTACCACGGAGCCGAGCACAAGGTCATCCACGCCTACGAGGCCGGAGAGGAGCTGACGCCCGAGAACGCGGGGCGCTTCAGCCGGCTGCACCCTCGGTGCGGGACGAGCTTCCTGCTCATCGTGATGATCCTGGCCATCGTCGTGCTCGCCCCGCTGGGCTCACCCGAGTGGTATGTGCTCTACCCCTCGCGCATCCTGGCCGTGCCGATCGTCGCCGGGCTGAGCTTCGAGGTGCTCAAGTGGTTCGGTCGCAACCGCACCCGGCCCTGGGTCCGCGCGCTCATGTGGCCCGGCCTGCAGCTCCAGCGCCTGACGACCCGCGAGCCCGACCCCACGCAGCTCGCGGTGGCCATCGCGGCGATGCACGCCGTGCTCGCCTTCGAGAGGCCGGGCGCGCAGGACGCCGACGCGATGGGCATGGAGGTGGCCGCCTGACCTCGCGTCCGTGCCGCCGGCTCGCCGGTCGGCGGCTAGGCTGGCCCGACGATGATCGAGCAGCTCGTCGACCAGATCGAGGTTCGCTTCGCGGAGGCCACCCGCGACATCTCGGACCCGGAGGTGGTCGGTGATCGCCGGCGCTTCGCCGAGGCCGGGCGCGTCTTCCGCCAGCTCGAGCCGGCCGCCAGGATCGCCGAGGAGTGGCGGCGCGCGGTGGACGACGAGGCGGGCGCCCGCGAGCTGCTGGCCGAGGCGGAGGACCCCGAGGCGCGCGAGCTGCTGGAGCGCGCCCGGGCGGAGATCGCGCGGCTGGAGGACGAGATCCGCCTGGCCATGGTCGAGCGCGACCCCAACGACGACCGCAACGTCATCGTCGAGGTGCAGGGCGGAGCCGGGGGCGACGAGGCCGGGCTGTGGGCCGGCGACGTGTACCGGATGCTCACCCGCTATGCGGAGCGTCGCGGCCTGTCGACCGAGCCGCTGGAGGCGGGTGAGAGCAAGTACACCTTCGCGATCAAGGGCGACGGCGCGTACTCGATCTTCAAGTTCGAGGGTGGGACCCACCGCGTCCAGCGCGTCCCGGCCACCGAGTCCCAGGGGCGCACCCACACGTCCACGGCCACCGTCGCGGTGCTGCCCGAGGCCGAGGACGTCGACGTGCACATCGACCACAACGACCTGCAGATCGACGTCTATCGCTCCTCCGGACCGGGCGGCCAGTCGGTCAACACCACCGACTCCGCGGTGCGCATCACCCACAAGCCGTCGAAGCTCGTGGTCTCGATGCAGGACGAGAAGTCCCAGCTGCAGAACCGCGAGAAGGCGATGCGCGTGCTGCGCGCGCGGTTGCTCGAGCAAGCGCAGGCCGCCCAGCAGGCCGAGCTGGCCGCCGACCGCCGCGCCCAGGTGGGTACCGGCGAGCGCTCGGAGAAGATCCGCACCTACAACTACGGCGAGCACCGCGTGACCGACCACCGCATCAACCTCACGACGCACAACCTCGACGCGGTGTTGGCGGGGCAGCTCGACGAGCTGACCGAGGCGCTGCGCAGCGACGAGAAGCGGCGCCGTCTCGAGGCGCAGGCCGCCGCGCCCGCGTGAGCGCGCTGCGCGGGGCGACGGTCCGCGACGCGCTCGACTCCGCGGTGATCGCCATCACCGCGAGCGGCTCGGTCACGCCCCGCCTGGACGCCGAGCTGCTGCTCGCCCACGCGCTGGGCGTCCAGCGCACCGCCCTGTTCCTCGACCCCGGGCGCGAGGTGGCCGGCGAGGCGGTGCGCCGCTTCCAGGACCTCGTGCGCCGGCGCTCGGCTGGGCGCGAGCCCGTCGCCTACCTGCTGGGCCGCCGGGGCTTTCGCCACCTCGAGCTCGGGGTGGACCCCCGCGTCCTGATTCCCCGCCCGGAGACCGAGCTCCTGGTCGAGATCGGGCTCGAGCAGGGGCTGGGAGCGCGCGTGCTCGACGTCGGCACGGGTAGCGGCGCGATCGCCCTCGCCCTCAAGGACGAGCGCCCCGACCTCGAGGTGGCGGCCACCGACGTGAGCAGCGGAGCGCTCGCGGTGGCGCGCGAGAACGCCGGCCGGCTCGGCCTTCAGGTGACGTTCGTGGAGGGGGACCTGCTCGGCGGCCTGCGCCCCGACGTCATCCTGTCCAACCCGCCCTACGTTGCCGAGGGCGCCGCGCTCCCGCGCGACGTCGCAGGCCACGAGCCGCCCGACGCCCTCTTCGCCGGGCCCGACGGGCTGGCCGTCGTCCGCCGGCTCGTGTCCGCGGCCATCGCCAGCACGGCGCGGGTGCTGGCGGTCGAGGTCGGCGCCGGGCTGGCCGCCGTCGTCGAGGCCGAGGCGGTCGAGGCCGGGTTCACCCAGACCGCCGTGCGCCGGGACCTCGCGGGGATCGAGCGCGTCGTGGTGGCCACCCGGTGACGAGCCTGACCGCCGACGACGCGCGCACCTTCGAGCGCTGCATGGCCGTCGGCGGGATGGCCGTCTTTCCCGCCGACACGGTCTACGGCCTGGCCTGCGACCCCGAGGCCAAGGGGACCGTCGAGCGCCTGTACCTCCTCAAGCGCCGCACCGCCGACAAGCCGGCGGCGGTGATGCTCTTCTCGCTGGAGCTCGCCCTGGCCGCCCTGCCCGAGCTCGGGCAGCGCACCAGCGCGGCCCTCGAGGCGTTGCTGCCCGGGGCCATCACCGCTTTGCTGCCCAACCCGGCGGGCCGCTTCCCGCTGGCCTGCGGTGCCGACCCGGGCACGCTGGGCCTGCGGGTGCCCGCCCTCCCTCCGGCGCTGGCCGCGCTGCACGCGGTGCGCTGGCCGGTCATGCAGTCCAGCGCCAACGCCTCCGGGGGCCCGGACGCGCGGCACCTGGACGACGTTCCCGCGTCGCTGCGCGAGGCGGCCGACCTCGTGCTCGACGGCGGCGAGCTGCCGGGCACCCCCTCCACCGTCCTCGATTTGCGGGCCTTCGAGGCCACGGGCGAGTGGACGGTCACACGGGAGGGCGCCGTCGACACCGACCGGCTGGCAATCGCCCTGCGAGGGCTCTGACCCCTGGCCGCCGCGGCGGCCTGCGGCCGGCGCGGCTCGGCCACCAGGCGGGCGCTCACTCCTGCCCCTGGGCGGGCGCGAGGGTCCGCACGCCGCCGGCGGGGGTCCAGACCTCGATCACCAAGGCCTGCCGGCCGCCGTCGAGGCTGACCGTCGAGACCTCGCGCAGGTCGAGCCGGAAGAGGTGCGAGGGCCCCGCCGAGGCGCCACCCCCGTTGACGGCCCGCACGCGCTCGGGATCGGTGACCTCCTCGACGACCCCGGCGAGCTTGGCGTCGCCGCTCCAGTCCGACGGGTCGTCGGAGCCGCTGTGCAGGGCGAAGCGCGGGTCGCGCTGGAGGTCGCGCGCCTTGCGTGCCCGCCACATCGACCCAATCCACAGCTCGCCCTCGGCCAGCACGGTCTCCGTGCCCGAGATGCGCGGCGAGCCGTCCCTGCGCAGGGTGGCCAGCGTCTTATGGGCGTGGGCGTCCAGGCGCCGGCGGACCTCCCGGGCGAGCGCCGGAGCGGCGGCCTCGAAAGCACTCCAGCTCGACATGCCCAGATGGTGGCGCTCGGGCGGGCCCGCGTCCAGGGGCAGGCCGAACGCCATCGAGCGGACCGCAGGAAGCCGTCGGGCCGTCTTCGTCGCAACCTCTCCCCAGCCAGCCCGGCGCGCAAGCCGCTCTCGATGGCACGGATGCCATGATCCAGGCGGGGGCCGGGCCAGCGCCCCCTCGGGTGGGGCACCCGAGCCGGCCTGCGGCTCTCTGTCTTCGGCAACGAGTCGCTTGACAGAGCGCATCCATGGCGGGGCGCCAGCGGGGAGATCGAAGTCGGGATCGCGCGTCGACGTCGCAACGCATCGGCGACGCGGTCCCGACCCTGCCTGGCGGACCGATGTTCGGGTAGTAGTGCAATCGCGACCGGTTGCGCATACTCGTGCCACCCGGCGTAAAGGTCGACTGGATCGGCTTCAACAACGATGGAGGTCTGGATGCCGCAAGGACCCACCGCCCATGTCACCCGCGTGGCGCACGATGTCGGTCTGGCCGCTTGGGTGGGCGGCTCGCTGTTCGGCAGGCTGGCGTTCAACAGGTCGGTGACCAACATCTCCGACACTGCTGAGCGCGGCAAGGTGACCAACGCGGCCTACGCCGCGTACAACCCGATCAACGCTCTCGGGCTGGGCGCTGCGGCCGCCGGGTGGCTGGCGGCCCGCGCCACCGAGACGCGCCCGGACAAGCTGACCGGCACGGAGCGAACTCTCAGCGTGGTCAAGGATGGGCTCATGTCGGTCGCGGTAGCGTCCGGGGTGGCCACCGTGGTCCAGCACATCCGGCTGGGCAGGCAGGGCGATGACGGCCGCGTCCCGCTGGAGGCACCTCTCACCCCGGCGCCCGACACGCCGCCGGCCGCGGCGAAGCTTCAGGGCTCGATCGGCAAGCTGACGACCGTCAACATCCTGTCCGGACTGGCGATCGTGGGGGTCAACGCCGTCATCGCGCAGTTCGACCACAGCCGCCCGCCGCTCAGGCGAGCGCTGCTTCGCCGCAGCAGCTGACCCGGTAACCTGCCGCGCGTCCCCGGCACCGCGCGGCAGGCTCGCTCTCTGCGCCCGGTGCGCGCCGAGGATGCCCGAGCGCTGACGACATCCTCACCGAGCCGGAGGTGTCGCGCTGGAGGTACCGGCTCTCCGCGCGGCGGTGTTACCGTCAGACGCTGACCGGCGGCGACGGGCGCGCGTTAGGCGTTCGATCACGATCCGCTCGACGCGGGCATCCACCGCGTCTAGAAGCGCGACCATCAGGTCGTGTCCCAGCGGACGTGGAGACGTCGCACCGCGGCGCTGTATGGCCAGCGCCGTGGCCTCAGGCTCGTCCAATCTGGATCGGCAGGATCCGCTGGCCATCGCTCTCCCTGAGCAGAACGATGTACGGCTTCTGGAGCTCCCACGCCGCGTGCCACAGCTCGCGCGTGATGACGTCCTCGATCGTCGCCTCGACGACCGTCATCGCCTCGACCGCTTCGACCAGCTCGGCGACGGTCGGGGTCGACGACCGTTCCAGCGCATCGAGCATGGTGCGCAAGCGATCAAGTAGCCCCCGACGCTGCTCGATGTCGCGCTCGACAGCCGCGACGTGCCGGCGCACGGTGTCGATCAGGCTCACGCCCTCGTCGTCGAGCACTGCCCCGATCTCATCAAGCGCCATCCCAATGCCGCGCAACGCGAGGACGCGGTACAGACGCTCGACATCCGTATGCGAATACACGCGGTGACCGGAATGCGTTCGGCCCGGCACCAGCAGCCCGATGTCGTCGTAGTGATGCAACGCGCGGATCGTAAGCCCGGTCGCCCGCGCCAGCTCACCCACCTTCCACATCCCTTCGACCTCGCCCATCAAGGAAGGCGCTCAGGCGCGCGCACACGGTGAGGGTCAGGGTGGCGCTCACCGTCACCGATCTCGCGGGAAACCGGACCGTGGTGCGAAGGACGGTCAGGCTGAGACGCTGAGCGGCGAGCCGAGAGCATTCGAGTCGGCACCGGCCCTCCGAGGGCCGGTGCTACCGTCAGGCCTGGCTGGCGGGTGGCGGTGCAACGGCAGCGCAGCCGGCGGGCGATCCCCGCCGTGAGCCTGGGCACCGACGACCATGCGGCTTGACCCGGAATCAGACCACGCAGGCTTGGCGCTCGAGGAGACGACGTGACCGACTCGGAGCAGGACTTCCTCAACCGCCCGGTGGCCGAGGTGGACCCCGAGGTGGCAGCGGTCCTGCGCGACGAGCTGCACCGCCAGCAGTCGACGCTCGAGATGATCGCGTCGGAGAACTTCGTCCCGCGCGCGGTGCTGGAGGCCCAGGGCTCCGTCCTGACCAACAAGTATGCCGAGGGCTATCCCGGGCGGCGCTACTACGGTGGCTGCGAGCACGTCGACGTCGCCGAGCAGCTGGCCATCGACCGCGCCAAGGGGCTGTTCGGCGCCGAGCACGCCAACGTCCAGCCCCACGCGGGCGCGCAGGCCAACGCCGCCGTCTACCACGCGCTGCTGCGTCCCGGCGACAAGCTCATGGGCCTCTCGCTGTCGCACGGCGGTCACCTCACCCACGGAATGAAGCTCAATGTCTCCGGGCGCCTGTATGAGATCGTCGCCTACGAGGTCGACCGCGAGACCAGCCGCGTCGACATGGACGCGGTGGGCGAGATCGCCCGCCGTGAGCGCCCGAAGATGATCGTGGCGGGCTGGTCGGCCTACCCGCGACAGCTGGACTTCCCCGCCTTCCGCGCCATCGCCGACGAGGTCGGCGCGCTGCTCATGGTGGACATGGCCCACTTCGCCGGCCTGGTCGCCGCCGGAGAGCATCCCAGCCCGGTTCCCCATGCCGACGTGGTCACCACCACCGTGCACAAGACCCTGGGGGGCCCGCGCAGCGGCATGATCCTCTGCCGCTCCGAGCACGCCAAGGCCGTCGACTCCGCGGTCTTCCCCGGCCAGCAGGGCGGACCGCTCGAGCACGTCATCGCCGCCAAGGCCGTCGCCATGCGCATCGCCGCCGGCGAGCCGTTCCGCGAACGCCAGCGTCGCACGGTGGAGGGCGCTCGCGCGGTGGCCGACGCGCTCACGCGGGCCGGCCACGGGATCAGCGTGCTCACCGGCGGCACCGACGTGCACCTGGCGCTGGTCGACCTGCGCGAGAGCCAGCTCGACGGCCGGCAGGCCGAGGATCGCCTGCACCAGATCGGCATCACGGTCAACCGCAACGCGGTCCCGTTCGATCCCCGCCCGCCCATGGTGACCAGCGGGCTGCGGATCGGCACCCCCGCGCTGGCCACCCGCGGCCTGCAGGTCGACGACTTCGCCGAGGCCGGCGCGATCATCGCGGCCGCGCTCGCGCCCGACTTCGAGACCCACAGGGACGACCTCGCCGAGCGCGTCGCCACCCTCGCCGAGCGCTTCCCCCTCTACGAGCACCTGGACACGCCCGCGGCGGCGTAGGGGTGGGCGGGCACCCCCCGCGGGGGGGTGGACGGCCGGGGCCCGCGCGTCGCACAATGCAGGCCACACACCGCACCGACGAGAGGAGAGGACCGCGATGCGCACCCTGCCTATGAGCCTGACCGCCCTCGCGGCGCTGGCGCTGGTCGCCTGCGGCGGAGAGCCCGAGACACGGACGGTGGTGGAGACCGTCACCGCGCCCCCGCCGCCGGGCGCTCCGGCGCCCGACCCGTCCACGGCACCCGCCCCGCCGCCCGAGGGTGCCGTCGTCCTCGAGGGCACCTACGCCATGGAGACCAACGAGGCCGACTACGAGGGCGAGAACATCGCCGTCGACGACGAGTTCCCCACGGAGTCCGAGTGGGTGTTTGCCACCGACTGCACCGGACCGACATGCACGGTGCGCATGCGCCGGGAGCTGGGCTCGGGGGCCTTCAAGACGCTCACGCTCCAGCCCGTCGAGGGCCGTCCCGGCGTCTTTGCCGGCGAGTCGACGGGCACGACGGGCTGCGTCACCGAACAAAAGGCCGAGACGCAGCAGCGCTACTCGATCAAGCTCAACGCCCCGCAGCCCGTCGAGGGCCGACCGACGGCCACCCGGATCGACGCCTACTTCACCGAGGAGACCGACGGCTGCGAGCTCACGGACCGGGCGCGCGGCATCGTCTCGTGGAAGGGCACGCTGCTGCGCTGAGCCGTCGGCCGTGCCCTGGCGTCGTTCGCTCAGCCCGAGACGGCTTCGAACTCCCCGGTCTCGAGGTCCCGCCTCCACGGCGTGGTCGATCTCTGTTGACGTGGCACCGGGGCGGGTGCGTCCCAGGCGCACGCGGTCCAGGCGGCGGAACTTGAGGATCTCGAGGGTGTAGACCATCCAGATCGAGCCGAGCACGACCGCGAGGCCGCCGGCGCCGACGACCAGGCTGTTGCCCAGCTCCCAGTCGCCATTGGGACGCGGGGGCATGAAGCGCACCAGCATGGCCCAGGCGGCCAGCGAGGCCGCCCACAGGTGCAGGTAGGCGGCGGTCCGCCGCTGCGAGAAGCCGATGCGCAGAAAGCGGTGGTAGAAGTGATTCTGGTCGGCGCCGAAGGGGAGGACGGTGGTACTTCAGGCGCTTGAGGATCACGAACGAGGTGTCCAGCAGCGGCACCGCGACGATGAGCATCGGGGCGAGCAGGGTGATCGTCGCCGGTGTCTTGAGCAGGCCCTCGACGGACAGGGCGGCCAACAGGTAGCCGAGGCTGAGTGCGCCGCTGTCGCCCATGAAGATCTTGGCGGGGTGCAGGTTGTGCCCCAGGAAGCCCAGGGTGGCGCCGCACACCGCGGCCGCCACGGCGGCGACCTCCAGGCGTCCGAAGGAGACGGCCAGCAGCGCCAGGGTCGCCGCGGCGATCGCCACGATGCCGCCCGCCAGCCCGTCCAGGCCGTCGATCAGGTTCACGAGATTGGCCACCAGCACGATCCACACGACGGTGAGCGGGTAGGCGACCCAGCCCAGGTCGCCGTCGCCCAGCACGGGAGGGTCACTCGCTCGAAGGTCAGCCCGTAGGCGGCCACCGGGATGAGCGTCACCGCGACGAGCAGCGCCAGCTTCACCTTGGGCGCCATGCCGCGCCGGTCGTCCCACAGACCGATGAGCATGACCAGCGGGAGGGCGAGGAAGATGCCGGCCATCGAGCCGTCGAGCTCGGCGAAGCCAAGCGCCGCCACGGCGATCGCCATCACGATCGCCACACCGCCGGTGTTGGGCGTGGGAAACGGTGTGGATACGCGGACGGGCCAGGCGTCCCGCCAGCGGAGTCGTCAGCCAGGCGACGGCGAAGGCCAGCAGCAGACCGGCCAGGACCGCGCCGTCCTCCACGAGCGCCGACAGCGTCTCGGTGAACGACATCGCGCGCCAGTATGACGCAGTGGGCGGCAGACCCCCCGGGGCGTCACCCCGTGGATAGGGGTGCCTCCGGTGGCCAGATGGGGCGTAGCGAAGCGAGCCGTGGGGAGGCGGGCCCCAGGTCGCGATAGCGACACAAGCTCCTAGCCTGCTCCCATGTCCCGCCTGCTGATCCTCGGCGCCGGCTACGTCGGCGCGGCGCTGGGCGCACGCGCGCTGGACGCCGGGGACGAGGAGCGGGCGATTGGCCTGCGCGGCGAGCAGGTGCACGCGGTCGGGGGTCGTGGCGCGCAGCAGGCCGGCGACGTCGTCGCCGTCGCGGATGTCCAGCGTGACCACGTCGGCTCCCCGCGCGGCCAGGCCGTCCAGCTGCGCGCGCTGGGTGGCGTACCAGTTGTCGGCGAGGACCACCTCGGCCACGCGGCGCACCCCGCCTGCAGGTCGACGACTTCGCCGAGGCCGGCGCGATCATCGCGGCCGCGCTCGCGCCCGACTTCGAGACCCACAGGGACGACCTCGCCGAGCGCGTCGCCACTCTCGCCGAGCGCTTTCCCCTCTACGAGCACCTGGACACGCCCGCGGCGGCGTAGTCACCAGCCCCTTCGCCAGGTCACCCTGGTTGGGGGAGATGCGCCAGATCATCGATGTCTCGAGGCCGTCCGGCAGTGCGCTTCATGGCGCGGAGATCCTCGAGCGAGCAGAACCGAAGCTCGAGGCCGAGCACGCTCGCCCTGATGGCCTTCTCGTCGAGATGTCGATAGGCCAGGTCGCCGGGAATCCCGGGAATCCACTGCATGACGTCCAGCGCTCCATAGCTCGTCTGAAGGCGGAAGTTGCCGCCCTGACCGAGGTCGTCGGGGTCCGTGGGATCGAAGGGAAACTCATCGACGTCGAACTCGCCGGTTCCGACGGGCCGAGCGCCCAGGTCCGTCAGGGCCTCGGCCAGCCGCTCGAGGTTCTCCTGGGCAGGGCCAGGGCAGACATCGATGTCCTGCGTCGCTCGAGGCCAGCCGTGGAAGCCGACGGCCAGACCGCCGACGACGATGAAGTCGACGCCTCGGTCGAGGAGTCCGGCGAGGAGCTCACGGGGTCGCAGCGCGGGCACGGCGCCCGGCCTCCGCCACCTCATTGACGAACTCGGTCAGCGCGATCGCATCCTCGGCGCGATCCTGTGCAGGACGCCGGTGCTCCGCCTCGGTGCGAGCGGCCTCCGCGGCGGCGTTGCGGCGGGCGTCCTCGTGAAACCAGGCATCGTCCGGACGGATGGGCATGGGACGATCGTACTCGCCGCGCCGGGCGGCGGGCTCAGCCCGAGACGGACTCGAACTCGCCGGTCTGGAGGTCGTGCTCGACGGCTTCGTCGATCTCCGTTGACGTGGCACCCGGACGGGTCCGGCGCAGGCGCATCCGGTCCAGGCGGCGGAACTTGAGGATCTCGAGGGTGTAGACCATCCAGATCGAGCCGAGCATGACCGCGAGGCCGCCGGCGCCGACGACCAGGCTGTTGCCCAGCTCCCAGTCGCCATTGGGACGCGGAGGCATGAAGCGCACCAGCATGGCCCAGGCGGCCAGCGAGGCCGCCCACGGTGCAGGTAGGCGGCGGTCCGCCGCTGCGAGAAGCCGATGCGCAGAAAGCGGTGGTAGAAGTGGTTCTGGTCGGCGCCGAAGGGGGACGGTGGTACTTCAGGCGCTTGAGGATCACGAACGAGGTGTCCAGCAGCGGCACCGCGACGATGAGCATCGGGGCGAGCAGGGTGATCGTCGCCGGTGTCTTGAGCAGGCCCTCGACGGACAGGGCGGCCAACAGGTAGCCGAGGCTGAGTGCGCCGCTGTCGCCCATGAAGATCTTGGCGGGGTGCAGGTTGTGCCCCAGGAAGCCCAGGGTGGCGCCGCACACCGCGGCCGCCACGGCGGCGACCTCCAGGCGTCCGAAGGAGACGGCCAGCAGCGCCAGGGTCGCCGCGGCGATCGCCACGATGCCGCCCGCCAGCCCGTCCAGGCCGTCGATCAGGTTCACGAGATTGGCCACCAGCACGATCCACACGACGGTGAGCGGGTAGGCGACCCAGCCCAGGTCGCCGTCGCCCAGCACGGGGAGGGTCACTCGCTCGAAGGTCAGCCCGTAGGCGGCCACCGGGATGAGCGTCACCGCGACGAGCAGCGCCAGCTTCACCTTGGGCGCCATGCCGCGCCGGTCGTCCCACAGACCGATGAGCATGACCAGCGGGAGGGCGAGGAAGATGCCGGCCATCGAGCCGTCGAGCTCGGCGAAGCCAAGCGCCGCCACGGCGATCGCCGCCACGATCGCCACACCGCCGGTGTTGGGCGTGGGAACGGTGTGGATACGCGGACGGTCGTCGCCGGCGTCGACTCGGCCGGTGGCCCGGGCCAGGCGTCCCGCCAGCGGAGTCGTCAGCCAGGCGACGGCGAAGGCCAGCAGCAGACCGGCCAGGACCGCGCCGTCCTCCACGAGCGCCGACAGCGTCTCGGTGAACGACATCGCGCGCCAGTATGACGCAGTCGGCGGCAGACCCCGCGGGGCGTCACCCCCGGGAGGGACCACCCGGAGCATTTGTCGCTATCGCGACCTGGGGGCCCACCTCCGGCGGTGGCCTCGCCCGCGGGACCGGCTCCGCGGCCACCTGGCCGCTCCGCCACCCGCGGGCCGCCTCCGGCACCCCTAGTCTGCGCCCGATGGCCCGCCTGCTCATCCTCGGCGCCGGCTACGTCGGCGCGGCGCTGGGCGCACGCGCGCTGGACGCCGGGGACGAGGTGGTCCTCGCCGACAACTGGTACGCCACGCAGCGCACCGAGCTGGACGACCTGGCCGCGCGGGGAGCCGACGTGGTGACGCTGGACATCCGCGACGGCGACGCCGTCGACGGGCTGCTGCGCGCGACGGCCCCCGACCGCGTGCACCTGCTCGCCGCGCAGGCCAGCCGTCCGCTGTCGGTCTCCGATCCCGACTACACCGAGGAGACCAACGTCACGGGCGTGCGCCGCGTGGTCGAGGCGGTGGCCGGCCGCGGCGGCCCGCCGCTGGTGTTCGCCAGCTCGCTGCACGTCTACGGCCCGGGGCTGAGCGGCGAGGTCGCCGCCGACCGGCCCTACGGCGCCCAGGGCGACCTCGCCCATCTGTCCAAGGTCTACGGCGAGCTGTGCCTGGCCCTGTACGCCCGGCGCCACGGGTTGGCGGTCGCGCTCCTGCGCCTGGGCATCGTCTACGGCCCGGGCCCGGTGACCCACCAGCGCGCCGAGTCCCAGACGGTGGTGGACAAGTTCGCCGGCCTGGCCGAGGCCGGCCGGCCGCCGCCCCTCGACGACGGGGGGACGGCCACGATCGGGGTGGTTCACCTCGACGACTGCGCGCGCATCCTGCACGAGTTGGTGCCCGCGCCCGGGGTGGTGGCCCACGACGTGGCGGCGCAGACGATCACCGTGGCCGACGTGGCGGCGCTGGCCCAGAGCCGCGAGCCGGCCGGCGGGGCCGCCTACACGGTGCGCAGCCCCTTCACCTACACCCGCAACCTCGCGGAGTACCTGGCCCGGTGAGGCTGCTGGTCACGGGCGCCACCGGCTACCTGGGCTGGCGCGCCACCGTCCTGCTGCGCGAGCGCGGGCACGCGGTCACGGCGCTGGCTCGCCCGGGAGCGCGCGACCGCGCCGCCGCGCGGACCCTGGACACCGTGGCCTGCGACGCCGGCGACCCCACGGCGCGCGACCTGGTCGCCGGCCACGAGGCCGTCCTGCACTTCGCGGGCCTGCCCGATCCGGCCCGCGCCCGCGAGGACCCCGCCGCCGCCGTGCGCGCCAACGCCGGCACCACGCTCAACCTGCTCGAGGCCTGCGCCCACCACGGCGCCGCGCTGGTCTACCCCTCCTCCGTGCGCGCCGCCGTGGAGCCAGCGCCCGATCCCTACGCGGCCTCCAAGCGCCTGGGGGAGGAGGCGTGTCGCCTCCACGCCGCGCCCACCACGGTGGTGCGCCTGGCGAGCGTCTTCGGGCCCGGCCAGGTGGCCTGGGAGGGCGCCACGGGCGCCATCGCCGCCTTCGCCGCGCGGGCCCTGGAGGGCCGGCCGATCGTGATCCCCGGCCGGCCCGACCGCACGCGCGACTTCCTCTACGTCGACGACCTGGTCGAGGGCCTCGAGCGCCTGCTGTGCGCGGGCGCCTGGGGCACCGTGCTCACCGCCGCCAGCGGCGTCTCGACGCCGCTGGCGGAGGCTGCGCAGGCGGCGCGCGACGCTGCGGGGACCGGCGTGGAGATCGAGCTGCCGGGAGGTGATCTGCCTGCGGGCGAGAACGAGAGCTACGCGCCGTCGGCCACGGACCGGCGTCTACCCTTGACCGCCCGCCCCCTTCAGGAGGCGGTCACCGCCTATGTCGACTGGCTCCGCCGCCATCCCGCTGCTCAAGGCCGCGCCCAGGCCTGAGCAGGTCGCCGAGCGGCTGGCCGGCGGGCCGTGGGGCGGGCTCGAGCTGTGCCTGATGCCCGCCGACGTGGCCGACGACCGCGCCCTGGACGCGGCCGTGCGCGCGGTGAGCGAGGCCGACCCCGCGCCCGCGCGCGTCACCGCGGAGGCGCCGGTGGCCTGGCCCAGCGGCGCCTTCGTGCGCGTGGACGAGCTGACCGTCGAGGCGCGGGAGGGCATCGAGCGCAGCGCCGACTTCGCGGCGCGCATCGGCTCGTCCGTGCTCACCATCCATCTCTTCGTGCCCCAGGAGCCCGCCGCCTTTCGCGCCGCGCGCGGCGTGGACGAGGAGGCCGTGCACGCCTTCCTGGACGTCTTCGCGGACGCGTGCGCGCAACGCGGCGTGACGCCCCTGATCGAGAACGTCCCGCCCATCCTGCGCATGCGCACGGGTGGCGTGTTCCTCTCGCCGATCGGCGGCCACTGGCGCGACCTGCTGGCCTGGCGCGTGCGCGTGCCCACCCTGGGATTCACGCTGGACACCTCGCACGCCGCCCTGTTTCGCACCTTCGGCGTGGCGGCGCCCGCGCAGTTCGCCGTCGAGGACCCCGACGAGCTGGAGCTCGACCGCTACGTCGCCGAGCTGGCCCCGCATGCGCGCGTCGCCCACGTCTCCGATGCCGCGGGCGTTCTGGGCGAGGGCCTGCCCTACGGGGAGGGGGAGCTCGACCTCGACCCCGTGGTGCGCCGGCTGGCGGCCGCCGGCGTGCCGGCCATCGTGGCCGAGATCAACGAGCCCGATCCGGCACGCTCGCCGGCCATGAAGGCCGGGTACCGTGCGATCGAGGCGGCGCTGCGCGAGCCGGCGCGCCCCTGGCGCCCGCGCGCCCCGCGCCTGCGCCCCGAGCGCTTCGACTGGCCGGGCGTGGTGGGCCGTCGGGACCCGCTGCCCGCGGTGCTCGAGCTGGAGGAGCACTTCGCCGGACGGCGCGTGCTCATCACCGGCGGCGCGGGATCCATCGGGACCGCCCTGGCCAACCTCCTGCACGGCTTCCGCCCGAGCGCCATCACGCTGCTCGACCTCCACGAGGCTTCGCTGACCGCCGATCGTCGCGCGCGCGCGCCCGAGGAGCTCGCGCGCACCGACCACGTGCTGTGCGACGTGCGCGAGCGCGCCCGCCTGGAGGAGGAGGTCGCCCGCGCGCGCCCCGACGTGGTCTTCCACCTGGCCGCCTACAAGCACGTCGACTGGGCCGAGCGCTTTCCCGAGGAGTTCGCCGCCACGAACCTCGACGGCAGTTGGAACGTGCTGCGTGCGGCGGGCGACGCCATCGTGGTGGTCGCCTCCACCGACAAGGCCGCGCGGGCCGCCGGGCGCTACGGGCGCTCCAAGCGCCTGATGGAGGCGCTCGCCGCGCTGGCCGGCGCGGACACCTGGGGTCGGTGCGCCGCCGTGCGCCTGGTCAACGTGCTGGGCAGCGCGGGCAGCGCGTCGGATCTCTTCCTGCGCCAGGCCCGCGCCGGCGTGCCGCTCACGGTCACCGACGGAGGCATGCGCCGCTACTGGATCACCATGGGCCACGCCGCCACGCTCGTGGCCCACGGGGCTCTCAGCGCGGCCGCCGGCGTGCCTCTGGTCACCGCCGCCGAGCCGGTCACGCTCACCGTCGGCCAGCTCGCCGAGCGCGTCTGGGGCGGCGCCGGGCGCCCGGGCGCGCCCGACGTCGCGCTGCTGGGGGTGCGCGCCGGGGAGACCATGGAGGAGGTGCTCGTGGGCCCGGGAGAGGTGCTGGGGCAGGAGCGCTTCGCGGGCTGCGTCCCGATCGAGGGTACGGTCGCGCTGCCCGGCGACGTCGCGCACGAGCTGGTGGCCCGCCTCGACGCCGAGCCCGACCGCGCCGTGCGTCGTGCTCTGTGGGCGCGGGCGCTGGCCCGCCCGCTCGTACCGGCCACCGCGGCACCGTAGGTGCGCATCCTGCTGATCTCCCAGATGTACCCCGGGCGGGACGACCCCGACCTGGGGGCCTTCGTCGCCCAGCTCGAGCGCGAGTTGATCGCGCGCGGACACGCGATCGACCGCGCGGTGGTGGACCGGCGCGGCGGTCCGCCGACCAAGCACGTCGCGCTGGCCGCGCGTTCGGTGACGGCCGGCCTGCGCCGTCGCCCCGACGTGGTCTACGCGCACTTCCTGGCGCCCGCCGGCGTGGTGGCCGCTGCGGTGGGGGCCCTCCTGCGCCGACCCGTGGTGCTCACCGCGCACGGCCAGGACGTGCGCAACGCCTCCACGCGCGGGTCGGTGCGCCACCTCACCGCATGGGCCTGCGCGCGGGCGCAGGCGGTCGTGTGCGTCTCGGACGCGCTGCGCGGCGAGCTGGAGGCAGCGGTTCCCGCCGCCCGAGGACGCACGCACGTCATCGACTGCGGGGTGGATCTCGAGCGCTTCGCGCCGCGAGAGGTGGCGGGCGAAGGGGCGCACCCTCGCTTCCTCTTCGCCGGCTCGCTCATCGAGCGCAAGAACGTCGTCGCGCTGGCCGACGCCTTCGCGCTCCTGGGACACGGCTCGCTCACGCTGCTGGGCGACGGCCCGCTGCGCGCGCAGATCGAAGCCCGCCCCGGCGTGCGGCTGGCCGGCCGCGTGCCTCACGAGCAGGTGCCGGCCTGGATCGCGGCCGGCGACGTGCTGTGCCTGCCCAGCCTGGTCGAGCCCTTCGGGCAGGTCCTGCTGGAGGCGATGGCCATGGAGCGCTCGGTGGTGGCCACCCGGATCGGCGGTCCGCCGGAGTTCGTCCCTCCCGAGGCCGGGGTCCTGGTGGATCCCCACGACGTCACCGACCTCGCGCGCGGCCTCGAGGCGGCGGCCGCACTGCCCTCGCCCAATCCGGCCGCCCGCGCCGCCGCCGCCCGCCACGACGTGCGCGTCCAGGCGCAGCGCATCGAGGTCCTGCTGACTCAGGCGGCCACGAGCAGCGCGCCCGGCGACACCCCGAGCTCGGCGGCCACGAAGTGCCCCGCGTAGCTGCCGTCGAGCTCGACGGCGAAGGGCCTCTCCTCCAGCGCGCGCAGCGTCGCCGCGCGAACGCCGGCGAAGCCCTCGACCTGGGGATGGGACTGCATCCGCTGCGCGCTTCCCGTGGGCAGGCGCCACAGCACCCCGCCCACGTCGAAGGCCCGCGCGCGACGCGCAAGCGTGAGAGAGATCGTCCCGGTGGCCAGGCCGGCGCCCGGGCACACGTCGACGGCCCGCGGGCCCAGGTAGGTGAGCGGCGAGGAACTCTGCACGATCGCGGTGACGCCCTCGACTCGCCGGCCGTCGGCCTCGACCATGAAGGCGGGCAGCCGCGGGCGCCGGCGCTCGGCCAGCAGCGACGCGCCGGCCAGCGCGAAGGCGGACTGGCCCAGCAGCCGCTTGGCGGCCGGGCGCCTCTCGACGCGCTCCATCAGCTCGGCGGTCGCCCCGATCCCCGCCGCGAAGAGGAAGGGGCGCCCCTCGAGGGTGCCCACGTCCACGCGCCGGCGGGGGCCCAGGCCGCACGCGGTGAGCGTGCGGGCGGCCTCCACGGGATCACGCGGCAGTCCCAGCGTGCGACAGAAGACGCTGGTCATCCCGCCCGGCAGCGGGGCCAGCGCGGTCGACGAGCCCACGAGCCCGGCGGCGGCCGCGCCGACCGTGCCGTCGCCACCCAGGACGGCGACGGCCTCCCGGCCCGCGGCCGCGGCGTCGCGACACGCCCGCGTGGTGTCTCCGGCGGCGTCCGTGCGCACCACCGAGAGGTCGAAGCGCTTCTCGAGCGCTGCGGCGACCGTGTCCTGCACCCGGGCACTCACCCGGGAGGCGGCGGGGTTGACGACGAGCAGCAGACCCTGCGCCACCGGGCGACCATACCCCTCGCCAGCGGGTAGCAACCGCCCCACACCGCGCGCCGTGCGTCGCCACGGTGTATCCGGCTCTACATTCTCTCGCTGATGACCGCTCTGCCCGCCCGCCACCCCTACCTGGTCGCGGTGGTCCTCGCGCTCGCCTTCGGCGCGCTGGCGATGATCGTCGCCGCGGCGGCGGGCCTGCCGGTGCGCGATCCGGACGGCGCCGTGGGTCCCGCCTACGTCCGCCTCGCCGGCCTCGTGGCCGTCCTCTTCTGCGCCGACGTGATCCCTCGGGTCGCCGCGCGCGTGCGCCGCGGCCAGGCGCGGCCGATCGGCGCGCTGCGGGCCGTGGTCGGCGAGCGGTGGACCCTGCGCCGCGCGTGGGTGGTCCTGGCCGGCCTGCTGAGCTTCTACGTCACCTATCTGGCCTACCGCAACCTCAAGAGCTTCCTGCCCTTCGTGCGCGACCCGGTCTACGACGGGTCGCTGGCCGAGATGGACCAGGTGCTGGGGCTGGGCGTCGATCCCGCGACAGTCCTGCACGCCGTGCTGGGTACGGGGATCGCTGCGCACGTCCTGTCGTTCGTGTACCTCGCATTTCTGATTCTCATGCCGCTGTCGCTCGTCGCCGCCCTGGTGTGGACGAGGGATCTGCGCCGGGGCTTCTGGTATGTCACCGCGCTGGGGCTCAACTGGATCCTGGGGACGGCGAGCTACTACCTGCTACCCGCGCTGGGCCCCGTCTTCGCCGACCCCGCGACCTTCGCGGGCCTGCCGCCGACGGGCGTCTCGCAGCTGCAGGCCACGCTGTGGGAGGAACGCCTCGCCGTCCTGGCCGACCCCTTCGCCACGCAGGCCGTCCACGGCGTGGCCGCCTTCGGATCGCTGCACGTGTCGATCGCCTTCACCGCCGCCGCCTTCGCCTCGTTGACCGACCTCCCACGCTGGACGTCCCGGGTGGCGTGGGCCTTCTTCGGGCTGACGACGGTGTCCACGATCTACCTCGGCTGGCACTACGTGGCCGACGACGTGGCCGGCGTGGCCATCGGCGCGCTGGCGGTCTGGGCGGGAGCGGCGGCCACCGGGCACGACGTGCGCGCGATGCTCGCCGCACGCCGGCCCGCGCGGCGCGCTCAGAGTGCCGCCAGGGTCGCGTAGTAGCCCGCCACCGCGGTGAACAACACCGCGTCGATGCGGTCCAGCACGCCGCCGTGGGCGCCGAACAGCGTGCCGCTGTCCTTCAGACCCAGGTCACGCTTGAGCATCGACTCGAAGAGGTCTCCGGCCGGGGCGGCCAGCGCCACCGCGAGGGCGAGCGCGAGCGCCCCGCCCACACCGAGGCCGTCCACGGCGAGCAGCGCGGCGGCGAACGCGGCGAGCGTCGCCACCACCAGGCCGGCCACCATGCCCTCGACGGTCTTGGCCGGGGAGATCGCGGGTGCCAGCGGCCGGCGACCCCACGCCGTGCCGGCCAGGTGGGCCGCGGTGTCACCCAAGAATGTGCCCAGCAGGACCGCGATCACCAGCTCCGTGCCCTCGGGCAGCTCGCGCAGTAGCACGCCGTGGGCCAGGCCCAGGCCGATCCACGCGGCACCGAGCACCGCGGCGGCCACGGCCGGAGCGGTGCCCGCGCGCGGGGGATGGCCGAGCGCGGCGGCCAACAGGAGCAGCGGGAGCAGCGCGACGAGCAGACCGCCCAGCACGTCGCGGCCTCCCGCGAGTGCGCCGACCACGAGCGCGGCGACCGCGCCCGCGCCCACCGCGCCCAGGGTGGGCGAGGCTCCGAAGGCGCCCATGAGCTCCACGGCGGCCAGGACGCCCAGGGCGGCGAGGGCCAGCGCGAAGGGCAGGCCGCCCAGGGCGACGAGCGCGAGCAGCACCAGTGCCGCGGGCACGGCCACCGCGACGCGCGCGCTCATGTCGGCCGGCAGGCGCCCGCGTCGCCTCACCGAGGGCCCTTCGTCCGCCGGGGGCCGTCCGCTCATCGCTGGACCTCCACCGGTTTGCGCGCGTGCGGGCACGGGCAAGCGCGGGGGATGGCCACCCGCCCTCCGGCGCTCAACCTGCCCAACGCGATCACGATGGCCCGCATCGTCCTCGCTCCGGTCCTCGTCGTGCTGGTGCTGAGCAGTCCGGAGGGCTCGGTGGCGGCGGCCGTCGTGTTCGCGGCGGGAGCGCTGGGCGACGTCCTCGACGGCACGCTCGCGCGCTCACGTGGCCTGGTCACCACGGTAGGCAAGCTCCTCGACCCGGTGGCCGACAAGCTGCTGGTGGGCGCGGCGCTCATCGCGCTGGTCGTGGTCGATCGCCTGTGGGTCGTCGTGCCCGTGGTCATTCTCACCCGCGAGGTGCTGGTCACCGTGCTGCGCACGGTCGCCGCCCGCCGCGGGGAGATCATCGACGCCAGCTCCTTCGGGAAGATCAAGATGACGCTGCAGATCGCCATGGTGCTCGTCCTGCTGGCCGTGGCGGACCCCAGGCAAGCCTGGGTCGACGTCCTGGTGGCCGCCACCGTGCTGGCCACGGTCGTCTCGGGCATCGACTACCTCGTGAAGTTCCGCCGCGCCGAGCCGGCGCCCGCGGCCCGAGTCGCCTGACGGGAGCCGACCCGGGCGGCCGCATCGGACGGCTCGCTCGGCCCGGCTCCCCAGACTGCCTGGCCCCGGCTTCAGGACCCCGGCACCGCCAGGCGCAGCAGGTCGAGTGGATCGCGGCGCACCGGCACGGCGGTGGGATGGCGTCGGACGGGCACGACCTCCGCGGGATCGCGCAGCAGGCGCAGGCGGCCCTCGCGCATCAGCCGCTCGTCCACCGCTCCCAGGCGCCCCTCGAACATCGACCACACCGGCACGCCCAGCGCCGCCGCCTCACGGTTCATGGTCCCCCCGGCCGAGACCACCAGGTCGGCCTGGGCCACCAGGGCGCCGCCATCCACCGCGCGGGGGGGCACGACGACGCGCTGCAGGCCCAGAGCGCGCACGTCGTCTGCCTGGCCGGGCGTACGCGCCAGCACCACGACGTGGGCGCGCGGCTCGGCCACCAGGCGAGCCAGCAGCCGCGGCAGCAGCGTGCTCTCGGCACCGCCCAGGTACAGCGCATAGGAGGGCGCCGTGCGCACCACGCAGAGGATCGCATCGCGCGGCACGCCGAGGGTGTCGAGCAACCCCGGGTCGGGTGGGTGGGCGTGCAGGTAGTACTCCTCCTTGAGACCCGGGTACCGGACGAGCTTGCGCCCCCGCGCGCCGAAGCGCGTCAGGCGCTCGCGAGGGATCGCCTCGGGCACCAGCACCCGCGTGGCCAGCCGGCAGTTCACGCTGTGCTGGACCAGCGCGAACTCGTAGTCGAACATCGTGGTGTTGGGGACGGCCAGCGCGCGGCAGGCCACCGGCAGGTCGGTGGATCCGTGGGCCAGCGCGGCGTCGAAGCGCCGCCCGCGCGCGAAGCGCAGCATCCGCACGACCCGGTCGGCCGCCGCGCGCCCCTTGCCCGCCCGTCCCACGCCGCCGTAGCGGCCCAGCAGCGTGTAGGCGTGTCCCCAGTCGTCCAGCAGCTCGACGGTGTGCGACAGCGGCCGCGCGGTCAACTCCACCTCGTGACCGCGCTGCTCGAGCAGCTCCACCAGCGGGCGCAGCACGACAACGTGCGCGGTGTTGGTGAGGTCCACCCAGACGCGCATCGGGCTCCCGGGTCAGATGGTCCATCGCGGATGTGGGTCCGCGATGGCGGCGCGGCGCTCGGAGGTGCCCTCGCCGCGCCGGGAGGGGGACTGCGCCATGCGAGCCACCCTATCGCTAGCGTGCGCGATGCCATGGACCTGGCCAGCCTCGCGGACGCCGAGCGGTTCACCACCCTGGACAGCTCCACCGTCCGCGAGGTCGCCGACACCGTCTCGCTGCCGGCTGTGCTCACCGAGGGGCTCGGACGATGAGGCGCTGCGCGCTCGTGGTGGCCGTGGTGTTCGCGGCGCTGGCGGCGGGAGCGGTTGGGGGCGGCGAGGCCCGGGGAGAAGTCGCGCTGGGCATCGCCGATCAGAAGGCCGAGACCTTCTCGGACCCGCGCATGCACGCGCTGGGGATGGGCCGCGCACGCATCGCCGTCAGCTGGGACGTGCTCGAGATCGACCACGAGCGCGAGCGCCTGGACCGGTGGCTGGCCGCCGCGTTGCGCAGCGGGGTGGAGCCGCTGGTCTCCTTCCAACACTCCGCCCGGCGGCGCCGCTCGCTGCCCAGCCCGGTCGAGTTGACCGAGCAGTTCCTCGCGTTGCGCAAGCGCCACCCCCAGGTCACGCAGTTCGCGACCTGGAACGAGGCCAACCACTGTGGCGAGCCGACGTGCCACCGCCCCGAGCTGGTGGCCGCCTACTGGCGCAAGCTGCGCCTGGCGTGCCGGGAGTGCATCGTCCTGGCCGCCGAGGTCCTCGACCTCGAGAACATGAGCCGCTGGATCCTCGACTTCCGCGCACATACCCGCAGGAACTACCGCGGCGACGTGCGCGAGCCTTCCCACTGGGGCCTGCACAACTACGTCGACGCCAACCGCTTTCGCACCATCGGCACGCGGCGCATGCGCGCGCACACGCGTGGCGAGATCTGGTTGACCGAGGTGGGCGGCATCGTCTCGCGCAACAACCGCAGCGACCTCGACCTGCCCAAGGGCCCGCGCCACGCCGCCCGGGCGACGAAGTTCCTGCTCGAGCGGCTCGTGCCGCTGACGGGCCGCATCCGCCGCCTGTACGTCTACCACTGGCAGGTCGACGACCTGCTGGGTACGTGGGACTCGGGACTGATCACGCCCGGGGGCAACGAGCGCCCGGCCTATGACGTGCTCGCCGACTGGGTGGCGGCCCGCCGGGCGAGGGACGGGACGGGCGGCTGACGAAGGGGCCGTACTCGCGCTCGGAGCTACTCGCGCTCATCGCCGACACGCACCTGCCGCGCGGCCGGCGGACGCTGCCCGAGGCCTGCGTGGCGCGCCTGCGTGCCGCGGACGCCATCGTGCACGCCGGCGACCTGAGCACGCCGGCGGTGCTCGAGGAGCTGGAGGCGCTGGGTCCGCCCGTCCATGCCGTGCACGGCAACGTGGACGACGAGGCGGTGCGTGCGCGACTGCCCGAGGTCACCTAGGTCCGGGCCGGGGAAGCGGTCATCGCCGTGGTGCACGATGGCGGCCCGGCGCGCGGGCGGCTGGGGCGCCTGCGCCGGCGCTTTCCGGCCGCCGACGCCGTGATCTTCGGCCACTCCCACATCCCGCTGCACGAGCGGGCGCAGGACGGCTTTCAGATCTTCAACCCCGGCAGCCCCACCGACCGCCGCCGCCAGCCCCACCACACCATGGGCCTGGCGGAGGTGGAGGGCGGCGCGGTGCGCTTCGCGCTGGTGGACCTGGACTGATCACGCCAGCCCGTGGTCGCGCAGCAGCGCGCGGGCCGTGCCGCGGCCCGGTGCGCCCGCGACGCCGCCGGTGGGGGCGGTGCCCGCGCCGCCGGCGTAGAGGCCCGTGACCGGCGTGCGGTGCGAACCCAGCGCCGCGGTGGGCCGCAGCGTCCCGAGCTGGTCGGGTGTGACATCGAGATGCATGGGGTGGGCGCCGGGCCAGCGCAGCTGGCGGGCCATCTCCTCGGGGGTGCGCACGACCACGCCCGTGACGGCCTCGCGAAACCCGGGCGCGCGGGCCTCGACCTGGGCGAGCAGGTCCTCGGTCAGGCGCTCTTGCGCGCCCTCCCATCCGCCTTCCACCGCGTAGGGCGCAGTCGGGCAGGCCAGGTAGACGGTGTGCGCGCCCGCCGGGGCCAGCGAGCCGTCCAGCGCCGAGGTGGTGAAGGCGTAGGCGGGCGCGGGGGAGGGCAGGCGCCCGGCCTCGGCCTGCACGAAGCCATCCTGCAGCGCGTCGAGCGAGTCGACGAAGCTCTGCAGGCCGTTCCAGTCGCCCGCGCGCGCCCCCGGGTAGGCCGGCAGGCGCGTGGCGCCCACCAGCACCAGCGCCTGCACGGTGTTGGAGCGGTGTGCGGCGCGCAGGCGCCGGCCCGCCGCGCCGCCCAGCGGCGGGTCGAGCAGCTCGAGCAGCGCCGCGCGCGGATCGGTCGCGGCCACCACGGCGTCGGCCGCCAGGCGCTCGCCGTCCTCGAGCACCACGCCGCGAACGTGCCCGGCGGCGGTCTCGATGCGCGCCACCGGTGCCTCGCAGCGCACCGTGCCCCCCAGCGCCTCCAGCCGGCGCACGAGCGCCGCGGCCAGCGCCCCCGAGCCCCCGCGCGCGTGCCACTGGCCGAAGCGGTGGTAGGCGGCCTGCCACAGCGCAAAGGCCGCGCCGCCCGGCGTGTTGGGACCGGCGCCCGCGTGGGCGGCGAAGGCCGCGACGGGCCCTCTCGTGAGGTCGGAGCCCAGGCGTCCGCGCAGCAAGGTGCCGTAGGGGGCCAGCAGGTCGCCGGCCACCTCGCCCGCCCCGGCGCGGCGCACCGCCCGCCACGCGGCGGGCAGCCGGCGCAGCGCGCGTCCCACGGTGGCCCGCGGAGAGCCGGCGGTGACCAGCCCGCTGACCCCGAGGTCGACCAGCGGCACCGCGAGGGCCATGAAGTCGGCGTACAGCTCGGCCTCGGAGGGGTCGTGCTCGGCGATGGAGGCCACCGTGCGCTCCACGCAGCGGTGAAAGCGCACGATGCGCCCGTCGACGAAGACGGCCACCGCGAAGGGATCCATCTCCAGGTACTCGAGGCCCGCGCCGGCGAGGTCAAGCTCCCGCGGGATCGGGGTCATGTTGATGATGTTGTGGGCGACCGAGTGGGTGTCGAAGCGGTGGCCGGGCAGCAGCTCCTCGGTGCGCGACCCGCCCCCCGGCGCGCCTGAAGCCTCCAGCACCGTCACCTCCAGTCCGGCACGGGCGAGGTAGCACGCGCACACCAGGCCGTTGTGGCCGCCGCCGACGACGATCGCGCGCATCGCGCCCACGCTACCCGGGCGCCCAGGATCTCCCCGTCAGCCCTCTCGTGGCGCTCGACGCACCCACGACCTGCTCGCCCAGGGCCTGGGCACGCCCGTGTTCGGGTAGAGGACCTGGGCCGGGAACTCTGTGGCGCGTGCCACTTTCTTGTTACAAAGTCGCACAAACTTGTAGATTCCCGGTCCACCCGGGCGAGCCCGGGCCTCCACCCTCCATGCCGCTCCTTCGCAATATCGATCTCCTCGTCCTCGTCCTGGCGCTGGCGGTCTTCGTGGCGGCCGGGCTGCCGCTGCTGGGCTGGCTCACCGCTGCGGCGATCTGGGCGATGTGGCGGGCCGTCGGGGCGTTCACCGAGCGCCGCGCCGAGGAGGCCGCCGACCTGCGGCGCACCGCCGGGCTCATGGCGGGCTCGATGATCGGGCGCGGATGGGCCATGGGCCTTATCCTCGTCGCCGTCGGTCTGACCGCCGGGGACGACGTCGGCCTCTCCGCCGCCGTGCTCTGCGTCGTGCTATTCACCCTGCACTTCACCACCCACGGCCTGCTGCCATCCTCCGGCGGCGGCAGCCGCCCCACCAAGACCTCCCCCACATGAAGAACCTGTCCACACGCGCGAAGGTCCTGCTCGGCCTCGCCGCCCTGCTTCTCCCGGCGGCTCTGCTGGGCATCATCTTCGGCTCCATTGGCGAGACCGACTTCCAGCCCCAGGAGGAGTTCAAGCTCGAGCCCTACATCGCCCTGGAGGCCGGGCCCCTCGATCTGTCCATCACCAAGGCGGTCATCTACCTCTTCCTGGCGTCCATCATCACGCTCGGCCTCACGCTCTTCGTCGCCAACCGCATGCAGGCGCGGCCCAACCGCGTCCAGACCGCCGTGGAGACCGCCTACACCTTCATGCGCGACAACCTCGCGCGGGGCAACATGGACGACGCGATGGCCCGGAGGTGGTTCTCCTTCGTGGGCACGCTGTTCCTGTTCATCTGGGCCTCGAACATGATCGGGTACGTCCCGCTGCCGCTGAACGCGAGCCACCCGATCGAAGTCGGCGGGCTCGAGCTTCCGACCTTCGCGATCTACGCGGCCACGGCCAACATCTCGGTGCCGCTCGTGCTGACGCTGATGGTGTGGCTGGCCTACCACGCCGAGGGAGTGCGGGCCAAGGGGCCGATCAAGTACGTGAAGGGATGGGTGCCCGCGGGCGTGACCGGCGTCGCGGCCTTCCCGATCTTCCTCATCGAGGTGATCTCCCAGTTCGTGCGCATCATCTCGCTGAGCGTGCGGCTCTTCGCCAACATGCTGGCCGGCCACCTGCTCATCCTCTTCATGGGCGGCGGGCTGGCCATCATCCTCGGTCTCGCCGCGCTGGGCTGGATCACCTTGCCCATCGCCTGGGTGTTCTTCCTCTTCGAGATCGTGCTGATCGCCACGCTGCAGGCGTTCATCTTTGCGACCCTGACGGCCATCTATCTCGGCGAAGCGGTCGCCGAGTCCCACTGAGAGAAGGAGACCACACCACATGGACCTCGAGCTCATCACCTACCTCGCGCAGGCGGAGTTGAAGTCCATCGCGCTGGGCGTGGGCGCCGGCCTGGGCACCATCGGCCCCGGCATCGGCGTCGGCTACATCTTCGGCAAGGTCATCGAGTCGGTGACCCGCCAGCCGGAGATGCGCGACGAGATCACCTCGATCCAGTGGCTGGGCTTCGCCCTGACCGAGGCGATCGTCTTCTACGCCTTCATCTTCGGCCTCATCGCCTTCTTCCTCGCTTAGGCCGATGACGCAGAGCCTCTCCACGCTGGCGCCCTTCCTCGCCCAGGGCGGAAGTGGCGGCTCCTTCCTGGTCACCCCGAGCATCGGGCTGATGATCTGGACGCTGCTGGCCTTCGGCCTCACCTACGCGGTGCTGCGCAAGTTCGCGTTCCCGCGCATCGCCGACAACCTCGACAAGCGCCAGCGCGCGATCGAGGAGTCGATCGAGACCGCCGAGCGCACCAAGAGCGAGGCCGAAGAGATCCTGGCCGAGTACCGCGAGCGCCTCAAGGAGGCCCGCACCCAGGCCGAGGAGATCGTCGTGCGCGCGCGGCGCGCCGGCGAGCAGCACGAGGCCGACTCGCTGGCAGAGGCCAAGCGCCGGCGCGAGGAGATGGTCGAGCAGACCCGCCGCGACGTGGAGCAGGAGACCCGCCGCGCAATCCAGGAGATCCGCAAGGAGGTCGCCGACCTCACGATCATGGCCACCGAGAAGGTCACCCGCAAGAGCCTGACCGACGACGACCAGCGCCGCCTGGTCGACGAGGCCTTGGGCGAGCTGGACTTCGAGCGGCTGGCCGGGGAGGCGCGCCAGAACTGATGGAGGAGATCGCCGAGGTCTACGCCCGCTCGCTCTTCGAGGTCGCCCGGGAGCAGGGCAAGCTCGATGCCGTGCGCGAGCAGCTCGGTGAGTTCGCCGATGCGCTGGACGCCGAGCGCGAGCTGGCCGTGTTCTTCTTCTCGCCCTACTTCTCCACCCAGGAGAAGGCCGACGGCCTGGAGCGCGTGCTGGTCGACGCCGACGAGACGGTGGTCAACTTCCTGCGCCTGCTCATCGAGAGGCACCGCATGCCCGCCGTCTTCCGCGTCCGCCGCCGCCTCGACGCGTTGTGGGAGCGCGAGAACAAGGTGCTGCCCGTGCAGATCACCTCGGCCACGCAGCTGGACGAGGAGACCGTCAAGCGCATCGGCGATCGCATCGGCGAGGAGACCGGCCAGCGCATCGAGCTCACCGCGCAGGTCGAGCCCGCCATCCTGGGAGGCATCGTGCTGCGCGTGGGCAACCAGATCCTCGACGCCTCCATCCGCGCCCGCCTCGACCGACTCCGCCGGCAAGTGGCTCCAGGGGCCGCTTGAGCCACCCGACCACCGCCCCGTAGGAGAGAACGCTTCCATGCAGATCAAGCCCGACGAGATCACCTCCATCCTCAAGAGCCGTATCGAGGGGCTCGACGAAGGTCAGGCCGAGCTCACCGAGGTGGGCACCGTGCTGTCGGTGTCCGACGGCATCGCGCGCATCCACGGCCTCGACAACTGCATGTCCTTCGAGAGGCTCGAGCTGCCCCACGACGTGACGGGCCTGGCGCTCAGCCTGGAGTCCGACAACGTCGGCGCCGTGCTCTTCGGCCCGTGGGAGAGGATCGTCGAAGGCGACACGGTCAAGCGCACCGGCAAGCTCATCGAGGTTCCCGTGGGCGACGCCCTGCTGGGACGCATCGTCGACCCCCTGGGCAACCCGCTGGACGGCAAGGGCGACATCGCCACCGACCAGGTGCGCCCGGCCGAGTTCAAGGCGCCGGGGGTCGTGCAGCGCCAGCCGGTGGAGGAGCCGCTGCAGACCGGGCTGAAGGCGATCGACTCGATGATTCCCATCGGGCGCGGCCAGCGCGAGCTGATCATCGGCGACCGCCAGACGGGCAAGACGGCGATCACGATCGACACCATTATCAACAACAGGGACAGCGGCGTGGTCTCGGTGTACGTGGCCATCGGCCAGCGCATGGCCACCGTGGTCCAGCTGGCCGAGACGCTGCAGGAGGCCGGCGCGCTGGAGAGCACGATCCTCGTCGCCGCCCCCGCCGACGAGGCCGCGCCGATCAAGTTCCTGGCCCCCTACGCGGGCTGTGCCATGGGCGAGCACTTCCTCTACGAGGGCCGGGCCGCCCTGTGCGTCTATGACGACCTCACCAAGCACGCCTACGCCTACCGGCAGATGTCGCTGCTGCTGCGCCGTCCGCCGGGGCGCGAGGCCTACCCGGGCGACGTCTTCTACCTGCACTCCCGCCTGCTGGAGCGCGCGGTCAAGCTCAACGACGACCTGGGCGGCGGTTCGCTGACCGCGCTGCCCATCATCGAGACGCAGGCCGGCGACGTGTCGGCCTACATCCCGACGAACGTGATCTCGATCACTGACGGCCAGATCTTCCTGGAGCCGTCGCTGTTCTACCCGGCGTGCGCCCGGCCATCAACGTGGGCATCTCGGTGTCGCGCGTGGGCGGCAACGCGCAGATCAAGCCGATGAAGAAGGTGGCCGGCCGCCTGCGCCTGGAGCTCTCGCAGTTCCGCGAGCTCGAGGCCTTCTCGCAGTTCGGCTCGGACCTGGATGCCGCCACCCAGCGCACGCTGGCCCGCGGGCAGCGTCTGGTCAACACGCTCAACCAGAACGAGCGCAGCCCGCTGACCGCCTCCGAGCAGGTGGCCATGGTGTACGCGGCCACCAACGGCCACGTGGACCGCATCGAGGCCGACCGCGTGGAGGAGTTCCACAACGGCCTGTCCCAGCGCATGCGCTCGGAGAACAGCGACCTGCTGGAGCGCATCGCCGGCGGCGAGTGGGAGGACTCCACCGAGTCCGAGCTGGAGGCGGCGGTCAAGGGGTTCGCCGACGACTTCGGCTACGACCTCGACGAGGAGGGCCAGCCCTTGGAGGACGGCTCGGACTCCGACCGCGCGAGCGAGGACGGCGACGAGCAGTCATCGACTGCCTCCTCCGACGGAGCCGAGGCGTCCGAGGGCAGCGAAGAGCAGTCCGACGAGTCGGAGACCGAGCAGGAGGCCGCGCCCGCGTGAGCTCGAGTCTCAGCTCGATCATGTGCGCCATCGACACCGGAGGTAGTCCCTCGCGATGAGCGCCAAGCAGGCCGACGTCAAGGAGCGCATCTCCTCCGTCCAGAACATCCGCAAGATCACGCGGGCGATGGAGATGGTGGCGGCTGCGCGCCTGCGCCGGGCCGAGCAGCGCATCGAAGCGCTGCGGCCCTACGCGGCCGCGATCCGGCGCATGACCCGCCAGGCCGCCGAGGCGGCGGGAACGGAGGTCGGCTCGCTGCCCGTGCTCAAGGAGCACGACAAGGACGAGGCCGTCGCGCTCCTGCTGATCACCGGGGACCGCGGCCTGGCCGGCGCGTTCAACTCGCAGATCCTGCGTAACGGCCTCCGCGCGGCCACCGAGCACGAGCGCGAGGGCCGGCGCGTGAGCTTCTCGGCCGTCGGGCGGCGCGGCGTGTCGAGCCTCGAATTCCGTGACAGCGAGGTCGAGGGCGCCTACATAGGCTTCACCGACCGCCCCGCCTACGCCGACGCGCGGAACATCGCCGAGGACCTGATCAGCGCCTACGTCGACGAGAAGGTCGACCGGGTGGAGATCTTCTACAACGGCTACGTGTCCGCGCTCACGCAGGAGGTGCGCCACGAGACGCTGCTGCCGTTGCAGCAGGCCACCATCCTGGAAGGCAGCGAGGGGGAATCGGAGGGCGCCGAGGAATCCGATTCCGACCCATCCCACAGCGCGCTGGTGGAGTACGAGCCCGACCCGGGGGAGATCCTCTCGCGTCTGGTGCCCGACTACGTGGAGATCTCGGTCTACCGCGCCCTGCTGGAGTCCACCGCCTCCGAGCACGGGGCGCGCATGACCGCGATGCGCAGCGCCACGGAGAACGCCGGAGAGCTCATCGACGACCTGACGCTCGAGATGAACCGCGCGCGCCAGGCCGAGATCACCCAGGAGATTCTGGAAGTCGTCGCCGGGGCGGAGGGCCTCGGGTAACGCGTAACGTCGCCGGACGTCGTCGCTTGCGACGGCGGCAGGCGAAACAGAAAATCATCGCTTGCGCGAAGCTGGCGAAACAGGAGAGATGTTTTCATGGCAACAACCGCACCGCAGAGCACCACCGAGGAGCAGGGCGAGCAGCGCAACACCGGCCGGATCGAGGAGATCCAGGGCGTGGTGATCGAGGCGTCGTTCCCCGAGCAGCTGCCCGAGATCAACTCGGCGCTCACCGTGGCTCTCCCCGACGTGGGCGCGAGCGCCGACGAGGAGAAGGAGGTCAGCGGCACCTCGAGCGACACGCTCGTCTGCGAGGTCCAGCAGCACCTGGGCGACGACCGCCTACGCGCCGTGGCCATGGACTCCACCGACGGCCTGTCTCGCGGCATGGAGGTCGTGGACACCGGAGGGCCCATCACGGTGCCGGTCGGGGAGGCGACCCTGGGGCGCATCTTCAACCTGCTGGGTGAGCCGATCGACCAGGGCCCCGAGGTGCAGGTCGAAGAGCGCTGGCCGATCCACCGCGCGGCGCCCGAGGTCGAGAACCTGATCCCGACGACCGAGATGTTCGAGACCGGCATCAAGGTCATCGACCTGCTCGCGCCCTACGCGCGCGGGGGCAAGGTCGGCCTGTTCGGGGGCGCCGGGGTGGGCAAGACCGTGCTCATCCAGGAGCTCATCAACAACCTCGCCGCGGAGCACGGCGGCCTGTCGGCCTTCTGCGGCGTGGGCGAGCGCTCCCGCGAGGGCAACGACCTGTGGCTGGAGATGAAGGAGTCGGGCACCCTCGACAAGACGATCCTCGTCTTCGGCCAGATGAACGAGCCGCCCGGCGCGCGCATGCGCGTGGGGCTGTCGGGCCTGACCATGGCGGAGTACTTCCGCGACGTGGCCGGCCAGGACGTGCTGCTGTTCATCGACAACATCTTTCGCTTCGTGCAGGCGGGCCAGGAGGTCTCCGCCCTGCTGGGGCGCATGCCCTCCCAGGTGGGCTACCAGCCCACGCTGGAGACCGAGATGGGCCAGCTGCAGGAGCGCATCACCTCGACGCGCAACGGCTCGGTCACCTCGGTGCAGGCGATCTACGTCCCGGCCGACGACCTCACCGACCCGGCGCCCGCGTCGGTGTTCGCCCATCTCAACGCCACCACGGTGCTCTCGCGCTCGATCTCCGAGAAGGGCATCTACCCCGCGGTCGACCCGCTGGACTCCACGTCGACGATCCTCAAGCCCGACCTGCTGGGCCAGGAGCACTACGACGTGGCCACCCAGGTCAAGGAGGTCCTGCAGCGCTACAGCGAGCTGCAGGACATCATCGCCATCCTGGGCATCGACGAGCTGTCCGACGAGGACAAGCTGGCGGTCTCCCGGGCGCGGCGCGTGGAGCGCTTCCTCTCCCAGCCCTTCAACGTGGCCGAGGCGTTCACGGGCACGCCGGGCGAGTACGTGCCCATCGCCGAGTCGATCCGCGGCTTCCAGGAGATCCTCGACGGCCAGCACGACGACGTGCCCGAGAGCGCCTTCCTGCTCAAGGGCACGATCGACCAGGTCGTCGAGGCCGCCGGGCAGGAGTCCTGAGCCCGTGGCTCACGAGGCGTTCCCGGTCGAGGTGCTGACCCCGGAGGGGCTGGTGTTCGACGAGGAGGTCGAGATGGTGTCCACCCGCACCGGGGTGGGCTCGATCGGCATCCGCGCGCGCCACCAGCCCCTGCTGGGCATGCTCGACCCGACCGAGCTGCGCCTGTACCGCGGCGAGTCGGACATCGTGCGCTTCGCCCAGGGCGAGGGCTACGTCCAGGTCGCCGACGGACGCGTGCTTCTCCTGGTCGAGGAGGCCGTGCCCCCCGACGACCTGGACCGCGGCGACCTCGAGGATCGCCTGCGCCGCGCCGAGGAGGCCGAGTCCTCGGCGGAGGACGACTCCGAGGAGCAGCGCCGCGCCCAGCGCGACAAGCGCCGGGCGCAGGCGTTCCTCAATATCGCCGGCGGCGGCTGAGCCCGTCGGCGCGCGGGCCGGGACCGGCGGTTCATCGGCCCGCGGGCCAGAGATCCCCGCCCGTGATCCCGCCCGCGAGCCAACACCTCACGCGGGCGCCGCCCCCTCGCGCAGGCCGATCCGCTCGTGCAGGCGACGCAGCGGCGCCGGGGCCCACCAGTTGCGCTCGCCCAGCAGCTTCATGAGCGCGGGGACCAGCAGTGCCCGCACGATCGTCGCGTCGATGAGCACGGCGGCGGCGGTGCCCAGGCCGACCTCCTTGATGAACACGATCTCCGAGGTCGCGAAGGCGCCGATGGCCACGCAGAAGAGCACGGCGGCCGCGGTGACGATCCGCCCGGTGCGCTGCAGCCCGAGTGCCACCGAGTCGTCGGTGGAGGCGCCACGGTCGTGCTCCTCCTTGATGCGACTCAGCAGGAACACGCCGTAGTCGGTGGACAGGCCGAAGACCAGCGCGAGCAGGACGAGCGGCTGGGTGGACTCCAGGCCGCTCTGGCTCGTGAAGTCGAGCAGACCCTCCAGCCGGCCGTCCTGGAAGACGAGGACGAGCAGGCCGAAGGCGGCGCAGACGGTGAGCAGGTTCATCACCAGCGCCTTGATCGGCAGGATCACCGAGCCGGTCATGGCGAACAGCAGCCCCAAGGTGGTGAGGGCCAGCACCGCCAGCGCCAACGGCAGGCGCTCGCCCAGGCCGGCCTGCTGGTCGACGAAGCGTGCCGACTGCCCGGCCACCAGCGCTTCGCCGGGCGCCGGCTCGGCGCGCACCTCGGCGACCAGGTCGATCGACGGCTGGGCCATGGCCGGCGCGGCGGGCAGCACGTCGACCTGCCAGGTGCGCTCGCCCAGGTAGCGCGGCGGGGCGGTCGAGGCCGCGCCCGGCAGGTCGCCCAGACGCCGGGCGTAGGCGGCGACATCGGCCTTCTGCTCGGCGCCGGCGGTCACCGCCACGGTGACCGGCGGGGTCCCTGTTGCGGCGAAGCGCGTGCGCAGCGTGTCGTCGACCTGGCGGGCGGCGGTCGTCTCGGGCAGGACGCTCGCGTCGACCCCGACCCAGTTCACGCCGACGAAGGGCAGGCCGACGGCGATCAGCGCGGCCGCGGTCCCCGCCGCGACGATGCCCGGGCGGCGCATGACCCCCCGCGTCCAGCTCGCCCACAGGCCGCCGTCGGGGCGCCGGCGGGGGAGGCCGATGCGCCGGCCCAGCAGGACGAGCACCGCGGGCAGGGCGGTCAGCGACACCACCATGGCGATCAGGGCGGCCAGCCCGCCGGCGATGCCCATTGAGTACAGGAAGCGCTGGGGGAAGACCAGCAGCGACAGCAGCGCGGCGGCGACGGTCAGCGCGCTGAACAGGACGGTCCGCCCCGCGGTGCGCAGCGTGCGCTCAATCGCGGGCCGTGGCTCCAGGCCGCGCTCGAGTTCCTCGCGAAAGCGCGAGACCATGAACAGCGAGTAGTCGATGGCCAGGCCCAGGCCGAGGCCGATCGTGAGGTTCAGCGCGAAGACCGACAGCAGCGTGGCCTCGTTGACCAGGCGCAGGCCGAGGAAGGTGCCCATGACGGTCAGCGCGCCCACGCCGAGGGGCAGCAGCGCGGCGACGAAGCCGCGGAAGACCACCAGGGAGAGCGCGAACAGGATCGGGAAGGCCAGCAGCTCGGCGCGGGCCAGGTCGGAGGCCACCTGCTCGCCGATGGCCTCCTGGATGAACTGCCCGCCGCCCAGGGTCACGTCCGGGCGGTCCTGGAAGGCGGCGGCGACACGCTCGGTGGTGGCCCCGGCGTCCGCCCCCGCGGCCAGGGACGCCGCCACCGCGCCGCTGCGGCCATCCTCGCTGGTCGAGACCGTCGTGCGCGCGATGCCGTCGATGCCGGCCAGGCGGGCTTCGGTGCGCTCGACGGCCGCGCGGTCGGCGGAGCGTACGAGCGCGACGATGGTGGGGGAGGGCTCGACGCCGCCCGCGCGCTCCAGGCGCTCGGTGGCTGCCACGCTCTCGGCGCTCGGATCCTGGAAGTCGTCGCCGGTCGACAGCAGGCCGGCGACCGGGCCCCCGAAGAGACCGGCGAGCACCAGGAAGGCGACGGCGGCGGCCAGGACGGCGCGGGGACGGCGGGTGGCGAGGCGGGCGGGCATGGCGCGTTCTCCTGTTGTGAGTGAGTGGTTGCTTACCTAAGCGGCGAAAAAAGGGTCAGGCCGGCGGCTTCGCGGGCAGGCCGCGCACGCGCGCGGCCCAGCCGCCGTCGGGGGAGAGGCGGTCGCTGGCGATCATGGAGCCCACCGAGATGAGCAGGCCGGTGGCCATGAACAGGCGCGTCTCGTCCTCGGAGGCCCCCGTGGCGCGGCGCACCCAGTCGAAGATCTCCATGTACCGGCGCTCGACGCGCTCGCGGATGTCCGGGTCGCCGCAGGCGGCGTAGGCCTGGAACTGGAAGGCCAGCTCGCAGCCCTCGGCGATCATGCGTCCATAGGCGGCGCCGAGATCGGCGAAGGCCGGCGGGGAGGCCTCGACTTGCGAGAAGGCCTCGACGACGCGCCCGAAGGCGCGGTCCACCGCGGCCAGGAACAGCTCGCGCTTGGTGCCCATGAGGCGGAACAGGTAGGCGTGCGAGATGCCCGCCCGCCGCGCGATGGCCTCTGTCGAAGCCCCCGCCAGGCCGGCCTGCGCGAACTCGGTGATCGCGGCCTCGACGAGCTGCTCGCGGCGCTGCGCGGCGGTCTGGCGGGTGGAGGCGGCGGCCATGGGCGCTATCGTAAGTAAGCGCTCACTATCTTGTCAAGTGAGCGTCCCCCGCGGCGGGCGCTACCCTTCCGGCGCGATGGACGAGCGCGTCCTGGCCGAGCGCCTCATCGGCTACGACACGTCCGCTCCCGAGGGACTGAATCAGGCGGCCGGCTTCGTCAAGGGCTGGCTCGACGCACGCGACCTTCCGCACGACGCGCGGGACTTCGACGGGCTCCCGGTGGTGCTGGCCGAAGTCGGTCCGAAGGAGGCCCCCACGGTGGTCCTGCACGGCCACCTCGACGTCGTGCCCGGGCGCGAGGGCCAGTTCGCTCCCCGCGTGGAGGGCGACCGGCTCATCGGCCGCGGTGCCTACGACATGAAGGGCGGTCTGGCGGCGATGATGTGCGCGCTGCAGGACGTCGCCGAGCAGGACGCCGTGCGGGTGCGGTTCCTGTGCGTGCCCGACGAGGAGTCCGACGACGTGGAACGCCGCTCCACCGACGCGCTGGTGCGCGAAGGGCTGCACGGTGACTTCGCCATCAGCGGGGAGCCGACCGATCTGCACATCGGCGTTCAGGCCAAGGGCGTGCTGGCCGTGCGCCTGGAGGTGGCCGGTCGCGCGGCGCACGGCTCCACCCCATGGCTGGGCGACAACGCGATCGTCAAGGCGCTCGGGGTGCTGCGGACCATCGAGACCCTACCCTTCTCCCGCGAGTCGTCGGATCTGTTCGACCGGCCCTCGATCAACCTCGCGCGCATCGCGGGCGGGGACGCCTTCAACAAGGTGCCCGACCGCTGCGGGATGGACGTCGACATCCGCTACCTCCCCAACCAGGACGCCGGCGAGATCCTCGCCCAGATCCGTGCCATTCCCGACGTGGTGGTGGCCAAGACCTTCCTGCGCGCGCCGGCGGTGGTCTCGCGGAGCAACCCCTATGTGCTGGCTCTGCGCGACGCCGTGAGCCGCTCGCTGGAGGGCGAGGCGCTGTCGGTGGGCCGCGACGGCGCCTCGGACGCGGTCTCCTTTCTGGAGGCCGGGGTGCCCGCCGTGGAGTTCGGCCCGGTGGGCGCCGGTCACCACGGCCCGGACGAGTGGGTCTCGATCCGCTCGCTGGCGCGCTATCGCGCCGCGCTGCGTGACTTCGTCCTCGCGCTGCCCGGCCGGCTTGCGCGTCACGGGCGGGGAGCCGGCGATCTGCGCGCGGTGGAGGGCGGGCCGGCGTGAGCGCCTGGAAGCCGCCTGACCGGCGCCGGTCGGGGGACGGCGCCCAGGGCGCCTCGCGGGGGATGCTCCCGCGCTTCGCGCTGGCCGCGGCGGCCATCGTGGTGCTGACCATGGCGGCGACCGCCACCGCGGGCCTCCTGCAGATCGACGCCGTGGTCGATCGCCTGGCCGGCGACGGCGGCGCCGTCGAGGTGCCCCAGATCACCCGCGCCGAGGCGGGCGAGGCCCAGACGCTGCTGCTCCTGGGCTCCGACCGGCGCTATGAGGACCGCGAGACCGGCCGCAGGCCGCGGGCCGACACCCAGATGCTGGTGCGCATGGACCCGGACGGGAAGGCGATCGGCGTCCTGTCCATCCCGCGCGACCTGCTGGTCCCCGTCCCCGGGGTGGGCGAGCGCAAGATCAACGACGCCTACGCCGAGGGTGGGCTCGATCTGGCGGTGGAGACGGTCTCCCAGGTCACCGGGCTGGAGATCAACCACGTGGTCAACGTCAACTTCGGCGGCTTCCGCGAGGCCATCGACGCGGTCGGCTGCGTGTACGCCGACGTGGACCGCCGCTACTACAACTCCAACGTCGGCGTGCCCGTCGGCCAGCGCTACGACGCCATCGACATCATGCCCGGCTACCAGCGCCTGTGCGGGGTCGACGCGCTGGACTACGTGCGCTACCGCAAAGGCGACTCGGACATCGTCCGCGCCGCCCGCCAGCAGGACTTCCTGCGCGCGGCCAAGGACCAGCTGTCGACCAGCAGCCTGCTGGGCAAGCGCGAGGAGCTGCTGGAGATCTTCACCTCCAACACGCAGACCGACGCCGACCTGGCGACCTCCAGCGGCCTGCTCAGCCTGCTCAAGCTCGGTCTTTTCACCGTCGAGCAGCCCGTGCGCCAGGTGGAGTTCCCCGGCGAGCCGGTCAACGAGGATGGCCTCTCCTACATCGAGGCCTCCCAGGAGGACATCTGGGAGGCCGTCGACGAGTTCATGAACTTCTCGCCAAGTGGGAGCGAGGAGCCGTCGGGCGGTGGCTCGGGCAGCTCGTCGAACGGTTCGTCCTCGACCTCCGCCCGCACCGGGCGCTCCCTCGCGCAGGCCATCGAGCGCGACGAGCTGCGCGAGGCGCGTGACGCCGGTCAGGCGCTCGCGGCCAAGGCTCTCGCGCAGGGTGGGATCGGCTTCCCCCTGCGCATCCCCGCCGCCCTCACCCCCTCGGGCGAGTACCAGGGCTTCAGCGCGCGCGCCCCCGAGCCCGCGATCCGCGGCTACACGATCAGGGGCCCCGACGGACGCCGCCACGCGGCCTATCGCATGGTTGTGGCCGAGAACGTCGCCCGCGGGCGGTTCTACGGCATCCAGGGCACCACCTGGGCCGACCCACCGCTGCTGGCCAACCCCGACGCGGTGGTCATGGAGGGCGGGCGGCGCCTCGAGCTGTTTCGCAGCGGGCGCAAGCTGCGTTACGTGGCCTGGCGTACCACGCAGGGCGTCTACTGGATCTCCAACACCCTGGACCTCGCGCTCGACAACGGCCAGATGCGCACGATCGCGCGGTCGCTGACCGCCCCGGCGGGCGCACCCGCCGGGAGCTGACCGCCCAAGCCGCGACACTGCCCTTCCGTGAGCACCTTCGAGCAGAGCCCTCCCCCGGTAGGGTGGGGCATGTGGAAGCGCTTCATGCTGGCCGGCGTGGTGATCGTGCTGGCCACCGCGGGCACGCTGAGCAGCGCGGTACTGCTCGAGGTCGACCGGGCGGTGGACATCTTCCGGGCCTCGGGCGCGAGCATCCCCGGGATGGACGAGGTGCTCGACGACGTCGAGGGCGGCGCGCCTCAGACCGTGCTGCTGCTGGGCTCCGACCGGCGCTACGCCGACCGCGTGGCCGGAATCCCCGGGCGGTCGGACACGATGATCCTCGTGCGCCTGGATCCCGACCGTCAGGTCACCTCGCTGCTGGCCATCCCCCGCGACCTCAAGGTCCGGCTGCCCGCCCCCGGGGCCGCGGGTGACGAGGAGGGGACGGTCACCGACCGCATCAACGCCTCCTATGCCATCGGCGGGCCGCGGCTGGCGGTGCAGACGGTCAAGCAGGTCTTCGGGATCGAGATCAACCACTTCGTCAACGTGAACTTCGGCGGCTTCCGCCGCGCGGTGGACCGCCTGAACTGCGTGTACACCGACGTGGACCGCCGCTACTTCAACGCCAACAGCCCGCCCGTGGACAGCCCGACGCCCTACGCGACGATCGACATCGAGCCCGGTTACCAGAAGCTCTGCGGGCAGGACGCGCTGGACTACGTGCGCTACCGCCACGGCGACACGGACATCATGCGCGGGGCGCGCCAGCAGGACTGGCTGGGGGAGGCCAAGGACCAGGTGGGCGTGCAGGAGGTCTTCCGCGACCGCGACGACCTGCTGGCGATCTTCGGCACCTACGTGCAGACCAACATCCGCTCCACCTCCGCGGTGCTGCGCCTGCTCAAGCTCATCTACGAGAGCTCGCGCGAGCCGCTCAGCGAGGTGCGCTTCCGCGGCGAGCTGGGCCAGACCTTCGTGACCGCCGACGAGGAGGACGTCACCGCGATGCGCGACGAGTTCCTCAACGGCCGCCAGACCGAGGGGGCCAAGGGTCGGGCACGTCGCGAGCGCGGTCGGGAGCGGCCGGGGCGCGGGCGCGGGCGCCGAGCGCCGGGCGAGCCCGCGGACGATGGCCTCGAGCAGGCGGTGGGCCTGGGCGAGGACCAGGCGGCGTCCGCCGCCGTGAAGCTGGGCTTCCCGGTGCTCTTCCCCCGCGTGCGCATCGAGGGCAGCCAGTACGTCGACGCGCCGCGCACGTATGACCTCCACGGACCCGACCGGCGCAGGCACCGCGCCTACCGCATGGTGCTCAAGGCCGAGGGCGTGGCCGAGTACTACGGTATCCAGGGCACGAGCTGGACCGACCCACCGATCCTCGATGCACCCTCGCAGATCCGCAAGATGGAGGGCCGGGAGCTGCTGCTGTTCCGCGACGGCAGTCGCCTGGCGCGGGTGGCCGTGCGCACCGACGAGGCGGTCTACTGGGTTTCCAACACGCTGCTGCGCTCGCTGACCAACGAGCAGATGCTGGCCATCGCCCGCTCGCTGAGCCCGATCGGGCCCCGCGGGTAGTCTGCGACACCGCATGGAAGGTTCGCGAGAGCCCATCGGGGTCATCGGCACGGGCTACGTCGGGCTGGTCACCGCGGCCGGGTTCGCCGAGCTGGGCAGTTACGTGTACTGCGTCGACATCGACGCGAACAAGATCGCGCGCCTGAAGGGCGGCGAGATCCCCATCTACGAGCCCGGCCTGGAGGACATGGTCGCGCGCAACCGCGAGCGCCTGCACTTCTCCACCACGCTGGAAGAGGCGCTCGAGCATGCCCGCCTGCTCTTCGTGGCCGTGGGCACCCCGCCCACCTACTCGGGCGACGCCGATCTGAGCTCGGTCTATGCGGTGGTCGATGCCATGCCGCCCTCCGACCGCCACGCGCTGGTCATGAAGTCCACCGTGCCCGTGGGCACGGGACGCAGCATCCGCCGGGCCTTCGAGGCGCGCGGCAAGGCGGGCTTTCGCTACGTCTCCTGCCCTGAGTTCCTCAAGGAGGGCTCGGCCGTAGGCGACTTCCTGAACCCTGACCGCGTCGTGGTCGGCGACGAGGGCGACTGGGCCGGCGACGCCGTCGTCGACCTCTACGCGCCGCTCGACGCGCCGCTCGTGCGCACCGACATCCCCTCCGCCGAGATGGTCAAGCTCGCCTCCAACGCCTTCCTGGCCACCAAGATCTCCTTCATCAACGAGATCGCCAACGTCTGCGAGGAGACGGGCTCCAACGTCCTGGAGGTTGCTCGCGGCATGGGCCTCGACGACCGCATCGGCCCCAAGTTCCTCCAGGCGGGCATCGGCTTCGGGGGAAGTTGCTTCCCCAAGGACGTCAGCGCCCTCAAGCAGCTCGCCGGCAACTCCGGCTATCATTTCCAGCTCCTCAACGCAGTCATCGAGGTCAACGAGCTGCAGAAGCGGCGGGTGATCAGCAAGCTTCAGAAGCATCTGGGCACGCTGGTGGGCAAGGAGATCGCGCTGCTGGGACTGGCCTTCAAACCCGAGACCGACGACATGCGCGAGGCGTCGTCGCTCGTCCTCTCGGCGCGGCTGCTGGCCGATGGGGCGTCGGTACGCGCCTACGACCCGGTCTCCGAGGAGGAGGCCCGCACGCTCATGCCCGGAGTGGGCTTCGCCGACGCCGCGCTGGAGGTCGTCGAGGGCGCCGACGCGGTGGTGCTCGTGACGGAGTGGAAGGAGTTCAAGCAGCTGGACTGGGGTGCGGTGGCGCAGCGGATGGCCGGCGACCTGGTGGTCGACGGACGCAACTCGCTCGATTCCGTCGCCGTGCGCGCGGCCGGCCTCAGCTACGAGGGCATCGGCACCCGGTGAGGGGGGTGCAGTGATCCCTCCGGCAAGTCCCGCACCGCTTCGCCGGGCGACAACCGTCGCATGGCCACGTCCTCGGTCGGGGCAATGCCCCCGGCATTGCACCCTCCCTGCGTCCTTACCCTGCTCGGTTCTCGCCTCGACGAACCGGCACGCGACTCACCGGAGGAACCACTGATGCAGGCGGTGATCCTGGTCGGCGGCGAGGGCATGCGCCTGCGCCCGCTGACCTCCACGGTGCCCAAGCCGGTGGTTCCCCTGGTCGACCGGCCCTTCGTCGTCTACCTGCTCGAGTGGCTGCGCCGCCACGGGGTGGACGACGTGGTGATGTCGTGCGGGTTTCTGGCCACCAGCGTGCGCAACGTGCTGGGCGACGGCTCCCAGCTGGGCCTGCGCATGCGCTTCGTGGAGGAGCCCGAGCCAAGGGGCACCGCCGGGGCGCTGAAGTTCGCCGAGCCGTTCCTGGACGAGCGCTTCGTGCTGGTCAACGGCGACGTGCTCACCGACCTCGACCTCACCGCCCAGGTCGCCCACCACGAGCGCACGGGCGCCGTGGGCACCCTCGCGCTGGTCTCGGTGGAGGATCCCACCCCCTACGGGCTGGTGCGCTTGGACGAGGATCACGCCGTGCGCGAGTTCGTCGAGAAACCGCCGGCCGACCAGATCGACACCGACCTCATCTCCGCGGGCGCCTACGTGCTCGAGCGCTCGGTGCTCGATCTGGTGCCCCCCGACCGCAGCGTCTCCATCGAGCGGGAGGTCTGGCCGCAGCTGGTGGGCGCGGGCCTCTACGGCACCCCGCACCGCGACGCCTACTGGCTGGACGTCGGCACGCCTGAGCGCTACCTGCAAGCCACCTTCGACATCGTGGAGCGTCACGTCGACACCGCGGTGGGCGAGCGCCTGGGCGAGTCCTTCCTGGCCGTCGACGCCAGCGCCGACGTCCGCGGGCGGGTCGTGCCCCCGGCCGTGATCGGACGCGTGGCACGCGTCGACGCCGGCGCCCACGTCGGCTCGCTCGTGGTGCTGGCCGACGGCGTGACCGTGGGCGCGCGAACGAACATCGAGCGCTCCGTGGTGCTCCAGGGCGCCGAGATCGGGGCCGACTGCGTGCTGCGCGACTGTGTGGTGGCCGCGGGCGCGCGGGTGGGCGCCGGCAGCCACATCACCCGCGGCGCCGTCCTGGGTGAGGGCGTCACCGTGGGCGCGGACAACACCCTCACCAACGGAGCGCGGCTGTTCCCGGGCGTCGAGCTGCCCGCGGGCGCCCTGCGCTTCCCGCCCGAACGGGAGCTGATATGAGCGACGTCGCTGAGATCACCCTGGACCGCGCGACGATCGCCGCGGTCGACTCCCGCGATCTGCTGACCGATGTGCTGGCCCTACCCGAGCACCTGCGCGACGCGCTGTGGAAGGTCGAGTCCGCACAGCTGCGCTCGCAGGAGAGCCCGGGCGGGTTGGTCGTCGCCGGCATGGGTGGCTCGGCCATCGGCGGAGCGCTCGCCCGCGCCGCCCTGGGCGACCAGGCCTCGCGGCCGGTGCTGAGCACCCGGGGCTACGGCCTCCCGGCGTGGACCACCCCCGACACCACGGTGCTGTGCGCCTCCTACTCGGGCGAGACCGAGGAGACCCTGGCCTGCTACGAGGCCGCGGGTGCGCTGGGCGCCCGGCGGGTGGTGGTGAGCACCGGCGGGCGGCTGGGCGAGATGGCGCGCGCCGACGGCGTCCCCGTCATCCCGGTGGCCGGCGGCCTTCACCCCCGGTCCGCCGTGGCCTACATGACCGTCGCCGCCCTCGAGGTGGCCGCCCTGTGCGGCGCGGGACCGCGCATGGGCTCGGAGATCGACGTGGCCGCCGAGCACCTCGAGCAGCTCGTCGAGGAGTGGGGTCCCGAGGGCGCCGAGGACGGCGAGGCCAAGCGCCTGGCCCGTGCGCTGCACGGCACGATCCCCCAGATCGCGGGCGCGGGCGCGACCGCGCCGGTCGCCTACCGCTGGAAGACGCAGATCAACGAGAACGCGAAGGTCCCCGCCTTCGCCGGGGAGCTGCCCGAGCTGGACCACAACGAGCTGGTGGGCTGGGTGGGCGCCGACGGCCTGGGGCGCTTCGCCGCGGTATTCCTGGACGACGCCGACACCCACCCGCGCGTCAAGGCGCGCATCGAGATGACCCGGGACATGGTGGCCGGCGGGGCGACCGGCACCTACGTGGCGCAGTCGCGCGGACGGACGACGATCGAGCGCCTGCTGTCCCTCGTGCTGCTGGGCGACCTGGTGTCGCTGTACCTGGCCGTGCTGGGCGGCACCGACCCCGGGCCCGTGGAGGTCATCGAGAGGATCAAGGAGGTCCTGGGCGCAGGTGGGCATGCTCGCGGGGTTGCCGGCCATCCCCCCGGGGCAGCGCAGTCCCCATGAATCCCCTGCGAGCTCCGTTCGCCGTCGGCGCCTTCTTCGTTCGCCAGGTCGGTGGCGTCGGCGCCCAGCTGCTGCGCGCGGTCGTCGATCGCGGTCATCCGGGTCACGACCGCTCCCGCCCCGACGACAGGCTGAGCGCCATGCCATCGGCCCCGCCGCCGGCGCCTCCTGGCCCTCCCACCGCGCCGCCGTCCGCTGCACCTCCCGCTCCGGCACCGCCCCAGCCCCCGGCCGCGCGCGTGGCGGAGGTCGGCGACCCGGCCGAGCCGGGGCCCGAGGTTCACGTCGAAGGCGAACCGTGGCCGGGCTACGAGGCGCTGCGGGCGCCGGAGATCATCGCCCGACTGCGGGAGTCCGACGCGTCGACCCGCGCAGTCGTGCGCGTGTACGAGCAGCTACACAAGCAGCGCAAGACGGTCCTGAAGGCCGCCGAGCGCTGAGGGTGCGCGCCGGGGCGCCGGGGTCGCCGGCTCCGGCCAGAACCTTGACACGATCGTGGTAAGGTCCTGCGGGGTGGACGCGCTGACCATCAACGAGGCGGCGGACACGACCGGATGGTCGGCCCGCATGCTGCGCTACATCGAGCGCATCGGCCTCGTCGAGGCCCCGCGCTCGGGCTCGGGCTACCGCCTCTACGGACCGGCCGAGCTGCAGCGGCTGCGCACCCTGCGGGAGCTGCTCGAGCGCCACGACGTAGGCCTCGGTGAGATCGGCTTCGCGCTTCGCCTGCGCCGCGACCGGCAGCTGCACGACGCGGTGGAGGCGTGGTTCGAGGCGCAGCCCGAGCGTCCCGAGCACGTCCCGGCGGCCGACTGGCTGAACTGGGAGCAGGACAAGCACGAGCGCCTGCTGGCCGCCGCCGGCCGTACCCCCGACCTGATGGAGACCCGATGACCGCCACGACCGCCCTCCGGGCCACCGACTTCAAGGTCGCCGACCTCTCGCTGGCCGACTACGGTCGCAACGAGATCCGCCTGGCCCAGCACGAGATGCCCGGCCTGATGCAGACCCGCGAGGAGTTCTCCGCGCGCAAGCCGCTCAAGGGCGCGCGCATCACGGGCTCGCTGCACATGACCATCCAGACCGCCGTGCTCATCGAGACCCTGGTCGAGCTGGGCGCCGACGTGCGCTGGGCCTCGTGCAACATCTTCTCGACCCAGGACCACGCCGCGGCCGCGGCGGTCGTGGGGCCCGAGGGCACCCCCGACGATCCCCAGGGCGTGCCGGTCTTCGCCTGGAAGGGCGAGACGCTCGAGGAGTACTGGTGGTGCCTCGAGCAGTCGCTGACCTGGCCGCCGGGGACGGTGTCAGTGGTCCCAACATGATCCTCGACGACGGCGGCGACGCCACGCTGCTGCTGCACAAGGGGGTCGAGTACGAGAAGGCGGGCGCCGTGCCCTCCCCCGACAGCACCGACAACGAAGAGATGCAGGTCGTCCTGCGCCTGCTCGAGCGCGTGCTGGGCGAGGACCCCCAGCGCTGGACGCGCGTGTCCGCCGAGGTCAAGGGCGTGACCGAGGAGACGACCACCGGGGTCAACCGCCTCTACCAGATGCAGCAGAGCGGCGCGCTGCTGTTTCCGGCCATCAACGTCAACGACTCGGTCACCAAGTCGAAGTTCGACAACCTCTACGGCTGCCGCCACTCGCTGGTGGACGGCATCTTCCGCGCGACCGACGTGATGCTGGCCGGCAAGACCGCCGTGGTCTGTGGCTACGGCGACGTGGGCAAGGGCTCGGCCGCCTCGCTGCGCGCCCAGGGCGCCAAGGTCGTCGTCACCGAGATCGACCCGATCTGCGCCCTGCAGGCGGCGATGGAGGGCTACGACGTCAAGACGCTCGAGGACGTCGTGGAGACCGCCGACGTGTTCATCACCACGACGGGCAACAAGGACATCATCACCGCGGTGGACATGGAGCGGATGAAGCACCAGGCCATCGTGGGCAACATCGGCCACTTCGACAACGAGATCGACGTCCTGGGACTGTCGCGCGTGCCCGGCATCGAGAAGATCACCATCAAGCCCCAGGTCGACGAGTGGCAGTTCCCCGACGGCCACTCGATCATCATGCTCTCCGAGGACGGCTGCTGAACCTGGGCAACGCGACGGGTCACCCGTCCTTCGTCATGTCCAACTCGTTCACCAACCAGACGATCGCCCAGATCGAGCTGTTCTCCAAGAACGACGAGTACGAGAAGCGCGTCTACGTGCTGCCCAAGCACCTCGACGAGAAGGTCGCCCGCCTGCACCTCGCAGCGCTCGACGTCAGGCTCACCGAGCTCAGCGCCGACCAGGCCGCCTACATCGGCGTGCCGGTCGAGGGGCCGTACAAGGCCAACCACTACCGCTACTAGGTTCGAGCGGGCCTCCTCGACACCGCTGCCTGTGTCCTCGGGGCTGGGCCGTGCGGCCGCACTGTCCCAGCCCCGACTCCTCGGCAGCGGCGCCGATAGGCGCGCTCGCGACCTAGTAGCACCGCTCCGTGGGCTCGGTCATCGCTGATGCGTCGCTGGCTCCCGCGGGGCGCGACCGGATCGCGTGGGCCGATGCGCAGATGCCGGTCCTGATCTCGGTCGGTGAGCGCTTTGCGCGCGAGCGTCCCTTCGAGGGCCTGCGCGTCGCCGCGTGCCTGCACGTCACCGCCGAGACGGCGGGGCTCATGCGCGTGCTCGTGGCGGGCGGGGCGCAGGTCGCCCTGTGTGCCGCGAACCCGCTGGCCACCCAGGACGCGGTGGCCGCGGCGCTGGTCGCCGACGACGGCGTGGAGGTCCGCGCGCGCCGCGGCGAGGACGGGGCGGCCTACCGGGCGCACATCGACGCGCTGGTGGCCGCCGGCCCGCACCTGGCGCTCGACGACGGCGCCGAGCTGATCGGCGGCCTGCATGCCGGCGAGGACACCGGCCAGGTCCTGGGCGCCACCGAGGAGACCACCACGGGTCTCGTGCGCCTGCGGGCACTGGCCGCCCAGGACGGCCTGCCCTGCCCGGTCGTGGCCGTCAACGAGGCCCGTGCCGAGCGCGCCTTCAACGACCGTTACGGCACCGGCCAGTCCACGCTGGACGGCATCCTGCGCGCCACGAACCTGCTGCTGGCCGGGCGCACCGTCGTCGTGCTGGGCTACGGCTGGACGGGCCGGGGGGTCGCCCAGCGCGCCCGTGGGCTGGGCGCCTCGGTGGTGGTCTGCGAGGTCGAGGCGATGCCCGCCCTGGAGGCGCGCATGGAGGGCTTCTCGGTCATGCCCGCCCTGGAGGCCGCCCGCCACGGGGAGGTCTTCATCACCGTCACCGGCGGCCGCGACGCGCTGCGCGCCGAGCACTTCGAGCGCATGCGCGACGGCGCGGTGCTGGCCAACGCCGGGCACTTTGACGTGGAGATCGACCGTCACGGGCTGCGCGAGCTGGCCGGCGGACGCGTGCGCGAGGTCCTCCCGCTGGTCGAGCAGTACGAGATAGGGACCCCGGCCCGGCGCCTCAACCTCCTGGCCCGCGGCCGCGTGGTCAACCTGGCCGCCGCCGAGGGCCATCCCGCCGCGGTCATGGACGTCTCCTTCGCGCTGCAGGCCCTGGCCGCCGAGCACCTCGCGCGGGCCCACGGGACCCTCGGCGCCGGCATCCACCCGGTGCCCGTGGCCATCGACGAGGAGGTCGCCCGCCTCAAGCTCGCCTCCCTGGACGT
>JAUJOF010000003.1:155335-299104 GCA_030447785.1 Solirubrobacteraceae bacterium
GCCGTGGACGCCCAGGAGAAGATGCGCGCGGAGGGGCTGGACGAGATCGCCGTGGCGACCTTCGCCACCCACCTCGAGCACCTGCACGCCGGCGAGCAGGGCATGCTGGCCGAGGGCGACATCGAGCCGGTGGACTCGGTCCCCGCGCTGGAGGACCTGCCGCCCGGCGAGGAGGGCGAGGCGGCCCTGGGCGCCACCGTGGTCATCAAACTCAACGGCGGCCTGGGCACCAGCATGGGCATGAGCGGGCCCAAGTCGCTGCTGGAGGCCAAGGACGGCCGGAGCTTCCTCGACCTCAGCGTGGCCCAGGTGGAGGTGCTGCGCGAGCGCACCGGCGCCCGGCTGCCGCTCGTGCTCATGAACTCCTTCGCCACGCGCGAGGCCTCCCTGGCCGCGCTGGAGGGTCACGGCGACGTGTCGGGCGACCTGCCCGCCGACTTCGTGCAGGGTCGCGTGCCCAAGCTGCACGCCGAGACCCTCGAGCCGGTCGACTGGCCGCAGGACCCGGCGCTGGAGTGGGCGCCGCCGGGCCATGGCGACCTCTTCCCCTCGTTGGTCACCTCGGGCCTGCTGGACACCCTGCTCGACCGCGGCTACGAGCACGCCTTCGTCTCCAACGTGGACAACCTCGGCGCGGTGCTCGAGCCGCGCATCCTGGCCTGGATGGCCGCCGAGGACATCCCGTTCGTCATGGAGGTGGCCCGGCGCACGGAGGCCGACCGCAAGGGCGGCCACCTCGCGCGCCGCCCGGACGGCGGCTTCGTGCTGCGAGAGGTGGCCCAGACGGCGGAGGAGGACCTCGAGGCCTTCCAGGACGTCGGGCGCCACCGCTTCTTCAACACGAACACCCTGTGGCTCGACCTGCGTGCGCTGCGGGCGCTGCTGGACGAGCGCGACGGCGTCCTGGCCCTGCCCTTGATCGTCAACCGCAAGACCGTCGACCCGGCCGACAAGGGCTCGCCGGAGGTCATCCAGCTCGAGACGGCGATGGGTGCGGCCATCGACGTTTTCGACGGCGCGCGCGCGGTCTGCGTGCCACGCACGCGCCTGGCGCCGGTCAAGACCACCAACGACCTGCTCGTGCTGCGCTCGGACGCCTACGTGCTCGAGGACGACGGCCGCGTCACGCCCACGCGCAGCCAGGGGGACCCGGTCGTCGACCTCGACGCAGACCACTTCAAGCTGCTGGACGACTTCGAGGCGCGCTTTCGGGCCGGGCCTCCCTCGCTGACCGCCTGCGACCGCCTCACGGTGGACGGCGACGTGAGCTTCGGGCACGGCGTGGTCGTACGCGGCGCGGTGCACGTCGAGGGGCCCCGGCGGATCGAGGACGGCGCGCTGCTCGAGGGCTGAGCGCCCGGTCAGGCCGGTCCGTAGCGCTCGGCGCGCTGCTCCTCGCGCTCGGACTCGCCCAGCGCACGTACGAAGAGCCAGACGAGCGCGACGCCCATGATCACCGACTGCTCGAGGGCCATGATGGCGCCGCCGACGGCCTGGTCGGTCCCGGGGCTCAAACCCCACACCGGCGGGCCGCCGACGTAGACGTCGTACAGAGCGCCCGGGGCGAAGGTGAGCGCCACGCCGAGCAGGCCGACCAGGACCTTGGTCGCCGCCATGTAGACCACCGGGCCCATGCCGCCCAGGCGGTGGCGCCCGCGGATGGGCGAGAGCAGGTGCCACCAGTAGGCGAAGCCGGCGGCCGCGAAGCTCAGGTGCTCGACCACGTGCACCACGGGCACGCGCACCGCCGCGTCGTAGAGGGCGGGGACGTGCCACAGCCACATGACAGAGACGTAGAGGACGATCGCGAAGCCCGGGTGGGCCAGCGGGCCGGCCGCGCGCTCCAGGCGCTGCACGCGCCGGGTGACCGGGCGCAGGAGCACGCGCGTGAGGCCCAGCAGCACCAGCACCGTGGCCACGTCCAGCACCAGGATGTGCTGGACCATGTGCATGAGAAAGAGCTCCTCGCCCAGCGTGTCGATCGGCGAGACGAGGGCCAGCACCCCCAGGAGCACGCCGGCGACGAAGGCCGCAAGCCGCCACGCCCCGGTTTCGGGGACGGCCCGCCAGCGGCGCCCGTAGACCACCAGCGCGGCCACGCCCAGCACCAGCACGATGGGCTCGAGGCTCCACGCGGCATCCGGGCTCACCGCCCAATTCTCGCGCGGCCGTCCAGGGGAGCGAGGCGGATCCGCGTCGATGGTGATGAACAATCCGCCACGGCTGGGATTGTGCGACCGGTACGCGCGCGCTTGCGGGGAACTTCCGTGACGGCGCGGCACGCCCGTGGCATACCTCGCGCGCGAAGGTCACAGCGCGTGCTGCCCTCCCTCGTCGCCCTTCTCGTCCCGCCGCGTTGCCTGGCCTGCGGCGCGGCGCCCACGAGGGCCGATGGCCTGCTCTGTGCGGCGTGCCGCCGCGCCCTGCCGTGGCTCGACGGCCCGCGGTGTCCGCGCTGCGCGCTGCCGGCTCCCTGCGCGCCCTGCCCGGCGCGGCGGGCGGCCTTCGCGGCGGCGTGGTCGCCGATGGCCTACGCCGGGCCGGCCCGCGCGCTCGTCGGCGCCCTGAAGTTCCACGGGCGCCTGCCGGCGGCGGGTCTCATGGCCGCCCAGCTGGCCGCCACCGCGCCGCCGGGCCTCCTCGACGGCGCGACGCTCGTTCCCGTGCCGGCCGACCGCGGCCGGCGCAGGGCACGAGGCTTCGACCACGCTGATCGCCTCGCGCGGGCGCTCGCGCGGCGCACCGGGCTGCCCCTGGCCCAGCCGCTGCGGCGCACCGGCGCCCGCTCCCGGCAGGTCGGCGCCGGGCGCAGCGCGCGCCTCGCGGCTGCGCCCGCCGCCGTCGGCCTGCGTGCGGCGCCGCCGGCCACGGTGGTGCTCGTCGACGACGTTCACACCACCGGCGCCACCCTCGAGGCGTGCGCCCGCGCGCTGCGCCAGGGCGGGGCACTGCGGGTCGTGGCACTCGCCTACGCGCGCACGGTCCTCGGTTGACTGGCCAGTGTGGTTGACATGACGTTCACGCGGCGCCACGCTTGGCGACCAGCCAGTCATCCAGCGATGGGCGCCCCGATGCCGGGGGCCCGCAGAGGAGGCTTTCCGTGCGCATCGAGGTCAAGGGCCGCAATGTTCCCGTCTCCGATGAGCTGCTCGAGCAGGTCGAGCGCCGATTCCGCAAGGTCGGACGGCAGGTCTCGGAGCTCGCCGAACTCGAGGTGGAGCTGCGCGAGGAGCGCAACCCCGCGATCGCGCGGCCGATGGTGGCCGAGGCGACCCTCCACCTCAAGGGCGTGACCCTGCGCGCCTGCGACGCCTCGCACGACCTGCGCCACGCGATCCACCTGTGCGAGGAGGAGCTCACCCGCCAGGTCAAGCGCCACCGCGACAAGCGCCGCGGCCGGCGGGCCGCGCGCGACGCCGCGCAGTCCGCCCGCGAGGGCATCCAACCCCCCGTGTAGGGGTGCCTCCGGCGGCCATGTGGCCGCCGGAGGTGGGCCCCCAGGTCGCGACAGCGACACCTCCTTCCGGTGCCGGAGGCCAGGCGGGCCCCCAGGTCGCGACAGCGACCGACACCTCTTTCGGGTGCCGGAGGCGGCCAGGCGGGCCCCCAGGCCGCGACAGCGCCGCACCTGCCGGAGGCGACGCGCCGGGTGCTGGTTGTACCCTCACGGCATGTCCATCCTGGACCGGGCGCTACGCCTCGGGGAGACCAAGCAGTTCAAGCAGTTCGAGAAGCGCGTGGGCCGCGTGAACGCCTTCGAGCCCGAGTTCGAGCTGGAGACCGACGAGGGTCTGCGCGCGCGCTTCGGCGACCTGGTGGAGGAGGTCCGCGAGCAGTCCGACCCCCAGGCCCGATCTCGCGTGCTCGACCAGGTGCTCCCGGAGGTCTTCGCCCTCGTGCGCGAGGCCTCCAAGCGCACGCTGGGCCTGCGCCACTTCGATGTGCAGCTCATCGGCGGCATGGTGCTCCACTCGGGCGCGATCGCCGAGATGAAGACCGGTGAGGGCAAGACCCTCACCGCCACCCTGGCCGTGGTCCTCAACGCCATGGCCGGGCGCGGCGTGCACCTGGTCACCGTCAACGACTACCTGGCCAGTCGCGACGCCGAGTGGATGAGCCCGATCTACGAGTTCCTGGGCCTGAGCGTGGGCGTCCTGGCCAACATGCAGCCCTACGACGTCAAGCGCGCCGCCTACGAGGCGGACATCACCTACGGCACCAACTCCGAGTTCGGCTTCGACTACCTGCGCGACAACATGGCCACCTCGCTGGAGGAGAAGGTCCAGCGCGGGCACTTCTTCGGGATCGTCGACGAGGTCGACAACATCCTCATCGACGAGGCCCGCACGCCGCTGATCATCTCGGGCGCACCCGAGCAGGCCGCCGACCTGTACGCCACCTTCGCCCGCCTGGCCAAGCGGATGGAGTCGGGCAAGCGTCCCGAGGGGCTGGACCCGCGGGCCAGGAAGAGCTTCGACGCCGAATACGACTTCGAGTTCGACGAGAAGCACAAGACGATCTCCGTCACCGAGCGGGGGGTGGAGAAGGCCGAGTCCTTCCTGAGGATCGACCACCTCTACCGCGCCGAGAACGGCAACCTGGTCAACCACCTCCAGCAGGCGCTGAAGGCCGAGTCGCTGTACAAGCGCGATGTCGACTACGCGGTGGTGGACGGTCAGGTGAAGATCATCGACGAGTTCACCGGGCGCATCCTCGAGGGCCGGCGCTGGTCGGAGGGCCTGCACCAGGCGGTGGAGGCCAAGGAGGGCGTGCGTGTCCAGGAGGAGAACCAGACCCTCGCGACGATCACTCTGCAGAACTACTTCCGCCTGTACGACAAGCTCGCGGGCATGACCGGCACCGCCCTCACGGAGGCGACCGAGTTCATGAAGATCTACGAGCTGTCGGTGGTGGAGGTTCCCACCAACCAGCCGATGGTCCGCGCCGACCGCAACGATCAGATCTACAAGACCCGCGAGGGCAAGTGGGCCGCGGCGGTCAACGAGATCGTCGAGCGCCATGAGCGCGACCAGCCGGTGCTGGTGGGCACGATCTCGGTCGAGGTCTCCGAGCTGCTCAGCCGGCGGCTGAAGGAGCGCGGGATCAAGCACACCGTGCTCAACGCCAGGCCCGAGTACGCCGCTCGCGAGGGCGAGATCATCGCCGAGGCCGGGCGCCCCGGTGCGGTGACCATCGCCACCAACATGGCCGGCCGTGGCGTGGACATCAAGCTCGGCGGCAACGCCGAGCACCTCAGCCAGCTCGAGCTGGCCAAGCTCGGCCTCCAGCCCGGCGAGCCGGACTACGAGGAGCGCTTCGCCGACGTGCTACCCGCCGTCGAGGAGCGCGTGGAGGGCGACCGCGAGCGCGTCGTGGCCGCCGGCGGCCTGATCATCGTCGGCACCGAGCGCCACGAGTCGCGGCGTATCGACAACCAGCTGCGCGGCCGGGCCGGCCGCCAGGGCGACGCGGGCGAGTCGCGCTTCTTCCTCTCCGCCGAGGACGATCTCGTGCGCCTGTTCGCCGGCGACCGCATCTATCGGATCCTCGACAACAAGATGTTCGCCCAGACCGACGAGGAGGGCAACGAGCTGCCCATCGAGGCGGGCATGCTCTCCAAGCAGATCGAGAAGGCGCAGAGGAAGGTCGAGGAGCAGAACTTCCTCATCCGCAAGCGGGTGCTCGAGTACGACGACGTCATGAACGAGCAGCGGCGGATCGTCTACCGCTACCGCGACCAGGTGCTCGAAGGCAAGGACATGGGCGGGGCCGCGCGCGAGGAGATCGCCAACGTCATCGAGCGCATCGTCACCGAGCACACGCCGGGCGACTTCCTCGAGGAGTGGGACCTCGAGGGGATGTTCGTCGCGCTCAACGACATCCTCCCCGTGCAGGTCGCCCAGGCCGATCTCAGCCCCGAGGAGCTGGACCGCGGCGAGCTGATCGGGCGCCTGACCGACGACGCCCATCGTCTCTACGACGAGCGCGAGGGCGAGTTCGGTCCCGAGATCATGCGCTGGCTGGAGCGCGCGCTGCTACTGCAGATCATCGACCAGCGCTGGCGTGAGCACCTGTACGACATGGACTACCTGCGCGAGGGCATCCATCTGCGCGGCTTCGCGCAGATCCAGCCCATCGTGGCCTACAAGAACGAGGCCTACACGCTGTTCACCGACCTGATGAACACGATCTGGGCCGACTTCGCGCGGATGATCTTCACGTGCAGCTCGAGCGCCGCGACGGCGAGGAGGCGCAGGCCGCGCGCCAGGGGCGCGTCGCGCAGGGCTCGGGCACCCGCCCCGCCCGCGTCTCCTACTCGGGCGGGGGGCCCCAGCAGCCCAGCGCCCTGGCCGCCGCGGCGGCCGCTGCCCCCGGCGCCAACGGGCCGCCCACCGCCGAGGTCGCGTCGACGGGCGATGGCCCGCAGCCGGCCGAGGCCAACGGCGAAGGTCCCCCGCTCAACCGCGCCCAGCGCCGCGCGCTCGAGCGCCAGCAGCGCAAGCAGGCGGCCAAGAAGGCTGATCGCGATCGCACGCCAAGGCGGCCGATCTGCGGCGCCTGGCGCCACCCGCGGTGCTCGCCGGTGCTCTGCACCGACTGCGCCCGCGTGCGGCCCCAGGCATCCACGGTTCGACCACCCGCCGCGCGTCCCTACCGAGATAGACCCTAAGCTGGGCCCCATGGCCCAGCGACCGACCCAGGACGCCGCGGGGCGCCTGGCGGCGCTGCGTGCCCGCGTCGACCAGCTGGTCGCCGGCACGGATCCCGTCGGCCTGCGCGCCCGCGCCCAGGAACTCGAGGCCGAGATGGGCGAGCCGGGGTTCTGGGACGACCAGGAGCGCGCCGCCCGGGTCAGCGCCGAGCATGCGCGCACGAGCCGCCGCGTCGAGGCCTTCGAGACGCTCACCGCCGAGGTCGAGGATCTCGGCGGCCTGGTCGAGCTGGCCGAGGAGGACAGCGACCTGGCCGGCGAGCTCGAGGAGCAGTTCTGCTCGGTCGAGCCGCGCCTGGAGGCCCTCGAGGAGGAGCGCCTCTTCTCGGGTCCCTACGACGCGGGTGACGCCCTGGTCAGCGTGAACGCGGGCGCGGGAGGCACCGATGCGCAGGACTGGGCCGAGATGGTGCTGCGCATGGAGATGCGCTGGGCCGACAAACGCGGCTTCCGCGTCGAGCTGCTGGAGGCCAGCCCGGGTGAGGAGGCGGGCATCAAGTCGGCCACCTTCCGCGTGGAGGGCGAACACGCCTACGGGCTGTTCTCGGCGGAGCGCGGCGTGCACCGCCTCGTGCGCCTCAGCCCCTTCGACGCCGCCCACCGCCGTCAGACCTCCTTCGCCGGCCTGGAGGTGGCTCCGGTCATCGAGGACGCGGGCCAGGTGCAGATCGACCCCGACGAACTGCAGGTGGACACCTACCGCGCGTCGGGCGCCGGAGGCCAGCACGTCAACAAGACCGACTCGGCGGTGCGCATCACCCACCGTCCGACGGGCATCGTCGTTCAGTGCCAGAACGAGCGCTCCCAGGGTCAGAACCGCGAGATCGCCATGAGCATGCTGCGCTCTCGCCTGGTCGCTCTGCGCGAGCAGGAGCGTCAGGAGGAGATAGCGCGCGAGAAGGGCGAGGCCCAGGACGTCAACTTCGGCTCACAGATCCGCTCCTACGTGCTGCATCCCTACACGATGGTCAAGGACCTGCGCACCAGCCACGAGGTCGGCGACGCTAATCGGGTGCTCGACGGGGACCTCGACGCCTTCGTGCGGGCCTATCTGCTGCACGCCGCGGACGCCGTCGCCCGATCCTGAGCGGCAGGGGATTTGCCTGTCGGCGTCACGGGCAGGCCCCGGGGGAGCTCACCAAGGAGGCCTCAGTGAACCTGTTCGAGACAGGCATCGGTATCGTCAAGGGCGCCGTACGCCAGGCTGGCCGCGTGGGCGGCGCGGTCATCGGTCGCGCCACCGGGTCCGGTGGCGACCAGGAGCAGCGCGAAGAGCGGCGCGACAGCCCGGGGCCGGGCGGGGGTTCGGGCGCACAGCACTCGCCCCGTCCCAAGTCGGGAATGGACGACACGACGCTGGCGCGCAAGGTCGAGACCGAGGTCTTCCGGGGTACCCGCGGGCTGAAGTCGAAGGTGGACGTCAACGTCGTCCACGGCGTGGTGGAGTTGCGCGGCCAGGTCAAGCACCCCGACGACGTCAAGAAGCTGGAGGCCCAGGCCAAGGCCATCCCCGAGGTGCGCGGTGTGGAGAACTTCCTCCATCTTCCCAAGACGCCCTCGCCCACGCGCACGGACTCCCCTGCGAGTCAGCGCAAGACCCAGCGGTCGACCAAGCGCTCGACGACCACCAGCAAGCCGCGCAGCGGCCACAAGAAGACGACCGCCGAGCCTGAGCGCATCAAGCGCGCCGAGCAGAGTGAGCCCGCGCCCGACGAGCTGGCCTCGCGCCGTGAGGGCCGCCAGCCCGCCCCGCTGGGCGCCAAGGACAGCGGTGGCGAGAGCTCGTCCTCAGGCGTCTCCGGCTCGTCCTCCTCCGGCGCCGGCTCCTCCGGCTCGTCCTCCGGGGGTAGCGGCGCCTCGCGTGGCAACGGCGGCAGCGGCTCCGCCTAGGGACGTCTCTCGGTAGGCCGCACCGCCCGTCCCGGCGGATCGCGTAGCGATCCGTTCGGGACTCGCCGCCGGAACGGCGAAGCGATCTTCTCTCGAAGGATCGACATGGATGTCGATCCCGTCTACTGAGATAGGCCCTCGGTCGCGGTCTGCGCCCGCACACGGGCCGTGTGCGGGGCGCGCCTACGATGGCAGGCGTGCTCGCCCGCCTGCGCGCCGCCGGCGCCGACCCGCCCTTCGGCGATCCGCGCGCGCATCACGGGGTGGCGCTGGAGGGCTACTTCTGGCGCTTCACCGACCCCGCGGCCGGCCGGGTGGTCGTCGTGCTGCTGGGCATCTCGCTCGACGGCGCGGGCGCCGGGTGGGGCACGGTCGCGCTCGCCGCTCACCCGGGGGGCTTCGTGCGCAGCACGACGCTGTCGCGCGCGGCCGGCCACCCGCGGTGCCTGCAGGTGGCCGCCGAGCATGAGGACGGCACGGTGGCCCTACGCGCGGACGCGCGGACGCTGACCGTCGACCTGGGGGACGGCGCCGCGCTGCGCGCGAGGCTCGAAGGGGCCGTCCCCTGGCCGCGGCGGGCCTTCGGGGGGACGGGGCCGGCGCAGGTGGTTCCGGGCCTCAGCCAGTACTGGCATCCGTGGCTGCTGGGCGGACGCGTGCGCGGCAGCGCGTGCCTGGGCGAGGACGAGGTGGGACTGGACGGCGCGCGCGCCTACGCCGAGAAGAACTGGGGCGCAGGCGGCTTTCCGGACGTGTGGTGGTGGGGCCACGCCCAGGCCTTCCCACGCGATGACGCCTGCGTGGCGTTCGCCGGTGGCCGCGCCGGCGTCGGGCCGCTGCGCGCCCTGGCCACGTCGGTCGTGGTCCGCGTGGACGAGGAGGTGGTGCGCCTGACCCGCCCGCCCGGGCTGCTCGACGTCCAGGCGGACCAGAGCGGTTGGCGGATCCGCGGTCGCACGGCCCGCCACGCGCTCGAGCTGGAGGGCACCGCCGCCGGCACCCCGGCGCACCGCCTACCGGTCCCCGTGCCCGGACAGCGGCGCGAGATCCCCGGTGGCTCGGCCCAGCACCTCGCCGGGGAGCTGCGCGTGCGCCTGCGCCGCGGACGGCGCACGGTCCTGGAGGGGAGCTCGCCGCTGGCCGGCCTCGAGCTCGGCCGTGGGCGTTAGGGACGTAGCTCGCTAGGCCGGCCGTCCCGGGCGGATCGCGCAGCGATCTGCCGGGGACTCGCCGCCGGAACGGCGAAGCGATCTTCTCTCGAAGGATCGACATGGATGTCGATCCCGTCTACTGAGATACGTCCTGGGAGCGCTCGGCCCGTCGCGCGGCGGCGGCCAGCGGCTCCGCGCCGATGAGGCGCTCGAAGTGCCCGACCACGGACCACAGCGCCCGCAGGCGCGCCGCGCCGCGCAAGTCGGTGGCGGCCACCCGGGCCTCGCTGACCAGCTCGGGGCGCCCCGCGTCATCGCCCTCGACCCAGTGGCCGAAGAGGACGCGCACGGTGCCCGGCTCGTCCCACGCGCACCACGCGTCGGCGCCGTTGAGGCGCGGATAGTCGCGTTGCAGAGTCCAGATCCGCCCGGCGAGGCCGGAGAGCGACCACCGCTCGCCCTCGTCGAGCACCACGAAGGGGTACTCGCGCAGGAGATCGCGGAAGGCCCGCGAGCCCGGCGTGCCCGGGATGCGCCAGCGCACCAGCCGCCCGAGGGTGCCGGTCTCGTCCAGGCGCACGCTCTCGGCGGCGTGCCACAGCGCGTCGTGCTCGGCGCTCGCGGCGCGCCGGTGGTGGCTGCGCACCTGGGCGTCGGGGAGCCATCGATCGAGTTCCTCGGGAGACACGGGGGTAGGGTGGGAGCCCTGTGCGCCTGATCCAGCACAAGCGGGAGGCCTACTGGTTCTATCGCTTTCTCTCGCTGGGCTACGACCGCTGGGTCAATCCGCTCTTCTGGACCGAGCGTATGCGCGCCAGCGTGCTCGCGGTGGCGCGCCTGGACGACCGCGGCCTGCGCACGCTGGACGTCGGTGCGGGCACCGGGTTCACCACCGAGGGCGTCGTCGAGCACGTCGACGCGCCGCGGGTGACGATGCTCGACCAAAGCCCCCACCAGCTCGCGCGCTCCCATCGCCGCCCGGCGCTACACGCCTGCCGGCGGATCGAGGGCGATGCCGAGCAGTTGCCCTTCCCCGACGGCAGCTTCGACCGCTACGTCTCGGCCGGGAGCATCGAGTACTGGCCCGACCCGGCGCGCGCCATCGCCGAGGCCCACCGCGTGCTGTGCCCCGGCGGGGTGGCGATGGTGGCCGGCCCGCTGCCACCGCGCAACGCGATCGCCCGCCGCCTGGCCGACACCTGGATGCTGTTTCCCACCGAGACCCAGTACCGCGACTGGTTCGCGGCCGCGGGCTTCGGCGACGTCGAGGTCGTGCACGTGGCGCCCGAGTGGCATCGCGGCGGCCGCGAGGAGTACGCGCTGGCCATCGCGGGGGTGAAGGGCGAGCAGGCGCAGACGGTCCAGGGCCCGGCCGAGCAGGCAGAGCGCCTCGACGCGCCGCTGTCGCCGGCCGATCGGGCTCGCTTCGTCGCCCGCTTCGTGGCAGGCTCGGCCGCCGGGGCGGCCTTCGTGCCCATCGGCGCGGCCCTGGCCGCCCGCGAGCGCCTGGCGCGCCGGCGCGTGACGTCGCGGAGGTCCTGACGGTGGGCTCCTCGTCGGCGGCCCCCGCTCCGCTGGCCCTCGCCCGGGGGGCCGAGGTCCTGTGGCGCTTCTCGCGCCCCCACACGGTCATCGGGACCACGGTCAGCGTGCTGGGCCTCTTCACCATCGCCGCCGTCGCGCTGCCCGGGCCCACGGGGGGGCAGGCGGTGGTGCACCTGACCTTCACGGTGCTGGCCGGACTGGCGGTCAACGTCTTCATCGTGGGCCTCAACCAACTCACCGACGTGGAGATCGACCGCGTCAACAAGCCCGATCTGCCGGTGGCCGCCGGGAACCTCTCCTTGCGCGCCGCCACCGGGATCGTCGCGGCGTCCGGGGCGCTGCCCGTCCTGCTGGCCCTGACCCAGGGCCTGATGGAGCTGGCCTTCGTGCTCGCGGGCCTGCTGGTGGGCGCTGCGTACTCCTTGCCCCCGCTGCGCCTCAAGCGCTTCGCCACCGCGGCGTCGCTGTGCATCTCCGGCGTGCGCGCCGTGGTGGTCAACCTGGGCGTCTACCTGCACTTCGCCCTGGCCTTCTCCGGGGAGGCCTCGGTGGCCCCCGCCGTCTGGGCGCTCACCGTGGTCGTCGTCCCCTTCGCCTTCGCCATCGCGATCCTCAAGGACGTGCCCGACATCGAGGGAGACCGCCGCTACGCGATCGCCACCTTCAGCGTGCGCCTAGGTCCGCAGCGCGTCACCCGCATCGGGATGGGGGCGCTGACCGTCGCGCTCGCGGGCATGGCGCTGCTCGCGCCGGTGGCGATCGGCGACCTCGACCCCCTCACGCTCGCCGCTGGTCACCTCGTGGCGCTGGGTTGGCTGTGGCTGCCCGGCGCGCGCCAGGCGCGCAGCGACTTCCCGGCCTTCTACATGAACGTGTGGCGCCTGTTCTTCGCCGAGTACGCGATCGTCGCGGCGGCCGCCCTGGCCGGGGCCTGACCTCCGGTTCGGGGCGCCCGCCGCCGACTACGCTGACGGCATGCTCGACGAGGTCGTCGCCCGCGCCCTGGCGGAGGACCTGGGCGATGGCGACGTCACCGCCCGGGCAACGGTGCCCGAGGGGGCGCGTGCCCGCGCGGTGATCAGCCAGAAGCAGCCCGGAGTGCTCTTCGGCTTCGACGCCGCCGAGGCGGTCTTCCGGGCGCTCGACGCCGAGGTCGGGATCGAGCGGCTGGCCCCCGAGGGGCGCTGGCGGGGCGGTGGTCAGGCGCTGCGCATCACGGGCTGCGCCGCGGGCCTGCTGGGAGCCGAGCGTACGGCGCTCAACCTCCTCGCCCGCCTCAGCGGTGTGGCCACCCTGACCGCTCGCTGCGTCCGGGCCGTGGAGGGCACGGGCGCACGGATCCTCGACACCCGCAAGACCACTCCGGGCCTGCGGGCGCTGGAGAAGGCCGCGGTGGCCGCCGGGGGTGGGGTCAATCACCGCTTCGGCCTGTGGGACATGGTGCTCATCAAGGAGAACCATGCCGCCATGGCCGGCGGGATCGGCCCGGCCGTGCGCGCGGCACGCGAGCGCTACCCCGCCCTCCCCCTGGAGGTCGAGTGCACCAGCCCCGAGGAGGTCCGCGAGGCGCTGGCCGCCGGGGCGCCGCGCATCCTGTTGGACAACATGGCCCCCGACGCGCTGCGTGCCGTCGCGCAGGAGGTCGCCGGCCGCGCGGAGCTCGAGGCCAGCGGTGGGATGACCCTCGAGTCGCTGCGAGCGCACGCGGACACGGGCGTAGACTTCGTGTCGGTGGGGGCGCTCACCCACTCGGCGCCCGCCCTGGACCTGTCCCTGATCGTGGAGCCGCTGCCATGACGCTGGTCGAGCTGGTCGACATTCCGACTCTCCAGGCCGAGGTCCGCGCGCTGGCGCACGAGCGCGACGCCGTGATCCTGGCTCACAACTACCAGGTCCCCGAGGTTCAGGACGTGGCCGACTTCGTCGGCGACTCCCTCGGGCTCTCCCAGCAGGCCGCCCGGGCGGGCGAGTCGACGATCGTCTTCTGCGGCGTGCACTTCATGGCCGAGACCGCCTCGATCCTGTGCCCCGAGAAGACGGTCCTGATCCCCGACCCCGACGCCGGCTGCTCACTGGCCGACGCGATCACTCCCCACGAGCTGCGTGCCTGGCAGGCCAGGCATCCCGGCGCGGTCACCGTGATGTACGTCAACACGACGGCCGAGATCAAGGCGCTGACCGACTACTGCGTGACCTCTTCCAACGCCGTGGCGGTGGTGGAGCACATCCTGGCCACCCACGGGCGCGACACGGAGATCCTCTTCGGTCCCGACATGTTCCTGGGACGCTACGTGGAGAAGTCGACCGGCGTGGCGATGCACGTGTGGGACGGCGAGTGCCACGTGCACGCGGGCATCCGTCCCTCCGACATCGAGGCCACGCGAGGCGCCCATCCCGGCGCGGACTTCCTCATCCATCCCGAGTGCGGGTGCTCGACCTCGGTCATGGAGTACGTGGCCTCGGGCGACGTGGCCCCCGAAGGCGTGCACATGCTCTCCACGGGCGGGATGCTGCGATACGCCCGGGAGGCCGGGGCGGGCGGGCGATCCGCCGTGATCGTGGCCACCGAGACCGGGATGCTGCATCCCCTGCGCATGGCCGCGCCGGGCGTGGACTTCGTGGCGGCCAACGAGGCCGCCTCCTGTCGCTTCATGAAGATGATCACCCTGAGCGGCCTGCGCGACGCCCTGCGCGACGGGGTCCACGAGGTGCGCGTGCCCGCCGACGTCGCCGAGCGCGCCCGCGTGCCCATCGAGCGCATGGTGGCCATCGGTTAGGGCCGCCTCCGCGATCCCTAGGCGGTTCGGGCCATCAGGTCGAGGCCGCTCTCGACGGCCTCGCGCACGCGGCGCATGCGCTCGACCCTGCGCTCGAGCTCGGCCGCCGTGTAGCAGTGCACGTCGGCCTCGTCGCCCATCTCCGAGGCGTCCCACAGGCTGGCGCACTGGTACACGCGCTCCAGCCACGGCACGCCTTCGAAGCCCTCGGAGACGAGGACGACCACGTACTCGGGGCCCCGCTCGCGCTGGCGTCCGGCGCCGTTGGCATCGGCCACCCGGGCGCCGCCCAGCAGCGCGCGGTCCACCGGCCAACGGTCCTCGACGCGGCGCACGTAGCGCCGCAGCTCGGACAGGTGAAGACCGTCGCCGTCCACGGGCGGATGCTCGCGCGCGGCGCGAACCGCGTCAACTCCCGGCCCCCGCAGGAGACGCTCGACGGCTGGAGGCGAGCGCCGGGGCCAAGGGCGGGGCGTGGGCCTCCTCGGAGGTGCCCCCGGGGCACCGCCCGTACGGCACGGCCTGAGACCGGGCCCTCGGCCCGTAGAGCGTGTCCCGCTAGGCGAAGTCGCCGGCCTCGTGAGGGCCCACGCAGGCCACCGCGAGCTCGTCGTCGACCGCCCGCGCGACCTCGGCCACCTCCTCCTCGGTCACCGCGTCGAGGTCGGCGATGGCCCCGTCGGGGTCGATCTCCTCGCCGAAGACCACGGTGCGCGCGGCGGCGTGGCGCGCCACCGCGTTGGTGTTCTCGAAGGCCAGCACCCGCCGCCCCGCCGCGTAGGCGCGGGCACGCTCGACCTCCCCGGGGCGCGGCCCTTCGGTGCGCAGCTCGCCGACGATCTCGCGCATGCGTGCGTAGGCCTCCAGGCACTTGGCCGAGTCCAGTCCGGCGCCCAGCTGCAGGAGCGGCAGGTCGGAGGCGGCGTGGTCGACCGCCCACACCGAGTAGGCCAGCCCGCGCTGCTCGCGGATCTCGTCGAACAGGCGCGAGCCCATCGAGCCGCCCAGGAGGGTGGAGTAGATGCTCAGCGCGGCGCGCCCGCGGCGGTCGGTCGCCTCGATCCCGGGGCGGTACATCATCCGCAGGTGCGACTGGTTGGTGTCGCGCTGCTCGACCAGCGGACGCGGCTGGAGCGTGGGCGCGGGCTCGTAGGGCTCGGGGGCGGGCAGCTGCGGGAAGCGCTCGAACAGCTCGTCCACGGCACCGTTGTCGGGAACGTGCTCGAGGTTGCCCACCAGGAAGGCGCCGCCGCTTGCGCCCGCCCAGCGGCGCTCGCGGAAGCCCACGATGGCCTCGCGCGCGAACGTGCGCAGGTGCTCCTCTGGTCCCAGCACGCTGCGCCCCATGGGGTGGTCGCCGAAGGCGGCGCGATCGATCAGCTCCTCGGCAACCGAGGCGGGCTGGTCCTTGTAGCGCTGGATCTCCTGGATGACCACGCCGCGCTCGCGGTCGAGCTCCTCGGCGTCGATGCGCGGGCGGCCCACGAAGTCGGTGAGCAGGTCGATGGCCTCCATGGCCGCCTCGGCGCGGCAGGTGATGTGGAAGGCGACCAGGTCGTGCGAGGTGTAGGCGTTGAGCATGCCGCCCAGGCGCTCCGCCGTCTCGTTCACGTCGCGATAGTGGGGGAACTTCTCGCCGCCCTTGAACACCAGGTGCTCGAGGAAGTGGGCCATGCCGTTCTCCTCGAGGCGCTCGGTGCGCGCCCCCGCGTCGAAGGCGACCAGCGCGGTCACCGCCCGCGTGCCCTCCAGCGTGACACGGTGCATCGGGAGGCCGTTGGCCAGGGTGGAGGACGAGATCTGCGGCATGCCCTGCAGGCTACCTGCGCCCGGCGGGCCGCCCGCCTCCGCGCCGGGCGCCGTGCTCCGGCCCGGTGCAAGCCCCGTTGCGTCGCTTCGGCCCGACGCGGCACGCGCCTACTGTGCCCCGCCGATGGCCGCGACACCGAAGAGCCCCCGCACCCGGCCCGCCGGACCGCGCAGCCACGCGCCGCCGGTGCCCGCCCACCTGCCCTCCGCGCGCCGGCGCGCGCAGGCCCAGCCGATGCAGCCGCCGGCGCGCTCGGCGCCCACGCCGCCCGATGCTCGCAACGTCGTCGAGTTCCGCGACGTCTCGGTGCACTATCCCGACGGGGGCATCGGCCTGGAGGGCGCGACGTTCAACGTGCGCCGCGGCGAGTTCGTCTTCTTGGTGGGCTCCACCGGCTCGGGCAAGTCGACGGTGATGCGCCTGCTGACCAAGGCGCTCGAGCCCACCAGCGGGCACGTGCGCGTGGCCGGCCGTGCCCTGCGCGACATCGAGCGCGGCAAGGTGCCCTATTACCGGCGCAACCTGGGCGTGGTCTTCCAGGACTTCAAGCTGCTGCCCAACCGCACGGTGTACGACAACGTCGCCTACGCACTGTCGGCCACCGGGGCCACCCGCAAGGAGATCCGGGCCAAGGTGCCCGACATCCTGCGCCTCACGGGCCTGTCGACCAAGCTGCACTCCTACCCCGACCAGCTGTCGGGCGGCGAGCAGCAGCGCGTCAGCGTGGCGCGTGCGTTCGTCAACCATCCGCCGCTGCTGCTGGCCGACGAGCCCACGGGCAACCTCGACCCGCAGACGTCGATCGGGATCATGCAGCTGCTGTACCGCATCAATCGCGCGGGGACGACCGTCCTGGTCGCCACCCACGACTCGCACCTGGTCGACAGGATGCGCCGGCGGGTGCTCGAGCTGCGCGCCGGGCGCATCGTGCGCGACGACCCCACGGGCCTGTACGCCGTGAGGGAGCAGTCCACCGACGAGTTCGGCGACATGCTCGAGCGCGCGTTCCGCGAGGACGAGGGGACTCCGGGCGGGCCGCCCAGGGGCTTCTAGTGCGCATCGGCTTCTTCCTCAAGGAGGCCTCGCGCTCGCTCAAGCGCAACGCGGTGCCCAGCTTCGCCGCCATGGCTTCGGTGCTGGTGACGATGCTCGTCCTGGGCGTGTTCATCCCCGTGGTGCAGGCCACCACCGGCGCCGCCGACGAGGTGCGCTCGCGGGTGCTCCTCGACGTCTACCTCGAGAGTGATGCGGACGAGCAGGACGCCCGGCGCGTGCAGGCGCTGCTGGCGCGCACGCCGGCGGTCGGCGGGATGGAGTTCGTCTCCAAGGAGAAGGCCTATGCACAGCAGCGCGAGCGCAACCCCGAGGCCTACGAGCTGCTGGGCTCCAACCCTCTGCCCGACACGTTCCGCGTGACCCCCGACCGCCCGCAGGACATCGATCAGCTGCGCTCCGCGCTGGCGCCCTCGACGCCCGGCGGTGCGCGCACGTTGGCCGACCCGGCCATCGAGGAGGTCAAGGACCGCGAGGAGGACACCTCGAAGATCCTCAACGCGACGGACGTGGTGAAGCTCACCATGGCGGTGCTGGCCGCGCTGCTGATCCTCGCCTCGGTGCTGCTCATCTCCAACACCATCCGCCTGTCGCTGTTCGCGCGCCGGCGGGAGGTCGAGGTCATGAAGCTCGTGGGGGCCACCGACTGGTTCATCCGCTGGCCCTTCGTGCTCGAAGGGATCGTGGTGGGCGCCTTGGGCGGCGTGCTGGCGGTGGCGCTGCTGGGCGTGGGCAAGGTCGCCTTCCTCGACCCGCTGGCCCAGCAGTTCGCGCTCATCGCCGCGCCCCAGACGATCAACTTCGCCGTGCTCGTCGCGATCCTGCTCGGTGCGAGCATCGCCGTGTCGGCGGCGGGCTCAGGGCTCTCGCTCCGGCGCTTTCTCAAGGTCTAGCCGCAGGCACGCGATCCGCCGGTCTGCGCGCTCGAGGAGTCGGGCGCGGCCTGCCCTGCCCTGGGGGTGTGCATGGCGGCGCGTGCGGGGCCCGCTCCTCCGGGTGCGCCTGGCGGTCGAGATAGCCTCCGCCCGACCTCATGCGCCGCGCGCTGCCCGTCTTCGCAACCCTGGCCGTGCTCGGCGTCCTGTTCGTCGGCATCTGGCTCGGCGGCCATCCCGACCTGCTGCCCGTCTGGGCGCGCGACGCGTTCGTGGGCGACCAGCAGTCGCGCACGCTGGACGCCGCCCTGGACACGGTCGCCGAGGGCTACATCGATGAGGTGGCGCCCCAGGCGCTCACCGAGGCGGCGCTCAGCGGCGTGATCGAGTCGCTGGAGGATCCGTTCTCGACCTACTTCACGCCCGAGGAGTTCCAGGTCTTCCAGCGGGCCAGCTCCGGTGAGTTCCAGGGCATCGGCGTGACCGTGCAGGGCGCCGACGAGGGCCTGAAGGTGGTGCGCGTCTTCGAGGACTCGCCCGCCCAGCGCTCCGGCCTGCGCACCGACGACGTGCTCGTGCGCGCGGGCGGGCGCGCCCTGGGAGGCGTGCCCGAGGACACCGCCGCGGCCTTCATCCGCGGTCCTGCGGGCACGCGCGTGGACCTGGTCTGGGAACGCGGCGACGAGCGCATCAGCCGCGAGGTCGAGCGCGCGCAGCTGGAGGTGCCGGTCGTGGAGTCCTCGCTGAAGGAGGTGCAGGGCAAGAAGCTGGGCGTGGTCTCGCTGGCCGCCTTCTCGAGCGGGGCCCACGCGCAGGTCTACGAGGCCGTGCGCCGGTTGCGCGAGCGGGGCGCGCAGGGCTTCGTGTTCGACCTGCGCGACAACGGCGGCGGGCTGGTCGACGAGGCCCAGCTGGTGGCGAGCGCCTTCATCGCCGAGGGTCCGATCGTCACCACGCGCGGGCGCTCGGTGCCGACCACGACGCTGAGCGCCACCGGCCAGCCGGTGGCCGCCGACCTCCCCGTGGCGGTGCTGGTCAACGACAACAGCGCGTCGGCCTCGGAGATCGTCACGGGCGCACTGCAGGACCGCCGCGACGCTCCGGTGGTGGGTCAGGAGACCTTCGGCAAGGGGGTCTTCCAGCAGGTGATCGAGCTGCCCAACGGGGGCGCGCTCGACCTCACCGCGGGGGTCTACCTCACGCCCGACGGCCGGCGCATCGGAGGCGAGGACCGTGATCCGCAGCAGCCGGGCGGCGACGGCATCGATCCCGACGTCGAGGCCCGTGACGACCCCGACACCGAGCGCGACGAGGCCGAGCGGACGGCGCTGCGCACGCTGGCCGACGAGGTGCAGTAGCCGTGCCCGCGCCGCGTCGCGGTGGCGGGCGCAACCGGCCGTCCTCCTCGCCCGCGCCCGACCGCCCGGCGCCCGCCGACGCCGTCGTGGGCGTCGTGGCCAAGCGCGGGCGCTTTCTCGTCGTCGAGCCGTTCTTCCCCGCTACGGGAACCGGTGGGCGCGGCGGGGCGCAACTCGCTCTGGGCCGCGAGGCACGCGTGCGCGCGGGGGAGCTGGTGCTCGCCCGCGGGGGGCGCCCGGGGAAGAAGGGCGGCGGCGCGCAGGTCCTGCGCCGCCTGGGTCGCCCCGACGTGGCGGCCGACGTGCTCGAGGGGCTGATGCTCGACCGCGGCCTGCGCCGTGGCTTCGATCCGGCGGTGGAGCGCGAGGCCCGCGCGGCCCGCGATCGCACGGCGGACGGGGCGATCGTCCGGCGCGATCTGCGCGAGCTGCCCACCTTCACCATCGATCCGGCCACGGCCGAGGACTTCGACGACGCGATCTCCGCCCAGCGCCTCGACGGCGGCGGCGCGCGAGTCTGGGTGCACATCGCCGACGTCAGCGCCTACGTGGCGCCGGGCTCGCTGGTCGACCGCGAGGCTCACCGGCGCGCGACCAGCGTGTACGTGCCCGGCAAGGTCGAACCGATGCTCCCCGAGGCGCTGTCCAACGAGGCGTGCTCGCTGGTGCCCGGTGAGGAGCGCCTGGCGGTCACCGTGGAGATGGACCTGCGAGGCGACCGCGTGGTGCGCGCGGCCTTCCACCGCTCGACGATCCGCTCCGACGCGCGGCTGACCTACGAGGACGTCGACGAGGTCTTCGGGGGGCGGGTGCCCGCCCGCGAGCCCTGGGCGGAGCCGCTGGCCGTGGCACGCGAGGCCGCTGGCGCGCTGGCTGCCGCGCGGGCGGCCACCAGTGCGCTCGAGCTGTCGAGCAGCGAGCCGGAGTTCGCCTTCGACCCGCGCGGGCACGTGGCCGGCGCCCAGCAGCGCGTGCAGACCGAGTCGCACACCCTGATCGAGCACCTGATGATCGCCGCCAACGCCCAGGTGGCGACGCTCCTGGCCGAGCGGGGCGTGCCCGCGCTGCACCGCGTGCACGAGCAGCCCGACCCCACGGCGGCCGACCGGCTGGTCGACCAGCTCGACTCGCTGGGGCTGCCCACGCCGCCGGTGCCCGAGCCGATGTCCCCCCGCCAGGCCGCCGACGTGGTCGCCGACGCCTCGCGGCTGGTGGGGCGCGAGATCGCCCGCCGTGGGGGCCGGGGCCGCCAGGGCCTCACCGCGCTGGTGCTGCGCGCGCTCAAGCAGGCCCATTACGCGCCCGAGTCGCTGGGGCACGCCGGCCTGGGGCTGACCCGCTACTGCCACTTCACCTCACCGATCCGCCGCTACCCCGACCTGGTCTGCCACCGCGCGTTGCTCAGCGCGGTGGGCGGGGGTGAGGCACCCCCCGACCGCAGCGGGCTGACCGAGGCGGGCGCGTGGACCTCGGCACGCGAGCGCGACGCCATGGGCCTCGAGCGTGCGGCCGACCGCGTCGCACGGGCCTTCCTGCTCGAACGCGAGCTGTTCGGTGCGACGCCGCCGGAGGTCGCCGGTTCCGGTGACCGGAGGGCGAAACCGGATTTCGAGCGCGAGTTCGAGGGCGAGGTCACCGGCCTGATCGGCGCCGGTGCCTTCGTGGCCTTCGAGGGCGGCCACGAGGGCCTGCTGCCGGTGCGCCGCCTGCGTGGCGACTGGTGGGAGCTCAACGAGCAGGGCACCATCCTGCACGGCACCCGCACCGACCGCGCCATCCGCCTCGGCGACCCCGTGCGGGTGATGGTCGAGCGCATCGAGGCGCCGCGGGGCCGCGTCGATCTGCTGCCCGCCCCATAATCTCGTCCCTCATGGCGCGCAAGGGACAGAAGCGCAAGGCCTCGCCGGGGGACGTCGCGACCAACCGCCAGGCGCGCTTTCGCTACGACCTCAGCGACTCGATCGAGTGCGGCGTCGCCCTCCAGGGCACCGAGGTCAAGTCCCTGCGCACCAACGGCGCCCAGCTCAAGGACGGCTACGTGACGATTCGCGACGGGGAGCTGTGGCTGCACAACGTGCACATCGCGCCCTACCAGCCGGCCAGCCGTGAGAACCACGACCCCGACCGCGACCGCCGGCTGCTCGCTCACCGCCGCGAGATCGATCGCCTCGTGGGCCGCGTGCAGGAGCGGGGCCTCACCCTGGTCCCCACCCGCATCTACTTCAAGGGCCCGCGCGCGAAGATCGAGGTCGCCCTCGCCCGTGGCCGCGACCGCTTCGACAAGCGCGAGGCGATCCGCTCGCGCGAGCAGAAGCGCGAGATGGACCGCGCGGTGCGCGAGGCCTTTCGCTAGGGCGCCCGCCAAGGTGCAGCACCAGTGCATACCCTCGCGGCTATGCCGACGAAGCACAAGCGCCACTCCGTGACCGAGACGCCTCGCGTCAAGGCCGCCCTCGACGAGCTTCGATCCGCTCGTCCCGGCGAGCGGATCGACCTCGCCGAGCTCGTCATCCTCGGTGCGAGGCGCAAGGCGCAGGAGCAAGAGATCTCGAACGATGAGCGGCGGCGTCGGATCGATGCTCTGGTCGAGCGGGTCCGGACCGGCAACACCGGGGTGGATCCGCAAGCCGCACAGCGGGTGCGCCGCGAGGGTTGGAACCGTTCGCTCTGAACCCGACTCTCCTCGATAACTCCGCCTGGGCTCGCCTGCACCAGCGCACTCTCGATGCCCACCGCAGGCAGGCCGTCGTGGAGGCGATGCACGCCGAACGCCTCCTCGTGTGCCTTGCGTTCCTGCTCGAGGCGGGCTACTCCGCCCGGACGAACGCCGAGCATGTCCTCCTCCTCGAGCAGTTCGCCGCGCTGCGCCATCTCGCCATCGGCACGCTCGTCGAGCGACGCGCCATCGACGCACAGCGTCAACTCGCTCGGGTGGGACACAATCGCCTCCCCGCGGTCGACGTCACCATCGCCGCACTCGCCGACGTCCATGGTGTCGGCGTCCTGCACTACGACGGTGACTACGACTTGATACTCGATCACACCGACCTGCGCTACGAGAGCCGCTGGCTGTCACCGCGCGGGACGCTGTAGCAATTCGACTCAGCTGCCCGCGCCGGGCCCACCGCCTCGAGCCGCGTGTGCCCCGGCAAGCACCTCGTTGGCCGCCGCCTCCGCCTCGCTGAGCTGGCGCTCGACGAGATCGAGCCCCGACTCCCAGAAGCCCGGGTCGGCGAGATCGATGCCGGCGATGGCCGCCAGCTCCTCGGGAGCCTTGGAGCCCCCCGCGCTGAGCAGCTCCACGTAGGCGGGTACGAAGCCCGGCCCTCGTCCTCGTAGCGCTGGTAGATCGACAGCGCGAGCAGCTGCCCGTAGGCGTAGGCGTAGACGTAGCCGGGCGAGCCGATGAAATGGGGCACGTAGCTCCACCAGGAGCGATAGCCGTCGGTGACCTCGACGCTGTCGCCCAGCATGTCGGTCTGCGACTGCTCCCAGAGGTCGTTGAAGCGCTGCACCGACAGCTCGCCCTCGTCGCGGCGGGTGGTGTGCACCGCGTGCTCGAAGCGGTTCATGGCGATCTGACGGAAGACCGTGGCGATGGACCCCTCGATCGACTCGGCCAGGAGGGACAGCCGGCTGGCTGGGCTGGGAGCCTCGTCGAGCAGGCGGCGGAAGACGAGCGTCTCGCCGAACACCGAGGCGGTCTCGGCCAGGGTGAGGGGCGTGTGCTGCTCGAGGATCCGCGCGCGGGCGGGCCAGCGCCGCGTGCACGCCGTGGCCCAGCTCGTGCGCCAGCGTGAGCACGTCGCGGCGCTTGGAGGTCCAGTTGAGCATCAGATAGGGATGGACGCTGGGGGTCGCGTAGGCGCAGAAGGCCCCCCGCGCTTGGCCGGGCGCACGGGCGCGTCGATGTAGGGCTCGTCGAAGAAGCGCTGCGCGGTGGTGCCCAGGTCGGAGGAGAACTCGCGATAAGCGCTCAGGACGGTCTCGCGGGCCTCCTCCCAGCCGTACTCCGGGTCCTCCTCGGTGACGGCGGCCATGCGGTCGAAGTCCTTGAGGCGGTCGAGGCCCAGCAGGCGGGCCTTGAGGCGGTACCAGCGCTGGGGCAGCGCGTAGCGCCCGACCACCGCGTCGACCAGCGCCTGCACCGACTCGTCGCTGGCCTCGTTGGAGAGGTTGCGCGCGGCCAGCCAGTGCGGATAGTGGCGCAGGCGGTCGTCGGTGGCCTTGTCGCCCAGCAACGTGTTGAAGATGAAGGCGCGGGTGCGCAGGCCGGGCTCCAGGGCCTCGGTGATGGCTGCGGCGCTCTGCTCGCGCGTCGGGCGGTCGGGCGACATGAGGCGGCTCAGCGCGCTGTCCAGCGCCACGGGCTGCGCCTCGCCCGGGAGGTCGACGGTGATCGCCGAGGTGTGCTCGCTGAACAGCCGCGACCAGGCCGACGAGCCGGAGACCGACTTCTCGGCGAGGATCTTCTCCTCGGGCTCGGTGAGCAGGTGGGGGCGATAGCGCCGCGCGGAGCGCAGGAAGTGGCGGCTCGTGTCCAGGCCGTCGGCCGCCAGCATCTCCTCGGCGCGCTCGTCGTCCAGCGCCGCCCACTCGAGCTCGAAGAAGAGCAGCCGGGTCTCGATCGCCGTGCCCTTCTCCTGCACGCGCTGCAACAGGGCGCCGATCTGCGGATCCGCGGTGTCGACGCTGAAGCGCAGCATCGCGTAGTTGCCCGCGCGGGCTGCCAGGTCGTTGAGCTGCTCGAGCTCTCGCATCGCCGCGGCCAGCCCCGGTCCGTCGAGCTCGTGCACCCGGCCGGCGTGCTGCTGGGCGAAGGCCTCCGCGCGGCGCTGGGTCTCGTCGAGCAGCTGGTCGACGCCCTGATCGCCCTGGCCGTCGACCAGCGGCTCGAGGTTCCAGGCGACGTCGTCGGCGGTGGTCTTGGAGGCCATGGGATCCGACCCTACCCGGCGAGCTAGGATGGGAGCTGTACATACCCCCTGGGGACGACATGGCTTCGACGTGGTTGATCCCGGAGGGCTGGTTGCGAGCCGAGGTGCCGGAGGCCTCGTAAAAACCGGCAAAACCATACGTGCGGACTCTCACGAGTACGCCATGGCCGCCTAGCACTACCTAGGCTGGCTGTGTCCCGAGCACCGCTCGCCTGCGGCGGTGACCATCGGGATCAGATAGCAGGCTCGCCCGAGGCGTCTGCCCCCGCCGCCTCGGGGACTTCAAGGGGGCTGGTCCCCGGGAACCCCGCCGGCGCGGCGACCCGGGGGCGAGATCAGGAGCGCCGGCTACGCTCGTAGAAGCCATCCCGACGCGGCCGCGGACGCGGGTTCGATTCCCGCCGTCTCCACTGGTTCGCCCGGAACCGTCAATCCGGGACATGCCTGCAAATCCCGGCCCCTTTGTAAGCGTTCACTGCCCCGGGTGCGCTGGCTGGCTCAGGACAGCAACCGGGCGGGGTGCCCGCGAGCGTGCGCGCTGAGCAGGTCGATGAGGTACCCATACGTCGATGAGCAGATCCCCGCGGGCGTGACGAAAGGCGTAGTGCTGGCGGCGGTTGGGGTCATGGACTTCCCAGTTCATCCGCCGCTCGTGCAGACGATCATCACGTCGCAGCCGGCCTCTCGGGCCACCCGGCCGTTGAGCCGGCGCTGCGCGCGGCGCATCACGCTCTGCCTGTCGGTGCCGACCACCAGGAGGTCAGCGTGCTCCTGTCGGGCCGCCTCGAGGACGCTTTCGGCCACCCCGCCGTTGTGGGCGCGGGTGAGAACGGGGACCGAGGCGGTGATCTGCGCCCGTGCCTGCTCGAGCCGCGCGTCGACGTCCTCTTGGGAGTTGATCGTCCACAGAAGTTCCTCTGGGCAGTCGTTCCGCTTAGCCTCGCGCCGCTCGGCCCGCAGGCGGCTGGCGGCCACCGGCCTGTACGCGCTGACCAGGAGGATTCGGCCGTTGGCCGCGGACGCCACCTCGCCGGCTCGCCTGAGCGCCGCGGCGGGCGTGCCGTCCGCGCTGACCACGATGGTGGGGTGGGACATGCCTCTCTTCGCTCCCGACATACAGACTGCGTTCCAGATACATACTGTTTCTAGCATACAAGCGGTATGAGCTTCAAGAGTCGGCGGACTGAGCAGACCGAAGCGACCCGCCGTGCGCTGCTGGACTCGGCACGCGCGCTGTTCGCGCAGCGGGGCTACGCGGACATCGCAACGGAGGAGATCGTGCGCCAGGCGCGCGTCACGCGCGGCGCGCTGTACCACCACTTCCGGGGCAAGGAGGACCTCTTCCGCGCGGTCTTCGAGGAGATCATCTCCGAGCTCGGGGAGCGAGCGGCGCAGGGGGCGATGACCGCGCAGGACCCGTGGGAGCAGATGCGCATGGGCGCCCACACCTTCCTCGACGCCTGCCTCGACCCGGCCGTCCAGCGGATCGCCCTCCTCGATGGGCCAGCGGTGCTCGGCTGGGAGACCTCGCGCGAGCTCGACAAGCAGGCCGGGCTGGGGATCGCCGAGGCGGTCATCGGGGCGGCGATGGAGGCGGGAGCGATCGAGCGCGGGCCCGTGCAGCCGCTCGCCCACCTCCTCCTCGCCGCGCTGCACGAGGGCGCGATGCTGATCGCCGGGGCCCAGGACGTCGGCGCCGCCCGCGCGGAGGTCGGCGCGAGCATCGACCTGCTGCTTACGGGGCTGCGCAGGCGCGGCGAGGAGCCTTAGAACCCGCTCCCGCGGATCACCCCGACCCGCTCGCGCGCCACGCCGCGTCGGTGTGTCGCTCAGTCCCCTAGGGCGCCGGGGTCGGCGGGGACGTCGACGGCGTGCTGGCGGAGGGCCTCCAGGGGGACGAGCTCGAGGGCCCGTTCGTGGGAGGAGGCCAGCACCACGTACGCGGCCGCGCCCTCATCGTGTGCTCGCAGCCAGTTGGCCGCGGTCACGCACCAGCGGTCGCCGGGCACGAGCCCGGGGAAGTGGTATTGCGGGATCGCGGTGGTGAGGTCGTTGCCGATCCCGCGCTGGTGCTCGAGGAACTCCGCCGTCATCACCGCGCAGATCGTGTGGCTCCCGAGGTCTTCGAAGCCCGTATGGCAGCACCCGTCGCGGTAGAAGCCGGTGACGGGCTCGGTGCCACAGGGCTCGAGCTCTCCTCCAAGGACGTTGCGGTCGGTCACGGCGCAAGTATTGCGCGGCCGGGGACTGGACGGCTGAGGGGCCCGAAGGGCCTAGGGGGAGCGCTACCGGCCGGGAGGGTCCAGACTGCCGGCCGCGGCGGGCACCAGGTAGCATGCGCACCGTGGCACTGGCCCCCGGCAGGCACCAGATCCGCCCCGACACAGCCTCGCTGCACGTGAAGACCTACCGGGAGGGGCTGGCCGCCAAGGCGGGCCACGACCTGACGATCGAGGTCGCCGACTGGAGCGCGACGGTCGAGGTGGCCGACGACCCGGCCGGGTCCTCGTTCGCGCTGGACGCCGACGCGCGCTCGCTGCAGGTCCGCGAGGGCGTGGGCGGGGCCAAGCCGCTCAGCGACAAGGACCGCGCCGACATCCGCAAGACCATCGACGACAAGATCCTCCACGGGGAGCCGATCAGCTTCCGGTCGGACGCGGCGCGCTCAGTCGACGGCGGGCTCTCCGTCGAGGGCGCGCTGACCCTGGCCGGCCAGACCCGCCCGGTCACCGCGCAGCTGCAGGTCGGTGCGGAGGGGCGTCTGACGGCGACCATCCCGCTCACCCAGAGTGCGTGGGGGATCAAGCCCTACCGTGGCATGATGGGCGCGCTGAAGGTCCGCGACGAGCTGGAGATCCTGGTCGACGCGAAGCTGCCCGCAGGCTGAGCCCGGCGACCCGCAACGGCCGCGTGGCGGCTATGGTGGCTGGCGGATCCGATGGCTCCTGAGCAGACGCACGACAAGCCGACCCAAGAGGACGCGGACCGTAGGGGCAGGCCCGACCAGCCCGAGGCGGCCGCCCCTCACGAGAACGGCGGCGAGGCCGTGGTGAGCGAGGCCCCGCTGCCCACCGAGAGTGCCGGGGAGGAGGTGCGGCCTTCCGAGGTGGCCGGCGAGGTCCAGCCTGTTGAGGCCTCCGCGTCCGAGGCCTCCTCCGCCGAGGCCTCCGTCCGCGAGGTCCCCGCGCCCGAGGCCTCCGTCGACGAGGCACCCGCTGCGCAAGTCGCTGACGAGGAGCCGCAGCGGCCTCAGGTCGGTCCCCGGATCCTCGCGGTCGAGCCGCCCTCGCCGCCCACGCCTCCCGCGCCCAAGCGGGGCAGGGCGCCGCGGCCGCCGAGGCCCAAGGCGCCGCGGCCGCGCCGTCGCAGCCCGGCTGAGCGCCACCGGGCCGTGTTCTTCGCCCGCCTGAACGAGCTGCGCCGCAGCGAGGTCCCCGAGGCGGATTCGCCCGACGAGGCGCGAACAGCCGGCGAGGGCGAGCGCGACGGCGCTCCCACGGCAGAGGCGACCGTCGAGCCGCCCGCGGCCGGCGCACCTGCGAACGGCGAGCCGGTCGCCGAGACCGTCCCCGAGCCGCCGGCGGCTGATGAGCAGCCGGCGCCCGCCGCCGGCCAGCAGCCCGCTTCGGGGCCTCAGCCGCAGACCGCCTCCACGCAGGCCGCTCGCCGCGGCGCTTCTGCGCCGCCCGTCTCTCCCGCGCGCGTCGCCGCGGCGATCGAGCGCGTCGGGGGGCCCGCGGTCATACAGGAGGCGCTGGCGCCCAAGACCGACGAGCAGGGCCAGCGCAAGAAGTGGGCGGCCATCTGTTGCGACGCCGCCCAGGGCAGCCCGCCCGGGGACCCGCTCTTCACCGCCTGGCTGCGCCTGGCCGCCACCCCTGTGCGCGAGATCAAGAGCCACTTGCCCCAGCCCGTCGATGAGGGTCGCGGCGGCCGAGGAGGGCGCGGGCGCGCCGCCGGACCCCCGCGCGAAGGGAGCCGGGGCGGGCGCAGCGATCGGGAGCGCGGTCCCGGACGCGACCGGACAAGCCGTGACGACATGGCCAACTACGCCCGGGGTGGCCGGCTCACCACCAAGGTCCGGATCGTCGACCGCGAGCAGGAGAAACGCGAGCGCGAACAGGCGCGCCAGGAGCAGCGCGAGCGCAAGCGCCAAGCCGAGCGCGACCGGCTCGACCGTCTCGGGTACTGAGACGCGACCCCCCGCGGGGCCTCTCTCACCCAGGATGCGGTCCGCGCACCTGTGCGGCCAGCAGCGCGAGGTCGTCGCGCGGGTGCTCGGCGGCGGCCAGGACCGCGTCGCGCAGGTGGTCCAGCAGCAGGCCGGGCCGGGCCCCGGCCTGCGGGCTCAGGATGGCGGCCAGGTGCTCGTTGGTGTTGAATCGCGCCGGTGCCTGCGCGTCGATCAGCCCGTCGCTGAACAGCACGAGCGTGTCGCCCGCGCGCAGATCGGTCTCCACCTCGTGCAGCCGCGGCGCATCGCTGGCGCCCAGCATGGTGCCCAGCGCACCGACCGCCTCGACCGAGCCACCGCCGCGCACCACGAGAGGAGGCGGGTGCCCGGCCAGCGCCACGCGCGCCGCGGTGCGCCCGCCGGCGACCGGGGCGAGTGCCGCGAGCGCCACCGTGCACCGCGGGCCGCTGAGCCCCTCCTCGAGCTCCAGCACCGCGTTGAGACGGCGCAGGATGTCGGCGGCGGAGCGCTCGTAGAGCGCCGCGGTGCGCACGGTGTGGCGCACCAGCGCGAGGGCGCCGGCGGCCTGCAGGCCCTTGCCCTCGATGTCGGCCAGGACCAGCAGGGTGCTGCCCTCGTGCCAGCGGACGACGTCATAGAGGTCGCCGCCCACCGCGTAGCGGTCGGTCGCGGGCCGGTAGCGGACGGCCAGCTCGAGGCCGTCCACGCGCGGCAGGCGGACCGGGAGCAGGCTGCGCGTGAGCGCGAGCGCGGTCGCGTGCTCGTCGGCCAGCTCGCGCTCGAGCTCGGTGCGCCGGCGAATCTGGTCGGTCACCTCGAAGTAGACGCTGAGCACGCCCTCCGCCCGCCCGTCGACCATGACGGGCACGATCGTCGCGTCGTAGTAGCGATGGCCCTCGAAGGCGCCCTCGTCGTCGAAGGGCACAGCCAGGGCGGACTGGGTGAACCGCTCGCCCCGCTCCAGCGCGGCCCCGTGGATTTCGTGGGCCAGCGCGAGCACCCCGGGGAAGTCGGCCAGAGCCTCGTCGATCGTCTGGCCCACGAGGTCCAGCGAGCCGGGCAGCATGGCCCGCCCGCCCTCGTTGACCAGCACGTAACGCTGCTCCGGACCCCAGGTGACGACCACGCCCATGGGCACCTGGGCGACCACGGCGCCCAGGATCGCCCGCTCGCGCGCGAGCGCCTCCCGGGCCCGCTCCTCCTCGGTGGTCTCGCGGATCACCATCACGACGCCGATCTCGCCGTCCCCGCCGCCGACCGGGAAGAAGTTGCCGCGCCAGTGCCGGCTCCCCGCCGTCTCCGCGACGTCCGTCCGCTGGCGCTTCGAGGCCAGGACCGCGCGGGCCTCGCGCTCCACCACCGGGCGGTCGGGCAGAACCTCGTCGAGCCTGCGCCCCGCGTGCTCGTCGACCGGCACGCCGGTCTGGGCGGCCATCGCATCGTTGACCGTCACGAACCGCAGGTCGGCGTCGACGAAGGCGAAGCCCACCGCTGTGCCCGCGAAGAGGGCCTCGATCACCGAGGCGCCGCTCGTCCCCCGCTCGCGCTCCACGCCGGGCATGGGCGCGACCCTAGTCCGTGCGGCGCATGGCGCGCCAGATCAGGGCGATGATCACCGCCTGCAGCGGCAGGCGTGCCCATAACGCGGCGGGCGGGAACTGCGGGTATCGCTCGGCGCGGACGGCCATGTGCACGTTGGCGGGGAAGACGGCGATCATCGTGACGATGAGCCACCAGCCCGCCCAGCGACGGGTGGCCGGGCTGAGCATCCCCAGCCCGCCGGCGATCTCGGCCGCGCCGGAGGCGAGGACCAGCCCGCGCCCGGCGGGCAACTCGTCGGGCACGATCGCCTCGTAGATTGCGGGGCGCAAGAAGTGGAGCGTGCCGGCCACCACGAAGATCACGCCGACGACGCGCGCCATCACGCTGGCGCCCCTGGGACGCGCGTCGGCTGGTTGGGGGGCTCGACGAAGGCCTGCTCCATGTCACCGAGGATAATCTCGATCACGTCGCGGTGACCTTGCCGGCCCCCGGTTCCACGCTCGGCTCTAGGCTGAGCCAACCACGTCAGCAAGCGCGTCGCCGGCCCCCGCGTCCGGGTGACCACCGAGCCGGAGCTACCGTCGCAGGCGGTGATCTCGCCCACACAGCGCAACCGCGGACCCCGCGCGGGGTTCCACCAGACGTCCGACGCCACCGGCCCCAGCGCACCCGCCGCTGTCCGGAGGTCTCGCCTCACGACCCCCTGGGAGATGCCCGTGCGCCGACTTGCGCCCCTCCTCGCCGCCTTCATCGCGATCCTGCTCCTGCCCGCCGCCGCCCAGGCGAGCGCCGGTCAGTCGACCCTGTTCGAGGCACCACGCGAGCTGATGTCCGACGACGCCGGGCTGCGCGCCCGGACGCTGGACGAGATCCAGGCCCTGGGCGCCGAGTGGGTACGCGTCGTCGTCTACTGGCGCGACGTGGCCCCCAACGCGGACGCGCGCGAGGTGCCCGCCTTCAACGAGCGCGATCCGGGCGCGTATCCCGGCTTCGGAAAGTACGACCGCATCCTCGCCGAGATCCGCGAGCGGGGCCTCAACCCGCTGGTCACGGTGACCGCCCCAGCGCCGCGCTGGGCGACCAGGTTTCGCCAGGACTTCGTGACCCGCCCCGACCCGGCACGCTTTGAGCGGTTCTTCGAGGCGGTCCTGCGCCGCTACCCCGGCGTACGCCACTTCGCCGTGTGGAACGAGCCCAACCACCCCGACTTCCTCCAGCCCCAGTACGCCGGCCAGGGCAACAAGCGCAAGAGCGTGTCGGGGAAGCTCTACCGCCGGCTCTTCCAGGCGGCCAGCGACGCGCGGAGGAACGCCGCACGCCCCGGCGTGCGCCTGCTGTTCGGCGAGACCTCCCCGCGCGGGAACCCCAACGTGTCCTATCCCTTGCAGTTCTTCCGCGACGCGCTGTGCATGTCGAGGAACTGGAACAAGCGCGCGTCCTGCGAGGAGCTCGACGCCGACGCCTATGCCCACCACCCGTACACCACGAAGTCCGGTCCCTGGTTCGTGCCCCCCAACCGCGACGACGTGACCATCGGCGCCCTGAGCCGGCTCAACCGGGCGCTGGCCCGTGCCGGCGAGGAGAACGCGCTGCGCCGGGGCATGAAGATCTGGATGACCGAGTTCGGCATCCAGTCCTTCCCCGACAGGGTGCTGGGCGTGAGCGAGACCGCCCAGGCCGAGTACCGGGCGGTCGGCGAGCGCATGGCCTGGCGCAACCCGCGGGTGCGCATGTTCTCCCAGTACCTCATGCGCGACAGCGACCCGGGGCCGAACAACAGCAACGGGGACCCGAGCTTCCCCGGCTTCGAATCGGGCTTGCGCCACGCCGGCGGCGACCAGAAGCTCGCCTACGACGGCTTTCGCACGCCCATGGTGGCCAAGCGCTTGCGCAACGGGCGCACCTACCTTTGGGGCTTCGTGCGCCCGGGCGACGGCGTCCAGCGGGTGTCCATCGACGTTCGCTCCAAGAACGGCGGGTGGCGCTCCCTCAAGCGCGACACCACCGATTCGCGCGGCTACTGGACGACGAGCACCCGCGGTGGTCGCGGGCGCGACTACCGCGTGCGCTGGACAGACGCCCAGGGCACGCAGCACACCGGTCCGCGGACCCGGGTCTACGACCGCTAGCCGGCGGACCGCTCCCTCGATGATCGCTGGCTGCAGCGCCGGCGACTCGGGGGCCGAGGTCGACGGGCTGCCACGGGTGCTCACCCCTCATATCGTTATCCGCCGATCGGCCGCACGCTGATCCAGCTCTTGGCCAGCGGGCCGACGCGCTCGGCCACCGGGGGACCGAAGAGGGCGGTCATCTCGCCGCGGCCCAGGAGCGCGATGTCCTCCCAGTCGCCGGCCACGCCCAGGCGCCAGTAGGAACGGCGGACGGCCGGAGGCAGCCAGTGGGCGAAGGGCAGCAGCGCGTGGGGCTCGACGGGAAAGGAGCGGGCCGGCGTCTGCACGTAGAAGCCACGCGCCACGCGGCGCACCTCGCGGGCGAAGGCCTCGCGGCGCGCGGGCTCGACGTGCTCGATCACGCTGGAGCAGTAGACGAGGTCGAAGGCGCCGTCGGCGAAGGGCAGGCCGTCGGGCGCGTCGGCCACCAGAAAGGGCCCCGGGTACTCAGGGCGCTCGACCAGATCGACGCCGGTGATGTCCAGGTCTGGCTCCTGCGCGCGCAGACCCAGCCGCCCGCAGCCGACGTCGAGGATCCGGCTGTCGCGCGTCGCCCCGGTGAGCGCGAACAGGCGGTCGTGGCGCCGCCGGCGCGCGCGGCCCGCGACCGTCGAGGCGACGCGGCTGCGCAGGCCAGGCTTGGCGGTGGCATAGACGTCCGAGGGTCCGGCGGGGGACACCGCGCAATAGCCTAAGGGCCTATCCCGCTAGGGATCGCACGCCAAGGCGGCCGATCCGCGGCGCCTGGCGCCACCCGCGGTGCTCGCCGGTGCTCTGCACCGACTGCGCCCGCGTGCGGCCCCAGGCATCCACGGTTCGACCACCTCGCCGCGCGTCCCTACCGAGATAGACCCTAACGACGCCCCGGATGAGCGAGCCCTACACCTCCGAGAACCTGCTGGACCGCCTGAGCGACTCGCGCGCCCTCGAGGCCCAGGACGAGCGCGAGAAGGCGCGCGAGCGGGATCTGCTGGCCCGCCACCTGGGCGTGGCCGGCGGCGACGCGATCTCCGTGGGCTGCGGCTGGCACCCCGGCCGCCACCTGCTGCCCGCGCCCGCCTGGCGGCTGGTCGCCGTGGACGTCGAGGCCGACCGCGCACGCGTCGCGGTGGAGCGCGGCGAGGCCGACGCGGGCTTCCCGGGGCGCGCCGGGGAGCTGCACGACGTCCCGGCGGGATCGTTCGACGTAGTCCTCTACCGCTACGTGCTCCACCACGTCGCCTACGACCAGCCGCTCGACCCGGTCTTCGCCGAGGCGGCGCGCCTGCTTCGCCCTGGCGGTGCCGTGGTGGCCATCGAGCCCAACCTCTGGCATCCGATCGGCGCCGCCCTCGCCGCGGCGAACCGCCTCGGTCTCGGCGTGAAGGTCCACGGCACTCCAGACGACATCCCGCTCTCGCCGCGGCGGCTCGCGCGCCAGACGCGCGCCGCGGGCCTGCGACCCGAGCTGCACGGCGTGAGCTACTCGTGGCGCCGCCTGCCCCCCCGGGCCCAGCGAGCCGTGGGTGCGTTGGATCGCCACGGCTCGCGCCGCGGCCTGCGGGCCCTGGGCCACACGGTGCTCCTCATCGCGCGAGCCCGCGACTGAGCCGGGGGTCGTTCCTCGTACCATCGCGGGTACGACCCTTGGCACGCCTTCGCCTGGAGCAGACACGGTCAGTCCGTCTAGGGATCGAGCTCGAACGCCTCGTCGCCCAGGATCACGACGACGGGCTCTCCGGCGCGGCCGGCGAGGCCGAGGGGGATCTCGGCGTTCGTGGACTCGAACTCGGCGGCGACCGTGGTGCGTCCCCCCAGGGCGGCGGCCAGGTCGCGCACGGCGCGGCCCAGGTGCTCGAGGCCGCCCAGCGGCCCGGCGACCTCGCCGGTGGCGGCGTCGACGTCCATGGGCGGCAGCTGCTTCACGTCGGGCATGGGCGGCAACTGCACCTCGAGTCGAGCGTCGTGGGGCAGGCGGCGAAGGCGGTCGCTCTCGGTGGCCAGGACGGGCAGCAGGCGGCCCGTCTCCACCACGGCGCTGGGCGCGTCGCCGCGGTCCACCAAGGCGCTGGCGCGCAGCGCTCCTGAGCGGTGGACGAACTCGCGCAGGGCGGCGGCGGTGCGGTCGAGCTCGCCCAGCGAGGCGACGTCCTCGGGCTCGGGCAGGCTCGGTGATTCGTCCAGGGTCATGGATGCATGGTGCCAAGACCGGTCCGCATGGGTAAGACCCCGGACATGATCAATCGCATTCTCAACATGGTCACCGGCGGCAGCCGTGCCGGCCGAGCCCGCCGTCCTCCGGCCCGCCGGGGCGGCCACGCCGCCGGCGGGCGTCCCGTCGGCGGACCTCCCGCCGGAGGCGCCCCGGGCGGCGGCGGCCTCGCCACGCTGGCGAAGCGCTTCATGCGCCGGCGCTGAGCGGGACGCACGCCCCTTCCCTCGTCGCACGGGGAGGGGCGGGCCCCGCCCGGGTCAGCCCGCGTCGGCGCGCGCCTGCTCGATCCGCGCGGCCACGGTCTGGGCCCAGTCGGCGCCGGGGTGCTCGTCGCGCAGCAGCGCGGCCGCCGCGGCGTGGTCGTAGGTCACGCGACGGTGCTCGACCGTACCGTCGGGATGCAGCAGCGCATAGGCCGCGCCGGGATCCGCGTCGAAGGGCATGCCGACGCTGCCGGGGTTGACGAGCTCGATCTCGCCCGCGGCGGTACGCACGAACGGGAGATGGGTGTGGCCGAACAGGAGCCGACGCTCGGTCACCCCGGCCAGCAGATCCGCCTCGTCCTCGGCCGGCTCGGGGAAGAAGGAGCGCACGTCGCCGGCGGGCGAGCCGTGCCAGGCGCGGGTGTCGGCGCCCACCGCGGCGCTCTCGGGCAGGGCGGCCAGGCTGGCCACCAGGTCGTCGCCCAGCGCCTCGCGCGCGAAGGCGATCGCGCCCTGCACCGGGTCGCCGCCGGGCGCCTCCCCGGGCGCCGCCGTCCAGCGCTCGCCGTTGCCGCGAATCCAGGTGGCGCTCTCCAGCCCTCGCAGCCGCGCGACGGTCTGGGCGGGGCGGGGGCCGAAGAGGGCGACGTCGCCGCCGATCAGCCAGGAGGTCGGTTCGGTCCCCGCGTCGGCCAGGACGGCCTCGAGGGCGGGAAGGTTGCCGTGTACGTCGTACAGGAGCGCGAGCATGCACGCATGATCGCGCGCCGGCGACCTCAGGGCGCGGCCAGCGAAGAGGGGGCATGGGACGTGCCGGCACCCGAGAGCAGCAGCGGCTCGGACGGATCGCCCTGCAACACCCAGCCATCGCCGGCGCGGGTGATGAGCTCCCGGCGGCTGAGATCGCCCAGCGCGGCGGTCACCGAGGGCCGCCGCGCGCCCACCAGATCGGCCAGCGTACGGTGGGTGAGGCGCAGCGGGACGAGCACGCCGCCGGGTCCCACCCGGCCCCAGCGCTCGGCCAGGTGCCAGAAGAGCACGAGCAGGCGATCGTCCAGGCGCGGCAGGTGCGAGCAGGTCAGCTGCAGCATGAGCCGCTGCGAGCGCGAGACCGTCCGGCGGCTGAGCGCGCCCACGACCTCGGGCCAGCGCCCCGCGGTGGCGACCACCCGGCGGTCGAGCACGGCCAGCGTGGTGGGGTCGAGCACGCACCAGGTCACCTCGAGGCGCACCGGCCCGGCGTCGGGCGCCTCGGTCTCCCAGGGGCGCAGCACGTCGGCGGGGCCCAGCAGCTCGGTGGTGGTCCGCCCGAGCAGGCCGACGGTGCGCGTGAGCAGCCCCTCGGTCACCAGCAGACCCATGGTGGGACGCAGGGTGATCGCGTCGCAGCTCCAGCGGCCGGGCTCCAGCTCGAAGGTGGGCGCCATCAGCGCCCGGCGGGCCGCCTCGAACTCCTCGACGGGGAGGTCCTCCCCCAGCTCGGGCACGGCGTCGAGGAGGGAGATGGCGGGGTGGTGGGCCATGGAGGGTTCTTCAGACGGTACGCGGGCAGACACCTCAGACCTGCCCAGGCTGTCCGGCTGATGACAACCTAGGTCACTCGTCGCGGGCCTGCCAGGCCCACCCGCGCACGGCCAGCGCCGCCCCGCCGGCCGCCCACAGGCCGATCACCACCAGGTCGGAGAGATGGTCGCGCAGCGGTGAACCGGAGACCATCGCGGCCGAGAGACCGTCGACCAGGTGGGTCAGGGGCAGGGCCTGGGCGATGTCGCGCAGGAAGGCCGGCGCGGTCTCGGCGTCGTAGAAGACGCCGGAGAGCACGACGACGGGCAGGAAGATCGCGTTGACGTAGGCGGGGGCCGAGTCGAAGTTGGGGATCGCGTGGGAGAGGGCCACGCCCAGGGCGGCGAAGCACGCCACTCCCGCGGCGGTGAACAGCGCCAGCGCGAAGGGCTCCTCGGGCCAGCCGACCCCGAAGAAAAGCCGTCCGGCCAACACCACCAGCCCGATCTGCAGCGCGGTGTTGGTCACCGCGTGCAGGGCCAGGGCACCCAGGTAGGAGCCGCTGGGCAGCGGTGTCCCCCGCAGGCGCTTGAGGATTCCCTGCTCGCGCAGGAAGGTCACGTTCATGGCCAGCGCCACGAACGTGGTGGACATCACGCTCATGCCGGCGATGCCCGGGACGATCACGTCGAGGTCGCGCTGCGACCCCGCGAAGATCGCCCCGAACAGCGCGAGGAAGAGCAGCGGCAGCAGGAAGTTGAAGAAGGCCGCGGTGGGGTTGCGCCAGAACATGCGCCGCTCGAGGCGGTACTGACGCCAGGTGAGCAGGAGAGCGCCAGGGGGGCCCGTCTCAGGCGCCCATCTCGGCCGCCTTGGCCACCCCAGCGCCCCGGTCACCGTGCCTCCTCGGCCGTCAGCTCCAGGTAGACGTCCTCCAGCGAGGGGCGTGTCACGCTCAGGTCGGCCAGCGCCTCGCCGCGGGCCAGCGCCGCGCTGGTCAGGCGGTGCAGCAGCGCGGTGGGATCGTCGGTCTCCTGGGCGACGAGCTCGCCGGCGCCGTCGCGCCAGCTCACGCGGTAGCGCGAGGTGCCGCCGACGCCCAGCTGGGCGGGCGCGCCCACGGCCAGCACCCGCCCGTCCTTGACGATCGCCACCCGGTCGCACAGCGCCTGGGCCTCGTCGAGGTAGTGAGTGGTCAGCAGCACCGTCTTGCCCAGCGCCTGCAGGCGGCGCACCGTCTCCCAGGCCGAGCGGCGCGCGGCGGGATCGAAGCCGGTGGTGGGCTCGTCCAGGAAGACCAGCTCGGGGTCGCCCACCAGGGCCAGCGCGAAGTCCAGCCGGCGCAGCTGGCCGCCCGACAGACGCCGCGTGCGCTGATCGGCCTTGTCCTCCAGCCCGGCCAACGCCACCGTCTCGTCCACGTCGCGGGGATCCGGATACAGCGCGGCCCAGTGCTCGACGGCCTCACGCACGGTCAGGTGGCGGTACATGCCACTGCTCTGCAGGACGATCCCCACCCGCCGGCGCAGCTGGATGGGGCGCTGGCCGGGATCCATGTCCAGCACCGAGACGATGCCGCCGCTGCGTTCGCGATAGCCCTCGAGGATCTCCACCGTGGTGGTCTTGCCCGCCCCGTTGGGCCCCAGCAGTCCGAAGACCTCGCCGCGGGCGACCTCGAAGTCGATCCCTTGCAGCGCCTCCGTGCTGCCGTAGGCCTTGCGCAGGTCGCGCACCAGGATGGCCGGGGCGTCGCTCACCGTCTGCATTGTGGCCGAAGGGCGGCTCGTGGCAGCATGTGTGCGTGGCCAAGGCGCGCGAGATCCCTCAGCTCGACCCCGCCGTCCCCTTCGCCCGGGCCGCCGCGGAGGCCGTGGCGGTGCGTGCGCAGGAGCTGTTCGACCACGCCGCCGACGTGCTGGACACGCAGGACATCGAGCGCGTGCACGACATGCGCGTGGCCAGCCGCCGACTGCGCGCCGTGCTGGAGATCTTCGCGCCCTGCTTCCCGCGCGACCAGCACAAGGCCGTCCTGCGCGAGGTCAAGGACCTGGCCGACGCGCTGGGCGCGCGGCGCGACCCCGATGTCCAGCTCGCCGCGCTCGAGGAGCTGGCGGGGGCGCTGCGCAAGGTCGAGCAGCCCGGGCTGAGAGTCCTGACCGAGCACCTGCGCACCGAGCAGGAGGAGGGCAACCGCACGCTGGCCCGGGCTCTGGAGCACGCGCGGGACAGCGACCTCGCGGCGCGGCTGCGCGCGCTGGCCCTGGCGGCGCGCGACGAGCCCGGGGAGCCGGAGGCCGGCGGAGCCGAGGAACTCCGGCCCGAGCCCCGCGAGACTTCCCAGGAGGACGGCCGGGGGCCCGCGCGCGCCCGGGCGGCGGTCACGTGAAGGCCAGGAAGGTCAAGGGGCTCGACCCCCGCAGCCCCCTGGCCGACAACGCGCGGCGCATCGTGCGCACCCGCCTGGAGGAGCTGCACGGCTTCGTGCCCGACGCACTGGATCCCGCCGAGGTCGACGCGCTGCACGACATGCGCATTGCGGCCAAGCGTCTGCGCTACGTGCTCGAGGTCACCGGCCACTGCTTCGGCCCCTACGCCGACACCGCGCGCAAGCGCACGAAGGCGTTGCAGGATCTCATCGGCGAGATCCACGATTGCGACGTGCTGCTGCCCCTCGTCGATGTGCTCACCGCGCGCCTGCGCGAGGACGATGCGCGCACCGTGCGCGAGGCCGCGGGCCCGGGCGCCGAGGACCTCGAGCCGCGCCTGGCCGCGCGGGGACCCCACGGACCCGACTACCGGGGCCTCGCCGCGCTGGCCGCCTGGCTGCAGGCTCGGCGCCAGCTCCTCCACGGGCGCTTCCTGCAGGCCTGGGCGGACTGGGGGCGCGACGGCGTGCGCGCGCGCCTGGAGTTCGCCCTGGTCGAGGAGGCCGCAGTCCTGTGAGCACTCGCGCCGATATCGCCGCCCAGGATCCGATCCGTGCGGTCGCGCCGCCCGACCCCGAGCCCGAGCTCGAGGCCGACCTCGAGGGCCCCGGCCTCTACACGAACCGCGAGCTGTCGTGGGTCGACTTCAACGACCGCGTGCTCCAGCTGGCCGAGGACCCCGACCTGCCGCTGCTGGAGCGCGTGAAGTTCGCCGCGATCTGGACCTCCAATTTCGACGAGTTCTTCATGATCCGCGTGGCCGGCGTGCACGACCAGGTCGAGGCGGGCCTGCAGGAGCGCGGGCCCGACGGGCACACGCCCAACGAGGTGCTCGACGCGATCCGCGCCGGCGCGGTCGACCAGTACGAGCGCCAGTGCCGCTGCCTGCAGCGCGAGCTGCGCCCCGCGCTGGCAGAGCACGGCGTGCACATCGTGGCCTTCCACGAGCTCGACGAGGACGCGCGCGCGGCGGTCACCGAGCGCTACCGCCGCCAGATCTTTCCGGTGCTCACGCCCCTGGCGGTCGGCCTGGGCCGCCCGTTTCCCTACATCTCCAACCTCTCGCTCTCCCTTGCCGTGCTGGTGCGCGACCCCCAGACGCGGGTGACCGTCTTCGCCCGCGTCAAGGTGCCCAAGGAGCTGCTGCCGCGCTTCGTCCCGGTGGACGGAGGAAGACCGCCTGGGGGCACGCCTACGGCGGCCACGTCGGCGCCCGCCGCCCCCACGCACACCTTCGTACCCCTCGAGGACGTCATCGCTGCCCACCTCGACGAGCTCTTCCCCGGCATGGAGGTGCTCGAGCACGGGGTCTTCCGGGTCACCCGCGACGCCGACTTCGAGGTCTCCGACGAGGCCGACGACCTGCTGCGCGCGATCGAGGCCGAGCTGCGCCGCCGGCGCTTCGGCGAGGCGGTGCGGGTGGAGATCGACGCGAGCATGGATCAGGCCCTGCGCGCCGAGCTGACCCGCTCGCTCGATGTGGAGGAGCGCCAGGTCTACTCCCTCGACGGCCTGCTGGACGGCAACGACCTGTGGCAGTTCGTGAACCTGCCCGGCCTGGGCGACCTGCGCGAGCAGCCTTGGACCTCGGTCACCCAGCCGCGCCTGCAGGGCGACGGGCCCGACGCCCCCGACCTGTTCGCCGAGATGCGCCGCGGCCCGATCCTCGTCCATCACCCCTACGACTCGTTCTCCAGCTCGGTCGAGCAGTTCGTGGAGCAGGCCGTCGCCGACCCCGACGTGCTGGCGGTCAAGCTGACCATCTATCGCACGTCCGACGACACGCCGCTCATCCCGGCGCTCATCCGCGCCACCGAGCGGGGCAAGCAGGCCGTGTGCCTGGTGGAGCTCAAGGCCCGCTTCGACGAGCGTGCCAACATCGGCTGGGCGCGCGCGCTGGAGCAGGCCGGCGTCCACGTGGTCTACGGCCACCCGGCCCTGAAGACCCACGCCAAGGCGATCCTCGTGGTGCGCCGTGAGGGCGACGGCGTGCGCCACTACGTCCACGTCGGGACGGGCAACTACCACCCGACCAACGCCCGCCTCTACACGGACTTCGGCCTCTTCACCACCGACGAGGACATCGGCGGCGACGTGGCCGACATGTTCAACTTCCTCACCGGCTTCGCCCGACCGGGCGACCACCGCAAGGCCATCATGGCGCCCGAGCAGCTGCGCACGGTGATCATCGAGGAGATCGAGCGCACCGCCGCGTGCGCGCGCGATGGCCGCTCCGCGCGCATCCGCATGAAGATGAACTCGCTGGTCGACCGCCGCTGCATCCGCGCGCTCTATCAGGCATCGCAGGCCGGGGTGGACATCGAGCTCAACGTGCGCGGCACCTGCTCCCTCCGTGCCCGCGTGCCCGGGGTGAGCGATCGCATCCGCGTGGTCAGCGTGCTCGGGCGCTTTCTCGAGCACGCCCGCATCTTCGCCTTCGAGCGTGAAGGGGAGGACCCTCGGGTCCTGATCGGGTCGGCCGACCTCATGCCCCGCAACCTGGACACCCGGGTGGAGTTGATGGTCCCGGTGGACGACGAGGCGCTGCGCGACGACCTGCTCGACACGCTCGATCGCAGCTTGGCCGACGAGCGCGGCGGGTGGGAGCTGCAGCCCGACGGAAGCTGGGCCAAGCTGCCCGCCGGGCCCGGGGCACGCAGCGTGCAGCACGAGCTGATGGCCAAGCATGCCGCGCGCGCGGCGGCCGACTGCGAGCGGACCGTCGGCGACTGATCCGCCGCGCCGACGGCCACGCACCCACCACGATGTCCTCGCTGCGCCTGCCGGCTGTGCTGGCCCTGCTCCTCGCCCTCCTGCTGGCGGGCTGCGGGGAGGAGCAGACGCCGCCGGGCCTGGCCGGAGTGCCCACCGAGCGCCCGGCCGCGGCGCTGCGTGCGAAGCTGACCGAGCTGCTCGTCGGGCACGTCTACCGCACCGACCTGGCCGTCGACGCCGACCTGGCCCAGGGCCCGGACTCTGATCGCTTCGAAGAGGCCACCGACGAGCTCGACGACAACTCCGTCGCGCTCTCCCAGGTCATCGAGGCCGCCTACGGTGCCGAGACCGGGAGGCGCTTCCTCGCGCTGTGGCGCGAGCAGATCGGCCTCTTCCTGAGCTACGCGGCGGCCAAGCGCGAGGGCGACGACGAGGCCGCGGAGGAGGCGATCACCGGCCTCGAGGGTCTCCGCGCGAAGGCGTCAGCCTTCCTGTCCGACGTCAATCCCAACCTACCGCGCGCGGAGGTGGCGCGTGAGCTGGGCACCCACGTGAACGACGTTCTGGCCATGATCCGCGCGGCGGCGGTCCGCTCTCCCGAGACCTTCGAGCGCACGCGCGAGGCCGCGGGCCACATGCCCGGTCTGGCCGCCCTGCTGGCCGAGGCGATCGCCCAGCAGTTCCCGGCCGAGTTCCCCGGCGACGCCGACGGCAGCGCCGCCCGGCTGCGCGCCCGCTTGACCGCCCGGCTGACCGATCACGCCCACCTGCTGGCGGCCACCGCGGTGACCGACGCGCGCGCCGGGGTCAACTCGGTGGGCGCGGGCGCCGCGCGCGCCGCGCTTGAGCAGAACTCCCTGGCGCTGCGCGACATGCTCGCCGACGTCTACGGCGCGGCATCGGGCGAGCAGTTCCTGGGCGTGTGGCGCGATGGCATCGACCTCGTCGAGGACCTGGCCGCCGCCCGGCGCGCACAGGACGCCGACGCCACGGCCCAGGCGCGCAGCGCCCTGGAGGACTGGCGGGTCGAGTTCGTCGAGCTGATGGTGGACGCCAGCCCCGACCTCGCGGCCGAGCCGGTGGCCTCAGCGCTCGAGACACACATCGACGCCCTGGACGCGGCGATCGGGGCCGCGGCGGGCGACGACGACGACCTCGCGCCGCGGGTGGTGGGCGCCGCGCAGCCCATGGCCGACCTCGCGCGGCTGCTGGCCGGGGCCATCGCGCGCCAGTTCCCCGGCGAGTTCGGCGCCACCAGCGGGCGTGCCGCGCAGACCGCCGTGGAGCGTTCGTGACAGAGCCGGCACCCGCCCAGCCGCAAGGAGACCCGTCGTCGCGTAGGCGCTTCCTTCGCTCGCTGGGCGGCGCGGGCGCCGTGGGCGCCTTCGGCGCGCTGGCGAGCGCGTGCGGCGGCGAGGAACAGGGTCCGGCCGCCGGCCGGGAGTCGGTGGCCGAAGGCGCCGTCGCCGGCGACCTGGACATCGTCAACTACGCGCTGACCCTGGAGTTCCTGGAGGCCGACCTGTACGACGCGGCCGTCGAGAGCGGACTACTCAGCGGCCGCGCGCTCGAGTACGCGCGCGAGTTCGGCGAGACCGAACGCGAGCACGCCAGCGTGCTGACCACCGTGGCCTCGCAGCTGGGCGGCGCGGTCGACGCCCCGCGGACGGACTTCTCCGCGGTGCTGACCGACCCCGACACGCTGCTGAGCGTGATCGCCGACCTCGAGAACGTGGGCGCCGCCGCCTACCTCGGCCAGGCCCCGCGCGTGCAGTCGCGCCAGATCCTCGCCTCCGCGTTGGCCATCCACACCGTCGAGGCGCGCCACGCGGCGGCGCTCAACGAGCTGATCGGTCGCGGCTTCCAGGCCAACGCCCCGCTGCGGGGCTCCGTGCCCACGGGAGCCTTCGCCCGCCCGATGTCCATGGGCGAGGTCCTGTCCATCGCCGGGAGGTACATCGTCTCGTGAGGACCCCGGCCATGCCCGTGCAGGTGGAGCCGGTCACGCGCAGCGCCTTCCTCGTGCGCTCCGCGTTGGCCGTGGGTGCGGCGGCGGGCGCCGCGGCGGTCGGTCCGTGGACCACGCGCGCGTTGGCACAGAGCAACGACGCGGAGATCGTCAACTTCGCGCTCACGCTGGAGTACCTGGAGGCGACCTACTACACCCAGGCGCTCGAGAAGGTGGATCTGGGCAGCGAGGCCCGCGCGCTCACCCAGGAGCTCGCCGACAACGAGAGCCAGCACGTGCAGACGCTGCGCGCGCTCTCCCAGCAGCTGGGCACCGCGCCGGTCGAGAAGCCGCGCCTGGACTTCGGCGATGCCTACGCCAGCCAGGAGGCGTTCCTCAAGCTGGCCAACACCTTCGAGGACACCGGCGTGAGCGCCTACAACGGCGCGGGGCCCATGATCCGCGACAGCGAGGTGCTCGCCGCCGCGGGGACCATCGTCCAGGTCGAGGGTCGCCACGCCGCGCTGATTCGCCTGCTGCGCGACCGCCCTCCCGCCCCGCTGGCCTTCGATCCCCCCTCCACCATGGAGGATGTCCTGGAGTCCGTGGACCCCTTCATCGCAGACTGAGGGCCTATCACGCTACGGACGCAGCGGACGGCCACGCCCGGGCCGGCTACCAGCCGCCGCCGGACGTCTGCGCCTTGGTGGCGGCCTTGCGCGCCTCCTTGCGCTTGTCCAGGCGGCCCTGGATGAGGGTCATCACGAAGATGAACAGCGGGAAGAAGGCGATGACGATGAAGCCGGCGTAGGTGATCACGCGGTCGTTGGTCTCGCCGTACAGGCCCTCGCCGGTGACCGTGGCGAGCGCCAGGGGGGCGCTGAGCAGGAGGAGGGCGGCAGCGGCGGAAAGGGTCGCGACCAAGCGCTTCATGCACCCCAGTCTAGTACGGTCGCCCGCCGTGTCGCTCGTCCGTGAACGTTTCGGCGAGATCGCGGTTCTGCGCCTCGACCGCCCCGAGCAGCGCAACGCGATGGACTCGGCGCTTCTGGGCGAGCTGCTCGAGGCGCTGGGCGGGCTGGCGGGCGATGGGACGCTGCGCGCGCTGGTCTTCTCCACCACCAGCGAGCGTGCGCTCTGCGCGGGCGCCGACGTCCGCGAGCCGCTGGACCACGCGCGCGGTGTGGCGCGCATGGAGCTCTTTGCGCGCCTCTACGCGGCCGTGGAGGCGTTTCCCGTGCCGACGCTTGCGGTGTGCGTGGGCCATTGCGTCGGCGCGGGCGCGGAGCTGGCCGCGGGCTGCGACCTGCGCGTCGGCGCCGACAACCTGAAGCTGACCTGGGCGGGCGCGCGCATGGGCGTGCCCGTCGGGCCCGCGCGCCTGGTCCCCTCGTCGGCCTCGGCGCGGCCAAGGACCTCGTCCTCACCGGGCGAACGCTCGGCATGGAGGAGGCCCGGGCGCTGGGCCTGCTGCAGCGCACGGCGCCCGCCGCCCAGGCCGACGCGGTGGCCCTGGCGCTGGCCGAGGAGGTCGCCGCCCATCCACCCGAGGGGCTGCGCGCCCTCAAGGACCTCTTTCGCGCCCTGGAGCACGGGCCGGCGCGCGTCGCGCAGGAGAACGCCGCGCTCATGGACGCACAGCGTGCCGGAACCGGACTGCTCAGCCCGGCAGTCACGGGCTCCTCGCCGCCCGCGGGTTAACCTCGCGCCGTGGCCGTCGTCATCGCTTCCGACCTCGCCAAGGACATGGCGGGCGAGCCCCTCCTGCGCGGCGTCTCGTTCAAGCTCGAGCGCCGCGACCGGCTGACCATCGCCGGGCGCAACGGCGCGGGCAAGACCACGCTGCTGCGCATGCTGGCCGGTGAGACGTCGGTGGACGGAGGGGAGATCGCCCTCGCCAAGGGCGTGCGCGTCGCGTTGCACGACCAGCGTCCCCCGCGGGAGCGCTCTTTGTCGCTGCGCGACTACGTGCTGGGCGGATGCCGCGAGCTCGTCGCGCTGGAGCAGGAGCTGTCCACGCTGGCCCAGGGAATGGCCGAGGGCGACGAGCGGGCCTTCGATGCCTACGCCCGCGCCGAAGCCGCCCTGGAGCACGCGGGCGGCTGGACCTGGCGCGACCGCGCGACCTCCATGGTCCGCGGCCTGGGCTTCGGCGAGGTCGAGTTCGACCGCGAGCTCTCGACGTTCTCCGGCGGTGAGCTGACCCGGGCCTCGCTGGCGCGCGCGCTGGCCGCGGGACCCGACCTCCTGCTGCTCGACGAGCCCACCAACCACCTGGACATCACCTCGCTGGAGTGGCTGGAGAAGACCCTCGTGGCGCTGGACGCCGCCGTGGTCCTCGTGGCCCACGACCGCTGGTTCCTGGAGGCGGTGGGCACCGGCGTGCTCGAGCTGGAGGCAGGGCGCTCGCGCTTCTTCGCGGGCACCTGGACCGCGTGGCGCAGGGAGGCCGCCCAGCGCGCGCTGGCCCTGGGGCGGGCCATCGACAAGCAGCAGGCCGAGATCGCCCGCCTGGAGCGCTTCGTCGAGCGCTTCCGGGCCAAGGCCACCAAGGCGCGCCAGGCCCAGTCGCGCGTGAAGCGCCTGGAGAAGATCGAGCGCATCCAGGGCGATCCGCGCGACACGCGCAGCCTGGGCTTCTCCTTCAAGCCCCCCCAGCGCAGCGGGCGGGTGGTCTTCGAGCTCGAGGACGGCCGGGTGGAGGTCCCCGGCCGCGTGCTGCTCGACCACGCCGAGCTGTGGCTGGAGCGCGGCGAGCACATCACGCTGGTGGGCCCCAACGGCACGGGCAAGACCACGCTGATCGAGACGCTCGCCGGCCGCCGCGAGCTGGCCGCCGGCAAGCTGCGCCGCGGGCACAACGTGCAGCTGGGCTACCTCTCCCAGCACGCCGAGGAGCTGAACGCCGGCGGCTCGCGCACGGTGCTCGAGGCCTGCCAGCGCCTCACCGGGCTGAAGCCCAATCCGGCGCGCGCGCTGCTGGGGCGCTTCCTGTTCAGCGGCGAGGAGGGCGAGAAGCCGCTGGAGGGGCTCAGCGGCGGAGAGCGCCGGCGCCTGTCGCTGGCCGTGCTGGTGGCCGGCGGCGCCAATCTGCTGATCGTCGACGAGCCCACCAACCACCTCGACCTGGAGAGCCGCGAGGCACTCGAGGAGGCGCTGCTGGGCTTCGAGGGCTCGCTGGTGCTGGTCTCCCACGATCGCGCGCTGCTCTCCGCGGTGGGCATGCGCACGGTCGCGGTGGAGGACGGCACGCTGCGCTCCTACCACGGCGGCTGGGAGGACTACCTGCGCGACCGCGAGGAGCGCCATGCGGTCGAAGAGGCGGCCGCGAGCGCGGGGGCGAAGGCCACGAGGAACGCCGGCGCCACGAAGAAGGCGGCCGCCACGAACGGCGGGCGCGGCGGCGCGCCGTCCTCGTCGCGCGCGCCGTCCAAGAACCGCAGGCGGGAGACCGAGCGGCTCGAAGGGCGCATCGAGCAGGCCGAGGCCGCGCTCGCCCGCCTGGAGGACGAGCTGGCCGAGCCGGGCGCCTGGGCCTCGCCCGAGCGCAGCGCGCAGTCCACGCGGCGCCACGAGGACGCCAGGCGGGCCGTCGCCGAGCTCTACGCGCGCTACGAGGCCCTGGCCGGGTAGCCGCGCGCAGAGGATTCCCCGGCGCGTGACCGGGCCGGTAGGGTCGCGCCATGTTCAAGAAGCTCTTCGCGTCCATGGGGGGATCCGGCGGCGCCAGCGTCGCCACCGAGTTGACGGCCGCGAGGACGCGGCCGGGAGGCAGCGTCGAGGGCGAGATCGTCGTCCGCGGCGGCGAGATCGAGCAGGAGATCAGCCAGGTCGCCGTGGGGCTGCAGGGCATCGTCGAGGTCGAGGGCGAGGACTCCGAGTGGCAGGCCGAGCAGTCCTTCGCCCAGCAGGTCGTGGGCGGGCCGCTGACCCTCGGCCCCGACTCCGAGGAGCGGATGAGCTTCCGCCTCGAGGTGCCGTGGGAGACCCCGTTCAACGTCCTGGGTGGCCGCCCGATCTCCACGGTACGCCTCGGCCTGGAAACGGAGTTGCGCATCGAGCGCGCGGTGGACAAGGGCGATCTCGATCCCGTCGAGGTCGAGGCCCTGCCCGGGCAGCACCGTGTCCTGCACGTGCTGCACGAGCTGGGCTTCCGGCGCAAGGGCTCAGATCTCGAGCGCGGGCGCGTGCACGGCGCGCAGCTGCCCTTCCACCAGGAGATCGAGTACAGCCCGTCCTCCGAGTTCGCCGGCGCGATCAACGAACTCGAGGTGGTGTTCGTCGCCGGCCCTCAGACGACGAGGGTCATCCTCGAGGCCGACCGCCGCGGTGGCCTGCTCGCCGAGGGCCGCGACGAGCAGCGGGGCTTCGAGGTGCCCACGATCGACATCGACAGCTTCGACGTCGCCGGCGCGCTACGCGGGGAGCTCGCCCGGCTCGGTCGCCGGCCGGGGCTGTTCGGCTGACCTGGGCTCATCGCCCCGCCGTCGCGGCCAGGTAGTCCACCAGCCGCGCGAGTTCCTCACTGCTCAGACGCGAGGCGTAGTCCCTGGGCATGACGTTGTCGGGGAAGCCCGGGGCGTCGCGGGCACCAGGCTCGACGATCGACTCGCGGATGAACGCGGGATCCCGGTCCGCCAGAGCCTGGTCGAGGTCGGGTCCCACGGTGCCGGTGGACCCCGCTTCGGCGAGGGTGTGGCATCCGCCGCAGCCCTGGGCGGTGAACAGCTCCTCGCCGGCCTGCGTCGCGGACCCTCCGGGCCCGGCTCCTGCGCCGCAGCCGCCGAGCACCAAGGCGCCCAGCGCGGCCAGCACGGTCCGCCGCACGCCCATCAGACCAAGACCGCCGGGGAGCGAACCATTCGTGGCCGGGCGCCCTCGATCACCCGGTGGACTAAAGCAGACGCCGAGTCCCCGGGAAGCCGCGGACCGCGGCCGTGGACGACAGGGTCCTGCCGGCTGATCAGGCGACCAGCAGGCCGAGCGGGTTGGCATGGGCCCGGCGGACCTCGACCTCCACCTCGTCGCGGGGGACGCGGAACTCGGCCAGGGTGACCACCGGGGCGTCGGGCCTCATGGTGGTCGTCGCCCCGCGAAACGCGCAGCGCAGCTCGTCGGGCCGGCACTCCATCACGCCGTAGCCGCGGTGGGCGTGGTTGTTGAACTTGATGTGGGGGTTCTGGGTCTCGAGGCGCTCGGTGAGCGTGGCGGCGGTCATCGACCCCTGGCCGGGCGGGAAGCCCAGCGTCTCGGGGATGCCCAGCGAGGTGACCGAGCCGCCGACGAACTCGGTGGCCGCCGGGGCGCCACCCACCCGCCCGGTGGTGGTGACCACGCCGGCGAAGAAGGTGTGGATGTCCCCGGTGATCGCGGTCACGTTGCGGATGCCCCGGTCGAGCACGAAGCGCATGAGCTCTTCGCGCTCGGCGGCGTAGCCGTCCCACTGGTCGGGGTTGACGGGGTTGCCGGCGGGCAGGTCGAGGGCCATGAGCATGATCTGGTTGGCCAGCACCTTCCAGGTGGCATCCGAGCCGGCCAGGCGCTCCTCGAGCCACGCCACCTGCCGGGAGCCGAGCATGGTGCGCCCCGGCTCGCGGGCCTCGGGGCAGGGGCGGAAGAACGCGTCCCCGCAGGGCTGGTCGTCGCGGTACTGGCGGGTGTCCAGCAGCAGGATCTCGGCGTTGGCGCCCAGGCGCAGCGAGCGGTAGAAGCGGTTGGGCTCGGGGCAGACCACGCGCCCGAAGGGCATCCACTCGCGGTAGGCCAGGAAGGCGTTGCGCCGGCGGTCGAGGAAGTCCACACGGCGGTCCAGCGTGGCCTCGCCGGGCGCCTGCGCGGCCCAGTTGTCCTCGACCTCATGGTCGTCGAAGATCGCCATGAAGGCGCTCGCGGCGTGCATGGCCTGAAGCTGGGGATCGGAGCGGTAGAGCCGGTACTTGTCGCGGTACTCGGGCAGGGTCTGGACCTCGGCGTCGCCGTTGGCGCCGGTGGTGTCGCGCCGCTCGGGCGGTCCCTCGTAGAAGGTGCGCTCGTAGATGTAGTCGCCCAGCGAGACGATGAGGTCGAGGTCGTCCTCGGCGGCCAGTCCGCCGTGGGGCGAGTAGAAGCCGGCCTGGTAGTCCTGGCAGGAGAAGAAGCCGATGCGCACCGGCTCGCGGGAGTCGGGCGGACGCGCCGTGACGAAGCGCCCGACCGGGGAGTCGGAGGCGGCGGTGGCGAAGCGGTAGAAGTAGCGCTCGCCGGGCTCCAGGTCGCCGACCCGCGCCCGGGCGACGTAGTCGCGCACCTGCGCGGCGCGGACCCGCTCGCGGTGCACCACGTCGGAGAAGCCCGAGTCCCGCGCGACCTCGAGCTCGATGCGTCCGGAGCGCTCGATGCCCTCCACGCGCGTCCACAGCGTGGCGGCGGTCTGGGTGGGATGGCCGCTGGCCACGCCGTGGGCGAAGGTCCCCTCGCGCAGCACTCGGTCCGCGGTGCGCAGCGGGGTGGTGGCGCAGCCGTCCGCCGAGCAGGGGCGCGCTGCCGCACCCAGCGCGTCGGCGCCCAGGACGAGCGCGCCGGTGCCCGCAAGCCCGGCGGTCAGGACGCTGCGGCGCGAGAGCTCGTCGGGCACGGGGCGCGATCTTGGCATGCGCGGAGACGACGAGGTGACGGTTCGGTGAACGGCGGGTGGGCGTCGCCGCGCCCGCCGACGGGTCCGGGTGCGGCCTCAGCGACGGGTGCGCAGCGTGAAGCGGCGCACGACCGGGTCGCGGTCAGAGCGCACGCGCACGTCGACGGTGTAGCGACCCAACGCCGCCGTGCGCCTGCGTCCGTTGCCGTCCCACGACACGGTCATCACGCCCCCGCGCCCCGCGCAGGTGCGCTGCAGCGTGCGGATCGTCCGTCCGCCGCGGCGGATGCGCACGTGGACGCGAGCGGGCTGGGCGAGCGCGACGCGCACCAACGGCGTCGAGCGCCCCCGCTGGAGGCCACGGGTCAGCGGGCGGATGGAGCGCACCAGCGCTCCGTCCCGGGAAGGCACCGTCACCACCCGCGCCCTGCCCTCCCAGCCCGAGCCGACCGCGATCGCCGCGCGGCCCGGGCAGACCGCCTCGAAGCGACCGCTGGCCGTCTGGCGCTCGGCCACGCGGCGCGGGTCCTCGCCGGCGCCCGGCAGCGGACGGAGGATCTCCGCGTTGCTGGTGGTCCACATGAACGCGGGCGTGGGCAGGTTGGCTCGATTGGGTCGCGCGTCGGAGGGCTCGCGAAGCTCGAGCGTCACCTGGGCGCCCTCCTCGGTCAGCTGGTCGCCGCGGGCGCTCCAGCGCGCGGTCGATCCCCGCTCGACCCTGTCGGGGCCGTCGAGCTCGAGGGACTTCGGGCGGAAGATCGCCACCGCGTCGGTGGTCACGCCGCCGCCGGGCGCCACGTGCACCAGCCGGTAGCCGTGCCAGTAGCCGTAGTCGACGCCGGTCTGCTCGCCCGAGCCGACGTAGACCTCGCCGCCCGCGCCGCCGTCGGTGAAGTAGGGCACCCCGCCCGCGCCGTAGCGCCACATCCCTTTGATGTGGCCGGCGAAGACCCCGTCGACCCCCAGCTGCGCGGCCAGCCGCTCGACGAGATCGTTCTCCGGGGAGGTGCCCTCGCCCAGGGTGTGGGGCGCCGGCGTGGGCTCGGTGTGCCCGGGCCGCGGATCCCGGGTGGGCATGTGCACGACCACGAAGACCCGCCGGCCCGCCGCGCCGGCCTCGGTGGCGGCGCGGCGCAGGAAGTCCAGCTGGCTGCGGTCGCCCTCCGCGTCGGGGAACGGAGGGTTCTGCAGGGGATCGCAGTTGAGGAAGCTGAAGCAGGAGTTGTCCAGGAAGATCCAGCGCGCGGGCCCCACGTCGACCGCGTAGTACGACGAGGCCCCGGGCGGATCGCTCGGCGGGCGCCGCCTGGGGGCAAAGCGCGGGTCCGCGACGGGCGGCGCGTCGCCGAAGGGGTACGGACGGCCGGCGAAGACGCTCTCGTAGTTGCTCAGGCTGCCGGTGGGATCGACGCCCTCGGGGAAGCCGGGCTTGGCCTTGCGATCGTGGTTGCCCACGCCGGCGTAGTAGGGGATGCCCGCCCGGTCGTAGGCCTCCATGTAGCGCCTCCAGGTCTCGAGGTTGGCCACCGTCCCGTCGCTGGACTTGTCGGCCGAGGTGAGCACCGCGGCGGGGCGGTAGCGGATCGACTCCTGGATGACCTTGGGGAAGATGCGCGGGCCGTCGGGGTCGTCCCAGTGCTCCTCGCCCAGGTGCGCGAACAGCGTGCCCTCGGCCGGGGCGGGGGGCCACGGCGTGTGGACCGCCGGGGCCGGGGCCGCGAGGCCCAGGGTCAGCAGCGCGGTGAGGACGGCGAGTCGGCCGGCGGCGGGCAAGGGCCGGCGATGGTAGATCACGGACGGACCGGCATGTGAAGGTCCGGTGAGCGCGCGGTCGCCCACTGGCGGCTGCGCTCACGCGACGATCCGAGTGGCCAGCGGCCGCGAGGGAGAGACCGACCAGCGCCCGTGCACGCAGCGCACCACGGTGCCGTCGGCCAGGCGGGCACGGGCGCGCCCGCAGTGCGGCTGGCCCCACAGCGTCGCCTCCAGCGGGCGCTCGCCCTCGGGCGTGTCCCCGAGGCCGGCGGCGACGTGCTCGCCCGGGTAGGTGACGACCAGCGCGCCCTCGCGCACCCAGACCGGGATGCGCTCAAGCGGCGCGGGGACGATCACGGTGCGCCCGCCCTCCACCCGCTCGCCGCTCCACGTCTCGATCCACCGCCCCCGCGGCAGCACGACCTCGCGCTCGCGGGCGCCGTCCTCCAGGACGGGAGCCACCCACAGGGAAGGGCCGAGCGCGAACGCGTCGGCCACCCGCCACGCGTGGCGCTCCCCGGGCTGCAGCAGCGACAGCGGGCGGATCATCGGCAGCCCGCAGCGCGCGGCGGTGGCCGCCGCGGCGCGCAGGTAGGGGACGAGGCGCTCGTGCAGGAGCACGGCCGCGCGATAGGCGTCGAGCGTCGCGCGGTCGTAGGTCCACGGCTCCTGCTCCATGCGCCCGTGGGCGTGCATGAGCGGCGTGAAGCAGCCCAGCTGCGCCCAGCGCACCAGCAGCTCGGGGGGACAGCGATCGACGAGCCGGTGGCCGAGATAGCCGCCCACGTCGTGTGACCAGTTGGAGAAGCCGCTGGAGGCGGCCGACAGCCCGGCGGCCACCAGCACCCGCAGCGACCAGAAGTCCGACGCCTGATCGCCGCCCCACAGATGGCCGAGGGCCTGCTGACCGGTCCACCCACAGCGCCCGAACAGCACGCCCCGGCCGGGGTGGGCCTCGTCCAGCGCGCGCTGCATGGAACGCCGGTAGGCGGTCCCGTGCTCCCACGCCGCCTGCGCGCCTGTGGCGCCGTCGGCGAAGCGCGCGCCGTCGGGCAGGTAGTACCCCTCGCCGTCGTCGGCCTTGATGCCCTCGACCCCCAGCCCGAGCGCGCGCACGGCCTGCGCGCGCCACCAGGCCTCCGCGGCGGGCGAGCGCAGGTCCACGGGAGAGCCGGTGCCCATCCACCAGCGCGCGACGAAGGACCGCTCGGGATGCTCGGGATCGGCCACGAAGTGGCCTTCGCGCTCGCCCTCCGCGTAGGTGTCGGCGGGCGCGGCGTGCAGCGCCTGGGAGCCGGGGTCGGGCGGGACCTGCCCGGGCGAGGAGTCGAGGTTGACCCACGGCGTCACCCACACCACGGTGCGCACCCCCCGCGCCCGGAAGCCTCCCACCATCCCGGTGAAGTCGGGGAACTGGTGGGGGTTGGGCTCCCAGGTGTTGTACTGGGTCTCCCACGGCGAGTCGAGGACGACGGCGTCGAGCGGGATCCCGTGTCGCTCGCAGCCCGTGACGTCGTCGACGACCTCGTCCTGATGGCCGTACACGTCGCGGCTCTTCCAAAAGCCATAGCCCCACTCGGGCAGCAGCGCCGGAAGGCCGCAGGCGCGCAGGTAGCGGCGCAGGCGCGCGGCGGGGGAGGCGTCAACGTGCACCACGACGCGCAGGGGCCCGGCGCCCGCGCGCGCCGAGAGGGTGGTGCGCTCGCCCAGATCGAAGCGGATGCCGTTGCCCGTGCCGTCGATCCACGCCGACCAGCCCCTGCTCGAGGCGATCCAGGGGCAGGGCGCGCAGTCGCCCTGGGGGATGCCGCCCTGGGCCAGCAGGTCGGGCGGGCAGTCGGGACCGGTGTAGCGGCGGTCGGCGCCCAGCTGGATCTCGCGCCCGGCATGGTCCACGGAGGGGTGGTGGCGGGCGCCCAGGCCGGCGAAGGCCTCATCCGGCGCGGCCGCCCAGTCGAGGGCGACGCGGAGGGGGGCGTCCTCCGCGGTGAGCGTCAGGGAGACGCTCTGCGCATCGGGGAGGGCGACCACAAGCCGCGCGGCGCGCCCGCCGGTCATCGAGAGCGCGAGGTCCAGCGGCGGGTCGCCCGAGGAGAGGACCGTCTGCGCGGCGCCGCCGGCGAGGATGCGCGTCGCGTCGGGACGAGCCTTCTCTGGGCACGGGGCCGGCCGTGGAGCGTTGTCTGTGGCCGGCGCGGCCCGCTCGGCCCGTGCCCGGGTACGCAGCGCCTCGTCGGCGATCACACCCTCGCTGAACTGCACGAACTGGTCGCGCACCTCGCCGTCGCCCACCCACGCACCCCCGCCACGCATCAGGGCGCGACCGCCCCGGTGGACCTCGAAGGAGAACGGGTCCGCCACCACGCGGACGGTCACCTCGGCGGGCACGCCCGTGGGCTTCCACGCCGCGCCCCGCGTCCGGCGTGCGTTCACCGGATCGTCACCCGCCCGATACAGCCGCTTCACGAACCGCCTGCAAACAGAGGAGATCATCAGGAGCGACCGCAGAAGGTCCCACGACCAAGACGGGAGCACCGATGATCCCTCAGACGACCAGCCGGGTCGACCTGCACGTCCACTCCACGGCGTCCCAGCTGGGCAAGCTCGGCGTGCAGCGCGCGCTGGGCCTGCCCGAGTGCGCCACGCCGCCCGAGGAGGCCTACGAGCTGGCCAAGCGCCGCGGGATGGACTTCGTGACGCTGACCGACCACGACACCATCGCCGGCGCCCTGGAGCTGGCCGACCGCCACGAGGACGCGTTCGTCTCCGTCGAGCTGACCTGTCGCTTTCGCGGCGAGCCCCAGGCGGTCCACGTCCTGTGCTACGGCATCACGCCCGACCAGTTCGCCCGCCTGCAGGAGCGCAGCGGCGACGTGGAGGCGGTGGCCGAGGAGCTGCACGAGCACGCCATCGCCTGCGCGCTGGCCCACCCCTTCTTCGCCGTCGAGGCCCCGCTGCTGGCCCGCCACCGCCGCCGCCTCGCCCGGCTGTTCGGGGTGTGGGAGACGCGCAACGGCTCGCGCGCCCGCGAGCTCAACGCCCCCGCCGCGGTGTACGTCGAGACCCACGGCGGCGTGGGGATCGCGGGCAGCGACGACCACGCGGGCGTTGACATCGGGCGCACCTTCACCGAGACGCCGCCCGCGGCGACCTGGCGCGGGTTCCTCGAGCACCTGCGCGCCGGCCACACCACCCCGCGGGGCGAGCAGGGCAGCGCGGCCAAGTGGGCGCACGCCGCGATGGCGGTGGCCGCGCGGGTCTACGGGGCCGACCGCGCCCAGGCGCCCGACCCCGACCCCACGACGGTCCTCACGATGGTGGAGCGGGTGATGAACGAGGGCGGGCACCGCGCGCGGGAAGGTGGTCGGACCCGCCACGGGGCCATCGGCGCCGACCTGGGCCCGGCCGACGCCCGGGCCCTGCTGCACGCCTGGCTGCAGGCCGTGGAGCTGGACATGGGCCCGCGCGAGCTGCTGAGCATGCTGCAGGACGAGTCCTTCAGCCACGCGGCCCTCTTCCGCCGCGCGCGGCGCTGCCACGAGCGCAAGCTGGCGGGCACCGTCCACGCGACGCTCGCCGCCACCCGGGAGGGCGGGCTGGACCTCCCCGGCACGGCGATCGGCCTCTTCGACGCCTGCGTCGCGGCCATCCCCTACGCGCCCGCCGCCGCCTTCCTGGGCCGCGAGAAGGCCAAGCTGGCCCAGCGCGAGGGGGAGCCGCTGCGCGTCGCCTTGGTGGCCGACGCGGTCGGCGCCATGCACGGGGTCACCCATACGCTGGACGAGCTGCGCGAGCGCGGCGTGCCCGGCTTCGAGGTGGAGGTGGTGGGCACCGACCCCAACGTCGACCGCCGCCTGAGCGCGGTGGCCGAGGTCGACATCCCCTTCTACGCCGGCCTGGAGGTGGGCGTGCCGTCGCTGCCCGCGGTGGTCGAGACGCTGGCCGAAGGGCGCTACGACCTCGTGCACCTCTGCTCGCCGGGGCCGGCCGGGGTGGCCGCCGGCCTGGTCGCGCGCATGATGGAGCTGCCGGTCATCGGCAGCTACCACACCGAGCTGGCCGCCTACACGGGCCTGCGCACCGAGGACCCCGCGCTGGAGGTCGCCGCGCAGATGGCCATCGCGGCCTTCTACGGCCAGTGCCAGGCGGTGCTCTCGCCCAGCACGGCGTCGGACACCGTGCTGCAGGGGATGGGCATCGCGCCCGAGCGCATCGGGCGCTGGGAGCGGGGGGTGGACCTGGGCCGCTTCTCGCCCGCGCTGCGCGACCCGGGCTCGCTGCCCGGCGAGGTGACCGTGCTCTACGCCGGCCGCCTCACCCGGGAGAAGGGCGCCGACCTGCTGGCCGACGCCTTCCTGGCCGCCCGGGAGCGCGACCCGCGCCTGCACCTGGCGCTGGCCGGCGGCGGACCCGAGGAGGGAACCCTGCGCGAGCGGCTGGGCGCGCACGCCACCTTCCTGGGCTGGCTGGAGGGGCAGGAGCTGGCGCGCGCCTACGCGAGCGCCGACCTCTTCCTGTTCGCCAGCCGCACCGACACCTTCGGTCAGGTGCTGCTCGAGGGGCAGGCCTCCGGTCTGCCGGTCGTGGCGGTGGACGAAGGGGGCCCGGCCTCCCTGATCGAGGACGACGTCACGGGCCGTCTGTGCGCGCCCCACGCGGGGGCGTTGGCCGACGCGGTGGTGGCGCTCGCGGCCGCGCCCGCCGAGCGCCGGCGCCTGGCCGCCGGCGCGCTGGCCGCGGGGCGCGGGCGCACCTGGGAGGCCGCGCTCGGGCAGCTCGCCGCGGGCTACCGCCGCGCTCTGACCGCCCCCGACGCCGCCCGCCAGCAGGCCGTCCGTGCCGCCTGAGACGAGCACGCCGGTCCATCCCGGCACCCGCCGGCTGCGCGTGGTGTCGGGCCGGCGGCCCGCGGCGCCCGCGCGCCCGTTGCGCGTGGTCGACGTCGCCATGTTCTACGGCGAGCGCAGCGGCGGGATCCGCACCTACCTGGACGCCAAGCTGCGCTGGTCGGCCGGGGAGCCCGGCGTGGACCATCACGTGGTCGTGCCCGGGCCGGTGGTGCGGCGCATGGAGGGGCTGCGCGAGGTGCCCAGCCTGCGCGTGGTGGCCGCCAACGGCTACCGCGTCCCCCTCGGCGCGGGCGCGCTGCTGCGCGAGCTGCGCGCGCTGGCCCCCGACGTCGTCCTCCTGCACGATCCGTTCTGGCGGCCGCTGGGCATCGCTCGTAGCGCACGGGAGCTGGGCGCGCGGGTGATCGGCGTTCACCACGGCTCCGTGGCCCTGGACGCCGCCGGCCTGCCGGGACCCGACCGCGCCTGGCACCCGGTGCTTCGTCGCTGGATGCACCGCGCTCACCGGGAGGTCGACGGGCTCATGGCCGCTCTGCCCACCGAGCGCGACACCGGCCGCCCGCCCGCGCTACGCCTGCGCTTCGGGCTGCACCCGGCCTTCCGCCCCCAGGAGGGCGTGCGCCGCGGCGACCACGTCCTCTACGTCGGCCGCCTGGCGCGTGAGAAGGGGGTCTTCGAGTTGCTGCACGCTGCGGCGCGCTCGCCCGATGGGTGGCCGCTGCGTCTGGTGGGCAGCGGCCCCGCCGAGGGGCGCCTGCGCGCGCTGGCCCAGCGCCTGGGCCTCGCCCACCGCCTCAGCTGGCGGCCCTACGTCGGCGACCCGGCGCGCCTGGCGCGCGCCTACCAGAGCGCCGGCGCCGTGGTGATGCCCGGCGCCCACGAGACCTTCGGGCTCGTCGGCTTCGAGGCCGCGGCCAGCGGAGCGGCGGTCGTAGCGTGCCGGACCGCTCCGGCCGTCGCGGCCATGGGCGGTCTCGCGCGCACCTACCGCCCCGGCGACGTCGCCGATCTGGCCGAGGCGATCGGCGTCGCCCGCGCGAGTGAGCCCGACCGGGGGGTCGCCGCCGCCCTGGCCGCACGCTCGTCCTGGGACGCGGCCTTCTCCGCGGAGCTCGAGGACCTGCGCGCGCTCGTCGCGTGAGGGAGGAGGAGGCGGGCGCGTCCGCTGCAGACGCCCCGGCGCAGGGCGGCGCGGCGCTGTGGCCGGCCGGCGCCTCCCCGTGGCTCACCGCTGACCGTCGCCTCCTGGGCGACGCCGGGGCCGAGCCCGTCGTCGGCTCCGCCGCGGGCGCGCAGCTGCGCGCGCTGGCCCACCGCACGCTGCGCGCCAACTGGCGCGAGGGCCGGCGGCGCGGCGGCGGCGAGCCCTACGCCTTCACCTGCCCCGCTCCGCCGCGCTACCGCCACCAGTGGCACTGGGACTCGTGCGTCCCCGCCATCGCCTGGCGGCGCTTCCATCCCGCCCGCGCCCGCGAGGAGCTGCGCACGCTGCTGCGCGCCGGGCGCCCCGAGGGCTTCCTGCCCCATACCGTCTTCTGGGACCGTCCGGCGCGCTGGCGGCGGGCGCCCCTGTATGCCACGGCGCGCACGCGCGGTGACTGGATGACCGAGTCCATCGGCCCTCCGCTGCTGCCCTTCGCCTGGGAGCTGGTCGCCGCGGCCTCCCCCGACGAACCGGCCTTCGCCACCGAGGCGCTGCCCGCCGTGGAGGCCCACCTGGACTGGCTGGCCCGCGAGCGCGACCCCGACGGCGACGGCCTGCTGACCATCCTCGCGCCCGACGAGAGCGGGCTGGACGACAGTCCCAAGTACGACCCCGTCTTCGGCGCCCTGTGCCACGACCGACCCGGCTACTTCTGGCTCATGGAGCGCACGCGCCGGCTGGGCTGGAACGCGAGCGTCGTGGTCGCCCGTCACGGCGAGCACGTCGAGGACGTCTGGGTCAACGTGGCCTACGCGCTCTCCTGCGCCGCCCTGGGGCGCCTGCGCGGCGAGGACCCCGACCACGGTCGCTACGCCACCCGCGCCGCGCGCACCGCCGCTGCCCTGGTCGAGCGCTGCTGGAGCGAGCGCCACGGGCTCTTCCTCGACCTCGCGGGGCCAGACGAACGCCGCGTGCCCGTCTCCACCTGGAGCGCGCTCAGCCCGCTGTGCCTCGGAGACCTGGTGCCGCTCGCCCACCGCGAGCGCCTGATCGCTGAGCATCTGCTCGATCCCCGCCGCTACGCCGCGCCGGTGGGGATTCCCAGCGTGGCCCTGGACGAGCCCGCGTTTCGCCCCGGCTTCGACCGCTTTCGCACCTGGCGGGGGCCGTCGTGGGTCAACACCGCCTGGCTCCTGCTCCCTGCCCTCGCCCGTCTCGGCCACGCCGACACCACGCGCCGGATCGCCGCGGGCCTCACCCGCGCCGCACTACGCGAGGGCCTGCGCGAGTACTACCACCCCCTCACCGGCCAGGGTCTGGGCGCCCGCGGCTTCGGCTGGTCCTCGTTGGTGGTCGATCTGCTGTGAGGCCGCCGGCGGGCATCCAGAGGATTGACAGCCGTCGATGGAACTCCTAGCCTGTTGCAACGATGGCCGTCGATCTAACGTTGGCTCCCAAGCAGAAGCGCCCGGTCGGCGAGGCCTGCTGCGAACCACTCGTCCATCCCGACGTCTCGGTCACGCAGGCCGCGCGGCTGGCGCAGGTCGCCAAGGCGCTTTCCGACCCCGTGCGCGTGCAGCTGGTCGACGTACTGCGCCGCCACGCCGGCAAGGTCTGCGTGTGCGAGCTGCAGCCGCTGTTCGACATCGGTCAGCCCACGCTGTCCCACCACCTCAAGAAGCTGCGCGAGGCCGGCCTGATCGACATCGAGCGCCGAGGCCTGTGGGCCTACCCCTACGTCCTGCCCGACGCCCTGGAGGAGCTCAGCGGATGGCTCGGTGGCTGAAGCGCCTGCGCGATCGACTCGTGGGCGCGAGCACGGGCAGCGACTTCGTCGACGCCTGCTGTCATCGCATGGGCGGCGTGCTGCGCGCCGGACCACCGACCACCCGCGAACCCGACAGGAGAACACGATGAGCGACCACGCGCTGGGATCTGGGCAGGAGATCCGCGAGGCGGTTCGCCGGCGCTACGCCGACGCCGCAGGCCTGGCCGCCCGTACCGCCTATCCCGAGATGCGCGACGCCGAAGGCAGCTGTTGCGGGTCACCACCGGGTTGGGCCGACGCGACGGGCGTTTTCGGTGCCGACCTCTACGCCGACGGCAAGGCCGCGGGGGCCACCGACGCCGCGGTCTCGGCCTCGCTGGGCTGTGGGGTGCCCACCGCGGTGGCCGAGTTGCGCGAGGGCGAGACGGTGCTCGATCTCGGCTCGGGCGCCGGCGCCGACGTGCTCATCTCCGCCCGACGCGTCGGGCCGACCGGCATCGCGTACGGCCTGGACATGACCGACGAGATGCTCGAGCTCGCCCGCCGAAACCAGCGGGAGGCCGGCGTTCGCAACGTCGAGTGGCTCAAGGGCACCATCGAGGACATCCCCCTGGCGGACGCGTCGGTCGACGTGGTGATCTCCAACTGCGTGATCAACCTCTCCGCCGACAAGCCCACGGTGCTGCGCGAAGCCGCTCGTGTGCTGCGAGCGGGCGGACGCCTCGCGGTCTCCGACGTGATCGCCGACGAGGACATGGACGCCGCCACGCGCGCGGACATGCAGCAGTTCACCGGCTGCATCGCCGGCGCATTGACCCGGCGCGAGTTCGAGCAGGCGCTCACCGACGCCGGCCTGGCCGGCGTCGAGATCGACGAGAGCCACCGCGTGCACGAGCACGCCGGCTCGGCGATCATCCGCGCCCGCAAGCCGGAGTCCTCCGACGCCGCGGCGCGATGAAGTACGTCCTGTTCGTCTGCACGCACAACGCCGGGCGCTCGCAGATGGCTCAGGCCTTCTTCGAGCGCTACGGCCCCGCCGATGTGCGCTCCGAGTCCGCTGGGCAGGAGCCTCGCCCTGAGGGGATCTGGCCCAACGTGGTCGAGGCCATGCGCGAGGTCGGCATCGAGCTTGCCGACCGGCGGCCCAGGAAGCTGCTGCCCGAGATGCAACTGCACGCCGACTGGGCAATCACGCTGGCCTGCGGCGCGAGCTGTCCCTACGTCCCCGCCGTGGTCGAGGACTGGGACATCCCCGATCCTGCCGGCAAGACTCTCGAGGAGACCCGGACGATCCGCGCCGCGATCGAGCAGCGCGTCACCGACCTCATCGACCAGCGCATCGACGCCATCCGCGCCGACCGCACCGGACATCAGCTGCGCCTCGAGCGCCTGCTGCCCAGGCTGATCGAGGAGTTCGAGGGGCGCCGCTCGGCGGCCGAGATCCGCGCCTGCGCGGACGCCATCCTCACCGGTTTCGGCAACGCCCCCGTGCGCAGCTTCGTCGCCACGCTGGCTGAGCGACAGGCCCGCGCGTGCCTGCGCGCCGAGCACTGCGACGCGCTCGCCACCGCCTGAGCGATGGATGCGACCCTCTCACTGCGCCGCCGCGCCGGGGCCGAGGCGCTGGCGGCCTTTGCGCTGGTCTTCGCGGGCTGCGGCGCCATCATCGCCAGCGAGCGCTACGACGCTGCGCTGGGCACGGTGGGGATCGCGCTGGTCTTCGGCCTGATCATCATGGCGATGGTCTACGCCACCGGACACCTCTCCGGCGCGCACATCAATCCCGCGGTCACCCTGGCCTTTACGCTGACGCGGCACTTCCCTCCCCGCGAGGCGCTGACCTACATCGCCGCCCAGCTCGCCGGCGCCACGCTGGCGGCGCTGGCGCTGCTGGCCGTCTGGCCCGGCCAGCCCGCCCAGCTGGGCGCCACGGTGCCCAGCGTCGGCGCCGGGAGCGCCCTGGCCTACGAGGTGGTGCTCACTGCGACGCTGATGTTCGTGATCATGGCCGTGGCCACCGACACCCGGGCCCAGGGCGCGAGCGCAGCGATCGCCATCGGCGGCACTGTCGGCCTCGACGCCCTGTTCGGCGGCCCGGTCACCGGAGCCTCGATGAATCCCGCGCGCTCGCTGGGGCCGGCCATGGCCAGCGGCACCTGGCAGGACCTCTGGATCTACCTCGTCGGCCCGATCGCGGGCGCCGCGCTCGGCGCCCTCGCCTACCAGCTCGTTCGCGGTGAACACGAGCGACCGCCCGCCCAGTCCGAACCCGAGGAGCCGCGCGATGGCGCACGTCCTGTTCGTCTGCCTGCATAACGCCGGGCGCTCCCAGATGAGCCAGGCCATCTTCGAGGGGGCGGCCGCCGGCCGGCACACCGCCGCCTCCGCGGGCACCACTCCCGCCACGCGAGTGCACCCCGAGGTCGTCGAGGTGATGCGCGAGCTGGGCAGCGACCTCGCCGAGCGCACCCCGCGGCTGCTGACCCGCGAGCAGGCCGAGCGCGCCGACGTCGTCGTGACCATGGGGTGCGGCGACCAGTGTCCCTACATCCCCGGCAAGCGCTACCTCGACTGGGAGCTACCCGACCCCGCGGGCCGTAGCGTCGACGAGGTCCGCGCCACCCGAGACGAGATCTTCCGGCGCGTCCGCGACCTCGTGGACGAGCTCGACCAGGCGCCCAGGGGTGCCGGAGGCGGCCCGCGGGTGGCGGAGCGGCCAGGTGGCCGCGGAGCCGGGTCCCGCGCGAGTCACCGCCGGAGGTGGGCCCCCGGTCGCGATAGCGACACATTCTCCTAGCGCCCGCGCCTGAGCCGCACGCCCTCCACCAGGTGGGCCACGTGCTCGCAGGCGTCGATGGCCGCCTCGAGGGCGTCGAAGATGTCCTTCCAGCGGATGACCACCATCGGGTCGATGCCGTCGGCGAACAGGGAGGCGACCGCGGCGCGGCTCATGCGGTCGCCTTCGTCCTCCAGGCGGTGGATCTCGGCCAGGAAGGGGGCCGGGTCCCAGTCGCTGCCTAGCGCGCGCAGAGCCCCGGCCACCTGCCCGGTCGCGCCGACCAGCACCCCGGCCAGGGCGATGGCCTGCTCCATGGAGGCCTCGACCCCGTAGAGGCCGAGCATGTCGGCCGCCTGCTCGGTGAAGTCGACGATGTCGTCGAGCGCGGTGGCCAGACGCAGGCCGTCCCCGGGCGCGAACGGGGCGCGCACGTCCGGGTGGGCGCCCAGCGCGTGGATGAGGTCGTGGGCGATCCGGTCGCCCTCGTGCTCGCAGGCCTTGAGCTCGCCGGCCAGCTCGGGACGTTCGGGGTGGGCGCCCAGCAGGTCGCGCACCAGCACCGCCGCGCGCTGGACCTCCGCGCCGAAGGCCTCCAGCAGGCCGATCACGTGGGGGTCGTAGTCGGTGGTCAAGGGCGTGCCGGTCATCGCCGCGGGCGACGCTATCCGCGCGCACGGGCCGCTGGAACCGCCTTCACGGCTCCTTCACACGCCGTTCACGGGCGGGTAACCGGGCCCCGACCGACCCCCGGGAGCATGCGCGGGGCATCATGGAGTCAGCGGTCCAGGGTGAGGCGCTGCACACGGCGCAACTGGAGATCAGGCCCTCGGAGGGCCTGGTCCTGGCCGGCGATCGCACGGTGGCGCTGTCGGTCCGCGAGCTCCGCCTCCTGACGGCGTTGGCTCGGCGCGAGGGCCGTGTGGTCGCTCGCGCCGAGCTGTACGCCCTGGCGTGGGAGGGGTCCCTGCGCCCGGGCGATCGCTCGGTCGACGTCTACGTGCGCCGCCTGCGCGTGAAGCTCGAGCACGCGCTGCCGGGTTGGCGGTTCATCCACACGCACGTCGGCTTCGGCTACCGCTTCTCCCCCCAGCGTTCACACGACGTTCACACCACCGCCACGTCTCGGTAACAGACTGCCGCCTGTGCGCTGGAAGGCTGGCGAGCGCCAATGGAAACGATCAGGAGGTACCTACGTGAAGCCCCTTCGCTTCATGAGCGTCGCCGCTCCCTGCGTGGCCCTCGCCCTCGGCGCGGTGGCGTGCGGAGGGCAGCAGCCGGGCGGCGGTAGCGGTGGCGGTGGCGCTGGCGGTCAGACCCAGCAGGGCTCGGGCTCCGACTTCTCCCAGCTGAGCGGGACGATCCGCATCGACGGCTCGTCCACTGTCCAGCCCTTCGCGGAGGCGGCCGTCGAGCTGTTCTCCGCCGAGGCGCCCAACGTCAACATCAGCGTCGGCGGCGCCGGCACGGGTGACGGCTTCGAGCGCTTCTGCCGCGGCGAGACGCAGATCTCCGACGCGTCGCGCCCGATCGAGACCGACGAGGTCGAAACCTGCGAGGCAGAGATGATCGAGCCCGTGGAGCTGCAGGTGGCGCAGGACGCGCTGTCCATCGTCACCAACCGTGAAACGATGATCCCCGACAACTGCATCGCCACCGAGCAGCTCGAGCAGCTCCTCGCGCCGGGCTCGAACGTGTCCAACCTCAGCGAACTGGGCCAGGGCTTTCCCGACCAGGAGGTCTCCCTCTTCACGCCCGGCACCGAGTCGGGCACGTTCGACTACTTCACCGAGGAAGTCCTGGAGACCGACGCGGAGCAGCGCACCGAGGGCGTGCAGACCTCGGCCGACGACAATCAGCTGGTCACCGGCGTCTCCGGCACCCCGGGCGGGCTGGGATACTTCGGCTTCTCGTTCGCCGACCAGAACCGCGAGCAGCTGAACATCCTGCAGGTCGACGGCGGCGAGGGCTGCGTGGAGCCGAGCATCGAGACCGTGCAGAACAACCAGTACCCGCTGTCGCGCCCGCTGCTCATGTACCCGAGCAGGCAATCGCTACAGCAGCCGGAGGTCAAGGGCTTTCTGACCTTCATCGCCGAGAACTACCAGCGCATCGCGGAGGCGGCCAACATCGTCCCGATGGGCCAGCAGTCCGCGCAGCAGACCAGCCAGATCATCAAGACCGGTCAGGGCGGCGAGCCCAAGCCGGAGACCGAGTAGCACCCGGGGGCGCGGCGGTGGCGGGCAGCCAGATCCCGGGGTTCTCCGGCCACGGTGGCGATCCGGCCAGCGCCCTGTACCGGACGCGCACGCGCCGGTCGGCCGGGGCGCAGGCCATCAAGGGCCTGCTCGCCGCCGCCGCTGTCCGCGGGGGGGGGGGGGCCGCCGCTCTCCTGTCCGTCCTGACCACCACCGGCATCGTCATCACGCTGGCCAGCGAGGCGGTCAACTTCTTCCAGGTGGTCGGCCTCGCCGACTTCTTCTTCGACACCGACTGGGCGCCGCTGGCCGGAGGCGACTCGCAGGCCTTCGGCGTGGTGCCCCTCATCTGGAGCACGCTCTACCTCACGGGCATCGGCCTCATCGTCGCTGTGCCCCTCGGGCTGGGGGTGGGCATCTATCTCGCCGAGTACGCCTCGCCGCGCGTGCGCCGGATCCTCAAGCCGCTCATCGAAATCCTGGCCGGGATCCCCACCATCGTCTTTGGCTACTTCGCCCTGACCTTCTTCACCCCGACGGTCCTGAAGGACATCTTCTCGGTGGACGTGTCGGTGTTCAACGGCCTGTCGGCCGGGATCATCCTGGGCATCCTGGTCCTGCCCACGATCGCCTCGGTGAGCGAGGACTCGCTGTCGGCGGTGCCCCAGTCGCTGCGCGAGGGCGCCTTCGGGCTCGGTGCGGCCAAGCGCCAGGTGGTGACCCGGGTCGTCTTCCCGGCCGCGCTGTCGGGCGTGGTGGCCGCCCTGGTGCTGGGGGCGTCGCGGGCCGTCGGCGAGACGGTCGTGATCCTCGTGGCCGCCGGCAACACGCCCAACCTGACCTTCGACCTCACCGTGGCCCACCAGAACATGGCGGCGTTCATCGCCAACACGGCGCGGGCCGACGTGTCCCAGGGCGGGGTCGCCTACCTCACGATCTTCGCCGTCGGCACCACGCTCTTCGTGATGACGCTGCTGCTCAACCTCGTGGCCATCCGCTTCGTGCGCAAGTATCGCCAGGTGTACGAGTAGCCATGGCGGTCACCGAGTCTGCGATCACCCGCAAGATCGTCGAGCGTGCCTCGAGCGGCGAGCGCGTGCGCGAGCTGGGCTTCCGCGTCGCGCTGCTGGGCTGCCTGCTCGTGGCGATCGTGTTCCTCGGCGTGCTCATCGTCGACGTCTCGGTCGACGGCCTGCCCTTCCTGTCGCTGGAGTTCTTCTACACCTTCCCGTCGCGGATCTTCCCCGAGGAGTCGGGCATCCAGTCCGCGCTGCTGGGCACGCTCGCCCTGATGGTCCTCTGCGCGGTGTTCGTCGTACCCATCGGCGTGGCCAGCGCCGTCTATCTGGAGGAGTACGCCGACCGCGACCGCTGGATCAACCGGACGATCGAGGTCAACATCCAGAACCTCGCCTCGGTGCCCTCGGTGGTCTACGGGATCCTCGGGCTGGCCTTCATCGTGCGCGGCCCCGTCGACATCTTCGGTCTCGGGGTGGGCCAGCCGACCCTGCTGGCCGGGGCGCTGACCCTCGGGCTGCTGGTCCTGCCCATCGTGATCATCGTGTCGCGCGAGGCGATCCGCGCCGTTCCCCCGTCCATCCGCGAGGGGTCGCTCGCGCTGGGCGCCACCCAGTGGCAGACGATCTGGAAGCAGGTCCTGCCCGGCGCCCTGCCGGGCGTCGCCACCGGCGTGATCCTCGCGCTGTCGCGGGCGATCGGCGAGACCGCTCCTCTCATCCTGGTGGGCGCCGGGGCCTTTCAGCTGTTCAACCCCTCCATCGACGGGCCGTTCTCGGCGCTGCCCATCCAGATCTTCAACAACGTCGGCGAGCCCGAGGACATCTTCCGCGACCTCGCGGCGGCCACCATCCTGGTGCTGTTGGGGATCCTCCTGATCATGAACAGCCTCGCGATCTATCTGCGCAACCGATACGAGAACAAGTGGTGATCTAGAGTGGACGAAGTGAGCGAGCGCAAGCGGGAGGGCGAGGGGCTCGAGCAGGCCGCCGGACTCGACATGGGCACCCGGCTCGAGGAGCGTGACGAGCGCGCCGGCGCCGACGCAGAGACCGTGGACGAGGCGATCTTCTCCCTCAGCGGGGTGGGCGTGACCTACAGCGGCGCCCAGGCCGTGGAGGACGTCTCCTTCGGGTTGGCGACCAACGAGATCACCGCCTTCATCGGGCCATCGGGGTGTGGGAAGTCCACGCTCATCCGCTGCCTGAACCGGATGAACGACCTCATCCCGGGGGCCGAGGTGGAGGGCGAGGTCCTCTACCACGACCAGGATCTCTACGACCCCAAGATCGACCCCGTACAGGTGCGCAAGCGCATCGGGATGGTCTTCCAGAAGCCCAACCCTTTTCCCAAGTCGATCTACGACAACATCGCCTTCGGTCCCAAGGTGCTGGGCGTGAAGGACGACATGGACGAGACCGTGGAGCGTGCCCTGCGTCGCGCCTCCCTGTGGGATGAGGTGAAGGATCGCCTCAAGAGCAACGCGTTCGGCATGTCCGGTGGCCAGCAGCAGCGCCTGTGCATCGCGCGAGCCCTGGCGGTCTCTCCGGACGTGATCCTGATGGACGAGCCCTGCTCGGCCCTGGACCCGATCTCCACCGGGCGCATCGAGGACCTGATGCTCGAGCTCAAGCAGAGCTACTCCATCGTGATCGTTACCCACAACATGCACCAGGCGGCGCGGGTGTCGGATCGCACGGCGTTCTTCACCGTGGACCTGCGCGCCGGCGAGTCCCAGCGTGTGGGCAAGCTCGTCGAGTTCGCGCCCACGGAGCAGATCTTCACGTCTCCCCGCGACCGACGCACCGAAGAGTACGTCACCGGCAAGTTCGGCTGACGCGGGCGGGGGAAGCCTCCTCGGGATGCCCCACGGGACCCGCCTGCAATACCAGGAGGAGCTCGCCGAGCTCGAGCGGCGCACGCTCGGCGGCCTCGATCTGGTCGTGGGACAGGTCGACCGCACCATCGAGGCGGTCGAGCACCAGGACATCGAGCTGGCCGAGTGGGTCGTCGGCGACGACGACCGCATCGACGGGCGCTACCTGGAGATCCACCAGAGCATCCTCTCGCTGCTGGCGCTGCAGGCGCCGGTGGCCGGTGACCTTCGGCTGATCGCCGCGCTGCTGCACACCATCAAGCACATCGAGCGCATGGGCGATCAGTGCGTGAACATCGCCAAGCTGCTGCCGCTGGTGGGTCACGAGCCCCCGGTGGACTCCGAGATCCTGGCCAAGCTGGTGCAGATGGGCCGCCTGGCGCGCGCCGAGGTCGTGCAGTGCAAGCAGGCCTTCGCGATGCGCGACGACGCGGTGGCCGAGGACCTGGTCCAGCAGGACCGCGAGATCAACCGGCTCAACCGCGAGATCTTCCGCATGGCGATCGTCGCGGGGGAGGACGCCGACGCCCGCGAGTGGACCATGACCGCCATCCTCATGGCCCGGGCCTTCGAGCGCGTCGGCGACAACGCCGTCGACGTCGGCGAGCAGGTCGCCTTCGTGGTCAGCGGCCTGTTCCGGGAGTTCAGGGACTCCTCGACACCCCCGCCGGCGAACCCCTCGCCGCCGCCCGCGACCTGAGCGAGCTCTCCCTACGCCGCATCGTGCGGGGATTCCTGTGAACGACCCGTGAACCCGGCGGGCCCGCACGTTGCGCCGTCGGGGGTTGGATCTAGACTCATGACCGCGATGCACGACCTCTCTTCCACCGGCGCGCCCGAGGGCCGCCTCGCGGTCGTCGACGGCGACTCGGGCTTCCTCCAGGTGCTGACCAAGCGGCTGGATCGCATCGGCTGGGAGCACCGGGTGCTCGGCGCCCCGCCCCCGACGCGCGACCTCGTGGCCATGCGCCTGAGCGGCCTGATCCTCGACCTGGCGCTGCTCGGGCCCTCGGCGTGGGAGTACCTGCCGCGCGTGACCGAGGAGCTCCCGGGCCTGGGCATCGTGGTGTGCACGGGCCAGTCGACCGTCGCCCAGCGGGTGCGCGGCCTGCGTCTGGGCGCCGACGACTGGGTGACCAAGCCCTGCCATCCCGAGGAGCTGATCGCCCGCGTCGAGGCCGTCGTGCGCCACCGAGGCACCGGTCGCCCGCCAGCCGGTCCGGCGCGGCGAGCTGGAGGTGCGCGCCGACCAGTTCCAGGCCTTCGCGGGCGGGCGCTCCTGCGACCTCACCCGTCGCGAGTACGAGCTGGTGGCGCTGCTGGCCGACGCCGAGGGGCGGGTGCTCGAGCGCGAGGAGATCTATCAGCGGGTGTGGGGCTACGCCATGGCGCGCGGCGATCGCTCCGTGGACGTCTTCGTGCGCAAGCTGCGCCAGAAGCTCGAGCGAGCCTCACCAGGGTGGCGCTACATCCACACCCATTTCGGGGTGGGCTACCGCTTCGCGCCGGAGCTCGCGGACGTCGAGGTCGAGGGTGCGCCGCAGACGGACGTGGCCGGGCCGGTGCCCGAGCCCGAGCGCGCGCTGATCTGAGCGGGCGTCACTACGGGCCCTAGGATGACGGCGTGAACGCGACCGTCGCGCGCAATGTCGCCATCATCGTCGTGCTGGCCCTGATCGTCTGGCTGGTGCCCGGCGGAGGGACCACCGCGGGGATCATCGAGGGGCTGCTCTCGGCGGCCTTCATGGCGGTGATCGGGGTGTTCGCCTTCCGCTTCTATCGCCAGTACCGCTCGGACATCTTCGGCCTCGACGACCAGTACCGTGCCCTGCTCTACGGCGCGGTGGCGCTCATCCTGGTCACCCTCGCTGCCTCCAGCCTGCTGTGGGAGACCGGCCCGACCACCGTGGTGTGGCTCGCGCTGCTTACGGGCGCCATCTTCGCGCTGGTGCGCGTCTGGCGCCACTGGCGCTCATACGCATAGCCGGCGGCGCGGCGACGGCCTCGCCACCGGCTCCCACCACTTCCAGCGCACCGTCCCGGCGCGCCCTTGCGCCCATCTCGCAACATCCGTGCGTGGTCGCGTGACATCCCGCGCGGGAGTCTTCGGGCGTGCCCTCCGCCCGCGACCAGACCGGCCAGGCGACCGTCGAGGTCGCCGCCCTCCTGCCGCTGCTGGCGCTCGTCGCGGCCATCGCCTGGCAGGCGGTGGTCGCCGCCCAGGCGGTGTGGCTGTCGGGCGCGGCGGCCCGGGCGGCGCGCGCGCGAGGCCATCGGCCTCGACCGCGCGGCCGCCGCCCGCCGCGCCCTGCCTCCGCGCCTGGAGCGCGGCCTGCGCGTCAGCGCGCAGGACGGCGGGGTGGTGGTCCGCGTGGCCGTTCCCGCCGTGGTGGGCGATGGCCGCCTGGGGACCGTGAGCGCCCGTGCCCTCCTCCAGGACCAGCGCGGATGAGCCCGGCACGGCGCCACGCGACGGCTGAGGCACGCTCCCGCTGGGTGCTCGGAGACCGCCGCCGGACGCGATCCTCGCCGCGCGCCGGGCAGAGCGGCCAGGCGACGGTCGAGACCGTCGCCTGGCTGCCGGTGCTCTTCCTGATCGTCGCCACCGTAGGGTGCCTGCTTGCCGCTGGGGCCGCACGGGAGCTGGCCGGCCACGCCGCCGGAGCGGGCGCCGTGGCCATCCTCCAGGGCGGCGCCCCGGGGGCCGCCGCCGGCGCCGCGCTGCCCGGCTGGTCGCGCAACCGGGTCACGGGGCGCCGCTGCGGGCGCGCCGTGCAGGTGCGCGTCCGCCCGCCCATCCCGGTGCGCCGCCTCGCCGACGCGCTGACCGCCACCGCCCGCGCCGACGCGGGGCCCGCGCGGAGCGGTTCATGAGCCCGACGCTCGAGCGACTGCTGCGGGTCTTCGTCGAGCCGGGCACACAGCCCGATCGAGCGGTCGCCGAGCGGTCGCGGCGCTCGTCGAGGCGGCATCCGGACCGGGGGCTCGCGGGCGAGCCCCCGATCCGGTCGCCGGAGCGCCGGGCGGACCGTGGCCTCTCGGAGGCGCGCGCGACCGGGGTCAGGCTCCCGGCGGCCGTCGCGTCGGCGTTCCTGCGTCCGGCTCCGGCCGAGGCACCGACCCACGGCGGCTTCGCGCCGCCGCGCCCGCCCGAGCCGCGCCGGCCGGTGCCGTCGGCCGCTCCCGTGCGGCTGCGCCCCGAGGACCCGGCCGCCGAGCGGCTGCCATGCCCGGCCGGGCACGGCGACGTCGAGGGAGCCGTGGCGGCCGGGCCGGACAGCGATAGGCGTCCGCACGCGCCTGTGGTGGCGGTGCTCTGCCCTCCCGCGCGCGCGACCGCCTTCGGCCTCGCGGTGGGCGCTGCTCTGGCGCGGGGCACGGTGACGGGGGCGCTCGTCTGCCGCTGGCCCGGCGACCCGGACGCGCGCATGCCAGCCGGACCCGCGCGACGCGCGGCACGCCGCCTGTGCGCCGCGCTCGCCGCGCGTGACGTCGAGGCGCGTGCGGTCGGCCGGCTGGTCCTGGCCGACCTCCCGCCCGATCCGCTCGCGGCGCTGACCGCCGGCGCCCGCGCCGCGGCGGCCGCCGGCGACCGGCCGATCCTGCACGTCGTGGCCGGTCCGCGCCCCGAGGAGCTGACGGAGCTGCTGCGCGCCGCCGACCGGGTTCTGGTGGCCACCGACACCGGCGATCCCGCCGACGAGGAGGAGACCGGCACGGGCACCCGGCTCGCCGCCCTCGCCGCGGCCGGTCTGTGCGCCGAGGGCGTCGACGCCCGGCCACTGCTCCTGCCCAGGCTACCCAGCACGCGCCTCCTCCCCGGTCTCGGAGCGCCCGCGCTCCGCCCGGCGCTCGCCGAGGCGCTGGAGGGGCTGCGATGAGGACCCGTCTCGCTCGCGGGCGAGTGGCAACCCCCGCGGGCTGGCAGCGAGGACAGGCCACGGTCCTGGTCGTCGGCCTCCTCATGGCGATCGTCGCCGGCGGACTGGTCCTCGGCGGGGTGGCGGAGGGACTCGGGATCCAGGGTGACCAGCAGCGGGCGGCGGACCTGGCCTCGCTGGCCGGCGCGCGCTCGATGCACGGCGACTACTCTGGTCTCTTCGAGCCGGCGAGCCTCGGGGGTCGGGCCAATCCCGCCCACGTGGAGCTCGCCGACTACAAGGCGTCGGCCCGCCGGGCGGCGCGGGCCACCGCCCGGCGCAACGGCGCCGAGGATGTGACCGTCTCCTTCCCCGACGAGGACACGTTCGCGCCCGTGCGCATGAGGGTGACGGTCCGCGACCCCGTCGACGTCGCCGCCCGCGAGGTCACGGCGGGCGCGGTAGCCGAGGCCGAACTCGCGCCGCCGGCGATGCTCTCCATGACCGGGCCGCCCGGCGCGGGCGAGTATCAAGGGCCGTTCGCGCACCGGCAGGGAAAGCCCATGCGCCCCGACGTCGCCCGCGCCTTCGATCGCATGGCCGCCGCCGCGCGCAAGGCCGGGCACGCCCTGATCGTCACCAGCGCCTTTCGCTCGCGCGCCGAGCAGGCCGCCCTGTTCGCGCGCAACCCCAATCCCAGGTGGGTCGCGCCCCCGGGCAAGTCGCTGCACCGCCTGGGCACCGAGCTCGACCTCGGCCCGGCGAGCGCGTACGGGTGGCTCGCCGCGAACTCCCGCCGCTTCGGCTTCATCAAGCGCTACTCCTGGGAACCCTGGCACTTCGGTTACGTCCTGAACGCGGGGACGTCGTCGGTGGGCTACGGCGGCTCTGGCTCCGGTGGCGACGGTGAGCGGCGGGGCGCGGTGCCCGGCTTCGTTCCCGCGCGCTTCGCGCCCATGATCGCCCGCGCGGCACAGCGCTGGAACGTCTCAGCGGCGCTTCTGGCGGCGCAGATCCACGCCGAGTCGGGGTTCAATCCGTTCGCGCGCTCGCCCGCCGGGGCGCGGGGCATTGCCCAGTTCATGCCGGGTACCGCCGCCGCTTACGGCCTGCGCAACCCCTTCGATCCGGAGGCGGCCATCAACGCCCAGGCGCACCTCATGCGCGACCTGCTGCGCCAGTTCGCCTCCGTGCCCCTCGCGCTGGCCGCCTACAACGCGGGCCCGGCGCCCGTACAGCGCTGTGGCTGCATCCCGCCCTACCCCGAGACCCGCGGCTACGTCGCGCGCATCCTCGGCCTCCTTGGCGGCGCGGGCGAGATCGCCGCCGGCGGTGGCCTCGAGGTCCGCCTCGTGCGCTGACGCTAACGCGCGGGTATGCTGGCATACATGAAGCGGACCACCGTGAAGATCCCCGATGCCCTCGACGGACGCCTACGCCACGAGGCCCAGCGGCGCGGCACGACCATCTCCCAGGTCACGCGCGACGCGCTGGAGGCCCACCTCGGTGAGGGATCTCGCCGCCGCCTGGCCGGAGCCGGCGAGTGGCGCAGTGGTCGCGGCGACGTATCCGCGCGGATCGAGGAGATCCTGGCCCGCGAGCTAGGCGGTGCCCGCTGATCGTCGACGCCGGACCGCTCTACGCGGTCTTCGACGCCGACGACGCCCATCACGTCGCCTGTCGCGAGCTGCTCGAGGAGCATCCCGGGCCGCTGGTCGTACCCCAGCTCGTGATCACCGAGGTGGCGTATCTGCTCGCCTCGCGCCTCGCGCCGCGCGCCGAAGTGCAGTTCCTCGGGGACTTGGCGGGAGGGACGTACCTCGGTGAGCCGGTGGCGCCCGGCGACTGGTTGCGCATCGCCGAGCTCGTGGCGCGATACCACGACCTGCCACTCGGAGCGGTCGACGCGTCGGTCGTCGCCACCGCCGAGCGGCTCGGCTCCACCACGGTCGCCACCCTCGATCGTCGGCACCTCGGCGTGGTGCATCCTGCGCACGCCGACCACTTCGAGCTGCTGCCGTGTCTTCTGGACTAGCCCCTCGCCGGGTGCATCACACCGCCTCGTGCGCTCCACGGGATGTCGCCACCGTGCGGCTGCCCCACGGCGTTCGACCACGGCCGGCCCGGGTAACCGCGACGGTGACCGTCCCCCCACGAAAGAGGAGCCCATGGCCGCCGACACCATCGAGGAGCAGCTTGTCTCCTACCTGACCGACGCGCACTCCATCGAGCAGCAGGCCATCGCCCAGCTGCGCGCCGCGCCGAAGATCGCCGGGGAGCCTCAGCTCGCCACCGCGCTGCGCGACCACCTGGCCGAGAGCGAGCAGCAGCAGCGGCTGGTCGGCGAGCGGCTCGAGGCTCACGGCGGCTCTCCCTCGAAGCTCAAGGAGGCCGTCATGCGGGTGAGCGGCCCCGCCTTCGTGCTGTTCGCGAAGTCCCAGCCCGACACGCCGGGGAAGCTCGCGACCCACAGCCTCTCCTACGAGCACCTGGAGCTGGCCTCCTACGAGCTGCTGGGGCGGGTGGCGGGCCGGGCCGGCGACGAGCAGACCGTCGCCGTGGCCCAGCGCATCCGCGACGAGGAGGCCGCCATGGCGGAGCGCATCGAGGCCCTCTTCGACGCGACCACCGAGGCTTCCCTGGCCGCCCAGGAGCCCGACGACCTCACCGAGCAGCTGACGAAGTACCTCGCCGACGCCCACGCCATCGAAGGACAGGCCGAGCAGCTCCTGCAGCGCGCCCCGAAGATACTCGGTGCAGGGGAGCTCGCGCCGCTCTACACCGAGCATCTCGAGGAGACGCGCGAGCACAAGCGTCTGGTCGAGGAGCGCCTGGGCGCCCTGGGCGCCAAGCCCAGCAAGCTCAAGGACGCCGTCATGCGCCTCGGGGCGCTCAACTGGGGCGGGTTCTTCCAGGGCCACCCCGACACGGCCGGCAAGCTGACCGCCTTTGCCTACGCCTTCGAGCACCTCGAGATCGGCGCCTACGAGCACCTCAAGCGCGTCGCCCGACGCGCGGGAGATCAGGCGACGGTCGAGATGGCCGAGCGGATCCTCGGCGAGGAGCGCACGGCCGCGCAGAAGCTCGCGGGCAGCTTCAGCGCCGCGACGGACGCGTCGCTGCGCCAGCAGGGGGTCGCCGGCTGACGCAAGGTGGCCCCTCCCGCAAGTCTCAGGTGTCGATCTCCTCGAGCAGCCCCCGCTCGGCCACGAGCCCGATCCCCAGCGTCTTGTAGCCCACGCCGTCGAAGACCACCGTCAGCTGGTCGCCCTCGGCGTCGATGCGCGCCACGGTGCCCTCGCCCCACTCGCCGTGGCGCACGCGGGCGCCCACCGGCGGCGCGCCCTCGGGGGCGGTGGCCGGGCCGCCGGCCTGCGTGCCGGCCGCCGAGCCGCCGCTCGCGTCGCACACGTCGCAGTTGGCGCACGGCGGCTCGTAGGCCTCGCCGAAGTAGGCCAGCAGGAACTCGCGCCGGCACCCGTCGGCCTCGGCGTAGCCGCGCATCATGTCCACGCGGGAGCGGTCGAAGGCCTGGCGGTCCTCCTCCATCTGCGCGGCGCGGTCCAGCGCCTCGTCCAGGCCGTCGGCGTCCGGGCCGTCGCGCCGCACCCCGACCTCGCCGTCGTCGCGGACCTCCACCACGCCGACCTCCTCGAGGCGGTGCACCACCGTGGCCAGCTTGGTCTCCGACAGCGACAGCTCGTCGCGCAGGTCGGGCGGCGGGACGGCCCGGCCGGCCAGGCGCAGCACCTCGGCCACGCGGTGCATGGCCGGGCGGTCCACCCGCCCGCTGGCGAAGAAGCGACGTAGCCCGAGATCCTCGGCGCGGAAGAAGAGCACCGCCCGGGCGGACCGTCCGTCGCGCCCCGCGCGGCCCAGCTCCTGGTAGTAGGCGTCCAGCGACTCGCTGACGTCGTGGTGGACCACGAAGCGCACGTCGGGCTTGTCGATGCCCATCCCGAAGGCGATGGTGGCCACCACCACGTCGACCGCCCCGTGCTCCATGAAGCCGTCCTGCACCTCGTCGCGGCGGCGGTCGCCCATGCCGCCGTGGTAGGCCGCCGCCCGCACGCCGCGCTCGCCCAGCGCGCCGGCCAGCCGCTCGGCGCCCTTCTGCGTGGCCGCGTAGACGATCCCCGCGCCCTCGGCCTGCGCCACCCAGTCCACCAGGGCCTCGGTCTTGTCGTCGGCGTCGCGGAAGGACTGCACGGAGAGGTGGATCTCGGGCCGGTCGAACCCTCGCACCAGCACCTCGGGCTCGTCGAGCTCGAGGGTCTGCACGATGTCCGCGCGCACCGGGGGGGAGGCCGTCGCCGTCAAGGCCAGGATCGGCACGCACCCGCCCGCGCCCAGCCCGCGCCGCGCCGCGGCCAGGCGCAGGTAGTCGGGGCGGAAGTCGTGGCCCCACTGGGAGACGCAGTGTGCCTCGTCGATCACCAGCAGCGACACCCCGGCCCCGCCCAGGCGCTCGAGCACCTCCTCGCGCAGCAGCTGCTCGGGGGCCAGCAGCACGAACTCCAGCGAGCCGTCCTCCAGGCCGGCGAACACCGCCTCGCGCGCGCCCTTGCCCAGCGTGGAGTTGAGCACCGCCGCGCGCCCCTCGGGGATGCCCTCGGCCTGGTCGACCTGGTCCTCCTGCAGCGCGATCAACGGTGAGACGACCACCGTCGGGCCGTCGAGGAAGAGGCCCGCGAGCTGGTAGATCGCCGACTTGCCCGAACCGGTGGCCATGACCGCCAGCGTGTCGCGCCCGCCCAGCACCGCGCGCACCGCCTCGCCCTGGCCGGGGCGCAGCTCCTCGAAGCCCAGGCGCTCGCGCGCCAGCTCGCGCACGCGCTTCTCGTTCGGCGGTCGGCGCGCCACGCGCGGCGCCTACCCCTGCGAACAGCGGACCTATCCTCGACCCGTGAGCACGGCGCCCCAAGCCACGTCCCAGCCCGGGGCCCACCTCGCCGAGCAGCGGCGCACCCTGCCCGACGGCCCGGGCGTCTACCTGTTCCGCGACGAGCGCGGCAAGGTCATCTACGTGGGCAAGGCCAAGTCGGTGCGCAAGCGGGTCGCCGGCCACTTCTCCCACTCGGTGACCCGCGGCGAGGTCGAGCTGCGCGACCTCGTCAACCACATCGAGTTCCTCCTGGTCTCCAGCGAGTCGGAAGCGCTGCTGGCCGAGCAGAACTTCATCAAGCAGTACCAGCCGCGCTTCAACATCCGCCTGCGCGACGACAAGTCCTATCCCTACATCGCGATCTCCATGGACGAGGACTTCCCGCGGGTGTACTTCACGCGCGAACGCCACCGGCGCAACCGCCTCTACTTCGGTCCCTACTCCAACGCCAAGCGCGTGCGCAGCACGCTGGAGCTGCTGGGCAAGATCTTCCTGCTGCGCTCGTGCAACGGCGCCGAGCCGGGCCGGCGCAGCGGCTCGCCGTGCCTGGACTTCTACATCAAACGCTGCGGGGCGCCCTGCGTCGACTACGTCTCCAAGGAGGAGTACCGCCACGCCATCGACGGGGTGATCGCCTTCCTCCAGGGCCGCCTGCGCGAGATCGAGCGTGACCTCGAGGCACGCATGCGCGCCGCCGCCGCCGCCCAGGAGTTCGAGACCGCCGCGCTGGAGCGCAACCGCCTCAGGTCGGTCCAGAGCCTGATGGAGCGCCAGCGCGTGGCCAAAGAGGCGGTCGGCACACTGGACGCGGTGGCCGTCGCCGTCGACGCCACCGATGCCAACGCCCAGGTCTTCCAGGTGCGCGACGGCGTGCTCAGCGACCGCCAGTCCTTCTACCTGGCCAACGAGGCGGCCGACGACGTGGGGGAGGTCGCCCAGCAGTTCCTGTTGCAGTTCTACGCGGGCACGACCTCCATCCCCGCCCAGATCGTCGTGCAGGGCGAGCTGCCCGACCGCGAGGCGCTCGCCGTCGCGCTGGGCGAGCGCCGCGGCGGACGGGTGGAGCTGCGCGCGGCCGAGCGCGGCGACAAGCGGCGCATCCTCGACCTGGCCGAGCGCAACGCCAGGCTGGCGCTCGACCAGGAGCGCCTGAAGGTCGAGCGCCGCCGCCAGCAGCGCGTGGAGGCCCTCGACGCCCTGCAGGACGCCCTCGGGCTCGACGGGCTCCCGGTGCGCATCGAGTGCTTTGACATCTCCAACCTGATGGGCACGAACACCACGGCCTCGATGGTGGTCTTCGAGGGCGGTGCCCCCAAGAAGAGCGACTACCGGCGCTTCACGGTGCGCTCCACCGAGCAGGGGGTGCCCGACGACTTCCAGGCCATGGAGGAGGTGCTGGGCCGCCGCCTGGCCCAGTGGGAGCGCCAGCAGGACCTCTCGCCCCACGACCCCAAGCGCAACGAGAGCTTCGCCACGCTGCCCTCGCTGATCGTCATCGACGGCGGACGCGGTCAGCTCGCCGCCGGCGTGCGCGCGCTGCAGGCCTTTCGCGAACGCGGCGTCGCGGTGGTCTCGCTGGCCAAGCGGGTGGAGGAGGTCTTCCTGCCCGGCCGGCGCGAGCCGCTGAGGCTGGGCCACGAGAGCGCCGCCCTCCAGTTGCTCCAGCGCGTGCGCGACGAGGCCCACCGCTTCGCGATCACCCACCACCGCTCGCGCCGCGACCGCGAGCTGACCACCTCGATCCTCGACGACCTGTCCGGCATCGGCCCCGCGCGCAAGCGCGCGCTGCTCAACCACTTCGGCTCGCCCGACGCGGTCGTGGCCGCCAGCCGCGAGGAGCTCGAGGGCGTGCGTGGCCTCCCGCCGAAGGTCGCCCGCGAGCTTCACGCGATGTTGCACAGGACCGTCCGCTGACCAGGCACACTGCATCCCTGATGACCGCCATCACCCAGGAGTTCGAGGCGCTGCCCGTCTCGCGGCTGCAGGACCTCGTGGTCATCACGGGCTTCTCGGGCGCGGGCAAGTCGACGGCCATGAACGTCTTCGAGGACGCGGGCTACTTCTGCGTGGACAACCTGCCCCCGGAGATGATCGGCCAGCTCGTGGCGCTGTTCGTCCACGAGGGATCCAAGGTGGAGCGCGCGGCGATCGTCTTCGACGTGCGCGGCGGCGACTACTTCGAGGCGCTGCGCGCCGTGCTGGAGGACCTGCGCACGGCCGGACCGCGCCACCGCGTGCTGTTTCTGGACGCCGACGAGCAGACGCTGCTGACCCGCTACCAGGAGACCCGCCGGCGCCACCCCCTGGCCGCGCACGGCTCGGTGGCCGCGGGCATCGCCCACGAGCGCGAGCTGCTGCACCCGCTGCGCGGCGCGGCCGATCTGGTCATCGACACCACCGGGCTGAAGGCCTCCACGCTGCGCCGGCGCATCGCCGACGAGCTCCTGCCCCGCCAGCCCACCTCGCGCCTGGCCGTGACCTTCCAGAGCTTCGGCTTCAAGCACGGCCCGCCGCGCGACGCCGACCTGACCTTCGACGTACGTTTCCTGCCCAACCCCCACTGGGAGCCCACGCTGCGCCCGCTGACCGGGTTCGACCAGCGCGTGCGCGACTACGTGGAGCGCGAGGGGCGCATGAAAGCCTTCCTCGAGCGCCTGGAGCCGCTGCTGGACTACGTGCTGCCCCAGTACATCGAGGAGGGAAAGGCCCATCTCATGGTGGCCATCGGCTGCACCGGCGGGCGCCACCGCTCCGTGGCCATCGCCGAGTGCCTGGCCGCGCGCTACGGCGGGCGCGACGACCTGTTCGTGGAGATCACCCACCGCGACGTCGAGCGTCCGCCGGCACAGTGATCGACCACGTCGGCCTCGAGGTCGCCGACCTCGCGCGCTCCGCGCGCTTCTACGATGCGGTCCTGCGGGCGCTGGGTGCCCGGCGCGTGCACGAGGGGGAGGCGGCGATCGCCTACGGCCGGGCGCAGGCGGTGCTGTGGATCGTCGCGCGCGGGGAGGCGCCCGCGCAAAGCTTTGGTCACGTGGCCCTCCGCGCGGCCGGGCGCGTCGCGGTGGACGCCGCCCACGCCGCCGGCCTGGGCGCCGGCGGAAGCGACGACGGCCCACCGGGACCCCGACCCCTCTACGGTCCCACCTACTACGCGGGCTACCTCCGCGACCCCGACGGACTGCGCGTGGAGGTGGTCTCCGGCAGCGCCTAGGTAGGGTACACGCCAGAACCACGATCCCCAGGGGAGGAGACCCGTAGCGCATGTCCACACGCGTGGGAATCAACGGCTTCGGCCGCATCGGGCGCAACGTCTTTCGGGCCGCGCAGGCCGCCGGCGCAGACATCGAGTGGGTGGCGGTCAACGACCTCACCGATGCGGAGACGTTGGCGCATCTGCTCCAGTACGACTCCATCCTGGGTCCCTACCGCGGCACCATCGAGGCCGTGGACGGCGCCATCCGCGTCGACGGTAAGGATATGAAGGTGCTGGCCGAGACCGACCCCGCAGACCTCCCGTGGAGCGACCTGGAGGTCGACGTGGTCATCGAGGCCACCGGTCTGTTCACCGAGCGCGACGCCGCCGCCAAGCACCTCGAGGCGGGCGCCAAGAAGGTCGTGATCTCCGCGCCGGGCAAGGGGGAGGACCTCACGGTCGTGCTGGGGGTGAACTTCGACCAGTACGACAAGGACAACCACCATGTGATCTCCAACGCGTCGTGCACCACCAACTGCCTCGCGCCGTTCGCCAAGGTCGTCCACGAGTCGGTGGGCATCAAGCACGGCCTGATGACCACCATCCACGGCTACACGGCCGACCAGCGCCTGCAGGACGCGCCGCACAAGGATCTGCGCCGCGCCCGCGCCGCCGCGCAGAACCTGGTGCCCACCTCCACGGGCGCGGCCAAGTCGGTCGGCCTGGTGATCCCCGAGCTCAACGGCAGGCTGCACGGCTTCGCCATCCGCGCCCCCGTGCCCACCGGCTCGGTGGTCGACCTGACCTTCGAGGCCGAGCGCGAGACCAGCGTGGAGGAGGTCAACGGCGCCTTCCAGGCCGCGGCCGACCAGGGTGAGATGGAGGGCGTGCTCAGCTACACCGAGGAGCCGCTCGTGTCCACCGACATCGTGGGCAACCCCTTCTCGTCGATCGTCGACGGCGAGCTGACCAGCGTCATCGACGGGTCGCTGGTCAAGGTCGTCTCGTGGTACGACAACGAGTGGGGCTACTCCAACCGTATCGTCGACCTCGTCCAGAGGGTGCTGTAGGACCAGTGCGCACGCTCGACGACCTCGACGTCGCCCACTGCCGCGTCCTCGTCCGCGTGGACTTCAACGTCCCGCTGGACGACGACGGGCAGATCACCGACGACACGCGCATCCGCGCCGCACTGCCCACCCTTCAGCGCCTGCGCGAACAGGACGCCCGCCTGATCCTGGCCGCCCACCTGGGCCGACCCAAGGACCGCGACCCCGAGCTGTCGCTGCGTCCGGTGGCCGACCGGCTGGGGGAGCTGCTCGGCGTGCCGGTGACGCTGGCCGACGACGTGGTAGGTCCCGACGTGCGGGTGGCCGCCGACGGGCTGCGCGACGGTGAGGTGCTCATGCTGGAGAACCTGCGCTACGAAGCCGGGGAGACCGACAACGACCCGGACCTGGTGGCTGAGCTCGCCGGCCTGGCCGACCGCTACGTCAACGACGCCTTCGGCGCCGCGCACCGTGCTCATGCCTCCACCGAGGGCGTGGCCCGCGCCCTGCCCGCCGAGGCGCGGGCGGCGGGGCTGCTGCTCCAGCGCGAGGTGGAGGCGCTGGAGAGCGCCCTGCGCGACCCCGCGCAGCCGCTGGTGGCCGTGCTGGGTGGCGCCAAGGTGACCGACAAGCTGGGGGTGATCACCGCCTTTCGCTCCGTGGCCGAGACCATCCTCATCGGCGGCGCGATGTGCTTTCCGTTCCTGCGGGCGCAGGGCCACGAGGTGGGCGACTCGCTGTGCGAGGACGAGGACGTCGAGGCGGCGCGCAAGCTGCTGGCCGAGGAGGAGGGCGCGCAGATCGTGCTGCCCGAGGACCTGGTCACCGGCGATCGCTTCGCCGCAGACGCGGAGGTCCAGCCGGTCGACGGCGTCGACGTGCCCGACGGTTGGATGGGCCTCGACGTGGGCGAGCGCACCACCCGGCGCTACGGCGAGCTCATCGCCGGGGCGGGCACCGTGTTCTGGAACGGGCCGATGGGCGCCTTCGAGCTCGAGCCCTTCGCGGCGGGCACGCGCGCGGTGGCCGAGGCGGTGGCCGCCGCGCCGGGCACCACGGTGGTCGGCGGTGGGGACTCCGCCGCGGCGCTGACCGCCTTCGGCCTCGAGGATCAGGTGACCCACCTGTCCACCGGCGGCGGCGCCACGCTGGAGTTCATCGAGGGCGAGCCCATGGAACCGATCGAGGCGTTGCGGTGAGCGAGCGTCGCCCCTTCCTCGCCGGCAACTGGAAGATGAACCTGACCGTGGCCGAGGCGGAGGAGTACATCGCCAGCCTCCTCCCACGCGTGTCCGGCGCTGAGGGGGTCGACGTGGCCGTCTGCGTGCCCTTCACCGCGCTGGCGGCCATGGTCGACTCCACTCGCGGCTCGCGCGTGCAGGTCTACGCGCAGACCATGCACGAGGCCACCCACGGCGCCTTCACCGGCGAGGTCTCGGCGCCCATGCTCACCGAGCTGGGCGTGCACGGCGTGGTGCTGGGCCACTCCGAGCGGCGCCAGGTGTTCGGCGAGACCGACCGCGCGCTGGCCGAGAAGCTGCCGGCCGCGCTGGCCGCCGGATTGCAGCCGATCCTCTGCGTGGGGGAGACCGAGGAGGAGCGCGAGCGCGACGAGACCGAGCGCAAGCTGCGCCATCAGGTGTGGGAGGGGCTGCAGGATCTCGCGCCCGACCAGGTCGCCCGCGTGGCCATCGCCTACGAGCCGATCTGGGCGATCGGCACCGGCCAGGTGGCCACGCCCGAGCAGGTCCAGGAGGCCGCGGCGTTCGTGCGCGCGCTGGTGGGCGACAAGGTGCCCGAGGCCGCCGACACCGTGCGGGTGCTCTACGGCGGCAGCGTCAAGCCCGACAACGCGGGCGAGCTGCTCGCCCTGCCCGACGTGGACGGTGCCCTGGTGGGCGGGGCGTCACTGGATGCGGGAGACTTCGCCGCCATGGTGAACGCCGCGCGTCGCGCTCCAGCGTGACGCCGGCGTTGCCCTCGGTGGTCCTCGTCGTCCTCGACGGGTGGGGTCTGGCGCCCGAGGGGCCGGGCAACGCGGTGTCCCAGGCCCACACCCCCGTCTTCGACGCGCTGTGGCAGCACTACCCCCACACCCAACTCATGACGTGCGGGGAGGCCGTCGGCCTGCCGCCGGGGCAGATGGGCAACTCCGAGGTCGGCCACCTCAACCTGGGCGCCGGCGCGGTGGTCGAGCAGGACCTCGCGCGCATCGACCGCGCGGCGCGCGAGGGCGCCTTCACCGACAACGCGGTTTTGCGCGAGGCCTTCACCGCGGCGGAGCGGGTCCACCTCATCGGGCTGTGCTCGCGAGGCGGCGTGCACTCCGGGCCCGAGCACCTGCGTGCCCTGATCGAGTTGGGCGCCCGGCTCGCCGTGCCCGACCTGGTCATCCACGCGTTCACCGACGGACGCGATACGAGCCCCGCGCAGGCAATCGAGTTCCTGGACGACGTCGTCGACTGGTGCCGGCGCGCCACCGGGCGCGTGGCGAGCGTCGTCGGGCGCTACTACGCCATGGATCGCGACGCGCGCTGGGAGCGCACCCAGCGCGCGTACGATCTGCTGGTCCGAGGGGAGGGCGAGCACGAGGCGCGAGACCCGGAGCAGGCGTTGCGCTTCGCGTACGAGCGCGGCGAGACCGACGAGTTCGTCGCCCCGACCCGCGTGGGCGAGCGCGAGGGGACCATCCGTCCCGGCGACAGCGTCGTGGCCTTCAACTTCCGTCCCGACCGCATGCGCCAGCTCAGCGAGATGCTCGGCGACCATGTCGCCCACCTCGCCACCCTGACCGAGTACAACGAGGACTGGACGTTCCCGGTGGCCTTCCCGCCGGCACGTCCACAGGTCAACCTGCCACGAGTGATCGCCCAGATCGGCGCGCGCCAACTGCACGTCGCGGAGACCGAGAAGTACCCGCACGTGACGTACTTCTTCGGCGGTGGGAGGGAGAAGTCCCAGGAGGGCGAGCGCCGCGAGATGGTGGCCTCGCCGCGCGACGTGCCCACCTACGACCACAAGCCCGAGATGAGCGCCCGCGAGGCCGCCGCCGTCTTCGTAGCCGCGTGGGGGGAGCACGAGCCGCGCTTTGCGATCATCAACTTCGCCAACCCCGACATGGTCGGCCACACCGGCTCGATCCCCGCCGCGGTCACCGCCGTGGAGACGGTCGACGCGTGCCTGGAGGAGGTGGTCGACGCAGTGCACGCCGCCGGCGGCGCGTGCATCATCACCGCCGACCACGGGAACGCCGACGAGATGCTGAGCCCCGACGGCTCACCCGTCACCACCCACTCGCTCAACCCGGTGCCCTTGGTGGTCACCGCCGAGGGCCTGGCGCTGGATGGCCACGGCGGGGTGCTGGCCGATGTCGCGCCCACCGCGCTGGCGCTGCTGGGGATCGACCAGCCGCCGGAGATGACCGGTCGGTCGCTGCTGCGCTGAGGCCTGGCCCCTCTCAGGGGTGCCGGAGGCGGCCCGCGGGTGGCGGAGCGGCCAGATGGCCGCGGAGCCGGGTCCCGCGCGAGGTCACCGCCGGAGGTGGGCCCCCAGGTCGCGACAGCGACACATCCTCCTAGCAGCGGCCCCGCCCCGCCACCCACGTTCGCAGCGCCGGGAGGGTGGACGGGTCGAGGCTGTGCCCGGCCGGTGACTCGTGGTACTCGACTGCGAGGCCGCCCTCGGTGAGCAGGTCGCGGGCCTGCCGGCCGAAGTCGAGGCCGATGACGGGATCCATGGAGCCGTGGGAGATGCTCACCGGGAGCTCGCGGCGGGAGGCCAGGTCGGGCTCCCATCCCTCGACGACCGGGACGAAGCCGCTCATGGCCAGGATCCCCGCCGGCGACGGGCGCCCCGGACCCAGCCCGACGGCGTAGGACATCACCGCGCCCTGGGAGAAGCCCCCGAGCACCGTCCGGTCCCACGCGATCTCGCGCTCGGCCAGCCAGCCGTCGAGGAAGTCCCCGAGCGCGCTCAGCGCCGGCGCGAACGTGTCGCGGTGGGGGAAGCCCACGCGCTCGACCCTGTACCAGTGGCGCCCGCCGGGGGGCAGGGAGAGCGGCGCCCCCGGCGTCAGGCCGACCAGTCGGCGGTCGGGGTCGAGCACGTCGAGCACCGGGTGCAGGTCGTGCTCGTCGGCCCCGCGGCCGTGCAGGAGGATCAGCGCGCCCTCGGGCGCGCCTGCGGGCTCGCGGACCACATGGGCGAGGCTCACGACGAGGCGCCCGCAGGCGCCGGAGGCGGCCACCCGGCCGCCGGAGGCCCTCCCGCGCCCCTCATCGGGGGTCGGGCAGGGGGGTGAGGTTCTGCTCGAGCGTGGCGCGCAGCGGCTCGTGCTGGGCGGGGAGTTTGAGCTGGGTGCCCAGCGACTCGACGGGCTCGTCCACGTCGAAGCCGATGTCGCGCGAGGCCAGCTCGAAGAGCACCCCGTTGGGCTCGCGGAAGTAGACCGAGTGGAAGTACTGGCGGTCGATGATCGGCGTGGGACGTGCGCCGGCCTGCGCCGCGCGGCTGCGAAAGGCGGTGAGCTCCTCGTCGTCGGCCACCGACCAGGCGATGTGGTGCACCGTGCCCGCCCCCTGCACGGGTGGGCCGGCAAGTTCGTCGGGCGGCGCGTCGAGGTGCAGATGCCCGTGGCGGCGCGGCCCGCTGGCGTCCCAGCGCCCCTCGGGCCCCGCCTTGAAGCCCAGGGCGTGCAGCAGCGGCTCGCTCTTCTGTGGCTCGCGGACGTAGGCGCGCACGCCCTCGAAGCCCTGCAACGCGTGCTCGGGTGGGATGTCGGGGTGGGCGGGACGCAGCGGCGCGTCGGCCACCGTGGTGGTCATGAGGGTGTGCTGCAGCCCTTCGGGATCGGCGAAGCCCATCAGAGGCCCCGCCGCTTCGCTGCGCACCCCGGCCGCGCCCAGCCGCTCGGCCCAGAAGGCCAGGGCCTCCTCGCCGGCCACCCGCCACTCGATCTCGTGCACCATCCCGGCTCCGGTGCGCCCCGGCGCGGCGCCCGGGAACTCGAAGAAGGTGAGGATGGAGCCCGGGGTACCCACCTCGTCGCCGAAGTACAGGTGATAGACGTCGGGTGCGTCGAAGTTGACCGTCTTCTTGACCATCCGCAGTCCCAGCAGCCCCGCGTAGAACTCGACGTTCGCGGGGGCGTCGGCGGTGATAGCGGTGACGTGGTGCAGGCCCTCGAGCTCCATGCCGTGCGGCGACCCTACGCGGCAGCGGGGATCTGCGCCAGTCGCACGGCGAACCTCGGGGAGTGGCCTCGCGCCCGCTGCTAGCGTTGATTGCGCACACAAGGGTGTGACCGATGGCCACCACCGCGAAACCCCTTCCGCTGGACGCCCGTGAGCTTGGCGCATGGCGAGGCCTCCTCCGCGTCCACGCCGCCATGGTCAAGACGCTCGACGCCGAGCTGGAGGCCGCCCATGACCTGCCGCTCAGTTCCTACGAGGTGCTGCGCGCCGTCGCCGACACGTCCGACGGACGCATGCGAATGTGCGACCTCGCCGACCACGTGCTGCTCAGCCGCAGCGGCCTCACGCGCCTGATCGACCGTCTGGTCCGCGAGGGCCTGCTGTGCCGCGCGCGCTGCTCGTCGGACGCGCGCGGTTCCTTCGCGTGTCTGACTGTGGCCGGCCGGGAGAAGGTCGAGGCCGCGCGGGGCACCCATCTGACCGGGGTGCGCGAGCACTTCCTGGCCCAGCTGGACGAGGCGGACCTCGAGCGCCTCGCCGCCGCCTGGGAGCGTGTGCTCCCCGGCGCCTCGTCGTAGGGGCCATCCGTACAGTCGTCCGCTTTCCCGCGGCGCCTCGCGGGCTTGACGACGCGTCCGCGCGGGGCCTAATATCTTAGTCGCCACCACTTAGTTTTCCCCTAAGGAGGTAGATCAGGATGGCATTGATCCGTTGGGAGCCCGCGCGAGAGCTCCCCTCGCTGCAGGGCGAGATGAACCGGCTGTTCAACACCTTCTTCGACACGCCCCAGAACGCGGGCAACGGCACGAGCCGCTGGACCCCGGCCATGGATCTGGTCGAGGAGGGCGACCACTTCATGCTGTGTGCCGACCTCCCCGGCATGACCGAGGACGACGTGAAGATCGAGGTGGAGCGCGACGTGCTCGTCCTCTCGGGCGAGCGCCGGCACGAGCACAAGGAGGAGGGGGAGGGCTTCTACCGCCTCGAGCGTGCCAGCGGCGCCTTCCGCCGCACCCTGCACCTGCCCGAGGGCGTCCAGGCCGACGGCATCCAGGCGTCCTTCGACAAGGGCGTCCTCGAGGTGCGCATCCCCAAGCCCGAGGAGCGCAAGCCGCGGCGTATCGAGATCGCCGTGGGCGAGCGCCCGGCCGCGATCGAGGGCACGGAGGCCGAGGCCGCCTGAGCCTGCCACGGCGGGGTGGCCGTAGGCTGCTCCGCCGTGACGCCCTTCACCATCACCGCGACCGATCCCGGCTCGCGGGCGCGGGCCGGGATCCTGCGCACCGCCCATGGCGACGTGCCCACGCCCGCCTTCGTGCCGCTGGCCACCAAGGCGACGGTCAAGGCGCTCGAGCCCCACGAGGTCGTCGCCCTCGGCTACGACATGGTGCTGGGCAACACCTACCACCTGTTCCTCGACCCCGGCCACGAGCTGATCGCCCGCTTCGGCGGGCTGCATCGCTTCATGGGCTGGAACCGTCCGATCATCACCGACTCGGGCGGCTTCCAGGTCTTCTCCATGGGCCATGGCACGGTGGCCGACGAGATCAAGCGCCGTCCACCCGGCACGGCGACGGGCGGCCGAGAGCGGGCGGGCAAGGTGCTGGCCATCGAGGAGGACGGCGTGCGCTTCCGCTCGTACATCGACGGCTCGGAGCACGAGCTGCGTCCTGAGACCTCCATGGCGGTCCAGGCTGCGCTGGGCAGCGATGTGGCGCTGGTCTTCGACGAATGCACGCCCTTCCACGTCGACCGCGACTACACCGCGCGCTCCACTGCACGCACCCACCGCTGGCTCGAGCGCTGCCTTACCTGGCATGCCGAGCATGGCCCGCCCGAGCAGCTCGTCTACGGCATCGTCCAGGGCGGCGTGCACGAGGATCTGCGCGTGGAGTCAGCCGAGACGGTGGCGGCCAGCCTATGCCACGGGATCGCCATCGGTGGCTCGCTGGGCGCGGACAAGGCCCAGATCTACGAGGTCACCGGGTGGGCCACCGCGGTCCTGGGCGGGCGTGCCGAGGGCAAGCCCCGCCACCTGCTGGGCATCGGCGAGATCGACGACCTCATCGCCGGCGTCGAGCTGGGCATCGACACCTTCGACTGCGCGATGCCGACCCGGGTGGGGCGCCACGGGATGGCGCTGGTTCCCGATCCAGACCGCCGGTGGCGTATCGATCTCGGTTCCGCGCGCTTTCGGGACAGCGACGAGCCGATCATGGAGGGCTGCCCGTGCCCGGCCTGCACGGCCGGCCATCCGCGGGGCTACCTGCGCTACCTGCTCAAGAGCCGCGAGCTGACCGCGCTGCGCCTGCTCACGGTGCACAACCTGGCCTTCGTGGCCCGGCTGATGGCCGACCTGCGCGTCGCGATCGCCGCGGGCACGCTGGCCCAGACGGCGCGCGCGCTGCGCGAAGGTGCTGCGCCCGGCCTCCAGCCACAGACGTCCTGAGCTCAGCGGGCGTTGTCGTTGATGAGGTCCTGCAGGTCGTCGACCAGCTCGTCCGTGCTGCCGCCGTCGATCGGCCGCGTCTCCACCGCGCCCGAGCCTCCGCCGGAGGTGTTGCCCAGGGCGATGGCCAGTACCGCGGCGATCACCAGCGCGACGGCGAGCAGGAGCGCCGCGATCCGCGCGACGTTGGGTCGGCGGCGCCGGGGCTCGGGGCCCCGGCGACGGGACGCGGGAGCCGGGGGCGGGCCCTGGGGGCCGGTCTGGGGGCCGGTGCGCGGCGCGTGGGGCTCCAGGCGCCGGGGCGGTGCGGCCACCGCCCCCGCCGCCCCGGCGGGCACCGCGCGCGTGGCGTCGGTCGCCGGATGGTCGCGGCGCAGCGCCTGGGTGGACTGCGTGCCCTCCAGCGGCCCCTCGCCGCGCAGCGCGGCGCCGAAGCCCTGGCGCATCTCCTCGGCCGAGCCCCAGCGCTCCTCGGGCTCCAACGCGAGCGCCCGCTCGATGACGATGGCCACCTGGGGCCCGATCTCGGGGTTGACCCGGTCGGCGCGTGGCGGGACCTCGCGCTGCTGCTTGAGGGCCAGCTCGGTGAGCGAAGTGGCCTGGTAGGGCAGGCGGCCGGTCAGCAGCTGGTAGGCGACGACGCCGAGGGCGTAGAGGTCGGTGCGTGGCCCGGCCTGCTCGCCGTGGGCCTGCTCGGGGGCCAGGTAGGCGGCGGTGCCCAGCACGGAACCGGCCTGCGTGATCGCCGCCGAGTCGGCCGCCTTGGCGATGCCGAAGTCGGCCAGCTTCACGGTGCCCTCGTCGGAGCGCATCAGGTTGCCGGGCTTGACGTCGCGGTGCACGACCCCGTGGCGGTGGGCGTAGGCCAGCCCGCGGCAGGCGCCGTCGACCAGCGCGCCGGCCTCTTCGAGAGCCAGCCGGCCGGCGTCGCGCAGGATCTCCGCGCCCGACTGGCCCTTGATGTACTCCATGACGATGTAGTGACGACCCGTCGGATCGTCCAGCCCGAAGTCGAAGACCTGCACGATGTTCGGGTGCACGAGCCGCGCCGCGGCCAGCGCCTCGCGGCGGAAGCGCGAGACGAACTGGGAGTCGTCGACCAGGTGCTCGGCCAGCAGCTTGACCGCCACGTGGCGCTCCAGCCGGCGGTCGAGGGCCAGGTGGACGGTCGACATGCCGCCGAAGCCCAGGCGGTCGCCGACCTCGTAGCGTTCGGCGATGACCTCCTCGCTCACGGTCCGACCTCGGCGCGGGGTGGCGCTATGACCCCCGGGGGGGTTGTGCCGCCGGAGCCGCCTGACTCAGGCGTCTCGCCGCCCCCGTCGTCCGGGTCCTCGGACGCAGGCGGCGGCTCGGGGGGCTTGGGGGGCTTGGGGGGCTTGGGAGGTTTGGGCGACTCCTCCTGCTCCTCCTCCTCGGGCTCCTCCTCGGGCGCGGGCTGCTCGATCGTGGGCGTCGGGTCGTCCTGGACGGGGGGAGGATCCTCCTCCTCCTCGGCCTCCCTCTCCCTCTGGGCCTCCTCGCACTCCGTGGCGGCCTGCTGCTGGAGCAGCCCGGCGCCCTCCTGGAGGCGGGTCACCAGCTCGGTGTCGACCGAATCGGGCAGCTCCACGAGGCGGTCGTTGAAGGACTGGACCTGCGCCGTCGCATCGTCGCAGCGCGTCGAGGACACCGCACTGGCGACCTGATCGAGATCCTCGGCCAGGGCGTCGGCGCGCGAGGCGGGGATGCCCCCCTCGGCGCCGCCGCCGCCGCCGCACGCGCCGACGGCGAGCGCGGCCAGGGCGGCGGGGATGGAGAGGAGGGAGCGGTGGAGGATGGTCACTGGCCGAGGTGCAGTCGTTGTCCCAGCGAGGCCGGTAGACCCGCCTCCCGGATGGCGGCTTCCGCCCCGTCGACGTCGTACTCCGTCCTCCGCCAGCCCGCCCGTCCGCGCTGCGTGTCGAGCAGCAGCCAGGCGGCGCGCGGATCGCCGTCTCGCGGCTGGCCGACGCTGCCGGGGTTGAGGAGCCATTCGGCGTCGCCGAGGTCGACCTCGTCGCCAGGGTAGCGGCGCTCGCCGACGAGCGGGCCGTCCGGCGGACGACCGAAGGCCAGGGCCACGTGGGAGTGGCCGATCAGGGCGATCGGCTCCTTTGCCGCGTCCAGGGCCATCTCGGCCAGCAGGTCCGAGAGCACGTACTCCCAGATCGGGTCGCGGGGGGATGCGTGGTAGAGGCCGACCTCCTCGCGACGGTCGGCGGGGCGCAGGCCCTCCAGGAAGCCCAGCTCGTCGGCTCCGATCGTCTCCTGGGTCCATTCCACCGCGGCGGCCGCACCGGGGGAGAACTCGTCGATGGCCAGGCTGCGGGTGACGGCCAGATCGTGGTTGCCGGCCAGGCAGATCGCAGAGCGCTCGCGGGCGAGCTGGACGCAGGCGTCGGGGTCGGCGCCGTAGCCCACCAGGTCGCCCAGGCACCAGATCTCGTCGGGCGCCTGCCGGTCGACGTCGGCCAGGACGGCCTCGAGGGCGTGGCGGTTGCCGTGGATGTCGGAGATGATGGCGGCGCGCATGGAGAGAGAGCACTCTAAGGGCCCGTGGCGGACCCTACGGTCGGAGGGGACGGCTCGCGGACGCCTGCGCGTGGTGGCGGCGGTGGTCGCCGCGATCGTGGTCGCCGAGGCCGCGGTGCTGGCGTTGCGTCCGCGCGAGGGGATCGGGAATCCCTTGCCGGTCGATCCCACAGCGTACTTCACGCCTGATCAGATCCAGCGCGCGGAGGCCTACCGCGGCCCCCAGCGCCTGCTCGGGCTCGGTGTGCTGGCGGTGGAGATCGGTGTGCTGGCCTTGGCGGCCTGGCGCCCGCCCGCGGCCCTGACCGCCCCGCGCCGGCGCCCGTTGGTGGCCGCGGCGGCCGCCGGCGCGGCCCTCTCGGTGCTGGTGGCCCTGGCCCCGCTGCCCCTGCAGGCCGTTGCCCACCAGCGCGCGCGTGCGGTGGGCCTGGTCACCCAGTCCTGGGGCGGATGGGCGGCCGACGTGGTCCGATCGACCGCCATCGCCGCCCTGTTCGCCGCCCTGGGCGCCGCTGCGGTGGTCGGCCTGCTGCGCCGCGCTCCGCGGACGTGGTGGCTGTGGGGCTCGGGCGTGATCGTCGGCTTCGGGGCGTTCACGGTGGCGCTGAGCCCGGTAGTGATCTCGCCGCTGTTCAACGACTTCCGCCCGCTTCCCGCCGGAGACCTGCGCCGCGACGTTCTCGCCCTGGCCGACCGCGCCGGGGTGCGGGTGGGCGAGGTCTACGTGATGGACGCCAGCCGGCGCACCACGGCGGCCAACGCCTACGTCGCCGGCCTGGGCGCCACCAAACGGGTCGTGCTCTACGACACGCTGCTCGAGGGCTTCGCGCCGGACGAGGTGCGGGTGGTGGTCGCCCATGAGCTCGGACACCAGTTCCACGCCGACCTGTGGGGTGGGCTGGGCTTCCTCGCCGTCGTCACGCCCGTGGGGCTCTTCGCGGCCGGGCGCATCACCGAGCGCCTGGCGCCAGACCTGCGCGGGCCCGCGGCCCTGCCCGCGCTGGCCCTCAGCGTGGCGGTGCTGGTTCCCGCGATCACCTGGGTGTCCAACCAGCTCTCGCGTGCTGTCGAGGCGCGCGCGGACACCTTCTCGCTGCAGCTCACCGGGGCCCCCGCGGCCTTCGCGGCCTTCGAGCGGCGCATCACCCTGCGCAACCTCACCGACCCCGACCCACCGGACTGGGCGACGTTCCTGCTGGGCACCCACCCGCCCACCGTGGAGCGCCTGGGCGCCGCCGAGGCGTGGGCGGCCGGCCGGCGCCCCTAGTGCCTGAGTGGGCCCTAGCCGTTCCGCCCGGGCTCGTCGCCGAACTCGGGCAGGTTCTTGATCCCTTCGCGGGTGCGGTACTTCGACCAGGCGTCTTCGAGCGCGTCGAGCAGCTCGCGGGCGAAGCGCGGCGAGAGATTGACCCGCGTCACGACGACGCCGGGGATCTCCTCCTCCTCGACCTCGTGGTCGACCCGCGCGAAGGTGATTGTGAACTCGTAGTCGCTGAAGGAGACGTTGGCGAAGTTGGCGTAGTGGCCCGCCATCTCCTCCGGCGAGAAGTGGATGTTGATGTGGCGCTCGGGAGGGAGCTGATCGTCGTCGGCCATGGCGCCTACTATCGCAGCGAATGAAGTGGACCGTCCTCGCCGTCGGGCGCCTGCGCCCGCCCTTCGCCGACGACGTCCAGCACTACATGCGCCTGCTCGCCCGCCACGCCAGGATCGAGGTGGTGGAGGTGGCCGAGGTCGATGCGGTCGCGCGCCGCCTGCCCCGTGGAGCCGTGGTCGTGCTGCTGGACGCCGGTGGCGAGGAGCACGACTCCGTGGCCTTCAGCCGCTGGCTGGAGAGTCACCGTCAGGGTGGGCGCGACGTGTGCTTCGTGGTCGGCGGGCCCTACGGGATCGCGCTCGACGGCCGGGTCGATCACCGCCTCTCGCTGGGTCCCATGACCCTGCCTCACCAGCTCGCGCGGGTGGTGCTGCTCGAGCAGCTCTACCGCGGGCACAAGATCCTCGCCGGCGAGCCGTACCATCACTAGATCACGGGTCCGATCGAGCAGCTGCACGCCGCCGTCGGGGCGGCCGTGGCCGCCACCGCCGACGGCCACGCGCCCCGCGCGCGCCCGACCCTCGAGCGCCCCAGGAAGGCGGGCTTCGGCGACTTCTCCACCAACGCCGCGCTCCTGCTGGCGCCCGTGCTGGGCGAGCCGCCGCGCGATGTCGCCGCGCGCTTGGGCGACGCGCTGAGCGACCGCCTGGGCGACGCCCTGGAGCGTGTGGAGGTCGCCGGGCCGGGGTTCCTCAACCTCTTCCTCTCCGATGCCTGGCACCGCGGGGCGCTGGGCGGAGTGGTGGCCGCGGGCGCGAGGTTCGGCGCCGGCGGCGCGGCCGTGCCCGAGCGCATCAGCGTGGAGTTCGTCTCGGCCAACCCCACCGGGCCGCTGCACGTGGGTCACGCGCGCAACGCGGCCTACGGCGACGCGCTGTGTCGCATCCTGAGCTTCCACGGCCATGCGATCGAGCGCGAGTTCTACGTCAACGACTTCGGCAGCCAGGTCCTGCGCCTGGGGGAGTCCCTCCAGGCGCGCGCCCGCGGCGAGGAGGTGCCCGAGGATGGCTACCGCGGCGAGTACGTCGCCGAGCTGGCCGCCGAGATCGAGGGCGCCGCGCAGCGCCCCGTCGAGGAGGTGGCCCGCGCCGGGGCGGCGGCGGTGCTCACGCGCATCGCCGCCACGCTGGAGGCCTTCGGGGTGGGCTTCGACCTCTGGTTCAGCGAACGCACGCTGCACGAGGGCGGCGACGCGCTGGTGCGCCGCGCGTACGACGAGCTGGAGCGCCAGGGGCGGACCTACCGCTCCGAGGGGGCGCTGTGGCTGCGCACCTCCCAGCTGGGCGACGACAAGGACCGTGTGCTCGAGCGATCCTCGGGAGAGCACACCTACTTCGCCTCCGACGTCGCCTACCACCAGCACAAGCGCGAGCGCGGCTTCGACCGCCTGCTCGACGTCTGGGGCGCCGACCACCATGGCTACGTGGCACGCATGAAGGCCGCCTTCGCGGCGCTGGGCGGCGACCCCGAGCGCCTCGAGCTGCTCATCATGCAGTTCGTCAACCTCACCGGGGGCGCCTCGATGTCCAAGCGCGCCGGGGACTTCGTGACCTTGGACGACCTGGTCGGCGAGGTCGGCGTCGACGCGGCGCGCTGGTTCCTGCTCGCCCGCTCGCACGACACCACGGTCGAGTTCGACCTCGACCTGGCGCGCGAGCAGGAGCCCCAGAACCCCGTCTACTACGTCCAGTACGCGCACGCCCGCATCGCCTCGCTGCTGCGCGCTGCGCAGGACGCCGAGCGGGAGGTCGCCCTGGCGCGGCCCGACCGCGGCGCCCCGCTGGAGGCCGCCGAGCGGGAGCTGATCAAGAAGGTGCTCGCCTTCCCGGGCGAGGTGGAGGAGGCGGCGGCGCGCCGCGCGCCCCACCGCATCGCCGCCTATGCGCTGGAGCTCGCCCAGCAGTTCAGCGCCTTCTACCGCGACTGTCCGGTGCTCAAGGCCGAGTCGGCCGACCTGCGCGCTCAGCGCCTGGCCGTCAGCGCCGCCACCCAGGGAATCATCGCCCGCGCGCTCGATCTCCTGGGCGTGCGCGCGCCGGCTTCGATGTGAGCGGGCCCGGGTAGGCGCGGGCGCATGAGCGAGCAGCCCGGACACGCCGAGCGCGACCAGGACGAGACCTCGCCGCAGACCGGCGGGGGCGTCGAGCCCGAGGAGGCCGAGCAGATCTCCGGAGCGTCCCTGCCGGACGACGAGGGCGCCGAGCAGGAGGAGGGTGACGCGGCGGGGTAGCGCTCGCGCCGCGGCGCGGCGCGTCTACAGTCGGTAGCGCGCCAGGTCGTCGTCCAGGCGTCGCGCGTCGGCGCTGCTGAGCGCGACCCCGTCACCACCGGCCTGCGCTGTGGGTTCCGCGCGGGCGCGCCGGCGCCAGCGCGGCAGCGCCAGGGCCAGCGCGAGTCCCACCCCGGCAAAGGCCACGAGCGGCACGGCGTAGGCAGCCAGCCCGAAGCCCTCGTCGGAGGGCATGGCCAGCACGCCCTCGCCGTACTCGCCGACCAGCTCGGCCTTGATCTCCGCCTTGGTACGCCCCTGAGCGACCAGGTCGCGGATCAGCACCCTCTGACGCTCGGCCTGCGGCGAGCCCTCGGCCACGTTGAGGGGGACGTTGCACGTCGTGCACATCACCTCGTCCTCCACGTCGGGCAAGGTGGTCCGCGCCTGCTGGGCGAGCGCCGGCGTGGCGGCGAGGGCGGCGACCACGACGGCCACCGACAAGCTCAGGACGGTACGCCACATCGCCACCCATCGTAGAATGCCCCTCACGCGCGGACGTAGCTCAGTTGGTAGAGCGTCGGCTTCCCAAGCCGAAGGTCGCGGGTTCGACCCCCGTCGTCCGCTTGTCCCGGGTCGCACTGTTTCGCGCTTTTGCGCTGCACTTGCCGTGAAGCGGGACATAGGTGTAGCCGAAGGTCATGCCGGGTCCGCGCCACCTCGCCCGACCTCCCAGAGACGTCGAGGTTGCATCCTGGTCGCATTGCGCTCGGTCGTGATGGGGCCATGGCCAGTCGAGCAGTCGGCGTCGCGGTGGACGGCTTGGGCAGGCTGGCCGCGAGATGCCTCGCTCACCTCCGAGAAATCGCTGCTGATGCCCCTATAGGCGCGCATGACCCTCCAGCCGATCACCTATGCCGGGCGCACCGCCGCCACGGTCAGCCCCCGGCGCTTTACCTGGCCGCCGACGTCGGCCAGCGTCCGCCCGACGGCCCCGAGCGCGCCTACGTCCGCGCCGGCGTGGGCCGGGACATCCCGCCCCTCCTGAGCCGCCGGTCAGGACCCAGCGCGGGTACGCCCGCGACAAGGGCGATCGCGAGCGGGGCGAGACCGGTGACGAGCCCGGGCAGGACGACCGCCGCGCGATAGCCGGACGCCGGCATGGGGCTCCTCGCGTGGGCGTAGGGCGAGCCGGACTTCCAATGGATCCCGAAGCTGATCTGTCGCCAGGACAGGCCGCCGAGATAGCGGAATCCGAGGGCGTGCGTCGCCTCGTGCGCGACGATGCCGACGACGAAGGCGCCGAAAGCGATCAGCCAGTACGCCAGCCCTTTGTCGGGGCTCCCGTGCAGGACGTCATAGAGGACGGTCGCCGCGATCACCCAGGCAATAGTCGCCGCGATCGACACCCAGGTAGCACGTCGCCAGGACACCGTGCGATCCTCGCCGGCGCCGCCTCCCACCGCCCCGTGCGTCACTCGCCGCATGGTAAGGGGTCGACTCGATAACTGGGCGAATCGGCGGAGTGCGTCAGTCGCAGGGCACCCGGCGCGGTCGCTGCGCTCCGAGCGCGTTACTCGCGTGCCACCCGTCGCCGTCCCGGTCGAGGCCGGGGACATCTTCACCGATGACGTCGACGGGCCTGTCGACTTTGGGGCAGTTGGCGGCGGGGGGAAGGCGGACACGCATCCGCTGTAGTTGGAGTGGCAGTCGTTGCGGCCCGATGGCTCCGCGTCGGTGCAAACTCGGCTCGGGTGCCGGCTCTGCACCCGCGTGCTCACCATTAGCCGTTGCCGCGATCAGCGCACCCGCCGGCGGACGGGCGCCCGAAGGGCTTGGGGCGCCGAGTCTGCTGGGGCGTGGGAAGGACGTTCCTGCCTGTTGCTCGAGGTCGACGGCGTCGACCGGTCCCACGCACCCCTACATCCTCAGCTCCCCTGGGTGCTGGGCGACGTTCGGCGAGCTGCTCGCGCACAACCAGGGCGACCCGATGAGCCCCCGATGCTCTCGACGTAGGAGCGGACCGGGTACTCCATGAACGTCGCTCAACGCTACGACGGTGACCGCACCGACCGAGCAGCCGGGCCCGGAGTGTTGCCGTGCTCGCAGCCGATGGCACCGCTCGCGCCCGCCCGACGCATGCAGGGGACTCGGGAGCCACCTGGGCGTGGTGAGCCGTCGGCGTCGCGGCCGCCACGTCAGGACGCCTCACCGTCGTCACGCTTCGTGTCCAGCGTCGATCCGTTTCGCTCGGTGAAACGTGAATGGCGCTTCGGTCGTGTCGCTGGATGCCTCGAAGGGCTCGAGCAGGAAGGCCCAGTGGTCGCCGGCCGGCATGCGCTCGAGGATGCGGCCGGCGAACCAGTTGCGGCACTCCGCGAGGATCGGCGTGCCGTTCGAGCCTGGCGCCCACTCAGCGCGCGCAATTTGTCGACGTCGTCTCCGGTCAGCGATCCGAAGAGCTCGGCGAGCTGATCGGCGTGGTCGGGGACGAGGTGCACGACCATGACCTCGGCGCGCCGCGCGACGCGAAACGTTCGGTTCTTGTCCGACAGGCAGACCAGGAAGCGCGGCGGGTTGATGCTGCACTGGGTGGCGAATCCGATGAGGCAGCCCGACCGTTCACCGTCGGCCGCGACGGTCACGATGAACATCGGGTAGTCGAGATCGGCGACCAGCCGGTGGACGACGCGCGCGGGCTCTTCCATGTCCGCCATCATGCCGCAGGCGCGCAGCGCCGAGCGCTTGTCGGGGCACCGCTGCAAGCACGGAGTTCGCGCGGCGCTCCAGGGGGCATCGCCGGCCGCCCCGGGCGGGGCCGGCGGCCAAAAAGACGCGCGCCTCGTGACGCGCGCTCGATCAGCATCGCGCGCTCATAGCGCCGAGCTGCTCGAGCATCACCGTCACCGGCGTGGGTAGCCCGCTGACCGTGGATCTCCAGCGACTCGAGCCCGTCGACTCGCCGCTGACCGCGGACGAGGTCGCGCGCGGTCTACGGCTCGGTGACCTCGCGCCCCCCGAGCGGCCATACGTGATCGTGAACATGGTGGCGACGGCCGACGGGCGCGCGACGGTCGACGGGCGCGCCGGGCCGATCGGCAACGAAGCGGACCGCCAGCTGTTTCATCACCTGCGTACCCAGGTCGACGCCGTCATGGCCGGCGCGCGAACAGTGACGATCGAGCAGTACGGCCGGCTGGTGCGCGACCCGGCCCTGCGCGACAAACGCCGTCACGAGGGACTGGCCGGTGATCCCCTCGCCGTAATCGTCAGCGGCCGGCTCGACCTGCCGACGGACGTGCCGCTGTTGCGCGACGAGCACTCGCGTGTCGTGGTCATCACCGGCTCAGCCGCGCGGCTCGAGGGCTGCTCGGCGCACGTGGAGTACCTGCGCAGCGACGAGACGACGGTCGATCTCGGCGTCGCTCTGCACGCACTGCGCAGCGAGCACGGCGTGCGGTCGGTGCTGTGCGAGGGCGGTCCGACGCTCAACGCCGCGCTGCTGCGAGAAGGCCTCGTCGACGAGCTGTTCCTGTCGGTGGCGGCCAAGCTCGACGGCGGTCCCGACGCGCTGCCGATCGTGCGCGGCCTTCCGGTGGCCGGGGCCATCGGGATGGACCTCGTCTGGGCCCTGCGGGCCGGCAGCGACCTGTTCCTGCGCTACCGCTTGCGATGACAGCCGTTCCCCAGACGCGTTGGGCATCACCGCCAGCCGGCTCGTCCGGGCCGAGCGGGACGTTTTCGCCTTCCTCTCTGACGTGGAGGACCATTGGCTGATCGCTGATCGCTGATCGCTGACCGCTTCGTCGAGGTCGTCGATCTCGACGGCCGCCGAACGCGGCGTGAACGATCGCTTCGCGGACACCCGCGCGGTCGCCGTATCAGGCGCGGCCCGGCGTCGCTTTGAGGTGTGACTATGGTCGGTCTGGCCGATAGCTTCCCCGGCTGTATGGAGCAGAGGGGGCATCGGCTCGCGGCGCTGCTGTACGCCGCCGCGTTCGGCGAGTTCCCCGCCGCGGACGGCACGGTCGAGCTGCTTCCTGCGCCGTCTGGTCCGGCGATGGGGTGGACGAGACGGCGCGTGGACGCGGGCTTGGGACGGGCGCGCTGGTCGAGGCGAGCCTCGCTGGCGCGCCCATCGAGCTGGAGCTGCATGAGCAACAGCAGCCGGTCCAACCGCGCCTTGTTGGGTCAGTAGGTGCGCGCGCGGTTCGAGCTGGTCCTGGCCGCGGTGGGCCCTGAGGGCGAACGGACGGCGGACTCTCAGCACACCACCTCCGTCGCGTGAGCCGGCTTTCGCCGGGTGCGCTTCCGCGCCCGCCCGCTACGCGGACGACCGCTGGGTGATCGACCTGGTCTTTGTGTGACGGTCACTCGTCGAGCATCCGCTGCACCGAGGCGACCTTGTCCTCCAGCGTCTGCTCCCGGTCGCGGCGCTCGTCGAGCTTGAGCACCGTGTAGACGCGGGGCAGGCCGAGCTCGAAGGGCACCGCGTGCAGCTCGCCGACCACGTCCAGGATGTCGCTCGTGTCGCCCTCGAGCGAGGTGCCCATGGCATGCAGGCGGTAGCGGACCCGGTCCTGCGCGGCCAGGCGGCGCTGGATCTCGGCGATGTAGCGGCTGGCGCTGGGGTCGGCGCGCCCGAGCCCGATGATGGTCAGGTCCGCGGTGGCCACGCCGTGCCCCTCCTCATCCGAACTCCTCCTCCACCGCCGCGACCAGGCGCTCGGCGTCGGCGAGCAGCTCGCGCGCTTGGGCCTCGTCGATCCGAAGCGCGTCGTAGTCGACGGCCTCGCGCAGCGCCTGCGCTTCCTGCAGCGGCTCCACCAGCGCGGGGTCGATCCGCCCGGCGGCGACCACGTGCTCGCGCAGCAGGTGCCAGAGGCCGCGGTGGGAGCGCGCGTTGAGGTCGAGCTCGCTGAGCGCCGCCCGGGCCGCGTAGAGGCCCGCGTAGTAGGCGGTGCTCGCGGCGGTCTCGTTGTGCCCCGCCGCGAGCTGATCCCGCGCGCTGGCCAGGCGCTCGTGCGCGGAGGCCAGCAGCTCGTCCGAGCGCGGGCTCACGCGTCTCCGTACAGGACGATCTTGTCGCGGTCGACCTCCTGGACGAAGAACGAGCGGATCTCGCGCCGGTGGGCCAGCCACTGCGGGTCCCAGACCACCACCGAGAGGAACACGGGACTCAGGCCCTCCTCTTCGGCCAACCCCCCCAGCAGCCTCCAGGCGTCTCGCTCGTCCTCGCGCCCGGCGCGCGTGACGAGGAGCACGTCGACGTCGGACTCCGGTCCGACCTGCTGTCCACGCGCGCGCGAGCCGAACAGCCACACGCTGATCAGGTCGTCGCCGAGCCGGTCGCGCATGGCCGCGACGAAGCGGTCGAGCATCCGCCGCTCCGCCGCGCTGAGCGTGGCGTCGGCCAGGGTCGCCATGGCGCCGAGTGTAGATCCGCCCGTGGCCGCCTCAGCGCCGGTCGCCCGGCGGCGGGCGGCGCGGCGCCACGCGAGTGGGGTCGTCGGGCCCAACGCCGCGACGCGGGGGGGACGGCGAGGGCCGCATCACGGGGTCGTAGGGCGCCTCGGCCGGGCGGCGGGGGGCGTAGTCGTCCTCCTCGCGCCGGCGCCGCGGCTCGCGCCGCGGGCGGTCCCACGGGCGGTTGGCCATCACCTCCAGGCCGACGGTCACCGCGAGGCCCAGCATGCCGACCAGGAACAGGATCGTCCCGAGGGCCCCGAGGTCGATGCCGGGGATGTCGAACTCGATCGCCGTGGCCAGGATGGCGCCGGCGCAGATGAGGACGAGCGAGGTGGCGATCCGCATCGGGCCGCCCATGCTCGCAGGTGGCGCCGGCCGGCTACTTAGGGCCCGTAGCGAAACAACTTGCTTACCAGGCCTGCTCGCCGCCGCAGCGCGGGCAGGCGACCGAGGCGGTGACCGGAGCCTCGAAGAGGTAGCCGCACGAGCACGTGTACACGGCGCGGTCCTCGGGACCGCCCTCGTCGCGCATGCGCCGCTCGTGGCGGCCCATCGGCTCGGGGAGCGGAGGCGGGTCGGGCACGACGTGCAGCTTCGCGCGGCGAGCGGACGGCGTGTCCTCGGTGCGGTGGCGGAGGGGGCGGACTCGCAGCATCGTTACCTCTAACAACCCCAGGGTGCTCGCTAGGTTTCGCGCAGATCGAAAAAAGAGAGGTGGATCGGCCTGGTTTGGGATACTGCGTCCACGCTATGGACCCTGCCCGCAAGCGCACGATCCGCCTCACCGTGGCGCTCACCTGCGCGGTGGTGCTGGCCGCGGCGCTGGTCTACACCAGCTTCTCGGCCTCCAGCGAGGCGCGCGTTCCCAGCCAGCTGGCCGGTGCACAGGCGGGCGAGACCTATCAGCTCACCGGGCGGGTCGTGGACGGCTCGGTCGAGCGTCTGGAGTCCGGCGCGCTTCGCTTCGACGTGCGCGACCGCGAGGGCGAGCAGTCGGTGCCCGTCGTCTACGCCGGCGTGGTGCCCGACCCGTTCCGCGAGGGCCGCGAGGTCATCGTGAACGTGCGCCGCGAGGGCGACTTCTTCGTCGGCGAGCGGGACACGCTCGTGACGAAGTGCCCGTCGAAGTTCACCGAGCAGCAGCGCCCCACATGAGAACGTGTCGCTGTCGCGACCTGGGGACCCGCCTACGGCGGAGGACGAGCGCGGGGCCCGGCTCCGGGGCCATCTGGCCCCTTCGCCACCCGCTCGGCCGCCTCCGGCAACCCTAAGCCATGGCGGAGGTCGGCCGGGCCGCGCTGATCCTGGTGCTCGTGGTGGCGCTGTACGGAATCGGCGCCTCGCTGTACGGCGCGCGCGCCGGGCGTGCGCAGTGGGTGGTGTCGGGCCGGCGCGCGGCGTACGCGGTCGCGGCGCTCAGCGTGCTGGCCTTCGCGATCCTGGAGGCGGCCTTCCTGCGCACCGACCTGGCCTTCGAGGTGGTGGCGAGCCACTCCTCATCCACCACCCCGGCCTTCTACCGCGCCACCGCCGCGTGGTCGTCGCAGGAGGGCTCACTGCTGCTGTGGCTGACGCTGGCCGGCCTGTGGTCGGCGCTGGTGCTCTTCCTCACCCGCCGGCGGATGCGCGACGTCGCGCCCTACGCCGCCGCGGTGCTGCTGGGCTTCGCGGCCTTCTTCTCGGCGCTGCTGATCTTCCTCGAGTCGCCCTTCACGCTGCTGGCCGCCGTGCCGGCGGAGGGGGCCGGGCTCAACCCGCTGCTGCGCCACCCGAGCATGATGATCCACCCCCCGATGCTGTACTCGGGGTACACGTTGTTCACCATCCCGTTCGCCTTCGCCATCGGGGCGCTGCTGGTGCGCCGCGTCGACGCCGAGTGGATCGCCGCCACGCGGCGCTTCGCGCTGGGCGCCTGGCTGCTGCTGGGGGTCGGGATCCTGCTGGGCGCGCGCTGGTCCTACGCCGAGCTGGGCTGGGGCGGCTACTGGGCGTGGGATCCGGTGGAGAACGCCTCGCTGATGCCGTGGCTGACCGGCACCGCCTTCATCCACTCCATCATGATCCAGGAGAAGCGCGGGATGCTGAAGGTCTGGAACGTCTCGCTGATCCTGACGACCGGCACGCTGGCGGTGCTGGGCACCTTCCTGGTGCGCTCGGGGATCCTCGACTCCATCCACGCCTTCGGTGCCTCCACCCTGGGCGTGCCCTTCCTGGTGCTGATCGGCTTGCTGATCGCCGGCTCGGTCGCGCTGGTGACAAGCCGCCGCCACGCCCTGCGCTCCGAGCACCGCCTCGACTCGCTGCTCTCACGCGAGTCGGTCTTCGTGCTCAACAACCTCGTGCTGGTCGCCCTGTGCTTCTTCATCTTCTGGGGCACCTTCTTCCCCCTCATCGCCGAGGCCGTGACCGGTACGCGCGCCGCGCTGGGCCCGCCGTGGTTCGACACCTACACCGTGCCGTTGACCCTCCTGCTGGTGTTGCTGTCGGGGATCGGTCCCCTCATCGCCTGGCGGCGGGCGACCGTCGCCAACGCGCGGCGCTCGTTCGCGCTGCCCACCGCGGTGGCCGTGCTCGTCGCCGTGGCCGTCGCCGCGGCCGGGGCCGGCTCGGCGATCACCGCGCTGCTCATGTTCGTCGCCGGCGCCTTCGTGGCCGCCACCGTCGGCCAGGAGCTGTGGCGGGGCACCCGCGCGCGGCGAGCCATGACCGGTGAGGCGCCCCCCCGCGCGCTGGCCAGCCTGATCGGGCGCAACCGCCGCCGCTACGGCGGCTACCTGGTGCACCTCGGGGTCGCCACCCTGTTCGTGGGCGTCGCGGCCTCCTCGTCCTTCCAGGACGCCGTCGACGTACGCCTGACGCCCGGCCAGAGCGCCCAGGTGGGCGACTACCGCGTGAGCTACGAGCGGCCCACCGCAGAGATCGTGGTCGCCGACGGAGGCCTGGAGCGCATCGACCTGGGTGCGCGCCTGGTCGCCCGGCGGGACGGCGAGCCAGCTGTGGTCATGGGCCCCGAGCGCGGCTACTTCCCCTCCCAGGACCTCGGGCGCCTCGGCGCGCTGGGACGCTTCTTCGAGGGCGAGTCGGTCAGCGAGATCGCCCTGGACGCCGGCGTCCAACGCGACCTGTGGCTGGCCGTCCAGCCGGACATCGCGGCGCTCACCCCGGTGATCGAGGAGGGCGACCGGGTCTTTGCCGCGGCGGTCGGCCAGCTCCCGCCCGAGGTCCAGGCCGCGGCGCTGGGCCAGAGCCTGAACGGGCTGGTGGAGCGCTACCGCGCCGCCGCGCCGCCCGCCCAGTTTCGCTTCATCACCTCGCCCATGGTGTCGTGGATCTGGATCGGCGCGCTCGTGGTCTTCGCAGGCGGCCTGGTCTGCCTGTGGCCGGCGCCCGACACCGCGCGCCGGCGGGTCACCGCCGGCTACGCCGCGCGCGTGGCGCGCGAGCTCGGCCGCGCCGGGCGCGCCGGCCGCGCCTAGGTTGCGCCCGAGCGCGGCGTGGACCTCGTGGTGCTGCTGGCCGTGATGGTGCTGCTGGGCGCGGTGGCCTGGGCGGTGCTCAGCCCGCTGCGAGCCGGTCGGGCCGAGGACGAGGCAGGGCGCGACGAGGCCCGTCGCGCCGATCTCGAGGCGGCCAAGGAGGCCAAGTACCGCGAGATCCGCGACGCCGAGCTCGACCGCCGCACCGGCAAGCTCTCCGAGGCCGACTGGCGCGAGCAGGACCGCCGGCTGCGCGCGGAGGCGGTGGAGCTGCTGCGGGCGCTGGAGGAGCTAGAGTGAGCGCCCCATGCAGGTCGTCCTCTCCGCCCTTCAGGTGATCCTCTCGGTCACCTTGATCTTCCTGATCCTCATGCACTCGGGGAAGGACGCCGGGCTCTCCGGAGCGTTCGGGGTGGGCAGCTCCACCGGCTCGGTGGGGGGCTCGCTGGTCGAGCGCAACCTCAACCGCTGGACGGTCGGCGTGGCCGTCGCGTTCGCCATCAACGCGGTCGTGCTGCTCAAGGTCTAGAAGGATCGGGTCGCGACCCGCGACCCGCGGGCCGCCTCCGGCACCCCTAGGCGTTCACGCGGAACCCGCCGGCGCGCAGGGGCGGGCACACGACGCCGGTGGCAAAGCGCCGGCCGTAGAACTCGCCCTCGCTGACCAGGCGCTGGCGCGCGCCCAGGGCCTCCGTGGCCTCCAGGAGGCGCAACACCCCGTCGGTGAAGCGTACGTCGCGCACGGGACGGGTGATACGACCGTCCTCGATGAGGTAGGTGCCATCGCGGGTCATGCCGGTGAGCAGCGCGTCGCGCTCGCGCACCGGATTGACGTACCACAGGCGGGCCACGTAGAGCCCGCGCTCGATGGGAGCGGCCAGCTCGTGCTCATCCGCCGCCCCGCCGCCGATGAGCACGAGATTGGTGGGCACGGGGCCGTCCGACGTACCGCCCGCGGCGAGGGCGTGGCCCGTGGAGGTCGCGGCTCCGCCGGCCACCGCGGCGCTGGAGGTGTCGTGCACCACCCGGTGGGCGACACCGTCCTGGATGAGGGGAAGCGGCGCCTTGGGCACTCCCTCGGCGTCGAACGCGCGGGGGAGCGTGTGGGCGAAGCGGGGCGAGTCCGACAGGTTGACCGCGGGCGCGGCGACGCGCCGGCCCAGGCGCCCGCTCAGCGCTCCGCGTCCCTCCGCGTGGGCCAGGCCGTTGAAGCCCAACCAGGCCAGGAACTCGAGCAGGACGCCGACCGCCTCGGCCTCCAGCACGACGGGGTACTCACCCGGGGCCACGTCGCCGAGCGCGCCGCGCGGCACGCGCTCGGCCGCGCGGCGCGCCACGGCGGCCACGTCGATGTCCGCGGCGCGCACCGCGGTGTCCGACGCGAAGCCCGAGCGCCCCTCGCCGTCGCGGCAGATGACCTTGGCGAAGGCGTCGGTGACGCTGTCGGTGGCACGCACGCCCGCCGAGGAGGCGATGGCGGTCTCCACCGCCCCCGCGCTCCAGATGCCAAACGCCTCCAGGCCCCCGTCGGCGGCCGCAGCGAAGGCCGCCTCCAGCGCCCGGCCCGCCGTCGTGGGATCCAGCCGGGCGGTGACCGGATCGTGGCCCTCGTGCGCGCGGGCGGGCGCCGGGCCGGGGAGCCCCGGGTAGCTGCCGGGACCCGAGTACGCCGAGGCCTGCGCCGCGGCGGCGGCACGAGAGGCGGCGGCGACGAGCGCCTCGTCGTCGGTGCGATCGGTCGACGCGGCTGCGGTGTGGCCGTCGCGCACGCACAGGACCTCCACCGTCGAGGTGTCGACCCGGGTGGCCTGGGTGGGATGTGAGCGTGCGAAGCGCGAGACGAGACTGCGCTCGCGGATGACGGTGACCTGCGCCTCGCCCTCGGTCAGGCCGAGCCCGCGCTCGGCCAGCTCGAGCGGGCGCTCCCCGCTCATGCGACGCCGATCTCCACGTCGCGAAAGCGCGCGGGTGGCGCTCCGTGGGATACGCGCATGACCTGACCGGGCTCGCCCTTGCCGCAGTTGAGCAGCCCGTGCAGACGCCAGGCCGCCGGGGAGCACACGGCGTCCATGGAAGCCCAGAAGCTGGGGGTCACCCCGGCGTAGGAGGGGTTGCGAAGCAGGCGTCCGAGCTCGCCGCCGCGGATCTCGTAGGCCACCTCGGTGGCGAACTGGAACCCGAGCCGGCGGTCGTCGATCGACCACGACCGGTTGGTCTCCATGAACACGCCCTCGCCGGTGTCGGCCACCAGGTCGTCCAGTGACCCCGCCGCGCCCGGCTGCAGCGACACGTTGGTCATGCGCACGATCGGCTGGCGGGCGAATCCGTCGGCGCGCGCACAGCCGCCGGAGCGCTCCAGGCCCGCGGCGGCGGCCGACTCGCGATCGCTGAGCGCGCCGCGCAGGACGCCCCGCGCCACGAGGGGATGGGCGTTCGCGGCGACGCCCTCGTCGTCCCACCCGAAGGTGCCCAGGCCGCCGGGCGTGGTCGCGTCGGCGGTGATGTCGAGGTGCTCGGACCCGTAGCGCAGCGTGCCCAGGTCGGCCGCCCCCACCCAGCTGGTCCCCGCGTAGGAGGCCTCGCCCAGCAGGATGCGGTCGAGCTCGAGGGCGTGGCCGATCGACTCGTGCACCTGCAGCGCCAGCTGCTCGGAGCCCAGGACGAGCGTGGTGGGGCCGGCCGGGCACGGCGGCGCGGTCAACAGCGCGACGGCCTCCTCGGCCACCCGCGGGGCGTGTGCGGCGAGCTCCAGGCCCATCAGGTGCTCCCAGCCCGCCTGGGCGACGCTCCCGCCGTGGGCACTGGGGTAGGAGCGCACCTGCAGCTCGCCGCCGGCGGTCGCCCACGCCTGGATCCCGCCGCCGCAGGCGGTGACCTCCTGCGTGTACGCGGCTCCGTCGCTGGAGGCGAAGGCGGTCGTGGTGGCCGTCGACAGGCAGGACGCCTGCGTGCGCACGATGCGGGCATCTCCGCGCAGGCCCGCCTCGGCTTCCAAGAGCACCGCCAGCTTCTCCTCGAGGCCGATCGCGAAGGGATCGCGCTCACGCGGGGAGGACCAGTGCCCGCGCGCCGGCGCGTCGATCCCGGCCAGCGAGGCCGCCGGCACATCCGGCAGCGCCCGGGCGAGCGCAAGGGCGCGTTCCAGTGCCGCCTGTGCACCGCCGCGGGAGACGTCGGTGGTGGCGGCAAAGCCCCACGCTCCTCCCGCGCGCACGCGGACGCCGATGCCCTCCGAGGTGCCCGCGTCGACCCGTTCGACCCGTCCGCCGCGCACCTCGATGCGCTCGTGGCGATCGACCACGTGCCGGGCCTCGGCGTACGAGCACCGCCCGTGAGCGGCCGCCACGAGGCCGGTGAGAAGATCGAGCACAGCGCCACCCTACGCACCCTGCCCGTCGGCCCGCCGTCACGCTCACCCGGTCGGGAAGACGCGTCGCGACCCCTATTCGAGCAGTCCGCGGCGCATGGCCTCGGCGACCGCCGCGGCGCGCTCGGAGACGCCCAGCTTCTCGTAGAGGCCCTGGAGGTGGGTCTTCACCGTCGCGGGGCTCACGTACAGGCGCTCGGCGATCGCCGGCGCCGAGAGGCCCTTGGCGATGAGCTGGAGGACCTCCCCCTCGCGCGGCGAGAGCACGGGACGGTCGTCGACCTCTCGATCGCGCAGCTCCCCGACCAGGGCGGCCTGGACCTCGGGCGCGAGCACCGTCTCGCCACGCGACACGGCCAGGATGGTGTCGCAGATCACGCGGCGGCTGGCGTCCTTGGTCAGGTAGGCCTCGGCACCCGTGCGCATGGCCTCGAAGACCGCCTTGCTGTCGCGCTGGGCGCTGAGCATGAGCACGCGAGTGGCCAGCCCGTCGCGCGCGATCGCGTTGAGCACCTCCACGCCGTCGAGCTCGGGCAGGCGCATGTCCAGCACCGTTACATCGGGGTGCAGCTCGCGGATCGAGTCAAGCGCGGTCCGTCCGTTCTCCGCGGTGCCCACCAACTCCAGCTCGGGCTGGTCCTTGATGGCCCGGGCGAGGCCCTCGAGGTAGATCGGGTGGTCCTCGGCGAGAAGGACCCGTACGCGAGGTCTTGGTGTCACCTTGGGCCACCTTAGGGCCAAGCGATGAGATGGCCGGAGAGGTAGCAGACCGCGCGGGCCCCCGGCGGTCCACCCGCCCGGCGGCGAGCCCGGGGGTGGAGCGGGGGTTCCCCTCATCGCGGGACGCCGCCTCCCCCGCGACGGTGCGCGGGCGCGGGCTCACCAGGCGGCGCGCAGGAGCGCCAGCAGCTCGTCCGCGCTCGCCCGCGGCGGCGTGCCGTCGAGGTGGGGACGCTGCGCCGCGGCCTCAGCACACGCCTCGAGCGCGTCCCGGCCGACGCCCACGTCGCGCAGGCGCACGGCGCCGGCCCGCCGCGCGAAGCCAGCGGCGACCTCCTCCCAGTTCTCGCCGGCCTCCTCCAGCACGCCGCGTTGGCGCAGTGCGCGCAGCGTGTGGGGCAGCAGGGCGGCGTTGGCCGCGCCGTGGCCGGCTCCGCCGACGCGCACCGCGGTCTGGGCGATCACGTGGTGCAGCCCGTAGCCGACGGCGTCGATGGCATAGCCCGACAGCAGGGCTCCGAGGGCGAGCGCCTCGCGGTCGGGCTCGCCGTTCTCGGGCAGCCCGTCGCGCAGCAGCGCGGCGGCGCGCCGGGCGGCCAGCACGGGCACGGGCCCGCCGCTGAAGCCGGTGTGCGCGACCGCCTGGGCCTCGAGGGCGTGGGCCAGCGCGTTGGCGGCACTGGCCGCCAGGTCACGCACCGGCTGTGCGGCGGCCAGCGCGGGATCGCACAGCACCACCGTGGGGCGCACCGTGGGGGTGGCCGCGGGCACGCCGCGCGCGTGGCGGTGCAGATGGGTCATCTCGGCGGCCGAGAGCGTGGTGGGCACGGCCATGACGTCGACGGGCCGGCCCTCGGCTCGCGCGGCGGCGGCCAGCGCCTTGGCGGTGTCGATCACCCGCCCGCCGCCCAGCGCGACCAGCCGCGGGGCGGCCACCGCGCCGCGCAGGTCGCCGGCGCGCTCGTCCACGCGGCCCGGGCCGACCTCGTGCACGGCCCCGGCCCGCGCGACGAGCTCGGGCCCCGCGCCCCGCGCGCGGGGGGTGGTCAGCAGCGCGAAGCCCTCGCCGGCCAGGTCCGGGGCCTCGGCGAGGGTGCCGGGGCCGAAGCGGACCGTGCGCTCGCCGTCGCGCCACGTGAACCCCGCGACGCTCACAGGTTGCCCCGCCGGGCCTGCTCGCGCTCGATGGCCTCGAACAGCGCGCGGAAGTTGCCCGCGCCGAAGCCCCGGGCTCCGTGGCGCTCGATGATCTCGAAGAAGATCGTGGGCCGGTCGCCCAGAGGCTGGGTGAACACCTGCAGCAGGTAGCCCTCGTCGTCGCGGTCGACGAGGATGCCCAGCCGGCGCAGGTCGTCCAGCGACTCGGCGATGTCGCCCACGCGCGCAGGCAGATCCTCGTAGTAGGCCGCCGGCGTGGGCAGGAAGCGCACCCCCCGGCGGGTCAGCTCCTGCACGGTGGCGACGATGTCGTCGGTGGTCAGCGCCAGGTGCTGGGCCCCGGGGCCCTCGTAGAACTCGAGGAACTCGTCGATCTGCGAGCGCCGGCGTCCCTCGGCCGGCTCGTTGATGGGGAACTTGACGCGGCCCTCGCCGTCGGACACCACCTTGGACATCAGCGCCGAGTACTCCGTCGAGACCTCCTCCTTGGAGAAGTGCACGAGCTGGCGCATACCCAGCACGCTCTCGTAGAAGGCCACCCACTCCTGCATGGCCCCCAGCGGCACGTTGCCGACCACGTGGTCGAGCGAGCCGAAGAGCGCCCGATCCGCACGGCCGTCGCCGTCGGGGGCGACGGCCTCGAAGCCGGGCAGGAAGGCGCCGCGGTAGGCCGAGCGGTCGACGAGCGCGTGCACCGTCTCGCCGTAGGTGGCGAAGGCGGCCAGGCGCGCGGTGCCGTGCTCGTCGCTGCGCTCGTGGGGCTCGGCCACGGCGCGGGCTCCGCGGCGCACGGCCTCGGCGTGGGCACGGTCGACGTCGGGCACGGCCAGCGCGATGGTGCGCACGCCGTCGCCGTGGCGCGCGTGGTGCTCGGCCACCGGCGTGCCGCTGCGCAGCGTCCCGGTCACGACCAGGCGCACGTCGCCCTGGGCCAGCACGTGGGAGGTGCGATCGCGCTGCCCGGTCTCCAGGCCGGCGTAGGCCACCCGGCGGAAACCGAAGGCGCGCTCCAGGAAGAAGGCGGCCTGGGCGGCGTTGCCCACCCACAGCTCGACGTGGTCGACTCCCTGGAGGGGCATGTGGTCGTGTGGGTTCAAGAAGGACCGCTCCGCGGGTACGCTGGGGTCATGGGCATCATCGGTTTCATCATCGCGGGGCTCATCATCGGGGTCCTGGCCCGGCTGGTGCTTCCCGGGCGTCAGCGCATCGGGATCCTCGCCACGCTGGCGCTCGGCGTGCTGGGGTCGGTCATCGGGGGCACGATCGCCAACGCGATCGGGACCGGCGACATCTTCGAGCTGAACATCTTCGGCTTCATCGCCGCTGTGGCCGTCTCGGTCGCGCTGCTGGCCGTGGCCCAGGCCGCCGGCATCGGCGGCGGCGACGAGCGCAAGCGCCTGAAGCACTGAGCGATGCTCCGCGCGCCGAGCCGGCCGCCCGCCGCGTTTGGCCCGCTCGTCCGAAGGGCAAGCGACCGTCCGTGAGCGGAGTCACCGCCACCGTCGGTGTGCTGGGGTTCGTGGGGATCCTCGTCATCCTGGTTTCGGGCGGGTGGAGCCTGTTCATCGTCCCGATCGCGGTTGTGGTGCTTCTGGTGGCCCTCGGCGGTCCCGTGCTGCGCTTCATCACGGAGCGCGGGCAGCCCGGCACCGACGAGCCCGGCGTGCCCACCACGCGGGAGGCCTCCTACGAGCCGGTGGAGCCGCGCCGGCCCTCCGAGCAGTAGCTCCAGCCCGACCGCGTCGCGGCGTGGACGCAGGGCGTAGCGTGCGCGCATGTCCTCTCCTCAATCCCCCGACGCCATGACCGCCGCCGCGGTCGAGGTCCGCGCGGTCGAGGCCTTCGCCGACCTCCTCTTCGCCTTTGACAGCGACGAGCCCTCCGGCGGGTTCTACAGCCGCCTGTCGGAGGCCATCTGCGCGCTGGGCGACATGGACCGCGCGGCGATCTTCCTCTATGACGCGCCGCTTCGCCGGGTGCGCGCGGTGGGAAGCCACGGCGTCGAGCTCACCCGCCTGCAGGACGTGCACGCCACCGCCGACGAGACCCCGATCGCGATGCGCGCGCTCAGCGAGGACCGCGTGGTGGAGGTCACGGGCGCCGCGCTGGACGACGAGCTGCCCGCCGAGCATCTGGGGTTCTTCTCGCACGGCGCCCGGCTGGTCTGCACGCCGATGGCCGCCGCCGGGCGCTGGCCGGGAGTGATCATGTCCGATCGCGGCGACGACCGTGCCCTCACCGAGCCCGAGCGCCACCTGCTGTGGACGCTGGGCAAGGTCGCTGCGCTGGCGGCCAGCGCGCGCAGCGCCACCCGCGCCCAGGACCGCGCACGGGAGCTGCAGGAGCGCATCGACCTGGCCCGCGAGATCCACGACCGCGTGATCCAGCGCCTGTTCGGCGTGTCCATGGCGTTGTCGGCCGGAGGGGAGCTGGGGCGCGAGGGGCGCGAGCGCGCCGCACAGGAGATCCAAGACGCGCTGGCCGACCTGCGCGCGGCCGTGCAGCGCCCGCTGGGACGGGCATCGCGAGAGACCCGCACCACGCTGGCCGAGGAGGTGCGCCGCCTCGTGCACGAGCACCCCGAGCTGCAGGTCGAGCTCGACGCGGACCTCGGCGCCGAGGTCCCCGAGCACCTGGAGGCGCTGGCCCAGTCGGTCTTCGCCGAGGCGTTGCGCAACGCGCACCGCCACGCCGAGCCGACCCGGGTGGCCGTGCGCATGGGAAGCTCGGACGGGGCCTTCCTGCTCGAGGTGACCAACGACGGTGTGCGCGCCGGCCAGGGGAGGACCGGGGTGGGCATGGGCCTGCGCCTGGCCGCCTTCGAGGCCCTCCAGCACGGTGGCGTCATCGAGTTCGGCCAGGCCGACGAGGGGCGCTGGCGCGTGCGCCTGCTGGTGCCCGAGCGAGGAGCCCCACGGTGAGCGAGCGCGGGACCCGCCTCCAGGGCCAGGTGGCCCCTTCGGCCCCCGCCGGCGTCCGCCCCGTGCGCGTGCCCGCCGAGGAGGGCACGCCGCGCCTGCGCGTGCTCGTCGTCGACGACCACGACGTGGTCCACTGGGGCTTCCGGCTCATGCTCGCCGAGCAGCCCTGGGTGGAGCGCTGCCTGAGCGCGCGCACCGGCGCGGAGGCGGTCGCCCTGACCGCGCGCTACGAGCCCCACGTGGCGCTGGTCGACCTCTTCGTGGGGGAGGAGTCGGGCCCGGAGATCTGCGAGGGGCTGTGTGAGCGCTCGCCGGGAACGCGCGTGCTGCTCATCTCCGGGGCGGGGCGCATCTCGCCCAGCGCCGCGCGCGCGGCCGGCGCGTCGGGGTTCGTGCCCAAGGAATGGCCCGCCCAGGAGATCGCCCAGGCGGTGCAGATGGTCGGGCGCGGGATGACCGTCTTCCGCGACGTCGCCGCGCCCCCGGCCAACCGGCTGTCCGAGCGCGAGCGCGAGGTGCTCGGGCTGATGGCGTCGGGTGCGACCAACCGCGAGATCGCCGACGCGCTTCACCTCTCGCCCTGGACGGTCAAGGAGTACACCGGTGGGCTGTATCGCAAGCTCGAGGTTCGCAACCGCGCAGAGGCCGTCCAGCGCGCCCAGCGCCTGGGCCTGCTGGACTAGATGACCAGGGAGCGCCCGACCGGGCAGGAACCCCCCTCAACGGGGGGGATCGTGCCCCCTGGTGCGATCTGGGCGGGCCGCTGGGGGAGGGTGGGCGCATGGCCACCGACGCCCCCACCGCCGTCCTCTTCCCCGGCCAGGGCAGCCACGAGGCGGGCATGCGCGACACCGTCGCCGCCCACGCGCCCGACCTGCTCGAGCGCTGCCTGGAGCTCGTGGGCGAGGACCCCTTTCCGCGCGCCGCGGACAGCACGCGCTTCGCCCAGCCCGCGATCTTCTGCGCGAGCATCGCCCGCTGGCGCGCCGGAAGGCCGAACGACCCGCCCGTCGCGGTGGCCGGCCACTCGCTGGGCGAGTTCTCTGCGCTCGTGGCCGCGGGCGCCCTCGACGCCTCCGAGGGGCTCGAGCTCGTGGTGCTGCGCGGCCGCCTGATGGCCGAGGCCGGCGAGCACGCCGGCGGCGGCGCCATGCTCGCGGTACTGGGCGGCGAGGACGAGGCCGTGCACGCGCTGGCCGCCAAGCACGAGGTCACCGTGGCCAACGAGAACGCTCCCGGCCAGCTCGTGCTCTCGGGCCCGACGGACGCGCTCGACGCGGTCGCCGAGGAGGCCAAGGCCGGAGGCATGCGCGCCATGGAGCTGGGCGTCGCCGGCGCCTTTCACTCCCCGATCGTGGCCCCCGCCGAGCCTCCCTTCCGCGAGGCGCTCGAGCGCGCGGCCTTCCGCGAGCCTGAGATCCCGGTGATCTCCGGCATGACGGCCGCGCCGATGACCGATCCCGTGGCCGATCTGTCCGCCGCGCTGACCCATCCCGTGCGCTGGAAGGACACGATGCAGGCGCTGGCCGCGCTGGGAGCCGAGCGCTTCCTGGACTCCGGACCAGGCAGCGTGCTCGCCAAGCTGGTGCGCCGCAACCTTCCCGACGCCGAGGGCGGCTCCCTCGACCTCCCCGAGGCCGCGCGTGCGTGAGCTGCGCATCGGGGTCTGCATGCTCGAGTGGGGAGAGCGATGAGTTCGCGCCCCGAAGGGTGTGCGCTGGTGACCGGCGCCTCGCGCGGCATCGGTGCGGCGATCGCCACCACCCTGGCCGTCGATGACGGCTGGACGGTGGGCGTGAACTTCCGCTCCGACGAGGCGGGCGCCCAGCGCGTCGTCGAGGGCATCGAGGAAGCCGGAGGCCGTGCGGCGCCGGTGGCCGGCGACGTAGCTCAGCGCGGCAGCGACGAAAAGGTCCTCGCCGAGCTGGAGGAGCGCTTCGGCCCCGTGCTGGTGCTCGTCAACAACGCCGGCATGCGCGCCGACGGCCTGACGGTCCAGCTCGACGACGACGCCTGGGACCAGGTGCTCGCCACCAACCTCTCGGCCGCCTTCCGCCTCACCCGCCGGGCGGTGCGCACCATGGTGCGCGCGCGCTTCGGGCGCATCGTCAACGTGGCCTCGGTCGTCGGCCCCAAGGCCAACGCCGGCCAGGCCAACTACGCGGCCTCCAAGGCCGGTCTCATCGGTTTCACCCGCACGGTGGCCGTCGAGGTCGCCCGCCGCGGCGTGACCGTCAATGCCGTCGCGCCGGGGCTCATCGAGACCGATCTGACCGAGGGGCTGGGACCCGAGCTGCTGGACGCCGTGCCCGCCCGCCGCGCGGGCACGCCCGAAGACGTCGCGGCCTGCGTGCGCTTCCTGATCTCCGACCACGCGTCCTATGTCACCGGCACCACGCTCACCGTCGACGGCGGGCTGAGCGCCTGACCAACCCTCTGACCAACCCCTGACCCAAAGGAGCATCAATGTCCACCGACACCGCCACCCCCGAGCAGGTCGAGAAGGTCGTCTACGACGCCCTCGTGGAGATCGGTCCCGAGCGCGACCAGCTGCACCGCGACGCGACCTTCGAGGAGCTCGACGTCGACTCGCTCGACCTCGCCGAGGTCTCACAGGTCGTCGAAGAGCACTTCGGCGTCCAGCTCAAGGGCGACGACGTCAGCCAGATCCGCACCGTGGGCGACGCGGTCGACCTGGTGGTGAACCGAGCGAAGTGACCCGGGGGGTCGTCATCACCGGCGTGGGGGCCGTGACGCCACTGGGCGTCGGGGCCCGCACGCTGCACGAGCGCTGGAGCGCCGGGACGAGCGGGCTCGAGGACGGCGAGGGCGCCTGCACCGAGTTCGACCCCACCATCGCCATGACCTCCAAGGAGGCGCGGCGGGCGGACCGCTTCAGCCAGCTGGCCGTCGCCGCGTGCGCCGAGGCGCTCGAGGAGGCGGGGTGGGACGACGACGGCCCTTACCCGTCAGAACGCATCGGGTGCGTCCTGGGCACCGGCATCGGCGGCATCGGCACGCTCGAGGCCAACCACGCCAAGCTGCTGGAGAGCGGCCCGGGCAGCGTTTCGCCGCTGGCCGTGCCGTTGATGATGGGCAACGCCGGCGCCGCCGCGCTGTCCATGCGCCACAGGCTGTGCGGGCCCGTATACGGCCTCGTGTCGGCCTGCGCGGCCGGCGCCCACGCGATCGGCGACGCCGCGCGCCTGGTGCGCTCGGGCGACGCCGACGCCATGGTCGCCGGCGGCTCGGAGGCCACGCTCTCCCCACTGGCCCGCGCCGCCTTCTCCGCGCTGGACGCGCTGTCACCCACCGGCGTCTCACGGCCCTTCGACGCGCGGCGCGACGGCTTCGTGATGGGGGAGGGAGCGGGCGTGCTCGTCCTCGAGGAGGCCGAGCAGGCAGAGGCCCGCGGGGCCACCGTGCTGGGCGAGGTCCTCGGCTACGCCGCGACCTCCGACGCCCACCACATCACCGCGCCCGACCCTGCGGGCACCGGCGCGGCGGCGGCGATCGGCGGGGCGCTGGCCGATGCGGGTCTCCAGGCGGGCGACGTCGACTACGTCAACGCGCACGGCACCTCCACCCCGCTCAACGACCGCTCGGAGACGGCGGCCCTCAAGGCGGCACTGGGGGAGCGGGCGAACGAGATCCCCGTGTCGTCGACCAAGTCGGCCATCGGCCACCTGCTGGGCGCCGCGGGCGCCGTCGAGGCCGTGGCCACCCTGCTCGCCCTGCGCGACGCCGTCGCTCCGCCCACGCTGGGCTACGAGGAGCCCGACGAGGGGATGGACCTCGACTACGTGCCCGGCAGCGCCCGCCCGCTCGACGTGAACGGGCGCCCACCCGTCGCGATCTCCAACGCCTTCGGCTTCGGCGGCCACAACGCGGTGCTGTGCCTCGGGGCGGCGGCGTGAGCCTCGCGTTGGGGAGAGCCTCGGGGGATCCGCCTCGGGCGGCCACATCGGCCGCCGTCGCCACCCCTCCACGGCCCGACGAGCGGCTGAGCCCGCTCGAGCGACTCCAGATCCTGTGCGACCCCGAGTCGCTGAGCCTCATCCGCTCCGACGTGGAGTCCTCGCGCATGGGGGACCGCGCCCGGCCGGGGGACGGCGTGGTGGGCGCCATGGGCCGCGCGGTGGGCATCGTCCACCGCCGGCCGATCGCCGAGGCCGACGACCCGGCCGCGGCGCGCGAGGGCTTCGCGCGCCAGTACGCCGAGGAGCACCTCAGCGCCCAGGCCGCCACGCGCGAGGGCTTCGTCGACGACGTCGTGGCGCCCTCGCAGACCCGTGGGCGCCTGGCCGACGCGCTGGCCGCCCTGGAGGCGGGGGAGCGCGTGGCCCCCGGATACACCAACATCCCCCTGTGAGAAGGAGCGAGCCACCCATGAGCACCGAGATCCTCTCCGTGCCCTTCGAGGCGCTGGCCGAAGGCGCGGGGTTCGAGACCCGCGGGCGCACGGTGACGGAGGCCGACGTGGTCGCCTTCTCCGCGCAGACCGGCGACTGGCACCCCCAGCACGCCGACGCGGAGTGGGCGGCGCGCAGCGCCTTCGGCGAACGCGTCGCCCACGGGATGCTCGTGCTCTCCTACGCCGTCGGCCTCGTGTCGTTCGACCCCGCACGTGTGCTGGCGCTGCGCCGCGTCAGCGACGCGGTCTTCAAGCGCCCCGTACGCCTGGGCGACACGATCCGCGTGCGCGGCGAGGTGGCCGCGCTGCGCCCGGTCAGCGACGAGGCCGGCCTGGCCACACTGGCCTGGACGGTGGTCAACCAGGACGGGCAGACGGTGGTGCGCGCCCGGGTGGAGGTGCTGTGGGCGCGCGACGGCGCGCCTCCCACGCCCGAGTCGGACGAGCCCGTCCGGTCCGAGTCCGAGTCAGGCCTGCCCGCCCGGGCCGCGCTGTGATGCTCGACGGCAAGCGACTGCTCATCACCGGCGTGATCACGCACGACTCGATCGCCCATCACGTCGCCCGCCGCGCCCAGGAGCAGGGTGCCGAGATCGTGCTGACCGGCTTCGGGCGCGCGCGGCGCATGACCGACCGCGCGGCGCGCTCGCTGCCCGACCCGCCCGACGTGCTCGAGCTGGACGTCAACAGCGAGGACGACCTGCAGGCGGTGCACGACGAGCTCACACGCCGCTGGGGCAGCGTGGACGGCGTCCTGCACGCCGTGGCCTTTGCCCCGCCCGACGCGCTGGGCGGCGCCTTCCTGACCACGCCTGCCGACAGTGCGGTGCAGGCCTTTCGCACGAGCGCGTTCTCGCTCAAGGCGCTCAGCGAGGCGCTGCTGCCCCTCCTCGAAGCCGAGCAGCCGGGGGCCGTGGTGGGCATGGACTTCGACGCCTCCGTGGCCTGGCCGGCCTACGACTGGATGGGGGTGGCCAAGGCGGCGCTGGAGGCGGTCTCGCGCTACCTCGCGCGCGACCTGGGCCCGCGCGGGGTGCGCGTCAACCTGGTCTCCGCCGGACCGGTCGAGACACTGGCCGCGGGTGGCATCTCCGGCTTCGAGCAGCTCGCGGCCGCGTGGGGGGACCAGGCGCCGCTGGGCTGGGACACCTCCGACCCCGCGCCGGTGGCCGACGCGGTCTGCTTTTTGCTCTCCGACCTGGCCCGCGGGATCACCGGCGAGATCCTCCACGTGGACGGCGGGTTCCACGCCATGGGCGCGCCCGGGCCCTCGGCGGTCGCGGCACCGTCCGAGGAGGCCTCCGCGTGAGCCCCGTCACCCTGCTCACGGGGGCCAGCGGCTTCCTGGGCCTCGAGGTTCTAACCCGTCTCCTGGAGCGCCGTGAGGGCGAGGTGCGCGCCCTGATACGCGGCGACGACCAGGCGGCCGCCGACGCGCGTCTTGCCACCGCGCTCGACGGCCTGGGCGTGGAGGGCGAGCGTCGCCGGCGCGTGCGGGCGGTGCGCGGCGAGCTCACGGCCGGAGGCCTCGGCCTGGCCGACGGCGAGGCGGACCACCTCGCCGGCGAGGTGACCGAGATCGTGCACTGCGCAGCGTCGGTCTCGTTCTCGCTGAGCCTGGAGGAGGCCCGGGCGATCAACGTGGTGGGCACCAGCCGGGTGTTGGATCTGGCGCGCCACATCGCCCAGACCGGCCGCCTGGAGCGCCTCGTGCACGTCTCCACCGCCTTCGTGGCCGGCCGCCACCGCGGGCGCTTCACCGAGCGTGACCTGTTCGTCGGGCAGGAGTTTCGCAACACCTACGAGCGCACCAAGGCCGAGGGGGAGGCGCTCGTGTCCGGCTCGGCGCCCGAGCTGCCCACCGTGGTCGTGCGTCCCAGCATCGTGGTGGGGGAGTCCGACTCGGGCTGGACGCCGGTCTTCAACGTCCTCTACTGGCCGCTGCGCGCCTTCGAGCGCGGGCTGCTTCCCGCCGTCCCCGCGCGACCCGACGGACGCGTGGATGTCGTGCCCGCCGACTACGTGGCCGACGCGGTCGTCCATCTGCTGCGCGAGCGTCCCGACGTGCGCGGCGTGGTCCACGCCACCGCGGGAGACGGCGCCATCACGGTCGAGCGCCTCATCTCGCTGGCCTGCACCGCGTTCGGACGCGAGCGCCCCGAGTTCGTCGAGGCGACGCCCGAACTGGCCGAGCACAGCGAGGAGGCCGGGCGCTACCTGCCCTACTTCGACATGGATGTCACCTTCGACGACGCGCGGGCACGGGAGATGCTGGGGCCGGCCGGCCTGCGCGCACCGTCCCTGGAGGACTACTTCCCCGCGATCGTCGACTTCGCCCAGCGCGCACGCTGGGGCAAGCGGCCGTTGACGCGCGCGCAGGCCCGCGAGGCGCTGGGCTACACCGCCGCCTGACGGGGCCGCTGCCGCGCGCGAGCCGTCTCAGTGCGCCGAAGAGGACTCGAACCTCCACGGGCCGTGAGGCCCACAAGGCCCTCAACCTTGCGCGTCTACCAATTCCGCCACCGGCGCCTGAGGAGACGGCCCAGTATACGCGCGGCCCGCGGTTGCATCCGTCCTGGGGGGGCGCTACCGTGTCGAACACATGTTCGTTCAGGCCTCGTCCGCCGCCACGCGCAAGGAGCCGCTGATGGACCTCACCAAGCGCCAGCAGGAGATCTTCGACTTTATCAAGCGCTACTCCGCCAAGTACGGCTACCCGCCGACGGTCCGAGACATCGGCAAGGCGGTGGGGCTGGCCTCGTCGTCCACGGTCCACGCGCACCTGGCCAACCTGGAGCGGCTGGGCCTGCTGCGTCGCGATCCGTCCAAGCCGCGCGCCATCGAGCTGCTGGACCGCGCGGTGGCTGAGGTCAAGAGCCTGGTGGCGCCCAGCGGCCTGCCGCTCGTCGGCTCGGTGGCCGCCGGTCAGCCCGTGCTGGCCGAGGAGAACATCGAGGACTACATCGAGGTGCCCGAGGAGCTCGGCCGGGGCGAGGGGGAGTTCATCCTGCGCGTGCGTGGCGAGTCGATGCGCGATGCGGGGATCCTCGAGGGCGACTACGTCGTGGTGCGAGGTCAGGAGACGGCCACCGACGGTGACGTGGTGGTGGCCATGGTGGGCGAGGAGGCGACCGTCAAGACCTTCTTCCGCGAGAGCGATCACGTGCGCCTGCAGCCTCAGAACGCCGCCATGGAGCCCATCCGCTCCAAGGAGGTCCGGGTGCTCGGGCGCGTCGTCGGGCTGTTTCGGAGCCTGCCGTGAGCTCGGTGGCGCAGCTCGAGCACCGGGTCGAGCGCCGCCACCGGCGTGTCGAGGCCTTGCCCCCGCGCGGCGGGTCGACGCTGGAGGACGTGCTCTCCGGCGTCTGGGAGGACCTGTCCGCGCACCGTCCCGCCCCGTGCCCGGTCTGCCCTGGCGAGCTGGTGCCTCGCCCGTGCGCCGGGGCGGCGGCGGCCGGCGGGCGCTGCACCAGCTGCGGGACCCAACTCTCATAAGACGTATCTCAGGGGACGGGATCGACATCCATGTCGATCCTTCGAGAGAAGATCGCTTCGCCGTTCCGGCGGCGAGTCCCGGGCAGATCGCTGCGCGATCCACCCGGGACGGGTGTGGCCTACCGAGATCGTCCTAGCGGCGCGCGGCGCCTTCACACGCACCACCTGCGTGCGCGCGGCCAGGTCGCCGATGCGCTGGCGCCGCGGGCCGGTGGCGAAGACGACCACCAGGCCGAGCAGGTAGAGCACGGGCAGCGAGTCGACGATACGCAGCAGGGTGCGGATCGCGATGGCCCCGGCCCCGGCCGGCGTCCCGTCGAGCCCGACGACGCGCACGCCGGCGAGCTGCTTGCCGGGTGTCTGGCCGCGCGCGGCCTCGCCCACGAAGTGGTAGGCCAGGACGATCAGCGCGAAGACCAGCGTGGAGGCGGTGTCCAGTTGCACGCTGAAGCGTGCGCCCTGCGCGCTCGCGCCGCCCGAGACGATGCCCACGAGCGTGAAGACCACGGCGAGGATGAGCAGGTCCGCCACCGCTGCACCGATCCGCCGTCCGAGCGCGTCGTCGCCCACGGTCACCTTCTACCACCTGGCGCGTTCGCACGGCCTATCCTTGGTCGCGCAGGCCAGGCAGCCGCGGAGGAGACGCCCTTCGAGGAAAGTCCGGACATCGCAGGGCAGGGCGGTCGGGATACCGACCCGGGGAAACCCGCGGGAAAGTGCCACAGAAAGGACACCGCCGATGGCGCGCGACGGTTCGCCGCCCGCGCGCACAGGCAAGGGTGAAACGGTGCGGTAAGAGCGCACCGGCGCCGTGGTGACACGGCGGCCAGGCAAACCCCGCCCGATGCAAGGCCAAGCAGGACCGTTCGCAGGTGGCCCGCCGAGGTCCAGGTCGGCCGCTCAGATGGATGGCTGTCCACGACAGAATCCGGCTTACCGGCCTGCTACGGCGAGGGCCTCGCTCCGGCGGGGCCCTCGCTACGCCTGAGAGGCCCCGCGTCTTCCCGCGGACGCTCGCTTGACGCCGGGCGCGCAGGTGCGAACATGTGTTCGATGATCATCTGCGTGCTGCTCCCGCGCTTCGAGCTGGCCGTGGCGGCCGCCGACCGTACCGCGCTGCTTCGCGAGCCGGTCGCGCTGGCGCCCGCCGAGGGCGGCGTACAGGCCGTCGGGGAGGTCTCGCCGGCCGCGGAGGCCTTCGGGGTTCGCGCGGGCATGCGCCTGGGGGAGGCGCTCGCGCGCTGTCCCGGGCTCACCCTGGTGCCCGCCGATCCCATCGCGGTCGCCGAGGCATGGGAGCACGTCCTCGCGCGCCTCGAGGGCATCGGCGCAGCGGTCGAGAACTCCCGCCCGGGCGAGACGTGCTTCGACAGTCGCGGCCTGCGCCGTCTGCACGGGGGGCATCTGGAGGGCGTGCTCGCCGAGGTCCGCCGGGCGCTGACGTCCGGGCGCCCATCGGGCGGTGCTCGCCTCGGAGCCGGGCCGGTGCGCTTCTGCGCCGTGGCCGCTTCGCACGTCGCGCGCTCGCGCGGCCATGGGGTGGTGGCCGGCGCGGGTGATCTCGCGCCGCTCCCGGTGGCGCTGCTGGCTCGCCGCGCGGAGACCGCGGAGCTGCCGCCGTCGCTCGAGCGCCTGGGCCTGGGCACGCTGGGCGCGGTGGCTGCGCTGCCCCGCGCCGCGCTGGGCGACCGCTTCGGCCGCGCCGGTCTGCTGGCCCACGACCTCGCGGGCGGGCACGACACGCCGCTGCGCCCGCGCGCGCCCGGGGAGACGCTCGAGGAGACGCTCGATCTCCCCGAGGCCGCGAGCGGCCAGCAGCTCGAGCGGGCGCTGGCCCTGGTGATCGACCGGCTGCTGGCCCGCCGCGAGCGGCGTGGGCGCACGCTGCGCGCCGCGGTGCTCTCCGCGCGCCTGGTTGCGGGTGGTACGTGGCGCGAGCGCATGGTCTTCCGCGAGGCCACCGCCGACCCGACGCGCATCCGCCTGGCCGCCCGCGCGCGCCTGGCGCTGCTGCCCGCGCCCGCCGAGACCCTGCGCCTGGGCGCCGACCGCTTCGGCCCGCCCCATCCCGAGGGCGGCGTGCTGTTCGAGGACGGTGCCACCCGGCGCCGCGCCCGCCTGCGCGAGGCGGTGGGCCAGGTCCGCGCCGTCGCGGGCCCCGAAGCGGCGCTGCGCGTGCTGCCCGTGGACCCCGGCTCGCGCGTGCCCGAGCGCCACGCCGTCCTCACCCCCTTCGAGCCGTCGTGAGTCCAGGCCCCCGTCGCCTCAACGAGCCGCGACCCGCCCGTGTGCGCGCCGGGCCGGGCGGGCGGCCGCTGGCCGTGGACGGGCGCGCCGTGGAGGCCGTGCGCGAGACCTGGCTGGTCGAGGACCGCTGGTGGACCGCGCGCCCCCTGCGCCGGCGCCACTGGGAGGTGGTCACCGTCTGCGGGCGCGACGTCACCGTCTTCCGCGATCTGTCCGACGGCGGGGGCTGGTTCGCGCAGCGTTAGCGAGATCCCAAAGCGCCACGTGGACCGGGCAGACCGTCGTGTGCCCGTGGGTGGGAGAGGCCGATGGGCCATGATCCCTGCGATGGCCGCCGAGCCTGCCCCCGCCGGGGCGCCACCCGCCCCGCCGGACGCCCCAGGCCATCGGCCGGTCGACGCCGCGGCGCGCGAGCAGGCGGGATTGGCCTACGTGGCGGTGGCCTCCTTCCTGGCCTCCCGGGTCGCTCCCTTCGGCGGCTTCGCCCTCGCGCTGGCCGGCGGCACCGCGCCGGCCCGCGCGGCGGCCCGCGGCGGGTTGCGCACCGGCTGTGGCACCACGCTCGCGGCGCTCGTGCAGAGCGTGGCGATCATGGGGCCCTCACGGATCAACGTCCCGCTCACCCAGGCCCTCTCCGCTCCGCTGCTGGGCTGGATGGAGGCCCGCGGCCGCGGCTTCGCCGCCCAGACCGTCGTCTGCTTGCTCATCCGGGTCGCGCACGTGAGCGCCCTGTACGTGTTCTTCATCTGGATCGTGCTGGGGGGTCTCGATGCGTACGCCGGCGGCTACGACGTCTTTTGGAGCTGGGTCCCGGGCCTGCCGCCGGGCGTCGCCGGCGCGCTGATCTTCACCGCTGCGGGCATCGTCGCCTGGGCCCTGGCGGTCAGTCCGTTCCAGGTCTTTCTCTACCGCCGCGCCCTGCGCCGCTGGCCAGGGGAGGGGGATGAGCGGTCGTGCGCGGAGGTCGCCGCCGGCGATGGAGCGCCTGGGCACCGCGGAGATGATGCGCCCCCCGCGGAGGTGCTCTCGGCCGAGGGGTCGGCGCGACACTCGCCCCGCTTCGATCCCCGCGCCGTCGCGCTCGCCGCGGGCGTGGCCTTCACCGTGCTGCTGCTGAGCACCGAGCCGCCGGTGCTCGCCGCGGTCGGGGGGTGGCTCGCGCTGGCCTGGCTCACCGCCCGCGGGGAGCGCGCCTTTGTGCTCGGCGGCCTCGTGCTCGCGCTCCTCCTGGCCACGGGAGTGCTGGCAGGGGGCCTGTTGGCCGGCCTGGGCACGGAGGAGACGCTGGGGCGCACCGCCCGCGCCGGGCTGCTGGTCCTCGTCGCCACGTGGCTGCGCTCGGCCGCCGGAGAGCGCGGGCTGCGCGACGTGGCGCGCCGCAGCCTGGGTCGGCTGCGCCGGGTGCCCTCGGCCAGCCAGGCGGCGGAGGTCCTCGACCGCCTGGGCGGCGTGCGCGGGCTGGGCGTCGCGGCTCGCCGCCTGCGCGACGGCCTGCGCGGCGTGCGCCGGCGCCCCGGACCGCTGGCCGGCGCCATCCTGCGCTGGATCGCCGCGGAGCAGGCGGGCTTCGCCCCCGCCGGCGCACCCCCTCCACGGCGTCTGCGCCTGCGCGCTCCCGACGCCGCCCTGCTCGCGCTCGTGGTGGCCACCGCGGCGACCCTCCCGCTCATGGCGCTGTGAGCGGTTCCGGTTGGCGTTGCCTGGGGGATGCGCCGCAAGAGCTGTCTGAGGACCGGAGGTGGTCGGCCGCCGACGACGGCCGGCTGAGGTACTGAGAGAGCGTAAGAAGCTGCTTCAGGCGATGCGCCTCCTCGAATGCCGCCCGCGCGTCCCATGCGTCGAGGGGCAGCCAGAGGTCCGGCCAGCGAAGCCACCGACTGGGCCACGGAGTCTCGGCGGGCGGCTTGCCGAGGAGATAGAGCGCCCACTCCGGGCGCGGCTGTGGTGGGGCATCCTTGCGCAGACCGCGACCGCGAAGACGCCCACCGTCCGGCAACTCCACAACGCCTGGCCCGAGTTGCCACGACACCGGCTCATTCTGAAGACTTCGGTTGTAAGTCGTAACCCCCGCGGGTCGAGCCGTCACACCGCGCCCGGGAGGCTGGGGCCGTGTCCGAGCGAGGGCAGGCCACCGTCGAGTACCTCGGGTTGATCGCGCTCGTCGCCGCCCTGCTCGTGGCGGGCGGGATCGCGGTCTTTGCCCCCGCCCTGACCGAGCGAGTCGTCGAGGGCTTCCGCCGCGCGCTGTGCGCGGTGACCGGTGCGGCGTGCGACCCCGGGCGCGAGCCGTGCGTCGTGGCCTCCGAGGAGGTCCGCGATCGGGGGGAGGTCACCGGACTGGTGATCAGAGTCGGGCGCGACCACGCCGTCCTGCGCGAGCGGCGCTCCGACGGCTCCGTCCTGGTGACGGTGATCGACGGCCTGGACGCCGGCGTGGAGGTCGCCGGGGGCATCGGGGGCACGCTGCGCGTCGGCCGGCGCGGGCTGGGCGCGGGCGGCGCCCTGCGCGGCGCGCTGATCGCCGAGGGCGGGGGCGGGCGCACGTGGTTGGCCCGCGACGACCGCGAGGCCGACGCCATCGTGGCGGCCATCGGGTCCGATGGGAGACTGCGCTGGCTCACCGCTCCCTACCGGGCGGTCGGTGGTGCGCTCGGCCTGCGCGAGGAGCCCGAGGCGACCGAGGTGTATCTCGAGGGCGGCCTGCGGGCGAGAGGGGCGGGCGAGCTGGCGCTCCCGGAGGTCGACGCCCAACTCCACGCGGTCTTTGCCCGCGCCGGCGGTGTGCGGTGGAACCGGCGCAGCGACGAGCGCACCTTCTATCTGGCCCGCTCGGGGGAGCTGGCGGGCGCGCTGGCCTCCGCGCTGGGCGACGTCGCCGGCGGGGTCCAGGGAGAGGGGCGCCTGGCGCTGACCATCGACCGCCGCGGCCGCCCGCTGCGCCTCACCGCGCTCGGCGCCTACGGACGCTCGGACGCCCGCGACCGGGGGCGGCGGACCGAGCTCGAGGCCACGCTCGACTTGCGCGATCCGGCCCGCGCCGCAGCCGTGCGCGCGCTGCTGCTCGGGCTGGCCACGGGCGGCGCCGCTCGCGGCGCGGCGCTGCACGGCCTCCTGGCCCTCTTGCGCGCCGAGGGCCGGACGGACCGGCGCGTCTACGCCACGGCACACGACGATACGGGGCTGGGCGGGCGCCTCACCGCCCTCGGCGCGCTGGGAGCCGACGCCCTGCGCTCCACCACGGGCACCCGCCTGCTCGACGCCGCCAGCCGGAACCCGGGGGGTCCCTGGCTGCGCCGCGACGACTGCCTGGCGGGTAGGTGAGCGATCCGTCCTCCCGGCATGGGAACATGTGTTCGTAATGAACTACGTCGAGCTGCACGCGCACTCCGCCTACTCGTTTCTCGATGGCGCCTCCCAGCCCGACGAGCTGGTGGCCGCCGCGGTGCAGCGCGGGTACGGGGCGCTCGCCCTGACCGATCACGACTCGGTCTCGGGCTCCATGGAGTTCGCCCAGGCCGCTCGGGGACTGGGGCTGCGGGCCATCCACGGCGCGGAGATCACGCTGCTCGACCCGCTACAGACGCCGTGCCACCACCTCACGCTGCTCGTGCGCGACGCCCGCGGGTGGCGCAACCTCTGCCGGCTGCTCACCAAGGCCCACGCGGCGACGAGGGACGACGGCCAGCGCCGTCTGGGCGAGCCCGGCCTCACCCTCGCCGACGTCGCGGCCCACGCCGAGGGCCTGGTGTGCCTGACCGGGTGCGCGACCCACGGTGTGCGCGACGAGCCCACCCTGCGCCGCCTGCTGGGCGCCTTCGGGCGCGCCGGGCTGCGCGTCGAGCTGCAGCGCCCCTACCTGCGTCATGACCGCGCGCGGACGCGCGAGCTGCTCGCGCTCGCACGCCGGCTGGGGGTGGCGGCGGTGGTCACGGGCAACGTCCACGCGCACACGCCCGCGCGGGCACGATTGCAAGACGCGCTGGTGGCCATCCGCCACGGCACCACGCTGGACGCCTCAGAGCCCCTGCGCCGGCCCAACCATGCCCACGTGCTGGCCAGCCCGCAGGCCATGGCCGCCCGCTTCGCCGGCCACCCCGAGGCGGTGGCCGAGACCGTCCGCCTGGCCGACGCGCTGCGCTTCGACCTCACGCAGGACCTGGGCTACCGCTACCCCGGGGCGGAGGACGCCACGGCGCCCCGGCGTTTGGCCGAGGCCTGCCACGCCGTCTTCGACGTCCGCTACCCGCCCGGCTCGGTCCACCGCACCGAGGCGGCCGGGCGCCTGGAGACCGAGCTGCGGGTCATCGACGAGCTCGGCCTGGCCGGCTTCTTCCTGCTGCACCGCGACCTGCTCGAGCTGGCCCGCGAGGTGGCCGTGGAGGTCCGCGGAGCCGCGGGGCCGAACTCCCCGCGCGCGCTGTTGCCTCCCGGGCGCGGGCGGGGCTCCAGCGTGTCGTCGATCGTCTGCTACCTCACCGGGCTCTCGCACGTCGACCCCATCCACAACGAGCTCGGGCTCGGGCGCTTCCTCAACGACGAGATCACCGCGCTGCCCGACATCGATCTCGACTTCCCGCGCGACGTGCGCGAGGTGCTCATCCCCCGCGTGCACGACCTCTACGGCCGCGACCGCTCCGCGCTGGTGGCGGCCTTCCCCACCTACCGCGCGCGGGGGGCCATCCGCGAGCTGGGCAAGGCGCTGGCCCTGCCCGCCGCGGAGATCGAGCGCGTGGCCCGCGGCTCGGAGGGCTTCTCCGCCGAGGGGTGGGCCGCGACATCGACGTGGCGCTGGGGCCGCATCGCAGGACGGGCGCACCGGGGGATCGCTGGAGCGCACTCGCCGAGCTCTCCGCCGAGGCCGCCGGGCTGCCCCGCCACCTCTCCCAGCACTCCGGGGGGATGATCGTGGCCACCCGCCCGCTGGTGGACTGCGTGCCACTGGTGCCCGCGGCCATGGAGGGCCGCCAGTTGGCCCAGTGGGACAAGGACTCCTGCGCGGACGCGGGCTTTCTCAAGATCGACCTGCTCGGCCTGGGGATGCTCTCTGCGGTCGAGCGCTGCGTGGAGCTCATCGCCGCCACCCGCGGCGAGCGCGTCGACCTCAGCCGCATCCCCACGACGACCCGGCCACCTTCGCGATGATCCAGGAGGCCGACACCACCGGCGTCTTCCAGATCGAGTCGCGCGCGCAGATGGGCTCGCTGCGGCGCACGCGCCCCGAGACGCTCGAGGACCTCACGATCCAGGTGGCCATCGTGCGCCCCGGCCCGATCATGGGTGGCGCGGTCAATCCCTACGTCGAGCGCCGCCAGCGCCGGCGCGAGGATCCCACCTTCCAGGTCTCCTACCTGCACCCAAGCCTCGAGCCTGCGCTGCGCGAGACCCTGGGTACGATCATCTTCCAGGACCAGGTCATCGACGTCGCCCAGGCCTTCGCGGGCTTCTCGGCGGGGGAGGCGGAGGGGCTGCGTCGCGCGATGAGCCGCAAGCGCTCGGCCGAGGCGATGCAGGCCCACCACGACCGCTTCGTCGCCGGCGCGATGGCCACGCATGGGGTGGACGCCGAGCTGGCCGAGGCGGTCTACACGATGATCGTGGGCTTCTCGGGCTTCGGCTTCCCCAAGGCCCACGGGGCGGCCTTCGGGCTGCTGGCCTACCAGTCGACCTGGCTGCGCGCCACCACCCCACGGAGTTCCTGTGCGCGCTGCTGGACGAGCAGCCCATGGGCTTCTACCCGCCCGACGCCCTGGTCCACGAGGCCCAACGCCGCGGGATCGAGGTTCGCCCGCCCGACGTCAACGCCAGCGAGGCCACCTGCACGGTGGAGGACGGCGAGGCGGTGCGCATCGGCCTGGGCTACGTGCTGGGCGTGCGCGCCGGCGACGTCGCCGCGCTGGTGGCCGCCCGCCACGCCGGGGTCCCTTCCGCTCGCTGGAGGACCTGGCCTCGCGCGCGGGCGCCGGACGCGCCTCGCTGGAGGGCCTGGCCTGGTCGGGCGCCTGCGACGCCCTGGCGCAGGGCTCGGGGGGCTCGCCCGGCGCACCGCGCTGTGGCAGCTGGGCGTCGCCGCGCCGGGACGGATGGCTCGCGGCGTCGGGAGGGCCCCGACGCAGCTTTCGCTGCCGCTCGAGCTCCCCGCGCCGCCGTCCCTGGACCCGCTCGGCGACTGGGACGAGATGGTGGCCGGCTATGCCACCACCGGGATGGCCATCACCGGCCATCCCATGGCGCTGCTGCGCGATGACCTGGCGGGCCGGGGAGCGGTGACCGTCGCCGATCTGGGGCGTCTGGGCCACGGGACCACCGTGCGGGTGGGCGGCCTGGTGGTCGCCCGCCAGCGCCCGGCCACCGCCAACGGCGTGGTCTTCCTGTTGCTGGAGGACGAGCACGCCACGGTCAACGTCATCGTGCCCCCGCCGGTCTACCAGCGCGACCGCATGGCCGTGCGCTCCGAGCCGATCGTCCTCGCCGAGGGGCGCCTCGAGCGCCACGCCACCGCAGGGGGGCGATCAACGTGCTCGCGCGGCGCATGCACGTGCTCGAGGCGCCGGCGCGCGCCGGGGCGCGGGTGCACGCGCTGCCCGACCGCCGGGAGCACAGCGACGAGGACGCCGCAGCGGGCGACTTCCGCGCGGTCGCCCCGCCGGTGATGTCGTTCGCGGCGGGCCGCCGGCGTTGAGGGTCCCTCGTCGCATCTTCGCCTCACCGCCACCAGGCCGCCACGCTTCGGATAGGGTCCGCGCCCATGGTGGCACTGGGCATCGGGCTCTCGTTCCTGATCCTCGGGCTCATCGTCGTCTTCGTCGCGATGAGCGGGGGGCCGAAAGGGCGCGCGCAAGGCGCTGCGCTCCGAGTCGCAGCGCAGCACGCGCATCGCGGGGTTCGTCGCGGGTGGCGTGACGATCGCCTTCGGGGTGCTCCTGCCCGCGCTGACCTTCGCGCTGGCCGGTGCCCCCGACGACGGGCCGGCGGGCGTCGAGCTGTCCGACGTCCAGGTGGAGGGCCGCGAGTTGTTCGCCACGAACTGCGCGACCTGCCACACGCTGGACGACGCCAACGCCGTGGGGCGCGTGGGCCCCGATCTCGACCGCCTGCGCCCCGACGCCTCGCTCACGCTCGACGCCATCAAGAACGGCCGCGCGCGGGGATGGGCCAGATGCCGGCGATGCTGCTCACGGGCGAGGACGCCCGCGCGGTGGCCGAGTACGTCGAGGCCGTCGCCAGCCGTCCCCGGTAACCATAACTGCGCCCATTTGCAGGGTCCGCAGCCCCTGCTACGATCCCCGCCGTTCATCGCCGAGTCTCCGCCGTGGGCGGGGAGCGGGGACCCGATCGTCGGGGCGAGTCGCCTTCTTGGAGGCGTAGCGCAGCTCTTTCAGCGCGAGCCCGTCAGCTAACCCCGTAGGCCCGAGAAAGAGGATCAAGCGAACGCATGCCGCCACAGGAGGCCGATGTCTGGTGGGCCGACGTCGAGCATCTGCGCGAGGACTTCGAGCGCCGCCGGGCGCGGCGCGAGGGTCGCGACGGGGAGCGTCGCCCCACGCCGCTGCGCGTGGTGGAGGAGGCCGCGAGTCCGCCTCCCGTGACCGTCGCCCCGCCTCCCGCGAGCGCCGCGTCATCCCGGCCGAGCGCCGCGCCTCCGCCGAGGGCTCCTCCGCGCCCGCCGAGCGCCACGCCGGTCCCCCCAGCGAGCTCCGCCCCGCCCCCGCGCAGCGGGGCGACGGGCCCGCCCAGCGCCGTCGCGCGTCCGATGAGCCCCCGGCTCCTGAGTCCCACCGCACGGTGGCCGAGACGGTCGCCCCCGTCGGCGAGGCGCTGCGTACCGCCGCCGACCGCCTCCGTGCCACCCTCGCTCCGCCGCCCGACCGCGAGGCCTCCCGCTCGCGTACCCGGCCCGCCGAGGAGACCGCGCCGTCCGCCGTGGCCGAGCCGTCCTGGGCACCCGAGGCCGCGCCCCCGCGCGCGCCCGACGGGCGGCGCACCGTGCAGATCCGCGGACGGCTCGACGATGCCCCGCACCCGGGGCCGCGGCGCCGCCACGCCCCCCACCCCGCGCCCGTGACCGTGGGCGAGCGGCTCGGCGCACGGCCCGACCGGGTCGCCGGCTGGGCCTTCGCCTTCTGCGTGCTGGTGATCCTCATCGCCGCCACCACCGCCGGCGCAGCCACCACGCTGGGCGACCGCACGCTCAAGCGGGGGATGGAGGGCCGCGACGTGCGCCACCTCCAACTGCGCCTCGACCGCCTGGGCTTCTACGGCGGGCCCGCCAACGCCCGCTACGGCGCGAGCACTCAGCGCGCGGTCAGCGGCTACCAGCGCTCGCGCTGCCTGGACGCCGACGGCATCGCCGGCCCGGCCACGGTGCGTGCGCTGCGCGCCAACCGGCGGGCGTGCCGGGGCTCGGAGCGCTCCACGAGGGGGCGCAGCCCCTACGTCAGGACGGCGCTGGGCACTCGCACCCTGCGCCGCGGCGACCGTGGGCGCGACGTGCGCGTCCTCCAGCGTCTGGTCGGGATGCGCTCCAGCGGCGACTTCGGCCCCAAGACGGGCCGCGCCGTGCGCCGCTTCCAGCGCAGCGCCGGGCTGCAGGGCGACGGAATCGTCGGGCCCAGCACGCGTGGGGAGCTCGCCCAGCGCAGGATGGCCGTGCGCGGGGCGTCCTGGTACGGCCCCGGCCTGTACGGGCACCGCACCGCCTGCGGCCAGCGGCTGACCCCCAGCCTCCAGGGCGTCGCCCACCGCCGTCTGCCGTGTGGCACCCGCGTGACGCTCGCCCACAACGGGCGCTTCGTCACCGTCCCGGTGGTCGACCGCGGCCCCTACGTCGACGGTCTCACGTTCGATCTGACCTACGCCACCGCTCGCACGCTGGGCTTCTCGGGCACGCAGCGTCTGCACGCCCGCTACTGATCATCCGCCCGGCGCGTAGGGTTCGCCCATGGCCGAGCACGAGCCGCCGAGCGCACAGGAGATCCTCGGGCGCGTCGAGCGCGAGGACGTGCGCTTCGTGCGCCTGTGGTTCACCGACGTCCTGGGCCAGCTCAAGTCGTTCTCGATCAACGCCCGCCAGCTGGCCGACGCCTTCGAGGACGGCATCGGCTTCGACGGCTCCTCGATCACGGGCTTCAACCCGATCGAGGAGTCCGACATGGTCGCCATGCCCGACCCGACGACCTTCGCGATCCTGCCCTGGCGCCCCGAGGCCGCCGGTGTCGCGCGGCTGTTCTGCGACGTGCTCACCCCCGAGCGCACGCCCTACGAGGGCGATCCTCGCCACGTGCTGCGCCGCGCGCTGGAGCGCATGCGGGCGATGGGCTTCGACTCCTTTGACATCGCGCCCGAGCTGGAGTACTTCCTCTTTCGCGACAACCGCTCCACGGAGGGCCTGGACGAGGGCGGCTACTTCGACCTCACCACCCTGGATGCGGGCTCGGACGTACGCCGCGACACGGTGCTCGCGCTCGAGCGCCTGGGCGTGGACGTGGAGTCCTCCCACCACGAGAGCGGCCCAAGCCAGCACGAGATCGACCTCGCGCCCGCGCCCGCGCTGAAGGTGGCCGACGACTGCGTCACCGCGCGCATCACGGTCAAGGAGGTGGCCATGCACTACGGCTGGCACGCCACCTTCATGCCCAAGCCGCTGCACGACCAGAACGGCTCGGGCATGCACGCCCACCTCTCGCTCTCGCGCGACGGGCGCAACGCCTTCGCCGACGAGCGCGACCCGTTCGGCCTGTCGCCCGAGGGACGCGCCTTCGTGGCCGGCCAGCTGCGCCACGCGCGCGAGCTGTCGGCCCTGTTCGCCCAGTGGGTCAACTCCTACAAGCGCCTGGTGCCCGGCTTCGAGGCGCCCACCTACGTGGCCTGGTCGCGGCGCAACCGCTCCGCTCTGGCCCGCGTGCCGCTGGAGCGTGCGCCCGGGCGCGAGCACCAAACCCGCCTGGAGCTGCGCTGCCCCGATCCCGCCGCCAACCCCTACCTGACCTTCGCAGCGGTCCTGCAGGCGGGCCTGGAGGGAATCGACAGGGGCTATGAGCTGCCCGAGCCGATGGAGCGGAACCTCTACCACCTGGCTCCCGGCGACCGCCGGCGCGCCGGGATCGAGGAGCTGCCCGAGACGCTGGGGGAGGCCATCGAGCTGACCGCCTCCTCCGAGCTGGTCCTGCGCACCCTGGGCGAGCACATGTTCAACCGCTACGTGGAGATCAAGCGCCGCGAGTGGGAGGACTACCGCGTGCAGGTCACCCAATGGGAGCTGGAGCGCCACCTTCCGGTGCTCTGACACATCGCGCAGGCCCACCACGCCAGTCAGCCGGCGGGAACGCGCGGGGTAGGCCGGCGCGCCAGCTTCGACGGCCACCACACGCGCCGCCCGGCAGCGAGCACCAGGGCGGGCACCAGGACGGAGCGCACCAGGAAGGTGTCCAGGAGGACGCCGAAGGCGATGAGGAAGCCGATCTCGGTGAGAAAGACCAGCGGCAGGACGGCCAGTACCGCGAACGTGCCGGCCAGCACGATGCCCGCCGAGGTGATGACTCCGCCGGTGACCGCCAGCCCGCGCAGCATCCCCTCGCGCGTCCCGTGGCGCTGGGCCTCCTCGCGCACGCGCGCCATGAGGAAGATGTTGTAGTCGACGCCCAGGGCCACCAGGAAGACGAACGCATAGAGCGGGATCGACGGGTCCATCCCCGGAAAGCCGAAGATCACGTCGAACACCAGCGAGCCCACGCCCAGCGCGGCCAGGAAGCTGAGCACCACGGTGGCCACCAGCAGCACCGGCGCGACCAGCGCGCGCAGCAGCCCGATGAGGATCACCAGCACGATGACCAGCGCGATCGGCACCAGCAGCAGCGTGTCGTCCGCCGAGGCCTCGCGCAGGTCGGCCTCGATCGCCGTCGGGCCGCCCACGAGGGTCCCGGGCGCCACCGATCGCACCGCCTCGCGCAACGGCTCGATCACCGCGAAGGCCTCGGTGCTGTAGGGCTCCTGCGCCAGGAGGGCGGCCAGCTGCACCGCGCGCTCGTCGGCGCCCACGGGCTGGGCGAGACCGCGGCCACGCCCTCGACGCGCGAGGCGGCGGCCACCACCTCGTCGACGCGCGCAGGGTCGCGCACGACGATGTCGGTCGGCGCGCTCTGGCCGGAGGGGAACGCCTTGGCGATGAGTTCCTGTGCACGCTGGGACTCGACCTCGCCGCGGAACTGGTTGCCGGTGGTCAGGCCGTTGGAGTAGGTGACCAGGCCCGCCACGCCCACGGCCAGCAGCGCGGTGGCGCCCAGGGCGACGCGCCGCGGGCGCAGGGCCACGCGATCGCCCAGCCGCCGCCATGCGCCGTGGGTGGCGTCGCTGCCCGTGTCGCCGAAGCGGGGCACGAAGGGCCAGAACGGCGCGCGGCCCACCACGGTGAGCAGTGCGGGAAGGAAGGTGAGCATGGCCAGCATCGCCACGGCCACGCCGGTCGCGCCCACCGGCCCCAGGCCCGCGGTCCCGTTGACGCTGGCCAGCGTGAGGGAGAGCAGCGCGGCGGCCACGGTCAGCCCCGAGGCGAAGATGGCCGGTCCCGCCCTGCGCAGAGCCAGCGCCATGGCCTCGTGCTTGTCCTCGTGGCGGCGCAGCTCCTCGCGGTAGCGCGCCACCAGCAGCAGGGCGTAGTCGGTGCCTGCGCCCAGCACGAGCACGGAGAGGATGGCCGACGACTGGCCGTTGATGGTCACGCCGATCTCGGTCAGCCCGAAGCCGGCGGCGCGCGCGGTGAGCTCGGCGGCGGCCACGGCACCGAGGGGCAGCAGGAAGAAGATCGGGCTGCGGTAGATGACGATCAACAGCAAGAAGACCAGACCGCCGGCGGCCAGCAGCAGCGTCCCGTTGATGCCCTCGAAGATCTCCACCGCGTCGGTGCTGGCCCCCGAGGGCCCGCCCACCGCCGCCTCCAGCCCGTCCCCGCCGTCGACGATGGCGCGGTAGTCCTCCACCGGCCCGAGCAGGTCGTCGCTCTCGCCGGTGGCCCGCAGGACGTTGGTCAGCAGCGCGGTCGTGCCGTCCTGCGAGAGCCGGGGACCCCGGAACGGCGAGGTGCTCGCGTAGCGCGCCGTGGCGCGGTTGAGGGCCTGGAGGTCGGTGCGGATGGTCGCCCGGTCGCCCGCGGTCAAGCCGCCCTCGCGCTGGTAGACCACCACGGTCGGGGCCTCCTCGCCCCCCTGCAGGCGCTGGGTGATGGCCAGCGCCGCGGTCGATTCCGCGTCGCCGGGCAGGAAGGAGGTCGACGAGTTCTCCTCGGCGTCGGCCAGCTGGCCCGGCAGGCCGAGGGCGAGGGTGGCGACCACGGCGGCCAGCCAGACCGCCACCACGATCCACTTCGCCCGTCGCCCGGCGGGAAAGGTCAGGAGCCTGCTCATCGACGCCGCGCCACCATAAGCCAGTGGGTGCTGCGGTTGGAGGCCACGACGAGACGTCGCCGCTCGCTCGCCATCTCCGGTCTGGCGTGCCATAGTAAGCACAACGTGGCACGCACGCGCAGGAGCGCCACCCTGATCATCGGACCCCAGGGCCGCGTGGTGATCCCCGCGGACCTGCGACGGCACCTCGGCTTCGAGCCCGGGCAGGCGGTGGTCGCCCGGGTGGAGGACGGTCGCCTGGTCCTGGAGCGGCGCGAGCAGGTCCTGCGCCGCCTGCGCGACGAGTTGCGAGGCTCTATGCCCGAGGGCGCCAGCGCCGTTGACGCCCTCATCGCCGAGCGGCGCGAGGAGGCGCGGCGAGAGGCGGGCGGTGAACACGGCTGAGCCGCGTGCGGTGCTCGACGCGTCCGCGCTGGTCGCCGTGCTCTGGGAGGAGCCGGGGGCCGGGAAGGTGGAGCCGCTGCTCGCTTGCGCGGCGATCTCGTCCGTGAATTGGGCAGAGGTGCTGCAGCGCTACCGGGCGGTCGAGGTGGCGACGACCGGCAAGCGCGAGAGCGTCGAGGGGCTCGGTGTGCGCATCGAGGCGTTCACCGGCGAGGATGCGGACGTCGTCGCCGTCCTGTGGGCGCCGACGCGTCAGGTCGGCCTGTCCCTCGCCGACCGGGCGTGTCTCGCCCTGGCGATGCGCCTGAAGGCGCCGGCCTACACGGCCGACCGGGCCTGGGGCGGCGTCGACGTCGGCGCGAACGTCGTCCTCATCCGGTGATGGAGGCGGGGATCGAGGCGCGACTCCCCGTTCCATCGCCGCGCAGGCCGCTCGAGCGGGCGTCGCTCGTCCGTTCGTCCAGCCTGGTTTCGCGTCGATGGGCGCAGGAGAAGAACGAGGCGAGCGCATCTGGCGGGAACCAGATGGCAGGGGGCACGGGTCCAACCGCGTCCAAGAGGAGAGAACCATGGCAGCGAAGGCCGCACCCGCCACCGATCAGAGCGGCAAGCCGGGCATGACCTACCGGAAGGTCCACGTCGACCACTCGCTCGCTGCCTGGCTGGCCCGTTGCGTTCGCGACGGTTCGGGCACGCCGAGCCCGCAGGGCGTTACGCCGAGGAGCTCAGCGCCGCGGCCAGCTCGGCGGCTTCGGTGACCGGGGCGCGGCAGGCGAAGCCCTCGCAAACGTAGGCTGTCGCACGCCCACCGACCGGCGTGCGGCCCTGCAGGAGCGGCACCGTCTCGCCGCCGTCGCCCGCCCCGCTGCCCCCGGCCACCACCAGGTGGGGACGGTGCTCTGCGCGGACGATCCGCTCCAGCGGCGCGCGCTGCGCGGGCGGGCCGACCAGCGCCACCTCGCGCACGGCGCTCAGGTGGAAGTCCAGCGCGGCCAACAGGTGCCCGAAGGCCTGCGGGTGGCGGGGCGCCAGCTCGTGCAGGAGGCGCAGGTGGCCCTCGGCGTACTCGGCGTAGGCGTGCTCGCCCGTCAGCGCGGCCAGGCGCAGCAGGCCGTAGGCGGCGCTGGAGGCACCCGAGGGGATCGGCGCGTCCTCGAGGTCCTTGCGCCGGGCCACGAGCTGCTCGTGGTCGTCGGCGACCGAGAAGAACCCACCGCGCTCGCGGTCGGCGAAGCGGGCCACGATGACGTCGGCCAGCCCCCGCGCCTCGGTGAACCAGCGCTCCTCGAAGGTGGCCTCGTAGAGGGTCAGCAGCGCCTCGAGCAGGAAGCCGTGATCCTCCAGATAGGCCCGCAGGCGCCCACGGCCGTCCTTCCACGTGCGCAGGAGGCGGCCGGGCGGGCCGGGTTCGCGCAGCTCGTCCAGCACGAAGGCGGCGCACCCGCGCGCGGCGTCGAGCAGGTCGGTGCGATCCAGGGCCGCGCCCGCGTCGGCCAGGGCGCTGATCATCAGCGCGTTCCAGGCGGTCAGGCGCTTGTCGTCGTCGCCGGGGCGCACGCGCCGGGCGCGGACCTCGAGCAGCCGCGCACGGATGCGCTCGCGCACCGCGGGCTCGGGCTCGGGGCCGCGCGACTCCAGGATGTTGGTGCCCTCCCAGTTGCCCTCCTCGGTGGCGCCCAGCCAGGCCACGGCCACGTCGGCGTCCTCGCCCAGCGCGTCGCGCAGCTCGGCCAGCGACCACACGTAGAACTTGCCCTCCACGCCCTCGGAGTCGGCGTCCAGGGCGCTGAGGAACCCGCCCTCGGGGCCGCGCATCTCGCGCAGGGCCCACTCGAGCGTCTCCTCGCAGATGCGCCGCAGCCGGGCGTCGCCGGTGCGCTGGAAGGCGTGCAGGTAGGCGCGTGCCAGCAGGGCGTTGTCGTAGAGCATCTTCTCGAAGTGGGGGACCGTCCAGTGCTCGTCGACGGCGTAGCGCGCGAAGCCGCCGCCGACCTGGTCGAAGATACCGCCCGAGGCCATGGAGCGCAGGGTCTGCACGCTCATGGTGGTCTCGCCGCGCTGGAGCAGGAAGCCCAGGGGGGCGTGCGGGGGGAACTTGGGGGCGCCGCCGAAGCCGCCGTGCACGCTGTCGTACTGCCCGCGCAGCGCCTCCACCGCGGCGTCCAGGGTGGCGGCGTCCAGGGGCTTGTGGGAGGGCTGCAGGGCCGCGCCGCCACCCAGGCGGCTGGCCATCTCCTCGCCACGGGCGCGGATCTCCTCCTTGCGCTGGTCCCATGCATCGGCCACCGCGGTGAGCACCTGCGGCCAGGCGGGCATCCCCATGCGCGGCGCGGGCGGGAAGTAGGTGCCCCCGTAGAAGGGGACCTGCTCGGGCGTGAGGAAGACGTTGAGCGGCCAGCCCCCGTGACCGGTCATGCCCTGCACGGCCTCCATGTAGAGCGCATCGACGTCGGGGCGCTCCTCGCGGTCGACCTTCACGCACACGAAGCGCTCGTTCATCAGGCCCGCGATGCCCTCGTCCTCGAAGGACTCGCGCTCCATCACGTGGCACCAGTGGCAGGCCGAGTAGCCGATGGAGACCAGGATGGGGCGGTCCTCCTCGCGGGCGCGCCGCCGGGCCTCCTCGCCCCAGGGCAGCCAGTCCACGGGGTTGTCGCGGTGCTGGAGCAGGTAGGGGGAGGTCTCGTCGGCCAGCGCGTTGGTCATGCTGGTGGGCTACCCGCCGATCCCCAAGGAGGACCCGCCGTGACCCACCATCGCCACGCCGTCACCGCGCCCCGGGCGCCGGGCGCCGTAGGTCCCTACAGCCACGCCGTGCGCAGCGGCGGGCTGCTGTTCTGCTCGGGCCAGCTGCCCATCGACCCGGACTCGGGCGAGCTGGTGACGGGGACGCCCGGCGAGCAGGTCACCCGCTGCCTGCACAACCTGGAAGCGGTCTGCGCGGCGGCCGGCGCGTCGCTGGCCGACGCCGTGCGCCTGACGATCTACGTGACCGACATGGGCGCCTTCGTGGAGATCAACGACGCCTATGGGAGGTTCTTCCCCGAGGGAGACCCGCCCGCGCGCGTGGCCGTCGGGGTGGCGGCGCTGCCCCTCGGGGCAGAGGTGGAGGTAGATGCCATCGTGGCGCTGGAGGCTTGATCCACGCCAACAGGTCTCGAGGCGCGCGGGCAAGGGCCCGAGCAAGGTCGGGAGATGCGCGAACGCCTTGCGTTCCTCAGCACCAAGCAAATGTTGGCGCCGAGCCAACCCCGAAGGGATCGCTCATGGTCGCCTCCTCGCGACCACCGGCAGCCCGGTCAGGGCAGCGGGCCCGGCGCTGCCCCGGGTTCGGCGAGGGTCGGAGGCTGAGCGTGAGCGGAACGGTCTCTCCGGCGATGCGCAGCTGTGCGCGGCGCGTGGCGAGCAGGCGGTCGGTCACCGCTGCGGCGGTCTCGAAGCGCAGCGCGCCCGCGGCCGTGCTCCCCGGCGGGATAGGTTCCAGCAGCGACCCGGTGGTGTCGTCGGCTCGGGGATCGGGGTTCACGCGCGTGCGCGCCAGGAGGGCGGGCTGGACGTTGGCGATCGTGCTCTCGCCCTGGTTGGCGAGGCGGAGCTGCACGGTGACGCGGGCGCGCTTGCGACGCCGGCCGGAGGGCGTGGCCGCGGGCTGGACGACCGCCGACACAACGTCGACACGGACTTCTTCGACGGGCACCGGGGGACGTGACTCCGGTCCGGGCTCCGGTGGGGGCCGGAGGCTGAGCGTGAGCGGAACGGTCTCTCCGGCGATGCGCAGCTGTGCGCGGCGCGTGGCGAGCAGGCGGTCGGTCACCGCTGCGGCGGTCTCGAAGCGCAGCGCGCCCGCGGCCGTGCTCCCCGGCGGGATAGGTTCCAGCAGCGACCCGGTGGTGTCGTCGGCTCGGGGATCGGGGTTCACGCGCGTGCGCGCCAGGAGGGCGGGCTGGACGTTGGCGATCGTGCTCTCGCCCTGGTTGGCGAGGCGGAGCTGCACGGTGACGCGGGCGCGCTTGCGACGCCGGCCGGAGGGCGTGGCCGCGGGCTGGACGACCGCCGACACAACGTCGACACGGGCTTGGTCGGTTTGGACCGGTGCTTGCGTGCCCCTCGATGCAACCAAGCTGCCCACCACCGCCACCAGCAGCAGGAAGGCCGCCAGCGTGGCCGTGCCGCGCAGCGACGCCAACGGTCGGCGCCGCAGGGAATCGTTCGAGCTCCCCAGGGCCGGGACCGCCGGGGCCGCAAGCCGCAATCCCCGAAATCGCCGAACGGCGCGATCGATGGCCGCCGACCCTGGACGACGCGTCGTGAGCCATGTCAGCGCGAACGCCACGACGCCGAGCGACCAGAGCAACACGATTCCCGGCCTTCCGAGGCCGGGAGTGATCTTCAGCCCGATCTGGCAGCTGCGGTAGATCTCGGGCCCGCATGTGGCCTGCGCCTCTCGGTACAGGACGAGCCATGCGGCCATGGCCAGCGTCCAGACGACCAAGAGCGCTGTGGCCAGACGCCGGCCTCGCATAGATCAGTCTCTCCGTACAGCGGTCCGGCGGCGCACTGCCGTACCGGTCAGGAGCATGCCGAAGAGCACGACCGCGCAGAGGGCGCCCGCCACCGCGGCCCAGCCGCCTGCCACGCGCGGGGGAAAAGGTCCGGGAAGCTGGTCGATCAGGCGGTCGACCGGTCGGGTCGGCTCGGCTGCGGGACCGTAGGGAAGCACGAAGAACTCGGGCGTCTGAGCCCCGAGCATGCGCTGCAGGTCATCGACCCGCTGTTGCAAGAGCGCACGTTGGCGGGGGGGCAGACCCGAGCCCAGCCGCCCGATGACCCGCTGCCGTTCCCCGCTGACCTTCTTCTCCAACCTGCGGGTCGCCGCGTTGGCGGGGGACGCGGGGGGAGGCACCACCACGGCCTCGGCCGCCTGAGCGCCGATCACGCGCTGCAGGACGTTTGCTCGCTGCTGCAAGAGTGCAGCTCGCGAAGGTGACAGGTCCTCGGCCAGCCTCGAGATGAGCCTCAGCCAGTCCGCCTGGGCCCGCCGACGCGCGTTGCGGCTGGCCGCGCTGATGAGAGCGGACCGCAGAGGCTCGGCCAGGCTGCGTGCGTCGCTGGGAACATCGCTCTCCACCTTCGCGAGGTAGCTCGACGTGCCTGGGCGTGAGGTGGGCGTCACCGTGGCGCGGGTCGGATCGTAGGGCGTGTCGTCCGGCGCCATGAACGAGACGTCGAAGCGCAGCTGAGGCTCCTCCAGGGCCGAGCGCACGCCGGCGGCGACCGCCGTCGAGTCGATGGGAGCCCGGGAGCGCATGGCGGGCACGGCGACGTCGTCCCAGTACACGACCGGGTCGCCATCGCCCTCGGGGCCGGTGGACCCCGGGACCGGCAGGCTACGCAGCACCAGCGAGCCTTCCAGATCCCGCGACGAGACCTTGAAGTCCACCGACACCAGCTGCCAGGCGTCGCGGATCTTCGGGTCGCCTCGCCGCTCGGCGAGCGGGGTGCCTCCGGAGAAGCCCTCGAGGAACACGGCCGGCTGAACTGCTCGGGCGCTTCGCGGGATGTAGGCCCAGACTCGAGCTCGGTAGGTGCCCGCGCGCGGGAAGACGAGGTGGGTGTACCCAGCGTTCGTATCGTTTGGAGCCCGCTGATCACTGGAGGAGCGCAACGAGCCGCTGCCGCTGCGGACGAGCGCCGTGGAGCGCTGCACCACGAAGGACGGGGGGTCGCCCCAGCCGCTCATGTCGTACTCGAAGCCGGGATTGGAGACGAGGTTGACCTGGGCCCCCGCCGGCGTGCCGCCAGCGTTCCAGGACATCACGCTGACGTCGTCCCAGTGAAGCCTCTGCTCGCGAGCCGGGAGTGGGGAATCGGTGCCCAGGACGATCCGGCCCTTGAGGTCATCCGATCCGACGACGTAGTCGCTCCAGATCGGCTGCCAGCGCTCGAGCACTCGGGGATCGCCCTCCCGGGTGGCCACCCGGGCGCTGCCCGAGAGGCCCTCGAGCGCGATCCTCGGCGATCCTCCGCCGTAGGCGGCAGGCAGGCGGACCCACGCCTGCACCCGGTATCTGCCCGGGCCCGGCAGGGCGACGGGGGTGGAAGCGGCCCTCTCCCCGGCTGAGCCCCGCCCGTCGCGGACGGAGACCAGCGAGGCGGTGCCGGAATGCGACTCGTCGGTCGCGCGCCTTAGCTCGAACGGGGAACGCGCCTTCCATCCTTCGGTGTCGAGCTGAAAGCCGGGATTGGCGACGAGGTCGGGAACGGCCGAGCCGCGGGCACTCGTCACTCCGGCATTGCCGGGGGGGCGCGTGGGAAGCACCTCGAGCGTCGTGTCGAAGTGCGATGCGCGCAGCAGGCTCACTCCGACGGGCACGAGCAGCAACGGCAGCACGAGGATGAGCGCGTAGCGCGAACGCGCCCAGCCCGGAAGCCGCCCGACCAGCTCTCGGAGGTCGCCGCGGGTGGAAGCCGTCTCCCGGGCTTCCGGGCTGAGCTTCCCTCCGGGGGCCGCCCCGAACGCGGCCCACAGCGCGATCCCGAGGAACAGCCACGCCAGGACCTTGCCCGGCTGCTCTATGGCCTCGGAGCTCGAGAGCAGCACGAAGAACGAAACGCAGGCGCTGAGGGCTGCGATGCCCACGGCACGCCGGGGACCTGCGCGTCGCGAGATTCCGGCTGCGACCGCGGCGAAGGTGGCGAGGATTCCCAGGACGAAGGCGACGGCGCCCAGCGGCCCCTGCTCCTTGAGGATCTTGATGTAGCTGTTGTCGGCGAACGTCGCCGTGGCGTTCTCATCGACCGTCGCACCTCCCACCGTTCCCACTCCGGTGCCGAGCGGATCGGCCTTTACGCTGCTCAGCGCTTCGCGCCAGCGCTCGAACCGCAGCTCGAGTGACGGATCGGACAGCGGGTTGAGCACCCAGGCAGAGCGCTGGGCGACCTGCTCGGAGCCACCCGATGCGGTGGTCGTCGCCAGGGCCCCCAGCACCAGCAATATGACCAGCAGCGGGACGCTCGCCAGCCCGAGCGCGACCTTGGTCCGTCGGGCAAGGCCGCTCATGAAAATGAGGAGCGCTCCCGCGCAGACGGCGCCCAGGGTGATGGCGATGAGGCCCGCGCGCACGTGCGAGCCGACCAGCGCGACGAGGACAAGGGCGACACCGATCCAGGCAGCGAGCCGCAGGCGCATGAGCGACAGACCGAGGATGAGCAGGAAGACCCCGGCTGGGGCCAGGAAGCTCACTAGCCCTATCGCGCTCGAGAAGGAACCCGTGTTACGAAAGATGACACCGGCCTCGATGGGGACGAGCGGCGTGGTCGCTCGGCCGAGAGCCGCGACGCGCTCGCCGTCGGTCGGGCCGGCGACCCCGCGCACGGCGGCGTAGGCCGCCAGGACGAGAAGGACGGCGACGAGCGCGGTCAGAACCCGCTCGGGCCGGCGCGTCGCCAGCAGCATCATCCCCGCCAGGACGGCCAGCAGATAGGCCTGCGTCAAGCGAAAGCCGGCCAGGGCGTTGGCGAAGTCATCTGTCAGGGCCATCTGCGCAAGCGAGAGAACGAGCCAGGCCGCGAGCAGGGCAAGTCCGATATGAGCCCATCGTCCGGCGTGATCCCAGATCGTCCGCAGCGTTCGCCCTCGGTCGTGGCGCACGAGCCCCAGACCGGCGATGATGAGGGCGAGATCGATGAAGGCGGCCCCGACCGCGTCCGGGTTCACGCCAACGCGGGCGAGCTCCCGACCAAGTCCCACCTTGATCACTCCCTCGAGTCCGTACAGCAGGACGGCACCGACGAGCCCGAACGGCGGCGCATACCAGGCCAGCGCGGCAACGAGGACCAGCCCGAGCGCGACCAGCGTGAGCGTCGGCCAGACGGCCACGAGCGCCGCGCAGGCGAGCACCACCAGCGCGATGGTGATGCCCCCGAGCCGATGCAGCACCGGCTTGACCCGCGGGTGCGCCAGCAGACCTGCCGGCTTTCGCCGCCGCGCCATCTTGAATCGTGCCGGGGTCTCCACGGTCATCTCGATGGCGCAGCCAGCGTAGGGGTGGCACCGCGACTGCGAGGCGCGAGAACACGATCCACGACCTCTGCGAAGGCCTCGACGGCGAGATCCTCCCTGAACCGCGTAGCGACGCGCCTTCGCCCGTTGCGAACGAGCTCCTGTCGCATCCGACGATCGCGCCAGAGCCGGGCGATCGCGTCCCCAAGGGCCTCATGGTCCTCCGCCGCGAACACGAGCGCCTCCTGCCCGTCGCGCACGACCTCCCCGACGGCTCCTACGGCGGCCGTCACGACCGGGCACCCGGCGCTGAGCGCCTCGACCGCCACGCGACCGAAAGGCTCCTTGAATCGGGCCGGGTTGACGACGATGTCCGACGCCGCGTAGAGGTCGGCGATCGGATCGATCAGGCCGACGAATGACACAGCGTCTTGCACTCCCAGCCGGCGGGCCAGCCTCGCGAGCTCCTGCCGGTAGGCGAGGTCGCCGGGCCGCGGGTGGGGAACGCCGGCGATGAGGCAGTGAACGTCGGGAAACTGCTGGCGCAGCGCCGGAAGGGCGCGGATGAGCAGGTCCTGGCCGCGTGCGGGCGTGACGTTGCCGACCACCGCGAGGCACGGTGTCGCCTGCGTGAGCTCGTGCCGTGCCCGAAACCGCGCGCCGTCACCATTGGCGTAGGTTCCGTCCACGCCCGGGTAGATGGTCTTCAGCAATGGCGTCCGGTTGGCTGCGAACTGCCGTGCCACCGTCTGTGAACAGCAGACCAGGCCGTTTGCGAGGGCTGCGGTCATCCGGACAGCGGCTGCGGCTCCGAGGGCTCGACCCCGGCTGGTCCCCAGGCCCTTGTCGAAGATCTCGCCGACGAAGACGACCGTCGGGACCCGCTGCAGCCGGGCGGCTAGGCAAGCGGCGGGAAGCGACGCGGTCACGCTGAACACGAGATCGGGCTCGAGTTGGCGTATGAGACGCCCGAAGCTGCGCACGTCGGCGACGAAGCGAGCGGCGTAGGGTCCCAGAGCACGCATGCCAGCCGGGTAGGTCAGCGGCTCGTAGTCGAGGACGGCCGTGCGTCCGATCGTCGCGTACAGGTCCGCCGCCGAGCCTTCTGCCGGTACGACCACGGACACCGAGCCCTGCTCGGCGAGCGGCGACAGCCAGGGGAAGACGTGCCCAGGGGGACCGGCGACCGCTCCCGAATGCAGGACGACCAGGGTGTGCATCGTGTGCTGCCGCCCAGGGCGCCTCACCTCCGAGAGACGATAGGGAGCCGCCCGCCGCACCCGGGGCGGTCAGATTTCAACACTGGTCCAGCAGGGCATTCGCGAGCGGGCGTAGCGCCGCCTCCAGGCGTCCCACTGGGTCACCGCTATGTCCGGACCCGGCGGCGGGGAGATCCGCGTGTCGCAGCTTCGCCAACCGCGAATCCGCGCGAGGCCGGGTTGCAGCGATCGATGCTGTCGCACCAGCAGGGCAACGGCGACCGCCTCGACCGCGAGGGCGGCCAGTGCACTGCGCGGATCGCGCAGGACCCCGTACTTGCGCAGCAAGCAGCCCCGGCTGAACCCGACGAGATTCGCCTTCGCGAGTGAGCGGTAGCCCAGCGTGCCCGAGCCCGCGTGAAGGGCACGGGCGTGGGGGGCCAGGGCACATGTGGCCCCGACAGCTCGGAGTCTGATCGCCAGATCGACGTCCTCGAAGTACGCAAAGAAGCTCTCGTCGAATCCCCCGA
>JAUJOF010000003.1:299204-372728 GCA_030447785.1 Solirubrobacteraceae bacterium
GCGCCGAATCCCCGGTTGCGCCCCATCGCCACGACCGTGGCTCCGGCCTCCTCCAGCGCGGACCGGGTGCCCTCGGGAAGGCCGTTGTCGGCGACGACCACCTCAAGCGAGCCGGTGGCAAGCGTCAGCGACTCAACGAGGCGTACCAGTCTCGAACCACCGGACAGCGATGGGACGACCGCCGTCACCGAGAGGGCTGACTGGTGGCTGCCCCCTCGCTCATGGCGCGCCGCCACTCTGCCCCCCTCTGCCTGATCCGCGAGCGCGCGCGTGGGCATGGATGGTCTCAGTAGGCGCCCTGCCGTCCGGCGACGACGCCGACCGTCAGGGCAAGCAGCAGGAGGTCGCGCGAGAAGGAGAAGTTCTCGATGTACTCTCGCTCGACGGCGAGGCGCTCCTCGAAGGTCAGCTGCCCACGCCCGAAGACCTGCATCGGGCCTGTGATGCCGGGCTTGACGGCGAGGCGGAAACGCTGCACCGAGCCGTAGCGCTCGACGAGCTCCATCTGCTCGGGACGCGGGCCCACGAGGCTCATCTCGCCTTTCAGAACGTTGAGGATCTGCGGAAGCTCGTCGAGGCTCGAGCGGCGAAGGAACCGCCCGACACGCGTCACGCGCGGATCGGACTTGAGCTTGAACATGGGCTCGGTCAGGTGGTCGATGGAGACCACCTGAGGAAGTCGGGCTTCAGCGTCGCACCCCATCGTCCGGAACTTGTACATCGTGAATGGTCGTCCATGCTGTCCAGCTCGCCGCTGGCAGAAGATGATCGGACCCCTGCTGTCGAGGCGGACCGCGAGCGCGACGATGGCGAGGACGGGGAGCAGGAGAATTGTCGCCAGCACGGCGACGATCACGTCGAAGGCTCGCTTCAGGACGAGCGTCGAGCGCGACACATTCCACGTGTTGTACTCCACGACCGGCAGATCGGCGATGTGTCGCAACTCCACGGCGGTGCCGAACATGCCGCGCGCGGGAGGCACGACGCTCAACTTGATCTCGAGGTCGCGACAGACCCCGACGAACTTGGCCAGCGCTCTCTCGTCGAGGGTCTGCGATGCGAGGATGACGCGATCGACGCCGACCAGGCGGTCAGCCCAGAAAGCACCGTCCGCCCGTGCGATCTCCGTCATGATGCTGTCGACGACGTGCAGGTGGGCATCGGGAAACAGCTCGAGCTTGCGCTGCGCAGCCTCGGCAAGGGGTCCGTCGCCGACGATCATCGCGCGCTCCCGCGGAGTGATGCGGCGCCAGAGGAACCTGGCGAGCGCGCGCAGGAAGACAGCCGAGAGGAACGCCACGACGAACACGCCGGCGAAGACGCGGTCGAACGTGTCCGCCGACGCGACGACCAGGAGCAGCCCCAGCACCAGCGTGCCGGTCAGCGCCCACGTCAGCAACTGGGGAATCTCGTCGACGGTCAGATGTCGCAGGGTCCGGTGATCGCGGTCGTAGAGTCCCTGCAGCTTGGCGAGCATCCCCCACACGGGGACGTAGGCGAGCGCGACGAGCGACGCCGCTCGGTCGCCCGAGAGGTTCTCGACGGCGGCGCACACCAGCAGCGCGGACAGCACATCCGCCGCGACGAGCATGCGCCGACGATAGGAGTCGTATTTGCCGACCCGGCGGCCTCGACGCTCGGGGGCGGCGAGCCGGCGAGGAGAGCAGTCCTGCATCGCGAAGCCGTCACCGCCCCGGTCGGGCTGCGAAGCGCGAGTGATCAGGGGCTCTCGGGTGCGTGCCTCCTTGAAGGCGTGCACGTCAAGTCCGGCCCTTTCCCCCACGTCGTTCCCCCCGCTGTTGGGCCGCCCGCGAACCTGCGTGAGCGGCCTAGATACCGACATCCCCAGAACTACAGAAGTGGGATCCCAAACCCCCGCAAGCCAGAGTAACAGAAGCTGCTCCGCGGAGGACCCCCAGCCGTCGGCGCGAGTGCGTTCAGCGAGCGCAGGCGGGCAGGATGGCTCATCGGCCGGGTGCGGACCTGCCTGGCGAGTCCCGGCAGCCTTCTAGAATGGCGCCGCCGGCCGCGACGGACGCCGCGTCGGCGACTGCCATGGGGCGCACCACCTCCGCTCGTCACACCACCACGGTCCAGCCATCGAGTGGCTGGGTGGCCATGCGATTCGGAGAGCTCTGGGACTACCGCGAGCTGTTCTACTTCCTGACGTGGCGCGACATCAAGGTTCGCTACAAGCAGACGGCCCTTGGCGCCGCCTGGGCGGTGCTCCAACCGGTGCTGACGATGATCGTCTTCAGCGTCTTCTTCGGCAAGCTGGCTGGGATTCCCTCGGGGGACGTGCCCTATCCCGTCTTCGCCTTCGCCGCCCTGGTGCCATGGACGTTCTTCGCCTCCGCGATCGCTCTTGCGGGCAACAGCCTCGTCGAGCAGGAGCGGATCCTCGCCAAGGTCTACTTCCCGCGCCTCATCGTGCCGACGGCTGCGGTGCTGGCCAGTCTCGTGGACTTCGGGATCGCCTTCGTCGTCCTGCTTGGGCTCATGCTTGTCTACGGGATCGTTCCCTCGGCCGCGCTCCTGGTCCTGCCTTTCCTCGTCTTGCTGGCAGCAGCAACCGCGCTCGCGGTCGGTCTGTGGCTGTCCGCGTTGAACGTCAAGTACAGGGACATCCGCTACGCGATCCCGTTCGCCGTGCAGTTGTGGCTGTTCATCTCGCCGGTCGCCTACCCCTCCAGCCTCGTGCCGGAGCCATGGGACGCCGTCTATGGCATCAACCCGATGGCCGGTGTGATCGACGGCTTTCGGTGGGCGCTCCTGGGTGCCGAGCCTCCGGGGGCGACGCTGGCGATCTCCGTGCTGGTCACTGGCGGGCTGCTCGCGGGGGGGCTCTTATACTTCCGCCGGATGGAGCGATCGTTCGCGGACATCGTGTGAACGATGACCGATGTCGCAGTCCGCGCCGTGCGATTGGGCAAGCTCTACCGCGTCGGCGAACGCCAGCCCTACAACACCATCCGCGACGTCATCACCGCCTCGGCGCGTGCCCGGCTGCGACGGCTGGGCCGCCCGAGCAATGGATCGGCCCATGATCCGTCGACGGAGGCCAAGTCGATGTGGGCGCTTCGCGATGTCTCCCTGGAGCTCAGGGAGGGAGAGGCGCTCGGTATTATCGGGCGCAACGGATCCGGCAAGAGCACGCTGCTCAAGATCCTCTCGCGCATCACGGAGCCGACGGAGGGCCACGCGGTGATCAGCGGTCGGGTCGGATCCCTGCTCGAGGTCGGAACCGGCTTTCACCCCGAGCTGACCGGTCGGGAGAACATTTCGCTCAACGGCGCCATCCTCGGGATGCCTCGCGCCGATATCCAGCGGAAGTTCGACGAGATCGTGAGCTTCGCCGGTATCGAGCGTTACATCGACACCCCTGTGAAGCGCTACTCGACCGGCATGCACGCGCGGCTCGCGTTCGCGGTGGCCGCGCACCTCGAGCCCGACATCCTGATCGTCGACGAGGTGCTCGCCGTGGGCGACGCGGAGTTCCAGAAACGGTGCATGGGCAAGATGGGCGACGCCGCCCGAAGCGGGCGAACGGTGCTCTTCGTCAGTCACAACATGGCGGCGATCGAAAGCCTCTGCAGCCGCACGATCTGGCTCGAGGGCGGGCGGTGCGCAGCCGACGGCACATCCTCGGAGGTCATCTCGCGCTATCTCGCGACGTGCCTGTCGGTTCTAAGCGACCACGTCTGGCCCGAACCCGAGCTGGCGCCGGGCAACGACCGCGTACGCATCCGCCGTGCCCGGGTCCGACCCGAGCAGGGTGAGCCCGAGGACCAGATCTCCGTGGCCACGCCCTTTGTCATCGAGTTCGAGTACTGGAACATGCGTGAGGGCGCCCGCCTTAACCTGAGCCTGCATGTCTACAACGAGCACGGCGTCATCGTCTTCAACGCCATTCCCACCGAGGAGCTCGTCTGGCACGGCCGACCGTTCCCGCGCGGCCTGTTTCGCGACACCTGTCACGTGCCCGCCAACCTCCTCAACGAGGGAGTGCACCGGATCGAGTTGTTGGTCGTCGCGGATTCCTGCCACGTCATCCACCGCATGGAGGACATATTGGTCTTCGAGGTGCGCGACATCGACGACAGCCGGGACGGCTGGTATGAGCGGCGGGTGGGGGCGGTCCGGCCGCGGCTGGCGTGGGAGACGGAGCATCTGGTCGCCATCGATTCCACAGCTTCTGGCGATGCCTAGCGCCCCGGCTGGGGGAGGCGGGTGCTCCCACCCCGGCTACTCGGGGTCGGGCCTTCTCCGCCCGCTGGGAGAGGGGCTCCGATGATCGACGACGGTGCGCGCGCCAGGCTGGCACCCCGCACGGACGAGCCCGCCATCCTCGGCGGGCCGCCGGCGTTCACCGAGCGCCTTCATGTCGGCAGTCCCAACATCGGGGACCGCGCCAGGCTGTCAGAGCGGATGGCCGGCATCCTCGACCGTCGCTGGCTGACCAACGACGGACCCCTCGTACGCGAGTTCGAGGAGGCCATCGCGCGCTTCGTCGGCGTGCGCCATTGCGTCGCGATGGCGAGCGGCACGGCGGCGCTTCAGATAGCGATTCGCGTCGCCGGGCTCGTCGACGAGGCGGTCGTCTCCCCGCTGACCTTCGTCGCGACCGCCCACGCGCTTCGGTGGCAGGGGGTCACGCCGGTGTTTTGCGACGTCGATCCGCGCACGCACAACCTCGACCCGGCCTCCGTCGAGGACATGGTCACCCCACGCACGTCAGGGATCGTCGGCGTGCACCTCTGGGGCAGGCCGTGTGCCATCGACGAGCTGACGGCGCTGGCCGAGCGCCGCGGTCTGGCGCTGATCTTCGACGCGGCGCACGCCTTTGGCTGCTCGCACCGGGGACGCATGATCGGCGGGTACGGGAAGGCCGAGGTGTTGAGCTTCCACGCGACAAAGTTCGTCAACACCTTCGAGGGTGGGGCGATCGTGACCGACGACGGCGACTTCGCCGAGCAGGCCAGGCTCACCCGCAACCATGGCTTCGCCCGCTACGACGAGGTGAAGCAGCTCGGTACGAACGCCAAGATGTCCGAGCCCGCGGCGGCCATGGGGCTGACATCCCTCGAGGCCCTCGATGACTTCTACGTCGCCAACCTGCGCAACTACGAGGTCTATCGCGCCGGTCTGGACGGGATCGACGGCATCGGGCTGATTGCCTACGACGAGGCCGAGTGGTGCAACCGCCACTACGTCGTCATCGAGGTGGATCAGAGCGCGACGCTCTCACGCGACGAACTCCAGCGCATCCTGTGGGCGGAGAACGTGCTCGTGCGCCGCTACTTCTTCCCCGGGTGCCACCGGATGGAGCCCTATCGCTCGGAGCTTCCCTGCGCGCGGCGTGAGCTGCCCGAGGCCGAGCGACTCACCGACCGGCTGCTCGCACTCCCCACGGGAACGGCGATCGACCCCACCAGGGCCGCGGCCGTCGCCGACCTTATCCGTCGAGCCATGGCCGACGGGCCACGCTTGAGACGGCGGCTGCGGGGGCTCGTCCCCGCGCGCGCGGACCGGTCGAAGGGCAAGAGCTAGTGGGCGACGCGCACGCATCAGTGCGGGTGAGCGTGCTCGTCACGAGCTACCAGCACGAGCGGTACATCGCCCGCGCCCTGGACAGCGTCCTGGAGCAGGACGACGGCGTCCGCTACGAGGTCCTGGTCGGAGACGACGCGTCGGATGATCGAAGCCGTGCGATCATCGCCGAGTACGCCAAGGCCCACCCGGAGCACATCCGGGCGTTCTTTCCCGAGAACAACCTTGGGCTTGCGGGCAAGGCCATGTTGAACGAGCTCCTGCAACGCGCGCGAGGCGAGTACGTCGCCAAGCTGGACGGCGACGACCACTGGACGTCGGGGGCCAAGCTCCGGCGCCAGGTCGCATACCTCGACGCCCATCCCGGATGCTCGATGTGCTTTCACAACGTCCTGTGGCGCCATGAGGACGGATCCCGTCCGGACGTGCCCTACAACGGCGCCGATCAGGCCTCCGAGGTCGGGATGCAGGACCTCCTCAGCGCAAACCCCGTCGCGTCATGCTCTGCGGTCTTCCGCCGGGAGGCGATCCATCCGCTGCCTGCCTGGTACTTCGAGCAGCCGTGGTGCGACTGGCAGCTGAACCTCATCGCCTCGCAGCAGGGCAGCATCCACTACCTCCCCGAGCTCATGGCCGTCCACCTCACGCACCCGGCCGGCATGTGGTCCCGCCTGTCGTGGCTCGAAGCTCTCGAAGGCATCACCCGCTACCAGGAGGGCCTGCGGGGTGTCGTGCCGCCCGAGCTCGAGGGCCGACGTCGTGAAGCCCTTGCCGAGACCTGGGCCAAGCGGGCGGTCGAGCACGCGCGCCTGGCCGACCGTGCGCGGGCGCGCGGCTGCCTGCGTGAGAGCTTTCGCCTCCGGCCGCCCGAGATGCGACGGCTGCGCCGGGGCGGCGGGGAGGGCCAGCGCCTGCGGCTCTGGCTGAGGCTGAACGTCGCCGAGCCCCTTCGGGCCTGCGCGCGACCTTTGGCGGACCGCTTCTCGGGCTAGCGCCCCCGGGGGACGAGGCGGTCAGACGACGCCGTCGTGGCGGGCGTGAAGCGGGTTGATCGTCGCGCCGGCGCGCAGCTCGCGGGTCAGGCTCGCCTCATGCCATTGCGTGGTCGTGAAGCGCACGGCGACGTCCTCGCGCACCGCGTCCGAGGACAGAGGCGCATCGCGTCCGAGCCACATCTCCACGGCGGCGGCTGCGTCGTTGAACCCGGCGTGGGCCCGTACCGCGACAGTGCTCGAGAAGCGCAGGTTGACGTCATGGCACCAGAGCGTGCCGTCCGGAGCGGGGCGGAACTGCACGTTGCACGGTCCCGTCGCGTCCATCAGCGCACAAATCCGGCTCGCGAGTGAGGACGCCGCCGTGTTCCCCCGCTGCGCTCGGATCCAGACGCTGGCCCCCCGGCCCAGCGATCGCTCCATCGCGACTGCTCCCATGAGCCTCTTGCTCGAGCTCATCAGGCACCCGACGCTCAGCTCCGGGTGGTCCGTCGCCACGAATCGCTGGAGGATCACCGCGCCGTCGCCCTCCCAACGCGAGAACTCGTCCGGCGAAGAGAGGAAGGTCAACCCCGAGGAGCCCCTGCCAAAGCGCGGCTTGATCACCCACGGAGGCTCGTAGCGGTCGAACACGGCGGCCACGCCCGCCGCGTCGTCGCAGGTCACCGTCGCCGGCGAGGCAAGCCCCTGCTTGCTCAGCATCTCGTGCATGCCCAGCTTGTCGCGCGCAAGGCGCAGCCGCGAGTAATCGTCGACTCCCAAGACGGCCTCGGACGCCTGCTCGATCCGGTGCCGGTGCAGCGCGAGCATCTCCAAGACGTCCTCTTGTCCGGCGAGCACCAGACGTATCTCCCGGCGTGCGCAGGTCTCGGCCAGCCATGCGGGGAAGTCCGGGTCCTCGGCAAGGGGAGACAGATACGCCGCGTCTGCCATATACAGTCCCGGCGACTCCGCGTGGATGCAGGCGGCTTCGATCCAGTAGGTCCGCGGGGCACAGCGAAGAGCCTGGATGAGCCCTTGGGCGACGACGTTGCCGGCGGCCAGAATGAGGATGCGATCGGCGCTCTGGGCTGCGCTCATCGCGACGCCGTGTGGGTGGCCGGGCTGCGCGTGGCCGGGTCGCGCGCGGCAAGTCGCGCGAGCGCCGGTCCCATGCGAAGCGGCCGATCGGCGCGCGGCTCCACGTCCCAGCAGCCCTCACGAAACGCCTGGTGACAGAGAAAGTGCCACGTCGCATGGCGCAGGAGCCTCGGGCGAACGCGCGGGAGCATGTTCAGCGGCGTGAGCAGCGCGGCCTTGGCGCGGTGGCGGGCACCGGAGCGGCGCGGTAGCGGCCAGTCGGGGACGCGCTCGTGGAGGAGCACGGCCGAGCGACCGAGCGTCCTCATCCTCCGCAGCGACGAGGGCAGGTCGTAGGGGTGGAAGTGCTCCACGACGGCGCCTGGGTCGTAGACCAGGCGCATGCCGGCCTGCTTGAGCCGCAGGCCCAGCTCGATGTCCTCGAAAGCCGCGTGCACGAAGCTCTCATCGAAGCCCCCGTTGGCCACCAGGAAGGAGCGCTTGGCCGACACGTTGGCCGTGTAGAAGCACGAGCCCGGGACGTCCTCGGGGGAGGTGATCTGGTCGAAGTCGAACTGCACTCCCGAGTTGAGCCACTCCATGAAGGGCGACGGCCGGCTCTCGGAAGCCCACTTCACGTGCCCCAAAAGCGCCGCCTGGGGCTCCGGACGGCGCCTGTGCAGGCGTCCATGGCGTTCGACGAGGTCCGCTCGCGGCCACGTGTCGTCGCCGATGAACAGGCACGCGGAGCCGCGGGCGGCCGCGATGCCCATGTTCCTGGCCGCAGCGGGGCCACGCGAGCCCTGCTCGAGCGCCGTGATCGGCAGCGGCGCGCGCTCGGCCAGGGCTTGCACCGTCGCCACGGTGGCATCAGTGGAGCCGTCGTCGACGACGACGACCTCGAACGAGAGCTCGGTCTGCTGGGCGATCAGCCGCTCGAGCGTCTCGGCGAGGGTGGCGACACGGTCCCGCGTCGGGATGATGACGCTGAGCTCGATCACATCAAGCGGAAGCCGGACGCACCGGCGCTTGCCATAGCACGGCCCGTCACGCCGCGCTGGGAGGAGAGTGGTCGAACCGCAGCCGCTCGTCGTCCGCCGGCCGGCGCCGCGGCTCGGGCGCCCTCTCGTGGCGGCCGATCACGATCTTGGTCGCCGTCGTGCTCACATCCTCGACGAGGTACTCGGGCGGAACGCTCCAGCTCGGTCGCTGCGCGAGCACGACCCGCACGCAGCGCGCGATCGCCTCCGGATCGGCCCCGCTCAGGATGTTGCTGGCGCACTCCAGGGTCTCCGGCCGCTCGGTCACGTCGCGGATGGTCACATTGGGAATCCGGAAGATGCAACACTCCTCCTGAACGGTCCCGCTGTCGCTCAGGACGCAGAGGGCGGATCGCTCGAGGGCGATGAAGTCGAAGAGCCCGAACGGCTCGGGGAACCGCAGCAAGGCGCTGTCGGGGTGCAACCCCAGGCGGGCCATCCGCTTGCGCGTGCGGGGATGGGTGCTGACGACGATGGGAAGGCCATGCTCGCGCTCGAGCAGGCGCAGCGCTCCCACGAGCGAGAGGAGGCGGTCATCGACGTCGACGTTCTCCTCCCGATGCATGGTGACCAGGAAGAATCGGCGCGCCTCCAGGCCGAGGCGCGCCAGCACGTCCGAGCGCCCGACCCCGTCCTCGTGGTGGTGGATCACCTCGAGGATCGGGTTGCCGATCACGAAGATCCGCTCGCCGGCGATGCCCTCCCGGAGGAGGTTCGTCCGGCTGCGCTCCGTGTACGGCATGAGAACGTCGCTCGAGTGGTCGATGACCCGCCGGTTGACCTCCTCGGGGACGCGGTCGTCGTAGCAGCGGTTACCCGCCTCCATGTGGAAGACCGGGATGCCCATGCGCTTGGCGACGATCGCCGACAGCGCGCTGTTGGTGTCGCCGAGGAGGAGCAGCCGATCCGGCCGGTGGGTGGAGAGCATCTTCTCGCTCCCGGCGAGGATCTTCGCGATCTGCTCTCCGAAGCTGGCACTGCGAACCCCGAGCACGTCGTCGGGCTCCCGCAAGCCGAGCTGCTCGAAGAAGACGCCGGCGAGGCTGTGGTCGAAGTTCTGGGCAGTGTGGACGAGGACGTGCTCGCAGACGGCGTCGAGCTTCTCGATCACGCGGCTGAGGCGGATGATCTCGGGCCGCGTCCCGAGGATGGTCATCACCTTCACGCGAACTCCCTCACGCGAGCATGTCTTCCTCGAGCACGAGTTCGTGGCTGGGCAGGAGCCCGTGCTTGGCCAGGAAGCCGGTCACCTCCTCGGGTGACATGAGGTCGTCGCGCGAGCTGTACTCTCGCTCCAGGGTCGGCGCGCTCAGCTGAGTCTGGCGCAGCTCCGGCAAGCGGGGGAGGATCACGTAGTACTCGCCCTGGCTTACGGTCAGGTGGGACTCCTCCTCGGAGACGAGGATCTCGTGCACCTTCTCGCCCGGGCGGATCCCGGTGACAACGGTGTCGATCGGGCGCTCGCCGATCAGCGCATGCGCGACGTCGACGACGCGCGCCGACGGGACCCGCGGGATGTAGGTCTGCCCGGGCTCGCCGTCGGCCAGGGCTGCGAGGACGGTGTCGACCGCATCCTCGAGGCTGAGCAGGAAGCGGGTCATGTCCAGCTCGGTGATCGTGAGCGGACCACCGTGGCGGATCTGGTGGTGGAAGAGCGGGATGACCGAGCCACGCGAGGCGAGCACGTTGCCGTACCGGGCGCAGACGAATCGTGTCTCGGAGCACTCGAGGTTGCCCTCGATGAAGATCCGCTCCTGGATCGCCTTGGTCATTCCCATCACGTTGACGGGCTTGACGGCCTTGTCGGTCGAGATGCCGACGACCGTCTCGACCGGGAGCCTGCTGTCACGGATCGCCCGCACGATGTTCTCCGCGCCGAGGATGTTGGTCTTCACGGCCTCGGAGGGGAAGTATTCGCAGGCGGGCACCTGCTTGAGGGCCGCCGCGTTGAAGACGATGTCGGCCTCGCGCAGCACCGACGCCACGCTCGGGTAGTCGCGCACATCGCCGATCCGGAAGCGCAGCAGACGCTCGAAGTTGTGGTAGATGACCTCGTCGGTCGCCCTTTCCAGCCGCTGGTAGGCGAGGCGCATCGTGTGCTGCTTGGCCTCGTCGCGTGAGAAGACCGTGACGGCCTCGGGCGTGCCCAGCGACCCCGACAGCAGCCGGCGGACGAGCACGCTGCCCAGCGAACCGGTTGCGCCTGTGATGACGATGCGCTTGCCAGTCAGCATCCGTCAGCTCCTCATCCGTTCGTAGGGTCTCTCGTCGGCCGCCAGCTCGGCGACCATCTCCGCCCAGGATGGGGCGTGAACTCCCGTGTCCTTCTCGAATCTCGTTCCATCGAGGCTGCGGTCGCAGACGACCTCGTCATCCGGGACGATCTCCACGGGCAAACGGTATGCGTCCTTGAGCATACAGAGCAGATCGAACTTGCTGATCGGTTGGGATGCCACATGGCGGATCCCGGTCAACGCGCTCTGGTCGGAGACGATCGAGGCCACGACCCGGGCCAGCGCCAGGGTCGTCAGGCCGCTGAAGATCGCACACCGGAACCCGCGAACGTTACCCCGCTGGGCGAGGAACCACTCCAGCAGCCCGTACGTGCCGGCCAGCTCGCGTCCGATGATCGACGTGCGAAGGGTGAGGCAGTCGCCATCGGCGACCTCGCCCAGCAGCTTGCTGCGCCCGTACAGATCGACGGGGTCCGGGATGTCGCTCTCGGTGTAGCGTCCGGTCCTGCCGCTGAAGACGCAATCCGTGCTGATCTGGATCAGGCGCGTGTCCTCGGCCCGACACAGCTGGGCCAGGCGGTGGGGGAAGAGCGAGTTGATCGAGATGCTCGCGAGCGGGTCGTGCGCCGCGCGAGACTGCTTGACGATCCCGATGCAGTTGACCACGACGTCGGGGCGCACGGAGGCGACGGCCCGCTCGACCGTCTCGAAGCGGTCCGCTGACACGTCTGCCACGGTGCGCGCCGGATCGAGGACCCCGGCCGGGCCCGCTGGGCGCTCGGTCGTCCGGACGGTGGCGTGTGCGTCCAGGCGCGTGCTGAGGACCTGCCACAGCGTGTGTCCCAGCATGCCGGTCGCGCCGAGGACGAGGACGCGCGGCTCGCTCACGCCGCGATCCTGCCGGGCTGGATCGGGAGCCACCCGATCATCGCTCCGAGCGTCCCCGAAGCCCGACCAGCTGCGCGAGGGCGGCGCCCGCGCGATCGGGATGGAAGTCGGCGCATGCTCGCTCCCACGCGGCGGCGCGGATCCGCTCGCGCAGCGCGGCGTCGTCGAGGATGTCGTGAAGCGCCTCTGCCAACGCGGATGGGTCGCTGCGGTCCACGACCACGCCGCAGCCGTGCTGGCGGAAGTAGCTGCTCACGAACGAGTCGGCGGGAGCATGAACGAGGATCGGTCGGCCGGCGGCGAGGTACTCGGCCATCTTAGCGGGCCCCGAGGTGCGCACGACGTCGGGGTAGGGAGAGTCGAAGGCGAGCGGGAGGAAGAGCACCTGGGCCTCCTGCTGGATCCGCGGCATCGCTGCGGCCGGGGCGTGAGGGTGAAAGTCGATCGGTCCGCTCAGGCCGTGCCGGGCCAGCAGTGCCGGGTCGGAGGCAGTGTAGAGGTGGAGCCTCGCGACGTCGGCACCCACGACGCCGATTGCCTCGAGCAGGTTCAAAAAGGCGCCGTAGTGCGCGTGGTAGACGGCCCCCGTGAAGACGACGGCGGCCGGCCGGCGCGTGTCGTCCACCCGCTCACCATGGTGGCGCTCGTATGCCGCGGGGTCGCAGGGGTTGCGCACGACGGTCGCTTCGATCCCGTGGCGGCGGCGGAGGTCGTCGCCGAGGTATTCATTGGGGACGACGACCCCCGCGGCCCGCCTGAGCAGGAAGGGCTCGACGCGACGCGCGAACTCCGCCTCGCGTGTGCCGGTCCACTTGGTCGCGTAGTCGTCGAAGAGATATGGGTAGAAGCGTGCACCCGCAAGGCGGCTGACGGCAAACCCGATCAGGAGGTCCTCGACCCGGTCGGGAGCGGCGACGAGGGCGCCGCAGCGCTCACGTCGGACGGCGGCGACGCCGCGAGCCACGGCACGGAGCGCGCTCCACCCGCGACGCGCCCGGATCGCCCAGCGCTCGCGGCCGCGAGCCCGCTCCGGCGAGCCCATGACGGCGTCTCCGAGATGGTGGTAGCGCGCCGGGAGTCGGCGCGCTGCCTCGCCGTACTCGGGCCCCTCGAAGTCGACGCGTGAGACCAGGCAGTACGCCTCGGGATCGACCCCCGAGAGCAGGCGATAGAGGACCGACGCTTGCCCCGACCAGGTCGGCGCCGGTGGCAGGTACTCGGACATCACCGCCACCTTCGCGCGTGCCGTCACCGGTCCAGCCCCCGGGCGGCCCTGCTCTCGTGGGCAACGCGCCGGTACACGTCGACGACGCGCGGCGCCACGACCGGATAGGCGATGCGAGCGGCGGTCAGCTCCTGGTTGAGCTTCGCCGCCCGGTCGACGAGGGCGTCGTCGGCGAGGGCCCTGCGCAGCGCGCGCTCGACCTCGTCGGGGTCCTCGGGGGCGACGAGCAGGCCGTTCCCCCCGTGGGAGATCCATTCCCGCGTCGAGATCGTGTCCGACTGGATCGGCAGCGCGCCCATGATCATCGCCTCGAGCATGGAGTTCGGCGTCCCGTCGCTGACGTTGACCGCAATCGCGATCCGCGCGCGGCCCATCAGCGCCACGATCTCGTCCGGCGGGCTGTAATCCAGAACGCGGAACCTGACGCCGGTGATCCTCTCGACGTAGCCGGCCGCATGGCGGACGTTGGGCTCCGCCGAGTAGATGACGACCTCGTAGCCCGCCAGCTCGGCGGCCAGGCGATGCAGCGCCTCCAGAGCGACGAGAGCGCGTCCGACCCAGCGTTCGTCATGGTTGCCCTTGAGCGCGATGACGCGCCGCGCCGACGCCGGCCCGGGATTGCGCAGGGCGGCCATCCGCTCGACGTCGAACCCGCCGGGGCCGGGGAAGACGCCGAGGAAGGTTCCCGCAAAGCCGAACTCGGCGGCGAGGTGCCGGTCCCGCTCGCAGTCGGTGATCAGGTAGTCACATGCCGCAAGGACGTCCCTGATGCGCTCGACGTGGTCAGCCTGCCGGCCGAAGAAGAAGAGATCGCTTCCCCAGCAGGAGTAGATCCAGGGGGGAAATCGCTCGCCTCCGAGCAGGCGCCGACTCTCGAGCGTGAGGTAGGCCGCGTGCTGCATCTCGAGCGAGTGGACGATGTCCGGGCGAAGCGACGAGATGACGCGCGCGAGCCTCGCCGCCCGGTCCATCCATGGAAGGCGCTCGAGCGCCCACTCCACCCGGACGGAGCCCCTCGGCAGTGGCCAGGGGACCCCTTTCTGGCGCACGCCACGATCGAGATCGGGCTGCGGGCGGCGAACCGCACCGTGGACGGTGATCCTGCGCAGGTCGACGTGGAGCGGGCGCTCGGATAGGGGGAAGACGTGCACGTCCCAGCCCTCGTCACGGAGCTGACTGAGCCAGCGCGCGGTGTGAACGCTCTCCGCCATGGCCACGACCAGGATCCGCAGTGCTCGACGCCGGCGTCTCACCACAGCGCATCCGGCGCCGGTGCCAGGTCGAGCAGTTCGCAGAACCGCGCGCGGGCACCGTCGATGCTGAAGTCCCTGGCGGCGCGCTCGCTAGCGTTTCGAATCAGCCGCGCGCGCAGGGGCTGGTCGCCGGCGAGCTCCTCGATCGCCTGCACCAGGCGCCCGGGATCGGGGTCGTCGACGACCATTGCGCAGTCGTACCGGCGGCAGTACTGCGACACGAACGAGCCGGGAGGAGCGTGGACGAGGATCGGGCCTCCGGCCGCGAGGTACTCGCCGAACTTCATCGGCGCCGAGGTGCGTATCACCTCCGGATACGGCGACCGGAAGGCCAGCGGAAGAAAGAGGATGTCCGCCGCCTGCTGGACGGCGGAGACGGCCTGCGCGGGGGCGTGCAGGTGAACGACCAGGCGGCCCTCCAGGCCGCGTGCCCGAAGCTCTTCCTCCGGCTGCCCGCTATAGACGTTCAGCGCGGCCGATCGCCCCTCGAGCAGGTCGAGCGCCGCCAGGAGATTCTGGACGGCGTCGAGCTGGGCGTCGTAGATCGTCCCCGTGTAGACGATCTGCAGCTCCTGGCCGGCGGGGACGCCGGGGGGGCGGGTTCCCTCGCGGTACAGCGACAGGTCGGCGGGATGATGGATGACGGCCGGCTCAATGCCGTAGCGATCCGCGAGCGCGTCGGCCAGGGTCTCGTTGCCGCAGATCACCCGGGTCGCTCTTCGCGCGACGAGCCGCTCGACGTGGGGGGAGAGCCGCCGCCAGGCCGGCTCGTAGAGCTCGCGGTAGGAGTAGTAGTCGCACATGTAGACATACAACGGCAGACGGAGCAGACGGCTGGCGAGGAATGCGGCGGGAAGGTCGTGGAAGTCGCCCGTGAACACGATCAGCCCACTGCAGCGCTCCCGGCGCGCGGCGCGAGCGATATCCGAGGCGCGCCGGCCGATGCCGGCCACGGCGCCCGCGAGCGCGGAGGCGCCGAACAGCCATTTGTTGCTTCTCAGGTAACGGACGCGCACCACGGGAAGCCGGTGGCTGCGCATCCCCAGAGGTTCGGTGTGCTCGCCGCTATAGCGGTCGTGATCGGAGGTCAGCAGGCAGAAGGCGCGCGGATCCAGGCCCGTGAGGAGCCGACGGATCAGCACCGCCTGTCCCGACCACGAGGGCGGGACGACCTCAGAAACCAGCGCGAACCTGATCTTTGGTCCTCCAGGACCGCCTGAGGATCCGAAGTCCGCGCACGCCGTGGCGTGCCAGCCGGCACGCCTGGCCGGCGATCGAGAAGTGGGCGCCCCCGCGGAGGAGCTCTCCGAAGAGCACCGCGTGATGGACGGTCAGCGAATGCTCGCAGGCATGCGTGCGCGCCTCGTGCCCCCTGCAGCGCTCGAGCGTCCGCAGCAGCACGCGGATCGCCGCCCTGCGCATCGCGATCGACTGCCACGAGTGATTGGACGCGTGCAGGACGTACTCCACGAGCGGTTCGGGCACGTAGCCGATCGGCGCGTGGGCAGCGCACCGAAGCCACATGTCGTAGTCGTCCGCGGGGGCGACCCCAGAGTCCAGCAGGCCATGCTCGTCGAACAGCGAGCGTCGCACGAGGACCGAGGACGCGCAGAGAAAGTTCATCCTAATCAGCAGGGCGAAGAGATCAGCCGACGAGTCGTCGGGATGCTCGAGGGCCAGCCGCGTCTCCTCGGGCAGATACTCGCTGTAGAGCGCGCGCTCGCGCGCGGGATCGCCCTCCCGGACGACGACCGCGTCGCTGCAGACGATCGTCCAGCCATGGCGCGCCGCGGCGTCGAGTTGCCGCGCGAGCTTCTCGGGCCTCCAGCGGTCGTCGTGGTCGAGGAGGGCGATCCAGGTGCCCTGGGCACCTTGGATGCCGCGGTTGCGGGCGGCGGCGATCCCCCGATTGGGCTGACGGACGTAGCTGAAGCGTCGGTCTTCGAGGAACCGCGCGACACGCTGCGGGGTGTCGTCCGTCGAGCCGTCGTCGACGAGGATCGCCTCCCAGTTCGTGAAGGACTGCGCCTGCAGGCTGTCGAGCGTCGCGTCGATGTGCCGGGACGAGTTGTACAGCGGTATCACCACTGAGACGACGGGTGCGGCGGGCAGCTGGAGCTCGGCCGGTGGCGAAGTCGCCTCGACCCTCACGTCGCGCGCCGGGCCGCCGGGCGCGACTCACCGGAAAGGACGTCGCTCGATCGCCGCCAGTAGATGCCCGTCCAGTCGATCGTCCGGATGTCGTCGGTGATGCCCATCGCCGCGCGGTAGTCGTCGACGGCACGCCGGCAGGCGGGGATCCCGCCGTAGTCGTCCACGATCACGTAGCCGCCGGGGGCGAGCTTGGGGTACAGGGCCTCGAGGACCTGGGTCGTCGACTCGTACATGTCGGCGTCGATGCGGATGACCGCGAGCCGCTCGATGGGCGCTTGCGTGAGCGTGTCGCGAAACCACCCGGGAAGAAACTGGACACGGTCATCCAGCAGCTCATAGAGCCCGAAGTTGTGGCGCACCTCGTCCAGGGAGACGGACAGTTCCTCGACCGAGTGGTGCAGGTCGCCTGCATCGGCGGGGAAGAGCGCGTCGTTGGGAGGCGGAAGCCCCTGGAACGAGTCCGCCAGCCAGATATTGCGATCCTCCACACCGTAGGCCTTCAGGACGGCCCGCATGAAGATGCTCGCTCCGCCGCGCCAGACGCCGGCCTCGATCAGGTCACCCGGTACGTCCCGCTCGACCACGTCCTCGATGCACGCCTGGAGATTGTCGAGCCTGCGAGCGCCGATCATGGTGTGCGCGTCGGGAAGCCACGCCAATCCGTCGATGCGTGCGTTGCGCTCACCTTCGGCGGACAAGACCGCCCGATCGCGCCCGTAGACGACCTCGAGGTTGCGAGCCTTAAGCGCCTTGACCACCCATCGCTTCCAGCGCACACCGGCCTGGGGTTGGGGCCTGACGTAGTCCGCGTAGATGGTGTTCAAAAGGCAGCTCTTCATGAGCCGGAGGTAGAGATCGGCCGGCTGGGGCACGTCAGCGACCACCTGGTCTCTCGCTCTCGAGGTCGAGCACCGGGTCCTCGTCGAGATCGGCCTGTTCCCAACGAGAGGGGGTGAGGACGGGCCCGTAGAAGGAGTGGTACGGCTCGCCGGTCCCGAAGTCGTTGCGCCACTCGACGTCGAAGGCGGCGATGTTCTCGAGCGAGTCCAGCGTGCCCAGGTACTTGTCATGGACGCTCACGCTGAGAAGGTACTGACCGGTTCCGAGCCCCAGGCGGGGGATCGTGCAGCGCACACGGCACCGGCCGCTGATCTCGCTCAGGCCCTCCGGGCGGAAGTACGAGGCGACGGTGGTGATGCGCCGGCCGGAGGTCTCCTCGATCGCTGCGGCAAGCCGCGGCTCGCGCAGTGGGAAGGGGGGCTCGACCACGAACTCGATCACCAGCGCGTCCTGGGGGCCGAAGACGCCGCTGGGAATGCCGTCCGCGTCGCACAGGGCGAGCGAACGGATGATCGGCGGGACTTCCGCCGAGCCGCGCGGAACCTGCGACACGTCGATCGGGCCGCGTGAGGTGTGCGTCACCTCGGAGAGGTAGGTGGCGACGACGCTCGCCGGCGGTCCATCAGCCGCCAACGTCCCGCCCTTGAGGAGCAGGACCCGGCTGCACAGCTGTTGGATCGTGGCCATACTGTGGCTGACGAAGATCACCGTGCGGCCCTCGCGGCTGACCTCCTCCATCCGGCCGAGGCACTTCTGCTGAAACGCGTTGTCGCCCACGGCCAGCACCTCGTCGACGACGAGGACGTCGGGCTCGAGATGGGCTGCGACCGAAAAAGCCAGGCGGACGTACATGCCACTCGAATAGCGCTTCACGGGCATGTCGATGAAGCGCTCGACCTCCGCGAAGTCGACGATGGCCTCGAACTTGCGTTTCAGCTCGGCCCGTCGCATTCCCAGGATGGCGCCGTTGAGGTAGACGTTCTCCCTCCCGCTCAACTCAGGATGGAACCCGGCGCCCACCTCGAGCAGGCTGCCCAGACTACCGCGGATCTCCGCCTCGCCCTCGGTCGGAGGGGTGATGCGAGACAAGACTTTCAGCAGCGTCGACTTGCCGGCTCCGTTGCGCCCGACAACGCCGACGACCTCTCCCGCCTCCACGGAGAACGAGACGTCGCGCAGAGCCCAGAGCGTGGCGTCGGTCGGCGCCTGGGCGGCATGCGATCGCCCCACTCCCCGGATCGCTGCCAGGCTGCTGCGCGCGGCGTTTTCGATCGCGTCGCGCAGCGTGTCGTGGGCCTGTCGCTGCGTCAGGCGATAGGACTTGCTGAGCCCTCGCGCCGAGATCGCGGGTCTGCTCATCGCCTCATACCACGTCGGCGAATGTGCTTGCCGTGCGCTGGAAGTAGTAGGTGCCTCCGATCGCCAGCGCCACCGAGAGGCAGAACGAGACGAGGATCATCGGGCCGACCGTCAGCTCCTGTCCGAGCAGGACCCAGCGAAAGCCCTCGACCACCCCCGCCATCGGGTTGAGACCCAGGAAGGTCCGCCACGCCTCGGGGACCAGCGTGCTCGAGTAGGCGATCGGGGTGGAGAAGAACCAGAACAGGGTCAGCGTGGGCAAGAGGTGCTGAACGTCGCGGTAGCGCGCGTTGAGGGCGGACAGCCAGATGCCCACGGCGAGAGCAGTGACAAGCGCGAGGAGAACGAAGGCCGGCAGCAAGACCACCGCCGCCGAAGGCACGATTCCGTGGTACAGGAGCAGTCCGACGAGGACGACGAACGCCACGCCGAAGTCGATCAGGCCGGCGAGCACGGCGGCGATCGGCAGCAGGATCCGGGGAAAGTGGATCTTCGTGATCAGAGCCTGGTTCGCCACCAGGCTGTTACCCGACTGGTTCAGGGCGAGCGCGAAGAGCTGCCAGGGCATCAGCGCCGCCAGCACGAAGACGGCGTAGGGAACGCCGTCGGATGGCGCGTTGAGAAACCGGCCGAAGAGCAGGCTGAACAGCGTCACCATCAGGATGGGCTGGATGACGACCCACGAAACCCCGAGCACCGCCTGCTTGTAACGGACCTTGACGTCGCGCCAGACAAAGAAGTAGAGCAGCTCACGGTAGCTCCACAGCTCACGCAGGCGAAGGTCGGTGCGGCCGCGTGGCGGTGTTATGCGCTGGACGGCCTCGTCGGGGACGGGGTCCACCGCGTCCGCCGGTGCTGGGCGGACCTCCGTCTTTGGCACACCGGACATTGGAGCAGTGACTCTCCAGTTCACGCAAGCAGCAATCGGGGCGGGACCCCCGCTAGCCTAGGGTCGGTGGCCGCGCCAGCGCGACGACTGCGCCCCTACGTCGCTCGTTACCGGGACTTCGGCCTTCGCCACGCCGGTCTGACGGGCTTGCGCTCGGTCGCCTGGAGGCTCTCGCACGAGCTGGCCGGCGTGGTCGACGCGCTCGATGCCCAGCGGCTCAGGATCGAGGGGGAACGGGGCGTCCTGGGCCCCGCCCACCGGGGTTACGCCGGGCACTCCAGTCGCGAGAACCGCGCAATCTGGGATACCTGGGACTGGTCGCGCAGAGGCGAGGAGTGGGACGACACGACGCAGCCGGAGGAGTGGCGGGCGAGCGTGATCGAGCACGTCTTGCTCCCGAACCTCGGCGAGGATGGGGCCGCTTTGGAGATCGGCCCCGGCGGGGGCCGCTGGAGCGAGGTCCTCCAGCGCCGCGCGGATCGCCTCGTGCTCGTCGACGTGACGGAGCGGGTGCTCGAGGTGTGCCGGGAGCGGTTCGCCGATGCGACGAACATCGATTACGTCCTGACCGACGGGGCGACCCTGCCGGGCGTCGGCGAAGCGTCGGTCGACTTCGTCTGGTCCTTCGACGCGTTCGTCCACATCGCGCCGCTGGACATCGCCTCGTACCTGTCCGAGATCGCCCGCGTGCTCAAGCCCGGCGGGAGAGCGGTGATCCACCACTCCGGTCGCTTCCAACGCGGGCCGGGCTGGCGCAGCCCGATGACGGCGGCCCTATTTGCGCGGCTCGCGGGGGAGCGGCGGCTCAGGGTGGCGCGGCAGTTTGACTCCTGGGGCGACGGGCGTTTCGGCGTGAGGACGAACCAGGACGTGATCACGGTGCTCGAGCCGGGACCGTAGTGCGCGCGGTCAAGCGTGCCGTCAGCCGGGCGCTGGGCTCGCTGGGCTACCAGATCGTGCGGCAGCAGGATGTGCACTCCTTGAAGGAGCATCTCCTGTTCGTCTTCGCCGACGACCAGATCGACTGCGTGATCGATGTGGGGGCGCACCGAGGCGACTACGGATCGTTCCTCCGCGCGGCTGGCTACGGCGGGCCGATCGTGTCATTCGAACCCGTCGAGAAGAGCTATCTCGAGCTCTCGCGAAACTCCGCGGGAGACCCCGCCTGGAGCATCGACCGGATCGCGCTGGGCAGCCGCGACGAGACACGCGAGATCGGGGTCGGGAGCTCCACGGATCTGTCCTCGTTCCGCGCGTTTTCGCGCTTCGGCGAAGAGGTGTTCGCGGAACAGGGCCGGATCGAGCACCGTGAGCCGGTGCAGGTTCGCCGGCTGGATTCGGTCCTGCCCGATGTCGTTCCCGCCGGTGTCAGGCGGATCTTCCTCAAGCTCGACACGCAGGGTTGGGACGTCGAGGCGCTGCAGGGTGCGACGGGCTGCCTCGACCGCATCGTCGGTCTCCAGCTGGAGGCGTCCGCTCGTCCGATCTACGAGGGGATGCCGACTTACCTGGAGGCGCTCGGATACGCGACGAGCCTCGGCTTCGAGCTGACCGATGCCGTCCCCGTCGTCCGTGACCGCCGTCATCGTGTCATCGAGTTCGACTGTGTGCTGGGCCACGAACCGGGCCCCCACGGCCGCTACTAGCTAGCCGCGCTCTAGCGCGAGCAGGCGGTCGTCGATCAGGTCCATGATCTCTGTGTCGACTCGGGAGTCGAACTTGCGGGCCAGGAGCTTTGGGGAGCGCTGGAGCGTCTCGAAGTCGCCGACGCCCAGGATGGCCGGAAGTGGCTGCCGGGTCCAGTCGACGTGCCGGAGATCGTCGTTGACGACCGACTCGCGCAGCGGCGAGGTCATGAGGATTGTGTGGAAGATCATCTCGTCCGGGACGTCCACATGCCGGAAAAAGCGGTAGAGGCGGGGGTTTTCGGCGATGAAGCGCTGGACATAGTCGACGGCCTCGCGGGACAGCCACCAGTACGCCGAGCCGCCGTAGGGGACGAGCCGCAGCGGCATGCGGCGCCCGATCGGCAGCTTGAGGTGCCAGCCCCGGGGCACGCCGATGCGGCGCTCGTGCCAGGAGGTGAAGCGGTCCATGCCGTCCACCCAGCCCCCGGGCAGCCGGTCGTAGGCCATGAACGACCTTCCGCCGCCCTCCGCGAGGGTGTGCTCGATCGCTGAGACCGGCTTGATCGGGTAGTCCTGGCCGGTGAGCAGGACGGCATAGTCAAAGCGCGGCGAGCGCCTGTACAGCTCATCCAGCCCCTCGATCGTCGCGCGCACGTGGCCGAAGCCGCCCCAGTAGAGCCTGTGCCGCCGAACGAACACGACGTTGTCGAGATCTGCGAGCCCTGCCCGTGCCGCCCCGTAGACAGCCTCCCCCGCGCGGCGGTTGATGTGAACCAGGAAGAGCGCCCTGGGGGTGTGCAGCCGCCGGACGAGCCGGACGATCTGGTCCGGCAGCTGGTGCGCGATGATCAGGTAGGCGATCCGCACTTGCGAAGAAAGGCAAGCCGGCGATCAGCTGACGTGGTCGGCCCCGCCCACCCAGCTCGGCGGCAGGTTGCGGTCCACCTCGATACGACCGGCGAACTCGACGGGACTGCGCGAGCCGTGCTCGCGCGCCCAGGCCGCCATGCGCTGGATGCCGCTCTCGAGGTCGAGCGGCTCAGGCGGATCGAACGCCGCACGGACCTTGCGGTGATCCGAGAAGGCATGGACGACCTCCTTGCGAGGTGGAAGGTGCTCGAGGACCGGCTGCACGCCGAAGGCGCGACCGACCGCCTCGGCGAGCTCGAGGATCGAGTAGGGGGTGTCCGCGCCGATGTTGTAGACCTCGTTGACGCTCTCACGCACCGCCGGAGCCCGGGCGATGATCGGCGCGACGTCGTCGACGTGCGAGAACGCGCGGGTCTGACGACCGTCACCGAACACCGGCATGGGCTCGCCCCGCAGCGCGTTGTTCATGAAGATCCCGATGACGTTGCGATAGCGATCAGCGATGTTCTGGCGCTCTCCGTAGACGTTGTGGGGTCGGAAGACCGTGTACTCGAGCCCGAACATCTCGTAGGCAGCGGCCAGATCCAGCTCGACGGCGTACTTCGAGATCCCGTACGGATCCTCCGGACGGGGGACCATGTCCTCCGACATGGGAGCCTGACCGGCCCCGTAGACGGCGATCGACGAGGCGAAGACAAAGCGGGAGATCTCACCGAGAACCGCCTGGTTGATCAGGTGGATGCTCGCCTGCAGGTTCGTGCGGTAGTTGTAGGCTCGGACGAAATGCGAAAGCCCCTCGGCCGCATAGGCGGCCAGGTGGTAGACGACGTCGAACCGCCCGCCGTCCCAGAGGGAGGCCACGAAGTTCGGATCGCGAAGATCGCCCTGGACCCACTGCGCCCGCGGGTCGACGTTCTCACGAAAGCCTCCGGAGAGGTCATCGGTGGCCACCACCCGCATACCACCCGCGAGACAGTGATCCACGACATGAGAGCCGATGAAGCCAGCCGCCCCGGTCACGAGCACGCGCGGGCCGGTCGGTGGCGTCCGCGGGCTGGGGGATCTTCCGCCCACAAGATGGCCAAGCCTACCGGGCACCTCTCGGCCTGCACCGGCGATCGGCGATGAAACGCGTTCTCCTCGCGCCGAACGACTTCGTCGGCGAGAAGATGGCGGCCCCCGGCATCCGCTACTCGCACATCGCGCGCGAGCTCGCGCGCGATGGGCGCTTCGACGTGACCCTGATGGTCACGAACGACCCGCAGGAGGTCCAGCTCGAAGGCGTGCGCGCTATCGGCACCCGGCCGCGCCGCCACCACCAGCTGAGGGACCTCGCGAGCTCCTTCGACGTCATCGTCGCGCAGGGCGGCCTCGACTTCAGGAGCATGGTTCTCCTCGCCGGCACCGATGTGCGCACGATCTACGACCTGTACGCGCCCTTCTTCGAGATGCTGACCTTCCAGGGCGCCCTCGACGGCCAGCGGTCCGAGCGGCGCCTGAGCTGGGAGGCGTACTGCCTGCGCCACCGGCTGTTGCTGGTGACCGGGAGAGCGTTCATCGGGGCCAACGAGCAGCAGCGGCATGCGCTGCTCGGGGCGCTGGCGGCGGTCGGGAGAATCACGCTCGAGGACTACCGGCTCGATCCGACGCTCGAGCACCTCGTCCGGGCGGTGGGGCTCGGCGTCGAGCCCGAGCCGCCGCGGGCGACCATCGACGACGTCAGGGCGGTCCTTCCGCAGGCGCGCGAGGACGACCGGATCCTCATCTGGCCGGGCAACCTGTGGTACTGGTTCGATCCACAGACGCTCATCAGGGCGATGGCGAAGATCTCGGCCACCCGCGACGACGTCAAGCTGTTCTGCCTCGGGCTCCGCCACCCCAGCGCCTCCGGCTACGGCGGGATGACCACCACCGATCGCGCGATCCGCTTGGCGCAGGAGCTCGGCGTCAAGGACCGGACGGTCTTCTTCGACTTCGGATGGATCTCCTACCAGGAGCGCCAGAACTACCTGCTGGCCGCCGACATCGGCATCAACGTCCACGGGCGGCACGTCGAGACGACGTTCGCCTACCGGACGCGGCTTCTGGACTACTTCTGGGCCGGCCTTCCGGTCGTGACGACCGAGGGCGGAGCGTTGAGCGACCTGGTCGACCGCAACGGGCTGGGGCGAACGGTGCGCTTCGAGGACGTCGATGACTGTGCCCGCGCGATCCTCGATCTCTGCGACGACCCGCAGGAGTACGCGCGCGTTCGCGAACGAGCCTCCCGGTTCCGCCAGGAGCTGACGTGGCAGCGCGCGGTCGAGCCGCTCGCGGAGTTGATCGAAGCGCCGCAGTCGCGCGTCAAGCCCGCACGAACCGCTCGGGCCCTCGCACTCCGGTACGCTGGCGCCCGCGCTCGTCTCGAGCTGCGCGGAGCGGGACGGTCGTCGTAGGGCCGGTCACGCTGCGCCACCGCGGGCCCCGGTGCCTCGGCTACCACGCGCTGCGCTGTGGCTAGCGTAGGACGTCCACATGCTGCGGGCAGTCATGACCGCGATCGGTGGGGCCATCGTCGGCATGCTGATCTACACGGCGCTGCGTCCCGACACACCCGCTGGCGCCGGCGCCGGACGCGGCTGCGCGGAGGCGGCCCGGCCCTGCCCGACCGCCCAAGCAGGGGGCAGGTCCGTGCCGGGGGTGCCCGTGGATGCACGAGCCTTCGTGGACACGATCGGCGTCAACACGCACCTGTGGTACGGCGACACGCCCTACGGCGACTACGCGATGGTCAAGCGGCGGCTGCTGGAGCTCGGCATCCGTCACGTTCGCGACGCGCTGGCCCCCGCCGGTACGAAGACGTTCTTCGACCGGGTCACCGACCTCGGCGCAGCCGGCATCAAGAGCACGCTGATCGCATGCCGGGTCGAAGCGCCCAGGGTGCCGTGGACGACGTACCTCCAGGAGGCGAAGACCAAGGTACGCTCGTCGCTGGCCGCCCTGGAGGGCGTCAACGAGCCCGACCTGGTAGCGGCAGGACATCCCGACTGGCCGCGCCGCGCGCGCAACTGTCAGAGCGACATCTATCGGCAGTCCAGAGACCGCGCGAACGGCGGCCCGCTGAGGACCCCCGTCCTCGGACCCACCCTTCAAGGCGGCAACACCCAGGTCGGCGACATCTCCGACCGCGCCGACGGCGCGGCCATCCACCCCTACCCCGGGGGGGCGCCGCCCGACGGTCCCGATCACCTTTCCCTCTCGGCGCACGTGGCCGAGGTACGCAGGTACCAGTTCGGTGGCGCGCGGGTCCCCGTCTTCGCCACGGAGACCGGCTACCACGACGCCCTGAACACCACGAGCGCCCATCCTCCCGTGTCGCAGAGGGTCGCGGCGATCTACATCCCGCGCCTGTTCCTCGAGTATCGAAGGGCCGGAGTCAGGCGCACGTTCCTCTACGAGCTCGTCGACGAACGCCCTGACCCCATGCTCCGTGACGTGGAGGCAAACTTCGGCCTGTTCGAACACGACTGGTCCCCCAAGCCCAGCGCTATCGGGCTGAAGAACATGATCGGCCTTCTGGACAGTCCCCGCAGGGCCCCGTCGCGGCCACTGCGCTACGCGCTGGCCAACACCGCCGACCCGGACGGAGCGGGCCCGCGCGGGGCGGTCAAGGACCTGCTGCTGCGCAAGGCAGACGGCTCTTACTGGCTGGCGCTGTGGCAGGACTCGAAGATCTGGGACGAGAAAGCTCGCCGCGAGATCGCCAACCCCGCCACGCCCGTCGGAGTGAGGCTGGGCCGCAGGATGTCGCTCACGAGCTATCGTCCGACGCAGGGCACGACCGGTTCGGACCGCGGAACTCGACAGTCCTTCACGGCAAACGTCGGAGACGATGTCCTCCTGATCAGGATGACCGACCCGCGCGCGTCGTCCTGACAGAGCGAGATCTCCGTCCGGGCACGCGAGGGTCCGGTCAGCGAGGGAGCAGCGGCTCGATCACCGCGGAGAGCCGCTCGAGGAAACGCTCGCGCGAGAAGCTCTCGGCGCGGGCACGGAGCGCGTCAGGCTCCCAGCGCCGGCTGGCTACTCGCTCGACGGCCGCCCCGATCGTCGCCGGGTCGGCTCGATCGATGAGGATGCCGTCGATCCCGTCGCGCACGATGTCGCGCGCGCCGCCCCGTACGAAGCCGATCACGGGTGTTCCGGCGGCCAGCGCCTCCACCATCGAGATGCCGAAATCCTCCTCCCCGACGTGTAGGTAGCCGGACGCGCGCGCGTACAGCGCGGTGAGCTGGTCGCGGGGCAGCCAGCTGCGCAGCGTCACGTTGGGCGGCAGCGAAGCCCGGACCGATGCTTCGAGCGGTCCGATCCCGACCATGGTCAGCCGGTAGGGCAGGTGCCGGAAGGCCTGCGCGACGGCCACCGGTCGCTTGTAGTCGACGAGCCGGTTGACCCAGAGGAAGTGGCCCGGCTCCTTCTCCGCAGCCGGATCGAGCTCGTGGACGTCGACGGGTGGATGGACGACGACCGAGTCCCGCCCGTACAGGCGGCGAATCCGCTCCTGCACGGCCCGGGAATTGGCGATATAGCGATCAGGGCGCCGCGACGCGTCACGGTCGAGCCGGCGCAGCCACCCGAGCAGCGGTCTCAGCGCGGCGCCGCGGGGATCGTCCCCGGGATGCCACGCCCAGCGGATCGGCGTGTGGCAGTAGCAGACGAAGACGGCTTCGGCCGGTGGACGCACCTGAACGGCGAAGGCGTGCGAGGAGGCGATCACCACCCCGTAGTCGTCCAGGTCGAGGCGGTGGAAGTAACGCGGCATCGCCGGTACGAGCATGCGCCAGCGCCCGGGGGCGTGGCCGCGCTGGCGCACGCCGGGGAGGGCCGCGAGTCGCGACTCGTGCACCACCGCCTTCGCGAGGTCGGGTGGCAGCAACTCGCGCGCCGCATGGAACGTGAAGATGTCCGGCGCGTTCCCCGGCGCAAAGAGCCCGCTGCGGATGGCGTCGACGACCCGCTCGGAGCCGTGAAAGCCCTGGAACCAGTCATGGACGATCGCCGTTCGAGCTTGGATGCCGACGAGCAGTGGGGGCGCGGGTTCGCGGTCGGCTTGCGGCACCGTTCTATCTTGACGCACGGCGAAGGAGAGGCAGCCGTCGTGAAGGGAGCGTCGGCATCCGCAAGAAGCTCGCGCAGGGCGATGCGCAGCAGCGCCTGCGTCGGGCCCTTGGAGGCCCCGGGGCAAAGTGTCCGCCCGAGGGCTTCCGACTCAAGTCGCGTCGATGCCTTGTCGACTCGGTCTGCATGTTCGAGCGTTCCCTCCAGACCGCCTGCTTCTCCGGCGCTGCGCGCGGCACATGGCGTGGGCGGGCGTTTGCGGCGTTCATTTCCCCCTATACGAACAAGACGTTCGTGGGGCTTTGGCTTATCCTTGCACTCGCCATCGTTGCCGGCGCATTTCCCCCATCCGCTGGGGCCGATGACTGCGAGACAGCCTGGGGCTGCCCGGCCAAGAGTGCTGAGTCGTTCACCCGCAGCGTCGGAGTCAATACGCATCTCGGGTACGACCAGACGATCTACGGCCAGCGGTGGTCGGACATCATCAAGCCCGCGCTGCTGGAGTTGGGCGTCTCGCACCTTCGGGACGGCACATTCCCGGCGGGCTACCCAAACGGCGCGACGGTCGCTTCTCGCTATCGCGAACTCGGCGAGGCCGGGATCGGTCTGAACCTACTGGTGGGCCACGAACAGGCCCAGGGCTCTGCGACTTCCCTGCAGTCGCGGCTGGACTGGATCAAGGCCAACGGCCTGACGCCGCACACCATCGGGATCGAGGGCAGCAACGAGTTCGTAACCAACGGCGACCCCGCGCGCATTCAGTCCCTGCGAGACATGCAGTGCGACATCTACAACCGCGTCAAGGCAGACTCGTCGCTGGCGTCCAAGCCGGTGATCGGCCCGAGCAGCGGCAACTTCTACTCGGATGACATCTGGTACGGCGAAATCGGCGATCTGAGCGGCTGTGTTAACCGAGGCAACCTGCATCCGTATCCGGGCGAGTCTTTGCCGAACTTCCGCCTCTCCAGGGACCTGGGCGTGGCGATGGACTGGGGGCGCAAGACCTACGGTCAGAAGCCTTACTGGGCGACCGAGAGCGGCTACTGGAACAAGTCGCCGGATGGGTCCCACGTCAGTGAGCAAGCGTCCGGCGTCTATATTCCGCGGCTGCTCCTGGAGTATTTCCGCCGGGGCATCGAGCGTACGCAGCTTTATGAGCTGATCGACCTTAACACCAACACCCCGGATGTCATCCATAACTACGGGCTGTTGCGGACGGACGGGTCAAAGAAGCCCGCCTTTACGGCGGTGAGGAACCTGCTCGCCGTCCTGAAGGACTCCGCATCAGCGTCCGGCTCGCTCGGCTTCGGCATCACCTGCACCGCCGGGTGTCATAGCCCCATTCGTCATGTGCTACTGCGCATGTCCAGCGGGGAGTACGTCATCGCCCTGTGGTCAGAGTCGAGAGTGTGGGACGGCGACAGGGACACTCCGCAGCCCCCGCAGAGCGTCGACCTCACGCTCCAGGAGGCACCGGGGAAGGTCGAGATCATCGCGCCCGCGCAGGGCACGACGCCCCTGCACACGGAGAGGACGGGCTCAAAGACGGTGAGAACGGTCGCGACAGACGACGTGCGGCTCATCAGGCTCTCCTCGCTCGCGGGCGGGGCCCAGTCCGACGTCCCGAGCGAGGGGCAGCCTGACTCGACCGCTGGCGGCGAGACGCGGCTGGAGCGGTCAAGCGACCTCACCACCGCCGTCAAGGCGGTCAAGACGCACACCGACCGCGCCGACGCGGCGCTGAATCGCGCCGTCTCGCGCTTCGAACGGAACAAGGACAGCTCGGCCCGGCGCGCCTACGCGCAGAGTCGCAGGGAGATGGGTCGGGCCCGGGCCGCCTCCGCCCAGGCGCGCCGACAGGTCGAGACGCCCGGCGAGCACCTTCAAGCCGTCCGGGCCCAGGAGTTGCTGGCCGAGCAGCTCGATCAGAACGTCGAGACGCTCGTAAACGTGCTGCCTGAGGCTGCCAAGCGCGACGAGCACCGAATCGCGTCCGCGGCGCGCTCGGACGCCAACGGTCGGGAGAAGGTCACGGCAGTCCTCCTTGCCCTGCTGGCTGAGGTGCCCGAGCAGGCCCGGCCGGGCATAGCCACGGTAATCGCCAGCCTGTCGCAGGGTCGCCACGACGAGGCGCGGGCCGAGGCCAGGGCGCTGGTCAGCTCCCAAGTTGCCAAGGCCAACAAGCGTCGCGTCATCTCGGCGTTGAAGACGAGCGTCGCCGGCCAGGTCAAGGTCTCCCAGGCACTCGCCGCGCTGATCGTCAGCCCCCGCATGTCCGCCGAAGCCAAGCAGCGCCTGCAGATTGCCTACGACGCGGTCACTGTCGAGCACGCCAGCGTCGCCGACGTCCTCAAGCGCTTCTTGAAGCGCATGCCCGTCCGGGCGCGTACGTTGGTCCGAAAGATTGTCTCCCAGGTTCGCACCGACGTGCAGGGCATGCGCCAAAACCGCCCCACCGGCTCGTCACCGGCAGCCAGCTGACCGCAACAGAGTCGTGCGGTCGAACGAGCGGCGCCCCGCTCAGCCCTCGCCGCGCAGCGCCGCCCGACGCACCTTGCCGCTCGTGGTCTTGGGCAGGTCGTCGGCGAAGTCGACGATGCGCGGGTACTTGTAGGGCGCGGTCTGCTCCTTGACGTGCTCCTGCAGCTCGCGGGCCAGCGCGTCGGAGCGCTCGTGGCCCTCGCGGACCACCACCACGGCGCGCACCACCGCGCCGCGCTCCTCGTCCGGGGCGGCCACCACCGCCGCCTCGGCCACGGCCTCGTGGGCCACCAGCGCGGACTCCACCTCGAAGGGGCCGATCCGGTAGCCCGCGGAGATGATCACGTCGTCGGTGCGCCCCTCGAAGAACAGGTGGCCGTCCTCCTCGCGCACGCGGTCGCCGGTGCGCCAGACGCCCCGGGGCGGGTCCTCGCCGAGGTAGTTGAGGAAGAAGGTGGGGAAGGTGGCCGGATCGCCGACCAGCTCGCCGTCGTCGATCCACAGCGAGACGCCCGGCAGCGGGCGGCCCATGGAGCCCGGCCGGGCCTCCTCGCCGGCCAGGTTGCCGGTCAGCTGACCGGTCTCGGTCTGGCCGTAGCCGTCGCGGATGCGCAGGCCCGTGGCCTCCTCCCAGCGGTGCAGCACATCGGCGTTGAGCGCCTCGCCGGCGGCCACCAGCGTGCGCAGGCCCTCCACGGGGCGCAGGCGGGCGCGCTTGGCGATCACCCGGTACTCGGTGGGCGCCATGCACAGCACCGTGACGCGCTCGCGCTCCAGGATCGCCAGACGCTCCCCGGGGTCGAAGCGCGCGTCGTGCAGGAGCGCCGCGGCGCCCCGCAGCCACGGCGCGACGNATCACTTACAACACGGTAGAGACGCCGTACTGGTGGGATGTGAAGGCGGATGAAGAGCCGGAGCTCACCAACCAGATCACCGACGACATTCGCTATGTCCGCACCGTTGCGGCCAAGGTCCGGTCGGACCGAACAGGAGGGGCCAAGACCCGGCTGGCGGGCTACAGCCTGGCCTGCGGGAGTGGCAATTCGGTGACCAACTCGGTTGCTGTCGGCGTTATGGGATACCTGCAGGCGTCGGGGTTTCTCTGGCCCGAGGGCGCCAACGAGTGTCCGAACGCCTGGGAATTCACCGGCAATGTGGCCCACAACAACTTCGTGAACGGCATCTTCAACTGGCAGAACGACGAGGAGCAGCACGTGGTCAGCGACTTCAAGGCTTTCCACAACGGCGGGAACGGCATAGAGCACGGGGCCTACACGAACGACTTCATCTATGAGTCGATCATCCTCTTCCAGAATGATGCCGAACCGGCATGGTCAACGACGGCGGCGGCGGGATCGGCGAGTTCGTCCTCCACGGTCACGGATCCGGTGATCCCGGCACGCCGTCCACGCAGCGGATGTCGAACGTCTGGGTTCAAATCCCGCCCGATCCTCGGGCCAGGGCGGTCTATGTCGCCAGCCACCGGCTCGAGGGTGCAGCCGTCGCCCTGGACGACTGGGTCGTGAACGGGACCAAGATGTGGGTCACCAACGGGCTGCTGTCCGGCGTCGTGTTTCTGCTCGCGAAGACCGACCCCGACGCCGACCCGCCCTACAAGGGCATGACCTGCTTCATCACCGAGAAGGAGCCCGGAGTGGCCGAGAACGCAGGCGAATACGAGGGCCTCGACATCCCGCCGAAGATCAAGAAGATGGGCTACAAGGGCGTCGAGTCCACCGAGCTCGTCTACGAGGACTACCGCTGCCCGTCGGCCAACGTCCTCGGCGGCGAGGAGGCGGGTCTCGGCCAGGGCTTTCGCCAGATGATGGACTCGCTCGAGGTCGGCCGCGTCAACGTGGCGGCGCGCGGCGTGGGCATCGCCCAACGCGCGCTCGAGCTCGCGCTGCGCTACTCCCAGGAGCGCAAGACCTTCGGTCGCCAGATCGCCGACCACCAGGCGATCCAGTTCAAGCTCGCCGACATGGCGACCAAGGTCGAGGCGGCGCGCCTGCTCACCCTGCGCGCCGCCCGCCTGAAGGACGCCGGCGAGCGCTCGGACCTCGAGGCCGGCATGGCCAAGCTCTTCGCGTCGGAGACCGGCAAGGAGGTCGTCGAGGACTCCTTCCGCATCCACGGCGGCTACGGCTACTCCAAGGAGTACGAGATCGAGCGCCTGTACCGCGACGCGCCGCTGCTGCTGATCGGCGAGGGCACCTCCGAGATCCAGCGCATGGTCATCGGCAAGAAGCTGCTCTCGCGTCACCGCGTGTGACCGACCGTGGCCGACGACGCCAAGACGCTCATCGAGGAGGCGGTCACGCGCTTTCTCGCCGAGGTCCCCGCCCTGGCGCAGATGAAGCTGGTCGCGGGGGTCGACCTGCGCGGGCGCGGCGACACCCAGCAGTACCGCGTGCAGCTTCCCGGGCCGCAGGTGACCAAGGACATCGCCGCCGACGCGCGTGTGCGCGTGGAGATGCCGCGCTCCTTCTTCAACGTGATGGCCAAGGAGGCGCGCGTGCCCGACTGGATCGAGGCCTTCTCCTACGGGCAGGCCAAGGCCAGCGGCAACGGCGACATCATCCGGCTGATCGCCCAGGTGGTCGAACGCCACGAGGAGCGGGGCCGCGCCCGGCGGGCGCGCCGGCGATGACCAGCGCAGGCCCCACCTCCGGTGTGAGGCCTTCGCCACCGCCAGGCGTCGTCGCCGTCCTGGGCGCCCGCAACCTGGGTGGGGCGATCGCCGGTCACTTCCTGGCCCAGGGATGGTCGGCCGCGGCGATCGCGCGCAGCGAGGAGTCGCTGGTCGGCGTGCGCGAGGCCGGCGCGCTCGGCGTGCAGGCCGACGGCGCCGACCCGCAGGGGCTGGCGGGCGCGCTCGCGCGGGTCCGCGACGAGCTGGGTGGCCTCGACGCGGTGGTCAACGCGGTGAGCGCGAGCCGGCGGCGCGAAGGCGAGCCCTTCGGCGGCGGCCCGCTGGCCGACGCCACGCTCGAGGGCTTCCGCGGCTGGGGAAGCGCCGTGGCCGAGCAGTGCTTCGTCTTCATCTCCGAGGGCGCCCGGGCGCTGCGCGCGGGCGGCGCCGGCGGCGCGCTCGTGCAGGTCACCGGCGGCTCCTCGCGCCGCGCGATGCCCGGCAAGGGCCCGTGGTCGGCCGGCGCCTTCTCGGCCAGGGCGCTCGCCCAGGCCGCCGCCCTGGAGCTGCGCGAGGAGGGCATCCACGTCGCGCTGCTGGTGGTCGACGCCACGATCGAGTCGGCCAAGACCGCGTCCTCGACCGCCGACAGCCCCCGCGACGCCCTGGCCGACCAGGACGAGGTCGCCCGTGCGGCCTTCTACCTGGCCACCCAGGATCGCCGGGCGATGAGTCACGAGCTCGTCGTCACCCCGGCGGGCGACCGCTGGGTGCCCTGAGGGTCGAGGGCGGAGGCCCGCCCGCGCATCGTGGCATTGTTGCTACACCCCATCCGAAAACGTGCCGACGGGTGACGCCTACTCGCCGCCCGTCGGCGGGCTAGCGCTGCTCTTCAGGGCACCACCACGTGGTGCGCCCGCCGACCGTTGCTCGCTCCAGCGGGGTGCCGCAGTGCGGGCAGGCGCCGTCGCGCCGACGCGCCGGGATGAGCTCGCCGGTGTGCACGCCGCCGCGGCGGATCGCGCTGCGGGTCGCCGCGCGCAGCTCGCGGCGCAGCTGGTCGAGCTCCCCGGCGGTCAGCTCACCGGCCGGGCGCATCGGGTGCAGCCGCGCGCGCCAGAGCGTCTCGTCGGCCAGCAGGTTGCCCACTCCGGCGATCACGGACTGGTCCATGATTCGGGCCTTGACAGGGGCGGTGCCGCTGCCCACCGCGCGACGGAAGGCCTCGCGGCCGACCTCCGCCGCATCGGGGCCCAGATCGGACAGGTCGGGGTCCAGGCGCACGCGCCCCAGCCGGCGCTTGTCGCGCAGCGCCAGGCGTCCCCCGTCGGCGAAGCGCAGGGTGAAGCGATCCCAGCCGCGCGGGTGGGCCTCCCCGGACTGGTCGCCGTCGCCCTCGCCGCGCCCGGGTCGATCGCCGTCCGCGGCAGCGTCGACCACGATGCGCCCGGCCATGCCCAGGTGCAGCCCGAGCACCGCGTCGGCGTCGGTCTGCACCCACATCGTCTTCCCCCGCCGGTGGGCCTGGGTCAGTGTCGCGCCGGTCAGCGCGTGGGCGATCTCCCCGGGCGCGTGCGGGCGGCACACCCACTCGTCGCGGTCGTCGACGGTCTCGATGCGCCGGCCCAGGGCGCGGTCGGCGATGAGGGCGCGGGCGCGCTCGACCTCGGGCAGCTCGGGCATGACCTTCGCCAGCCTACGCGCCGATCGCTCGCGCACGATCAGGGCGTCAGGCGACAGCCTACGGACACGCCCGCCGACCTCTTCACTCACCTCGGGGCAGGCGACGACCGGTCAGTGCTCGCCCGACGCGTCAGCCAGGTGGCGGCGGTGCCAGCGGAGGGCTGGCGAGCTCGCTGAACGCCGGCGGCTCGTATACGCCGGCCGGGACGCCGCCAAGAACGAGCATCCGCACGCCGTTCGGCCCGGCGAGCAGCTTTCGACGAGCCGTGGGTCCGACGCGGACGATCGTCTCGTCGTCAAGCACAAACTCCTCACCCTCGACAACGAGCGTGCCCGACCCACGCAGCGCCAGGTAGACCTCCTCCTGCCCGTCGCCAGTGTGATCGTGCTCGGGGTAGCGGTCGCCGACACCCGCCGGCATGTCGATCACCGCCATACCGAACGACGTCACGCCCAGTTCGGCACGCGCCTTCTTGAACGCGCCCCCGAAGGTCCCCTCCATCTCGTGGATCTGCTTCGCGGTCACATCGGCCATCGCGGCACCCTAACGGCGGAGAGCTCGGCGTCCCGAGGTGGCCAGGTCGGAGGGGCTGCACGCGGCCGGGATTGGCCGCAACGGTGTTCGCGCTGCTCACGCCGCGTACCCACTCAAGCCGGCACTCCGGTCAGCTCGCGGCACGAGCGGCAGCCCATGGTCAGCCTCACCAGACGTCCCCCTCGCGCCAGTCGCAGGTCAGCTCACCGGACAGATTCAGCGCAACCGCCACCGGAAGGACATAGACCGAACCGTCCTCTTCCTCGGTGCGGACGACGCCGGTCGGAGTCAGCGCCGAGGTCGGCCCCTGCCACAACTCCCAGCCACGCCCCGCGTAGAAGTCCGCGGCCTGATGCGTGGCGCCCAGGGCGCCCAGCTCATACGCGCCCCGCACCAGGCGCTCCAGCGTCTCCATCAGTGCCGTGCCGTGCCCGCGCCGGCGCCGATCGGCGCGCACACCGACGCCCTCGACATAGCCGGTGCGCAGCGTCCGCCCGCCGTGGAGCAGTCGCCGCTGGACCACGGACGCGTGCCCGACCAGCTCGTCTTCCTCCCACACGAGGGCATGCACTCCGCCCAGGCTGTGCTCCCAGTCGTGGTCGCTCATGTCGCCCTCGAAGACCCCGTCGAGCAGGACCCGCGCCGCCTTGAGCGTCGCGGCGTCCAGTTCGGCGGTATGAGCGGTCCGGACTTCGATCACGCGCCCATCCTCGCAACCGCTTTGCGCCAGGACACAAAGATCGCGTTGCTGTCGCGGCCGTCGTGGATCCCGAGAAAGCCGAGCCCGTCGCGATCCTCACCTCGGTGACCCTCGGTCCATAGCTCGGTCGAACAGCGCACGGACCGCCGCGACGGCTTCCGTCGGCGCGGTCACCTCGAGCACGACCTCATCGTCGCGGCGGTGGACCTTCCAGTCGGCGAAAGCGCAGCACTGGCCCTCGAGCCGGGCGAGTTCGCGCAGCTGGCCCTCGACGCCTTCCTCAGGGACGAAGATCAACCGCATGCCACTGGGGATCGGGCGCTGCTCGCGCAGGGCGCGCTCCAACAGGCGCTTCCACGCCGCCCGTCGGTCAGACAGCTCCGTCGGCTGCAGCGAGCAGGCGATCGGCGGCTGAGCTTGGTCTGCGGTCATAGCTTCCTCCAGGTTGGACGTGTCCGCGCTACCGTCCACCCTCGAGGCGACTTGAAGTCAAGGCATGGCCGCGGGCAACGACACCTCGGGTCCGTCTCCCGATCAGCGGTTGAGCATCGGCGAGGTCGCTCAGCGCGCCGGGCGGCGCGCCTCTTCGATTCGCTACTACGAGTCCATCGGCGTGCTTCCACAGCCCGAACGCATCGCCGGCCAACGCCGCTACGGCCCCGACGTCTTGCGGCAGCTCGCGGTGATCGATGCCGCCCAGCGGGGAGGACTCTCGCTCGAGCAGATCCGCGACCTGTTCACCGCCAGTCGGACCGGTACGCCGGTCGGCGACCAACTGCGGGCGCTGGCCGAACGCCAACTCCCCGAACTCGACGCCCTCATCGCGCGCGCCGAGACCAGCAGGCACTGGCTACGGGCCGCCAGCACCTGTCAGTGCCTGACCCTCGACGACTGCCCCCTCGTTGCCCCCGACGTCCCGTGGCACTGCTCATGACCGCACTTTGCACGCTTCGCCCGACTGCATCGGCCGGTCCATGCCCTCGAGCGGCCAGGAGTGGCGAGCGTCACAACTCAGCGTCGTCCTCGTACAGCTTGAGCACGCGCACCGCGCCCGCCGGCGCGGCGTCGAGGCACAGGCGGCACAGCACGCACTCGTCGACGTTGCCCTCGACGATCTGCACGTCGCCCTCCGGCGTCTGGCCGTAGATGTCCACGGGGCAGACCTCCTCGAGGCGGGCCGCCAGCTGGGCGTCGCGGGCGGCCTCGTCGGCGACCTCGATCCCGATGAACAGCGCGTCGGTCCTCATGCTCGGACCTCCTCGTCGAACTTGCTCTTCACGGCGCCGGGAATCTCGTCGATGCGCTCGACGACCTGGATCCCCGCCGCCTCCAGGCGCGCGATCTTCTGCGTGGCCGTGTCCTCCTCGCCCTCCACGATCGTTCCGGCATGACCGAAGGACATGCCCTTCATCTCGTCGGAGTCCATGAACCGCCCGGCCATGAAGGCCACGATCGGCAGCCGCGAGTCGTTGTCGGCCACCCATTCGCCCAGTTGGGCCTCCATGCGCCCGCCCGGCTCGGTGTAGATCACGATCGCCTCGGTCTGCTCGTCGGCCTCGAAGAGGGGCATCAGCTCCGCGTAGGTGGAGCCGATGATCGCGTCGCCGCCGATGGAGATCGCCGTGGAGACCCCCAGCCCCGCGGCGGTCAGCGTGGAGGAGATCTCCGTGGTCATGCCGCCCGAGCGCGACATCACGCCCACGCGGCCGGACTGGTAGGCCTTCGCCGCATCCTTGGCCGGACCGCCGATGCCGCCCATCTTGGCCACGTCGGGCACGATCAGCCCGGAGGCAGTTGGGGCCGATGATGCGCGCCTCGTGCACGTCGGCCAGCTCGACCATCTGGGCCACATCGCGGCGGGGATGCGCTCGGTCACGATGACGACCAGCCCGATGCCGGCATGGATGGCTCCTTGAAGACGGCGTCCTGGTGAAGGCCGGAGGCACGGTGACCACCGAGCCGTCGGGCGTCACGCCCTCCGTTGTGCTCGACGACCTGGGCGACGGTGTCGAACACCGGCACGCCGTGGACCCTCGCGGCCCTGCGTCCCGGCGTGACGCCACCCACGATCCTCGACCCGAAGTCCAGGCACTCGCGCGTCAGGTTGACGGCCTCGCGGCCGGTGATGCTTCCTGCACGGGATGAAGGTGGTGTCGCGGTCGATGAGGATGCTCATGACGTGGCTCCGTGGGGCACCGTCGCGGCGGCCTCGCCGCCCTGGATCTTGTCGACGGCCCGCTGAGCCGCTCGTGCATGGAGACCGAGCGGTCAGTGCTCGACGCCATAGCGGCGCAGGATCTGAAGCCCTCCTCCATGACCCGAGGACGAAGACCGCGATCGTCTCGGCGGATCTGCCCGGCTCAGCCAGGCCTTGATCGCCTGCGCGCGACGATGTCCACCGGGCCCAGGAAGCGATCGACATCATCACCGCGATCTTCCAGGCCATCTCTTCTGGACGAACACCGCCTTGGCGGAAGCCGCTACCGGCCTTGGCCGCAACGGGTTGCCGCCGATCTCCGTGGTGCAGCAACCGTCCGCCGGCGGACCGGACGAAATCGATGAGGACCAGCAGGCCCCCGCCATGCCTTGATCATGACCCAGGTCGCCGTGGAGCCGCGTCCTGTCGCCTGGATCACACCATGATGATCGCGGCATCACGCGCCAGCAGGTCTTTCTGCTCGGTGCTGAAGTGGGTCGCGGCCTACGTGGCCGATGCCCAGATCGCCTGGCGGGGCCGCTAGCGCCCTCGGCCTCCTTCTCCATCTCCGTGCGTGGGGAGGCACGAACGTGCCAACGTCTGGAACTCTGGCCAGCAGGTTGATCTCAACGAAACCGGATCGTGGTCCACAAAAACAAGAACAGCAGCAGAGATCGCGCAGGCAGGTGACGCGCGTCACTCCGCCGCGGCCGCGATGGCCTGCCAGCGCAAATTGAGCGCAACGGTTGGACGAATGCCAGCTTTAAGCCCGTCGGTGCTCTCAAACCCACCCTGTTCGATGTGATGCCGCCGCCGCTGAAAACGGCAACCTCGGCGGGCGGCGCGCCGCGTCAGCTCCCCCTGCGTAGCGCTCTGCTCGACCTGCGCGCGAGGATGATCCGGACGCCGCGCGACGCCCAGCAGCCGTTGATCTTTCCAGTTGCAGGATGTCGCGGGCGATGATCCTCGCTCCTCGAGGTGTCCGCGACCGCGCACCCCGGCCTTCATCACGCCACTTCCGGTCAGCGCCAGGACTTGGCACCGTCTGGACTGTCGGTGCGCTCGGCGACTACCACGGGCCTCGGTAGCCTCGGTGACGAAGCCGTAGTCGGTGACGAGAAGATCGCGCGCCTGACCATCGCGCACCTCGAACTGGAAAATATCGCCGTGGAAAGTCCTCGTGCGGCGCAGCTTTATCCGGCCGCCGCCGCCGTGCGTCCACTGTAGAGCTCTACGCGGAAGGCGATCACCGGCGCCCGGAAGGTTCTGCCAGCGCCGCCCTCCCCCAACGACTCTCGGAAGTGCATGGCGGCATCTGGCCCGCCGGGGTCCGCTGCCGACGCTCCAGTTCGCGCCGCCCGTGGGCTGCTGATGTTCTTCTCGGCGCGCGGGGCGCCGGTCGCCAGCAGGAAGGTTCGCAATATCGACGTCCTCAACCACTCGGCACGAATGATCCGGCGGTTGGCATCGCGTGACAAACCGGCGAGCGACTCGCGAGCAGCAGGTCCGCTGACGCCCTGGCGCGGCGCTGGGCGCTCGATGGGCATGCTGGCCCTGGGCCAGCCGGGCCGAGGCTGATCCGGCTGATGGCCAGCGCAGCGAGCTGCTCGCCGCCGGTATCGTCGCCTCTTTGGCGACCACCGAAGGTGCTGGCCACGATCCTCGCTTGCGCTTGGCTGGAGAGGTCCAGCTCGTAGCCAACAGGACGCCTCGAGGTCGGGCGGCGTCCTTCGAGGAGTTGCTGCGCTACCGGACGCTCGTCTGCAACGCCGTCGGCGCCGCCGCCACCGGCATCTGGATCCTGGACGCCTACCTGGCAGCTGACGGCTTCTTCACGGCTGGCGATGCGGCGACCAGGTCTTCGTCAACGCTACCGCCAGCAGCACGGTGTTCGCGCCTGGCCGGACTGGTCAACTCGCGCTTCGCGCCTTCGCGGCCGAGTTCACCAGGTGCCGAGGCCGTGCACCGCAGGTCGCCTGCACGTCGCCGACGGCATCGCCAACGACCGCGTTCATGAAGTTCCTCCAGCACCGAGCCCCGTCCGGGCCTGCCGGCGACCGGCGAGCCGAGCACCTCGATCTTCGGCGCTGGTCGATCGGCCACGGTCGGCCACGGCACCAGCTTCGGCCAGCAGGGCTCGCCTTGCAGGCCAGTGCAGCTTCGACGAAGGTCAACGAAGCCTTGCGCGGGCAACTGCGTCAGCACGCTCGCTCGCGCAGGCGGCGGGCAACGGCCTCCACGCCCTGCGGGGCCGGGTCGGCGCGATGTTGCCGGGCGTAGGCGCTACAGCGGTCACCGGCTAGGCGAGGGTCTTCCAGCAGGCACCAGCGGATCGGGTCGCCGCGAGACCGGCATCTCGGCAAGGTCGACATCTGCCGGCACTGCTTCCAGGTCGCATCGACATCACCATCTGCCGTCGATCATGTACCTTCCGCCCGTCAGGGGATGGCCTCGATGACCTTCTTGGCGAGCGACCTCGCGGATGGAGCAGGAAGAACCTGTAGCGTGTCCCGATCTACGGTTGCTTGACCGGTACCTATGGCGCCAACAGGAAGGCGGCGCGGAACTGGGCCTCGCAGCCCTGCACGTCGCTGATGTCACCATGCGGACCGTAGAGGATGCGGTGGCCGTGCAGGCGTCGACCATGCGCGCGATCGTGGTGCCGGGTCCTGGGCAGTGCGCCGCGGCGCCGAGGATCGTCGGCGTCAGGGTCCTCGATCACGCGGTAGGCGAGGATGCCCTGCCCGCGCCGATCTTCATGCGCCAGGCTTCGCTCGGTCAGCCGGGCAGGCTGTTCACCGCCGCGCAGGCGGCGGCGATCTCCTCGTTGCTCGGCCCTGCCGGTCGAGGATCGCGTGCCGAGATAGGTCGGTCGCCGGCGTGCGCTGAGCAGGCCCGGCGGCGGTCGACCAGGCGTTCATCACGGACCCTCGTGCCGAGCGCCGCCGGTCACGTCCAGCGGTCGCCGATCTCGCCCGACCAGGTGAGGTCGTCGAACACCCACGGCGACTCCAGGCGTTCGCGCCCTGGCGCGGTGTCCTGGCGAATCCTGCTCTCCCCAGCCCGCAGCGATGAGGCCGCCGGTGACCTCGCGCGATCACGGCGATCGCGTCCTCGAGGTACCGGCAGAATGTCGGTCTTCTGGGCGATGTGCTTGCCGCCGGCGACCATCCTTCTCGTTGCTGGAGAAGGTGGAAATGGATCGCGGGAGAGGTGGGGGGATCTCCGCAGAGATCGGGCGCGTCGAGGGCGAGCGGCGCCAGAAGAAGTCTCGAAGAGGTGCGCATAGGAAGGGCCTAATGGCGGCGACCACAGTGGTGCGGGGAGGGCGCAGAAACCTCACGTGGGCGCTGAAATGGCGCTCGCGACGAGCCTTGAGTTCTGCGCCGGGCTTTCGCCCTGCGACGAGCCGAGCACGGGAAGGCATCTGGCACACCTACGACACCTGGGGAGTTCCGAGGTCGGTGCGGTCCTCGCTGGCCGGCCAGACGGTGGCTCTGGGCAAATCACCACGTTCTGATCGCCGCAGACACCAACATCAACGACGCGCCGCGCCGCCAGCAGGGGCGCAACATCGTCAGCCCGCTCGGCGTATTCCTGGCGCTGAACTGGTATCTCCAGCCTGAACTGACGATCGCCAACCTGTTGCTGGAAACAGCAATACGCCAGTCTTTAAAGGCCGCTGCTACATTGAAGACGGTGGCTGAAGGAGAAATCGACAAAACAACCTGGATATCAGGTCTGCGGCGGCCTTAAAAACTGGAACGTTACCGCTGATTTTAATGCCGGGTTCAGCGCCGCTAACCGTCATATTACATCGCGTGGTGCAACCAGCGGAGGATATGAAATGCTGGCAAAGCGGGACGAACTGGCGACCTGCGCCCACGCGCAGGCGCTGGGCGATGCGCTATGCGACCTGGACGGCGTGACGAACAATCAGAAGCTGAAGATCTGGTCAGGAGGTGACGAGCTCTGGACAGCGTATCGATGATGCTGACCTTTGTGGCTGAAGATAGCGCACTCGCCGCCAGCTCGTGGAGGCGGGTAAAGCTCTCTGGTAAGCGCTGGCACTCTACCTTCGCCAGTCCGGCGACGTGGCGCGTATGGAGGACCAGACGTTCCTCTGCTCACCACACCAGGCCGAAGGCGGAACCGACCAACAACTGGCCACAAGCCGAGGAAGATGTACTGCCATTGCGACCATTCCGCGGGTGCGTGTAAAGGCTTACCCGATGGCCGTGGTGCCCCTTCCGCTGAACCCGCTGGGCTCGGACAAGAGCCACATCGGCGTGCAGCTGACCCGACAAGCCTGCATTATCATGCCCGTCGCATTGCCGCATGGGCAGGGGCGCTGGACGTCCCGCCAGTTCAGCAGCGCCTTCTTCCTGCCTGCACTCGGTGGGCATGCCGCTCACGGAAGGCGTCGCATCCTGGCCTTCCAGCGCAGCAACCATTACATCATTGCGCCGCAATCATGAATCTGATCCCTTCGGCTCGGGCTATGACGGCAATGGTGCGCTGCTGGGCAAGAAGTGCTTCGCGCTGCGCATCGCGGTCGCGGCGCGACGCAGGCGATCGGCGAGCATGCTCATCCTCAAGCTCACCTCGCCCAGGGAAGGGTCAAGTACGTCCAGGGGGCCTTCCCCAGCGCCTGTGGCAAGACCAACCTGGCCATGCTGATCCCCACGCTCGAGGACTGGACGGTCGAGACGATCGGCGACGACATCGCCTGGATGAAGTTCGGGAGGACGGTCGCCTGTACAGGGTCAACCCCGAGGCCGGCTTCGGGGTCGCACCGGGCACCGGGCAGCACACCAACCCCAACGCGATGGCGACCATCCGCGCCAACTCGATCTTCACCAACTGCGCAAAGACCGACGACGGGGACGTGTGGTGGGAGGAGATGACCCCCGAGCCGCCCGCCCACGCCATCGACTGGCGCGGCGAGGACTGGACGCCGGACGCCGATCACCCGGCCGCCCACCCCAACGCGCTTCACCGCGCCCGCCGCGCAGGACCCGGCCATCGCCGCGGAGTGGGAGGACCCGGCTGGGGTGCCGATCGACGCGATGCTCTTCGGCGGGAGGCGCGCGACCACGGTGCCCCTCGTCGCCGAGGCGACCGACTGGGAACAGGGCCTCTTCCTGGGTTCGATCATGAGCTCGGAGAAGACCGCGGCGGCCGCGGGCACGGTGGGCGAGCTTCGCTTCGACCCCTTCGCCATGCTGCCCTTCTGCGGTTACGACATGGGGCGCTACTTCCGCCACTGGCTGGACATCGGCGGGCGCGAGGGCGCGCAGCTGCCCAAGCTCTTCTACGTCAACTGGTTTCGCAAGGACCCCGAGACGGGGCAGATTCCTGTGGCCGGGCTTCGGCGAGAACTCGCGCGTGCTGGCCTGGATCTTCCGCCGCTGCGACGGCGAGGGCGAGGTCCGTGAGACGCCGATCGGCCTGGTGACGCCCGAGTCCATCGACACCGCGGGGCTGGGCGTCGACACGACCGACATGGAGCTGTTGCTCGACGTCGCCCCTGAGCAGTGGCGCGAGCAGCTACCCCAGGTGCACGAGCACTTCGCCAGGTTCGGCGACTCGCTGCCCGGCCGGCTGCGCGACCAGCTGCGCGCGCTGGAGGAGCGCCTGGAGGGCGCGGGCACAACCGCATAGAGGGGTTCGTGCGCCCCAGCGGCGCTCAAGGATCGCCGCGTGGGCGCCGATAGCGGCCCTTGATGGCGGGCGCCACAGATTCTTCCCCCGCGCGTAGCGGGGCGTCGCACCAGTGCGCTGAACGAACCCGAGGTGCCGCCTCATCGATGCGCGCGCAAGACGTGTTCTCACGTTCCCAAAGGGCAAACCCGCCGCGAGGCGGGGACGCAAAACCAGGGGTCTTCGCAGCGGAGACCGCCCAGTTGCCAAGGAGGCAGAAGTGACCATCCGTATCCCGTTCGTGGCTGCGGCCGCGATGGCCGCAGCGCTGGCGCTCCCCGCGGGCGCAGCCGCCCACAGCAATCCGAGCGTGGTCTCGGTGCGCGGCCACGACCAGCGCGCCGAGCAGGCCCTCGACAGGGCGCTCGAGCGCCTGAAGGACGACCGCGCCCGCGCGGCCCGCGAAGCCTTCGCGCGTGCTCGGCGCGAGCTGCGCCGCGCCGAGGGCGATGCCCGCCGGCTGCGCCGTGCCGCCGAGTCGGTCGGCGCCAACACCACCGCCGCCCGCGCCTTTTGGTCCTTCGGCGACCAGGTGCGCGAGAACGTCGCCGTCCTGGTCGAGATGTTGGGCGAGGCCAGCGGCTCCTTCGAGCGGGACATCGCCCAGGCGCTGGCCGACGACCTCGACGAGCGCGAGCGCGCGATCCGCTTCATCGCGGGCTTCCTCGACGACGGGGTTCGCGTCAGCGCCGTCGACGGGCTGATCAGCGCGATCGGGTCGCTGGCCGGCTCCCGCGAGGGCGAACTTGCCGCGATCGTCGGCCTGCTGGGCGACGAGCCGCTGCACGGCGACGGCGAGAAGGTCGTCGCCGACGCGATGCGCGAGATCGTCGAGGGCCAGGAGATCGCCGTCGGGCGCCTCGCCGGGCTGCTCGACAGCGGTGCCATCCCCGCCGAGGCCAGGCAGAGCCTGGCCATCGCCATCGGCGCCGTGAACGCCGCTCGCGTCGCCGTGGGCGAGATGCTGGGCGGCCTGGAGGGCGTCGTCCCGAGCTTCGTGCGCCCGATCATCGACGAGGCGCTGGCCAGCGTCGTGGAGATCCTGTCCAGCCTCGCCGGTCAGGGCGCCGGTGACGGCTCGCCGTCCACGGGGATCCCCGGCCTGCCGGGACTGCCCGCCGGCGTGCCGCTTCCCACCGAGGCCATCCAGCCGGTGCTCGACGCCGTCCAGGGCCTGGTGCCCGGTGGGCTGTCGCTCGACGACCTGCTCGGCGGCGGCGGCGGGAGCCTCCCGCTCGGCGACCTGCTGGGCGGCGGGCTGCTCGGAGGCCGTTGACCCTCCGGTGAGAGCATCCCTGGGAGCGAGCTGCGCCGACCAGAGGGCCGGCTCGCCCCCGGGGAAGCTCCGTTCAGGTCAGTGGCGATCCTCGGCGCCGGCGGCCGGCGGACGCGACTCCTCGGCCAGCGAGGTGATGGTCAGCGCGCCGCGTGAGGCGTCGTCGAGCACCTGGGTGGCCTCCTCGGCCGAGCGCGCGTAGAGCTCGACCAGCAGGTGGACGACGATGCGCGTCTCACCCTCGTGCTTGTGGAAGCGCACGTGGGTGAAGAACTCGCGTGTGCCGTGGTCGCCGAAGGCCGCGTAGCTCAGCGCGTCGCCGGCCTCCGGGCCCGAGCAGCTCTCGACCTCGTCGGCATCGACGGCCACGGTGCACGAGGCCACCCACGGGATGCCCGCCACCATGCGCTCCCAGCGGTCCTCGATCGGCTCGACGCGGCCGTTGTGGAAGCTCAGGTGGGGCTGGTCGTGCATGCATTCCAGGCACTGCACCACCGCCTCCTGCACCTCGTCGACGGCTTCGGCGCGCTCGCCGGTCTCGGGGTCGACGCGGTGGATGCCCTCGTAGTGGACCTGCACTTCCAGGTCGGTCGACCAGCAGCGGTAGCAGCGCAGCCAGGATCGGGCGTCCACGGCGTCCATGCCGCCTGAGTCTACGATGCGGCGTGCGCCCGAGCGCTGAGCGGCCACGCCAACCAACTCGACGTTCGCCACAGGCGGCTCAGTCGGTGCGATCCGGCCAGGCGATGACCGCCATGGCACAACCGCACGCGCAGGCCAGCGCCTCCAGCTCGCGCAGGTCATCGGCTTGGGCCTCGAGCTCCTCGGGGCAGTCGGACTCCGAGCACGTCATCCGGGCGATCCACATGCCCGCAGGGTCGCGCGCCCGGCGGACGGACTGACGCTACATCTAGAGAATCGGTTTTCCGCCGGTCACCGCGATGCGGGCACCGGAGACATAGCTGCCCTCGTCGGAGGCGAGGAGCACATAGACCGGTGCTAGCTCGGCGGGCTGTCCGGGGCGGCCCAGGGGCGAGTTCCCGCCAAAGCTCTCGACCTGCTCCCCGGGCATCGTCGCGGGGATCAACGGCGTCCAGACCGGCCCCGGCGCGACGCTGTTGGCCCGGATGCCTCGCTCACCGAGGAGCTGGGCGAGGCTGGCGATGAAGTTCGCGATCGCCGCCTTGGTGGCCGCGTAGGCGAGCAGCGTCGGCTGCGGGGCGTCGGAGTTGACCGATGAGCTGCCGATGATGGAGGCGCCGGGCTGCATATGCGGCACGGCCGCCTTGCACAGGTGGAACATCGCGCTCAGGTTCGTGGCCAGGGTGTGGTCCCACTCGTCGTCCGGGATGTCCTCGATCGCGGTGCGCGTCATCTGGTACGCGGCATTGCTGACCAGCACGTCGATACCACCGAGCTCGTCGACCGCCTTGGCGATCACCTCGCGGCAATGCTGCGGATCGGTGAGGTCTCCGGCGACTAGGACCGCCTTGCGCCCGGCCTCCTCGACCCATCGCGCGGTGTCGCGGGCGTCTTCCTCCTCCTGCTCGAGATAGGTGATGAGCACATCGGCGCCCTCGCGGGCGTACGCGATGGCCACGGCCTTGCCGATGCCGCTGTCGGCCCCGGTGATCAGTGCCCGCTTGCCGATCAGCCGGCCCGAGCCCGTGTAGGTGCCCTCGCCGTGGTCGGGTCTGGGCTCCATCTCCGACGTGATGCCCGGGGGATTCTGCTCCTGTGGGGGCTGTGGCATGGTCTCCTCTGGGGTTGCGAGCGGCGGCCGGCTCAGCCGCCGATCGCACTCATGGTGCGCGCCGGCTGCACGAACCCGGGCTCGTTTACCCGATGCTTGAGCTCTTTGCGCCAGACCGCGTCGCGCACGATCTGCTCGAGGTCGTCGTCGGCGGCCCCGGCGCGCAGGGGGCCGCGCAGATCGGTCTCGTTGAGGCTGAACAGGCAGGTGCGCAGCCTGCCGTCGGCGGTGAGGCGGATGCGGTCACAGTCACCGCAGAAGGGCTCGGAGACCGGGTTGATGAAGCCCAGCCTCCCCCGGCCGTCGGCGAAGCGGTAGACGCGGGCTGTCGCGCTGGGCTCGCGCGGCTCGGCCTCCAGGGGAAAGTGGGCGTGCACGGCGGCGCGGACCTCATCGCCGGTGAGCACCTGGTCGGGCTGCCACAGGCGGTCGGCGTCCAGGGGCATGAACTCGATGAAGCGCACCTCGTAGGGGTGCTCGCGGGCGAAGCGCGCGAAGGGCAGCACCTCGGCCTCGGTGAAGCCCCGCATGGCCACCGCGTTGACCTTGATGGGGTGGGCCTCGGGGAAGGCGGCCAGGGCCTCCAGGCCGCGCAGCACCCGGGGCAGCGCGTCGCGGCGGGTCATCGCGAAGAAGCGGTCGCGCTGCAGGGAGTCCACCGAGACGTTGAAGCGGTTGATCCCCGCCTCGACGAGCGCGGCGGCGTCGCGCTCGAGCAGGAAGCCGTTGGTGGTCAGGCTGAGATCCTCCACTCCGCGAACCGCGGCGAGCATCCCCGCCAGGCGCGGGAAGTCTCGCCTGACCAGGGGCTCCCCGCCGGTCAGGCGCAGGTCGTGGACGCCCATGGAGGCCAGCAGCCCCGCCAGGCGCTCGATCTCCTCGAAGCGCAGCACCGCGTCGCGCTCCAGCCACGCCAGGCCCTCGGCGGGCATGCAGTACTGGCAGCGGAAGTTGCACCGGTCGGTGACCGAGACCCGCAGGTCGCGGATCCGCCGGCCGTGGCCGTCGAGAAGGGGCTCACGCGCGATGGCTGGGAGGCTACTCTGCCGCCCGTGCGCCGTCGCGCCTGCCTGACCGCCCTCGTGCTCGTCGCCGCGACCGGCTGCGGGCAGGAGCCGCCCGAGCAGGTGCGCTCGGCCGTCGAGCGCTTCGCCAGCGCCTCGGCCCAGAAGGACTACCAGGAGCTCTGCCGCGAGATCCTGGCGCCCGACCTGGTCGAGCGGGTCCGCTCCGTGGGGCTCCCGTGCGAGGCCGCGCTGGAGGTCGGCCTGGGGGCGGTGCGCGAGCCGACCCTGGAGATCGTCTCCATCGAGGTGGCCGACGACCAGGCTCTCGCGCGCGTGCGCACGGGGGCGGCCGGCGAGCAGCCCTCGGAGGACAGCATCCGCCTCGTGCGCGAGGACGGCGACTGGCGCATCGCCTCCCTCTCGGGGCCCCAACCCCAGCCGCCCGAGCCCCAGGGGGGGCTCGAGGAGTGAGGTGCGGTTTCCGGGCTGCCATAGCGGGGGATCAAGCGCCTCGTGCGCTTTCTCCGACGTCCTCGCACCAGCCTCCTGCTGGCGGGCGCCCTCGCGTCCCTGGGGGCCGTGCTCGTATCGGGCGCCGTGGTCGCCCAGACGTCGCAACTGCGCGTGGACATGGTCAACGCCGACGGGAGCGAGATCGGCACCGTGCGGATGAGCGAGACGCGCTTTGGGACCGTCGACGTCGAGGCCCGCCTGCGCGGCCTGGAACCCGGCTTCCACGGTTTCCACATCCATGCGGTCGGGCGCTGCGAACGGCCCGACTTCAAGAGCGCCAAGGGACACATCGGCGAGGCGGAGGGGCAGGACCACGGCGAGCACACCGGCGATCTCAGCTCGATGCTGGTCAAGCGCAACGGCACCGCCACCCTGCGCGTGACCACCGATCGCTTCGAGCTGGACGACCTCAGGGACGACGACGGCAGCGCGGTCATGATCCACGCAGGTCGCGACAACTTCGCCAACATCCCGCCGCGCTACGCCGCGAACGGACCCGACGAGGAGACACGCGAGACGGGCGACTCGGGCAGCCGCGTGGCCTGCGGCGAGATCGACGGGGACTGAGGCTCAGGCGCGCGAGGGACGCGCCGGGGCGCAAGGTGGCGTTCTGAAGGCGGTCTGTGGGCTGCCATCCCCGAGAAGAAAATGCACAGGCCGGGGGGCTCTGGAAGAGTCGCGCCATGCGACGCCTCCTCTCCGCCCTCGTGCTCGCGGCCGCGCTGGCCGCTCCCGCCGCCGCCCACGCCCAGTCGGGCGAGCGCTTTCCCCTCGTGGTCGACCAGGCGATGGCCGGCGTCGAGCTGGGGATGACCAAGGACCAGGTGCGCGCCGTGCTGGGCTCGCCGACCGAGTCGCGGCCGGCCGACGACATCTTCGGTCCCGTGCGCCGCTGGTACTTCAGCGGCCCCAAGACCCACTTCTACTTCCGCTCCGGCGCCAGCGGATCGCCCGAGGTCACCGCCATGTTGACCCGCCGGGGCTACGTTCGCGGCCCGAGCAACTCCGGCGTGGGGACCCCGGAGTCCGCGTTGCCCCGGCGCATCGAGGGGCTGCGCTGCGAGACGTCCTTCGGGCGGCGCTCCTGCCACACGGGCGACTTCCGCCCCGGTGAGGTGGTCACCGACTTTCGCATGCGCGGAGGCAGGGTGAACAGCATCTTCCTGGGCTACGTGGTCGACTAGCCGCTCCTAGCGGCGCAGCAGCACGTAGACCAGCGCCGCGGCGAAGGCGATCTGGCCGAAGGTCAGCGCTGTGCCCAGGTTGACCGCGCCGAAGAGCACGGCCAGGAGCGTGCCGGCCACGAGAGCGCCGACGATGATGGCCATCTCGACGAGCGTCCTGGGCATTCGTGTCACGCCACACCCGCCCGCTCCTCGAGCGCCCGGGTGAGCGCGGGAACCTCCAGCGCCGGGTCGGCCTCACCGAGCGCCTTGAGCGCGGCGCGCCGCCCGCCCAGCGCGCGCAGCGCGCGGTCGCCGTGCTCGGCGTGGAAGTCGGCCACCGCGCCCGCGCGGCGGGCATCCAGGCGGCGCGCGCCGACGTCGAGTTCGGCGCGGTGCGCGTCGAGCGCGGCGATGAGGTCATCGATGCCCTGCACGGGGGCCACGGACGATACGGCCACCACCGGCGTGGCGTTGTCCCCGATGGAGCGCAGCGCCGCGACGAGATCCCGCCGCGCCCGCTGGGCGACGGTGCCCAGGTCGACCTTGGTGACCACGAGGACGTCGGGAATCTCCATGATCCCGCTCTTGAGGAACTGCAGCACGTCGCCCGAGCCGGGCTGCACCACCACTGCCACCGTGTCGGCCACCTCGGCCACCTCGGTCTCCGACTGGCCCACGCCGACGGTCTCGACCACCACCACGTCGAAGGCGGCGCTCAACGCCTGCGCCGCCGCGCGGGTGGCGGGCGCCAGCCCCCCCAGGCGCTCGCCCGCGGCGGTCGAGCGGATGAAGGTCCCCCGGTCGGCGGGGTCGGAGGCGATCCGTGCGCGGTCGCCCAGCAGAGCGCCGCCCGAGCGCTTGGAGGACGGGTCCACGGCCAGCACCGCCACGCTGCGCCCGTCCGCCCGCCACGCGCCCACCAGCTCGCCGAGAAGCGACGACTTGCCCACGCCCGGCGGCCCGGTGATGCCGATGACGTGCGCGGGCGCCTCGCCGCCCAGAGCGCCGGGCGCCACCTCGTGCAACAGCGCCTGGACCTCGCCGGACTCGCGGGCCGGCCGGCTCTCGACCAGGTTGAGCACCGTGGGCGCCGCACCCACGTCGCCCTCGCGCAGCCGGCGCCCCAGCTCGGCGCCGGAGGGAGTGAGCGTCATGGGCGCATCTCGATTGCCCGTACCTGCCCAGAAGACGCCGTCTGCTCGAGGATCAGCCGAGGAGGTCGGCCAGCAGCGGCGCCCACCGGGGCACGACGTCGGCCAGATCCACGCGCTCGTCGGCCGCATGGTGGGCGATCCTCCTCGGAGGACGGAAGACCGTCGCGGTGCGCAGCGGCGGATCGACCACCAGGACAGCGCCCGTGCCCGCGTCCAGCCATCTCAGCGCCTTGCGCTCCACCTCGGTCCAGCTGTCCTTGGGCGATACGACTTCGACGGCGAGGTCGGGCGCACCTGGCCAATACCTCTCCGTGCGCCCGACCTCCTGGACACGGACCTGCTGGATGAACGCGACGTCGGGGGCCATGACCTGGTCGGGATCGGTCGCCAGCAGGAAGCCGAGCTCGACGACCGTGCGCCCGAGGTGACCGGCGGTGACATGGTTGCCCAACAGCCGGGCGATCTCGCCCGCGACCCAGCCGTGCTCGAATCCCGGCGGTTCCATCTCGACGACGATGCCGTCGATGAGCTCATGCTTCTTGCCGGGGATGCTCAATCGCAACAGGTCCTCCGCTGTCATGGGCAAGCCCGCTGCCGTCTCGAGGGCCATCACGCGCCCGCCGCCGCCCCGTTGCGCTGCGCGACGAGCGCGACGATGTCGCCCATGATCCGCCCGAGGTCGAAGTCCTTGGGGGTGTAGACGGCGGCCACGCCGGCCTCGCGCAGGGGCTCGACGTCGGCCTGGGGGATGATCCCGCCCACCACGACGGGCGCGTCGACGCCCGCGTCGCGCAGGCCCGCGACCACGTCGGGGATCAGCTCGAGGTGCGAGCCGCTCAGAATCGACAGGCCGACGACGTGGACGCCCTCCTGCAGCGCCGACGTGACGATCTGCGACGGCGTCAGGCGGATGCCCTCGTAGACGACGTCCATGCCCAGGTCGCGGGCGCGCACGGCGATCTGCTCGGCGCCGTTGGAGTGGCCGTCCAGCCCCGGCTTTCCCACCAGCAGCTTCACGCGCCGCCCCAACGCCTCGCTGACGCGCTCGACCTCGTCGCGCAGCGCGTCCTGCTCGCAGGAGGGCACGCCGGCCGCGGCCTCGCCCACACCGGTCGGCGCGCGGTACTCGCCGAAGGCCTCGCGCAGAGCGTGGGCCCACTCGCCGGTGGTGGCGCCCGCGCGGGCGGCCTCGATGGTCGCGGGCAGGATGTTCTTCGCGTCGTCGGCGGCCACGCGGCGCAGCTCGTCCAGCGCCCGCTCGACCGCGTCGGCGTCGCGCTGCGCGCGCCAGCGCTCCAGCGCCTCGACCTGCTCGGCCTCCACGCCGGGGTCCACCACCAGGATGCCGCCGTCCTCGCCGGTCGACAGGGGGGAGGGCTCGCTCTCGGCGTAGCGGTTGATGCCCACCACGACCTGCTCGCCCGCCTCGATGCGGTTGCGGCGCTCGCGGTGGGAGTCCACCAGGGCGGCCTTCATGTAGGGCACGGCCTCCACGGCCCCGCCGTGCTCCTCCACGACGGCCATCTCGGCGCGAGCGCCCTCCACCAGCTCGGCGACCAGCCCGTCCATGACCTTGGAGCCCTCGAAGATGTCGGGGTACTCGAGCAGGTCGGTCTCGTAGGCCAGCACCTGTTGGATGCGCAGCGACCACTGCTGGTCCCACGGCCGTGGCAGCCCCAGCGCCTCGTTCCAGGCGGGCAGCTGGATGGCACGGGCCCGGGCGTTGCGCCCCAGGGTCACCCCCAGCGCCTCGAGCACGATGCGCTGCACGTTGTTCTCGGGCTGGCTCTCGGTCAGGCCCAGCGAGTTGACCTGCACGCCGTAGCGGAAGCGCAGATGCTTGGGATCCGCCACGCCGTAGCGCTCCCGGCCGATCTGCTCCCACAGCTCGCCCATCGCGCGCAGCTTGGCGTGCTCCTCCACGAAGCGCACCCCGGCGTTGACGAAGAACGACAGGCGCGCGAAGACCTGGCCCATCAGCTCGGGGTCGACGCGCTGCCGGGTGGCGTCCAGTACGGCGATCGCGTTGGACAGTGCGTAGGCGATCTCCTGCACCGGCGTCGCGCCCGCCTCCTGCAGGTGGTAGGAGCAGATGTTGATGGGGTTCCACTTCGGCACCTCGGTCACCGTGTAGGCGACGGTGTCGGCGATGAGGCGCATGGAGGGCCCGGGCGGGAAGGCGTAGGTGCCGCGGGCGAGGAACTCCTTGATGATGTCGTTCTGGGTGGTGCCCTGCAGCGCCCGGGCCTCCACGCCCTGCTCCTCGGCGGCGACGATGTACAGGCCCAGCAGCCACGCGGCGGTGGCGTTGATGGTCATCGAGGTGTTCATCTCGCCCAGCGGGATGCCGTCCATCAGCGCCGCCATGTCGCCGCGGTGGGCGATGGGTACCCCCACCTTGCCGACCTCGCCGCGGGCCAGCTCGTGGCCGGCGTCATAGCCGGTCTGGGTGGGCAGGTCGAAGGCCACCGACAGGCCCGTCTGGCCCTTGGCGAGGTTGCCGCGGTAGAGCTCGTTGGACTTGCGCGCGGTGGAGTGGCCCGCGTAGGTGCGCATCATCCAGGGCCGGTCGCGCTCGGCCAGGCGGTGGTCGCTCATCGCCATCTGATGATATGGGCCGATGCCCACCCCGCGGCCGATCGACGTCCGCCACCTCGGCCAGGAGCGGGTGATCTGCTGCTGGCAGGTCGGCGGCGCGCTGATCGACCCCGGCCCGGCCTCCGCGCTGGACGCGCTGCTGGAGGGCATCGAGGGCGGCGAGCCGAAGCGACTGCTGCTGACGCACATCCATCTCGACCACGCCGGCGCGGCCGGGGTGCTGGTGCGCCGCTGGCCGCACCTGGAGGTGTGGGTGCACGAGCGCGGCGCGCCCCACCTGCTCGATCCCTCCAAGCTGCTGGCCTCCGCCGCCCGTCTGTACCACGACGACATGGATCGCCTGTGGGGCGAGGTCGTGCCCGTCCCCGAGGAGAACCTCCGGTTGCTCCAGGGCGGCGAGCGGATCGAGGGCTTCGAGGTGGCCTACGCCCCCGGGCACGCGTGGCACCACGTCGCCTACCGCCATCGCGAGAGCGGCTTCGCGTTCACCGGCGACGTGACCGGCGTGCGCCTGCCGCCGGTGGGCCACGTGCTCCCGCCCACCCCGCCGCCCGACATCGACGTCGAGGCCTGGCATCGCTCGCTGGATGCCGTCACCGCCTGGGAGCCGACAGCGCTGGGGCTGACCCACTTCGGCGCATGGGAGGACGTCGACGGCCACCTGGACGCCATGCACGAGGCGCTGGACCAGTGGGCGGCGCGCGCTCGGGAGCTCGACGCCGACGCCTACGCCGAGGCGATACGCGCGGACATGCGCGCGCACGCCGACGACGAGAACACCGTGGACAGCTACCTGCAGGCCATGCCGCCCGATCAGCAGCAGCTGGGGCTGGAGCGCTACTGGCGCAAGCGCGCCGAGCGAGCGCACGGAGTGGGATGAGGTCTACACACGCCCGCGGGCGACTCGCCGCAGAACTGCCGCACACCTGCGCCGTTCGGTGACGCGGCCGGCGCCACCATGGCGCCATACACGGGCCTTCGGCTGACGATCTGCACCCGCTCACGCTCGGCGGCCGACGGCTGAGGGGCGTCTACGCGGTGGGCCGGCCACGCCTGGAGCATCCTTGGCCGCGGTCGAGTCGCCCAAGCGGCTCGCGCTCGCCGCGGACCGCACGGTGACCAAGCAGATCTTCGATCGCCACGCGGTCGATGACCTCCTGAGCCGCTTCCCACGCGCGCACGGGGCCCCGAGGCTCCGGACCGCCCTCGCGGCGATGACCGGCGACGGCGAGCGCACGGCTTCGCCGGTCGAGGTGGACGTGCTCTGATTGGCGCGGACCTCCGGCCTCCCCGCGCCGCTGGTCAACGCGCCGCTCATGGGCTACGTGGCCGACCTGCTGTGGCCCGCGCAGCGGTTCATCGTCGAGGTCGATTCCCGCCGCTGGCACGACGGGCCCCTCGCCCGTCGCGACGATCACCGCCGCCAGGCCGTCCTCGAAGCGGCTGGCTACGCCGTCATCCGCGTGCGCGGGAGCCACCCGCCGCATCAGACCCTCGCGCGCATCCGCCACGGCCTGGCGGCGCGATCGGTCGATCGCCGGCGCTGAGCGACGCCGAACGACCGATCGTCGTCGTCGTCGGCCAGCATCTGCCTGTGCAATGCTTAGGCAGATGCCGATCGACCTCTCCCTCGGCGAGGCCGCCAAGGCCCTTGGGGTCAGCCCGGACACCCTGCGCCGCTGGGATCGCGCCGGCAAGTTGCGCACAGTGCGCGACGAGCGCGACCGCCGCCGGGTGCCCGCGGCAGAGATCGAGCGGTTGAGCGCCCGGCCGGCCCGGGCGGGGACGGGTGCGCCGCTGTCGGCGCGCAACCGCTTCGCCGGGGTGGTGCGTTCGGTGGAGGTGGCTGGCGTGATGGCGCTGGTGGAGCTCGAGGCGGGTCCGCACCGCATCGTGGCCGCGATCACGCGGGATGCCGTCGAAGAGCTCGGCCTGGCGCCCGGGGTGGAGGCGACCGCCACCGTGAAGTCCACCTCCGTGATGGTGGAGCGCGGCGCGCGGTGAGGCGCGCGGCGGCGCTCCTGCTCGCCGGCCTGGCGGTCGCCGGCTGCGGTGGCCAGAGCGCCGGCGCCAGAGAACCGCAGCCGGTGATCGTCTCGGCCGCCGCCTCCCTCTCCGGGCCGCTGCGTGCGTGCGCCGGGACCGATCCGGCCCTGCGCCCGCGCCTGTCCTTCGCCGGCTCCGACGAGCTGGCCGGCCAGATCCGCCAGGGCGTCAGGCCCGACGTCTTCCTGGCCGCCAACGCCGAGCTGCCCGGCGCGCTGACTCGCGAGGGACTCCTCGAGGAGCCGGTGACCTTCGCCACCAACGAGCTGGTGATCGCGACGCCCGCCGACTCGTCGATCGACGCCGTCGCGGACCTGACCACTGGCGAGCGCACGCTCGTCGTCGGCTCGGAGTCGGTCCCGGTGGGCTCCTACACCCGTGAGGCGCTCGGGCGCCTGCCCGATGCGCAGGAGGAGGCCATCCTCGCCAACGTGCGCTCCGAGGAGTCCGACGTCAGGGGCGTGGTGGGCAAGCTCGTCCAGGGCGCCGCGGACGCGGGCTTCGTCTACGACAGCGACGTGCGGGCGACCCAGGGGGAGCTGAGGGCCGTCCGCCTCCCCGCGGCGCTGCAGCCCGGCGTGGCCTACGGCGGCGGGCTGGTCCGCGACGCCCCACACCCCGGTCCCGCCCGCCGCTATCTGGACGGCGTCCGGTCGGGCGCCTGCGTACGGGCGCTTCGCGCGGCGGGATTCGGCCCGTCACCGCCGTCGTGAGCCGCGGGCCAGGGCCGACCGCCGTGTTGCGGGCGTGGAGCCCGGCGCGGCGCGGCGAACGCCCCCCGTGGTTCGGCGCGCTGGTGGCGCTGGCCGCGGCGCTCGTCCTGACGTTCCTGACCCTGCCGGTCGTCGCGATCCTCGTGGACAGCAGCCCGGTGCAGCTGCTCGCAAGCCTCGCCGAGCCGGGCGCGCTGGACGCGCTGTGGCTGAGCGCCCGCGCGACCGCCGTGGCGCTCGGGCTCATCATGCTCGTCGGCACGCCGGCGGCCTGGTTTCTGGCCACGCGGCGATTTCGCGGCCGGGCGCTGGTGATCACCCTCGTGGAGCTTCCTCTGGTGCTGCCCCCGGCGGTCGCGGGGATCGGGCTGCTGGCCGCGATGGGCCCCGAGGGGCTGCTGGCTCCTCTGGGTGTCAGCACCTCGCTGTCGACCGCGGCGGTGGTGCTGGCCCTGACGTTCGTCTCGGCGCCCTTCTTCGTGCGCCAGGCCCAGGCGTCGTTCAGCGCGGTCGACCCCACCCTGGTCGATGCGGCGCGCACGCTCGGCGCCTCGGAGGCCGCGGCGTTCGCCCGTGTCGTCGTGCCCACGGCCTGGCCGGGCCTGGTGGCCGGCACCGCGCTGGCGCTGGGTCGCGCGCTGGGCGAGTTCGGTGCCACGCTGATGTTCGCGGGCTCCTTCGCGGGCGTGACCCAGACCGCCCCGCTGGCCATCTACGACCGCTTCGCCACCGACTTCCCCTCGGCGATCGCGCTCTCCGCCGTGCTCGTCGCGGTCTCGGGCGCCATCCTGCTGGCCGTGAAGTTCGTGCGCGGATCGGAGGCCCTGGGCGGTGCCGGCCGACCTCGCGGTTGAGGCGACCACCACGCTGGGGGACATCGAACTCGATGTCAGCCTGCGCGTGGGCGCCGGTGAATGCCTCGCCCTGGTCGGGCCGTCGGGCGCGGGCAAGTCCAGCGTGCTGCGGGTGGCCGCCGGCCTGCTGCGTCCCCGGGCGGGGACGGTGCGCTGCGGCGAGGAGACCTGGCTCGACACCCTGGGGCGGATCGACCGCCCGCCCGAGGAGCGCCGCTGTGGCTACGTCTTCCAGGAGTACGCCCTCTTCGGGCACCTGAGCGCGTGGCAGAACGTCGCCTTCGCCCTGCGCGACCGTCCGCGCGCGCAGCGCCGCAAGCGGGCGCACGAGCTGCTGGAGCGCCTGGGAATGGCCGCGCGGGCCGATGCCCGGCCGCGCACCCTCTCGGGCGGCGAGCGCCAGCGTGTCGCGCTGGCCCGCGCGCTGGCGCGTGCTCCGCGTGCCTTTCTGCTCGACGAGCCGCTGTCCGCGCTGGACGTGCGCACCCGCACCGCCGCGACCCGCGAGCTGGCCGCGCTGCTGGGCGAGAGCGGGGTCCCCGCCCTGATGGTCACCCACGACTTCGCGCAGGCCGCCGCGCTCGGAGATCTGGTGGGCGTCGTCGAGGCCGGGCACGTGGTCCAGAAGGGCACGCCGGCCGAGCTGGCCGCCCGGCCCGTCTCGGCGTTCGTGGCCGATCTCACCGGGGCGGTCGTGCTGACCGGCAGGGCGTTGGCCGGCGACGACGGGTTGACGCGCGTGGCTTTGGAGGGAGGGGAGGAGGTGGTCAGCCCCGATGGCGCCGCGGGCCCCGTGGGGGTCAGCGTCTTTCCGTGGGACATCACCATCGAGCCACCGCACGCGACGGTGCACGGCTCGGCGCGCAACCGCCTGGCGGCCGAGGTGACGTCGGTCACCGAGATCGGGGGCCGCGTGCGGCTGGGGCTGGCCGCCGGCCAGCCCCTGGTCGCCGAGGTCACGGCCGCCGCGGTCGCCGAGCTAGGGCTGCGTCCGGGGACCAGGGTGGTCGCCAGCTTCAAGGCCACCGCCACCCGCCTCGTGGCCCGCTGAGCGCACTTCCCGCCTGCGGCGCCCTGTGGCATCCTCGGGAGGCGATGACGCAGACCATCGAACGCCCCAGAGTCGACGATCCTGGCAGCGGCCTGGGCGGCTCCTGGCGGGTCATCGTGCGCAACGACAACCACAACACCTTCGATCACGTCGCCCGCTCGCTGGCGCGGACCATTCCGGGCACCAGCGTGGAGCAGGGCTATCGCATCGCGGACACCATTCACAGCACGGGTCTGGCCATCGTCTGGACCGGCCAGCGCGAGCCGGCCGAGCACTACTGGGACCAGCTGCAGGGCGCCGGGCTGACCATGGCGCCGCTGGAGCAGGCCTGATCGCGCGCCTGTCAGAGCACGGACGGACGTCGCCGGCCCTGTCCCCTAGGCTCGGCGCATGAGCGCGCGCCACGACGAAGACGTTCCCACGGGCCCTGGAGTGGGGAACGGGAACGCGCCGGTGCGCGAGCCAAGCACGGTCACCGACGCGATGGACACGGCCGCCCGGGCGTCGCGCGAGCGCGAGCTGCTCAAGCGCTACCACCGCTTCGGCGACGAGCGCGCGCGCGACCAGCTGGCCGAGGAGATGGTGCCCCTGGCGCGCGCCCTGGCCGGACGCTACACCGGTCGCGGCGAGCCGCTGGACGACCTCGTGCAGGTCGCCTGCGTGGGGATCATGAAGGCCATCGACGGCTTCGACCTCGACCGCGAGGTGCGCTTCTCGTCCTATGCCACGCCCACGGTGCTCGGCGAGATCAAGCGCTACTTCCGCGACAAGACCTGGGCGCTGCGCGTGCCCCGCGGCCTGCAGGAGCTGCAGATCGAGGTGGCCAAGGCGCGCGACAAGCTGACCACCACGCTGGGGCGCGGCCCGACCGTGCAGGAGCTGGCCGACGCGGTCGAGGCGCCCTTCGAGGAGGTCCTGCAGACCATCCAGAGCCAGGACGCGCGGCGCACCCGCTCCCTGGACGAGCCCACCGGGGAGGACGTCACGCTGGCCGACTCGCTGGGCCAGCGCGATCCCGACCTGGCGCGCGCGGAGATGCGCGTGCTGCTCGACGAGGCCATGGACGTGCTCTCCGACCGCGACCAGGAGGTCCTGCGCCTGCGGTTCGAGCAGGATCTCACGCAGACGGAGATCGCCCGGCGCGTCGGGGTCTCCCAGATGCAGGTCTCGCGCATCATCCGCGCGTCGCTGACCAAGATGCGCTCGGACATCGAGCGCGAGCCGGTCGAGCCGGCGTAGCTCAGGCGCCCTCGTCCGGATTCACTCGCCGAGCGAGGCCAGGCTCGCCCGGCGCGAGCCGGGCATCGAGCCCGAGGTCACCAGATCGGCCCAGGTGTAGACGAGCGGCACCTGGTACCAGCCCGAGCACTGGGCGCGCATGTCGGTGAACTCCGCGCCGTACCAGAAGCGGTCCCAGTCGTCCTTGTGCTCGAACTCAATCACCTGCAGCAAGCGGTAGCGGTCGTCGCGCAGGCGGTAGACGACGTAGGAGAGGGCTCCGTAGCGCAGCGAGATGGGGGTGACCTGCGCCAGCGCGTACTCGAGCTCGTCGCCGCGAAACCCCGTGGCGTACCAGGGGACGTGGACCATGCCGGCGGGCTTGTCGGCCGGGGGCATCTAGCCACCCACCTCGGCGCGGATGGCCCCGGGGCCCTCGGCCGTGGCCCCCTGGCCCTCGCCGTCGGCGCCCACCAGGATGGAGATCTTGCCCAGGTGCTGGTTGTCGCGCATGAGCTGGTGGGCCTCGGCGACGCCCTCGAAGGGCAGCGTGCGCCACAGGACGGGACGGATGAGCCCCGACTCGATCAGCTCGTTGGCCTTCGTGCACTCGTAGGCGTTGGCGAAGTGCGAACCGAGGATCTCCTTCTGCTTCATCCACAGGTAGCGGACGTCGAAGTCGAGGTTGTAGCCGGTGGTGCCCGCGCAGATGACGACCTTGCCGAAGGGCTTGACGGTGAACACGGAGGTCGGAAAGGTCGCTGCGCCGACGTGCTCGAAGACGACGTCGGGCTTGTCGCCCAGAACCTCCTTGACGCGCTTGTCGAAGGCGCGCATCACCTTGAAGCGCTCCCTCTCCTCGTCGGCGGTCTCGCTGCCGGTGCGCATCATGCCGCTGAACTCGTTGCGGTCGATGTAGTCCACGGCGCCCAGGCGCTTGACCAGCTCGCCCTTCTGGTCACTGGAGACCACGCCGACGCACTGCGCGCCGGCGGCCTTGCACAGCTGGGTGGCGAACACGCCCAGCCCGCCGGCGGCGCCCCACACCAGGACGCGAGCGCCGGCCTGGATGTGGCAGCGGGTCATCAGCATCCGGTAGGCGGTGAAGTAGACGAGGCCATAGGAGGCGGACTCCTCCCAGGTCAGCGTCTGCGGCTTGGGCAGCAGCTGCTGGGCCTGCACCTTGGTGAACTGGGCGAAGGAGCCCCACGTCGTCTCATAGCCCCAGATCTTCTGCGAGGGTGCGGCCATCGGGTCGAGGCCGTGCACCTCGGGGTCCTCGTAGGACGTCTGGTTGCAGTGCACGACGACCTCGTCGCCGGGCTTCCAGCGGGTGACGCCGGGACCGACCTTCCACACCACCCCCGACGCGTCCGACCCACCGATGTGGTGGCCGGTCTCGGGATGGTCGCCGTAGCGCCACACGCCGACGGGCTGGCCCAGCGCGGCCCACACGTTGTTGTAGTTCACCCCGGCCGCCATCACGCGGACGATCACCTCGAAGGCGCCCGGCTCGGGCACCTCGATCTCCTCGAGCTGGAAGGCGTCGCGCGGCTCGCCCTGGCGGTCCTCGCGGATGACCCACGCCGCCATGGTGACGGGGAGCTCACCCGGCTGGGTGTCGACGGTGGAGACTTGGCGGAGATCGACGGCCATGGACCTGCCTTATCGCGGGAATCGGTACGGCTCGGGGGGCGGCAGGTTACCGCCCGGGGTGGCTGCTCGCTCGGCGATCGGGACAGGTTCTCAGGGCAGCAGCAGCACGTTCTCGCCCGACGGGCGCTGTCCGGTGACCTCGATCGTGGCCTCCTCCACGTCGTCGCGCTCGGCGATGAGCTCATAGGTGACCGGCTCGAGGTCGGCTTTGAGCTCGGCCGTGTCCCCCGGATCGATCGAGCCGGTCTGGCGTCCCACGACGAGCCGGTCGGAGTCCTGGCGCTGCAGGGTCAGCGTCTGGGACTCCTCGGTCTGGTTGGCGATGATCACCCGCACGACGCCGGCGCCGAACTGGGCGGGGGAGACGGAGATGCCGTCCTCGGTGACCAGAGCGGTGACGTCGAAGGGGATCGGCGGGCGCGGATCGTTGGCGAAGTCGTCGCCGTCGCAGGCCGCCGCGCCGAGGAGGAGGACCGTCACCAGGACCGCAGGCAGCGGGCCGCGGATCGTCTGTGCGGCGTGCGCGCGGATCCTCATCCCTGGCTCGTCTCGCCCTGGAGAGGCGAGGCACCACCCTACTCCAGGGCCTGGGAAGACCCCAGCAGCGCTCGCTCCTGCTCGAGCTCGGCCAGTTCAGCGCGCAGCTGGTCCCACGCCGCAGGCTCGGCGACCTCGTAGTCGCGGCCCTCGCGGTCGCGCACCCCCTCGAGATAGCGACGCCAGGCGGCGCGCTCCTCGGCCTCGAGCTCGGCCTTTCGCTGGACGTGCGTGAACGGGGCGGCGGTGGACATGACCGCGACGGTAGAGCGCGCCCCGGTCGGCATGGGCTGCAAGGCGCCTTGCACCACATCCCGCCGGCGGGAGACGATCCCGCGGTGGAGCTGCTCGACCAGCCGCTGCGCACGACCGAGTTCCTGGTCGTCGACACGGAGACCAACGGCCGCGCCGGCGACGCCTGCGAGCTGACCGAGGTCGGCGCGGTGCTCGTGGGCGGCGGCGAGCTGCACGATCGCTGGGAGACGCTCGTGGGCGTGCGCGCGCCGCTGTCGCGCTCCGTCCAGCGCTTCACCGGGATCACTCAGGCGATGGTCGACGCCGCGCCGCCCGCCGAGGCGGTACTGCCCGACCTGGCCGCGCAGATCGGGGACCCGCCCGCCCGGGTGTTGGTGGCTCACAACGCGACGTTCGACCGCCGCGTGCTGGGCCAGGCCTTCATCCGCGCCGGGCTGGCGTGGCCCGACCCTCCCGTGCTGTGCACGGTGGCGCTGGCCCGGCGTTTCGCGCCACTGGCCGGCCAGCGCGCGCTGCGCCCGCTGGCCGGCGCGCTGGGCATCGACGTGGAGGTCAGCCATCGCGGCCTGGCTGACGCGGAGACCTGCGCGCGCGTGCTGTGCGCGCTGTTCGGACGCCTGTGCGCGAACGCCGCGACGGTCGGCGAGGCGCTCGCGCTGTTGCGCGCGGCTCGCCGGCGCCGCCCACGGGCGGGCGCGACCGACGGCGCCGCCGACCGACGCGCGGGCGCACGGCGCGACCCTGGGACCCACCCCCCTCCGGAGTGCTCGGCGCTGCCCGAAGCGCCGGGGATCTACGTGTTTCGCAACGCGGTCGGCCAGGCGCTGTACGTGGGCAAGTCGGTTGCCCTGCGCTCCCGCGCGCGGGCGCACTTCGCGCCCTCGGCGCCCGCGGCACCCTGGCGGGCGCAGGCCGCGGTGGTGGAGCACCGCGAGACGGCCTCCGAGCTGGGTGCTCTTCTGCTCGAGCAGCGCGAGATCCGCCGCCTGAAGCCGCCTGGCAACGTGCGCGCCAAGCACGCCGACCCGTGGGTGTGGCTGCGCTGCCGGATGGACGTCGCCTTTCCGGTGCTCGAGGTGGCGGGCACGCCGGCCGCCGGGCGCGGGGTCTCGATCGGGCCGCTGCGCGGCCGGGCCGCGGCGGTCGAGCTGATGGAGCAGCTCAACTCCCTGTTCGGGCTGCGCCACTGCGGGCGCAAGCTGCGCCTGCGCGAGCACCCGTCGGCCTACGGACAGATGGGCCGCTGCCTGTCGCCCTGTCTCAACGACCTCGACCCCAACCTCTACCGCCGGCGGCTGGACGAGGCGCTTGGGCTCTTCTGCGGCGGGGGCGACGGAGGCGCCGCCCTGCTGGGTCACGTCGAGAGGCGGATGCTCGCGGCGGCCGACGCGCAGCAGTACGAGCGCGCGGCATGGCTGCGCCGCCGCCACCGGCGGCTGCGCGAGCTGGTCGATGCCCTGGGCTCGCTGCAGGCCACCCACGCGGCGCCGCGCCTGGTGCTCGCCCCCTCCCCCGACGGGCACGCGACGGTCGATGTGCTGTGGCTCGCCGACGGGCGGGTGGCCGACTTCGCCCCGCGCTGCGCCGACCCGGCGGCCATCGGCGCACGGACACCCGCCGTCCTGCGCGCGCGCAGCGTGGGCCCGCCGACGGTGGACCCCGATCAGGCGGCGGAGATGCGGGTGGTGTCGGCGTGGCTTGCCGCGCAGCCGGCCGAGGAGCTGGCGCTGGGACCGCAGGCCGATGAGGAGAGGGTGACCGCATTCGTCGCGGCGGTCCTCGCCGCGCGCGGCGGGCGGTGAGTGGCGGGGCGGGGCGGCTCAGAAGGGCAGCTCGACGACCTCGGCGATCACGGCGTCCTCGCCCACGGTGACGGTGTCCCCGGGAGCTGCCTCACGGCGCACGAAGCCCAGGGCGATCGGGCCGTGGATCGGCGATCGGGCGATCGAGGTGATACGACCGACGGCCTTTCCGTCCAGGCGCAGCTCGTCGCCGGGCGCGACCGGGGCGGACGGCCGCAGGCCACGCAGGTGGCGGTTGGGCTTGCCGCGGTAGAAGAGGCGGGCGACGGTCTCCTGGCCCACGTAGCAGCCCTTGGTGAACGAGACCGCGCGCTCGTTGAGCCCCGCCTCCTGGGGGATGACGGTGTCGTCGAGGTCGACGCCATAGCGGGGGCGACCGGACTCGACGCGGATGACCTCCGCCTCGGTTTCGTCGACCTCGACGGCGCCCGCCTCCACGAGCGCGGAGCGCACGGCGTCCGTGTCCTCGGCCAGGCAGACCACGTCGACGCCCGCGTCGGTGGCCACCAGGAGCACGTCGGTGCCGGCCACCTGCGCGGGGCGGTTGGCGTGCTCCTCGTCGGGCAGGTCGGCCGCGCCGGCGACCGCGCGGGCGCGCGGGCCGACGAGCGCCAGCAGCCCGCGCTGCAGCGTGCGCTTGTGCAGCTGCACGTCGTGGCCGAGGATCGCGCGGCGGAGGGTGTCGAACAGCGCCTGCAGGGCCAGGCGCTCGCACAGCAGCAGCAGCTCGGCGCCGGTGTCCAGCACGCGCAGGTCACCGAGCATCTTGCCCTTGTGGGTGAGCAGGGCGGCGTACTGGCCGCGGCCCGCCTCGAGCGCCTCGACGTCGTTGGTGACCTGACCGCTCAGGAAGCTCCTGGCCTCGCCGCCCGTGAGCGCGAGCTTGCCCCGCTCTGAGCGGTCGACGAGCGCGCAGCCCTCGCGCAGGGCCCGCTGAGCGGCGTCGGTGGCGACGGCGGTGTGCACCCCGACGAGGATAGGATCCCCCCGCGATGCCGCTCGCCGACACCTTCCGGGAGATCGTCGACTCGCTGCCCGACGACTGGACCGACCTGGAGCTCGACCTGCGCATCCTCGACGAGTCGCAGTACGTCGAGGCCGCGTCGTTCATGGTCACCTGCAACGCGCAGCCCTACTCCAAGCACGACTGGCACTTCCGGCTGCTCGTCGCCCATCGCTTCGGCCACGCCGCCGCCGCACCCGCCGTGCACGGCACGCTCAAGCTCCTGGACGACGCGGGCATCGCCGGAGAGCTGGCCGTGCGCCAGGTACGCCAGGGACGGGTGGAGGTCCGCCAGATGTGGGGCATGCCCCAGTCGGTGCGCGACGAGCTGCGGCGCGTGCGCGCCCAGTAGCCCGTGGCGCGCGTCCTGGCCCTCGTCCCCGACCTGCTCTTCGCCTCCAACGTGCAGGGGGCGCTGGCGGCCGCCGGCCACGAGGTCGAGCTCGCCTCGGGGGCGGAGGGGGTCGGCGAGCGCGTGGCCGGTCGCGACGTGCTGGTCGTGGACCTGACCACCGACCTCGTCGACGGGGTGGCGCTCGTCGAAGGCCTGCGCGACGACGGCTCGCTGGCGGGGGCGCGCACGCTGGGCGTCTACGCCCACGTGGACGTCGACACCAAGCGCCGCGCCGATGCGGCAGGCTTCGACCTGGTGGTGCCCCGCTCGCGGATGGCCCGCGAGGGCGCCGCGCTGGTCACGCGGCTGGCCGCCGAGGACAGAGGCCTATCTCAGTAGACGGGATCGACATCCATGTCGATCCTTCGAGAGAAGATCGCTTCGCCGTTCCGGCGGCGAGTCCCGGGCAGATCGCTACGCGATCCGCCCGGGACGGCCGGCCTTCCGAGACACGTCCTAGGCGACGCGTGCCCGGAGCGGGCCACGTCACGGCTCGGGCACGAAGCGCCCGTCGAAGGCCAGCGCGACGTTGGGCGGCTCCTGAACGATGCCGAACTCGGCCTCCCAGCGCGCCCAGGCGCGCAGGCGCTCGGGATCGAGCTCGCCGAAGCGCGGCGTGCCCAGGCTGAAGGCGGGCAGCAGCGCGTCGAGCTGGGCGGCGGCCACCTCGCGGCCCAGGCCCTCGGTGGACTCCACCAGCGTGCTGACCGCGCTCTCGGGGTCGCGCAGCACCTCGCCGTAGCCGCGCGCCAGCGCGCTGACGGCGGCACCCACCAGCGCCGGGCGCTCGTCCAGCGTCGATCGGGTGACGGTCAGGACGAGCTCGGGGTAGCGCGGCGCGCCGAACTCGTCCACGCGGAACTCCCTGGCCTGCGGGCGCTGTGCGCGCAGGGCGAGCCCCTCCACGTTCCAGAAGGCGGTGGCCGCGGCGACGTTGCCGGCCAGCAGGCTGGGCACGGCGTTGAAGCCGATGGTGGTCAGGCGCAGCTCGTCGGGGTCGCCGCCGGCGCCCTGCACCACCGAGCGGGCCACCGCCTCGTCGCTGGGCAGCCCGGTCACGCCGACCCGCTCGCCCTGCAGGTCGCGCGGGTCCTCGACCGGCGGGAGGGCGAGCACCGAGGCCAGCGGGCGCTGCACGAGGGCCATGACCCCCACCAGGTCGCGGCCCTGCTCGCGCGCGATGGCCAGGTCGTGGATGCTCAGCAGGCCGAGGTCGGCCTCGCCGGAGAGCAGCAGGCGCACCGAATCCGACGACGAGGAGGGCACCTGCACGTCGAGCTCCACGCCCAGCGCCTCGTCGAAGCCGCGGTCGGCGGCCAGGTAGATGCCGCTGTGCACCGCGTTGGGCTGGAAGTCCAGCAGCAGCGTCGCTTCGCTGTCGGGGGTCCCGCCGGTCGGTGAGGAGCCACATCCGGCGAGGAACAGCGCGCCCAGCAGCGCGAGGACGACGGTGCGCAGGGGCATCGGGCGCGCAGGATACGAGCGCGCCGCTCCGGTCGCGACCCGAAGGAGCTCGCCCCGTGGCCGACGCCTCCCAAGCACCGCCGGTCGACGAGCGCGGCGCCGGCGCCTACATCGCCGAGTTCGCCGGATGCTCCTCCGTGTTCATCCCCCTGGTCTTGCGGTCGCCGAGGTTCGGGGTGGGACTACGCCGTGATCGGGCTGGTGCACCTACTCGTCCTAGCGGTCCTGATGGCGACGCTGGGCGGCACCTCGGGCGCGCGTCTCAACCCGGCCGTGACCATCGCCCTGACCGCGGTGGCCGGATCTCCGCGGCCGACGTCCTGACCTACGTGGTCTGCCCACTGGCCGGCGCGGTGGCCGGCGCGCGCGTGGTGCGCGTGCTCACCGGGGACGCCGCCTGGGCGCCGGGGTGGAGCCTCGCCCCTTCGAGATCGCATGTACGCGCGCCTAGAGTCATGAGCGCTCTTCGCCCCATCGGGTCTACCGGCCCGGTTGTCCATGAGGTCGCTCGAGCTACTCGGTCGGGTCACCGCTGGTGAGCATGTCGCGCGCTTTGTCAAGCGGTCCGCGCGAGGGGTCGGGCAGGCGCTCGGTGATGCGTTGGATGTCGCCCTGAAGCCCGGTGATGGTCTCATGCATGGTCGCCACCTGGCGGCCGAGCTCATGGACAGTCTTGTTGAGGTTCGAGTCCTCGCTCTCCAGCGCCGCGGCGACGTCGTGGAGGGAGTCAAGTCGCGTCTCTAGGTTGTGGCCCAGGTCACGGATGGCGCTGATCAAGTTGGAGTCGCCGCTCTCCAGCGCTGCGGCGACCTCTTGGAGGGATTCGAACCGCGGCGCGAGGTCGCGCCCCAGGCCGAGGATTGCCCGGTTGAGGTAGGAATCCTCGCCCGCCAGCGTGGCGACGACCGCGTGGAGGGAGTCAAGCCGCGTCCCAAGGCTCTCCTCGAGGCCCTGCACCGCGGGGAGCAGGTCGGCAATCGGCTCGGCCTGCGTGCGGATGTCCTCGGTCACGGGGAGCAGGTCGACGACCGGCGCGGTCTGCTCGCGCACGCGGATGATCTCCGAAGCGATCGAGTCGAGCGCCCCCATCACCCGCCCGGGCAGGCGCAGCGGCGCGAGCACGATTCCCACCAGGCCCCCGCCTCGCCCATCCGATGCCCCGCCCGCAGACACGGCCCAGATCCTACAGGCGACGACCACCGTTGATGCGCCGACAACGAGCCCTTGACCGTGGAATCGGCCGCTTGTAGTCGGTGAGGCGGGCCAGTCCGGTGTCGCCCGCGGGCGGCGCCCACGCGCTGTCCGAGGTGCTCGGTGTCTTTTCACACGGTTGTCACAGTAAACCGTAGGCAGGTTGCGTAAGCGCGATGGGGCTTGGGTAACCCGACGTCTTCGGCCGGAATGCGGCCACGTCTTCCAACAGGAGGTAGTCACATGGCAGCAGATCCCCATGGTCCCGGCCTTCGGCGGGGGCTTCGCGTACTGGCGGTTCGACAAGACCAAGGCCGCGGTCAAGACGACTGAGTTGATCGCGTTCGTGCTCGCCGTGGCCGGAGTGCTGATCGCGACTGCGGTGGTCGACGAAGCCGACGCCGGCGGGATCGGCGCCAGGCAGGGTTGGCTTTATGTGACGATCTTGACCGTCGGCTACATGGTCAGCCGCGGTCTGGCGAAGTCCGGCAGCCGCGACCCATATTCGGGCGACCACGGCGACGGCGCCCGCCGCTAGCGCGATCGCGATGAGCCTGGGTCGTGAAGTCGCGCGAGAGCTGCTGCGCCGTCGCCTCTACGGCGAGCGCCATCACCCCTATGCTACGGCAGGGGCAGGCATCGCCGCCGGCCCTGGCTCGGACCCGGTCTGCCTCGGCGGCATCGAAGGAGCCAGGTCAGTTGCGGCTGCTGTCTGCCGATCCCGATCGGGATGCTCGTCAGCGCCGGCCTGGGACTGCGCGTACTGCTTCGAGGGAGGTCGTAGATGTTCGCCTTCTTCTCCAACCGCCTCGGCTGCTTCGGTTCGCTTGTCGTCTCGCTGATCGGGACGCTTCTGATCCTGGCGCTTCTCGCTTTGCTCGGCGCCTTTGGCTGAGAGCCCCCAGGGTGATGAGCCGTGGCCCACCGGGCGCCGAGCACGACCAGTCTCCTCCGCCATCGGTAGGACAATTTCCCTACGAAGAGCCGAGTGAGCCTTGAAGGACAGGTCCTAGGCGGGCGGCCTGCGGGGCCGCGCCCAGCCCGCCGCGGCGCACTGCCAGGTAGGTCAGCCACAGCGCTCCGGCGCCGATCATCGCGATGCTCAGCACCTGGGCCTGGGTGAGGCCGGCGAGGACGTCCTCGTTGCGGCGCACGAACTCCACGAGGAAGCGCTCGATCCCCGCCAGCACGAGGTAGAGCGCGAAGAGCACGCCCGGGCGCACCCGGTCGCGCAGGCGCCACAAGGCGTAGGCGACCAGGCCCATGGCCAGCGTCTCGTAGATCGGCGCGGGATGTACCTCGGCCAGCGTGGGCACCGTGCCGTCGGGATAGGGCATCGCCCAGGGCAGGCCGGGGGCCGGCACGCCGTAGTCGCCGTCCCCGGAGACCTGGCAGCCGATGCGCCCCACCGCATAGCCCAGGGGCAGGCAGAAGGCGGCGGTGTCGACCAGCTGGAGGTTGAGAAAGCCCCGCCGCCGTGCCCACACGAGCACGGTCAGCACGCCGCCCAGCAGCCCGCCGTACCACGTCAGCCCCGATCCGCTGAACAGTCCGCTGAGCGACAGCGAGCCCCGCTCGTCGAGCAGCCACCACAGCTTCGCGCCCACCAGGCCCCCCGCCAGGGCGACGAAGACCAGCTCGTAGGCCCAGTCCACCGGCTTGCCCAGCTCCTTGAGGCGCCGCGCGGCCAGCGCCCCCCACACGACGAAGTTCAGCCCGAAGAAGAACCCGAAGGTCTGGATCGGGATCCCGAGGATGACGACCTCCGGCACCATCCACCGGAGGCTAGTGGTCTCTCCCGCAAGTACGGTCGGCCCTTCGCCGCGCGGAACACCGCCTGGCGGCGTCCTCGCTCGACCCTTTGCCCCCGGCAAAGGATCGAACTGCGTCCTGGCCAGCCGGCGCCCGCACGGCGAATGACCTGACTGTACTCGCGTCCGCGACCACTAGCCGGGCGATCCTCAGCGGAAGAGGTCCTCGGCGAGGGGGCGCACCAGCGCCGCGGCGCCCTGGCCGTCGTCTTCGGTGACGTGTCGATCCAGCCCGCGGACGACCACCGCGGGCTCACGCGAAGCCTTGTCGCGCACCAGGTCGGCCGCCGCGGCGGCCTGGTCGGCCACCGCGATGGCGGTGGCGCGCAGGTCGCGCCCCGTGCTGTCGGGGCGCCCGCGCCAGTCATCGACGGGGCGCAGCCCGGCGATGCCGATGGCCACGTCGCACTGGCCGTGGCGCCAGGCGCGCCCGAAGGAGTCGCTGATCACCACGGCGGGAGCCGCGCCGGTCAGGGCGCGCAGGCGGGCCCGCAGGGCGCGGGCGGAGGCGTCGGGGTCCGCGGGAAGGCGGATCAGGTCGCCCTGCGACGCTGCGTTGGACTGATCGATGCCCGCGTTCGCGCACACGAACCCGTGGCGGGTTCGGGTGATCAGCACGCCGTGGGAAGCGCGCAGGAGCTCGGCGCTGTCGTCGAGGATCGCCTGCACCAGGCGCGGGTCCTTGCCGTGCTCGTCCGCGAGCCTGCACGCCTGCGGGCCGGGGTCGATGGCCTTCAGCGCGACAACCCGACCCTCGGCTTTGGAGACCACCTTGTGGGCGACCACCAGCACCTCGCCCGCGCGCAGCGCGTCGCCCGCCGCGCGGGCGAGCAGGCCGCCCAGGTCGTCGCCGGGGCGAACCTCGGGCAGCCCGGCCAGCGCGCGGGCCTCCATCACGGCGCCAGGCGGTCCAGCAGCCCGCGGGTCTGCGCCGCCCGGCCGCGGGCGCCGGCCAGCGCGCTGCGCAGCGCGACCAGGTCGTCGGGCGTGTCCACGTCGAGCACCAGCGTGCCCGGCTCGCGGACCTCGTAGGCCACGCCCGCCTCGGTGGCGCGGTGCTCGTGCCGGGCGCGGCTGCCCTCGCCGAAGGCGGGCTCGATCGCGCCGGGCGGGGCGAGCACCAGCGCGTTGGTCCCGGTGCCGTGACGGTCGGGCACCACCACGACCTCGCCGCCGGGGGGGACCGGGCGGTCCAGCAGCGCGTCGAGCTCGGCGGGATCGAGCAGGGGACAGTCGCCGGGCACCAGCAGGACCCGGTCCACGCCGCCGTCCAGGGCCGCGACGCCGAGCAGCGCGGCGTGGCTGTGGCCGGTTTCCCGGGACTCGTCGACCACCCGCACGCCCTGCGAACGCGCGATGGCCCGCACCGCCGGATCGGGGGTGACCACCACCACCTCGTGGACGCGGTCGCTGCGCCCCAGCGCCACCAGCACGTCGCTGGCCATCGCCTCGGCCAGCGCCCGCCGGGTGCCCGCAGAAAGCGCGTCCTCCAGGCGCCGATGGGCGGCGTCCAGGCGCTTGACGGGCAGGACGGCGGCGGTGCGGGGAGCGCTCAGCGCGGCCACGGCCCGGGCATTGTGACGCGCGATCAGGTGTGTCCGGGAACCGCCGACCGGCGCCTACGGATTCTCAGACAGGCTCTCCGCCCAGGCCGGCCGCGAAGCGAAGCGTCTCGCCCGCCACCCGCTCCCGCGCGGGCGCATCGTCCATGCGGGTGTCGGTGACCAGCACCGGCACCCCGGCCCCCGGCGCCTCCTCGTCGGCGACCAGACCGTCGAGCAGCCCCGCGTAGTGGTCGGCGACCCCCTCGGCGTCCAGCGTCCGTCCCGCCCAGGTCATGAACGCTTCGGTGGGGCCCTTGACCACCGCGCCGCCGACCACGGGGGAGACGGCGACCACGGGCGCCGGGGCGGTGCGCAGCGCGTCGGCCAGGCCCGGCAGGGCCAGGATCGGCCCGATGGAGACGATCGGGTTGGAGGGACCGATCACGATCGCCCTAGCGGCGGCCAGCGCCTCGAGGAGCTCGGGAGAGGGCGCGGCCGCCTCGGCGCCCGCGAAGGTCACGTCCTCCACCGGTCCGGCGCCCCGCTGGCGGATCATGAACTCCTGGAAGGGCGCCCAGCGCCCGCGCGTGCGCACCCAGGTGCGCACCGGCGCGTCGCTCATGGGCAGCACCCTCGCGCGTATCCCCAGCGCCCGGCCCAGCTCCCCCAGGGCCTCGGTGAGGCGGGCGCCGTCGCGCAGGCGCGCCGCACGGCGCAGCCCGACGGCCAGGTCTCGGTCGCCCAGCTCGAACCACACGTCCTCGCCCAGCGCGCGCAGGCCCTCCATCACGTGGAACGTGTCGCCCTCCAGCCCCCAGCCGCGCGCGTCGATGCGGTCGGCCAGCCAGAACGAGCACAGGTCGGGATCGGGGCTGACGTGCGCACGGTGGATCTCGATGTCGTCCCCGGTGTTGGCGACCACCACGAGGTCGTCGCCCACCACGTCGAGCATGCCCCGCGCGAGCTTCGCCCCGCCCGTGCCCCCGGCGAGGACGACTACGTCGCCGGCCATAGCTGAGCCGGCAGCCCCGTGAGCTTCACGCCGGCGTGCGTTTTGTAGCGGGCGTTGACGCCGATGAGCAGCGCGGTGAGCGACTCGGTCGTGCGCGCGTTCTCCAGCCGACCACAGTCCACGCAGCGCAGGCCGTCGATGCGATTTATGAGGCCGGCCACGCGGCGCTTGTCGGCGCGCTGGTCGCCGCAGACCAGGACGTCCTCGTCCAGCGTGGCGGCGAGGTCGCTCAGCGCCGCGGCGCCTACCGTGTGCAGCGCGGAGACGACACCGACGCCGTCGCGCACCATCTCCTGGGCCTGCTGGGCTGCCGAGCCCTGCCACACGCCGAGCATGCGCGTGGCCCGGCCGCTGACCGCGGCGGCCAGGGGGACCGTGGCGTCGATCACGAGCTGGCCGTCGCGCAGGACCTCCTTGAGGTTGGTCAGCGTCTCGCTCTGGTTGCGGAAGGGGACCGTGAGCATGACCAGCTCGCTCGCGCGCGCGGCGTCGGCATTGCCGGCGGCGTCGATCCGTCCGGCGGTCGCCTCGCGGGCGCGCAGGGCCGCCTCCTGCGCGCGACCCGCGTCGCGCGAGCCGATCGTGACGGCCACGCCGGTGCGGGCCAGGCGGACGGCCATCCCGTACCCCAGGGCCCCGGTGGCGCCGAGGATGGAGACGTGCTCGGGGTCGGCCAAGCGCGCGAGTATATGGTCCCCGCGGTGCAGCCCGTGACCGACCTGCCCCCCAGCGTGGCGATCCGCGAGGTGGGCCCCCGGGACGGCTTCCAGAACGAGCCGGAGATCGTGGCCACCGCCGACAAGGTGCGCCTCATCGACGCGCTGGTGCGCACGGGGCTGCGCCGCCTGGAGGTCACGAGCTTCGTGCGCGCCGACGTGATTCCCCAGCTGGCCGACGCCGAGGAGGTGCTCGAGCGCATCGACGTACCCGACGGGGTGAACGTCTCGGTGCTCATCCCCAACGAGCGCGGCCTGGACAACGCCCTGACCCGTCGCGAGCGCTTCGACGAGGTCAACGTCTTCCTCAGCGCGAGCGAGACCCACAACGCGAGGAACGTCAACCGCTCGGTGGCGGAGTCCCTGGCCGGGGTGGAGCGCGTCCTGGTTCGCGCGCGCGAGGAGGGGCTGCGCTGCGCGGGCGCGATCTCCGTGAGCTTTGGCTGCCCCTACGAGGGCGTGGTGCCCGTCGAGCGGGTGCTGGGCATCGCGCGCCGCCTGCGCGACGCGGGCGCTGGGGAGGTCGGCTTCGCGGACACCACCGGCATGGCCAACCCGCGCCAGGTGAGGGAGTTCTTGGCCCGCGCCCGCGCCGAGCTGGGAGGCGAGGTGGAGCTGACCGCCCACTTCCACAACACGCGCGGGCAGGGCCTGGCCAACGTGCTGGCGGCCCTCGAGGCCGGCTGCGCCTCCTTCGAGGCGAGCTTCGGCGAGCTGGGCGGCTGCCCCGTCCCCCCCGGGGCGACGGGCAACATCGCCACCGAGGACCTGGTCTGCATGCTCCACGAGATGGGCGTCCAGACCGGCGTCGACGTCGAGGCGCTGCTGGCCTGCACGCGCGACGTGCAGCGGGTGCTCGGCCGCCCGCTGGGCAGCCACACCCTGGTGGCCGGCCCCGTGGAGTGGAAGCGCTGAGGAGACGGCTACAGCGCTGCGCGCTGCACGTGATGATTGCACGCGCAACTGTCCTGCTATGTTGTCCGTGCAATCAGTTTGCCGACAGGAGGAATCCGATGAGCACGCAGACCCAGCAGGGCATCCGGCCGGGCACCTGGCAGGTCGACGCCGGTCATTCCAGCGTCGAGTTCCAGGCCAAGCACATGGGCATCGCGACCGTGAAGGGCTTCTTCGGCGAGTTCGCCGGGACGCTCGAGGTCGCCGAGGATCCCGCGACCACGCGGGCGTGGGGGACCATCAGGGCCGACACCCTGAACACCCGCCAGGACGACCGCGACACGCACCTGCGCTCGCCCGACTTCCTCGACACCGAGCGGTTCCCCGAGATCGCCTTCGTATCGAAGAGGATCGAGCCCGTCGACGAGGAGAACCTGCGCGTCACCGGCGACCTGACGATCCGCGGGGTCACCCAGGAGGTCGAGCTCGCGGTCGAGGTCCAGGGCGCCGACACCGATCCGTGGGGCAACGAGCGCGTGGCCCTCGAGGCCACCGGCAGCCTCAGTCGCGAGGCCTACGGCATGACCTTCAACCAGGCCCTGGGCAGCGGCAACATGCTCGTGGGCGACAAGGTCAAGCTCCTGGCCAGCATCTCCGCCGTCAAGGAGGGCTAGGAGCGAGGGAACGGCCCGATCGCGTGCTGCGCGACCGCCTCACCGCGTGGTGGCGCCCCACCGCGCCCCCACATCCGCGGTGCGCCCCCCAACCCGGCCGCGGAACCAGCCCGGGCTAGTAGTAAGGCTCGGCCGGGGGGTCTGGCGGCGCGGGCGCGTAGGCGACGAACTCCCGGGCGCCGGGGCCGTCAACCTCACACCACGCTCCCCTCT
>JAUJOF010000033.1 GCA_030447785.1 Solirubrobacteraceae bacterium
TGCTGCGCGCGATCTGGGGCGACAGCGCCTACCGCGACCCGCGCGCGATCGACGTGCACATCCGCCACCTGCGCGAGAAGCTCGAGGAGCGCTCCGAGGAGCCCGAGCTGGTGCTGACCGTGCGCGGCGCCGGGTACCGGTTCCGTGACCCCTGAGCGGTCGCCTAGGCGCCCACGGCGCCTGCGCGGGCGCACCTTCGGCCTGCGCCCGCGACTGGTGGTGGCGCTGGTGCTCACCGCCGCGGTCACCCTGGGTGTGGCGGCCCTGGCCCTCCTCTCCCCTCTGCAGGCTCGCCTGGCCACCCAGGCCGAGCGCAGCCTGCGCGCCGCCGCGCTGACCGCGCGCCCCGGCTTCGAGGACGCGATCCCCGGTGGGACGGACGAGGTGCGCCGGCTGGCCCGCCAGCTCGAGCGGCGCACCGGCGCGTCACGCGTGGTAGTCGACGACGAGGTCCTCGACGGCGAGTTCCTGGCCGACACCGCCGCGGCCGGGACCCCCGACCGCGAGATCGTCCTCGCCCTCCTGAATACGCTGGCCACGGAGAGCACGACGCTGCGCACCGGGCCGGACGGCACGACGGTCGCGGTGGACCTCAACGTCGCAGGCACCGACGCCCCCTACGGGCTGGCGGTGCGCAGCACGGCCGACGACGCCGCCGCCGTCGTCGACGAGGTCCGCGACGCCTTCGTGACCGCCGCCCTGGTGGGCCTGGGCGTCGCGCTCGTGCTCGGCCTGGCGGTGGTCACCACGCTGCTGCGCCGCCTGGAGCGCCTGCGCGGCGTGGCGCTGCGCATCAGCGAGGAGGGACCCGACGCGGCCGCGGCCCCGGTGGACGACGCCGGAGACGAGGTCGGCGACCTGGGTCGTGCGATGGCCACCATGCAGACCGGACTGCACCGCCAGGAGGCCGCCCGGCGGGCCTTCGTGGCCACCGCCTCCCACGAGCTGCGCACGCCGCTGACCTCGCTGGGCGGCACGCTCGAGCTGCTGGCCGAGGACCTGCGCGACGGGCGGCTGGACCTCGACGACGCCCAGGGCCAGCTCGCCCTGGCCCAGCACGAGGTCGGGCGCCTCACCCACCTAGCCACCGACCTGCTCGATCTCTCCCGCCTGGACTCCGACCAGCCGCTGCGCAGCGAACCCGTCGAGCTGGGCGAGCTGTCGCGAGCGGTCAGCGCGGAGTTCGCCGCGCGGGCGCGCGCGGGGGACGTCGAGCTCGAGATCGTGCCGCCGCGCGGGCCCTGCTGGGGGCGTGGCGACCCCGGCGCGGTGGCGCGCATCGTGCGCATCCTGTTGGACAACGCGCTGCGCTTCGCCCCCGCGGGCACCACGGTGCGCATCGTGCCCGGCTACCGGGGCGAGCGGGCCACGCTGGAGGTGCACGACCGCGGTCCGGGCGTGCCCGCAGCCGAGCGCGAGGTGATCTTCGAGCGCTTCCGGCGGGGCAGCACCACCGGCGGCGAGGGCGGCTTCGGCCTAGGGCTGGCGATCGGTCGCGAGCTGGCCGAGCGCCTGGGCGGCGGGCTCGCCCTGGCCTCCACCAACGGCGCGGGTCCGGGCGCGCGCTTCGTGCTCGCCCTGCCCATCGAGATGCCGGTGGGCAGCACGCGCTAGGGCGCGCTGCCCTCGCTGCCCTACGCCGCCTCGCGCTGGGCCAGCTCCGCGCGCAGCGCCGGCGTGACCGGGGCCTCCTTGTAGGGCTGGAGGTCCTGGTCGTCGGTGGACTCCTCGTGGTAGACCGACTCGACGTTGACCTCCCAGATGTCATGGCCGGTGGCGTGGAGGATGTTGTCCACGGCGCGCATGGCGCTGAGCATCGAGTGGTCGGAGTTGTTGTAGCGGTGCAGCCCGTTGCGCCCGACCTGCTGAAGGTTCCCGATACCCTTCAGCCAGCCGCGGATCGAGGCGACCCGCTCGGCGTACTCGGCGTCGTACATGGGGTAGGCGAGGGGGACGCGCACGACATAGCCGCGGCGGACCTTCTCGGGGTCGGCCAAGCCGAGGTGCTCGAGCTCCTGCTTGGCCAGCTCGACCAGCTCGCCGTCGGGCATCTCCCAGAGGTCGTCGCCCGAGAAGGCGAAGTACTCGAGGCCGACGCAAGCGGTGTCGGGGTCGGGCACCATCCAGGGGCTCCAGGAGCGGTAGTTCTGGATGCGCCCGACGCGCACCCCCGGCTCGTGGATGTAGATCCAGTTGTCGGGGAAGAGGTCCTCGCCGTCGAGCACGAGCGCGACGGTCAGGAAGTCGCGGTAGCGCAGGCCGGTGGCGGCCTCCTGCACCTCGGCGGGCGCCCGCGGATCGGTCACGGCCACCGTGGCGCGCAGGGGCAGCGAGGAGATCACCGAGGCGGGCTCGAGGACCTCGTCGCCGGCGTGCACGCGCACCACGTCACCGTGGTCGTCGAGCTCCAGCCTGGTCACCGGCGTCTCCAGGCGCACCTCGCCCCCGAGCTCCTCGATGCGGGTGGTCATCTGCTCCCACATCTGGCCCGGGCCGTAGCGGGGGTACTGGAAGCTGTCGATCAGCGACTTGATCTTGTTGTCCTTGTTGCCGAAGAAGGCGGACTTGGCGGCGCTGAAGAACGACAGGCCCTTGATGCGCTGGGCGGCCCACTCGGCGCGCAGCTCGGTGGTGGGCACGCCCCAGACCTTCTCGGTGTAGGACTTGAAGAAGTGGTTGTACAGGCGCTTGCCAAACCGGTTGGACACCCACTGCTCGAAGTTGTCCTCGCGCCCCTTGGGCGTGATCGCGGCCCAGAGGTAGGACAGCAGCGAGCGGGTCAGCTCGACGGGGCCGAGCTTGCGGATCACGTCGGTGCCGCGCAGCGGGTAGTCCAGGTACTTACCCCGCCAGAAGATGCGCGACATGCGCGGGCGCATGAGGAACTCATCGCCCATGATCTCCAGCCAGAGGTCGTTGACCTCCTTGCTCTTGGTGAAGAAGCGATGACCGCCCAGATCGAAGCGGTAGCCGTCGGGGTCGACGACGGTCTTGGCCAGGCCCCCGACCTGGTCCTCGGCCTCGAAGACGATCACCGGCTTGCCGGCCTTGGCCAGGAGATACCCGGCCGACAGGCCGGCGGGTCCACCGCCGATGACGACGTAGGGACGCTCTGCACGCGCCCGGGAGGATTCGGGTCCGCGCGGCGTGCGCGGAGCGTCGAGGATGCTCATGGGCAGCATCCTTCCACCCAGGACCCGATCCCCCCCTACGCTTCTAACCTTCGCTAACGCGCCCTAACACGCTGCTATCGTCGTGTCCCGTGGCAGGGCGAGGTCAGCTGCGTCGTCCGAGCTCACGGGGCGTCGCGATCCTGACCATGCTGGTGGCGATCACCGCAGTGGGAGGGATCCTACGCTTCCAGGCCGCGGCGGATCCCAGCCAGCACCTCTCCTCCGACGAGCAGGCCTACGCCAAGATCGCCTTCGCGCTGAGCCAGGGCGGCGTGTACGGGCAGGGCTCCCAGGACAACGCCGTGCACTGGCCTCCGGGCGCGCCAGTCCTCTTCGCCGCCGCCCAGGAGCTCGACCCCCAGCCCACCGTCGGTGACCGATGGGAGATCCCCGCCGGCTACCGGGCCCAGGCCCTCGTGGGCACGCTGCTCCTTCCCGCCACCTTCCTGCTGGTCTTTCTCCTGGCCGGTACGGTCCCCGGCCTCCTCGCCGCCGGCCTGGTGGCCCTCTATCCACCGCTCATCGAAGCCTCGAGCGACCTGCTGTCAGAGCCCCTGGGAGCTCTGCTCATCACGTGCGCGATGGCCGCGGTGATGCTCGCCCTCCGCCGCCCGGTCTGGTGGCTCCTGATCGCCGCGGGGGCGCTGCTGGGGGCGGCCGTGCTCACGCGCGCGGACCTCATCCTGGTGCCGGCGATCGCGGGTGTCGTCGTCGGCGCAGCCCTCTGGGCGCGCGAGCGCCGGCGCGTGGGGCGCGACGACGCGTCCACGGCCGACGGCGAGCCGTCCACCTCCGCCTCCGTCCCCGCGCGCGCGGGCCTGCTGGCCGGGGCGCGCGGTGTCGCCCTCCTGGGGCTGGGATGCCTGCTGCTCGTGGGTCCGTGGTCTGCCTACGCCTCCGACCGCGAGGGTCATTTCGTGCCCGTCTCCAACGGGGGGCCCTCGAACCTCTTCATCGGCACCTTCCTGCCGGGTGACGGCGGACTGACCGGGACGAAGCATGCCCTGGCCGACCAGACCCGGGCGCGGTTTCCCGAACTGGCCGGGGAGAAGCCGTTCAGGCTGCCGATGCCGAAGGTCCTCGTCACCGTTCGCGAGCGTCGACCCGACCTCGCCCGGGATGAAGCCCTGCGCGCCGCGGGGATGGAGAACCTGCGCCGATACGCCCTCGGCGAGCCGGTGGCCTTCGCCGGCATGATGGTCAGAAAGGTCGAGCGACTCTGGCTGCACTACACGGTGGGCGCCTTCCAGGACGAGCGGGCGTGGATCCGCGTGGTGCACGTGGGCATCGTCGTGCTGGCGCTCGTCGGCCTGCTGGCCGCGGCAGCGCGCCGGCGCGGCGGCGCGGGGCTGTGGGTCCTCGGGCTCACCCTGCTGTACATCACGGCGCTCAACGCCGTGCTGGTCTCCGAGCCCCGCCACAACCTCGCCGTCATGCCCCTGGTCGTCGCCGCGGGCGTCGCCGGGCTCGCCGCCGCGCTGCGCGCAGCCCGGCCGCCCGCTGCGCTCGGGCGGATGGCGCGCGGAGCCGGCCGGGGCCCCCGGGTCACCCCGAGATGATTCGAACCTCAGGGCCCGTGGCGGACCCTCAGAAGCCCGGCAGCCTCCGGGCGCGGGCTGCCGGGTCCTCATCGGGGCCCAGCAGGCCGATCTCGACCTGGAAGCGGGCGGCGCGCAGGCGGCGCGGGCGCGCCTGACCGAGCATGAGGGCCGGCCCGGGGATGGGGGCGGTCGCGCGGGGGCCCGGCTGGACGATCCACGCCTCGAGATCGCCGCGCACGCGCGGCACGACGACATATCCGCTGTCGCGGCTGCGCACGGCCACCCACGAGAGGTCGGCGAGAGGGACCCGCTCGCCGCGCTCGAGCGGGCGGGTGGCACCGTCGCGCAGCCCGGCCAGGAGCGTCGCGGAGTCTCCGCTGGAGGGGAAGGCGGCCTCCCACCGCAGGGCACGGTCGCCACGGCCGCGGATGAGCCAGGCGAGCGTGAAGCGGGCGTCGCGGAAGATGTGGCGGGTGACGACCTCGACGTCCTTGCCGCGCAGGACGCCTCGGGTCTCGATGCGGTCGAACGTTCCCGCGTAGGGGCGGTTGGGATAGGCCCGCGAGCGCATGGAGGCGCGCCGGCGGGTGCCGCCGCGCACGCGCAGGATCTCCAGGGCCGGGCGCGCAGGCCCTTCGGTGCGTCCGCTCTGGGTGTCCAGGAGCATCCCGCCCCCCGCCGCTCGAACCCGCAGGCCGAAGCTGGCCGGGGTGCTGCCCCCCAGGCTGGCGGCCACCTGCGACCGCGCGTCGAGCAGCCGCGCCGGCTCCAGGCCGCCGTAGTCCACGGCCCGCCGGTTGCGCGGAAGGACCACCGTCGAGTAGCTGGGAGTGGTCACGGCCAGGCGGCCGCTGTCGGGATCGAAGGAAAAAAGGGGCGGCGGGCGGCGGCTGCGGATCGAGGTCAGCTCCCAGTCCACCGCGCGGACCGCGTGGGCGGCCATGCGGGCCGCGAACAGGTTGCGCGCCGGTGAGCCCTGGGACCGCTCGGGCAGGTCGTGCAGCGAGGCGTCGGGGAGCTCGTCGTCCGGCGCGTCGTCCAGCAGTCGCTCGAAGGTGGCCAGGCCCGCGTCGTGGAAGTGCTTGGCCCAGCCTGCGTAGGCCTTGAACTGGTGGAACTCGGG
>JAUJOF010000034.1 GCA_030447785.1 Solirubrobacteraceae bacterium
ACGTCGCCTTCGACGTGACGCTCGTGGCGATGTACTTCCTCATCGCGCTGTGGGGGGAGGCCAACCGCCGCTACGCCGCGCTGAAGTTCTTCCTCTACACGCTGGTCGGCTCGCTGCCGGTGCTGCTGGGGATCATCGCGCTGTTCGTCCTCTCGGAGCCCGGCACCTTCGACATGACGCGCCTGGCCGCCGACCCGGCGCTGCGCGGCGCGGGAACCGCCGCGAGCCTGGTGTGGCTGGGCTTCTTCGTCGGCTTCGCGGTCAAGACGCCGATCGTCCCCTTCCACACGTGGCTGCCCGCCGCGCACGTCGAGGCGCCCACCACCGGGTCGGTGCTGCTGGCCGGGGTGCTGTTGAAGATGGGCACCTACGGGCTGGTGCGCGTCAACCTGCAGATGCTCCCCGACGCCTTCGCCCAGTTCGCCCTGCCGGTGGCCCTGCTGGGGCTGGCCAGCGTGGTCTACGGGGCGCTGGTCGCCCTGGCCCAGCGCGACCTCAAGCGTCTGGTCGCCTACACCTCGATCAACCACATGGGCTACGTGGTCATCGCGGTGGCCGCCGCCGCGGCGGCCGGCGGCCTGCCCGGCGCGCGGGAGCTGGCCATCGACGGCGCCGTGCTGCAGATGGTCGCCCACGGGGTGGTCACCGCGGCGCTGTTCTTCCTGGCCGGGTTCGTGGCCACCCGGGCGGGCACGCGCGACCTGGAGGAGCTGTCGGGCCTCATGCGCCCGATGCCGGTGTACGGCACGCTGGCCGCGCTGGCCTTCTTCGCCTCGCTGGGCCTGCCCGGCCTCGCGCAGTTCCCCGCCGAGCTGCAGATCTTCCTGGGCGCCTTCCAGGTCTGGCCCGCGATCGCCGCCCTCGCCCTGGTGGGGCTGGTGGTGACCACGGCCCTGTTCCTGCTCGCGCTGCAGCGCGCCTTCCTGGGCGAGCCCGCCGAGCGCTGGGCGCGCCTGCCCGACCTGCGTGGGCGCGAGCTGGTCGCGCTCGTACCCCTCATGGTCCTGACCGTCGCGCTCGGCGTGTATCCCCCGCTGGCGCTCGACGTCATCGAGAGCGCCGCGTGGCTGGCCGGAGCCGCCCCGTGAGCGCGCTCGAGGCCCAGCGCATGCTCCAGGAGACCAGGGCCATGGAGGAGCGCATGCTCGCCGAGCTGCCGTGGCTGGCGCCCATCGGCGCGCTCGTGCTCGCCGCGGTGATCGGCGTGGTGCTCGCGCTGGTCCTCCCGCGCGGGCGCCAGGGCGCAGCGGGCGCCTGGGTGGCCGCCAGCCACCTGGCCGCCGCCGGCCTGGCCGGCGCCGTCTGGCTGGACCGCGGCCTGCGCCGGGTCATGGAGGGCACGGTGGTGGTCGACGGCCTCGCCCTGGCCACCACGGGGGTGCTCGGGGTCGCCGGCGCGGTGTGCGTGGCGTTGGCCCGTCCCGTGGTGGCGGGCACCGACCGCGAGGGCGAGTTCTACGCCGTGCTGGGCGCCACCACCCTGGCGGGCGCGGTGCTGGCCCACGCCGGCGACGTCGCCATGATCGCCATCGCGCTGGGCCTGCTCAGCCTGGGCTCCTTCGTGCTCACCGGCTACGTGCGCGGCGCGCGACGCGCCAACGAGGCCTCGCTGAAGTACTACATCTACGGCACGGTCTCGGGGGCCGCCATGCTCTACGGGTTCTCGTGGTGGTTCGGCCTGGCCGGCTCGACGGGCCTTCGCACCATCGGGGAGGGCCTGGCCCAGGCGCCCGAGGCGGCGGTGGTCGCCTCCACCGCGCTGGTGGTGGTCGGCCTGGGCTACAAGGCCTCGCTGGTGCCCTTCCACTTCTGGACGCCCGACGTCTACGACGGCGCCCCCCTGCCCGTGGCCGCCTACCTGTCGGTGCTGCCCAAGATCGCGGGCATCGTCGCCCTGGCCCGCGTGCTGCCCCTCGCGCTGCCCGGCGACCTCGTGGGCTGGACGACGGCCATGGCGGTCGTCGCCGCCGCCACCATGGTGGTGGGCACGCTCGCGGCCATCCCCCAGACCAGCGTGGTGCGCCTGCTGGCCTACTCGTCCATCGCCCAGTCGGGCTTCCTGCTCATGGGCGTCGCCGCGCTGGAGGGCTCTCCCCGGGCGCTGCCCGCGCTGGTCTTCTACGCCATCGCCTACGCGGCGGCCAACCTCGCCGCCTTCGCCGTCGTGCTCGCCGTGCAGCGCGAGCGCGGCTCGGTCGACGTCGCCGCCTTCGCCGGCCTGGGGCGCTCGCACCCGTGGTGGACGGCGGCGCTCGTCCTCGCCCTGCTCAGCCTCTTCGGCCTCCCGCCGCTGGCCGGCTTCGTGGCCAAGCTCGAGATCTTCACCGCCGCCATCGACGCCGGCCAGGCCTGGCTGGCGGTGATCGGCATCGTGGTCACCGTCATCTCCCTCTACCCCTACCTGCGCGTCGCCGCGCCGACGGTGCTGTCGGACATCGGCGACCCGGGCGCGCGCCGACCCGCCCTTCGTGCCGGCCCCGCGCTGGCCGGCGCACTGGCGATCGCCGCCCTGCTCACCGTGCTGGTGGGCGTGGCCGCCGAGCCCTTCCTCAGCCTGGCCGAAGAGGCCCGGGCCATGGGCGGGCGCTGAACGCGGCAGGCTGAGGAAGATGTGTCGCTACGCGACCTGGGGGCCCGCCTCCGGCGGCCACATGGCCGCCTTCGGCACCCCTAGCGGCCCACGACGGCGACGAGGTCGAGCGCCTCCTCGAGCGGTCCGTCGGCCAGCGAGAAGTCCTCCACGCCGATGTCACGCGCCATCGGGGCCACGCGGCGGCGTGCGAGCCGCAGGCTCGTGTCGTACAGCCGCTGGCGCGCGACGCGGGGAATCGACCGGCGCGCGCGCAGGGGATCGAGACGCAGGAGCCTGTCCAGGCTGCGGCGCTCGCGCTGTAGGAACTTCAGCTGGCGCGGGGAGCCGAAGATGCCGAGGATGCGCACCTCGCGAAACCAGGCCGCCATCAGGCTGCGTAGCTGCTCCGGGTCATACTCCACGTAGTGGTAGGGATCGATGATCTCGTGGGGGCGGCCGAACGTCAGGCGGTTCGGGGTCACGAACACCGCGGTGGCGCCCGGGCGCATGACCCGGCGCACCTGCTCGAGCACGCGCCCGGGGTCGGGGACGTGCTCGATCGACTGGACCGAGAGCACCGCCGGGAACGTGCAGTCCTCGAAAGGCAGCGCGCGCATGTCGCCGGCGATCGTCTCGCGTTCCTGGCCCTCGAGCGCCCGCGGGTCGGCGTCGAGGCCGACGCTCTCGCGCGGCGCGAGCAGGTGAAAGGAGTGCCCCACCCCGCAGCCGAGGTCGAGCACCTTGCTCTCCTCGGGCAGGAGATCGGCGCACAGCTTGTAGGCCGCGACGTGTCGCTGCCAGGTCGGGTTGAAGCCGCCCTGTGCAGTGCTGACCCGCTCGCCGCTGACTCTCATGGCATGAACTTGCGGCAGCGCCAGAGGTTGTTGCGATGGAGCACCAGCCGCCCCGCGGCCTTGAGCGTCCGCAGGCCATAGACCACCGATGCGCCGAGTCCGATCGACGAGGCGTCTTCGTCGTAGATGGTGCGCACCGGAACCTCGACGATCCTGAAGCCGAAATGCGACGCCTGCATGAGCACCTCGGAGTCGAAGGAGAAGTCGAGCGCGTTGCGCAGGAAGGGAATGCTCATGAGCAGCTTGCGAGAGTACGCGCGGTAGCCGGTGTGCAGTTCGGAGAGATCGGTGTGGAGTATCTGGTTCTCGATCGCGGTCAGCACGCGGTTTGCGACGTACTTGTAGAGAGGCATGCCGCCGCGCAGCGCGGCGCCCGGCTCCGCCAGCCGCGAGCCGAGCACGAGGTCGGCCTCGCCGCGCACGATCGGGGCGATCATGTCGGGGATGAGGCCGGGCTCGTACTGGCCGTCGGGGTGCAGCATGACGACGATGTCCGTCCCGCGCTGCAGCGCCTCGAGGTAGCACGTCTTCTGGTTGCCGCCGTAGCCGACGTTGTGCGGGTGCCAGATGAGGTGCAGCGGCAATGCGCGCGCGAGGTCGACGGTCGTGTCCGTCGACGCGTCGTCGACGAGGATGATCTCGTCGACGACCTCGCGCGGGATGCCCGAGAAGGTTCGCTCGAGCGTGCGCGCGGCGTTGCGCGCCGGCATGACGACGATGACCCTCGGGGGGGTCTCTGCTGTCTTGTCAGGCACGGCGTGCCTCGATGTAGATGCTGCCGCCGCGTCGCAGCGCGACCTCGAGCACCGACGCGAAGGCGGCGATCGGCGCCAGCAGCGTCCCGATCGCGAGGATCCTCATGCGCTTGCCCGCAGACAGCGGCCTGCGGCGCGCCTGCGGACGGCGGATCGCGTCGTAGAGGTCCGGCCTGCCCGGCAGCGACGCGACGAGGCCGTGCACCCAGCCGAACAGCACCTGCCCGCCGCGCCAGTGACTCTCGCGCTCGATCCGTAGCCCGGTGGCGGCGAGCCGCGCGCGCAGCGCCCGTGCGGGGATGTGCGTGAGGTGGCGCGGCAGGTCAAGCGCCAGCCAGCGCTCCCCGAAGGCACGGGCCTGCAGGCTCGACGCGTTGGGAACCGCGACGGCGAGAATGCCGCGGGGCAGCAGCTCGCGCGCGGCGGTGTCCAGCGCGGCGCCGGGCGCACGCAGGTGCTCGAGCGCGTGCCACATGACGATCGCCGCCCACGGCCCCCCTGCCTCGTCGATGTCGACCGCGCGGGTGTCCGGCCGCTCGGAGTGGCGCTCGAGCCCGAGCGTCTCGCGCCCGACCGCGTGTAACGCGTCGAGCAGCGTGCCGTCGCCCGAGCCGACGTCGAGGACCGGGCCGGGCGGGGCGAGCGCATCCAGCCGGCGGGCGAGCCGCGTGCGCGAGCGGCGCAGCAGCGCATCGCCGGGACCCGAGAAGCGTCCCGATGCCGGCCGGTAGAAGCCCGCGTAGGCGGCGTCGAGCTGTGTTTCCGATGGCCAGGGCGTCGTGATCGTCACGCCGCACACATCACAGACCGTGCCGCCGGGCGCGTGGCGCGCGACGGACGGCAGGGATCGCGCGCACCACGGGCAGTTCTTCGGCGGCTGGGCAGGCATGTGTCGGTCGGGGCTGCTGCCTCTGCGGCCAGCGCAAACGGATCGTAGTCCTCTGCACGGCTGTGCGGGGGCTTGGCCCAGCGCGCGACGGCTCTGGAACTGCGCGCCCGGGAGGTCATCGGCCTACCCTGGCACTCCGTGGCCTCTGCTCTGAGTGAACGCGCGCTCTCCGCGCGCACGGCGCGGACCTCATGCCTCTGTCCTGACGCTGGCGACCTCGACGGGTGACGCTGCTCCACCACGCCTTGCTGGTCCTCGCGCTGCTCGCGCTTGGAACCGCCGCGCTGCGCGCGGCGAGTGCGCTCGCGCCCGAGGGTTTGGAGCGCGTGCTCGTCGCGGCCGTGCTGGGCGCCGCGACCGTGGTGGCCCAGACGCTCCTGCTCGCCCTCGTCGGGCTGGGATCCAGCCCGGTGGCCCTCACGCTCGCCGCCGTGGTGACGTGGCTCGCTGCGCGCGCGGCCCTGCCCGACCCGACGGTCCGACCGCTCGACGAGATCGCGCGCGCGACCGTCGCGGCGCCTGTGGCCA
>JAUJOF010000014.1:0-2326 GCA_030447785.1 Solirubrobacteraceae bacterium
CGAGCGCGACGTCGACGGCCATGCCCAGCACATCAAGGCCTACCGGTTGAAGTGACCACGTTGGGGTGTGGAAGCCGGCCCTGAGGAGCCCTTCCGTCGTCGTACACTGGGCCCTATGCGCGACGAGGGGACCTTCCGGGTCAAGGCGGGCCACGCCGAGATGCTCAAGGGCGGCGTCATCATGGACGTCGTCACGCCCGATCAGGCACGCCTGGCCGAGGCCGCCGGCGCCGCCGCGGTCATGGCGCTGGAGCGCGTCCCGGCCGACATCCGCCGCGACGGCGGGGTGGCGCGCATGTCCGATCCCACCGTGATCGCGGGGATCCAGGAGGCCGTGACCATCCCCGTGATGGCCAAGGCGCGCATCGGCCACTTCGCCGAGGCCCAGGTGCTGGAGGCCCTCGAGGTCGACTACGTGGACGAGTCGGAGGTGCTGACTCCGGCCGACGAGGCCCACCACATCGACAAGTGGGCCTACACCGTGCCCTTCGTGTGCGGTGCGACCAACCTGGGCGAGGCCCTGCGACGCATCGGCGAGGGCGCGGCCATGATCCGCTCCAAGGGGGAGGCGGGCACCGGTGACGTCGTCGAGGCGGTGCGCCACCTGCGAGCGATCACCGGCCAGATCCGCCGCCTGGGCACCCTGGACGAGACCGAGCTTGCCACCACCGCCAAGGAGCTCGCCGCGCCGCTGGAGCTGGTGCGCCGCGTGGCCCGCGAGGGCCGCCTGCCGGTCGTGCTCTTCTGCGCCGGGGGCATCGCCACGCCGGCCGACGCCTCCCTGCTCATGCAGCTGGGCGCCGAGGGCGTCTTCGTGGGCTCGGGGATCTTCAAGTCGTCGGATCCCGAGAGCCGCGCACGCGCGATCGTCGAGGCCACCACCCACTTCCGCGATCCCGTGCGCGTGGCCCGGGCCAGCGAAGGATTGGGCGAGGCGATGGGCAGCCTCGAGGCCCGCGGGCTGGACGAGAAGCAGCTGCTCGCCGGCCGCGGCTGGTAGCTCCGCAACGGCCATGAGCGCCGCCCCGCTCGTCGGCGTGCTCGCCCTCCAGGGCGGGTTCGAGGCCCATGCCCAGGTGCTGCGCCGCCTGGGGGCGGAGGTTCGCGAGGTGCGCGTGCCCGCCGACCTCGGGGGCCTGGACGGCCTGATCATGCCGGGCGGTGAGTCCACCGTCATGACCCTTGGCATCGAGCGCGAAGGGATGGCCGAGCCGGTGCGCGCGCTGGCTGCTGCCGGCACCCCCGTGCTCGGGACGTGTGGGGGGATGGTCATGCTCGACCGCGACCACCTCGGGCTGATGGACCTGCGCGCGCGGCGCAACGCCTTCGGGCGCCAGGTGCGCTCGTTCGAGGCCGAGCTCGACTTCGCGGGGCTCGAGGGCGGCCCGCTGCCCGCCGTGTTCATCCGTGCGCCATGGATCGAGGACGCGGGGGAGGGGGTCACGCTGCTGGCCGAGGTCGACGGCCATGCCGTCGCCGCCCAGCAGGACAACCTGCTCGCCGTCGCCTTCCATCCCGAGCTGGACGGCGACCCGCGGGTGCACGAGCGCTTTCTGGCGCTGGTGCGCGCGCGGCGCGAGGCGTAGACCGGGCCGGCGCCCTACTCGACGGGCGCGACGCCGGCGGCCGAGCCGTCCGGCGCGTCGGGCGTACCTGCGGGCTGCTCGGGACCGGAGGCCGGCGCCGGGAGCTGACCGGTCGGCCCGGGCTGCTCGCGCGCGGCAGGTGGCGGCTGGCCGATGGCCGGCGCGGGCGGCTGCTCGGCGCCCTCGGCCTTGCGCGCTGCCTCGTCCCGGCGGCGCGCGGCGTCGCTGCCCGGGGCGGGCGGCGCCTGGATGGTGTTGCCCGCGTCGCCCTGCATGGTCGGCGCCGGCGCCTCGAGCGAGAAGGATCTCTCTGCGGTCGCCGGCTCGCGCGGGGCGATCACGCCCGAGACCGCGAGCGCGCCTACGATCGCGCCGACGAGGATGGCGGCGGGGAGCACGATGGTGGTCAGCCGGCGCACGGGCGCGCGCTCGTGGTCCTCGGCGGGCGGGGGCGGACGTCGGACGATCACCGGCAGGCCCGCGGTGCCGTTGCCCTGGAGGGGCCGAGGGATGGGCTGCGGGGCGGTCTGATCGTCGGGGCTCTCGGCCGCCGGAGGGGGCGGGGGAGCGGACAGCCGGATGGGCTCGGGCTCTGGCTCGGGCGGGGAGGTGGATACCGCCGGTTCGGGCTCCCGCTCGGGCTCTGGCTCGGGCAGGGGGGCGGATACCGCGGGTTCGGTCTCCGGCTCGGGCTCTGGCTCGGGCAGGGGGGCGGATACCGCGGGTTCGCGCACCGGCTC
>JAUJOF010000014.1:2426-68129 GCA_030447785.1 Solirubrobacteraceae bacterium
GCTCGGGCTCTGGCTCGGGCAGGGGGGCGGATACCGCGGGTTCGCGCACCGGCTCGGGCGGGGAGGCGGATACCGCGGGCGCGGGCGCGGGCGCGGGCTCCGGCTCGACCTCCTGCGGCGAGATGGGCTCCGGCTCGGGCTCTGGCGGGATGGCGGATACCGCCGCGGGCTCGGGCTCCGGCTCGGGCTCCTGTGGTGAGATGGGCTCCGGCTCGGGCTCTGGTGCGGGCGGGGGGGCGGAGACCGCGGGCTCGGGCTCCGGCTCGGGTGGGGGAGTGGACAGCGGGGGTCCGGGCGCGGCGGCCGGGCGCTGGACGGCCTCGTCGGGCAGGAGGGCCAGCGCGGCGTCGGCGACCTCGTCGGGCGTACCCGAGGTCAGGGGGGCGGCCGTGGCGAGCGCGAGGAGGAGCGCGCGGGCGTCGGGCTCGGGCAGCGGGGCGTTGACCGCCTCGCCGTAGGCCTGCTCGGCGGCCCGGAAGCGCTCGCGCACCGCGCGGCAGTCGACGCAGCCGGCCAGGTGGCGGTCCAGGCGCACGGTGTCATCGTGGGAGAGGGCCCGGTTGGCCCGCGCGGCGATGAGCCGAGGGACCCAGGTGCAGATGTCCCGGCCCCGGGCCAGGCGGCGCACCCCGCCGCGGGAGGGCGCCGGCACCCGTGCGGCGGCGGTCTCGCGCACGGCGCCGCGCAGGAGGATGTCGGGCTGCAGGCCGCGCACGTCATCGGTGGTCGCCACGTGGGCGCGGAAGCGCGAGAAGGCCTCGGCCGCCGCGGCGCGCGCGGGCCCTCGCCCGGTCACGGCGGCGGCGTAGGCGAGCACGGCGTCGCCGCGCAACTCGATCAGGCCGGCCAGCGCGCTCGGGTTGCCGGCGCGCACCCCCGCCGGTGTCACCCCTCGAGGCATTCGCGAGAAGGGTAGCTCGCGCGTCCCGGGCCGCGTCCGCACGGCCGGAGGGCGACCTATGCTCGCGGCGCCATGGCCACGCTGCGCCTCACCGTGCTGGTCGACGCCTGGCCGGTGCTCTCGCAGACCTTCGTGGGTAATGAGGTCGCCGCGCTGGCCCGCGCCGGCCACCACGTGCGCCTCGAGGCGGGCGCGTCGGGAGACGCCGTGGTCGATCCTCCGCCCGGGTTCGGCGTGGCCGTCGGCGCGCGCGACGGCCGGGGGCGCCGCCTGGCCGACCTGGCGTGGCTGGTGGCCCGCCATCCCCGCCGGGCCCTGGCCGATCTGCGCGCCCGCCCGCGCTGGCGCGGGGTGCACGAGCCGCGCCCCCTGCGCGAGCTGGCCCCCGCCGCCCGCCGCGTGGCCACCCACCGCGCCGAGCATCTGCATGCCCACTTCGCCGCCGGGGCGGCCCTCGACGCGCTGCGCCTGGGCGACCTGCTCGACCTTCCGGTGAGCGTCACCGCCCATGCCCACGACATCTTCGCTCGCCCGCGCGACCTCGAGGACAAGCTCGCGCGCGCGGCCTTCACCACGAGCGGCTGCGCCTACACCGTGGAGGCCCTGCGTCGCATCGCCGGGCCCCAGCACGCCGGGCGCGTGCACGAGATCGTGATGGGGATCGACCCCGAGCGCTTCCGCCGCGGCGCCCCGCATCCGCCGGCCACCACGGTGCTCGCCGTCGGGCGCCTGGTGCCCAAGAAGGGCTTCGCCGACCTGATCGCCGCGGTGGGCCTGCTGCGCGACCGCGGGCGCGCCCCGGCGCGGACGGTGATCGTGGGCGACGGCCCGCTGCGCAAGGAGCTGGGGGCGACCATCGAGACGGCGGGGCTGGGCGGGCTGGTCGAGCTCGCGGGTGCGCGCTCCCAGGAGGACGTACGCGCCCTGCTCGAAGAGGCCACCGTGCTGGCCATGCCCTGCGTCGTGGCCCCCGACGGCGATCGCGACTCCATGCCCGTCGTGGTCAAGGAGGCCCTGGCCATGGAGGTGCCCGTCGTGGCCAGCGACGAGGTCGGCCTGCCCGAGGTGGTCCGCCCCGGCTGGGGGCGCCTACACCCGCCCGGCGACGCGCAGGCCCTGGCCGGCGCCCTGGAGGAGCTGCTCGCGCTCCCTCCCGTGCAGCGGGTGGCGATGGGCCGCGCCGGGCGAGCCTTCGTCAGCGAGCACTGCCACGTCGACCGCGAGGCCGCACGGCTCATCGAGCTGATCCGTGGCGTCCAGACGCCACCGCATTCCAGGGCGCGCAGCGGCAAGAGCCGCTGGCTGCGCGCCACGGGCGCGAAGCCCGCCGGGTTGTCGTAAGGCCAAGCCGCTCACACCGCCGTCAGGTGCACCACGCCCAGCGCGTCCTCCTCCTCGCGCACGCGCCCGTCGCGCACCAGGAGGTCGACGTGGCCCAGCACCTCGCTGAGGCAGAGGTAGGCCTGGGTGAGCGCGACCTCGCCCCACAGCTCCTGTCCGACCTCGTAGGCGGTGCGCGGACGCTCGGCGACCAGGCGCAGGATCTTGTCGGCGCGCCGGGCGTGCATGCGAAAGCGCTCGTCGACCAGGGCCCCCGCGTCGTCGAAGGGATCGCCGTGGCCGGGCAGGACCACGTCGACGCCCTCCATGGCCTGCGTGGCGCGCATCGAGTCGAGGTAGGTCACCAGGGCGTGGGGGCGCTCCCCGCCTGCGGCGCCCCCCAGGGGCCGGGACAGCAGCGGGTTGGAGGAGATGTGGCGCAGCAGGTGGTCGGCGACCAGCAGCAGGCCGCGCTGCTCGTCGTGGAGGATCGTGTCCGACGGGGAGTGGCCCGGACGGTGGTGCATCCGCAGCGTGCGCCCGGCGAAGACGAGCGCCTCGCCGTCGACCAGCCCGCGGGTGACCGTGGCGCTCGAGCCCCAGCCGCGGGCGACGCGCGCCACCGCGCGCAGCGCGCGCGTCACGTCGGCGGAGATGCCGTGGCGGCGCATCTGCTCCTCGGCATAGGCGTCGCCGGCCTCCATCTCCTCGCTGTAGCGGGCCAACCAGGGCGCCAGCGCGGCCAGCGAGCAGACCTCGGCGCCCGAGCGGCGGGCCAGGATGTCGCTGAGGCCGATGTGGTCGAGGTGCTGGTGGGAGAGCACGATGCGCTCGAGGTCCTCCACGCACCGGCCGTGGTCGGCCAGGGCCCGCTCGAGGGCGTCGAGGGCCTTGCCCGAGTTGGGGCCCGTGTCCACCAGGGTGAGCGGCTCGTCCTCGATGAGCCAGCAGTTGACCCGTCCGACGGCGAAGGGCGTGGGGATGGCCAGGCGGTGCACGCCCGCCGCGGCCGCGCGATCGAGCAGCGCCTGCTCGTCGAGGGCGGAGGATGGTGCGGGCATCGGCGCAGCGTACGGCGCGCGCGGCGCGGACGTCAGGGCAGGGGACGCAGCCCACAGCTAGAGTCGCCACCCGTGAGCACCTCCGCCCCGACGGACATCGCCCGGGCGGTCGCCGACGTGGCGTTGTGGTACCACACGATCGACCTGCCCGACGGCAGCGCCACCCCGGGGTGGTTCGACCTGCGCCGGGTCGTAGGGCTGATGCTCCTCCCCGACGTGCGGGGCAAGCGCTGCCTGGACGTGGGCACCTACGATGGCTTCCTCGCCTTCGAGCTCGAGCGCCGGGGCGCGCGAGAGGTCGTGGCGACCGACCTGTCCGATCACGAGGACTGGGACTGGCCGGCTCGCATGCGCGAGCGCGGTGCGGCGGGACTGGCGCAGCTGGCCGGCAGGAAGGGCCACGGCTTCGAGGTGGCCCGCACGCTGCTGGGCTCCTCGGTCCAGAAGCTCGAGCTCAGCGCGTACGACCTGTCGCCCGAGGTGGTGGGATCCTTCGACGTCGTGGTGTGCGGCAGCCTGCTGCTGCACCTTCGCGACCCCGTCCGGGCGCTGGAGGCCATCCGCTCGGTCTGCGACGGATGCTTCGTCTCCGCGGAGGCCGTCGAGCTCGCGCTGAGCCTGCGCCATCCGCGCCTCCCCGTCTCGCGCCTCATCGCCGATCCGACGCTCTGCCAGTGGTGGCTGCCCAACGTGAGCGCCCACCGGCAGATGCTGCTCACGGCGGGGTTTGGGGTGCAGCGCGCCACGCGTCCCTACGCCATTCCCTTCGGGGTGGCCCATCCGCCTGTGACACGCCACCGCATCCTGCGCCGGCTGGCGGCAGGTGGCCAGGGCGTGCCTCACGCCGCCGTGCTGGCCCACCCCGACCTTTAAGGGCCTATCCCGCTAGGGATCGCACGCCAAGGCGGCCGATCCGCGGCGTTTGGCGGCGGTGCTCGCCGGTGCTCTGCACGCTGCGCCCGCGTGCCCCACACCACTCCCTCCGGTCGTGCCACGGTTCGACCACCTCGCCGCGCGTCCCTACCGAGATAGACCCTAAGGACGCAGCCCACGCACGGCGGCGGTCCGGTGCAGGCGCCACCACCATTCCCACCGCCGGCGCCGCGCCGCCGCGCCCGGCGACCCGGCGACGGCGGCCGGCGTGAGGGCGGCGGCGCGCACGGCGGGCACGCCGGCGTTCAGCGCGGCGACGGCCAGCGTGCGCGCGGCGCCGCGCCGGCGGCGCATCCACGCGTAGGCGGCGGCCTGGGAACGCACCAGACGCTGCTCGCCCCAGGCCGCGCGGGCGGCGGCGGCGTGGTCGTGGTGCACCCGCGCGGCGGGCACGTAGCGGGTGGCCCAGCCCGCGTGGTGCAGGCGCCAGCACAGGTCGAGGTCCTCGGCGTAGAACCACATCGCGTCGTCGAAGCCGCCGACCTGTTCCACGCCGCGCGGCGCACGAGCAGCAGCGCGCCGTGGGCCCAGGGCACGTCGCGCTCGCGCTCGGGGTCCCAGCGGCCCTCCAGGCACAGGCGCTCCCCCAGGCGCGCCAGGCGGTGGCCCGCGCCGAGGTTGACCGCCAGCGTGGTGCGCACGGCCGGGAAGGGGTGCACGCTGTGCTGGGTGCGCCCGTCGGCCAGCAGCAGGCGGGGGCCAGGACCCCGGCGTGGGGGTGTGCGGCGCCGGCGCGCAGCAGGGCCTCCAGCGCGCCGGGCTCCAGGCGCAGGTCGGCGTTGGCGGGGGCCACCCACGGGTGCTGCGTGCGCCGGGCGACCAGGTTGACCGCGGGCCCGTACCCGCGATTGTCCCCGAGCGCGAGGAGCCGCGCCCACGGATGCTCGTCGCGCACCAGCTGGGCCGAGCCGTCGCTCGACGCGTTGTCCACCACCCACACCTCGGCGCGTCCGGCCTCGTGGTCGGCGTGCAGAGAGCGCAGGCACGCGTCGAGGCGCTCGCGCAGGTTCCAGGAGACGACGGCCACCGCGACGCACGGGCCGCTGGGCGTCACGGGGCGCCCAGCTCGCGGTACAGCGCCACGTGCTCGGCCACGCTGCGGCGCTGGTCGAAGGCCCGCGCGTGCTCGCGACAGCGCGCCGGCGTCGCGGGGTCGGCGGCCAGGTCGAGGGCCTCGAGCAGCGCGCGCGCCAGGTCGGCCTCCTCGCCGGGCGCGAACAGGCGCCCGACGCCCTCGTCGCCCAGGACCTCGGGGATCCCCCTCGTTCGTGCCCACGCCGGGCGTGCCGCAGGCCAGCCCCTCGGCCACCACCAGGCCGAAGGCCTCGGCGCGGGAGGGCAGCACGCTCACCCAGGCGGCGCGGTAGCGCTCGCGCAGGGTGACATCGTCGCGCGCGGCGGGCGCGAGCTGCACGCCGGCGTGGCCGCCCAGGCGCGCGGCCAGCGCCGGATCGGCGGGGTGCTCGAGGACCAGCCGTGCGCGGCGGCGCTCGCGGCGCACCCGCGCGAAGGCGCCCAGCAGCACGTCGGCCTGCTTGCGCGGGTCCTCGAGCGCAGCGGCGCAGTAGAGCGTGGGCTCCTCGGCGCGCTGCCCGCCCGGCGTGAAGGCCTCCAGGTCCACGCCCGGGTGGATGACCCGCGCGCGGGCTCCCAGCAGGCGGTCCACCCCTCGGCCACCGCGGCGCTGATGGCCACCACCGCGTCGACGCCGCCGGCCACCCGCCGCGCGGCGGCCAGCGCCCGCCCGCGGCCGACGGCGCCCTGGGCATGCGGCAGGCCCATGGCCGAGAAGACGGCGGGACGCCCCGCGCGCCGCGCCCAGGCCAGGGCGGCCAGCCCCTCGCCGACGTAGAGGGCGTGGGCCACGTCGGGCGCGGCGGCGCGCAGGGCGCGCCAGGCGGCGGGCAGGTGGGCGGCCGGCGCGGGCAGGCCCGTCCACGCGGCCAGCCGCTCGGGCCGGCGGCCCAGGCGGCGGACGGTCACGCCGTCCTCGACGCGGGTGGCCGCGCGCCGGGCGGCGTGGGTGGTCAGCACCGTGGCCGCGTGGCCCTCGGTCGCGAAGCCCGCGGCGAGGTCGTGGACCACCCGCTCGGAGCCGCGGCGCACCTCCGGCCAGTAGTAGGGATGCAGCAGCGCCACGTCCACGACGGCGGGAGGCTACTTCTGCGATTCGCCGCTGGGTCGTTCGCCCGCGCCGTCTGCCACCTCAGGGATCGTGCCTACTGGTGCCAGCTCCACCGGGTTGACGAGCGACGTCCGGGCCGGAAGCTCGCTTGCAGCTCCAGCTCCCGCTCGGTAGGCCGGCCGCGCCTCCTCCAGTCCTCGATCAGGTCGAGCAACAGGCGCTGTGCGTCGGGGTCACCGTATGACTCGATGCGCGTGAAGGTCTTGGCCCCGGCCAGCAGCGCGAGCCCGCCCCCGTCTTCGCTGATCACGCCCGGCCGCGGGCCGCCGCCGACCCAGCGGCTCGCCGGCGCCTCGATCGCCAGGAAATAGGAGAGTGCCGGACGCGGCGCTCGCACGCCCAGCCGGCTGATCCGCGGTTCGGACAGTGCCAGCGAGAGAAGCCGGCGCCTGCGCTCGGCGGACAGTCCCCGCAGCGCCGCTCCGCTGAGGTGGGCTAGGGGACGCCCTCGGTTGTCGACCCGCTCGCTCGCGCTCAAGCTGGGTGCGGGCTGCGGCGCCGGGTCACCTGCCGCGTCGCGTAACGCCATGAAGCCTCCCCAGAGGACCGCCACCGAGCGAAGCAGCGTGGGCTCCTTGCGGAAGGTCACCACCGCCTGCACCTGGCCGCTGCGACCGACGCGAAGGGGCAGCTCCAGCAGACCGCCTTCGATGAGCTGGTCGAACCAGGCGCGCGGTATCGATCCCGCGCTCGCGGTGACGATGACGCGATCGTAAGGGGCCGCGCGCCGCCAGCCGTCTCGCCCGTCGCCCACCACCACCTTGACGGGCGAACCGTGCTGCGCGAGCGCCCGGCGCGCCGCCCCGCGCCGTGGCCGGTTCCAGTTCGATCGAGATCACCTTGCCCTCTGGCCCGACGAGCTCTGCGAGCAGCGCAGCGTTGTAGCCGGTACCAGCACCTACCTCGAGCACGCGCTGGCCTTCGTCCACATCGAGCTGCTCGAGCATCGCCGCCATCATCGACGGCTGTGAGGAGGAGCTCGTGGGGTGCCCGCGCTCGTCGCGGGCGGTAAGGATCACGTCGTTGTGATAGACCGCCTCGAGCCCATCGCGGGCGGCCTGATCGGCGACGAAGCACTCACGCGGGACGGCCACGAAGGCCTTGCGCACGGCGGGGCTGAGCAGCGCCCCGCCACGCTCGAGCTCCTCGACGAGTTGGCGGCGCAGCCGACCGCTGCGGCGACCGGCGGGCGGAGGATCCGCGCGCTTGCGTGTCTCCCTGGGCCACGAGCGCGACCCTAGCCAACAGGTGGTGCTGAGGATCTCGTCCTAGCGTGCGGGGCCATGGCCTTTGGTGGTGAGCTGCCGACTGGTCGCCTTGTGCGTACCGCGCGTCTTGGCGGGCTCGTCGGCGGGCAGGGCGCTCGGTGGGTCGGGACGACTCTCGCTGGCCTGACACGCTCTGAGGAACGAGACGAGGCGGCCCGCCAGGCGCGGCTTCTGGAGATCTCCGAGCGGCTGCTCGTCGCGCTTGGCCAGATGAAGGGCGTGGCGATGAAGCTCGGCCAGGTTCTCTCGGCGATGGACTTGCCGCTCGGTTCGCCGGAGCAGACGGAGGCGTTCAAGTCGCGCTTGACCGCCCTTCAGGCCGCCGTCCCTGCGGTGGCGTTCGACCGCGTCGAGAAGGTGCTGCGCACGGAACTGGGCGGTCCTGTGCACGACGTCTTCGACGACTTCGACGCGCAGCCGTTCGCCGCCGCTTCCATTGGCCAGGTCCATCGAGCGGTGGTCAACGGGGAGGACGTCGCGGTCAAGGTTCAGTACCCCGGGATCGCGGAGGCCGTCGAGGCCGACCTGCGCAACCTTGCGCTCCTGCCACCACTGCTCAAGCCGCTCGCCCCCCGCACCGACTTCCGGGCACTGATCGACGAGATCCGAGGCGCGATAGGGCAAGAGCTCGACTACGAACTGGAGGCCGACCACCACCGCACGCTCGCGCGAGCCTTTCGCGGTCACCCGTTCATCCGCGTCCCCAAGGTCTACACGGGGTTGTCGACGCGGCGTGTTCTCGTCAGCGAGTACATCCCGGGCACCGGGCTGGCGGACATCAAGCAGCGGCCACAGCCCGAGCGCGACCGTTTCGCCGAGATGCTCGTCCGGTTCTTCTGGGGCGCGCTGGCCCACACCCATCGCTGCGTCGCCGACCCGCACCCAGGCAACTACGTCCTCGACGGCGCGGGCAAGCTCGCCGTCTTCGACTTCGGCCAGACCCGCGTCCTGTCGCCCACCTACGTCACCGGCGAGCAGGAGCTGGTCCGCGCGGTCAGGGCGCGCCGGCCAGAGGCCGTACACGCGGCGATGCGACAGTTGGGGATGCTCCCCGCGCCCGAGGAGGTCGATGGTGAGCGCCTGCTCGAGCTGATGCTCGCCACCTCATGGCTCTACGAGCCCGGGGTGCGCCAGATCGACCCCGACCTGGTAAGACAGGTCATGGAGGCGAACACTCCCGGCTCCCCGCACGCGCGCCTCATGCGCAAGCTCGTGATACCGCCCGAGTCCCTGCTGGTCCGCAAGATGGACGGGATGCTGCTCAGCGTTCTCAGCAGCCTGCGCGCGACGGCCGACTGGGACGCGATCGCCGCCGAGTACTACGCCCAGCAGGCCGCGTCCACGCCGCTTGGCGCCGCCGACCGCGACTTCTGGCAGCACCGGTCGCGGCGCGCCGCTTGACCAGCCGGACGCCGGCTCCCGGTCGGCTTCGCTGACGCTTCCCAGAGTCAGCGCCGGCGACGGCGCGCGGTACGCGCGCACGGCCTCAGCGCCGCTTGACAGCGCACATCGCTGGGTGTTGAGTGGTCGTATGAGACGTGAGGAGGCCGAACGCGAGGCGGCGCGCCTGAACGGCGGCCACACGCACGGCAGCGCGCACCGCTGGTTTGCGCGACCGGACAGCGATGGTGAGTGGTCGCTCGTGAAGGTGACGGGGCTGCCCGGCGCCCCCATCGACCCCCTGAAGGCCGCGGTCGAGGCCAAGCCAAAGCCGCCCCAGCCGGACGACCCGCGCCCGAATTACTGGCGCGACGCGGGTGGGCCCTGGGTCGGTTGATCGCCGTGCCCGCGCGGCCGCTCCCGGCCACGTAGACCCACATGGTGACATCCGGCACCGAGGCCATCGACGGTGCGCTCCGTCTCGATGGCTCCGGGCTCGAGCCCATCCGCCAAGGGGATTCCCGGGGTGTGCTCGGAATGTGAGCGAAGTCGGCGCGCCGCGGCGCTCTGCGGCCAGTAGTCGGGATGCAGCAGCGCCACCTCCACGACGTTGGGAGGCTACGCTCGCGCCATGCGCATCTCGCTGGCCGCCGACGAGCGCACGGGCGTCGCCGACGCCGTGATCGAGGGCCTGCGCGCCCGCGGTCACGAGGTGGCCTTGCACGGCGCGCTGGCCGAGGACGAGCGTGCCGACTGGGCGTGGAGCTGCGCGGCCGCGGCGCGCGACGTCGCCGAGGGCCGCGCCGAGCAGGGCGTCGTGTGCTGCTGGACGGGCACGGGCGCCTCCATCGCGGCCAACAAGGTCCCCGGCGTGCGCGCCGCGCTGTGCGCCGACGCGCCCACGGCGGCGGGAGCGCGACGCTGGAACGACGCCAACGTGCTCGCCCTCTCCCTGCGCGCCACCTCGCAAGCGCAGCTCGAGGAGATCCTCGACGCGTGGTTCTCCGCCGCGCCCAGCGACGATCCCGACGACGCCGCCAACGTCGCCCACGTGGGCGAGCTGGACAACGGCTAGAGCACCGCGACGCGGTGGCGCAGCGCGCCGCGCGCGACCGCGAAGCACTCCACGGCGTCGTGGGCGGCCAGCCACGGTAGGTGGCGCGCCGAGCCGTGGGCGATGAACAGCCGGCGCCGCGCGCCCGCCAGCCAGGGCAGGCCCAGCAGCACCAGGGGCGGCAGGCGGCGGGCCAGCGCGAGTCCCAGCGCGCCCAGCAGCAGGTCGCGGTGGGCCTCCTTCCAGAAGAGTCGCCACAGCAGCGTCTCGCGGCGCAGGGCCGGGTGGGCGGCCAGCACGATGACCGCGTCGCTCCAGCGCAGGGGAAAGCGCAGCGCGCCCAGCGCCCCCAGCTCCCACACCGCGTGGTCGACGACCGCGTCGTCGAGGTAGCGCACCGGGGCTCCCGCGGCGCGCGCGCGCCAGGCCAGGTCGGTGTCCTCGCCGCCCAGGAAGTAGCGCAGGTCGAAGCCGCCCAGGCGCTCGAGCAGCGCGCGCGGGTAGGCGATGTTGGCCGTCGGATACCAGGGGCCGGCGGCGCGGACGTCGAGGGTGCGCGCAAAGGGGGAGAGGCGGTGGCGCTCGGCGGGGTTGGGCTCCACGCGGCCGGCGAGCACGGCGTCGGGGGTCTGGTGTGCCCCGTGCAGCAGCGTGGCCAGCCACCGGGGGCGCGGTTCGCAGTCGTCGTCGGTGAAGGCCACCAGCGGCGCGCGCGCCGCCCGCCAGCCGCGTTCGCGGGCCCGCGCGGGGCCGCCGGGACGGTCGGCGCGCACCACGCGCAGCGCGAGGTCACCGCGGCGCTCGGCGCCGGCCAGCAGCGCCGGGGTGGCGTCGCTCGACGCGTTGTCGACCACCACGACCTCGAAGGCGCCGGGCTCCACGGTCTGGGCGCGCAGGGCGGCGAGCAGGCGCTCGAGCCGCGCGGCGCGGTTGTGCGTGGCCAGGACGACGGAGACGGCGGGGTCATGGGCGCGCTCACGCTAGGGAGATCGCCAGCGGACCTTCTACCCCGGCGCCGCGACGGGCTCGGGGCGCGGCGGCGGCCCGGGGTGCTCGCCCGCCGCGGCCTCCCATGCGGCCAGGAAGGCGCGGGCGAGTTCGTGCTCCCAGTACGCGCCCGCGGCCGCGTGCACCCGCGGGCCCAGGCCGGGCAGGCGCGCGGGCACCAGGTCCACCATCCGAGCGGCCCGCCCGCGCGGCGGCGGACCGGTCACCGCGGAGAAGCGGTCGTGGAAGAAGGGCGTCACCTCGGGGTGGCGCGCGACGAAGCGCCGCTCCGACCACGCGATGCGCGCCACCTGCGCGCGCCAGCCCTCCAGGGTCATCGCGTGCTCGTGCTCGGCGCGGGCGGCGGGCAGGTGGCGCAGGCGCAGCCCGCCGGCCTCGGCCATCCGCTTGGCCACGTCGAGGTCCTCGTAGCCGAAGGGCAGGCCCTCCTCGTCGAAGCCTCCGGCCCGCGCCAGCAGCGAGCGCTTGACCGAGGCGTGGGCGGTGTAGAAGTGCCACCAGCCCGTGACCTGCCCGGGCGCGAGGGCCGCGAAGTCGAACTGCAGTCCCCGCTCGACCCAGCGCATGAACGCGGTGACGCGCAGGCCGTCGGCCCAGCGCACGGCGCCCAGCACCGCGTCGGCCTCCTCAGGGTGCTCCGCGTGCGCGCGGGCGTGGACGCCCAGCGCTCCCACCTCGACCAGGACGTCATCGTCGAGGAAGACCACCACGGACCCGCGCGCGGCGCGCCACCCGGCGTTGCGCGCCGCCGAGGCGCCCGCCCGCCCGGCGCGCAGGAGCCGTCCGGGCAGGCGCGCCGCCTCCCAGGCCCGCGCGAGCGCGAGGTGGTCGGCCGCGGCGTCGGCGACCAGCAGCACCTCGCCCAGGTGGGGCTGGCCGCGCAGGCGCGCCAGGGCTCGCGCGAGCGCCGGGCGGCGGCCCAGGGTGGGGATCACCACGCTCAAGTCGGACACGGGGACCTAGCATCGCAGCGCCGTGGTGACGCCACCCGACCCCGACCGCGAGCTGGCCGAGCTGGCCGCCTACCTGGGCGACGCCTTCGACGAGCGCCTGCTGTTCGGCCACGTGGCCGCGCTGGAGCGCGAGCTGGCCACGGTGGGCGACGAGGCGAGCCTGTATCGCACCTCGCAGATCTACCTCTATGACCTGACCGCCTTCGCGATGACGGCCACCAAGGGGCCCTACCTCGAGCTGCTGGCCCGCCACTGCCCGCCGCCCGCGCGCGTGCTGGACGTGGGCTGTGGGATCGGGTCCGACGGCCTGGCCCTGCTGGAGGCCGGCTACGAGGTGCACTTCGCCGACTTCGCCAACCCGTCCACGCGGTACCTGTGCTGGCGCCTGGAGCGCCGGGGCCTGCGTGCGCCGGTCCACGACCTCGACCGTGGGCCGCTCCCGGCGGGCTTCGACCTGGCCTACGCCTTCGACGTGATCGAGCACGTCCCCGACCCCTACGCGTTCCTGGGCGCCATGGAGCGCAGCGCGCGCCGCGTGCTGGTCAACCTGCTCGAGCCAGAGCCGGGGGATACCGCGCTGCACCACGAGCTGCCGGTGCGCGCGCTGCTGGGCCGCTGCGCGCGCCGGCGCCTGCTGCGCCACCGCCGCCTGCACGGGCGCTCGCACCTCGTGCTCTACGACGGGCGCCCCGCCGGGCGGGCGCGGCGCCTGCGGTCGCGCCTGGAGCTGCTGCGCCCCTGAGGCCGTGGAGCACCTGGTGGCGCACGGAGAAGGCGCGATCGCCCTCACCGGCGCGCATGTCAAAGCGCCCGAGGCGCTCCACCCGGTCGAATCCCGCGGTCCACAGCATCCGCCGCCACGTGCGCGCGCTGGGCAGCCAGAAGACCACCGCGCGGTCGCGATCGGCGTGGTAGCGCGACACGGGGAGGGGGAGCAGCCCCAGGCCGCGGTGGTACTGCTCGGCCGAGACGAAGGTGCCCCGACACAGGCCCGCGATGCGCTCGAGGGCCAGCAGCTGGTCGCGCAGGTGCACCAGCACCGAGCCGCACAGCACCCAGTCGAAGGTGCCCAGCTCCTGCGCGGTGGCGTGGTAGATCGAGCCCACCACCCGCTCCACGCGCGAGCCCAGCGCCTCGTGAGCCAGGGCGAAGCCCGCGCCGCGCGGCTCGTCGGGGTAGGTGGCCGGCCGGCGGCGGGGCGGCCAGTCCAGCTCGCGCTCGTCGTCGAGGTCCAGCGCGACGACCTCGGCGCCGCGACGCTCCATCTCGAAGGCCCAGAAGCCGTCCCAGGTGCCCACGTCCAGCGCGCGAAGGCCGTCCATGCGCTCGGGCAGGCCGTAGCGGTCCACGTCGCCGCGCAGGTCGAACCAGCCCTGGGTGACCAGGCCGGGGGCCAGCTCCATCGTGTGGTACCAGCGCCGCTGCTCGATCCGGCGGCGCAGGTCGTCGTCGACGGTCATTCGTGGGCAGCAGCCTACGGCGGGGCCCCGGCCTCATGTGGCGCCAGAATGGCGCTACGGTATGACCATGCCTAGCGTCCAGATCAAGAACGTCCCTCCCGACGTGCATGCCGTCCTGCGCGCGCGCGCGGCGGGCGCCGGTCAGTCACTCCAGGAATACCTGCTGGCCCGCCTGACCGAAGAGGCGCGCCGTCCGACGCTGAAGGAGACGTTCGAGCGCATCGCCAGGGAGGAATCAGGGGGCTCGCTGCCGCTCGGGTTTGCCGTCGAGGCGATACGCGCGGATCGCGACAGCCGATGATCGTCGTCGACGCGTCCGTGCTCGCGTCGACCCTGATCGACGATGGGGCGGTTGGTCGGCGACTTCGCGAACGACTTGTGGACGAGGACCTGGCCGCTCCCGAGGTCGTGGATCTCGAGATCGCATCGACGCTGCGCAAGGCGACTCGCCAGGGGACGATGGACGAAGGTCGCGCCACCAGGGCCCTCGTGGACCTCGCCACGATGGCGGTCCAGCGCCACACGCACGTGGCGCTGCTCGATCGCATCTGGCAACTGCGAGAGAACGTCACACCCTACGACGCCGCCTACGTCGCCTTGGCCGAGGAGCTCGGCGCCACCCTCGTCACCGCCGACGCGCGCCTCGCACGCGCGCCCGGCCCGCGGTGCGCCGTCGAGCTCGTCAGCCGCGGATGATGCCCAGCACCTCGTCGCGGCGGCGCTCCATGTCCTCGGGGGAGACCAGGCTCTCGAGCGTGAGGCGCAGCAGCGGCTCGGTGTTGGACGGGCGCACGTTGAAGTGCCAGTCGTCGTAGTCCACCGACAGGCCGTCCATCTCGGTGATCCGCCCGTCGGCGTAGCGCTCGCGCAGCTCGTCCATCCGGGCCTCGGCGTCGGCCACCTCGGAGTTGATCTCCCCCGAGATGAAGTAGCGCGAGTGGTAGGTCTCCAGCAGCTCGCTCATGCGCTTGCCCTCCACCGAGAGCTTCTCGAGGATGAGCAGGGCGGGCACCGTGCCCGAGTCGGCGTTGTAGAAGTCGCGGAAGTAGTAGTGGCCGGAGACCTCGCCACCGAAGATCGCGCCCTCGTCGCGCATGCGGGTCTTGAAGAAGGCGTGGCCGACCCGGTTGGCGTGGGCGGTGCCCCCGGCGGCGTGCACGGTGTCGGCCACCGCGCGGGAGGCGCGCACGTCGTAGAGGATCGCCGCCCCGGGGTTCTTGGCCAGGAGGTGCTCGGCCAGCACGGCGGTGAGGAAGTCCCCGTCCACGAAGGCCCCGGTGTCGTCGAAGAAGAAGCAGCGGTCGGCGTCCCCGTCCCAGGCGATCCCCAGGTCGGCGCCGGTCTCGTGCACCTTGTCGATGATGAAGCGGCGGTTCTCCTCCAGCAGGGGGTTGGGCTCGTGATCGGGAAGCTCGCCGTCGGGCTCCCAGTACGTGGTGATCAGGTCGAGTCCCAGGCGCTCGAGCAGCGGGCCGATCATGGGGCCGGCCATGCCGTTGCCCCCGTCGACGACCACGCGCAGGGACCGCACGCGCTCGGGGTCGATGAAGCCCAGCGCGGCCTCCTGGAACTCCGCGGAGAGGTCGACCTCCTCGACCGTGCCGCGCGCGGCCGGGTCGGGCGCGTCCAGGCCGGCCTCGACCTTGGCCTGCACGTCGGCGATGCCCGCCTCGCCGCTCAGCGCGATCGCCCCCTCGCGCACCAGCTTCGCCCCCGTGTAGTCCTTGGGGTTGTGCGAGGCGGTGCACATCAGCCCGCCGTCCAGGTCGCGCGAGCCGACCAGGAAGTACAGCATCTCGGTGGCCACCTGTCCCGCGTCGAGCACCGTGACGCCCTCGGCGGTCATCCCGTCGCGGTAGCGCGCGGCCATCTCGGGAGCGGTCAGGCGCATGTCGCGCCCCAGGCCCACACGCAGCTGGGCGGGGGGCTTGCCGGCCAGCTCGGCCAGCGTGCGCGCGAAGGCGCGGGCGACCTGCTCCGCGCCGTCGCCGTCGAGTTGCTCGCCGTGCAACCCGCGCACGTCGTAGGCCTTGAAGATCTCGGGGGAGGCGGTCATCGCGGCGGCGCATCATATGTGGCCGACGGCGGTCGTACGGCGCGCGCCCACAGGTCGGCGCGCGCCAGCGGCGCGGTGGGGCGGTGGGAGGCCATGCGGTGCACCATGCGCCGCGCGGACTCGTCGGGCAGATGATCGGTGTAGACGAAGCGCCCGAGCGTCACGCGAACGTGGGTGAACCCGGCGCTGCGCAGCAGGCGGCGCAGCGACCACAGCGACTGCTCTCTGACGTGCATCGCGCGTTCGAGCTCGTTGCGCGGGTCGGGCGGCCAGGCGGCTCGCCGTCGGGGGCGGGCGGCGCGCAGGGCGCGGTAGGTCACGGTGTAGATCGTGCGGGTGGGCATGGTGTGGGCGAGCAGGCGCCCGCCCGGTCGCAGCACCCGCCGCGCTTCGGCCAGGGCCCGGGAGAGCTCCGCAGCGCTCAGATGCTCGACCACGTCGAGCATCGTGACCACGTCCGCCGTGGCGTCGGCCAGGGGCAGCGCGCGGGCGTCGGCGTGGTGCAGCTCGGCGCCTTCCAGCCCGGCCGCGTCGACGGTGCGCCGCGCGAGACCCAGTGCGGCCTCGGAGTACTCCACGCCCACCACGCGGGCCGCTCCGGCGCGCAGCGCGGCCACCAGCAGCTCGCCGCGACCGCAGCCCACGTCGACGACCACCTCGCCGGGCCGCACGCCGGCCAGGCGCGCGTAATGGAAGTACAGCGGGTCGGCGCTCGCCCCGTCCGAGGCCTCCCAGCGCGGCGCGCCCATGCAGCTCTCGCGGTAGTACCGCTCGGTGTAGGCCTCGGGAGGGACCGTGGGCGTGGGCAGCTCGGTCATCGCGCCAGGATGGATCCTAGGCTGCCTGCCGATGGCCCGGGTGCTGGCGGTCACCAACCTCTATCCGCCCCACCACCTGGGTGGCTACGAGGTCATCCAGAGCGGAGCGATGGCCGGCCTGCGCGCCGGCGGGCACGCCGTGCGGGTGCTCGCCTCGCGGACGACCTTCCCCGGACGCGGCCCCCAGACCGAGCCCGACGTGCACCGTGACCTGCGCTGGTACTGGCGCGACCACGACTTCCCCGCCATGTCGCCGCGCGAGCGCTGGCGACTGGAGCGCGACAACGCCGCGACCTTCGCGCGCCACCTGCGCGAGCACCCTCCCGACGTCCTGTTCTGGTGGGCCATGGGCGGCATGTCGCTGGGCCTGGTCGAGCAGGGCCGTCGCGCGGGGCTGCCGGCCCTGGGCTACGTGGCCGACGACTGGCTGGCCTACGGGCCGCGGACCGACGGGTGGCTGCGCCTGTGGCGCCGTGCTCCGCGCCTCCTGGCCCGCGCGGTGGAGCGGGCTGGCGGGCTGCCCACGCGCTTCGAACCCGCGGGCGTGCGCTGGGTGTTCATCAGCGAGTTCCAGCGCCGGCGGTCGGGGTCGCCGCCGGGCTCGCTGGTGGCCCACCCGGGCGTGGACCCCGCGCGCTTCCCGCCCGCGCCGCCGCGGCCGGGCTGGAAGGGAGCCCTGGCCTGCGTCGGGCGCATCGACCCGCGCAAGGGCATCGACGTGGCCATGGACGCGCTGGGCGAGCTTCCGCACGCCACCCTCACCGTCACCGGGGCCGGCGACGACAGCCACCTGGCCGCTCTGCGCGCGCGGGCGGGCGCAGCGCGCACCCACTTCGCCGGCCACGGCGATCCGGCCGCCGCCTACGCCGCCGCCGACGCGGTGCTCTTCCCCGTGACCTGGGAGGAGCCCTTCGGGCTGGTGCCCCTGGAGGCCATGAGCGTTGGACGCCCCGTGGTGGCCACGGGCACCGGCGGCTCGGCCGAGTACCTGCGCGACGGCGAGAACTGCCTGCTGGTCCAGCCCGGCGACGCCCGCGCTCTGGCGGGCGCGGTGAGGCGCCTGGGCGCCGACGCGGCCCTGCGCGAGCGTCTCGTCGCCGGAGGCCGGGCGACCGCGGCGCGCTTCACCGAGGAGGGCCTGGCCGCCGCGCTGGGCGCGCAGGTGGCTCAGCTGGCCGCGGGGCGCAGCGCGCCGCCGCGCAGGTAGCCCAGTGCCTCGCGCAGCAGCGGGCGCTCGAAGGCCACGGTGGCCGCGGCGGTCATCGCCAGGTAGAGCACGAGCTCCGCGACGGCCGCCAGGATGCCGCGGGGCCCTGCGCCCTCCAGTGCGCGCAGGCCGAGCACGACCACCACGGCTGGCACGCTGGGCGCCAGCGCCCGCAACGCGTGGCGAGCGAGGCGCAAGCCGCGGAACATCCGCGCCAGGTACACCGCGCGGACGGCCAGCGTCGTGGCGCCCAGCAGCAGGATGGCCAGCGCGTAGCCGGCCAGTCCCAGCGCGAGCAGCAGGGGAATGCCCAGGGCCAGGAAGGCGAGCGTGGTCACGACGGCGTTGATGGCCAGCGGGCGCGTGTCGCCGCGGGCGCGCACGTAGGCCGTCCAGTTGAAGCCCAGGTGCCCGACGGCGGCGATGGCGCCGAAGGCCTGGATGAGGCCCACCGCCGGCTCCCAGCGCTGGCCCAGCACGAAGCGCACGAGGTCGGGGGCGAAGAGGGCCAGCCCCAGGCCGAAGGGCATCGCCCACATGAGGGCGAGGCGGTTGGACTTCACGAAGCTCTCGAACAGCAGCTCGGTGCGATCGGCCACCGAGCAGATCGCCGGATACAGCGTCTGGGTGATGATCTGGTCGATGCGATCGGTCAACTGGGAGATGCTGGAGGCCAGCGCGATGGCGCCCACCCCGGCCAGGCCCACGGCCAGCTCGCCGAAGAACACCGCGCTCTGCACGGTCACCAGCGTTCCCAGGCTCGCCAGCAACAGCGGTCCCGAGAAGCTGACGTACTGCCGCGCGGTGCCGCGGTCGTAGCGCAGGCGCAGGCGCACCGGGCAGGAGGCCACGGCCACCACCGCCCCGGCCCAGGCGCCGGCCACCGCGCCCACCACCAGCGCCCAGTATCCCGCGCCCGCCAGCGCGAGCACGACGGTGACCACGAGGCCGAGCACCGGGTCGACGGCCTGCAGCACCCGCAGGCGCCCGAAGCGCATCCGCCGGTAGAGGATCCACAGGGGCGCTTGCAGGGTCATGGCCGGCAGCAGCGCGACCAGCACCAGCCCCGGAGCCAGCAGCCGGGGCTGGCCGTAGGCCAGCGCGATCAGCGGCACCACCGCGAGCATGAGCATCGCCAGCGCGGCGTTGAACAGGCACTCCAGCGTGAAGGCCTTCTGGAAGGCCAGCTCCTGGTCGGGGTCGTCCTGTTGGACGTACTTGTCGTTGATCCCCGCCTGCTTGAGCAGCGTGATCGAGCCGACCGCCACCACCAGGATGCCCCACACCCCGAACTGCTCGGGCGTGAGCAGCGCCGCCAGGACGAAGCCCTTGAGGAACCCCAGGGCGGTGACCCCCGACAGGAACGCTCCGTTGATCAGCGTGCCGCGCGCGGCGTGCTCGCGCAGGGTGCGTCCGTCGAGGTCGAAGCGCTCGCTGACGGGGTCGGGCGGAAGCCCCGGAGCGGCGGCGGGGTTGGAGATCTGAGACATCGAGCCTGGGGTGAGCCTGGCACAATGCCCGCGTGGCCCGTCGCATCCCCCTGCGCAGGCTGGCCAGCACGCGGGCCGGGCGGCAGGTCGCACGCACGGCCTGGCGCTGGCAGTACCGCTGGGGGCCGCGGCTGCGCTCCTCACTGCGCCGGCGGTGGCTGCTGCTCAGCCATCCCCACACCGACATCCGCTTCGAGGGCCCGGTGTACCTGGGGCCGCGCTTCTCGCTGCACGCGCCGATGGGCGGCACGCTGGTCGTGGGAGCGGGCACGCAGTTTCGCCGCGGGTTCCACCTCGAGCTGGGACACCAGGCCCGCGTGACGATCGGCCGCGACTGCGTGTTCACCCACGACGCCCTGGTGCAGTGCTCGACCTCGATCGACATCGGCGACCGGTGCAACTTCGGGCAGGCGCTGATGATCGTCGACGGAAACCACCGCTACCGCGACCCCGACGTCCCGCTGCTCGAGCAGGGCTACGACTTCCGCCCCATCCGCATCGGAGACGACGCGACCGTGCTGACCAAGTGCACGATCGTGGCCGATCTGGGGCGCAAGGCGATGGTGGCGGCCAACGCGGTGGTGACCCGCCCGGTGCCCGAGTTCACGGTCGTCGGCGGCGTGCCCGCGCGGGAGATCGAGTACTACGGCCCGCCGCGGGGCGATCCGCCAGGTTGAGCGGCGATCTCGGTAGGCCGCACCGCCCGCCGGAACGGCGAAGCGACCTTCTCTCGAAGGATCGACATGGATGTCGATCCCGTCTACTGATACGTCTTGAGCAGGGTGTCGATCCCGTCTACTGGGATACGTCCTGAGCCGTCTACCGGGATACGTGCTGAGCGCCTGGCCGGGGACGGGCGAGGATGGCCGCGTGGGGCTCGCCCCACAGCGCGCCGACCATCAGACGGCGCACCTCCCGGCTGCGCAACGCGGCGGGACGCGGGCGGGCCCGCGGATGTGCCGCGCCCGCGGGCATGCGCACCACCCGGGGCGGTGCCGCCTCGGTCAGACCCGCCGCGGCGACCATGCGCCGCAGCGCGGCCACGTTGGGCAGCCACCACCACGGGCGGCCGACCGCGTCCAGGCCGGCCAGCGCGCGCCGGGGCGCGCGCAGGCTCAGCGGGAGGTCGATCGCGTCGACCACGAGCAGGCTGCCCCGGCACACCGCCGCGGCCTGCGCCAGCGCGCCCACCGGGTCGCGCAGGTGCAGCAGCAGGCTGCCGACATAGACGAGGTCGAAGGTGCCGAGCTCGCCGGGATCGAGGTCGTGGATGCTGCGCTCCTCCCAGCGAGCCCGCGAGCCCAGGGCCTCGGCGGCGAGGCGAAAGCCCGCGCCACCGTGCTTGCGCCGGGCGATGGCCTCCACCGTGGAGGGCTGCGAGCCGGCGGGCCAGTCCCAGGCCAGAGGGTCGACGACGTCGATGGCGACGACCTCCGCGGCGCCGCGGCGTTCCATCTCGAAGGCCCAGAAGCCGTCGAAGGTGCCGACGTCCAGGCAGCGTAGGCCGGCCAGCGAGGCCCGGAGCGGCAGGCGGGCCGGCAGCGAGCGCAGGTCGTACCAGCCGGGGGTGACCAGGCCGGGTCCCAGCTCGAGCGTGTGGTACCACTGCTCGTGCTGCGCGACGCGGGCGGCCAGGTCCATCCTCGCGCGCGAGCATAGACCCATGGCGGCACAGGACATCGACACCGTGGTGATCCTCTGCGGCGGGCGCGGGACCCGCCTGCAGGAGCACACCCAGACGATCCCCAAGCCGTTGGTGGAGATCGGCGGGCGGCCGATCGTCTGGCACGTCATCCGCCTGTACGCTGCCTTCGGGCTGCGCCGCTTCGTGCTGTGCACGGGCTACAAGGGTGAGCTGATCGAGCGGTTCGCGGCGGGCTGTGAGTGGCCGGCAGGGGTGGAGGTGGTGTGCGTGGACACCGGGGCGGACACCCCGACGGGTGGGCGTATCGCCCGGGTGGCCGAGCGCCTGGGTGACGGGCCGTTCTGTGCGACCTACGCCGACGGCGTGGCCGACATCGACCTGACGCGGTTGCTGGGCTTCCACCGCGCCCACGACGCGCTGGCCACGATGACCGTGGTGCGCCCGCAGCTGCAGTTCGGGGTGGTGGACGTGGCCGGCGAGGAGGGGACGGTGGCGGGCTTTCACGAGAAGCCGCGCTCCGAGCACTGGATCAACGGCGGGTTCTTCTGCTTCGAGCAGGGGGTGTTCGACTACCTCAGCGACTCCAGCGTGCTGGAGCGCGAGCCCTTGGAGGGCCTGGCCGAGGAGGGCCAGCTGCGCGCCTTTCGCCACACGGGCTTTTGGGAGTGCATGGACACCTACAAGGACGCGGTGGCGCTCAACGACCTGTGGGCCTGCGGTCGGCCACCCTGGAAGGTCTGGGACTGAGAAGCGCGCTGGTGACCGGGGCCAGCGGGCTGATCGGCTCTTGGCTGGTCGCCGCGCTGGTGCAGCGCGGCGTGGGCGTGGTGATCCTGCGTCGTCCTGGCGGAACGTCGCCCCGACCTGGACGGGTCACGACCGTCGAGGGCGAGCTGACCGATGAACGGGCCTTGGTGGCTGCCCTCGCCGACCACGAGGTCGACACGGTCTTCCACCTGGCCGCCCAGTCGATCGTGGGCAGCGCACGCGAGGCACCCACCGCCACCTTCGAGACCAACGTGCGGGGGACCTGGACGGTGCTGGAGGCCTGCCGGCGCCACGGCACGCCCCGCGTGGTCGTCGCCGGCTCGGACAAGGCCTACGGCCCCGGCCACCAGCCGCCCTACCGCGAGGACCAGGCCCTGGCCCCCGCCTTCCCCTACGACGTCTCCAAGGCCTGCGCCGACCTGCTCGCACGCTCCTACTGGAACGCCTACGCGCTGCCCGTCGCGGTGACGCGCCTGACCAACGTCTACGGTGGCGCAGACCGTCAGCCCTCACGCCTGATCCCCGCCGCGGTCGGCGCCGCGCTGGCCGGCCGCCCGCCGATCATCCGCTCCGACGGCACCCCCCAGCGCGACTTCCTCTACGTCGAGGACGCCGTCGAGGCCTACCTGCGCATCGCCCAGGCGCTGGGCGATCCCCACGCCGGCGTGCGCGGCCAGGCCCTCAACGGTGGCAGTGAGCAGCCCTGCTCGGTCCGCGCGGTGGTCGAGCTGGTGTGCGCGCTGGCCGGCACCGGCCAGGAGCCCGACGTCCAGGGCTCGGGGACGCCGCCGGGCGAGCTGGAGGACCAGTGGGTCGACGCCTCGCGGCTGCGCGAGCTGACCGGCTGGCGGGCGCACGTGGGCCTGGAGGAGGGTCTGCGCCGCACCGTGGAGTGGTACCGCGCCCATCCCGACGCGCTGTGCTGAGCGCGAGCCGCGCCCGGGTCGAGGCGCTACCCGCCGACGCCGCGGTGCTCGACGTGGGCGGCTGGGCCAGCCCGCTGGCCCGCGCGGACTGGGTGCTCGACCTCATGCCATGGGCGACGCGCGGCCTCTACGGGCCGGCCGATCCCGCGGCCGAGCGCTTCAGCGCCGCCACCTGGGTGCAGCGCGACATCTGCGCGCGCGAGCCCTGGCCCTTCGCCGACGGCGCCTTCGACTTCGCGGTCTGCTCGCACACGCTCGAGGACGTGCGCGACCCGGTCTGGGTGTGCTCCGAGCTGTCGCGCGTGGCCCGCGCCGGGTACGTGGAGGTGCCCTCGCGCCTGGAGGACCAGACCTACGGCGTGCAGGGCCCGTGGGTGGGCTGGGGCCACCATCACTGGCTGGTCGACGTGGTCGACGGCGGGCTGGAGTTCGTCTTCAAGTCCCACATCCTGGTCCGCGAGGACCTGCACTTCACGGCCGGCTTCGCCGCGTCGCTGGCGCCCGAGGAGCGGGTGACCACGCTGTGGTGGGAGGGCGAGGTGCGCGCCTGGGAGCGGGTCTTCGTGGACGCCTCGCTGGACGACTGGCTGCGTGCGCCCATCCTCGCCCGCGGGCCGGTGGCCCGCCCGCGCCGGCGGCGGTGGCGGCGCTGAGGCCCCGTACACTCCGGGCATGGCCGGACACTCCAAGTGGGCGGGGATCAAGCACAAGAAGGCGATCGTCGACGCGCGGCGGGGCAAGCTGTTCACCAAGCTCGCGCGCCAGATCTCGGTGGCCGCTCGCGAGGGCGGCGGCGACGTGGAGGGCAATCCGGCTCTCGGCCTGGCCGTGCAGAAGGCCAAGGACGCCTCGATGCCCAAGGACAACATCGAGCGCGCGATCGCCAAGGGCACCGGCGCCGACAAGGACGCGGCCGCCTTCGTCTCCGTGGTCTACGAGGGCTACGGGCCGGGCGGGGTCGCCATGCTCGTCGATGCGCTGACCGACAACCGCAACCGCACCGGGTCGGAGATCCGCCACCTGTTCGCCAAGCACGGCGGGAACCTCGGCGAGCCCGGCTCGGTGGGCTACCTGTTCGACAAGCGCGGGCTGATCGTGGTCTCCGCCGAGCGCTACTCCGAGGACGATCTCCTGGCCGCGATCGAGGCGGGTGCGCAGGATGTCGCGGTGGACGACGACGTCTTCGAGATCCTCACCGAGCCCGGCGACCTGCGCTCGGTGCGCGCCGCGCTGGAGGACTCGGGCGTGCAGATCGACGCGGCCGACGTGGTCCAGCAGCCCAGCATGCGCGTGGCGCTGGACGCCGACCAGGCCGCCAGGGTGCTGCGCCTGATCGAGACGCTGGAGGACAACGACGACGTCAACGAGGTCCACGCCAACTTCGACGCGCCCGCCGAGGTGCTCGAGGAGGTCGCGGGCTAGGGCCGCTCCCGTCAGGCCGGCCGTCCCGGATGGATCGCGTAGCGATCCTGCCGGGACTCGCCGCCGGAACGGCGAAGCGATCTTCTCTCGAAGGATCGACATGGATGTCGATCCCGTCCCCTGAGATACGGCCCTGGCCGGACGTTCGTCCAGGCGCGTACCCCCGGGCGCTTCGACGGCGCTTACCCGACTGAACCCGTTCCTCGCGCCGCCGTCCGGCGCACCGTCAAGGAGACTCTCGATGCACCTTTCCACCAAGCTGGCCGGCCTGACCGCCGCGCTGTCGCTGATGGCCGTCCCGGCCCTCGCCGCTCCCCCCGAGGGGGCCGGAAAGCCGGAGGGCGTCGGAAAGCCCGCGGCCACCGGTCAGAGCACCGCGCCCGGCCAGATCTGCAAGAACCAGTCGCGCAAGAAGGTCGAGGGCCAGGCCAAGAGCGCGTTCGCCGCCTGTGTGGTCGGCGTCAAGCGCGCCAACCGCGAGGCCGCGGCCGAGGCCGACGACCCCGAGGCCACCTCGACGGCCCCCGGCCAGCTGTGCAAGGGCATGTCGCGTCGGAAGGTCGAGGGTCAGCGCAAGAGCGCCTTCGCGTCCTGCGTCACCGGCGCGGCCAAGGCCCAGAAGGCCCAGAAGGCCCAGGAGCGCGAGGAGGAGCAGGAGGAGGAGCAGCAGCAGCAGCCGGCTTAGCGGCTCTCGACCGGATCCGCCGCGGCGTTCAGGTCGCGGCGGATCCGCAGGTCGCCGACGAGCGACCCCGGTGGCCCCAGGGTCACCACCACGAGCGCGGGAAACCACCAGCCCCAGAAGCGTTCGGTGACGCCGCGCACCACGAGCACGAGGAGGATGAGGAAGCCCACCCCGTGCACCGGCCCGAGCACCGAGACCCAGCTCTCTCGGTCGGTCAGGGCGGCGAAGACCAGCGGCGCCAGCAGCAGCGCGTCGAGGAGCGCCACGATGCGGATGCGGTCCAGGAGGGTGCGCGCGTCGCTCATAGGGCGGTGACGATAGCCCTGCGCTCCGCGGGAGGCGTCCGGGCCACCGCGCAGAATCTTCACGTAGTGAGCGCAGCGAGCCATCTGTGTAACCCGTGTGCGGACGTTGGTCGGCAGTGATCGTCCTGGGCATCGACCCCGGCACCGCCAGCACGGGCTTCGGCGTGGTCCGCCGTGCCGGCGCGCGGATGGCCGCGCTGGACGGCGGGGTCATCGAAACCCGCTCCGGCCTCGCGCCCGAGCGCCGGCTGGCGGCGATCCACGCCCGGATCGGCGACCTGCTCGACGAGCACCGGGCCGACGCGCTGGCCATCGAGGACCTCTTCTTCGGCCAGAACGTGCGCACCGCCTTCGCCGTCGGCCAGGGCCGCGGCGTGGCGCTGCTGGCCGCCGGTCAGCGGGGCGTGCCCTGCTTCTCCTACACGCCCCAGCAGATCAAGGGCGCGGTGTGCGGCAGCGGGCGGGCCGCCAAGGACCAGGTGGGGCGAATGGTCGCCGCGGTGCTCGCGTTGCAGCGCCCCCCGCACCCCGACCACGCCGCCGACGCCCTGGCCGTGGCCGTCTGCCACGCCCAGCGGGCTCCCGTGGCGGCGGCCGTCGCCAAGGCGCTGGCGTGATCGCGCTGGTGCGCGGCGAGGTGGCGGTTCGCCGCCCCGGCCACGTGGTCGTCGACGTGCACGGCGTGGGGTACCGCCTTGCCGTCTCTGCCGAGACGCTGCGCCAGGTGCCGGCCATCGGCCGCGAGGCCGTGCTGCACACCCACCTCGTGGTGCGCGACGACGCGCTGGCGCTGTACGGCTTCGCCTCCGAGGAGGAGCGCGACCTCTTCCTGGCGCTGATCGGCGTGCAGTCCGTGGGGCCCAAGGTCGCCCTGGCCGTCCTGGGCGGCGGCACGCCGCGCGAGCTGGTCAACGCCATCGCCGACGGCGACACCGCGCGCTTCCAGGCGGTGCCGGGCATCGGCCGGCGCACCGCGGAGCGGATCATCGTGGAGCTGCGCGAGAAGGTCGGCGTCGGTGACGCCATCGTCGTCGCTCGCACCGACGACCCGCGCGCGCTGGCCCGCGAGGGCCTCATCGACCTCGGCTACGACCCCGGCGAGGCCGAGAGCCTCCTGGGCGCCGCCCGTGGCGAGAGCGTCGAGGAGCTGCTGGCCTCCGCCCTGCGCGAGGCGCGCCGGTGAGAGGCCCGACGCCGTGAGCGCGCCCGAGCGCATTCAGACCCCGGCCCTCACCGCCGAGGACGAGCTCGACCGCTCGCTACGCCCGCGCAGCCTCGGCGAGTTCGTCGGCCAGCCGGCGCTGCGCGAGCAGCTCGCCCTCTCCGTGGAGGCCGCCGTCGCGCGCGGCGAGGCGCTCGAGCATCTGCTCCTGGCCGGCCCGCCGGGCCTGGGCAAGACCTCGCTGGCCCAGATCGTCGCCCTCGAGCTCGAGGCGCCCTTCGTGGCGACCGCCGGTCCGGCCCTGGAGCGCAAGGGCGACGTGGCCGCCTTCCTCACCGCGCTCGAGCCGGGCTCGGTCTTCTTCGTGGACGAGATCCACCGCCTCCCGCGTGCGCTGGAGGAGGCCTTCTACCCCGCGATGGAGGACCGCCGCCTGCCGATCACCGTCGGCCAGGGCGCCGGCGCGCGCGTGGTCACCCTCGACCAGCCGCCCGTCACCCAGCTCGGCGCGCCCACCCGCGCCGGGCTGATCACCCCCTGCAGCACCGCCTCGAGCCCTACGCCCCCGGGGACCTCGCCGAGATCGTGCGCCGCTCGGCGCGCATCCTGGGCGTGGAGATCGACGCCGCGGGGGCCCTGGCCCTCGCCACGCGCAGCCGCGGCACGCCCCGCGTGGCCAACCGCCTGTTGCGCCGCGCGCGCGACTTCGCCGAGGTGCGCGCGGGCGGCGTGATCACCGCGCGGGCCGCCGACGAGGCGCTCGCGCTGCTCGAGGTCGACGAACTGGGCCTCGACCGCCTGGATCGCGAGCTGCTGGGCGCGATCTGCGAGCGCTTTGCCGGCGGGCCGGTCGGGCTGTCGACACTGGCGGTCGCCGTGGGGGAGGAGCCCGACACGGTCGAGGACGTATACGAGCCCTACCTGCTCCAGCGGGGCCTGCTCAAGCGCACCCCGCGCGGGCGGGCGGCCACCCCGGCCGCCTTCGCCCACCTGGGCCTGCGCGCCCCGCCCGACGCACCCAGTCTTTTTTGACGGGGGGCGCCTGAGGCGGCCACATGGCCGCCGGAGGGGGAGCCCCTGATGCTTATGCTCGCGCCGACGTCCCTCTAGGCTGGGCCTCGCCGATGCCCCTGTTCATCTGCCCCAACTGCGGCCACCGCAGCACCCACACCGACCGCAGCGCCGGGTTCCGCCGCCAGGCCAAGGGATGCTCGAGGTGCGGCTTCGGCTTTCTCTTCGAGCTGCTGGACGACTACTACCCGGCCCCCGACGCCGCCTTCTTCGCCTGCGACCAGGAGGGGCGGGTGATTGGTTGCGGCCGGGGCTCGTTCGAGCTGACCGGGCTGGACGACGAGCGCGTGATCGGCCGCCCGGTGCGCGAGGTGCTGGGCCTGCGCTTCGACGACGGCTCCGATCACGTGAGCACCGTGCTGGAGTGGGGCGTGCGCGCCCTGGACAAGTCGGTCGAGGTCAACGCGGAGGGCGATCTGCCCGCCCGGGCCACGGCCGACCTCTTCCCGGCCTACGATGACGATGGCGGCATGCTGCTCATCCTCACCCCCTTCAAGTGACCGACCGCCGGCGCAACCTCTTCGTCCTCCTGCTCGTTTTCGGACTGCTCGTCGGCTCGGGCATCGCCGTGGCGGTCAAGGAGACCCGCCTGGGGCTCGATCTCTCCGGCGGCGTCGAGCTCGTCTACCAGGCCTCGCCCACGCCCGCCGAGCCGGTCATCGAGGACGAGGCCATCGAGCGGGCGATCGACGTCATGCGCGACCGCGTCGACTCCCTGGGTGTCTCCGAGCCGGAGATCCAGCGCTCGGGCGCGGACCAGATCTCCGTCGCGCTGCCGGGGGTGGCCGACACCGAGCGCGCGGCCGAGCAGGTCGGCCAGGTCGCCCAGCTGTTCTTCTACGACTGGGAGGCCAACGTCGTCGGCCCTGACGGCAAGGTCGGCTCCCAGAACCCGGACGTCACCGGAGGCCAGGCGGCCGGGTCGCTGAGCTCGGGTATCGAGCTGTACTCGGCCGTCCTGCGCGCCAAGGGCGTCGAGCCCGAGCGTGACCGCGACAACACCCACAACGGGTTGTTCTACCTCCTCGATCGGGAGGCCGAGGAGGTGGTGGCCGGGCCGGAGGAGAGCCGCGAGGAGCTGCTGGAGACGGCGCGCGCGCCCCAGCCGCTGCCCGCCAACCTCCAGGTCCAGGCGATTCCCCCGGGCGTGGTGATCGTCAAGGCCGAGGCGCCGCCCAACACCGATCCCGACCAGGTGGGGCGCTTCTACGTGCTGCGCGACGACCCCGCGCTCGACGGGGAGGACATCAAGGATCCCCAGCAGGCCTTCGATCAGGGGCCCGGGGCCAGCGGCCAGCCGATCGTCACCTTCGACTTCACCGACCAGGGACGGGCCTCCTGGGAGCGCGTGACGCGCCAGATCGTCGATCGAGGGCGAGCCAACTACCTGCCTCCCGCGCCGCCCGAGCAGTTCAACCAGCACTTCGCGGTGGTGCTGGACGACCGGCTCATCTCGGTGCCCCAGATCGACTTCCAGCAGAACCCGACCGGCATCCAGGGCGGTCAGGGCGCGCAGATCCAGGGCGGCTTCACCATCCAGACCGCACAGGACCTCGCCGACCTGCTGCGCACCGGCGCGCTGCCCGTGGAGCTCGAGCTGATCTCCCAGCAGCAGGTGTCGGCCAGCCTGGGCGCCCAGTCGCTGGAGCAGGGTCTCATCGCCGGCGTCGCGGGCTTCGCGATCGTCGCCCTCTTCCTGATCGTCTTCTACCGCGTGCTGGGTGCGATCGCGGTCAGCGCCCTGTTCGTCTACGGCCTGTACTTCTACGCGCTCATCGAGCTCATCCCGGTGACGCTGACCCTGCCGGGCATCGCCGGCCTGATCCTCACGCTGGGGGTGGCGGCCGACGCCAACATCGTCATCTTCGAGCGCGTCAAGGAGGAGATCCGCGGCGGCCGGTCGATCGCCGCGGGCCTGGCCGCCGGCTACAAGAAGGGTCTCACGGCGATCGTCGACGCCAACGTGGTGACGATCATGGTCGCCTTCATCCTGTTCGTGATGGCGACCTCGGGCGTGCGCGGCTTCGCGCTGACGCTGGGACTGGGCACCATCGTGTCCTTCTTCACCGCGGTGCTGTTCACGCAGGCGGTCATCGGGACCGCCGGTCGCACCCGGGTGCTGCGCTCGCGCGACGCGGTGGGGGCCGCCAAGGCCAAGCGACAGATCTCCTTCGACTTCGTGGGCGCCTCGAAGTGGTTCTTCTCGATGTCGGGGCTCATCCTGCTCGTCTGCGCCCTGGCCCTGGGCGGCAGGGGCATCGAGTTCGGCATCGACTTCGAGTCGGGCACGCGGATCACCGCGCCGCTGACCCAGCCCGCCGAGGAGGATCAGGTGCGCCAGGTCCTCGGCGGGGCCGGCCTGGCCGACGCGGAGGTCCAGCGGGTCAGCACGCCGGGCGCTTCGGCCAACACCGTGCAGATCTCGACCGAATCGCTCACCCCCGCCGAGATCGACCAGGTCTCCGACGTGCTCGACGAGCGCTTCGGCGGCGGGGAGCGCTACTCGGCCACCTCGATCGGCCCGACCTTCGGGCAGACCGTCGCCCAGAGCGCGATCGTCGCCGTGATCGCCTCGCTGCTGCTGGTGGCCGTCTACATCACGCTGCGCTTCGAGTGGAAGTACGCGATGCCGATCCTCATCGCGCTGTCGCACGACCTGCTGATCACCGCGGGCGTGTACGCGCTCATCGGCGCGGAGGTGACGACTGCCACCGTGGCGGCCCTGCTGACCATTCTGGGCTTCTCGCTGTACGACACCATCATCGTGTTCGACCGCATCCGCGAGAACGTGCCGCGCATGCCGCGCGCCGCCTTCTCTCAGATCGTCAACCGGTCGATGAGCGAGGTCATCGTGCGCTCGGTGGTCACCTCCTTCTGCACGCTGCTGCCGGTCATCGCCCTGTACGCCTTCGGCGGGGAGACCCTGCGCGACTTCGCCCTGGCCCTCATCATCGGAACCGCCTCGGGCACCTACTCGTCGGTGTTCATCGCCTCCCAGGTGCTCAACGCGTGGAAGGAGCGCGAGGTGGTCTACCGCCGCCGGCGCATCCGCATCCAGCAGGAGCTGGGCGAGGTCCCCGCCTATCCGGTGGCCACCGCGGGCGGGCCGGTCGACGCGGAGCCCGAGTCGCCGCGCACGGCCCCGAGCCGGCGCGTGACCTCGCCCGACGATCCGCAGCGCAGCGTCTCGTCCTCCGAGTGGCAGGAGATGATGCGCGACATCCGCGAGGAGACGCGCACCCCCACGGCAACCGCCGAGCGGGAGGAGGGCGACGGGGAGCGCGAGCGCGCCCGGGGCCGCGACCTGTCGCCCGAGGAGATCGTCATGCCCGGCGAGGCCAAGCGCGAGCCCAAGCAGCGGCGCAGCGGCGGATCGTCCTCCCAGCGCTCGCGCCGCCACGGGAGGAACCGCTGATGGCCGCGCTGGCCTGGGTGATGATGGGCATCGCCCTGTGGCACTTCGCGATATTCGTGCCCGACCGCTTCTGGGGCGGGATCGTCGGCGCCTTCGCGGCCGCCACGATCGGCTCCGTCCTCGTCGCGCTGGCCTTCCACGGCTTCACCGTCCCCCCCCAGGAGGAGACCACCGCGCTCGTCGCCCTCGAGGCGGTCCCCGGGACGCTGCTCGGCCTCGGGATCGCCTGGCTGATAGGCGCGCGCCAGGAGCGGGCGGCGACCGAGGGCTGAGCGGCGCGCGTCCCCGCGCCAGCGCCGCCACGCTCAGCAGGCGGTTACCGCACCTCGGCGGGCTTGACGCCCACGAGAAGGGCCATCTCGAGCCACTTCCAGTAGCAGTCGACGTCATCAAAGCCGTGCTCGCGTAGCCAACCGAGCTGCGTCTCGACGTCGAGCAGGCGGTCAGAGGGATCTTCGTGCTCGAGCGGCTCGTCGATCGCCGCGAAGAACGCCAGGTGCAGGCGATGGGTCGCCGACGCCACATGCTCGAAGTTCGCAAACACCCCTCCGGGTTCGAGCAGGCCGAAGACCTCGCCATACAGCGAGCGCTTTCGCTCGTGCTCGAGATGGTGGATGGCCATTGACGACACGACGACATCGAAGCGCCCAAGCGCGGGCAGCGGCTCTGCGAGGTCAGCTTGACGAGCTCGACGCGCTCGTCGTCGGCGAAGCGCTTGCGTGCCGCCTCGAGCATGAGCTCAGAGAAGTCCAGGCCCACGCCGAGCACCTCGGGACGGTCGACTTGGAGAAGGGCGAGCAGGCGACCGTCGCCCGTCCCGAGGTCGAGGATGCGACGGGCGTCGCGAGGCACCTGCTCGGACAGGACGCCCTCCCCCTCTGCGCGGTGGGGAACGTGGTCGGCTAGGGCCAAGTAGCGGTTGGCGTGCTCAGCAGTTGTCCATTCCTCGGCCGCCACACCGCCATGGTGTCACGGACAGGGACCAGCGTCGCGGCGCCTGACGCGTCAGGGCATGGGCGGCCGCGCCGCTGCCTTCGCCGCGAATGCCGCCTTTGACGGCACCGGCCCTGGCGCGTGCCCGACGCCTCCCTGGTCGCTGCACACGCCGGCGCAGAGCCCGGGATTGGGCTGCCGCCACGACATTCGCGCTGGGGACGCTGCGGACGCGCTGATCGTCGGTGTCTGTGCGGCGTGTAGCCGCGCTTGGCGGGGCACCCTCTGGGGACGATGAGCTCTCGGGGCGCTGCCTCGGAGGTGTACGTCGCCCTCGGCGACTCGATCTCCATCGACGTGTACGCAGGCGGGCCCGGGCGCGGCGGCGCGAGCCTGCTCGCGCGCAACCGCGACGACGACTTTCCGGACTGGCGGGGCCATGACCTCGCCACGATGCGTCCCGAGCTGGGTTTCGGTCTGTTGGCCACGGACGGCGGGACGACGGCGTCCGTACTCGACGTCCAGCTGCCGCGCCTGGAGTCCTCCGCTGCCGTGCCGCGCGTGGTCACCCTCACCGTGGGCGGCAACGACGTGCTGGGCGCTTACGGCGACACGCGCCACGCGCTCGAGATCGTCGGGGTCGTCCGCGCACGCGTAGGCCGAGCGCTGGAGCGCCTGCGCGCGCTGGTCGCGCCCGACGACCCGATCGTCGTGGGCACCGTGTACGACCCCAGCGACGGCACCGGCGAGGCCTGGCGGGTTGGGCTGCCGCCGTGGCCCGATGTCGTCGATGTCCTGGCCGAGCTCAACGCAATGCTCCGCGCGGTGGCCGATGAGCACGACGCCGTCGTCGCCGACATCCACGGGCGCTTTGTGGGCCACGGCCTGCGGGCCGGCAACCCCGGGCAGCCCGACGCGCGCCCCGGCGACCGCAGGCTCTGGTACTGCCACATCATCGAGCCCAACGCATGGGGCGCCCACGCGGTGCGCAATGCCTTCTGGGCAGCGCTGCAAGAGCACGGCGAGACGCGCGCGACCTAGCGCGCAAAGCGGGACCGCCTCGCGTGTGTCCACATGGGCGCTCGCCCAAGCGCGCCCGACACCATCCGACGTCATGGGAACGTCGGGCAGTGATGAACGCGACGCGTTCCCGTTTCGCGTCGTGAGCGCGGCGGAGCTGGCAGACCTTCAGTCGACAGGGTCGTTCCGGATGACCGAGAGCTCACTCGAGACGAAGCAGTCTTGGGGTTCGCTTGCCGACGTGGAGAGCGTCAAAGTAGATCTTGAACGGCTGGGATCGGGGCCCGACCACATCGTCGAGGTTCGACTACCAGCCGAGGATGTGGAGGTCATCGAGGAGATGCTCCTCGACTCGCGGCCCGCGCGCGTCCTCTACGAAGACCAGCTCGGCTGGTTCAATGCGAAGATCGTGGAGCTCGTCATGCCAGACTCGACTGAGCCCGATGGATAGTCCAGTTCTCCATGCGCGAGTTGATCTGTTGCCGGCTGAGGGCGGGCGCCGGCGCGGCATCCAATCTGGTTACCGGCCAACGGTCTGGCTTGGCGAGTCCGGTCCACATGGCGAATTGGCCCTCCACTCGTGTCTCGCAGAGCTCGTCGGAGTAGAGACGGCTGAGCCGGGACCTCCGTCGAGATTCTTCTCCGCCCGCTTTCGTTCGAGAGTTGGCCGTCGATCAGACACGGTTCACGCTTTGAGCTCTACGAAGGTTCCCGCCGTATCGGGCGGGGGCGACTACTGAATGGACAGCAGGGAGCGACCGACCTGAGGCGGGCGTTGCACGCGGCGTTTGAACGCCCGCGGCGCCCGGCATCCACGGGCCGGGCGCCCGCCGACGCACCGTCTGTTTCCGGACGAGTTCTAACGCCACTCCGGCGGATTGCACGCAGCCCCTCAGCGTCTCGAGCGGATCTCCGACGGGCGCGCATCGCGCAAAGCAACAGTGAGCACTCGTGGCGCCACGACCCGGGCCACGACACGCAGCCCAGCCGGCGATGATTCGGCACGCCGCACGGACGAGTACGAGCGCTGCTCGAGCGCAATCCGCAAGGGACGACAGAGTGCTGCTCGCGCGTGATCGCAACAGCGTGCGCCGAGCGTACTCGCCGGGCCGCCCTCGAGGGTGAGCTGGCCGCTGACGGGCTTGGTCGGCGGGGAGGACGGGTGGATCTGTCCGCCGGCGCGCCTAGCTTGCGTGCGTGGCTGAGCCGAGGCTGGAGATCCCCCCCTGCGACGTGGGCGCCGTGGTGCGCCTCGAGCGCGAGCTGGGGCTGAGCGGGGCGGCGGCGCAGGTGCTGGTGCGCCGGGGGCTGGCCGAGCCGGCGGCCGCGCGCGCGTGGCTGGCCGCCGACGCGCGGCACGGGCCCGGGGCCTTTCCGGGCATCGCCACGGCGGCCGGGGTCCTGCTCGGCCACGTCCGCGCCAGGACGCGGATCACCGTCCACGGGGACTACGACGTCGACGGGGTTTGCTCGACCGCGATCATCGTCGGCTGCCTGCGCCGGCTCGGTGCTGACGTGGACTGGTACCTACCCAGCCGCACGGAGGACGGCTACGGGCTGTCGGAGGCCACGGTGCAGCGCCTGGTCGCCCGGGGCACGCGGCTGCTGGTGACCGTCGACTGCGGGGTCACCGCGGTCGACGAGGTCGCCGCCGCGCGCGAGGCCGGCCTGGACGTGGTGGTGACCGACCACCACGCCCCGCGCGCCGATGGCCGGCTTCCCGCCGCGCCGCTGGTGCACCCGGGGGTGCAGGGCTACCCGTGTCCGCAGCTGTGCGCGGCGGGCGTCGCGCACGTGCTGGCGGCAGCCGTGCTCGAGGCGGCCGGGGAGGACCCGGCGCAGGCCGAGGTCGATCTGGACCTCGTGGCGCTGGCCACCGTGGCCGACTGCGTGCCGCTGGTCGACGAGAACCGGCGGCTGGTCCGCGAGGGGCTGCGCGCGCTCGCGGTCACGGCGCGCCCGGGGCTGCGTGCCCTCATGGCCGCTGCCCACGTGGACCCGGCGCGCCTGGACGCGCGCGCGGTGGGCTTCCGCCTAGCGCCGCGCATCAACGCGGCCGGGCGCCTGCACCGCGCCGACGCGGGGCTCGAGCTCATCCTCACCGAGGATCCTGGCCGGGCCGCGCGCGTCGCCGAGGAGCTCGAGCGGGCCAACGCCGAGCGCCGCCACGTGGAGACGCGCATCCTCTTCAACGCCGAGGCGCAGGTGCGCCAGGCCGGCGACCGGCCCGCCTACGTGCTCGCCGGAGAGGATTGGCACCCGGGGGTGATCGGCATCGTGGCCGCGCGCATCGCCGAGCGCCATCACCGCCCCGCGGTCCTCGTCGCGCTGGACGGCGCGACGGCCACCGGCTCGGGGCGCTCCATCCCGGGCTTCGACCTGCTCGCCGGGCTCGATGCCGCCGCCGGCCACCTGCGCCGCCACGGCGGCCACCGCGCCGCGGCGGGATGCACGCTCGCCGCCGGGCAGGTCGACGCCTTCCGGGCGGCGTTCGAGGCGCACGCGGCGGAGGTGCTGCGCCCCGAGGATCTCGTTCCCGTCGAGCGCGCCGACGCGGTGGTGGGCGGCGACGAGCTCGGGCTGGAGCTCGCCGAGGAGCTCGAGCGCCTCGGTCCCTTCGGGACCGCCAACCGCGAGGTGCGCCTGCTCGTCGCGGGCGCTCGGCTGGACGACGCTCGACCGATGGGCGAGGAGGGCCGCCACGTGCGCTTCACCGTGCGCAGCGGCGGCCACAGGGCTCGCGCCGTCGCCTTCGGGACCGGCGGGCGCCTGCCCTGTCCCCCGGGCGAGCCCGCCGACGCCACCTTCGCGCTCGAGGCCGACGAGTGGAACGGGGCCGTCGAGCCCCGCCTCGTCCTCCGCCACGCCCGCCCGGTCCGCCCGGCGAAGATGACGCTGGTCGGCCAGCACCCCGACCCGCTGGCGGCCATGCTCGCCGCGGCCGGGGCAGAGGAGCCATCCGGGGCGAACGGCTGCGGCGCAGAGGAGGCCCCGCCCATCGCGTCCCTCTCCGTCCCCGCCCCGCCGCACGTGCGCGACCGCCGGGGCGCGGGCATCGCCGGGACGCTCATGGCGCTCGTGCACAGCGGCGAGCCGGTGCTCGCACTCGCCGCCGACGCAGCGCTGCGCGCGCGGCACCTCGGGTCGCTGGCCGGCGGCTTCGCGCTGTGCGACCACGCGGCGCTCGCGCGCGAGCCGGCCCTCGCCGACGACTACGCGCACGTCGTGGCCATCGATCCCCCGCCCGACGCCGCCGCCCTGGCCGCGCTCCTCGCGCCCGTCCTCGGGCGCACGACGCACATGGCGTGGGGAGAGGCTGAGCTAGGCTTCGCGATGCAGATCCATGAGCGCGACCACGACCTCCGTGCCCCGCTCGCCGCGCTGTACCGCGCCCTGCGCGACACCCCCGGCGCGGTGGGGGAGCAGCTCGAGGCCCTCCTGCGCGGGGAGGGTCCCCGGCGGCGTTCGCCCGCCCTGGCCGGACGCTGCCTGCGCGTGCTCTGCGAGCTCGAGCTCGTCCACGTCGACGCCATCGCGCGGCGGGTCGCGCTGCGTCCCGCCCAGCGCACGGCGCTGGAGCGCTCGGGGACCTTCCGGGACGCGACCCGGCGCCTGGAGGAGGCGCGGGCGTGGCTGAGGCCACCGATCGCACGGGCCGCCTGACCAACGGGTCCGAGCGCCCCGAGGGCGCCGCGGACATCGAGGTCCGTCCCACCCGTCCCGAGGCGCGGCGGGTCGACCGCGTCGAGCACCCCGAGCGTCACCCCGACCGCTGGGCGGGCGTCACCGGCGCCGAGCTCACCGAGCGCGAGCGCGGCCTCCTGGGCGATCTGTTCGCGATCGTCGAGGAGCACGGCGCCGACAGCGCCGTGGAGATCGACCGCGCCCGCGTCGAGGCCGCCTTCGTGTTCGCGTGCGAGCACCACGCCGACCAGCGGCGCAAGTCGGGCGAGGACTTCATCGTCCACCCCGTCGGCGTGGCCAAGATCTGCGCCGGCATGCGCCTGGACACCGAGACGCTGTGCGCCGCGCTGCTGCACGACACCGTGGAGGACACGTCGGCCTCGCTGGACGAGGTGCGCTCCCAGTTCGGCGAGGAGATCGCCTCGCTGGTCGACGGCGTTACCAAGCTCACCGGAATCACCTTCCAGTCGCGCGACGAGGCGCAGGCCGAGAACTACCGCAAGATGATGGTCGCGATGGCCCAGGACGTGCGGGTCATCCTCCTCAAGCTCGGCGACCGCCTGCACAACATGCGCACGCTGGGTGCCATGCCCAAGCACAAGCAGATCGACAAGGCGAGGGAGACGCTGGAGATCTTCGCCCCGATCGCCCACCGCCTGGGCATCCACGCGATCAAGTGGGAGCTCGAGGATCTCGCCTTCGCCACGCTGCACCCGCGCAAGTACCAGGAGATCAAGAGCCTGGTCAACCAGCAGCGCGCCGAGCGCGAGACCTACGTGAACCGGGCGGGCGAGTACCTGCAGCGCGAGCTGCAGGCGCTGGCCATCGAGGCCCAGATCTGCGGGCGGGCGAAGCACTTCTACTCCATCTACTCGAAGATGACCAAGAAGGGTCGCGAGTTCAACGAGATCTATGACCTCACGGCCATGCGGGTCATCGTCGACTCGGTGAAGGACTGCTATGGCGCGGTGGGCGTCATCCACTCGCTGTGGAAGCCCCTGCCCAAGCGCTTCAAGGACTTCATCGCGATGCCCAAGTTCAACCTCTACCAGTCGCTGCACACCACGGTGATCGGACCCGAGGGGCTGCCCCTGGAGATCCAGATCCGCACGCGCGACATGCACGAGATGGCCGAGTACGGGGTCGCAGCGCACTGGCTGTACAAGAGCGCCGACGGCAAGGGCGCCGCCGGCCCGCACGGTGATCCCGACGCCAAGCTCAAGTGGCTGCGCTCGATGCTCGACTGGCAGTCGGAGACCTCCGATCCCCAGGAGTTCATGGAGACGCTGAAGGTCGACCTCTTCGAGGACGAGGTCTACGTCTTCACCCCCAAGGGCGAGGTCAAGAACCTCGCCGCCGGGGCGACGCCGCTGGACTTCGCCTACGAGGTCCACACCGACGTCGGCCATCGCTGCGTGGGGGCGAAGGTCAACGGCAAGATGGTCCCCCTGCACCTCGAGCTGCGCAGCGGGGACATCGTCGAGATCGTCACCGCCAAGCGCGAGCGCGGACCCTCGCGCGACTGGCTGGCGCTGGTCAAGACCACCCGCGCGCGCAACAAGATCAAGCAGTGGTTCAAGGCCGAGTCGCGCGAGGACACCGAGCACGCCGGACGGGCCCTGCTTCAGGAGCAGATGGGCAAGCGCGGGCTGCCCGCCCAGAAGATCACCGGCTCGCCGCTGCTGGCCGACGTGATCCGCGAGATGGGCTTTCGCAAGGCCGACGACTTCTACATCGCCCTGGGCGGGGCCAAGATCACCCCCAAGGTCGTCATCAACAAGGTCATGCAGCGCCTCAAGCAGGGCGAGGCCGCCGAGGACCGCGAGACCACTGCCGAGGCGCTGCTCAGCCCCAGCGGCCGCGAGCGCCGGCGCCCCAGCGGCTCCTCGGGCTCCTTCGGCATTCGCGTGGAGGGCGTGGAGGACGTGCCGGTGCGCCTGGCCAAGTGCTGCCGTCCCGTCCCCGGCGACGCCATCGCGGGCTACATCTCGCTGGGACGGGGCATCACCATCCACCGCGAGGACTGCCCCAACGCGGTCAACCTGCGCAAGGACCCCGAGCGGTTCACGCCGGTGAGTTGGGAGGGCGACCACGAGACCGCCTTCCGCGTGGAGTTGCAGGTCGAGGGCTGGGACCGCCACCGCCTGCTCGAGGACATCTCGCGGACCTTCTCCGAGCAGGGCATCAACATCCTGGAGGCCCGCTGCACGGTCTCCGAGCCGATGGTGCGCAACCGCTTCGTGGTCGAGGTGGTCGACACCGCCGCCCTGAAGGCGACGGTGTCGCGCCTGCGCAACGTCGAGGGCGTCTTCGATGCCTACCGGGTCACCCCGGGCGCGGGCGCCTGAGCGCATGCTCGACTGGCAGCGCTCGGTCGCGGGCGCCTGAGCGCGTGCTCGACTGGCGGCGCTCGGTCGCGGGCGGTAGGTTGCTCGCCGATCAGGGCCGCGGCGCAGGGCCGCGGGACACGACCCAGGGAGCGGATCATGGAGCGACCGCAGGAGCTCGAGTGCCGGGAGACGGAGGAACACGAGCCGCTGGAGCGGCGGACATTCCTGGGCTGGGCGGCGGCCGGAGCGATCGGCCTCGGCCTCGTCTTCGCCGGCTGCGAGGAGGAGGACGACGACGACGACGACGGCAGCCGCCGTCGGCGGCGCAGGCGCCGGCGCTGAGGCGAGGTCACCGCCGGGAGGCGGGCCCCCTGGTCGCGATAGCGGACAGCTGCTAGGGCGCGCTCAGCACCTGGAAGGAGCGCGCCTCGCCGCGGATGCGCCGGTCGAGATCCCCGGTGTAGGCGGTGGTGGAGTGCACCGTGCCGCTGCGCAGGCCGATGCGCAGCTGATCGTCGACGGGCACCGCGGCGTCCAGCGACCAGCGCCCGCCCTGGATGGGCGTGTGACGCTCCAGCGTGTGGCTCTGGCCCCGGTGCACGTAGCTGATGGCCACCCGCACCACACCGGTGGCCCGCGAGGAGATCGTGCCCGAGGCGCGCAGGCGCCCGTCGACCAGCCGGGGGCGCTGGGTCTCGAGCGCCGCCCGTCCGTTGGCCGCGCGCAGGCGCAGCGCTTGCGGGCGGGTGTCCGCGTCGCCGGGGTAGGTGATCGTCAGGATCCCGGTGCCCAGGCGGGCCTGGTCGGTGGGGAGGGCCGAGCGGAAGCGGACCCGCCGCCTGGCGCTCTCCACCGGCGCGGTGAAGCGATGGCGCCGGCCCGCGGCGTGCAGCTCCACCTGCACGGTGCCCGAAGCGCGGGCGGTGATGGGGGCCAGGACGTCGAGCGCGCGGGCGTCGCGCGAGATGCTCGAGCGCAGGATCTCCAGCTTGGGCGGGTGGATGTCGGTGGACGCGGGAGCCGGCTGGCCGGGCGTCTGGCCGCCGGCCCCCGGAGCGGCCAGTGGCTGCTGGCGTGCGGCGGCCATGGAACGCAGCTGCTCGAAGCGGGCCACCATGGCGTCGCCAGGGCAGGCCGTCTTGCCGGCGTCGCGGTGGCCGGAGATGCGCTGGAAGGTGACCTGCCGACCCGCCGGGTAGCGGTTCTGGCTGCCGCCGGCCGAGGTGACCTTCACTTCGCCGGTGGTGGGGGCCCCGTGGGCGGGCAGCTTCCAGGCCAGCACGTCGGCGATCGCGGAGACCTGCGCGTCGTCGGGTGGCACGGAGGAGTAGGTGCCCAGGGCCGCCACACCGGTGGAGACCGCGTTGAAGCCCTGCACCTGGGCGCCGATCACGGCGCGGTCGATGCCTCCGGCGCGCCCCTCGTAGATCGTGCCGTAGCGATCGACGAGGAAGTTGTAGCCGACGTCGTCCCACCCGTTGGAGTTGCGGTGGTAGCGGCAGATGGCCAGCACGATCGCCGCGCCCTCGCCGGGCGCGTAGTCGTTGGTGGAGACCGTGTGGTGGACGAAGCCCAGCTTGACCTCGCCGTAGGAGGGCGCCTCGCGCGGCGGGCAGTCCTTCGCGCCCCAGGCCTCGCGGGAGACCATGGCGGGCGGGCCACTCTGGCCCTGCGCCCACGCGGTAGCCGTACCGATGGTGGCGACGACCGCGGTGTTGATCGCGCTGCGTACCGCCGTGGCCGCGCGCTGGCGGGGCGTGGCGCTGCCGGTGGTGTTGACGAGGTGGGCGCGCAGCCCGCGGGGGCGCTGGTCGAAGGCCACCTGGAAGGCGTCGGCGCCGCCGGCCCACACCCCCGCGCTGGCCGGCTCGTTGATCTCGCCCTCCGCCTCGACCCAGCGGCTCCAGCCGTCCTGGGCCGAGTGGGTGCGGATCCACACCTCCACGGGGCGCTCGGTCCTCTCCCAACGCAGCCCCACGAGGTCGAAGCGCTTGCCCGTCTCGATCGGGTCGGAAGTCCACAGGCCGGTCCCCGCCGCCCGGGCCAGGCCGGTGTCGGGCAGGCTCAGCTCGAAGTCGAGCGCCGAGGGGCGCCAGCGCTCGGTGGACAGGGCGGGCGCCGCGAAGAGGGCCAGGGCCGCCAGTACGGGCAGGAGGAGAAGGGTGAGCCGTCGCATCGGGTGGTCGCAACACGGCCGGGTGAGCAGAGTCTCGCCCGGTCTACAGGCCCTATCGGCAGCGTCGCGCGCTCACGCGACCATCGTAAGGCCGCCCGGCTGCACCGAGAAGCGCGCCCGCGTGACCTCGCCGATGTGGTCGCCGTCGACCTGCAGGGGGATCTCGCCGCCGTCGAGGGAGGTGACCTCGAGGTCGGTCACCTTCGACCAGGCGGTGACCTGGCGGTGTTCGGCGACCGGCGCGGGGAGGAAGAGGCGCCCCATCACGGTGGGGATGTCGATCGGGCTGGCGCGTCGCAGCACCACCGCGCCCAGCGTGCCGTCGTCGAGAGCGACGTCCTGCGCGACGGGCAGCGGTCGGGTGCCGAAGTAGGACAGCACTTCGCCGTTTTGCACCACGGTGGTCACGCCCTCGACGTCCTCGCCGCCGTGGCGCACCCGCATGCGCGGCGGGCGCACGAGGTAGCGACGGGTGAAGGTCGAGAGGGCCACCTGCGCGTAATACCACTGCCCGAAGCGGGTCCTCAGGCGCGGATGGCGGTCGACGCGCTCGACCACGGCGGCGTCGAGGCCCAGGCCCGCCGAGAACGTGAAGGCGCGATCGTCGACCCATCCGAGATCCATCCGGTGCGGCGCCCAGCGGTCGGCCAGGTGCAGCAGGTGCTCCGTGGCGTCGACGATGTCGGTGGGGATCCCCAGCATCCGGCACATCACGTTGCTGGCTCCGCCCGGCAGGCAGGTCAGCGCCACGCCGCAGCCGGCCAGCCCGTTGGCGGCCTCGTTGAGGGTGCCGTCGCCGCCGAAGGCGACGACCACGTCGTAGCCCTCGTCGCGCGCCCCGCGGCACAGGGCGGTCGCGTGGTCGCGCGCCTGGGTGTCGACCGCATCGACCTCGTAGCGGCCGGCCAGGGCTTGAACCACCAGGCCCTTGAGTCGGTCGGACACCGTGCTGGCATACGGGTTGACGATGACCAGCATCCGCCGGCGCTTGGCCGGTGCGGTGAGAGCCAGCGCGTCGGCGACGCGCTCGAGGTCGGCGGGGCGGGCGGTGGCGGGCACGTGAGGGCCTACACCGCCTGGCGAGGCGTGTTACCCGCCGCGCGACGAGCGCCCCGGGAGGGTCGCTACGGACCCGTGCCATCACGGCGATAGCGTGGCGGCGTGCCCGGCCCCACGCCGCTCGCCGTGTCCGTGATCGTCCCCGCGCGCGACGCCGCGGCGACGCTGCCCGCCACGCTGGCCGCACTGGCTTGCCAGGCCGGGGCGCCCGAGCACGAGGTGCTGGTGGTCGACAACGGCTCGCGCGACGACACCGCCGCGCTCGCCCAGGAGGCGGGCGCGCGCGTGCTGCGCCTGCCCCGGGGACCGGGACCCGGGGCGGCGCGCGACGCGGGCGCCCGGGCCGCCCGCGCGCCCGCGCTGGCCTTCACCGACGCCGACTGCGCCCCCACGCCGGGCTGGCTTGCCGCCGGCAGCGCGGCCCTGCGCGAGGCCGGCCTGGTCCAGGGCGCCGTCGAACCCGACCCCGCCACGCCGATGGGCCCCTTCGATCGCAGCCTGGCGGTGAGCGGTCTCGGGCTCTTCGAGTCGGCCAGCCTCTTTGTGCGCCGCGATGTCCACGCGCGGGTGGGCGGCTTCGGCTCCGGCCTGGAAGGGCCCGGCGCGGCACCCTTCGGCGAGGACGTCCTCTTCGGCTGGCGCGCGCGCCGCCAGGGCATCGCGGTGGCCTTCGCCCCCGACGCTCTCGTCCACCACGCGATCATGCCGCGTTCGGCCCGGAGCTACATCGCCGAGCGTCGCCGCCTGGGCCTCTTCTGCGAGCTGGTCGTCAGGGCACCCGAGCTGCGCGACGCGCTGTGCTGGCATCGCCTCTTCCTCAGCCGCCGCCAGGCCGAGCTGTGGCTGGCGCTGGGGGGCCTGGCCACCGCCGCCGCCACCCGCCGGGCCGCGCCCGCCCTCGCCGCCGCGCCCTACACGCACGGCCTCCTGGCCCTCGCGCGCAACCAGGACGGACCGACCGCTCGCCTGGCCGCCGTCCACGTCGCCGCGCAGCTCGTGGGCACCGCCGCGCTGGCGCTGGGCAGCGTGCGCAGCCGTACCCTGCTGCTGTGATGCGAGCAGCAGCGGGCGTGCGCGTGCGCCACGTGGTCATCACGCGCCTGAACCTCGCCCTGGACTTCGCCGCGGGCCGCGAGCGGCTGGACGTGCGATGGCTGGAGGCGCGTCTGGCGCCCTTCGAGCGCTTCTGCCATCCGTCGATGCGCGCGCAGCGCGCGCCGCACGACTGGCTGGTGCTCGTCGACGCGGACACGCCGGCGGCCATCCGCGCGCGCCTCGACGCGCTGCCCGGCTTTGCCACGGTCGCACTGGCCCAGCCCCACACCGCGCAGGCCCTCGGCGCCGCGCTGCCCGCCCACGTCGACCTGCAGGGCGCGACCCATCTGATCACCACCCGCCTGGACAGCGACGACGCGCTGGGCGACCGCTACCTGGAGATCCTCCAACGCCACGCCCGTCCGGTGAGCGTGCCCGAGTTCCTCAACGTGCCGGTGGGCTATCGCACGCACGCGGGGCGCCACTTCGCGTGCGTGGACCCGGCCAACGCGTTCCTCAGCCTCGTCGAGCCCCTGCACGGCGGGGTCCCGGCGCGCACGGCGTACTGCGTCGCCCACCCGCTGGCCGCCACGGTCGCCCCTGTGCGCCAGCTGTGGACCCGTCCGCTGTGGCTGCAGGTCATCCACGAGGACAACGAGGTCAGTGCCCTCACGGGCATCCGTCGGCCCTGGGGAGGTGTGCCCCACCACTTCCGCGCGCAGCCACGGTCGGCCCGCGCGACCGCGCGCGACGGCGCGCGCGACCTGGTGCGCAGCGCCGGCTACGCGCGGCGTGCCCTGGCTACAGCCAGCCGCGGCGGCGAAAGTAGGTGACCATGCCCACCAGCACCGTGGCCATCACCCCGACGATCACCCAGAAGCCGGCCTCGGTGCCCTCCCCCGGGAACAGCACGTTCATCCCCGCCGCGGAGGCGATCAACGTCAGCGGCAGCACGATGACGCTGAAGGCCGTCAGCACGCGCAGCACGTCGTTGACGCGGTGGGAGAGGACCGACTCGTTGGTCGACTCCAGGCCCTCGATGACCTCCTTGAAGTTCTCGAGCATGTCCCAGATGCGCTCCGACGCGTCGTTGATGTCGTCGAAGTAGATGTCGAGGTCCTCGGGCACGTGGCGGCGCGTGCGCTCCAGGTCGCGCAGGGCGGTGCGCTGCGGGCGCACGATCTTGCGGAAGTTGATGATCTCCTGCTTGGCGTCGGAGAGGTCGCGCACGATCTTCTCCGACTCGCCCTCGAAGATCGCGTCCTCCAGGCGCTCGAGCTTGTTGCCCATCTTGCGCAGCATGGGAAACGAGGCGTCGACGCAGTCGTCGACCAGCTTGTAGAGCAGGTAGCCCGAGCCCTTGGCGAACAGCGCCTCGCGCTGGGCTTCCGCGGTGCGCACCCGCTCGAAGAGGTACTCCAGCGGCTCGATGTGGTCGTTGGGCAGCGTGACCAGGAAGTCCGGCCCGAGGAACAGGTCGAGCTCCACGGCGTTCAGGCGACCCACCGTCTTGTCGAAGCGCGGGAAGTGCAGGACGATGAACAGGTACTCGGGGTACTCGTCGATCTTGGGGCGCTGGTTGCGCGAGAAGACGTCCTCGTAGTCGAGCGGGTCGAAGTCGAAGTGCTCTTCCAGCCACGCGCGTTCGACCGTGCGCGGGCACTCCACGTTGATCCAGCGCAGTCCCGCCGCCTCCGTGACCTCGACGCGCGGCGCGTCGACCTCGGCCGGCACCATGCCGCCGTCGCGCTCCGGCGCGGAGCGGGTGAAGCGGCGGGGGCGGGGCAGCTGGGGCACCTTCAGAGCGTATCCCGAGGCTGTACACTGCGTGGCCGACATAGCTGGACACATCCAGAGGGGTGGAGGGACTTGGCCCATCGAAACCCCGGCAACCTCCCGCAGAAGAAGGTCCCAGAGCGGGCACGGTGCCAATTCCTGACAGATGTGTGGCGGGCTTCCAGGACCTTCGCCACACGGGACCGGCGAAGGAGACACCATCTATGGGAGCTCAGGGACTGACCTGTCGTGAGTGCCACGCCGAGTACCCGGCGGAGGCACTCTACGTGTGCGAGCGCTGCTTCGGCCCGCTCGAGGTGACCTACGAGGTCGACGCTGGCCTCGATGTCGCCGAGCGCCGCCGGCACATCCAGGCCGGCCCGCAGAACCTCTGGCGCTACAGCGACTTCCTGCCGCTGGACGCGCCGCCCGGGCCGTCGTCGCGCACGCTGTCGCGCACCGGGCTGCCCGCCGGCTGCACCCCGCTGATCAAGGCCGACCGCCTGGCCGAGCGCCTCGGACTGCGCGAGGTGTGGGTCAAGAACGACGCCGCCAACCCCACGCACTCCTTCAAGGACCGCGTGGTCGCCGTGGCCGCCGCGCGCGCCCGCGAGCTGGGCTACGACGTGCTGGCCTGCGCCTCCACCGGCAACCTGGCCAACGCCGTGGCCGCCCAAGGCGCAGCGCTGGGGATGGAGACCTACGTGTTCATCCCCGCCGACCTCGAGGAGCAGAAGATCCTCGCCACCGGCGTGTACGGCACCAACCTCGTGAAGGTGCGCGGCAGCTACGACGACGTCAACCGCCTGTGCACAGAGATCTCCGGCGAGCGCGACTGGGCGTTCGTCAACGTCAACGTGCGCCCCTACTATGCCGAGGGCTCCAAGACGCTGGCCTATGAGATCGCCGAGCAGCTGGGCTGGCGGGTGCCCGACCGCCTGGTGGTGCCCATCGCCTCCGGCTCGCTGTACACCAAGCTCGCCAAGGGCTTCCAGGAGTGGCTGGACCTCGGGCTGGCCGAGGGCGCCCCACCGGTGATGAACGGCGCGCAGGCGCTGGGCTGCTCGCCCGTGGCGTGCGCCTGGGAGGCCGGGCACGACGTCTGCCAGCCGGTCAGGCCCGACACCATCGCCAAGTCGCTGGCCATCGGCAACCCCGCCGACGGTCCCTACGCGCTGGACCTTGCGCGCAGCAGCAACGGCTCGATCGACGCGGTCACCGACGACGAGATCCGCGAGGGCATCCGCCTGCTGGCCGAGACCACCGGCGTGTTCACCGAGACCGCCGGCGGCGTGTCCACCGCCACGCTTGCCAAGCTGGCCGAGCGCGGCGACATCGACCCCGAGGAGCGCGTCGTGCTGCTCATCACGGGCGAGGGTCTCAAGACCATCGACGCCGTGCGCGACACCTTCGACTCCTTCGAGATCGAACCGCGCCTCGACGCGTTTGTGGACGAGGTCGAGGACGTGGTCGCGGGGGCCCGCCGGTGAGCGTCACGGTCAAGATCCCCACCCAGCTGCGCTCCGCCTCGGGTGGCGAGGGCGAGGTCGGCGTCGAGGGCGCCACCGTCGGCGAGGCCCTCGAGGGCGTGTTCACCCGCCACGGCGAGCTGCGCGAGCGCCTGCTCGAGGACGGCAAGCTGCGCCGCTTTGTCAACGTGTACGTCGACGGGGAGGACGTGCGCTTCCTCGACGGCCTGCAGACGCCGGTGCCCACAGGCGGTGAGGTCACGATCCTGCCCGCCGTCGCGGGCGGCTAGGAGCGTTGGGTCCCACGCTGGCGCGCGGACCGGGCGTCACGGGCGGCCCCGTGCGTGGCGCCGCTCGCTCCGCCCGCCTCACCGCGGAGCGTGCCCGTTTCTGGGCGTGGGCGCGGCGCCTGGACTGGGCACTGCGCCGGGCCGGCGGGCGCCTGGAGCTCGACGCACCCCATGGCGCACGTTTCCACGAGCTGCCGGTGATCGAGATCGAGCCGGGAGGCGAGGGCGGGCTGCTCGCCCTGCGCCTCGGGCGCCACGTCAAGCTGGGACGGCTGCTCACGCTGCAGGTGTGGGCAGGGCAGCGCACGCAGGTGGACCTCGGCGACCGCAGCACCTTCCAGACCGGCTGCCGGCTCGTGCTGCGCGGGGGGCGCCTGCGCGTCGGCTCCGATGTCTTCGTGCGCGACCTCACCCAACTCAAGGTCACGGGCGGGGAGCTGACGCTGGGCGATCATGTCCAGCTGGGACGCGACTGCAACCTCGACTGCGCGCGGAGCATCGTCCTGGGCGCGCGGGCCGGGCTGGCCGAGCGCGCCAGCGTCGTGGACTCCGACCACGGTCACGACGGGACGGACGCCTTCTTCATGGACCAGCCCCTGCGCAGCGCGCCGATCGCCATCGGGGCCAACACCTTCGTGGCCGCCAACGCCGTCGTCCTCCGAGGCGCGTCCGTCGGCCCCAACGCGGTCGTGGGCGCGGGGGCGGTGGTGCGCGCGGGCGAGCTGGAAGGCGGCTGGCTGCACGCCGGGGTCCCCGCGCGCCCCCTCCGCGCGCTGGGCGGGTAGGTCGCGACCATGGCCGACCAGCTCGCCGGCTACCGCGCCAAGCGCAGCGCCGACCAGACGCCCGAGCCGGCGGGCGACGGACCGGGCAGCGCCCCGGAGGGACTCCCGCGCTTCGTGGTGCAGGAGCACCACGCGCGGCGCCTGCACTGGGACCTGCGCCTGGAGCACGACGGCGTGGCGGTCTCCTGGGCGATCCCCAACGGGATCCCCGACGAGCCCAGGGAGAACCGCAAGGCGGTGCCCACGGAGGATCACCCGCTCGAGTATCTGAGCTTCGAGGGCGACATCCCCGCCGGGCAGTACGGCGCCGGCTCCATGCGCATCTGGGATCGCGGCACCTACGAGGCCCACGAGTTCACCGAGCGCAAGGTCCAGGTGACCTTCCACGGGGAGCGCCTGCAGGGCCGCTACGGCCTCTTCCCGGCAGGGGACGACTGGCTGATCCACCGCATGGATCCGCCGAGCGATCCAGGGCGCGGGCCCATGCCCGAGCAGGTGGCGCCGATGCTCGCACGCGCCGGGGCGCTGCCCGCCGACCCGTCCGGCTGGGCCTTCGAGGTCAAGTGGGACGGCGTGCGCGCCGTGGCCCTCTGCGCGCCCGGGCGCGTGCGCCTGCAGGCGCGCAGCCTGGCCGACATCACCGCCCAGGACCCAGAGGTGCAGCGCATCGACCGCGCGCTGGGCCACCACCGCGCGGTGCTCGACGGGGAGATCGTCGCCTTCGACGAGCACGGGCGTCCGAGCTTCGAGCGCCTGCAGCGGCGCATGCACGTGGCCTCGCAGGCGGTGGTGCGCCGCCGCGTCAGGGAGGTGCCCACGACCTACGTGGTCTTCGACCTGCTGTGGCTCGACGGCCACTCGCTCATGGACCGCTCTTACGCGCAGCGCCGCGCTGCGCTGCTCGAGTTGGGCCTGGAGGGGCCCGCCTGGCGTACGCCCGCGGCCTGGGACGACGGCGCCGCCCTGCTGGAGGCAAGCTCCGCCCAGGGCCTGGAGGGCATCGTGGCCAAGCGCCTGGATTGCCCCTACGAGCCGGGGCGGCGCGCCAGCGGGTGGATCAAGGTCAAGCACCGCCCGACCACCGAGGTCGTCGTGGGCGGCTGGCTGCCCGGCGAGGGGCGCAGGCGCGAGCGCATCGGCGCGCTGCTGGTCGGGGTGCGCGAGGCGCGAGCGGACGCAGCGGCGGGCGAGCTGCGCTACGCCGGGCGCGTGGGCACGGGGTTCACCGAGGAGGAGCTCGATCGTCTGGCCACCCTGCTGGCGCCGCTCGAGCGTGAGCAGAGCCCGTTCGCCGCGCCGGCGCGCGCCCGCGGGAAGGGCAGCTCGCGCGGCGCTGCGCCCCCCCGGGGGGCGGTGTTCGTGCAGCCACGCCACGTCGCCGAGGTCGAATACGCCGAGTGGACGCGCGACGGGGTCCTGCGCGCCCCCTCCTACAAGGGCCTGCGCGATGGCCACGACTCGCCTTCGGCGTCGCCGGCCGCCTTCCTGGCCGCCGCGCGCGAGGTGGGCGGCCGCCGGCCGGCGCTCGAGCTCAAGGTGCCGGGCCCGCCGACCCGCACGCTGCGCCTGGCCAACCCGGGCAAGGTGCTCTATCCGGCCACCGGCTTCACCAAGCGCGATCTGGTCGCCTATCTGGCCGAGATCGCCCCTGTGCTGCTGCCCCACCTGCGCGGGCGCGAGCTGACGCTCAAGCGCTACCCCGACGGGGTGGAGGGCCAGCACTTCTACGAGAAGAACGCCCCGTCGCATCGCCCCGACTGGGTGCGCACCGCCAACGGGTTCGTGCTGGCCGAGGATGTGCCCACGCTGGCGTGGCTGGGCAACCTCGCCGACCTCGAGCTGCACCCGTCCCTGGCCCTGGCCGCCGAACCCGAGCGGCCGACCACCATGGTCTTCGACCTCGATCCCGGGGAGCCCGCGAACCTGGTCGAGTGCTGCCGGGTCGGGCTGGTCCTGCGCGGACTGTTCGAGCAGCTCGGGGTGCACAGCGTGGCCAAGACCTCGGGCTCCAAGGGCCTGCAGGTCTACGTGCCGCTCAACAGCGAGACGTCCTACGCCGCCACCAAGCCCTTCGCCAAGGCGGTGGCCGAGCTGCTCGAGCAGGCCGAACCCGAGCTCGTGGTCTCGCGGCAGGCCAGGGACCTGCGCGGCGGGCGCGTGCTGGTGGACTGGAGCCAGAACGACCGCCACAAGACCACGGTGGCCGTGTACTCCCCGCGGGCGCGCGAGCGCCCGACCGTCTCGACTCCCGTGGCGTGGGACGAGGTGGAGGCCTGCCTGGACGCGCAGGACCCCGCGCAACTGGCGTTCACCACCGATCAGGTGCTGGAGCGAGTGGCTCGCGACGGCGACCTGTTCGCCCCCGTGCTCTCGTTGGCGCAGGCTCTCCCTAGCCTCTGAGCAGCGCGGCGCTAGATTCCCGTCTGTGACGCTGCGGGCACGGACCAGCCTGCTGCTCGCCGCCTTCGCTGCCGTGCTGGTGGTGTGCGGGCTGCTCATCTCCTCCGCCTTGGCCGGCGCGGAGGGGCCCGAGCGCGCGCTCACCGAGCGCCTGGACCCGGCCGCCCAGCTCGCGCGCGTGCTGCTGGCGTCCTACGTCGAGCAGGAGACCGCGATGCGCGACTACGTGATCACCGGCGACGAGGACTTCCTCGATTCGCTCCGCGGTACTCGCCGGCGCGCGCGCGAGGCGGCGGCCCGCCTGCGCTCGATCATGGACGACGATCCGCAGATCCTCGAGGCGCTCGCGGAGGCCGAGAGGGCGAAGTCCGCATGGGCGACCGTCGCCGCCGAGGCCGAGGTGCTCCCTACGGGCGAAGGGAACAGGAACCGTGAGCGTCAGCTGGCGGTCACCCGCCGGGGCCAGGAGCGCTTCGACGTCCTGCGCGAGAAGGTCTCCGACCTGCAGGAGGAGATCGAGGACGAGCGCCTGGACGCCGCCGAGATGGCCACCGCCGCCGATGGTCGGCTGGTCGCCGCGGTGGCCGGCAGCGGCATCGCCCTCGTGGTGCTCGTGGCCCTGGGCGCGGTGGTGGTGGTGCGCTCGGTGCTGCGTCCGGTGAGCTCCCTGCGCGCGTCCCTGCGCCGGGTGGCCGGCGGGGACCTCACCTCGGCGGTGGTGGTCGCCGGTCCGCCCGAGGTGCGCGCGATCGGACGCGACGCGGAGGCCATGCGCAAGCGCATCCTCGACGAGTTGGACACCGCCCGCGCGGCCGACGAGGGGCTGACCCAACGCGAGCCGGTGGTGGCCGCCCTGCGCGACCAGCTGCGCGCGTCGACGGTCGATCCACCGCCCGGGGTGCGGGTGGTCGGGATGGTGCACTCCGCCGAGGGCGTGCTGGCCGGCGACTGGTACGACGTGGTGCGCCTGCCCGGCGGACGCGTGGCGGTGGTCGTGGCCGACGTGTCCGGACACGGCGCGCGAGCGGGCAGCCTGGCCGCACAGTTCAAGCAGGCGCTGGTCACGGCGCTCTCGCTGGGCAGGCTGGGGCCCGCCGCGCTGGTCGCCGCGCGGACGGTCCTGCATGACCCCGAGCAGTTCGTCACCTGCGTGATCGCCGAGCTGGATCCGCCCACCGGACGCCTGCGCGTCACCAACGCCGGGCACCCCCCACCCTTGGTCCTGGCCGCGCGCCCGGAGGGCTCGATGATCCCCCTTCGCACCCTGTCCAGCCCCGGCTCGGTGGTCAGCCGCATGGTCGAGCCCGACTACGCCTCGCACGAGGCCACCCTGGCCGAGGGCGAGCTGCTGCTCCTCTACACCGACGGGCTGGTGGAGGCACGCGACGACGACGGCCGCCTGCTGGGCCTGGAGGGCGTGGCACGCGCGCTCGCACGCACGGACGACCCCCACCCCCAGGCGGTCATCGACGCGTGCCTGGATGCGGCGCGCAGCTTCCGCACCCCGTCCCGGCGCGACGACATCACGCTGGTGGCGCTGGGCCGCGAGCCGGTGCGCGCTGCCCTCATGCCCGCGGCGCCGGCTCCAGGTGGACGACCTTGACCTGGGTCAGCTCGTCGAGCAGCTCGGGGCCGTAGCCCAGACCCAGGCCGCTGGCGCGCCGGGGGTGGGCCGCGCCGCCAGGCGCGCCACCGAAGACCGCATTGACCTTCACGGTGCCGGCACGCAGGCTGCGCCACGCGCGCTGGGCGTTGGCCTGGCTGGGGGTGAGGACGGTCGCCGACAGCCCGTACCCCGAGTCGTCGGCCCGTTCGAGCGCCTCGTCGAAGGAGGCGACGGTGAGCACGGGCGCGACCGGGCCGAAGGTCTCCTCGCGCATGACGGTGCTGTCGGGCGGGACGTCGGCGAGGACGGTGGGCGCGTAGAAGAAGCCGGGCCGGTCCTCGAGGGCGCGCCCGCCGGCCAGGACCCGTGCCCCGGCGGCCACCGCCTGATCCACGTGGCGGGCGACCTGGTCGCGCTGGGCGGCGTCCACGAGCGGCCCCATCTCGGTTTCGGGGTCCAGGCCGTTGCCCACGCGCATGGTGCTCGCCCGCTCGGCGAGGGCCTCGAGGAAGGGCGCCGCCACGTCGCGGTGGCAGAGGATGCGCTCGACCGAGACGCAGATCTGCCCCGCGTTGGCGAAGGCGCCGAGGGCGGCCTGCCCGGCGGCCCAGACGGGGTCGACGCCGGCGTCCACGAGGAGGGGGTCTTGCCGCCCAGCTCCAGCACGGCCTTCTTGAGCTGGCCGGCGCAGGCGCGGGCGATCTCCCGCCCGGTGGTCACCGAGCCGGTGTGCAGGACGCAGTCCACCTCTGGGTGACCGACCAGCGCGCGGCCGGCGTGGCCGTCGCCCAGCAGCAGGGTGAGCACGCCCTGGGGCAGCTCGAGCAGCTCGACCAGGCGCCGGGTGCTCAGCGGCGTCTTCTCGGAGGGCTTGAGGACGACCGCGTTGCCGGTGACCACGGCGGCGGCGAGGTTCTGCCCGGCGATGGCCAGCGGATCGTTCCAGGGCACGAGGATGGCCACGACGCCGTGGGGCTCGTAGACCATCAGGTCGGTCGCCTCGACATCGCCGTTCAGGGCGCGGCCGCGGTGCAGCGGACCCAGCTCGGCGAACTGCTCGATGGCCCCCAGACACGCCTCGACGCCACCGCGCGAGTCGTCGAGGGGCTTGCCGTTCTCGCGCGTCTGCAGCTCGGCCAGCTCCTCGACGTGCCCGCGGGCGCGCGCGGCAGCGGCCTTGAGGATGGCGCTGCGCTCGCCGGCCGGCGTGAGCGCCCACTTCGACTGCGCGGTCCGCGCGCCGCGCACGGCGACGTCGACGGCCTCGGCGTCGCCGGTGGGGATGCGCTCGAGCTCCTCGCCGGTGGCGGGATCGAGAACGGGGATCGTGGTGGCGGGGGCGTGGGTGGCCGTCATGGCAGGGCCTCCATCTGCTCGAGGACGTCGGCGGGTTGGATGGCCAGCAGCCCGGCGTCGGGCCGCTTCCCGTGCGGGTCGCCGCAGCGGCCGGCCCACAGGACTCGGTGCTGAAAGCGGTCGGGCGGTGGGCCCCACGCGGCGGGGGACACGGGGCCGAAGAGCACCGCCGAGGGCGTGCCCAGCGCGGTGGCCAGGTGGGCGAGGCCGGTGTCCCCGCACACCACGCGCCCGGCGGCAGCGACCAGGGCGGCGAGGTCGGCGAGGTCGGTGCGCCCGGCCAGCACCGCGCCGGGCGGCAGCTGGGCGCGCTCGGCCACGGCGCGCGCAAGGATCTGCTCGTCGGGCCCGCCGGTGATCAGCACGCTCCGCCCGCGGGCGCGCTCGGTGCGCGCGACCGCGGCCCAGCGGGTGATCGGCCAGCGGCGCGCCGGGTCCTTCGCCCCGGGGTGGAGGACGGTGGCTCCGGTCGCCTCCTCGGGGACGGGGCGCTGCGGCGCCCGAAGCGCCAGGTCGTCGGGGTCGGCGGAGATGCCGTGCGCGGCGATCATCCGACACCAGCGGTGGACCTCGTGCTCGTCGGGGCGCCAGGGAGGGCCTTCGCGGCTTCGCGGGACGTGGGGGTGGGCAAAGGCGATGAGGCGCTCGGGGTGGGTATCGGTGAGGCGGCGGTGACTGTGCGGGCCGCGGCCGTGGAGGTTGATGGCCACGCGCGCATGGTGAGCACCGCGGGGCAGGGGGGTGTCCAGCTCGTGATGGTCGAGCAGGGTCAGGTCACCTATGAGGTCGACGAGGGGAGCGAGGGCCCGCGGGGCGGCCAGGGTGACCGCGTGGTCGGGGAAGGCCCGGCCGATCGCCCGCAGGGCGGGGACCGCGGTGAGCAGATCGCCGACCCCGAGGGCGCGCAGGACGAGGACGCGGGGCTCCGCCTCTGCGTCGCGCGCGGATCCCGCTGCCTCGCTGTCGGCCTCCTTCACGGCCACGACGGCTCGGTTGAGACGGTGAAGACCATCTCGCGCACCTCGAGGCCGGCGGGGCGGGTGAGCGCGAAGACGACGGCCTCGGCGACCTCTTCGGGGGGCGAGAGCTGGGCGTCGGGCCCGGGCCGGTACTGCTCGGGGCGGTCGTCGAAGAAGGCGGTCTGCATGCCGCCCGGCACGAGCAGCGTCACCCCGAAGCGCCCCTCGGCCTCCAGCGCCAGTGCCCGAGTGAACCCGACGATCCCGAACTTGGAGGCGCAGTAGGCGCTGGCGTCGGGCAGGGCGCGCAGGCCGAGGGTGGAGGCCACGGTGACCACTCGTCCGCGAGCCGCCTCGAGCGCCGGCAGCGCGGCCCGCACGACCGCGCTCGTGCCCAGCAGGTTGACCGCGATCACGCGCTCCCACGCCTCGGCCTCGACGTCCTCCAGGCGCCCGCTGGCGTCGATCCCCGCTGCGGTCACCACGGCGTCCAGTCCGCCGTGGACCTCGGCCACCCGTCGCACGGCGGCCTCGGCGGCGCGGGTGTCGGCCAGGTCCACCAGCTCGTGGGCCAGCCCATCGGCGGGCGCCTGGAGGTCGAGCACGACGGGTGTGCCTCCGGCCCCGGCCACCGCGTCGGCCACCGCCGCCCCCAGCCCGGACGCCCCTCCGGTGACCAGCACCGTGCCCGGCTCAGGCGATGCCACCGGCGCTCACCTCCTCGATGAGCGCCGTCGTGGAGCGGCCGTCGACGAAGGGCAGGATGACCGCCTGTCCGCCCCACGCCGCCAGCGTCGCCGCCTCGGGCAGCTGGTGCGCCGCGTAATCGCCGCCCTTGGCCCAGACGTGCGGGCGCAGGCGCTCGAGCGCCGCGGCCGGGGTGTCCTCGTCGAAGATCGCCACCGCGTCCACGCAGCCCAGCGCGTGGAGCACGGCGGCGCGGTCCTCCTCGCAGACCAGCGGGCGGGCGGCACCCTTGAGCCGGCGCACGGAGGCGTCGGCGTTGAGGCAGACGACGAGGCGGTCCCCGAGCGCCCGGGCGGCCTGCAGCGTGTGCACGTGGCCGGGATGCAGGAGGTCGAAGCACCCACCGGTGGCCACCAGCACGCCGCCCTGCGCCCGGGTCTGCTCGGCCAGCGCCTCGGCCTCGGCGTCCAGCTCGGCGCGCGTGGGGGAGGTCGGCTGTGTTGTCTGCGTCGCACCGGGAGAAGCCAGCCCAACCACCGGCCCCAGACGCGCGGCGCCGGCCCCGCCGGCAGCCACGAACGCGCTGGCGGCCGCGACCGCCGCGCCCACGGCGCCGGGGGGTTCGACGCCGTCGGCCAGGGCCGTCGCGGCGCGGGCGGCGAAGCGGTCCCCGGCGCCGCAGGGATCGCCGCTGACCACGCGGGCCGGGAAGGCGTAGGGGCCCTGGCCATGGGCGGCGCACAGCACCGCGCCGTCGGCCCCGCGCGTGACGCACACCCACCGCGCCGACCAGCGCTCGGCGAGCGCGGCGCCGTCTGCGGCGGCGCTGAGCAGACCGCCTCCGGCCGCCGCGACGTCCGGGGAGCGTGCACCGTCTGCGCAGAACCCCGCCGCCTCACGCGCGTTGGGCGTCACCAGCGTCACCCCCGCGACCGGAACGGCGCCGCGTGGGTGGGGATCCCACACCATGGGGGTACCCGTCGCGGCGCGCTCGGCGATGGCCCCGCGCAGCCCGGGCTCCGCGGCCACGCCGCGGCCGTAGTCGGCCACCAACAGCGCCTCCGCCCAGCCGATGGCCGCGCGGGCGGCCGCGGTGGCGGCGCCGACCCGGCCGCCGGCGCCGCGATCCACGCGCAGCAGCGAGCGACCGCCCGCGCGGATGCGCGCCTTCTCGATCGTCTGGCCCTCCAGGCCGAGATCGACCACCTCGACGCCGCTGCGCTCGAGGGCCGCGCGCAGCTCCTCTCCCGCCGCGTCGGGTGCCAGCGCGGTGACCAGGGTGACCTCACGGCCCTCGGCCGCGGCCAGCGCCGCGGCGAGGCCCGCTCCCCCGGGCCGCGCAGCCGCCCCGCTCTGGTCGACCACGGGCACCGGCGCGTCGGGACACAGACGCTCCACGGCGCCATCGACGTCGCGGTCAACAGCGCGTCGCCGATCACCACGAGGGGGCGGAAGCCGCCGAAGGAGTCCGTCCCCCTCGGCCGGGGACGGCCTGGGGGCTCACAGCAGCACCTTGGGTTCGGCCACGGCGCGATCGACGCCCGCGACCACCCGGTCGACCACGCCGCAGAGGAGGTGGGCGGCCACCAGGTGCAGCTCCTGCACCGTCGAGACCGCCGGCGCCTCGACGCAGACGGCGTCGTCGCAGGCGTGGGCGAGCAGGTTGGGCCGCGGGCCGGTCAGCGCCCAGGCGGTCACGCCCAGCGTGCGCGCGGCCTCGACCGCGGCGAGCACGTTGGGGCTGGCGCCCGAGGTGCTCAGCGCGAGCAGCACGTCCCCGTCGCGGGCGTGGGCGCGCACCTGGCGTGCGAAGGCCTGCTCGGCCCCGTAGTCGTTGGCGATCGCGGTCAGGCTGGAGGTGTCGCCGTGCAGGCACAGGGCACTCAGGGGCCGGCGCTCGGTCTCGTAGCGGCCCACCAGCTCGGCGGTGAGGTGCTGGGCCTGGGCGGCGCTGCCCCCGTTGCCCAGCGCCAACAGGCGGCCACCGTCGAGCAGGCGGACGGCGAGGTGGTGACCCCAGGCCTCCAGGCGCTCGGCCTCGCCGTGCAGGTGCACCAGGGCGTCGGCCAGCGCCCCGAGGTGCTCGAGGGCGCCGGTGGACGCGGGCGCGGGCCGCGCCGCTGCCCCGCCCGCGCGCCGCCGGCCGGCGCTGGCCGCCTCGTCGCGCGGCAGGCGCGCGTGGCGGGCGGTGGCCACGGTGCGCATGTCGCGGCGGGGGACCAGGCCGGCGTAGACCTCCTGCGTGGCTCCGGCGATGCGGTCCCAGTCATAGAGCTTGCGCGCCCGGCGCACGCCGGCCTCTCCCAGCGAGGCGCGGGCGGCCTCGTCGGCGAGCAGCGGCCCGAGCGTACCGGCCAGGCGCTCGGGGTCGCGCGGGGCCACGTGCACGCCGGTGACCCCGTCGACCACGGTGTCGACCATGCCGCCCACGGCGGAGGCCACCACGGGCACGCCACAGGCCATGGCCTCCAGGGGCACGATCCCGAACGGCTCATACCAGGGCACGCAGACCACCGCGTCGACGCTGCGCAGCAGGGCCGGCAGCGCGTCGTGGCGCACCTGCCCGCGCAGCTCGACGCGGTCGGCCACCTCCAGCTCCCGCGCGAGCGCCGTGAGGCGCTGGGCCTCGCGGTCGCCGGCCAGGTCCTCGCGTGCGGGCCCGCCGGCCACCACGAGGTCCGTGTCGGGCAGCTCGGCCAGCGCGGTGATGGCGTTGCCCACGCCCTTGCGTTCCACCAGGCGGCCGATCACCGCCAGGCGCCGGCGCCCGGGGGGCCGCGATTCGGCCGGACCGTCGGGGCGGAAGTGGCGCAGGTCGACGCCGCAGGGCACCACCGCGGGCTTGCGCCTGGGCTCGCCCATGCGCATGAGCTCGAAGGCCTCGTCGGTGCAGGTGGCGACGATCCGCGCGGCGCGGGCGAGGATCTCGCGTTCGATGTGCTCGCGCTCGGGCGGGCTGGTGTCCCGCGCGCCCTGGTAGCGGCGCTTGACCACGCCCAGCGCGTGGAAGGTGTGCGCGACCGGGATGCCCAGGCGCCCGGCGGCGCGCAGCGCGACGTGGCCCGACATCCAGAAGTGGCTGTGCACCACGTCGGGACGCTCGGCGCGCCACGCGGCCTCGAGCTCCTCGGCGAAGGCGTCCATGTGGGGCAGCAGCTCGTCCTTGGCCAGCGCCGCCGCCGGACCGGCGTCGATGTTGTGGACCTCCACGCCGCGGGCCATGCGCACGCGCCCCTCCAGCCGCGGGTCGTCGCGTCGCGTGTGTACCACGACACGCGCGCCGCGGCGGGCGAGCGCGCGAGCGAGCGCGGCCACATGCACGTTCTGTCCGCCGGCGTCCACGCCGCCCAGGGCGGCCAGCGGGCTGGCGTGCTCGGACACCATGGCGATCTTCATCGGGCCACCTCCTCGAGCAGCACGTCCCAGTCGGCCAGGAAGCGATCCAGGCCGTAGCGCTCGAGTGCGCCCGCGCGCGCGGCGAGGCCCGCCTCGCGCGCGCGTTCGGGCTCGGCGACGTAGGCGCGCATCGCCTCGGCCAGGGCGTCGACGCGCGTGGAGACCACGCCGGCGCCCGCGGGAACGGCCTCGGGCGCCTCGGTGGTGGCCAGAGCGACCACGGGCATGCCCAGGTGCATGGCCTCCAGCAGCGAGAGTCCCAGCGAGGTCCAGCGGATGGGGTGCAGGTAGACCCGCCGGCGGGCCAGCTCGTCGTGCATACGCGCCTGGGGGACGTCGCCCAGCGAGCGGCTCCCTTCGCCGTTCGCCGACGGGCTTGGCCCGTTCGGAACGCTCCACGCGACGTTCTCGGCGTCCATCCCGAACAGGTCGAGCGGTGCGGCGGCGGAGAAGCGCTCGAGCAGGTCGGTTCCGGTGACCCGCGCGCGGCGGCGTGCCTCGTTGATGACCACGGCCGCGCGGGCCATCTCGCCGGTGTAGCGGTGACCGGGGTCGACGATGCCGTGCTCGATCACCCGCGTGGGCGTGGAGCCCGTGTCCCAGAACAGCCCGTTGAAGTGGGTGACGTGCACGAGCGTCAGGTCGTCGCGGTCGGCCGCGGGGTGGCGCATCTCGGCGATGCGCCCCTGCGGTGCGTTGTGCTCCACGTACACCGTGGGCACATCGCGGCCGGGCCTTCGACCCGTCCAGGCCTCGCACAGCGACCTGAGCTCGTGCGGGCGCTGGAGCACCACCGCGTCGAAGTGCGCGTCGCGCAGCTGGTCGGGGCTCAGCTCGGTCACGCTCGCGGGCCAGTCCCACGTCCGCGCGCGGCCGCGACCGTCGGGCCCGCGGTCGGGGGTGACGGGAACCACGTACTGGTGGTCGCCCTGCACCAGGGCGGTGGTCCAGGAACCGTGCACGTGCCACAGGAGGACCCTCATGCCGGGATCGCCTCGACCTCGGCGGGCGCCAGCTGCTCGAGCGCCGCGAGCACGTCCTCGACCTCCACGCCCGCCAGGCACGGGTGACCGGCCACCGGGCACGTACGCGCGCGGCAGCCCGCGCAGGGCACCTCGAGGTACAGCAGGAGGTGGGCCACCCGCCACGGGCGCCAGCGCACCGCGGGCACCGTGGGGGCGAAGAGCGAGACCACGGGCGTGCCGACCGCCGCGGCCAGGTGGCCCGGACCGGTATTGCCGACCACGACCGCGTCGGCGCCGGCGAGCACCTCGGCGAGGTCGGCCAGCGAGGTCTTCCCGCCCAGGTCGAGTCCGTCGTCTCCGGCCACGCGGGCGGTGAGGTGGCGCTCGGAGGGCGCGCCGGTGACCACCGCGCGCCGGCCCAGCGCAGTCAAAGCCTCGACGAGCGCGGCGTGGCGCCACGGCGCCCACGCCCGGGCGGGGACCGAGGCACCGGGGTGGACCACGACGTAGGGCTCGTCGCCCAGCGCGGCCGGCCGCCGGCCGCTGCGGCGCACCGCCAGCGCGCCGTCGTCTCCGGGGGGCAGGTCGTGGCCCAGGGTGCGCACCAGGTCCAGGGAGCGCTCCACCTCGTGGACGTCGTCGTCGATGCGGTGGCGCACGTCGAGCAGCGAGCCGGCGAAGTCGACGCTCGTGGCGGCCACGTGGGCCACGCCGGCCATGCGCAGCAGGAGCGCGAGCGGGAGGGGGCTCTGGTGGAAGGAGCCCAGCACGATCGCGCGGTCGGCGCCGATGGCCTCGAGCTCCGCGATCCAGGCCTCCCCGGCGGCGCGGTCGAAGGCCCGTGGCTCGGGATCGATCCAGTCCGCGCGGCGGGTGACGATGGCGTCCACGCCCGGCAGGAGCTCGCCGGCACGAGCGCCGCGCGGCCCGCACAGGAGCGTCACGCGGTCCACGCCCGCCGCGACCGCGCGGATGGCCGGGCCGGCGAGCAGCACGTCGCCGTCGTTGTCCAGCCGCGCGACGAGGACGTGGGTCATGCGAGCACCGCCTCGGGCAGCGGGGCGGGCACGCCCAGCAGGAGGTCCACCGCGGCCTCGAGGTCGGGCGCGCGCTCGGGCGCGGCGAGGACCTCCTCGTCGCGAGTGATCGCTGTGGGCACCAGGACGCCACGCGCCCCGGCGGCGCGGGCGGCCTCCATGTCGGCGCCGATGTCGCCGACCAGCGCGCAGTCCCACGGCTCGACGCCCAGCGCGCGTGCCGCGTCGGTCACCAGGCCGGCGGCGGGCTTGCGACACGCGCAGCGATCCTGGGGCCCGTGCGGGCACACCAGCCAGGCGTCGAAGGGACCGACCAGCTCGTCGACGCGGGCGTTGACGGCCGCCACCTGGGCGGCCGTGAGCAGCCCACGCGCCACCCCGCTCTGGTTGGAGACCACCGCAAGGGGCAGCCCGGCGGCGCGCAGCCGGGCGAGCGCCTCGCGCGCGGCGGGGACCGGCTCGACCCGCTCGGGGTCGCCGTTGTAGGGCACGTCGACCACGAGCGTGCCGTCGCGGTCGAGCAGCACGGCATCAGGGCGCGGACGCCCCGCCGATCGCAGCATGACGTCACCCCCAAGCTTTAGCCCGCGTTCGCCGCCTTGACCGCCCAGCACTCAACGCGCAGCCTTGCCCGACGAGCAGTAGTTCATGCCTGCTACTCAGCGCGACGGGTTTACGACCGCGTGTCGTGCTGGTGTCGGCCTCGGCGCGGAGGGGTACCCGCCCTGGGCGGGCGGCGGGAGCCCGTGGTCGGGCAGGGTTGCAGAGAGGCGGGCAGATGGACAACGTGCTGGCGCAGGCGGACGTGGGCGCCGCGGAGGAGTTCGGGCGCGCGGTCGCGAGGGTGCTGCCGCAGGCCGGGCTGTGCCTGGTGATCCTCGTGGTCGGCTACCTGGCCGCGAGGCTCCTGGCCGCGGCGGTGGACCGGGTCCTGGGGCGGGTGGGCTTCGATCGGGCGGTGGTCCGCGGTGGCGTGGGCCGGGTCCTGGAGCGCACGAAGTACGACCCGAGCGACCTGCTCGCGAAGCTGGTGTTCTGGCTCGTGCTGCTGGTGGCCGCGCAGCTCGCCTTCGGTGTCTTCGGGCCGAACCCGATCAGCGACCTGATCACCGGCGTGATCGCCTTTCTGCCCAACGTCTTCGTGGCGGTGGTCATCCTGGTGGTCAGNAACACCCCGCACGCCCGAACCCCCGTCGTCGTCGTGGAAGGCGCCCCCGCCGCGGCGCGCCCCCCGCCAGCGGGCGTGGCGCGCCGCCGCGGGCCCGCCACCGGGCCCGCGCACGACCACCAGCGCCCCATCGATCCAGCCGCCGGGGCGCACCTCGAGCAGCGGACGGTCCGCGCGGCGGCGGTCGTCGACCACGATGACGCGGCCGGGGCGCGGCCCGCGGTCCGTGCCCAGGGCGGCCAGGAGACCGCTCAGCTCGGGGCGCCCGGCGCTGGGCACGACCACGTCGAAGGTGAGGGGGACGCTCCCGCCGCCCCCCTCGGCCCCCGGCGCCCGTGCGATGTCGTCCGACGCGGATCGCGTCGTCACGCAGCCACCGCCTCGCGTCCCTCGGTCGGGGCGCCCAGGCGCTCGCCGCGGCGGATCACGAAGGGTCCGATGGCCAGCACGTCCACCGGGGCCGAGCCGAAGCACTCAAGGGCATCGCGGGGATCGTCGACCATCGGCCGCCCGGCGGTGTTGAGGCTCGTGTTGACCACGGCGGGAATTCCGGTGCGCGCTGCGAAGCCCTCTAGCATCCGCGCCACCAGCGGCTCGTCGGCGTGGTCGACGGTCTGGATCCGCGCGGTCCCGTCCACGTGCACCACCGCGGGTATCCTCGCCGCCCAGTCGAACGCCACCTCGTGCACGAAGAGCATGTGCGGGCTGGGCAGTGGCCCGCCCGAGAAGAGCTCCGCCGCCCGAGAGGCCAGCACCATCGGCGCCACCGGGCGGAACTGCTCTCGGCCCTTGACGTCGTTGAGGCGCTCGAGGTTCTCCGCGCGGCGCGGGTCGGCCAGCAGGCTGCGATGGCCCAGAGCTCGAGGGCCGAACTCGCTGCGTCCCTGGAACCAGGCCACGATGGCATCGTCGGCCAGGGCCGCCGCCACCGCGTCAGCCACGTCGTCGGGGCGCTCGTAGGCCACGCCCGCGCGATCCAGCCAGGCGACCAGCTCGTCTTCGTTCCACTCGGGCCCCAGCGCGGCGGAGGGCACGGGCGCCACCCGGTCGCCCAGCTCACGGGCCACGGCCTGGGCGGCCCCCACGGCGGTGCCGGCGTCGCCGGCGGCGGGCTGGACCCAGACCTCCGAGAACGGACCCTCTCGGAACAGCCGCGTGTTGGCCACGCAGTTGAGCGCGACCCCGCCGGCCATGGCCAGGCGGCTCTCGCCCGAGCGCTCGTGCAGCCACGCGGCCAGCTCGAGCAGCACCTCCTCCAGGCGCGCCTGGACGCTGGCGGCCAGGTCGGCGTGCTCGGGGCGCCAGGCCGCGCCGTCGTCCAGCCGGGGGGCGAAGCGCTCGAGGTCGAGCTCCGGGTCGACCCGGTAGCCGCCGCGCCCGTCGGTCGTCACCCGCTCGCGCAGCTCCTCCAGGGACGTGGGCCTCCCGTAGGAGGCCATGGCCATGACCTTGTACTCGTCGGAGGAGCGGCGGAAGCCCAGATGGGCGGTCAGGTCCTCGTAGAGCAGGCCCAGCGAGTGGGGCAGCTCCTGGCGGGCCAGCACCTCGAGCGTCCCCTCGCGCGCCACGCCCAGCAGCGCGGAGTGACGCTCCCCGCGGCCGTCGAGGACCATCACCGCGCACGAGGGGAAGGGCGAGGCGGCGTGGGCCGAGGCGGCGTGGGCCGCGTGGTGGGCGACGAAGCGCACGTGCTCGGGATCGAGCCCGGGCAGCGCGCTGCGCAGGAACAGCGGCGCGCGCGCGGCGAAGAGGCTGCGCAGCCACTCCCACGGGTCGGCGGCCGGATGGTCCTCGGCCGCGCCGACCAGCGCGGGGTCATAGGAGTAGGCGACCGCGTCGAGGTCCTCCGCGCGCAGCCCGCCCGCCTCCAGGCAGAAGGCCATCGCCTGCTCGGGCAGCTCCCACGTGGAGAAGGCCACGGGCGCCTTGCCGTGCTTGCGCCGCGAGAAGCGCTCCTCCTCGGCGGCCGCCACGGTGCTCCCGTCGACCACCAGCGCAGCGGCCGGATCGTGGAACACGGCGTTGACACCCAAGACGCGCATCGAAGAAGCGTTCCCGCGTTGACTCGACCGGCAAACAGAGAAGTTGGTTCTCCGACGGGCGCGATGCGTAGCTTCCCCGCGTGGGAGAGACCGAATGTACACCGAGAGCACCAACGCCTCCCGGTGCCCGATCCGTGGGCGGTGAACCTGATGGACGCCGACGCGATCCTGAAGGACGCTCGCGCCGCGCGCCGGGCCGGCGCCCGGGCGGTGCTCGTCAACCTCCACGCGGGCACCGAGTACGCCCACGAGCCCAGCGAGGCCCAGCGCCGCGTCGTACGCCGGCTCACCCGCTCGCGGGCCGTGACCGCGGTCATCGGCCAGCACCTCCACGTGGTCCAGCCGATCGAGCGGGTCAACGGGAAGGTCCTCGTCTACGGCGAGGGCAACCTCATCTCCAACCAGACGCCGGCGTGCTGTGCGCCCGGGGCGCAGGACGGCCTCATCGCGCTGCTCGTGCTCACCGTGCGCGGCGGTGGCGACGTGCGCGTGGAGCGCGTGCGCTACGTGCCCGTCCACGTGCGCCACCCGGACTTCGCGGTGCTGCCCGTGGGCGAGGCGCTGGAGGACGGCGAAGGCGACCCGGCGGCGCTGCGCGCCTCCTATGCGCGCACGGTCGAGGTCGTGGGCCGCGGGGAGGGGATCAGCCCGCTGCCGGCCGAGCTGCCCTGAGCGTCCGTCCGCGTGCCCATCATCCGCCCGCTCAGGCGACGGCCCCGCCGCGCGAGCGCACCTCGTCCAGCGTGCGGTCCACGCCCTGGGGGTCGATCCCGCGCGAGCCGGCGGTGTCCAGCGTCACCGCAAAGCCCTCGTCCACGGCCTCCAGGGCGGTGTGGTGCACACACACGTCGGTGGCCAGGCCGCAGATCGTCACGTGGTCGATGCCGGCCTCGCGCAGCACGCGGGCCAGCTCGGTCCCCTCGAAGCCCGAGTAGCCCTCCGTGGCGGGATCCTGGCCCTTGTCGAGCAGGAGATCGATGCCGGCGCGCTCCAGATCGGGATGCAGCTGCGCACCCTCCGTGCCCTGCACGCAGTGCACGGGCCACGGCCCGCCCTGTGGGGCGAAGGAGCCGTGGTCGGACGGATGCCAGTCGCGTGTGGCGACCACCAGATCGAAGCGCCCGGAGTCCATCAGCTCGTTGGCCCGCGCCACCACCTCGTCGCCCTTCGGCACGGCCAGCGCCCCGCCGGGGCAAAAGTCGTTCTGCACGTCGATCACCAGCAGCGCTCGAGCCATCAGTTCAACCGAGGATACGTCGTCATCGCGCCGTCGACGAACCGGGCCGACATCCCGTACGCGTCCAGTGCCTCGGCCGACTCATGATCCGGCCGGGGCGGTACGGAGGCGAGCCCTGGTTCCGTCGCCCGCGTGCTGCTCCGCACGGCCCTGAAGAGGACCGGGCGGGTCCTCGATCAGAAGCCACGAGCGGTCGGGCTGGCGCACCACCAGTCCCTGCTCCTCCAGCTCGGTGAGCGCCAGGGAGACCGTCGGCCGCCGGGAGCCCACGAGGTGGCCGAGCACCTCGTGGGTGATGGTCAGCGGGACGACCACGCCCGAGCGCGTCACCCGACCCCAGCGCTCAGCCAGATGCCACAGCAGGGCGCGGATGCGCTGGTCCACCCGCGGGAGCTGCGCGATCGCGTGCTGCACCGCCAGGCGCTCCTCCTGGGCGGCCAGGCGGCGCAGCAGCGCGGCGAGGAGCGCGGGCCAGCGCCGCGTGGCGGCCAGGAAGGCGTCGTCGAGCAGGGCCAGCCGGGCGCCGTCGGACACCGTCCAGCGCACGGCTTCCCCGGTCACCAGGCCGTCCGAAGTGCAGGCCAGCAGCACGTCGCCCGCCCCGCGCAACTGCAGACCCGCGCCGCCGTCGAGGGGCGCCCTCAGGGTCAGCAGGCCGTCGAGCACGATGGCGCCACAGCTGTCGGGACCCACCTGGCCGTCCCACCCCCCCGGCGAGAGGCCGAGTATCGGAGCCGCGACCACGCGGAGGGCCAGCTCGTGCTCCTCGGGCTCCAGGCCGGCGGCCAGGTCGGGCTCGGCGTCGAGGAGGGCGACGCGCTCGGGGGTTGGAGACCAGGCCACCCGCCAACCGTACTCACCGGCGGGAAGCCCTGCTGGCCACAAGGCCCGGCGCCGGAAGCGCTGACCGGGGGCGCTCAGGCCAGCGCGCGGTAGGCCGTGCCCACGCCCAGGCCGTACAGGGCGTGGAAGCCCCAGTCCGGGGCGATCGAGCTCGGGGGCATCTCCCAGATCGGCGGGGAGAGCTTCATGGCCGGCAGGTGCACCAGGCTGGCCGCCCACACCGTGGTGCCGAAGACCAGCCCGCCCTTCAGCGCGCTGGGGGAGGAGCGGTCGCCGGCCGCGATGCCGTAGGCCACGCCCCAGCTCGTCCCGTAGAGCCAGTGCATGGCGTTGTTGAGCATCTGCATCTGCTCGTCGCTGACCTCACGGTGCAGCACGCCCTCGATGATGCGCTTGGCCACCTCGGCGGGGGTCATGCTGCCCTCGGCGCCCATGATCTTGTAGTAGGCGGTCTGCCCGGCGGTCATCACGGCGGTGCCGATCGCTCCGGCGACCAGGCCGCGGGCCACGGCGCCCACGGGACTGTGGGGGTGTCGAGCCATCGGAGCGCTCGACTACCCGGGGCCTGGCGGGCGAAACGGCGAGCGGTCACCACACGATCCAACAGCCGCGCGACGAGTTCGCGTCGGAGTGTGATCGACCGCACTGAGCATCTGGTGGCGCTCCTCGACGCCGCTGGGCCCTTGACGGGGACGCTCGCCGCCGAGCGGGGAAGCGCCGGGCGCTCGTGGGGACCCTCGCGTTCGCGGGGCTGCGCCTGGGCGAGCTGCTGGACCCGCGCTGGGGCGGTGTCGCCAACGCCCGCGGCACGCTCACGGTGCGCCCCGCAAAGACAACGGCCGGTGAGCGGGGGGTCGACATGCTAGCACGGCAAACGCCCCGCTCGCCCGGGGGGAGGGGGCGCCGCTGCCCGTTGGCCTGTCACCGCACTCCCAGCGTGGCACGTTAGCGTCGCTC
>JAUJOF010000015.1:0-36826 GCA_030447785.1 Solirubrobacteraceae bacterium
CCGAGCCCGCCGTGCCGGTGGCCGTCGTGGCGCGCCGGCGCGCCAACTCCGGGATGGCCGTCGACGCGCTCGTCCCGCCCGATCAGCCCGCGGCCCGCTGGAGCGTGGTGACGCCCGCGCGCATCGCGCTGCTCGACGCGCGCGTGGCGGCGCTCATCGGCCGGCTCCCGGCCCTGGCCGGCGAGTTGCTCGAACGCGCCGCGCGGCGCGCGCGGGCACTGGCCGCCCAGCTTGCCATTGCCCAGATTCCCCGCGTGGACGCCCGTCTGCACGCCTTCCTGTGGCACCTGGCCGATCGCCACGGGCGGGTGCGCACCGACGGGGTGCTCCTCCCCCTGCCCCTCACGCACGAGCTCATCGCCGGCCTGGTGGGCGCGCGCCGCCCCTCGGTGACCACGGCGCTGGGCGAGCTGGCCCGTCGCGGCGCCGTCGCGCGGGTGGCCGACGGCTGGCTGCTGCGCCGCGACGCGGCGTAAGGCCCCTGACCAGGCGCGGGAGAAGGGCTGGGACATTGGCCCGCCGCCGACCGGCCCGATGTCAGCCGGTCGCCGGCGGCGGCGCATCGCGCTGCGAGCTGGCGTGTTCGTGGTCCCGAACCCGATCTTGCACGGAGGACTTCCTTGAGCCGAACTCTCACCCTGGCCCTAGCGGCCGCCCTGACCGCGCTGCTCGCGCTCCCGCTCGCCGCCTCTGCGGCCCACAGGTACGACGAGAGCAAGGCACGGTACGACCAGGAGGTCGGCTTCAGCGACCAGAGCGCGCGGATCTTCGATGATCCGGCCTTCCAGCGCCTGGCGATCCGCCGCACGCGGCTGATCGTGCCGTGGAACGTGATGGACGACCCGCAGGAGCTGGCGAAGGCCACCCAGTACGTGCGGCGCTCCACCGCCGACGGGGACCTGGTGCTGCTGCACCTCGGCGACGAGACCCCGGGCAACGCGGTGGACGACAACCCGCTGCCCTCGCGCAAGCGCTTCGCGAAGGCGATGGACGAGCTGGTGCCCTACTTCCACAGCCTGGGCGTGCGCGAGTTCGGCGTGTGGAACGAGGCCAACCACAAGTCCCAACCCACCGACAAGCGTCCCGACCGCGCGGCGGAGTACTTCATGGAGGCCTACCGGGCCATCCACCTGAAGTCCGGGATCGGCTGCAAGTTCCCCAAGTGCCGCATCGTCGCGCTCGACGCGCTCGACGAGGGCGACGCCACGAGCTACATCAGGAAGTTCTACCGCCGGCTCAACAACACGTACGACAACCGCGCCGAGACGGTGGGCATCCACAACTACTCGGCGGTCAACCGCTTCAGCAACCGGGTGGTCGGCCAGATGATCGGCGCCTTCCGCCGCGAGAACCGCGGGATCGACATCTGGGCCACCGAGGTCGGCGGCCTGGTCGCCTTCGGCAGCCGCAACGGCTCGTTCGCCTGCAACCCGAACGATCCGGACAGCATCGAGAGGGCCGAGGCCCGACAGGACAGGGCGATCCGGTTCATGTTCAAGCAGATGCGCACCTTCAGCCGCCATCTGGACCGGCTGTACTTCTACAACTGGTTCGGCAACGACTGCCGCTACGACCAGTCGCGCGGAGAGGACTTCAACCTCTTCGACGCGGGCATCGTGGAGTCCGACGGCGATCCGCGCGACGGCTACTACGAGTTCCAGCGCCGCGCGCGGGACTTCCGCCGCTAGCCCCTGGCCACACCCCTGCCGGAACGACGGCCGCGCTCCCCGCAGCGCGGCCGTCGTGTGTCCGGGCTGACAACCCGTCGCCGGTCAGCGCTCCCCACCTTCAGCGTGGTGCGCGACACCCCGAGCGAGCCCCTCAAGCGCTACTGGTCGGGCGAGCCGGCGTCGTCACGGGCCGGGGAGCTGTCGTTGCCCTCCCCGGTCGCCGACGGGTCGGCGATGAGCGGCGCGCCCACCTCCAGGGACAGGTTCGCCAGCGCCGGATCCCGTGCGCGGTCAAAGCCGGCCTGCGGCCGCGCATTGGCCAGGCTCTCGGCCAGGCCGGCCTCGATCTCCTGTACCTCGCCGTTGACGCGCAGGACCTCACCGGCCTGCACCTTGGCCACCTCGGTGGGCAGCGCGGTGACGAACACCGCAGCGCTGCCGTCGGTGAGCGCATAGCCCAGGTCGGCATAGGGGTACGCACGCCCCTCGAGCAGAAGGTCGGTGCCCGGTTCGGCCTGAGCCACCCGGGCGATCGGGGTCGGCCGGGAGCCGCCCTGGCCGACGCTCTCCTCCTCGCTTGACTCGCCGCAGCCGGCGGCCAGGAGGGCGCTGCTCAGAAGCGCGACGAGCGTGGTGCGCGGTGCGGGCATCGGAAGGGCTCCTACCCGGGTGGGCCGGGATCCCGACCGGCATGGTCTGCTGAACTACAGGTCCGCCCGATGGCGGCGGATCGGGGCAAAGCCGCCGCCGCCACCGGGACTTCTCAGGCGGCCGCAGCGGTGCGGCTCGAGCGACCCTCCTGCTCGCGGCGCGCCTGCCGCTCGGGGCTGATGCGCACCACCTGGCGCGCCAGGCCGACGCGCTCCAGCAGCGCGATGATCCACCCCGAGGGGTCGAGCTGATACCAGCGCAGCCCGTGGTTGGCCGAGCGGGGGAACGCGTGGTGGTTGTGGTGCCAGGCCTCGCCCAGCGAGGGCAGCGCCAGCCAGGCCACGTTGGTGGAGTGGTCCCCGGTCTCGAAGCGCCGGCTGCCGAAGAAGTGGCAGACCGAGTTGATGGACCACGTGACGTGGTGGATGAGGAAGATCCGCACCAGGCCACCCCACAGCAGGGCGGTCAGGCCACCGGTCAGCGTGCCGCTGATGGCCAGGCCGGCGGCGAACGGGATGAGCAGACCCAGCCCGATCCACAGCGGGAAGAGCTTGGAGATGCGCCGCATGCCCGCGTCCTCGAGCAGATCCTTGGCGTACTGGCGCTTCTTGGCCTGACCCTGGGTCTGCAGCAGCCAGCCCATGTGGGCGTAGAGCAGGCCCTTGAGGGCCCCGCCGTGCCCGTGTGGGGAGTGGGGGTCGCCCTCCTGGTCGGGGTGGGCGTGGTGCTTGCGGTGGTCGGCGACCCAGTCGATCACCGGTCCCTGCACGGCCATGGAGCCGAGGATCGCGAAGGTGTGGACGACGGGCTTGGGTGCGTCGAAGGCCCGGTGGGTCAACAGGCGGTGGAAGCCGACGGTGATGCCCATGGCGGTGAGCACGTACATCGCCGCGAGGATGGCCAGGTCGGCGGGTCCGACGGCCTGGTTCCACAGCAGCACGACGGCTGCCGCGAAGGCGATGAAGGGAATCACCACCGCTGCGAGGTTGGAACTGCGTTCGAACTTGGTCATGCTCCTGAGCGTACGGACGAAGATCCTCAGGATCTCCTGTCCATAGCCACGTATCGGGCGCCTGTGGTTGAGCGATCGCACAAGCCGTTGGACGATGTCCCGCCCTGGGCGGCGTTGGAGCCGCCGGTGGCCGCGGCGCTGCGCCCGGTGCTGTCGACGCTGGTGGAGGAGATCATCGAGGCGGTGCGCGCCGTTCCGGCCTACGCGATCGGGCTGCGGGGTGGGCTCGAACGCAACGTGCGCCTGGGGGTGGAGCAGGCCCTGGAGGGCTTCCTCGAGCTCATCGCCTCGCGCGGCGAGGCGCGCCTGCCCGGCCGGGAGGTCTACGAGGGGCTGGGGCGCGTCGAGTTGAGCGAGGGGCGGTCTCTGGAGTCGCTGCTGGCCGCCTACCGCGCCGGTGCCCGGGTGGCCTGGCGGCGCATGGCCGAGGCCGGTCAGCGTGCGGGCCTGGAGTCCGAGACGCTGGTCACGCTCGCCGAGGCGATCTTCGCCTACATCGACGAGCTGTCGGCCGCCACCGCCGATGGCTACGCCCAGGCGCAGTCCGCGGTCGCCGGCCGGCGCCACGAACGTCGCCGCGCGCTGTTGGAGCTCGTGCTGCGCGAGCCGCCGGCCGGGGAGGAGGAGCTCGCGCAGGCCGCCCGCGCGGCCGGATGGGAGCAGCCCGCGCGCGCGGCCGTGCTCGTGGTCAGGGCCGGCGGGGCCGACACCGTGGCCGGCCGGGTGCCCGAAGGGACGCTGATGCGCGCCGACGACGGGGTGGTGCGAGTCCTCGTCCCCGATCCCGAGGGACCGGGCCGGCGGGGCGAGCTGGAGCACGCGCTGCGTGGCACCGCCGCGGTACTCGGCCCGACCGTCCCGCTGGTCGATGCACGCCACTCGGCGGCGCGCGCGGAGGCCGCGTTCGGTTTGTGGGAGCGGCTGGCGGGGACCGGCGAGTTCGGGGTCCGAGGCACGGATGGGCTCGCCCCGCCCGCCGCGTTCTCCAGCGCCGGCGCGGCCGGCCGCCTGCTCGTCGCCGACGATCACCTGCCCGACCTGCTGCTGGCCGCGCAGCCGCGGCTGGCGGCCGACCTGCTCGCCCGCCGCCTCGCGGCGCTCGACACGCTGGCCGATGGCCCGCGCGATCGCCTGCTCGCCACCCTCGCCGCCTGGCTCGACCACCTGGGCGAGGCGCGTCTGGCCGCCGACGCGCTCAACGTCCACGTGCAGACCGTCCGCTACCGCCTGGGCCAGCTGCGCGAGCTGCTGGGCGACGACCTCGACGACCCCGGCGCACGGCTGGAGCTGACGCTCGCGCTGCGCGCGCGGATGCTGGGGTTGGGGGCGAGCGCGGGCTGATGGCGCACTTGCTGCCGGGCAAACGCGGTACCTTCGCCGGCCATGGCCCTCACCGGAGCCCAGGACTTCGAGACCGTTCTCGCGGCGGCCCGGGCGGGCGCGGAGTGGGCGTGGGCGGCGCTGTACCGCGACCTCGCGCCCGGGGTGGCGGGCTACCTGCGCTCGCGGGGCGCACAAGAGCCCGACGATCTCACCGGTGAGGTCTTCCTGCAGGTGGTGCGCGACATGCCCCGCTTCACCGGCAGCGAGCGCGAGCTGCGCGCGTGGGTGTTCACCATCGCCCACCACCGCCTGCTCGACGACCGCCGGGCCCGCGGCCGGCGTCCGGTGGAGCCCGCGGGGGCCGACCTGGCGCCGCCCGGCGGGGCGCCCGGCGCCGACGTCGAGGCGCTGGGCGCCCTGGGCGCCGCGCGGGTGCGGCGGGTTCTGGGCGCGCTGTCGGCCGACCAGCAGGCGGTGCTCGCGCTGCGCATCCTCGGCGATCTGACCGTGGAGGAGGTCGCGGGGGTGCTGGGGCGGCGCGTGGGAGCGGTCAAGGCCCTGCAGCGCCGGGGCCTGGCGGCGGCGCGCAAGGAGATCGAGCGCGAGGGCGTACCCCTATGAGCGGACGCGGCGCTTACGAGGATGAGATGGCCCCTCTGCGCGAACTCCACGATCGTGACCTCGACCGGCTGCTGGCCGGCCGGCGCGCCGTCCACGGCGCGGCCGACGACCTCGCCGAGCTCGTGCGCGACGTGCGCGCGGAGCACCTTCGTCTCATGGCGGACGACGTCGAGGCGCGGCACGTGTCCGCGATGGCGCAGGCGGCCCGCGACCTTTCGTCCACCGAGCAGCCGGCCGGCGCCGCCGGCGCCTCCGCGCGCCCGCGGCGGGCCCCGAAGAGCCTGCTGAGCAGGAACCGCTACGCGGCCGTCGCTGCCGCGATCGCCGCCATGATCGTCACCGCGGGACTGGGTACCGCGGGGCTCGCGGTGGCCGGCGTCGATCTGCCCGACGCGGCCAGCGACGTCTTTCGCCAGGTCGGCGTGACCCTGCCCAACCAGGACGAGCCCAGCGAGGCGCTTCGGCGCAGCCGCGAGGCGCGCGCCGCCGCGGTACGCGCGGTGATCGCCGCGACCCCGCCCTCCGAGCGCGAGGGCTGTGCCTTCGGCCAGCGCGTGGCCGAGGCCGCGCGCGGCGAGGCCCTGCCCGCCGAGGCCAAGGCGGCATGCGCCGCACAGGAGGCCCGCCGGGCCGAGCGCGAGCAGGAGCGGGGCCGGGACACCACCCCGTCTGCCGGCACCGACGTCGATGCCGCCCAGGAGGACCGCGACGGCTTTGGCGGCGAGCAGTCCGAGCGCGCCCGGCGGCAGCGCACGGCTCCGCCCCAGGAGCGCCAGAACTTCGGGCAGGACCCCGCCGAGCGCGCCCGTCAGCGCGCCCGCGGTACCAACGCCGGCGGAACGGGCGGCGGCTCGCCGCCGGCCGCCCGCCCGGAGCGCGGCGGTGGAGACACCCCGACCTCCCACGGCCGTCCGGACGGCACCGGGCGCCCGCCCGGCGAGCGGGGCGGCCCGCCCGAGGGCGCCGGTCGACCCGAGGACCGGGGGGAGCCCGAGGGCGCCGGTCCGCCGCCAGGCGAGGGGCGCGGCCGGCCGGAGGGGGCCGGCCGGCCGTAGCCCATCGCTGGGGTTCGGGGCGAAGCGATGCTCGCGACGACTGAGAGAGGCGGTGCCCTCCGCGAGGGAATATGGGCGCACGGTGATCGCCTGGCCACCGTCGCCGTGGCGCTTGCCCAGCGACTGAAGTTGAGCGCCGGCTTCGTCGAGCTACTGCGCTTCGCCGCGCCCCTTCATGACATCGGCAAGGCCGCCGTGCCCGCGGAGGTCCTGCTCAAGCGCGCGCCGCTCACCGCCGAGGAGATCGCACTCGTGCGCACCCATGTCCACGAAGGGGCCCGGATGCTCGCGGGCAGCGGCGCGCGCCTGTGCACGGCGCGCGAGGTGGCGCTGACCCATCACGAGCGCTGGGACGGGACGGGCTACCCCTGCGGGCTGCGCGGCGAGGAGATCCCGCTCGTCGGCCGCATCGTCGCGGTCGCCGACGTCTTCGACGCCCTCGTCAGCGAGCGCCCCTACAAGCCCGCCTGGCCGATCGACGCAGCACGGGCCGAGATCGTGCGCGGTTCCGGCTCCCAATTCGACCCGAAGGTCGTCGAGGCGTTCCTCGACCTGCCCGGCTGCCGCGGTCTGGGCAGGCGGGCGGCGAGCGAGCCCGCACGCTGGCTGAGAGACTGACGCGGTCGGATCGCGCCCTACCGCACGGTCGAAGGGCGCGCGGCGCCGGGCGCGGCGATCACAGGCCTGCTGCCGCTCCAGCGGCGCCGTGACGATCAGCGTCACGGCGCCGGGACGAGCACCTGCACGCTGGTCAGCCCCGAGCTGTCCGAAAAGCAACCCGGGACGGGCGATGGCTGCCGGCGCCATGCTTTGCCCCACCGTCCGTTGACGGTGGGGCGCGGTCCTCAGCTGGCCAGGCGCTTGGTGAGCAGCTCCTTGCCCAGTTCGCCGCCCTTCTGGCTCTCGGCCTGGGCGCGGCGGAAGAAGTCCGCGAGCTCGTTGTCGCCATCGCGCTCGGCATCCTGGACGTAGCTCTCCAGGCGCAGGGCGTTGCTCAGGCACGCTTCGGTGAACCAGAGGATGTTGTAGTTCTTGTCCTTGGTCCCGGTGAATTCGCCGGTTTCGCTCATGGGTCCTCCTCACGGTCGGGTACGTTGGCACCGCCCTACCCACACCACCCGGCCGACTATCAGCAGGGATCGGGAGGGCGGGCAGGTCCTTCTGGCGAGACAGAGCCGACGGCGCTGCGTGTGGACCGCTGGCCGGCTGAGGCGTCGGCAAGCGCCTCAGCGTCCGCCGCAGCCGCCCCCGCAGTCGTGGCCGCGGCCGCCGAGAAGGCGCTGACGGCCTTGCCCCAGGCGGCGTCCAGGTCGGCATGCGGCGGAAAGCGACCGGTGAGCTCCAGCACGACCATGCCGTGCGCGAAGGCCCAGGCGGCGCGCGCGAGGTCCGGGTCCCCCACCGCCTGCACGACGGGCTCCGCGGCTTGGGCCTCGAGACCCTCCGGCAGCAGGTCACGGGGCAGGGGCCGGTCGGTCATCAGCCGGTACATCTCCGGGTGTTGCCTCGCAAACCGCCGGTAGGCCTCCGCGACGCCCGGGAGCGTGGGGCCGCCGGCGCGCAGGGCGTGGGCGACGGCGCGCAGGCCGTCGGCGATGAGCACGGCCTCGAGTGCCCGCTTGCTGACGAAGTGCTTGTACAGCGACGGGGGCTTGATGCCGAGCTCCTGCGCGAGGCGCCCGAGGGTGAGCGCGTCGACGCCGTCGCGCGTGAGGAGCTCGTGCGCCACGGCGACGATGTGCTGCTGGCGTGTCGAGAGTTCGCTGTTCGGCCGGGCGGTGGCCCTCATGCCGCCACGGCCGCCGAGCCAGCTTCGACACGTCGCTTCAGCGCGTCGTTCATCTGCTCGAAGGCGGGCAGATAGCGCTGACGCAGATCCCGGAAGAAGGGGACGAGCACGCCCGTGAAGCGCTCCTCGTGGACGAAACGACTCCCGGTCGCCGTCGGTTCGAGTGCGAACCGATGCTCTCCGTCGAACAACCCCGGAACGAGCAGGCGGCCCAGCCAGGCCAGCTCGCGCGCCTCGCGGACCACTCGAACGGTCGGGCGGAAGCGCATCGCCTTGCCCTCCGGAGGCTGGACCCGGATGCTCAGCCGCTCGCCGACCGCGAGCGACCCCGCGGCTGAGCGGATGAACGGGTTCCAGGCGGGATAGGAAGCGAAGTCGGCCAGCACCGGCCAGACCTCCTCGGGTGATGCGGCGATGTCGATGGTGGGGTGCAGATGGACGGGCATGGTGGCCTCCCCAGTCGGCTATTGAGGTTAGCCGGACCGTAGCTAATCGCGTTAGCCGAAGTCAAGCCTCTTGCCGGAGACTTCCCGGCGGCACGCCGCAGGAGGCACGCCGCGCCGGCCCGCGCGTTCCGCTGCTCCCCCTCGACGGGGTCGTTCGGCAGGCCCACATCGTGCTGCGCACCGACCGGGACCCCGCCACCGTGGTGGACGACGTCGAGGCGGCAATGGACAGCCACATGGCCGCCGGTCACCCCGGCCGCCGGCTGAGTCATCTGCCGAGCCTCCGGACCTCGCGAAAGCTCAGCGGGACATCCGGCTGAAAGCCCTCATCAGCGATCAGCCGCAGCCCGTGTTGTTGCCACAACTCGAGCACGTGTAACACGACCCGGTGCGCTGCATCATGCCCCCGCACTGGTTGCACGCCGGGCCGAGGTCGAGGCCGACGAGGCGGGCCGGGACGACGGGTGGCGTGTCGGTCAGGGCCTGGACGGGCGGGGCCGTGGTGGCCTCACTGCCCTGTGCGGTCGGGCTGTCGCCGTCGCCCTCAGCGTCGCGTCCCGTGGCCGGGCGGGGCGGACCCGCGGTGTCCGACCCCTGGGAGCTGGCGGCCTCCTCGGCCGAGCGCCGCGCGCGGACCTCGGGGGTGAGGATCCCTAGCTCCTCCTGGGCGTCGACCTCCAGGAAGCGCGAGGCCAGCCAGCGCATGATGTAGTCGGGCATCGACTTGGCGAAAGGGATCTCCGGGTTCTGGGTGATCCCCTCCGGCTCGAAGCGCATGTAGCAGAACTTCGACACCAGCGTCTCGAGCGGCACCCCGTACTGCAGCGCGATCGAGATGGCCGTCGCGAAGGAGTTCAGCAGCCCGCGCAGCGTCGAGCCCTCCTTGCCGATGTCGGTGAGGAAGATCTCGCCCAGCGAGCCGTCGTTGTACATGCCCGCGGTGATGTAGCCCTCGTGACCTGCGATGGAGAACTTGTGGGTGATCGACTGGCGCTCGCGGGGCATGCGCTTGCGCGCGGGGCCGGCGGCGCGCAGGGCCTCCGAGCGACCCTCCTCGCGGGCCTGCGCGGCCGCTTCGGCCACCGCGCCGTCGACGGCCTGGGCGATCATCACGTCGACCTGCTCCTGGGTGTACCCGCCGTCGCCGGCCGCGCCCTCGACCCCCTGGGCCTCGGTGCGCAGCGCCTGCGCGGTCTTGGAGCCGTCGCGGTAGATGGCCAGCGCCTTGACTCCCATGTGCCACGCCTGGATGTAGGCCTCGGCGATGTCCTCGACGGTGGCGCTCTGGGGCAGGTTGACCGTCTTGGAGATGGCGCCCGAGATGAACGGCTGGACGGCGCCCATCATCTTGATGTGGCCCATGTGCGAGATGGCCCGCTCGCCCACCGCGACATCGAAGACCTCGAGGTGCTCGGGCGCCAGGCCGGGCGCGCCGACGATCGTCGCGTTGGCGGTGATGTAGGCCTCGATCTCGGCGATTTGCTCGCCGCTGTAGCCGAGGGTCTCCAGGGCCAGCGGGACCGTGCGGTTGGCGATCGTCATCCGCCCTCCCCCGACCAGCTCCTTGAACTTCACCAGCGAGAAGTCGGGCTCGACGCCGGTGGTGTCACAGTCGAGAAGGAAGGATATGGTCCCAGTAGGCGCCAAGACGGTGGCCTGCGCGTTGCGGTAGCCGTATCGCTCGCCGGCGCCCACCGCCTCATCCCACGTTCGACGCGCCGTATCCAACAGCGCGGTGTCGGCGCACGTCGAGTCGGGGATCGCATAGGACGCGTCGCGGTGCATGCGCATCACGGCGCTGTGGGGCTCGCGGTTCTCCCCGTAGCGCTCGTAGGCGCCGATGGCCGCGGCGATGCGCGCCGAGCCCAGATAGGCCCGCGCCGTCATCAGGGCCGTGATGGCCGCAGCGGTGCCCCGCCCCTCGTCGGAGTCGTAGGGCATGCCGTTGGCCATCAGGAAGGCGCCCAGGTTGGCGTAGCCCAAGCCGAGCTGGCGGAACGCGCGCGCGTTGACGCCGATCTCCTCGGTGGGATAGCTGCCGGGCCCGACGATGATCTCCTGAGCCAGGAACATGATGTCGACCGCGTGCTCGAAGGTCTCGACGTCGAAGGTGCCATCCGCGCGGCGGAACTTCATGAGGTTCAGCGAGGCCAAGTTGCAGGCAGAGTCGTCCACGTGCATGTACTCGCTGCACGGATTAGATGCGTTGATCCGCCCCGACTCCGGGCACGTGTGCCACTGGTTGATGGTCGTGTCGTACTGAACGCCCGGATCGGCACAGCGCCACGCCGCCTCGGCGATGTCGCGCATGAGCTCGCGCGCGGGGACCGGCTCGCCGACCGGCTCGCCCGTCTGGCGTGTAATGGTGCGCCACTCTGCGTCGTTCTCCACGGCGTGCATGAAGTCGTCGGAGACGCGCACCGAATTGTTGGCGTTCTGGTACTGGATCGACGTGAAGCCCTCGCCGTCGATCGACATGTCGAAGCCCGCCTTGGCCAGCGCCTCGGCCTTGTCCTCCTCGTTGGCCTTGCACCAGATGAAGTCGCGGATATCCGGATGATCCACGTCCAGCACGACCATCTTGGCCGCACGGCGCGTCTTGCCGCCGGACTTGATGGTCCCCGCCCAAGCGTCGGCGCCGCGCATGAAGGAGACCGGACCGCTCGCCGTACCGCCCTTGCTCAGCGGCTCCATCGAGCCGCGGATGTTGGACAGGTTGATCCCAGAGCCGGAACCCCCGCGGAAGATCTTGCCTTCCTTGGTGTTCCAGTCGAGGATCGACTCCATGGTGTCGTCGACACTCAGGATGAAGCATGCACTTACCTGACAGCTCTCCTCATACCCGACGTTGAACCACACCGGGGAGTTGAACGCAGCCATTTGCTGCAGCAGGATATAAGTCAGCTCGGCCTCGAAGGTGTCGCCATCCTCGGACGTGGCGAAGTAGCCACGCTGACGCCCCCAGTCGGCGATCGTCCCCGCCACGCGGGAGATCATGTGCTTGACCGACCGCTCGCGGGCGGGGGAGCCGAGCTGGCCGCGGAAGTACTTCTGGGCGACGATGTTCGTCGCATTCTGGGACCAGGTGGCCGGGAACTCGACATCGGCCTGCTCGAAGGCCACGCGGTCGCCGTGGCCGATGCGCGCGTCGCGCAGCTCCCACTCGACACTGTCGAAGGGATGGACGCCCGGCGTCGTGAAACGTCGGCGCACCGTCAGGGCCTGGCCGGCCCGGCCTTCGTCCATCAGTGCCGTCTGCGGTGCGTCCATCGAGGTCTCCCTCTCAGTCTAGGGGCGGGTAAGCGGGCGACTGAGAGTGCCGATGACGCCGGACGTCATCGGCTGCAGCGAAGAACCGCCTGCAAATCGGAGGTCTCTTTAGCGACCGAGCCGGACCCAGTCGCGGAACTCCGCCCAGACGGCGGAGGCGCGGAATCCGGCCTCGTGCCAGGAGTGGCGCGCGCCGACGAGCCAGGCCGGCTCGAAGGCCCACCAGCGCCCGAGCGCGAACGCGGCGCCGCCCAGGGCGAGCAGACCGCCGAGGATGGCCAGCAGCAGGATCGGGGCGGGCGCCTCGGTGGCCGTGGCCGCCTGGGCCGGCTGCGCGTTGCGGGGGAGGGCCTGTCCAGCGACAGAAGGCGCCGCGGTCAGGTCACCCTGGGGGGCGGGGGTGGGACCGCCCGGGCCGGGGAGGCCGGGGGCGCCGCCGGCCGCGCCGGGCGTCGCTCCACCGCCGGAGCCGGGCAGCGCACCAGGGCCGCCTGAGCCCCCGGCGGCGCCGCCCCCACCCGCGCCGCCGCCGGACCCGGACCCGCCGCCGGAGCCGTCGCCACCGCCGCGCCCGGCCACAGCCGCCCGCCGCGCGGGCTGACAGCGCGGCCTCGATCGCGGAGGGCAGCTCGGGGGAGTACTGGTCGATGTCGGGGCCGATGGCCTCCTGCGCGTCGCGCAGGTCCTGGGCCGAGTGATCGCAGGCGGTGATCGACCCGTCGGCGCGGAAGTCGTCGATGACGGCATCGGCGTCCGCGACGGCCACGCCGGGAGCGAGGGCCAAGGCGCCGAGGACGACGGCCAGGGCGATGGGGGAACGACTGCGTCGCATCGGGAGGTCGCAACGCTAGCATCGGACACCGTCTCCCATGGCCACCACCCTCCCGCCCCCGACCGAGGCGCGAGGCCGGCTCGCGCAGTCCTCCCCAGCTGCGCCCGCTCCCGGATCGCCCCGCGCGGAGCGTCCGGGCCGGCTGCTCGCGTTCGCCCTGATCGCCGCCCTCCTCTATGCGGCCTTCGCCGATGGTGCGGTCGCAGTCACCGACGCCGTCTGGGTCGAGGTCGGGCTGGCGATCATCGCGCTGGCGGGGGCGGGCGCCTGGCTGTTCGGCACGGGCGTGCACCTGCGCGCCTCGCGCGCCGCCTGGGTGGGAGTCGCGCTGTTGCTGGGCTACGCCGTGTGGGCGGGGATCACGCTGCTGTGGAGCGTTGCCCCCGACCGCACGTGGGACGAACTCAACCGCGGGCTGGCCTACGTGCTGGTGGTGGTGCTCGCCATCGCGGTGGGCTCCTCGGACTCGCGCGGGATCGAGCGCCTGGCGCTGGGGTGGCTGGGCGTGGCCGGGGCGGTGGCGCTGTATGCCCTGGGCGGCAAGGTGCTGCCGGGCATCGCCATCCCCGGCCTCTTGGACCTCGACCACACGCGGGAGTTCTCGCGCCTGCGCGCGCCCCTGGGCTATTGGAACGCGCTGGGCATGGTCTGCGCCCTGGGCGTTCCGGTGGCCATGCGCCTGGCCAGCGACCTGACCAGGACGCCGCGCTGGCGCCTGGCCGGGCTGGCCGCCCTCTTTCTGCTGCTGGCCGCCCTGGGAATGACCTACTCCCGGGGCGCCCTGCTGGCCCTGGCCCTGGGCGTGGCCGTCGCGACGTGGCTGGGCGGCGCGCGGCTGCGCGGGTTGGTGGTGCTCGCGCTGAGCGCCCTGGCCGTGCTTCCCGTGCTGGGCTACGCCTTCGTCGACCCGGCGCTGAGCGCCAACGGCGCCGATCTGGGAGCGCGCATCCGCGCCGGGCTCGTGCTCGGGGTGGTGATGGCCGTCTGCCTGGGAGGGCTGCTGCTGGCGGGCTGGGGCCTGCTGCGCCTGGAGGCACGCGTGCGCTGGAGCCCGCGGCGCTCCGCGCTGGTGTGGAAGGGCGCCGCCGCGCTGGCGGGCGTCCTGGCCCTGCTGGCCATCGTGTCGGTCGCGGGCTCGGAGCGGGGCCTGCGCGGCACCGCGTCGGGGCTGGCCGACTCGTTCACGGGTGCGGGGGTGGAGCCGGTGTCCGACCCGGCTCGCCTGCTGTCCACCAGCTCGGCCAACCGCTGGTCGTGGTGGGAGGAGGCCGCGGGCGCGGTGGCCGACCGTCCGGTGGGCGGCTGGGGCGCGGCCTCCTTCCCGGTCATCCATCGCCTGTACCGCACCGATCAGCTCTCGGTGAGCCAGCCCCACAGCGTCCCGCTGCAGCTCCTCGCGGAGACCGGCCTGGTGGGCGGCGCGCTGGCCTTCAGCGGCCTGGGCGTGCTGCTCGTCGCGGCGCTGCTGCGCGTCCGCGCGATGGCGCCGGGGCGCGCGCGCGACCTCGCCGCGGCGCTGGTCGCCGGCTCGTGCGCATGGCTGGCCCACGGCCTCGTCGACTGGGACTGGAACATCCCCGGTGTCACGCTGCCCGCGCTGGCCTTCCTGGGCGTCGCGCTCGCGCGGCCGGGAGCGCGCACGCCTGGGCCCCACGACGCCGTCCGCCTGGCCGCGCCCGAGCCCGGAGGCGGGCTGCGCGGGCTGGCGCTCGTCGGCTGCGTGCTGGCGCTGTGCGCGGTGGCCGCCTCGGCGCTGCTGCCCGCCTGGGCGCGGGCGATCAGCCAGGGCGCCCTGGTGACCAGCGCGCGCGGCGACGAGGATGCGCGCCGCGCGGCCGCCAACGAGGCGCTGTTCGCCGCCGGGCTCGACCCGCTCTCGGCCGAGCCGCTCATCGCCTCGGCCACGGTCGCCCAGGCCCGCGGCCGGCTGGCCGACGCCAAGGGCTACTTGCTCGAGGCGATCGAGCGCCAGCCCTACAGCGTGGACGCGTGGACGCGCCTGGCCCAGCTGGCGGTGGTGACCGCCGATCGCGACACCTACGCGGCGGCGACCCGGCGGCTGCTGGTCATCGACCCGCTGGGCCAGGCCTCGCGGGTGCTGGCAGAGCGTGGCGGCGCCTTCGTCACGCCGCCCGGCCTCTCCCCGACGGCCACCGGCACGCCACTGACGCCGGCCCCCGCGCCGGCCGCGCCGCCGGCCACGGCGCCGCCGCCACAGGGCGCTGCGCCGCCTCCGGCCCCCGCGCCGGCCGCGCCGCCGGCTGCCACGCCGCCCCCACAGGGCGGGGCGCCGCCTCCGGCGCCCGCCTCCGACGGCGGCTAGCTCAACACGACCCAGATCACCTGGAAGAAGAGCAGGGCGGCAAGGGCCGCCCCGATCACGAAGAGGAGCACGCCGAAACGCGCGTCCGCGGGCAGGGAACGCAGCCGGGCGGGGCGGTCGGTGAGCCTGTCCGCGGAGGGCTCGAGCGCCTGGGCCGGGGCGGCCGAGTGCAGGACGGCCGCGCCGCCTGATGGGCCCGCCGGCACGGGAGTGGTGCCGGTCGGCGCCGGCGGGCCGCTGCCGTCGCCGTCCCCGTCGCCATCGGCGGTCTCCGGTGCGCCGTCGGCGGGTTGCTCCCAGGCGAGATCGTCGTCCCAGGGCGCATCGTCCACGTCGACGTCCTCGATCTGGGTCGCCAGACGACCGCGCAGCTTCTCGGCCTCACGCTCGCCCGCGGCGAGCTGGTCGCGGAGGTCGTCCGCCTCGTGCTCACGAGCGGCGAGCTGATCACGCAGCTCGTCAGCCTTCTGCTCGCGGCCGGCGAGGTGTGTGCGCAGCTCCTCCACGGCGCGCTGGCGATCGGTGAGCGCGTCGCGCAGGGCCGTGGCCTCGTCGGAGCCCCAACGGGCCGCGTCCGCCGCTTCGGCCAGCGCCGCCTGCAGGCGGGCGATCTCGTCCTCGCGGGTCTCGAGCACGCTGCGCACCTGCTGGAGCTCGGTCGCCCGTTCATGCGCCGTCGAGCGCAGGACGCCCAGGTCGCCGTCCGTCGCTTCGCCGCGCTCGCACAGCGCCGCCAGCTCGGCGTCCGCGCGTCGTAGCCGGTCCTCCCGGGCGGCCAGCGCGCTGCGCAGCTGCTGTATCTCGGCGGCGCGTTCATCGCCGGCCACGCGCAGCGCGCGTACGTGGTCGCGAGCCTCGGCGAGCTCGCCACGCAGCCGTGCGACCTCCGCGCCCGCGCGGTCAGCTAGATCGCGGGCCTCGGTGAGCTCGCCGGTCCGCGCCTCGAGCCGCTCCCCCAGACGCTCGACCTCGGTGCCGCGCAGTTGGAGGTCGCCGAGGACGTGCTCGAGCTCGGCGATGCCTGCCTCGGCGTCGGCGCGAGCGGCCCGCAGCGCGTCGGCGTACGCCACGACGTCCGCCCGGGCGGCCTCGGCCTCGGCCGCATTCGCCTGCGCTTCCTGGCGCGCCGCGTCGCGCTCGGCCACGCGCTCGGCGGTCTCCTGGCGGGCGATGTCGAGCTCGCTGCTGAGCCGGCCGACCGCGGCGTCGAGCTGCTCGACGTGCTCATGGGCGTTGCGGGCCTCGGTGGTGAGAACGGCCAGACGCTGGTCGGCCTCGGCCTGCGCCGCGCCGGTGGCCGCGGCGTCCGCGCGGAGTGCCGCCAGCTCGTCCTCGACCTCGTCGGTCCGCGCGGCGCGGACGCGCAACTGCCCCAGCTCCTCCTCGAGCTCGGACACACGCTCGGCCCTCGTGCGCAGCCCCTCGAGCTCTCCCTGCAGCGCTGCGATGGTCTCGCCGCGGTCCTCACGCTCGGCGTCGAGCTGCTCGCGCAGGCGCTCGATCTCGACGGCGGCCTCCTCGACCTCCGCGCGCGCCCGGGCCGCCTCGCGCTCGGCGTCGCGGGACTCTCCGGCCAGGTCCTCGGCGCGGACGGCGAGCGTGGCGCGCTCCTCCTCGGCCTCGGCCGCACGGCGCTCGGCGTCCTGGCGGGCCTGTGCCTCGTCCTCGTGGCGGGCGACGGCCTCGGCCAGCTCCGCGGCCAGGACCTTGGCCTGCTCGCCGGCACGCGCGGCCTCCTCGTGCAGCGAGGCGGAGATGCGCTCATGGCGCTCGGCCAACTCGTCGCGCTCGCGCTCGACCTCGGCCGTCGCCTCGCGGCCGCTCCTGAGCTCCTCGCGCAGGGCGTCGCGGTCGCGGTCGGCCTCGGCGAGCCGGGCGTCGAGCGTGATGGCGCGGTCGCGGTCCTCGGCCAGGGCCCCCTCGAGCTCGTCGATGCGACCGCGGGCGGAGGCGAGATCCGCGGCCAGGGAGCGAGCGCGCGCGTCGCGGTCGGCCACGTCGCGCTCGAGCTCGGCCAGGCCCTCGAGGGCCGTCGCGAGCTCCCCCGCGCTCTCCTCGCCCTGCACGCGGGCGGCGGCGAGCTCGACCTCCAGGGCGTCGCCGCGCTGGGCCGCCGCGGCCAGCTCCCGCTCCAGAGCGGCTGCCCGCTCGCGCAGGGAGCCCACCGCCTCCTCCGCGCTGTGCGTGCGCTGGCTCGCCGCCGCGACCGCCGTCTCGAGCGCCTCGACGCGCTCGGTCGCGGCGGCCAGCTCGCCGGCGGTGCCCTCGCCCTGCACGCGGGCAGCGGCGAGTTCGCTGCGAAGCGCCATGAGCTCGTCGCGCGCGTCGTTGAGCTGGTGCTCGGCCTCCTGTCCGCGTTCGCGCGCCGAGGACAGCTCGCCGGCCAGTGCACCGGAGCTCTGACGGAGGGACGCCAGCTCGATCTCCAGGGCGCTCGCGCGCCGCCGGCCTTCGGCCACCGCGTCCTCGAGGGCCTGCGCCTGCTGGGCGCTCGAGGCGAGCTCGGCCTCGAGCGTGTCCACCCGCTCGCGGGCACTAGCGAGGTCGGCGGCCAGCTCGTCGACACGCCCGGTGGCGGCGACGAGGCCGGCCTGCGTCGCGCGCTCGCGGTCGCGGGCGGCCTCCACCTCCTCCTGAGCGCTGGTGGTCTCCTCGCGCAGCGCGTCGGCGATCTGCGTGAGGTGCAGCTCGCGACGGCCGGCCTCCTCGCGCGCCGCCCCCAGCTCACCCTCGAGCTCCTCGCGCGCCTGGGCCGCGGCGATCATCTCACCGGTCAGCTCGCGCAACTGCTCACGGGCCGCCTCGAGCTCGTCGCGGACCTCCTCGAGGCGCTCGCCGGCCTGCCGGGCGTCGCGGCCGGCCGCCTCCGCGCGTTGCTCCAGCTCGCTGCGCATCTGCGCGGCATCGCTGAGCTGGGTCGTGAGGACCTGCACCCGCTCCTGGACGGCCTCGAGCTCGGATCCGCGCGCCTGGGCGGCAACGAGCTGCTCGCGGACCCCTGCGAGCTCGGCCGCGGCCGCCTCCACCCGCTCGTCCCGGTCCTGGGCGAGCTCACGGCGGGCCTCCGCCAGGGCAGCCTCGGCGGTGCGCTTCTGCTCGCGCAGCTCCTGGGCGTGACGGACCGCGGCGGCCTCGAGCGCCCGCTCGCGCTCGGCTGCCTCGGCCTGCGCGGCGGCGAGCGCCTCGGCCGTTCGACCTGCCTCGGCGCGGGCACCGGCGAGCTGGCCGGCGCGCTCGAGGGCCTCGGCGTGGGCGCCGTGCAGCTCGTCGAGCCGGGCGCGGATCTGTTCGGCGTCGGCCTCCGCGCTTTCGCGGGCGCTGGTGCTGTCGGTGAGTTGCTGCTCGAGCGCGTCGAGGCGTGCCGCACGCTCGCTGAGCTCGTCGCGCTCGCGCTCGGCCTCGGCCAAGCGGGCGAGGAGCTCCTCCGCGGTGTGGGTGGCGGTGTGCGCCTGCGTTCGGGTCTCGTCAAGCTCAGCCTCGAGATCCTGCGCACGCCGGCCGGCCTGCGCAAGCTCCTCCTCGACGGCTCGGGCAGCGGTCAGCACCTCGTCGCGCTCGCGCTCGGCGCGCTGGGCGTCCTCCAGCGCGACCGCCGCCTCGGCCGCACGCGCGTCGGCGCTGCGCCGACCCTCCTCTCGGGCCTCGGCCAGTGCTTGCTCGTGTTCGGCGGCACGGGCTTGGGCGAGGTCGGCCGCGCTGCGCGCCTCGGCGATCGCCGCGCTGGCCGCCTCCTGTTGATGCACAGCTGTTGCGCGTGCATCGTCCAGTTCGGCCTGGCGCGTGGCAAGCGCGGCTGCGGCCCGCTCGCCGGCGCGCTCGAGCTCGGCCTCGCGCTCGCGCGCCGCGGCGGCCGTCTCGGCACGGGCGCTCTGCACCGCCGCCTCGGCCTCCTCGCGCGCGGCCTGCAGGGCCTCGGCGGCCTCGGCGCGGGTGCGGTCGATGGCCGCCTTCGCGGCGGTGCGCAGGCGTTGTTCGCGCGTGCCGGCCTCCTCCAGGGCCGAGTGGCTCTCGGTTCTCGCGGCCTCCAGCGCCTCTTCGTGCTCGCGCCGCGCCTGCTTGGCCTGCGCCCGCGCGGCCTGGGCATCGGCGAGCGCGGCGGCGACGGCCTCCTCGCGCTGGGCGGCGTGCGCGCGGGCTGCCTCGACGTCGCTGCGCAGGGCAGCGAGCGCCTCCTCGTGCTCGCGGCGCACATCGGCCAGCTCGGCGTGCGCGACGGTGAGCTGCTCGCTCGCCGTCTGGTCGGCCTCCTCGCGTGCGCGGGTGGCGGCCTGGGCGCGGCGGCGGCTCTCCGCGGCCTGCGTCCGGGCGGCCTCGAGCTCCTTGGCGCGCTGGGTGAGCGCCGCCTGCAGCGCGCCGATGCGCTGTCCGGCGGCGGCGCGGCTCTCGACGCGGGCCCGCTCGACCTCTTCGCGGGCCCGCTCCTCGGCGAAGCGCGCCTCCTCGCGCACCCGCTCGACCTGGCCCCGCGCGTCTCGCGCCGCGCTCTCGGCCTCCTCGCGCGCCTGCGCGTCGCGTGTGGCCACCTCCGCGGTCTTCTGCGCCTCCTGCAGCGCCGCGTCCTTCTCGGCCTGCTCGCGTTCGAACCGCGACCGGGCGTCCCGCGCCGCCGCTTCGGCGGCCTCCCGCGCCTGAGCGGCCTGCGCCGCCTTGGCCTCGAGCTCGAGCTCGCGCTCGCGCGCCGCACGCTCCGACTCCTCTACGGTTCGGGCCGCGCGCTTCTCGGCGGCCACGGCGCGGCGGTCGGCCGCGTCGGTGGCCTGCACGCGGGCCTCCTCGGCCTGCTGGGCGACCGCGGCCAGATGGTCCTGGGCGGCGCGGGCCTCGGCGCGGACGCGCTCGAGGGCGCCCTCGCGCTCGCCGGCCAACCGCTCGGCGGCAGCGGCCAGCTCGGCCGCCTGCTGCGCGGTCTCCTCGCGGCGGCGCGCCTGGGTCTGCGCTTCGGTCAGTCGCGCCTCGAGGTCCTCCTCGCGCTGAGCCGACGCGTCGGCCTCCCGGCGGGCAGCGCGCTCGGCGCGCAGGCGCTCGTCGAGCTCCTCGCGCGCCCGCCCGACCTCTTCGCCGGCGGCCCGTGCCGCCTCGGCGGCCTGCGCGCGGGCGGCCTCCAGCTCCTCGAGGCGCGCCTGCAGCGCCTGGGCGCGCCGGTGGGCCTCGCGCTCGGTGCCCTCGACGCGCGCGGTCGCCTCCACCGCGGTCGCCTGGGCCTGGCGGGTCGCCTCACCCGCGGCCTCCTCGGCGGCGGCCCGGGCGGCGGCCTCGGCGTCGAGGCGCTGCTCGAGTGTGCGCATGGCCGCGCGGCGCTCGTCGGCCAGCCGCTCGGCCTCCTCGCGGCGGCGGCGCTCCTCGACGACCGCGGCGCCGCTGTGGCGGGCCTCGCGCTCGGCCGCCTCGCGGCGTCGGCGCTCCTGGGCGACCGCCTCGGCGCGGCGGAGTGCCTGCGGCTCGGCCGCCGTTCGGGCGCCGCGCTCGGCGTGTAGCGCCTGGCGGCGCTCCTCGGCGAGGCGCTCGACCTCCTCGCGGCGGCGGCCCTCCTCCCGCTCCTTCCGATCCGGGCCCGGTGGGCGCAGCGGTGCGGCCCCGCGCCCGCCGTCCCCCGGGGCTCGCAGCCGTCCCTCGGCCGGCGCCGGGAGGTCGACCAGCACGTCGCCGGTCTCCAGCGCGAAGGCCACGCCCCCGGCAAGCAGCGCAGCGGGCGCGGAGTAGGCGGCGCGCCACGCCACGCCGTCGGGGCCGATGTCGGGCGCCGGATCGTCCGGTCCGGGGATCGCGCGCAGCCGGTGGGTGGTCCGTCCGTCGTCGACCAGGAGCCGCGGGGGCTCCAGGGATGCGGGCTGCTGCGCGCTCCAGCGCCCGCCCAGGCGCAGCAGCGCCGTCTCCGGGCTGGCGGAGACGAGCTCGAAGCGCTCGGTCTCGAAGTGGGGCCGCGGGCTCATGCGCGTGAGTGGAAGCGCCGGAGACGGGGCAGACGGGCAATTGTAGGTCGCCCGGCGGCCCGTAGGGGGCTTTTGGCGGCAAATGTCACGCAAGAAGCAGGTCGGCCACCGCCTCGAGCGCGGCGGCCAGCACCTCCGCGGGCGGGGAGCCCGCGTCGAGCCGGCGGATGCGCTCGGGCTCGGTCTTGGCGAGCGCGGCGTAGCCATCGGCCACCGCGGCGAAGAACGGCTCGGCCTCGCGCTCCAGGCGGTCGGGCGTCACCCCCCGACTGCCCTGGCGGGCGCGGCCGGTGGCCAGCTCCACCTCGAGCAGCAGCGTGCGGTCGGGCTCCAGCCCGCCGGTGGCGAAGGCGTTGAGCGCCCGGACGTCCTCCACGCCCAGCCCCCGCGCCGCGCCCTGGTAGGCCAGGGAGGAGTCCACGAAGCGGTCGAGCACCACCCACGCGCCGTCGGCCAGCAGTGGCTCCAGCCGCTCGACCACCAGCTGTGCACGGGCGGCCGCGTAGAGCAGCGCCTCGGCGCGCGCGTCGCAGCGCAAGGCAGGATCGACGACCAGCGCGCGGACCCGCTCGGCCAGCGCCACCCCGCCGGGCTCGCGCAGCGCCTCGACCCGCGCCACGCCCCGGGCGCGCAGCGCCTCCACCAGCCCCGTGGCCAGCGTGGTCTTGCCCGCGCCGTCGACTCCCTCGACAGTGATGAGCCGCCCGCGCGCCGCCATGGGGGCGCGAGGCTACCGTTCCCCCGGCCATGCTCCCCGGCACGGAGGACCACCCCCACGCGCGCGCCGTGCTCACCGCCGCGCTGCCGCCGCTAGGCCGTCCGAGCCACGCCTACCTCTTCCACGGTCCCGCCGGCAGCGGCAAGGCCGCCACCGCCCGCGCATTGGCCACCGCGCTGCTGGTGGAGGGCGCGCCCGATCCCGAGTCGGTCGCCCGGCGCGTGGAGGGCGGCGCGCACCCCGACCTGACGTGGGTGGCGCCCGCCAGCGCCGCCGGCATCCTGGTCGGCGACGTGGACGAGCCGGTGGTGGCGGCCGCGGCGCGCACCCCGTTCGAGGCCCGCCGCCGGGTATTCGTGCTCGAGGACGCCGACGAGCTCAACGACCAGGCCGCCAACCGCATGCTCAAGACGCTGGAGGAGCCCGCCCCCTTCGTGCACCTCGTCCTGCTCACGTCCCGCCGCGCGGACGTGCTGCCCACCATCGCCTCGCGCTGCCAGCACGTGCGCTTCGACGCCCCGCTGCCCGAGACGGTCGCCGCCCGGCTCGAGGGCCACGGCGTCACGGGCGACACGGCGCTGGCCTGCGCGCGCCTGGGCCTGGGCGACGCCCGCCGCGCTGTGGCCCTGGCCCTCGGCGACGGGCCCGCGCTGCGCGCCCACGCCGAGGGCTACGCCCGCGCCGCGCTGCACGGCCGCCTCGAGGAGCGACCCTGGACCGCGCTGACCGAGCACGCCCGCGCCCAGGGCGAGCGCGCCGAGGCGCAGGTCGAGGCGGCGGCCGCCGCGGACCTCGATCTCGTGCCCCGCCGCGAGCGCCGCCGGCTGGCGCGCGAGGCCGCCGAGCGCGCCCGGCGTGCCGCCCGCCGCGCGCGCAACGCGGCGTTGGACCAGGCTCTGCAGCTGGCCGGCCTGTGGCTTCGCGACGTGGCCTGCGCCGCCCAGGGAGCGCCCGAGCTGGCCCACCACGCCGATCGCGCCGACCAGCTCGTCGCCGACGCCGCGGGCCGCGACGCGCACGCCTTGCGCACCGGCGTGCAGCTCGTGGACGAGGCCCGGGCCGCACTGCGCCTGTACGTCAACGAGGAGCTCGCGCTGGAGGCGCTGGCCTACCGCCTGGCCCGCCGGCTGGGCGACTGATTCGCCCTCGGTTCGTGCCCGTCACGCGCACCGCCGCCGCTCTGCTCGCCGTCCTCGCGGGCGCCACCGCCTGCGGTGGCGCCCCGCCCACGCGGGAGGAGTACGCCGCGCAGGCCGATCGGGTGTGCCGCGAGGCCGAGCAGGCGCTCGAGCGGATCGAGGATCGTCCGGCCGACACTCCCCAGGCGCGCGGCGAGCTGATCGCGGCCACCCAGCGCTCGCTGCGCCAGGTGGTCGAGCGCCTGAACGAGCTCGAGCGCCCCGAGGGCGAGGCCGGACGCCTGGCGCAGGCCTACGTGGCCCAGCTCGAGCGCCGCGCCGAGGAGGTCACGCCACTGCTGGACCGCCTGCGCACGGCGCTGGCCGACGATGATGTCGAGGCCATCCGTCGCGCCGCCCGCGCGCTCGAGGCCTTCGAGGGCGCCGAGCGCACCGACGAGCTCGCTCGCCGTCTCGGGGCGCGGGCCTGCGCGGGGTGAGAGGCCAGCACGACGAGGACTTCGCCCGTTGACACCAGCCTCCGGCCACCCCTTCGACCCGGCGGGCCGCCGCTACGATGGGGGGCCCCCCCCCGTAGCGCAGCGGGTAGATCCCTTCACTCGTAATGTAGGGGGGAGGGGGTCGGGTCCCCGCGGCGGCGTGGGTTTGGAGAGCGCCGGCGGGCGGTCCGGGCCCCGAAGAGCCGGCTCGCCCGCCGGCCAGAGGGAGCAGGCCAAGTTGGCGCGAAGGCGCCCCCATGTTGCGTTGCTGCGCGCCGTCAACGTCGGCGGGCTGAAGGTCGCTATGGCAGACCTCCGAGAGGTCGCCGGGGAGCTCGGCTGGGCCGATGTCGCCACCTACCTCAACAGCGGCAACCTCCTGCTGGCCACCATGGAGGACTCGAGAACCGTCGGGGAGCGGCTCGAGGCCGCGCTCGCCGAACGATACGCACGCCATGTCCCCGTCATCGTGCGGACGAGCGAAGAGCTGCGCTCGGTCCTCGAGCGACTGCCCTTCCGCGGCGATGGCTACGACGAGCGGCGCCTGCAGGTGGGGTTCTTCGCCCACGCGCCGTCCGCATCGCAGCCAGATCGGATCGCGGGCACCGACGGCGAGGAAGGCGTCGTCGATGGGCGCGAGGCGTTCCTGCATTATCCCAACGGCCTGGGGCGCTCCAAGCTCACGACCGCGGCTCTGGAGCGTGAGCTCGGGGTGGTCCTCACCGTACGAGGCGTGCGAACCGTCGCCGGCCTGCTCGAGCGCGGCTGACCGAGCGGTGCACCCGCGGAGCACCTTGCTTTCCTTGGGGCGCACGCAGCGCTGCGCCGGGGCTTGCCGCTCACCGGCCCGGCTCGGCTGATCCAGAACGCGGGGCGGCCAGATGCAGGGCGTCCGTCACCGCGAAGAAGGGCACCTGGGCGGTGTCGTTCACCCGCTTGACGGCGTCGACCGAGTCCGCCTCGAAGACGCACAGGCAGCGTTCCTGCGCTGGGACCCAGAGACTGTGCCTGTAGCTGACCGCTGCCGCCCCGGCGACCGCGTGGAGAGACCGCTGGACCATCGCGAGGTGCTCGCGCGAGAGCCCGGGCAGCCGTCGCTCCACGAGGAAGGTCGTCACAGCGCCGGCGCGGGTGCGCTACGGGGCGAGGGGCTTCGCACGGCGGTCCAGGCGATCGCGAGGCCCGCGACGGTGAGCAATGCCGAGCCGACCGTCTGCGCCTCTCCGAGGCTCAGGCCGATGATGCCGATCAGCGGAGCCGACAGGCCTATGAAGACCGCGGTCCAGCGGGGCAGTGTCCGCACGCGCCACAGCGCGAGGCCGAAGGCGATGCTGCCCGCCGAGTACAGGAGCACGCCCAGGCCGGCCGTGACGAACAGCTCTATGCCTGGCCCGGACGCCGTACATCGGGAGGACCACGTAGGCGCTACGTATCTTGCGACGGACCCCGCGGAGTCCGTACCAGCCGCGGCCGGCGGGGTGCACAACGTCCCGGCCGAGCTGACGAGCTTCATCGGCCGGCGACGGGAGTTGGCGCACGTTAAGGCGGCGATCGCCGGCGTGCGGCTGCTCACCCTCACGGGCCCGGGCGGCGTTGGCAAGACGCGCCTGGCGCGGCGCAGCGCGGCCGCCCTCGAGCGCAGCTTCGACGACGGCGTCTGGCTCGTCGAGCTCGACGGGATCGAGGACGCCGCGCTGCTGGCGCAGTCGGTGGCCGGCGCGCTCGACCTCCGGGACGAGTCCGGACGCTGGCCGGTGGCGATGCTCACCGACCATCTCGCGTCGCGCCGGCTGCTGCTCGTGCTCGACAACTGCGAGCACCTGCTCGAGGCCTGCGCGGTCCTCTGCGATGCGCTGCTGCGCGCGTGTTCGCAGCTGCGCATCCTGGCCACGAGCCGCCAGCCGCTCGGCGTCGAGGGCGAGACGACGCTGGCGGTGCCGCCGCTGTCGGTTGCGCAATCGGGTCGCGAGCTGCGGTCGCCAGGCCGGGCGGCGGGCGATGCCGCCGAGCTGTTCGCGCAGCGGGCGGCGGCCGCGCTGCCCGGCTTCACGGTCACCGCGGAGAACGTCGCGATGGTCGCGGAGGTGTGCCGGCGCCTCGACGGCATCCCGCTCGCGATCGAGCTCGCGGCGGCCCGGCTGAGGGCACTCACGGTCGAGCAGATCCTCGACAGGCTGGATGATCGCCTCCGACTGCTGACCGGCGGTGGGCGCGCCGGCCTCCCGCGCCAGCGCACGCTGCGCGCGACCGTCGAGTGGAGCCACGACCTCCTCTGTGAGCAAGAGCGTGTGCTCTGGCGCCGACTGGCGGCTTTCCCCGCCTCCTTCGCGCTCGACGCCGCCGAGGCCGTCTGCGCGGGGGGAAGCCTGCCGGCGGGCGAGGTGGTCTCGGGCGTGGCCGACCTGACCGAGAAATCGATGCTCGTGCGCGACGGCCCGCGTCACCGGCTGCTCGAGACGCTGCGCGCCTACGCGCGCGAGCGCCTGCGCGACGCCGGTGAGGAGCGCGATGTGAGCCGGGCCCACCGCGACTGGTGCGGGGAGCTCGCCGCCCGCGCCCGGCGCGAGTGGACGGGAACCGACCAGGTGCAGTGGTTCGACCGTCTGGCGGCAGAGCACGCCAGCGTGCGGGCGGCGCTCGAGTTCAGCCTGAGCGAGCCCGGCGAGGCGGAGCGCGGGCTGGTGCTCGCGTGCGACCTGTGGCTCTACTGGCAGGCCCGCGGGCACCTGGGCGAGGGCAGGCGATGGCTGCGCGCCCTCCTCGAGCTCGCGCCGGAGGCGACCACGGCCCGCGCGCGGGGCCTGTGGGTAGCGGGCTTCCTCGCCCTCACCCAGCGCGACGCGCAGGCCGCCGAGGAGGTGCTCGCCGAGGGTCTCGCGCTGGCCGGGCAGCTGGGAAGCGAGTGCGACGTCGCGTTCGCCAGCCAGTACCTCGGCCTGGCCGCGTTGTTCCGAGGGGACACGGCGGCGGCGGTGGAGCTGCTGCGCCGCGCCGTCGACCTCCACCGCCGCGTGGACGAGCCGGCCGGAGCCTTCGCGCTGGCGGACCTCGCGCTCGTGACGATGTTGCGGGGAGAGCGCGCACCCGCCGAGGCGCTGTTCGAGGACAGCATCGCCTGGGCCGCCGCGTCGGGCGACCGCTGGACGCGCTCCCACGCTCTCTGGGGCCTCGGGATGCTGGCGCTGGACGACGGCCGCACAGACCTCGCCCGCGACCTGCAGTCCGAGGCGCTCTCGTTGACGCAAGCGCTCGACGAGCGGACGGGCATCGCGCTCTGCGTCGAGGCGCTGGCGTGGGTTGCCGGCGCCTGCGGCCAGGCCGAGCGCGCCGCGCGGCTGATCGGCGCGACGCATGTGGTGTGGGAGTCGATCCCGTCGTCGCTGCCCGGTGTGATGAGCGCCCGCCACGAGGCGTGCGAGCACCGGGCGCGGTCGCGGCTGGGCACGGCGGCGTTCGAGCGCGCGCTGCGCGCGGGAGCGGCCCTCAGCCGCGAGGCGGCGGTCGCCTATGGCCGCGGCCGGCGAGGCTCCGGCGAGCCCCCGCGCAGGCCGCTGAAGGGGCGGCAGCGCGAACGCGGACCGACCGAGCAGCGTCTCGTGGGCCACGGCGGACTATGTGCCACAGGCGACCGCGCGCGACAGCAGCAGCTCGCGCTCGGGGTCGTTGTCGCACAGGTCGGCCGCGCGCGAGAACTCCTCGCGCGCCTCGGCCAGCCGCCCCAGGCGGACGAGGAGGTCGCCGCGCACGCTGGGCAGCAGGTGGTAGCTGCGCAACGCGGGCTCGTCGGCGAGCGCGTCGACGAGCTCGAGCCCGGCCTGCGGGCCGAAGGCCATCATGACCGCCACGGCGCGGTTGAGCTCGACGACCGGGGAGCCGGTGAGCGCCGCCAGGGCGTCGTACAGCGCGACGATCCGCGGCCAGTCGGTCTCCTCGACGCTGCGGGCCCGCGCGTGGCAGGCGGCGATCGCGGCCTGCAGCGTGTACGGGCCCAGCGCGCCGCTGAGCTCCTCGGCGCGCTGCAGCCCGGCCAGGCCGCGCTGTACGAGCAGGTGGTCCCAGCGTGCGCGGTCCTGGTCGGCGAGCAGCACCGGCTCGCCGTGCGGCCCGACCCGCGCCCGCAGCCGCGAGGCCTGCAGCTCCATCAGGGCCAGCAGGCCGTGGACCTCGGGCTCGCGCGGCATCAGCGCGGCGAGGATGCGCCCCAGGCGCAGGGCGTCCTCGCACAGCGCCGACCGGATCCAGTGCTCGCCGGCGGTTGCGGCGTAGCCCTCGTTGAAGACCAGGTAGATCACCTCGAGCACCGCAGGCAGACGGTCGGCCAGCTCATCCCGGCCGGGGACCTCGAACGGCACGCGGGCCTCGGCGAGCGTGCGCTTGGCGCGGACGATGCGCTGCGCGACGGTCCCCTCGGAGACGAGGAACGCTCGGGCGATCTCCGGCGTCGAAAGGCCGCCGAGCAGGCGCAACGTCAGCGCGACGCGCGCCTCCTGGGACAGGACCGGGTGGCAGGTCATGAAGACCAGGCGCAGGACGTCGTCCTCCACGTCGTCGACCTGCGCGGCGAGGTCGGGCTGGTCGAGTTGCTGGAGGATCTGCAGCTCGCGCCCGACCAGCTCCTGCTTGCGCTCGAGCGTGACGCGGCGGCGCAGGGCGTCGATGCCCCGGCGCTTGGCGGCGGCCATGAGCCAGGCACCCGGGTTGTCCGGGATGCCCGACTGCGGCCACTGCTCCAGTGCGGCGACGAGCGCGTCCTGGGCCAGGTCCTCGGCCACCGACACGTCGCGGGCGAGCCGAGTCAGCCCGGCGATCAGCCGGGCCGACTCGATCCGCCAGACGGCGTCGATCGCACGATGGGTGGCCGACGCCGCCACCGCCTAGTTCTGTCCGGCGGTCTGCTCGCGCATCCGCTCCTCGCGCTCGAGCAACTCGGGGTGAGCTGCTCGCCGAAGTCTTGCGCCTCGAAGATCGGGCGCAGCTCGAGCTCCACGCCGCCGTCGAACGGCGCGCGCTTGAGCCACTCGATCGCCTCGTCGCGCGATGCGCACTCCCAGACCCAGTAGCCCGCGACGATCTCCTTGGCCTCGGTGAACGGGCCGTCGATGACCGTGCGCTCGCCGCCGCTGAAGCGGACCCTGGCGCCCTTGGAGGTCGGGTGCAGGCCCTCGCCCGCCAGCATGACGCCCGCCTTGACGAGCTCCTCGTTGTACTTCGTCATCGCCTCCAGCAGCTCGGTGCTGGGCATCTCACCCGCCTCGGACTCGGGGCTGCCGGGGACCAGAACCATGAAACGCATTGCTGCCTCCTCGTGGTGGTTGGGTGGTTTCTACTCGCACGTCGAACGAGGCCGGAAGAAATCGACATGCCCCGCAAGACTTTGCTGGCCAGTCCGCCGCCCGCCTGTTGCGAGAAGCTGATGCCGACGTAGGATCCTCCTGTCGTGGAGGCCACATCGCTGAAGGTCGGGGAGGTGGAGCAGCTCGAGGAGCACCGGCGCGCGCTGACCGCTCACTGCTACCGGATGCTCGGCTCGCCCTTCGAGGCCGAGGACGCCGTGCAGGAGACCCTCGTCCGCGCGTGGCGTGGCCTCGAGCGCTTCGAGGCCCGCGCCGCGCTTCGCAGCTGGCTGTATCGCATCGCCACGAACGTCTGCCTGGACATGCTCGAGGGCGGGCAGCGGCGTGCGCGACCGATGGACCTGGGCCCCGCTCGCTCGCCGGACGGGCCGATCGGCGACATCCTGCCCGAGGCCACCTGGATCGAGCCCGTCCCCACCGACTGGTCGTCACGGACGGGGATCCCGCGGAGGTGGCCGAGTCGCGCGAGACGATCCGCCTGGCGTTCGTCGCGGCGCTGCAGCACCTCCCGCCGCGCCAGCGCGCCGTCCTCCTCCTCTGCGAGGTCCTGCGCTGGAAGGCCAGCGAGGTGGCCGAGCTTCTCGACACGAGCGTCGCGTCGGTCAACAGCGCGCTGCAGCGGGGCCGGGCGACGCTCGACGGTGCCGACCTGAGCCCCTCGAGCCCGTCGGTCCCCCTCGAGCCGCAGGACCGCGAGCTGTTGGCGCGCTACGTCGAGGCGTTCGAGCGCTACGACATGGAGCAGCTCACGTCGCTGATCCACGAGGACGCGACGCAGTCGATGCCGCCCTACGAGCTGTGGCTGCGCGGTCGCGACCACATCCTCGGCTGGTGGGTGGGCCCCGGCGCGGGGTGTCGAGGCTCGCGGGTGATCCCGACCGTGACGGCCAACGGCTCGCCGGCGTTCGGCCAGTACAAGCCCAGTGCCCACGGCGACGGCTACGAGCCGTGGGCTCTCCAGGTCTTGGAGGTCGTCGAGGGTCGCATCGCGGAGTTCACGTTCTTCCTCGGAACCGAGACCGTGTTCCCGCTCTTCGGGCTGCCGCCCCGGCTGGCGTCGTAGGGGTCACTCCACCAGGACGTCGTGCAGGCCCATGAAGCGGACGAGCTGGCGCAGCTCGTCGGACGCGCGGTAGAGCTTGACCCGGCAGCCGTGGCGCTGAGCGGCGAGCTGGAGCCGAGCGAGCGCGTCGACGGTCACCGCGTCGGCCTCGACGCCGTGCACGTCGCAGAGCACCACATCGGCGCGGGTGATCTGCATCAGCCCACAGACGCGGTCACAGAGACCGCTCAGGTCGGCGCGCGTGATCGGCCCACGAATGGAGACCCCGACCGTCGCCGGCGTGGATCCCGTCATCACCTCTACGACCGGCCGGCGCGGCAGTACTCATCGCAGCCGGGCCTGTCGTGCCGGAGGTCGTGTCCGTGGAGCGCACAGGAACACGTACGAGCTCGACGATCTGCCCGCCGCGCAGGCCTTCGTCGCGGCCGGGATCGCCGTCGTGCCCATGCACGGGCTCACGCTGGCCACCGTCCCGCTTGGCGCGACCGTTCGCCCGCTCGCCGAGCGTCCCATCGGGAGCCGGCACCATCGAGGCGATCGCGCTGCGAGCAGCACACTCTTCGATCGCCGACGACCTCCTCGAGCGCCTCCGCAGCGCCGCCCGCGCGTATGTGGAAGCACACTGACGCGGCGTCTGCCCCGGGGCCACAGGCCGCAGGGCGTTTCACGCGAGAGCCGGCCTCGGCGACGATAGTCAGGGGCCGAACAGGTCGTGAGGACCGCCTCGGTCGTGGGTAGCCGCACCAGATGTCCTCCAACCGCGAACTCACCGGCGCTGTGGCGGTCATCACCGGCGCCTCCTCCGGCATCGGGCGCGCGACGGCGCGGGAATTCGCACACCTGGGCACCCACGTGGTGCTGGCCGCGCGTCGCGCCGAGCTCCTCGAGCAGGTGGCGGTCGAGTGCCGCTCCCACGGGGTGGACGCCCTGGCGGTCCCCACCGACGTGACCGATCCCGAGGCGATGCAGGCGCTCGCGCGTGCGGCGATCGAGCGCTTCGGCCAGTTTGACGTGTGGGTCAACAACGCGGGCGTCTACGCGCTCGGGCGCGTGGAGGACATGCCGCTGGAAGCCATCCGCCGGGCGATCGACGTCGACCTCATGGGGTGCTTCCACGGGACGCGCGCGGCGCTGGGGCACTTCCGCGCGCGGGAGAGAGGAGTGATCATCAACGTCTCCTCGCTGCTGGGCGCGGTGGGCTCGCGCTACCTTGCCGCCTACTCGGCGGCCAAGTGGGGGGTGCGTGGGCTGACGCAGTCCATCCGCCAGGAGGTGCTCGACCTGCCCCGCGTGGACGCCTGCGTGGTGCTGCCCGCCTCGATCGACACACCGATCTTCGCGCACGCGGGCAACTGGACGGGCAAGGCGCTCAAGGCTCTGGCGCCGGCCTATCCGCCCGAGAAGGTGGCCAAGCGGATCGTGAAGCTGGCGTGGAAACCGAAGGCGCGAACCGTGGTGGGCGGCGCCGCACGGCTGACGATCCTCCAGCACCTGCTCGCCCCTCGCCTGACCGAGCGCACGCTGGCCACGCAGGTCGAGAAGACCCACTTCGCCAAGGGTGCCCAGCCGCCTACGCCGGGCAACCTGTTCGAGCCGGTCGAGCACGGCGCCGGCGAGACCGGCGGCTGGCGCCGCGAGCGGCGCGTGCGCCCGGCGGCCGTCGCTGCGGGCGCCGCAGCGGTCGTCGTCGCGGCGGGGATGCGCGCGGCGCGGCGCTGAACGCCAGTGATTCTCAGGGCGTTGCCGGCGGCGATGGTCGCCATGCTGGACGCCAAAGCGCCCTCCCTCCTGGTTGGCGCTCCGACCGTACCGTCGCCTCGGCCTCACATCCAATCGACATCGCAGCCCGACCGCTGCTGTCTTTCCTTCCCGACGCTCTCACATACACGGCCTGCCGGCCTCGTTCGTCGCCTGCGCCGCCCTTGGAATCCCAGGATCGGGTCAGCCGCACAGGACGGCGGCCGAGAGGCCGGCGAGGGAGTGCAGGACCACGTCGGCCTCGGCCAGCGCCTCGGGAGGCGGCGGGAAGTGCGCGTTGGGAGGCCGCCACCACGCGCATTCCCGCTGCCCGGGCCGAGCGGATGCCCGCGCCCGAGTCCTCCACCGCCACCGCATGGGCCGGCGAGACCTCCAGGCGCCGGCAGGCTTCGAGGAACACATCGGGCGCGGGCTTGCCGCGCTCCACCTCCTCGGAGGAGAGCACCACCGCGAAGCGCCGGCGCAAGCCGGCGAGCTCGAGCACCAGCTCGATGAGGGAGGGCGGTGAGGAGGAGGCCACGCCCAGGGAACCCACGCCGGTGGCCTGCTCGATCGCCTCGACGGCGCCGGGCAGCAGGGGTAGATCCCCGCGGGGGTCGTCGGCCAGCGCTTCGCTGATCGCGGTCAGGATTTCCCCCGGCTCGAGCGGGACCTGCAGGTGGGCGTGCATGTAGCTCGCCCACTGGCCCGAGCTCATGCCCATCATCTCCTCGTGCGCACCGGGCCGCCACGTTCCCCCGGTGCGGCGCACCAGGTCCTCGCGCACCGAGGCCCAGCGTGCCTCGGTGTCGACCAGGGTGCCGTCGAGGTCGAAGACGACGGCGCAGACGCCCGGGCGCGTGGCGGTCATGCCCGTGGCGCCGCGGCGCCCTCAGCGCCCCCCGCGGTGCGACACGAGCGGCGGCGCGCCCGCGCCGCCGCCAAATGCTGGGAGGGGGTGCCTAGTGACAAGTCTCCGGCCGGTTCCCATACTCCTGGCCATCGCACGAGGATGACCGGGCCGAAAGGCGCCAGGGAACGGCGCCACAGACCGGCATGAAGCCGTCGGACCGTCTCCTTCGTATGCCCCGAGCGCATGGCCGCACCCGCGCCGGTCGGCTTACGTCGCACACCTTCGGCCTCCTCGATCCGCAGTGACCTCGGGGATCGTCACGAGGCTGGACGGCAACAGCGTACGGGTCGCGCGAGGAGCCGGCCTCCGCGCGGTGGCGATGTCGCGCGGAGGCCGGGGGACGGCGGCCAGTGGTCCCTCCCGGACCGCTAGTGCGCCGAGGGGATCGGGTGGTTGGAGCGGAACAGGTCCTCGGGGTCGTACGCCGCCTTGACCTCGCCCAGGCGCCGGTAGGCGTCGGGGCGGTAGATCGTCGCGGTGTCGACCGGCCGCTCCGCGAAGTTGAGGTACACCGAGCCCGACTCGTACGGGGCGAGCGCCGCGCGGGTGAGGGCGAAATGCGCCTCGAGCGCGGCGGTGACGCCCGGGTCCATGGGAATCCCCCCCGCGAAGAACAGGTACTCGCCGTTGAAGGACCCGAGGGCCCCGGCGTCCTGGGGCACCCGTCCGAGCGCGCCGCCGAGGTGGCGAAGCTCGACCATCAGCAGCGGCGAGCCCGTCGCCGGATCGGCCACCTCGAGTAGCGCGTCGAGGGCGGCCGCTGGCAACGCGCGCAGCATCGTGTGGTCGGAGTGGCCGGGCATCGGCTCCTCGGGGTCCATGTGGATCTGCTGGAGGGCCGGCGCCGGGATGGTGGCGAAGGTGTCCATCTCCGGTCCCAACGCCCGCAGCGGCTCGACGAACCCGCGCGCCTCCTGCGGGTCTCCGGCGATGGCACCATCGATGATCACGAAGGCGCGCCCACGCATCGGCTCGGGGACCTCGGGCAGCGGCGGGAACTGCAGGATGCGCGCCGAGGTGGTCACGTCCTCCGGGACGGTCTGCGTCCATTCGCGCCAGGCGTGCATGACCTCCGAGAGCCGCTCCGCCGGCCACATCATCGCGCCGGCGTAGCTCTCGGAGATCGGGAACAGCCGGAACTCGAGGGCGGTCACCGCGGCGAAGCTCCCGCCCCCGCCGCGCAGGGCCCAGAAGAGGTCGGGGTCGTGGTCGGCGTCGACACGGCGCGTCTCGCCATCGGCGGTCACGACGTCGGCGGCCAGGACGTGGTTGGTGGCCAGGCCGTACTTGCGCCCAAGCCAGCTCAGCCCACCCCCCAGCGAGTAGCCGACCACGCCGACGTCGGGCGAGGAGCCGCCGAGGGCCGCCAGCCCGTGCTCGTGCGCGGGGCCGGTGGCCTCCATCCACAGCACGCCGGCCTCGACGCGGGCGCGCCGGTTTTGGGCGTCGATCGAGACGCCGCGCATCTGCGAGGTCTTGAGCAGGACGGTGTCCTCGAGCGAGGCGATCGCCGTCGCGTTGTGGCCGGTGCCCTGCGGTGCGACACGCAGGCCGTTGTCGCGGGCGAAGCGCACCGTGGCGGCGACGTCGGCGGCGGAGACCGGGAGGGCCACGGCGGCGGGGCGCTGGTCGGCAGCGAGGTTCCAGGCCATGCGGACCTCGTCGAAGCCGGGGTCTCCTGGCAGGACGAAGCGGCCGTCGAGGGCGGGGCGGGCGCCGGGGCGGGTGTGGGTCGTGATGGTCATCTGGCTCCTCCTTGAGTGGGAAATCCGTCTGGTCGAAGCTTCGCCCCGCGGCGGACCGCTTCCCATACGGCAGGCTCGCCAGTGGCGGTGCGGCTAACCGGCCTGCGCAGGGCACGCCAGCCGTGCTCCCGGTCCCGGCGACGCGGGCCTGTTGGAGGGCCAGGACGTCGTGGGCAAGATCCTGCTCGAGCAAGGGGGCCAGCAGCGTGGTGTCGCTTCGTGGCCCGGGCCCACCTCCGGCGACCACCTGGCCGCCTGGCCGTCCCCGTCACCCGGGGCCCGCTGCGGCCCCGTGTAACCAGGCCGGGTACGCTGGCGTCCATGCCTTCCGCCCGAGTCCTCGCCCTCCTGACCGTCCCCGCTCTCGTCTTGGCCGCCTGTGGCGGCTCGCCGCCGTCGCGGGAGGAGTTCGCCGAGCAGGCCAACCGCATCTGCGCCGAGGCCCAGCAGGAGGTGCAGCAGCAGGCCCGCGAGAACGCCGACCAAGAGCCCGAGCAGGCGCTCGACTCGGCCACCGACCAGCTGCGGGGCATCATCGACGACCTGCGCGACCTCGACCGGCCCGAGGGCCGGGCCGGGGACCTGGCCGAGCGCTACGTCGAAGGGCTCGAGCAGCAGCTCGAGCGCGGCCTGCCGGTCCTCGAGCGCTTCCAGGAGGCGCTCGAGTCCCGGGACCAGCAGGCCATCCGGAGGGCCGCGCGGGAGGCGCAGGCCCTTCAGAGCCAGGGCGCCGAGCTGCGAAGGCTGGCCGAACAGTTGGGCCTCGATCAGTGCCAGCAGTAGTCCGGGCGCGGCTTGTGCAGCGGCTCTAGGCCGCCGGGTCGATCTCCTCCTCGGGGTCGGGCCGCGGCTCGACCTCGCCGAGCGCCCGCGGGCGCGGCAGGCGCGCCTCGATCGCGTCGAGGCGCGCGCGTAGCGGCGCGGCGGTCGGGCCTATCACGCCGCGCTCTGCCGCGCTGAACTCCGGCCAGCCCGCGCGCAGCTCGGCCAGTCCCGTGGCGGCGGCCTCGGCCCGCTCGCGGGCGGCCCCAGCGGCGTCCTCGGCCAGCGCCTCCTCCGCTGCGGTCAGCTCGAGCGAGACCGCGGCCAAGGCCTTGAGGTGGGCGTCCACGGCCCTCGATGATAAAGGCCCGGCTGGCCGCCAACGCCGGCGGCAGCAGGGATGGCGCCGCTGAGGGCGAACCCTGGAGGGACGCGGCGGCCCCTCCGAAGAGCGCCGCGAAGTGGCTGATGAACCGATCTCAGAACGCAAGTCCTTGACAAGTGCTGTTTCATAATGCGCTGAACGCCGAGTCCGCCGCTGCGGTGGCGGAGCGGGGGATCCGAAGTGACCTGTCCAGGTCGCAGGGGCGAGTCGTCGCCAGAGTGCGATGTAGCGCGTGTCTTTGCGTGCGAGCCCGTCAGCTAACCCCGTAGGCGACCAAAGACGACCCCCCGCCTAGGAGACCCGTGTTCGTATCCCATCTGGCCTCGCCAGCTGACCAGCCGGAGCGTGACCTCGCCTGTGCCGACCTCTGGGGGCGCTCCCTCGAGCGCTCGCGCCGTCGGCGTGAGGTGGCCGCGCTGCATCGCAAGCACGCCCCCCGCCGCAAGGGCGTCTCGCTGGCCATGAGCGCCGCGCTGCTGGCCTCGCCGATGGTCCCGATGGCCTCCGCGGCCGGCGGCGGCAACGGGAGCACGCCGACCGAGGAGACCGGCTCTGCCGACGCGGAGGGCGTGCTGGCGGGGGACGCGATCCTGCGCCAAGGGGACACCGGCACGGCAGTGGCGGCGGCGCAGAGAAAGCTGGCCGTCGATGACGACGGCATCTTCGGGCCGATCACGGAGGGTGCGGTCGCAGACTTCCAAGGTCGCACCGGGCTTCCCGTTACCGGCGCGATCGATGCACGCACGTGGACCGAGCTGTTCCGCGCCGCCGTGACCTTCGTGCCCGAGGGCTCGCCCGCCGCCCAGGCCGTCCAGTCATCGACGAGCGCCGAGCCGGCCGCCGAGCCCGAGCCGGCCGCCGAGCCCGCTTCGGCCGCCGAGCCCGCAGACGAAGAGGGCGACAGCGCCCCGACCGCCCGGGCGACGAGCAACGACGAGGCCCAGGCTCCGAGCGACGAATCGTCCGACTCCTCGAGCCGGCGCACCGCCTCCTCGGGCGGCGACGACTCGTCCGACCGCGAGGCGCGCAGTCAGCGCGAGCCCGAGGAGCGCGAGGCCCGCAGCCAGCGCGAGCCCGAGGAGCGCGAGGCCCGCAGCCAGCGCGACCTCGAGGAGCGCGAGGGCGGCGCCCGCCCCGAGGCCGGCGTGAACCGCGAGAGCGATGTCAACCGTGGCGCCGACGTCTCCGACATCCTCGCGCCGGTGGTCCCCCGTGGTGGCGACTGCGCCACCGGAAAGCTGGCGACCCCCACCCAGGGGGTGCGCACCAGCGGCTTCGGCGACGGGCGCAACCACGGCGGCATCGACATCGGCGCGCCGATGGGTACAGCGGTGCGTGCCGCCCTGTGTGGCACGGTCACTCAGGCCGGCGCGCAGGGCGCCTACGGCAACATCGTGTGCATCCGCCACACCGCCTCCTTCTCGACCTGCTACGCCCACCTGTCGAGCATCAACACCCGTGCGGGCGCCTACGTCCAGGTCGGCCAGCTCATCGGCCGCGTCGGCTCCACCGGGCGCTCCACCGGACCCCACCTGCACTTCGAGACCCGGGTCAACGGTCGCGGCGAGGATCCCGACCAGTACATGAAGGGGGGCAAGCGCGTGCCGGG
>JAUJOF010000015.1:36926-62214 GCA_030447785.1 Solirubrobacteraceae bacterium
GTCGTGGAGGCCACCGAGCCCGTTGCCGAGCCGGTCGTGGAGGCCACCGAGCCCGAGGCAGCCCCCGCCGCCGAGACCCCGGCGCCCGCTACCGGCGCTGCCGGCTAGGGCCAACAAGCACCGCCCCCAGCTCGCGGGCCCGCCGGTTTCCCCCACCGGCGGGCTCGCGTGCGTTCCTGGGCCCGGTTTTGCGGTTTGCCGCCGACCGGGCAAGGGCATAGAACGACCTTATGGCAAGTCAAGCCGACCCCAGCACCAAGGAGCTCGTCAAGGAGCTTTCCGAGCAGACCGCGACGCTGGTGCGCAAGGAACTCGCGCTCGCGCAGGTCGAACTCAAGGAGAAGGGCAAGCGCTTCGGCATCGGTGGCGGCCTCTTCGGGGGCGCCGGCCTCCTCGCCCTCTACGGGTTGGGTGCGCTCGTGGCGGCGATCATCATGCTGCTGGGCACGGCGATCGCATCCTGGCTGAGCGCGCTGATCATCGCCGTCGCTCTGTTCGCCATCGCCGGCGTCCTGGCGTTGACCGGCAAGGAACAGGTGCAGAAGGGCACGCCGCCCAAGCCCGAGCAGGCCATCGACTCCACCAACGAGGACGTCCGTTACGTGCGCGAACACGCGCGAGGAAGAGCCGAATGACCGAGAACCAGCCCGCCGGCGACGACCCGGCCGTGCGCTCAGATACCGACAAGACGCCCCAGGAGCTGCGCAGCGAGATCGCCGAGACTCGCGAAGAGCTGGGCGAAACGGTGGAGCAGCTCACCGCCAAGGCCGACGTGAAAGGGCGGGCGCAGGACAAGGTCGAGGAGACCAAGGAACGTGCGCGCGGCAAGGTCGAGGAGGGGCGCGAGCAGGTGCGCCATGCTGCTGGGCGCGTGCAGGCCGAGGCCCAGCAGAAGCGCGCCGAAGGAATTCACACCGAGGACCTGCAGGCCGTGGCCCAGAAGGCCAAGGCCAACCCCGCGATCCCGATCGGGATCGGGGTGGGCGTCGCGCTGGTGGCCCTCCTCGTCCTGCGCGGCCGCCGCGACTGAGGCGGCCCACCGGGACCGGTGCCGTGCCTCGGGGTCCTCGCCTTCGGCGACTCCATCACCCACGGTGGCGGGGAGCTGCAGTGGGGCGTTGCGCTGCAGTCGTGGGCGCTGTGGGTCGCCCGCGGGCTGGGGGTCCCCTACACGGGCTTCGCCACCGACGGGGCCACGGCGCACGACGTGGCCACCCGCCAGCTGGCGGCCTTCGCCACCCGCAGCGCGACCCCCGACGCGGCCTACGACCTCGGCTGTCTCTACGTGGGCGTCAACGACGTGCGCGCGCCGGACTGGGACCCGGCCGCTTTCGCCCGCGACCTCGACGCCGTGCACACTGCCCTGGCCGCGCGGGCACCGCGCCGCCTGGCCGTCACCATCCCCCGCGACATGGGCCGCCCCCGCGCCGGTGCCAAGGTGGAGGAGGCCAACGCCATCATCGAGCGTCTCGCCCGCCGGCACGGGGCGCTCGTGGTGGACCTTCGAGGTTTCGGCGCGCGCAACCTGCTCATGGCCGACCACGTCCATCCCACCGCCTTCGGGCAGATCGCGATCGCCCGCCGCGCGCTCGCCGTGCTCGCGGCCGACGGGATAGAGGTGCGCGCCGACCCGCGGGCGCTGATCGCCTACGAGACCACGCCGTGGCGGCGCCTGCGCGGGGACGCCACCTACGCCTACCGCCGCGCCAAGGTCAGCGCGCGGGCGGCGGCGCTCGCCGTGCGCGCTCGGGCGGCGGGGCGGTCGTGACTCGGGCCCGGCGACGTCCGGGCGCCGCGCTGCCCGTCGAGGAGGTGGTCGCCCGCTATGCGCAGGGCTTCTTTCCGATGGACGACGACGAAACGGCGGCCGAGATCCCCTGGTATGCCGCCGACCCCCGCGCCGTGTTCGAGCTTGACCCCGGCGCGCGGGACGACGTGCGCCGCCGCCTGCGCCGCAGCCTGGCCCGCGCCGGGCCGGGCTGGGAGCTGCGCCGCGACGAGGCCTTCGCCGACGTGCTGCGCGCGTGCGCCCGTCCGCGCGTGCCCGGCGACGGAGTGTGGATCACGCCGCGCATGGCCGAGCAGTACGGCCGCCTGCACACTGCCGGGGTGGCCCACAGCCTGGAGCTGTGGGTGGACGGCGCGCTGGGGGCGGGGCTCTTGGCGATCATGCTTGGACGCGCCGCCCTGCTGGAGACGATGATGCACCGGGTGCCCCACGCGGGCAACGTGCTGCTGGCCCGCACGCTGGACGACCTGGCCGCGCGCGGGCACGAGCTGTGCGACATCCAGCTGCCCACCGCGCACACCGTGCGCTTGGGCGCCCGCGCCCTGCCGCGCGCCGAGTTCGACGCGCGGCTGCGGGCGGCGGTGGGTGGCGGGTGACGGCGGTGGGCGGCGGGTGAGCCTCAGGCGGCCAGGCGCAGCTGTGCACGCGCGGGCGGGAGCCACAGCGCGTCGTCGCCCAGCGGCTCGCGCACCGCGCCGCCGGCGGCGGTCACCTCGATCAGCGCATCCTCCGCGCGGGCGTCGTCGGGCTGCTCGTTCTCGGCGGTCAGGCATTGGGCCACCTCGCGGGTGGTCAGCCCGCCCGGGAAGGCCTCGAGCAGCTCGGCGACTTCCTCCGCGGGCGGGCGGCGCTCGAGCGTGGTGTCGAGGTTGGCCACGCACACGTCGTAGGCCTCCAGGGACTGGAAGCCACCGGCCTCCAGGCGTCGCCCGTCGGGTGTCTCGAAGACCAGCGAGGGCGCCGTGTAGCGCCACGGGCCGTCCGAGGCGGCCGCCTTGCCCTGGAAGTGCGTGGGTCCCCCCTCGGCGGTGCGTGCCGCGGCGCGGTCGGCCTCATAGGCGGCGTCCACGTCGGCGTCGTCCAGGCGGGCGGCTATGGCGCGCGCGTCCAGCCCCTGGACGCGCTGCAGCGCGGTGGCCACGGCCTCGTCGGTGTCCAGCAGCAGGTCGGTGGTGAACCAGGCGAACTGCAGGGCGCGGAAGGCCGCCCACTCGAGCTCGGGGCGATCCAGGCGCGTGGCCACCACCGCGCGACAGGCGCGCGCGGTGGCCACCACCCGCTCGCGCGGCGCGGTGGCGAAGGGCATCCCACGCGCGCGAAAGCGCCGGTAGCCGCGGGCCATCGTGGTCGGGGTGTAGCCGGCGCGCTGATAGCGCGTGGGCTCCTCGGCGAGCCCGATCATCACGTGGCGCCAGGCGAGCTGGTCGCCGTAGCGCCAGTGCAGCGCCGCCAGCGCGGGGCCGGCGGAGTAGCCGAAGGGGCAGCCGGGATCGGAGAAGTGGGTCACGGTGAGCTGGGGCATCACCCGTTGGTTGTACCCGCAACAGACTGGCGACACGCGGATGAGGCCCGACGGCCGGGTAGCGTGCGCGCGATGACCGATTCCGTCCCGGCCGGTCTGCGCCTGCCCTCCCACGGCGGGAGCCCGGCGCGCACGCTGCTGGGCCGGCTGGGGATGGCCCTCGGCCTGACAGCGCTGGTCGCCCTCGTGGTCTACCTCGACCGCGACGGCTACCGCGACAGCGCCGGCGACGGCGTCGACCTGCTCGACGCCTTCTACTACGCGACGGTGAGCATCACCACCACCGGGTACGGGGACGTCATACCGGTCACCGACGGAGCCCGGCTGCTCACGACGCTGCTGGTCACCCCCGTGCGCGTGCTCTTCCTCATCCTGCTGGTGGGCACGACGCTCGAGGTGCTGGCCGAGAGCTCGCGCACCGCCATCCGTCAACGAACCTGGAGACGACGCTTGCGAGACCACACCATCGTCTGCGGCTACGGCGTGAAGGGCCGCAGCGCCATCGACGTGCTGCTGGGACAGGGCATCGAGCGCGAGCGCATCGTGGTCATCGATCCGCGGGCGCACGCCGTCGAGGAGGCCAATGCCGCCGGCCTGGCCGGTGTCGTGGGCGAGGCCGCGCGCACGACCACGCTCGAACAGGCCGGCGTGCGCGACGCCAAGGCGATCATCGTGGCCGTCAACCGCGACGACACGGCGGTGCTCGTGACCCTCACGGCGCGCGAGCTCGCTCCCGAGGCCACCATCGCGGCCGCGGTGCGCGACGAGGACAACCGTCACCTGCTACGTCGCAGCGGCGCCGACGAGGTCATCATCTCCTCGGGCGCGGCCGGTCGTCTGCTGGGCTTCGCCACGCGCTCCCCCGGTGTGGTCGACGTGCTCGAGGATCTCCTCTCGGTGGGCGAGGGGCTCGACCTGGAGGAGCGCGACGTGCCCGCCGAGAACGTCGGCGGCCGGGTACGCGACGTGCCCTTCGACGCGCCGGTGCTGGCCGTCGCTCGCAAGGGGACGATGCTGCGCTTCGACGATCCCGCCGCCGAGCCCCTGCGCGCCGGCGACCGCCTCGTGTGCCTGTGCTCCAACCGCTGAGCCGGTCGCCGCACGCCGGCGCCTGACCGTGCGCACGCTCGTCCTCGGGGATCTGCACCTGGGCTCTGTAGCCCAGCGCGACGCGCTACGCCGCCCCGCGGCCCTGGACGCGCTCCTGGAGGCGCTGGTGGGCATCGATCGCCTGGTACTCCTGGGCGACACCGTGGAGCTGCTGGAGGGCCGCCCCCGCCGCGCCATGGCCGACGCCGAGCCGGTGCTGCGCGCGCTGGGCCGGGCCATGGGGCGCGGGCGCGAGGTCGTCGTCGTGCCCGGCAACCACGACCATGCGCTGGTGCGCCCGTGGCTGCGCGCGCAGGCGGCCGCGGGCAGGGCGGTCGGGGTGACCGCGCGGGTACCCGTGGGGTCGGGTGAGCGGCTGGCGGAGCTGGCCTCCTGGCTCAAGCCCGCCCGGGTGTCGGTGCGCTACCCCGGGCTCACGCTCGCCCCGGGCGTGTTCGCCACCCACGGTCACTACCTGGATCGCCACCTGTTGCCCAAGCTGCCACCCGGCCTGGCGCGCGGCCCCCTGGCGCCGCTGCCCCAGCGCGCGCGGCCGGATCACTACGAGCGTGCCACCGGCCCGAGCATCGCCGCCGTCCAGGGGGTGATGGCCACCGCCCTGCCCGGGGCGGTCGGCGACCCGATCGACCTCATGGGCGGGGTGGTGCGCCGGGCGGCGCTGACGGCGGGCCCGCTGGCTTTCGCCGCACCCTTCGCCGGCGCCCTGGCTCCGCTGTCGTCCGGCTTGATGGGGTGGCAGTTCCGCCGTGCGGGTCTGCCCGCCATGAGTCTGTGCGCGCGGAGGCTGGGCCTGCGCGCCGAGCATGTGATCTTCGGCCATCTGCACCGCGTCGGCCCGCTCCTCCCCGATTCCCCCTCGGAGTGGCGCCCGGGCGGCCCGGGTACTCCGCGCCTGCACAACACGGGCTCATGGGTGTACGAGCCCCTGCTGCTGGCCGGCATGCGCCCGCCCCACCCCTACTGGCCGGGCGGCGCCGTGCTGGTGGAGGAGGGCCGCGCGCCGAGCACGCTCACGCTGCTCGACGACCTCGAGCACGCCGAGCTGGCGCCCTGAGCGGGTGCTCGAGGCCGGCCTCTCAGGCCGCCCGGCGCAGGTCGCGGTCGGGGTCGATCCCCCACCGCGTGGCCACGGCGGCCAGCTCCTCGCTGACCGTCCAACGGTCGGCCAGCGCGTCGCCCTCGTGGTCGGGGGTGGCGCCCTTGAGCAGCATGGAGCCGGTGTTGTCGCCCAGGCGACGGATCTCGGTCACCTCGTCCTCGCTGAGCACCGCCTGCGCGGGCACGCCGGCCAGTTCGGCGCGCTTGGCCTCGACCGTGCGCGCGTCCTCGCCGGGCTCCTGGATGAGGGTGGGCACCGTGCAACGCACGGCGGGGTGGGCGAGGTTCCACGCGCAGGCCAGCTGCAGGAGGGTCAGGTCGTGACGAGCGGCGATGGCGCGCATGGGCTCCACGCGCTCCAGGCCCGCCTCGATCCAGCCCTGGGCGCGAAAGAGGCGGTGGTCGCGCTGCGCGAAGTGATGGCCGGGGCGCACATCGTCCCACAGCAGTCCGCCGTAGTCGACCACCCGGGTGATCACCGACACGTCGTGGCGCGCGGCGGCGGCCAGGCACAGCTCCCCGGGCCAGGGCTCGAGCGGGTTGAGGATCACCATGGTCCAGTCGATCAGCGCGCCGAAGCGCTCGAAGCAGCCGATGAGGTCGAGCGTGAAGCCGTTGGCCGGCCCGGGCGCGACCCCCAGGCGCCGGGTCAGCCCCTCCTCGCGCACCGCGCTCAGCGCCTCCCAGACGGCCTCCGAGCGGTACCCGCGCGCGTCGGGGTTGTGCAGCAGCAGGACATCGAAGGCCTCGACGCCGCAGCGCTCCAGCGAGCGTTCGACGGCGGCGCGCACGTAGTCGCCGTAGGCTCCCTCGCCGCGCAGCCGCGGATCTGTGAAGCGGGGGAAGCCCTTCGCGCCCTCGCGCTCGCCCTCGTAGAAGTCGTGACCGATCGCGCCCACCAGGCAGAAGGCGTCGCGCTCGAGCCCCGCGACGGCGCGGCCAGCCAGACGGTCGCCGTCGCCGGCGCCGTAGGCGTCTGCGGTCAGCAGCGTGTCGATCCCCTCGCCGGGGCGTAGCAGCGCGGCCAGGCGCTCCTCTTCCAGCGGGGCACCGAAGTGCATGAAGCGCCCGCCGCTCCAGGTTCCCAGGGCCACGTGGCCGGGATCGCGGCCGCCGGGGGCCATCAGTTGAGCGAGGGGTCGGGGGGCATGCGGGCCACGAGCCGGAACTGGCCGCCCATGCGCTCGAGCACCGCGCTCCATAGCTCTTCCGGGTCGGGCGTGAAGATCTCGTCGGGTCGGGGACGCTCGTCGACGATCCAGTCCTCGCGCTCTCGCTCGGTGTCGAGCTGGGCGGGGCCCCAGCCCGCATAGCCGGCGAACACCCGTGCACGGCGGGTGACCACGGCGACCTCGTCGAGGTCCGACTCCGCGGCCATGAAGCCGATGTCCTCGGTGACCATCAGCGCGGCGTGCGCAACGTCGTCGAACTCGGCCAGCACCGTCACCGCGGTCGGCTGCACCGGGCCGCCGAGGTGCACGAGCGCGTCGACATCGACCACCGGCTCGAGCGCGGGCGCCGCCTCGATCACCGGCGCTTGGGACGGGCGGTTGAGCACGACGCCCATCGCACCCTCGTGAGAGTGCTCGGTGACGAGCACCACGGTGCGCGCGAAGTTGGGGTCCTCCAGCGTGGGGGCGGCGATGAGCAGTTGACCCTTGAGCGACTCCATCGTGCGCCTATTGTGCGCCATCCGCGATGCCCAGTGGCGCACCGAGGAGGGACCGGCGGGCCCGCCGCGGCGGGGCGCCGGCCGGCTGCACGACAGGGCCCCCGGCTCCTCTTCGGCGACCGTCGGGGCGCTGGGCGGGTTCCGCGCGCTATCGCCGACAACCCGCCCAGCGGCCGCTGCTAACCCTCGGTGTCGGCGGCGTCCGCGCCCCGCCTTGGCCGCCTCGGCCTGCTCGAGCTGGCGGTTGACGTGGTCCCAGTCGAGGTTGCGGAAGAACGCCTCGACGTACTCGCCGCGCCCGTCGGGCGTGGCGCCGAAGTCGCGCGCGTACGCGTGCTCGTAGACGTCGAGCGCGAGGATCGGGACCATGTTGTAGACGGCCCAGAGGTTCTGGGTGTCCATGATGTAGTTGAAGATCGACCCGTCGTTGAGGTCGTAGCCGACCATGCACCATCCTCGCGCGGCCGAGGCCGACTTGCGCACCGACTGCTGCCACATCTCCAGGCCACCGGGATACTCCGCCTCGAGCAGCTCGGCGAAGCGGCCGCTGGGATCGCCGCCCTCACCACCGAGGTGGCCGAAGTACAGCTCGTGGTTCTTGAAGCCCAGCAGGGCGAAGGTGTAGTCCACCGCCACGGCGCGCAGGGGGGAGTAGACCTGGTTTCCCTCGATCTCGGCGTAGTCGAACTCCTTGAGGATGCGCCGGCACTCGTTGGTCTTCTTGGCGTAACCCTCGTAGAGCTTGTAGTGGTCCTCCATCGTCTTGCGCGAGATTCCCTTGAGGTCCTTCTCCATCGCGGGGAACTGGCGTGGCGTCAACTCGTCCCAGGGCATGGGACCTCCTGTCGTCGGCGGTCGGATTCCACCGTCGCCCCTACCCCGGCGCGCGCGTTTTCACCGTGGGCGCGGGGGTAAACGCGTGACCATGCCGATCAACGACGAGAAGGATCTCCCGAGCACGCTCCAGCGCTCGGACGAGAAGGCCCAGCGTACCTGGGCGAAGGCCGCCAACAGCGCCGAGGAGCAGTACGGCGATGGGGAGCGCTCTCGTCGTGTCGCCTGGTCGGCGCTCAAGCACACGCACGAGAAGAAGGGCGACCACTGGGAGCCCAAGAAGGGCGGGCGCAAGGGCCCGTCCGACCCGCAGGCGAGCAACTCGCGCAACCGCTCACAGCCCAAGCAGACCTACGGCGGCGTGGACGCCGAGGGCAACTCCAAGCAGGAGCTGTACGAGCGGGCCAAGGAGCTCGACGTGCAGGGTCGCTCGAGCATGAGCAAGGGCGAGCTCGCGAAGGCCGTCGCCCGCAAGCAGTAGACCCCGGACGCACGAGAGGAGCACCCATGCTGACCGAGGAGGAGGCCGCCCGCCTCATGGGCGCCACACTGACCGCCGCCGACGGATCCGAAGTGGGCACCGTCGAGGAGGTCCTCACCCACGCCGCGGACAACCGCGCCGCGTGGGCGGCCGCGGTCGTCGACGACCGCCACGTGCTGGTGCCCCTGGACGGGGCCACGGCCGGAGGCGGTGAGCTACACGTGCGCTACACCCAGGAACAGATCGCCTCGGCGCCCGAGGTCGACGACGTCGAGTTGACCGACGAGGCCGCCCAGCGACTGTACGACCACTACGGCATCGACGACTCCACGCTGCGCGACGACTCCGGGTTCGCCACGGAGGTCGGGCATCGCGGCGAGCGGGACATGGCCCGCGACCCGCGCGAGGGCGGCGCCGACGACGCGCAGATGGGCCACCCGTAGGCGTCCCGCCCCGGACCCCGGTGGCGGGCTAGTCCTCGCCCGCGCGCCGGCGCCGCCAGCGGTTGGGGCGGCGCTGGTTCTCGGCGCGCTCCCCGAGCGACTGCGCGACCGCGAAGATGATCAGTCCCGTCGCGAGGAGCGGGAAGAGGACGAAGAAGATGGCCACAAGGCCGAGGGTTATCCCGGTCGCTTCGGTCACGGTCTGAGGATAGTCGAAGAACGGGTAACCGGGAAGCGAGCCGATCGAGGAGAAGGAGTCCGCCGTGAGCACCGCCGTCATCGTCGTGATCGTCATCGCCGTCGTCGCGCTGGCGGCGATCGCGGCGCTCGCCGTGCCCCGCGCGCGGCGCGCCGCCGCCGAGCGCCGCGAGCAGCGCCGCCGCGAGGAGCTGGCTGAGCAGGACCGCGAGACCGCCCGCCACCACGACGCGAAGGCCGCCGAGGCCGAGGCGGAGGCTGAGCAGGCCGAGCGCGCCGCCCGGCGCGCCCGCGAGCAGGCCGAGACCACGCGCGCGGAGGGCCGGCGCTTCGAGCACCGCGCCGAGCGCCTCGAGCACGGCGACGAGCCGCTGCCCGGGGAGCACGACCCCCGCGTCTCGGAACGCGCGCCGGGCGGTGAGGCCCAGCATCGCGATGAGCGCACTGCGCATGGTGAGAGTGGCAGCCGCGATGGGCGCGCTGCGCGCGGTGAGGGCGGGTACCGCGACGAGCGCGCGCCCTCTTCGCGCGAGCCGCGCTGAGGCCGGCGTGAGCGGCGGTCCGCGGGCCACCGCCCCCCCGGGACGCGCGCCTTGGCCGGCGCACGATGCACCATGCCAGAGCGGGCGCCGACCGACCGCCCGCGCTGTGCGACGATGAAGCCATGCCCCTCGTCCCCATGGTCGTCGAGCGCAGCGCCCGCGGCGAGCGTGAGTACGACATCTACTCGCGCCTGCTCAACGAGCGCATCGTCTTCCTCGGCTCGCCGATCGACGACCAGATCGCCAACCTCATCGTCGCGCAGCTCCTGCACCTCGAGAGCGCCGATCCGGACAAGGACATCTCGATCTACATCAACTCGCCGGGCGGGTCGATCTACGCGGGGCTCGCCGTCTACGACACGATGCGCTTCATCAAGCCCGACGTCCAGACGATCTGCGTGGGCATCGCCATGTCCATGGGCTCGCTGCTGCTGACCGGGGGCGCGCCGGGCAAGCGGATGGCGCTGCCCAACTCGCGGATCCTCATCCACCAGCCCTCCGCGGGCTTCGAAGGGCAGTCCAGCGACATCGAGATCCACGCGCGCGAGATCATCAAGACCCGCAAGCGCATCGACGAGATCTACGCCCAACACACCGGCCAGGGCGAGGAGCAGGTCCACGCCGACATGGAGCGCGACCGCTTCTTCACCGCCCAGCAGGCCTCCGACTACGGCCTGATCGACCGGGTCATCAGCCAACACTGAGGAGGCCAGATCGCGCGAGAGAGGTCCGCCTCACGCTCCGTCGTCCACGCCCGCGCGCTCTTCCCCGGCCCCGCCCGGTGGGTGGTCCTGGTGGTCGTCGGCTTCGCGGTCAACGTCGTGTGGGAGCTCGGGCAGGCCTCGCTGTACGCCGGCCGGCCGCCCTGGTGGGTCTACCTCCGGGCGGCCGTCAGCGACGGGCTGGTGATCGGCGCCGCGGCGCTGGTCGGCGTGCTGGCCCACCGGCTCTGGCGGGGCGCCTTCTGGCCTGTGTTTCTCCTGATCCTGCTGGCCACCGCCGCCTTCATCGAGCTGCGTGCGCTAGCCCAGGGCCGCTGGGCCTACGCCGACGCCATGCCCACCGTGTTCACCATCGGCCTCTCGCCCCTGGTGCAGCTCGCCGTCACCGGGGCGCTGGCCGTGGTGGTTGCCTGGCGCGGCGCTCCCGGCGGGCCAGCACGGTCGCGGTGACGCCCACCAGCGGCAGCTGGGCGAGCGGAAGGAGACCGACGCGGCCGATCGTGGGCATCGCCGGGCGGTAGCTCCACCGCCCGCGTGCGAGGGCGTGCGCCTCGACCGCCAGGGCGGTCGCCGTCAACCCAGCGGCGAGGTGGACGCGGCGGGCCGTCAGCTCAGCGACCACGATCGTGAGGGCGGCGTCGCCTGCCGCCGCGCGCATCCAGGTCCGCGGTGCCGCCGGACAGGTGTTCAGCGGCGCCTGCGCCACCTCCCAGCCGAGGTTCAGCGCGAGGGCCCAGCCGGCCAGGCGGCCACGCTCACCCATCCCCCGACGGCTCCTCGGACGGGGCGCCGGCGCCCCGCCGGCGCAGCGCCCGGTCGACCAGGGGGGCCCCGACGGCGAGGACGACGACCAGGGCGAGCGCGCCCAGGAACTCGGGGGAGGTGGGGTCGCTGAGCGTGCCGCCCAGCGCGGCGTAGGCGAAGGTGCCGGGGACGATCCCGATCGCCGTGGCAAGCGAGTAGTTGCGGGCGCTCACGCCGGTCACCCCCGCGACGTAGTTGAGCGCGTTGAAGGGCAGCACGGGCAGCAACCGTGCATAGAGGACGGCCAGGAACCCTCGGCGGCGCATCCACTCGTCCAGGCGGCTCATGCGCCGCCCCGCGATGCGCTCCACCTGCCCACGGCCCAGACGCCGCCCTACCAGGAAGGCCCCGACGGCGCCGAGCGTCGCGCCCACCACAGCCAGCAGCGTGCCGGCCACCACCCCGAACACCGCTCCCCCGGCTGCCGTGAGGATGGCCCCGGGGAAGAGCAGCACGGTGAGCCCTGCGTAGACCACCACGAAGAGAACGGGGGCCAGCAGCCCGGCCTCCTCGATCACCTGCGCCACGTCGTCCTGGCTGGGAAGTCCCACGACCAGGAAGACGATCGTCCCGGCCGCCACCACGCCCAGGAGCAGCGCGAGGCGAAACCGCGGGGAGGCAAGCACGCCGGCGAGTCCGCCGCGCTCCTCCCCGCCGTCCTCCGGGTCCGCGGTCATCGAGACCGAGCGTACCCGGCGTGCCAGGATGTGGGCCACGATGCCATTGCGGGCGGGAGCCATCGTGCCGCAGGACCTGACCGTGGTGGACTCCGCCGGGCGCGCTACCCTGCTGGCCGAGCGCCGCGGGGAGGCGCTCCTGCTCGTCTTCCTGCGCCACCTGGCCTGACTGCCCTGTCGCGAGCACCTCGTGCAGGTCGCCGAGCACATCGACGAGCTCCCGGGAGGCGTGGCGTGCGTGACCTTCGCCACGCCTGCGCTGATCAAGGCCTTCGAGCGCGAGATGGACCTGCCCTTCCCGATCCTGGGCGACCCGGAGCGCCACGCCTACCGCGCCATGGGCTTCGAGCGGGCCAGCTGGCGACGGGTGTGGCTGGATCCTCGCGTGTGGGCGCGCTATGCGGTGCTGCTGGGCCGTGGACGACGCTCCAAGCCCGTCGACCAGGACCTCCTTCAGCTCGGCGGGGACGTGGTGATCGACCCCGAGGGGCGCATCGCCTGGCTGTATCGCAGCGAGGGGCCGGAGGACCGTCCCGCGGTCGACCAGCTCTTGGCCGCCGTGCGGGGCGCGGGATGAGCCGCGCCCGCCGGCGCGACCTCGTCGTGGTGGGCGGCGGCTCGGCGGGGCTGGTGGGCGCCCTCACCGCGGCGCGCCTGGGCGCGCGGGTGACCCTGGTCGAGCGCGAGCGCACCGGCGGGGAGTGCCTGTGGACGGGCTGCGTGCCGAGCAAGAGCCTGCTGGCCGCCGCGGAGCTCGCCCATCGTATGCGCACCGCGTCGGCGGTCGGGCTGGAGCCCGTGCAGCCGCGCATCGACTTCGCGCGGGTGATGGGCCACGTCCGCGATGCCCAGGCCCGCATCGAGCCCCACGACTCGCCCGAGCGCCTGCGCGGCGAGGGTGTCGAGGTGGTCACCGGCCACGCACGCTTCGTGGCGCCCGGCCGCCTGGCGGTCGACGGGCGGGACGTCGCCTACCGAGCCACGCTGGTGGCCACGGGCTCACGGCCCGCCCTGCCCCCCGTCGAGGGACTGGGCGGGGAGGCGCTGCTGACGACCGACACCGTGTGGTCGCTCGACGAGCTGCCCGAGCATCTCGTCGTGCTCGGCGGCGGTCCCGTGGGATGCGAGCTCGCGCAGGCCTTCGCCCGCCTGGGCAGCCGCGTGGCGCTGGTCGAGATGGCCGACGGGCTACTGCCCGCCGAGGAGCCCGAGGCCGGCGCGCTGCTGGCCCAGCGCCTGCGTGACGAGGGTGTCGACGTGCGGGCCGGCGTGCGCGCGGAGCGCCTGGAGGACGGTCACCTGGTGGTCGCCGGTCGCACCGGGGGGCGGCAGCGCCTGCCCGCCGACCGGGTGCTGGTGGCCACCGGTCGCCGGCCCGCCACCGACGACATGGGGCTCGAGGCGATCGGCGTGCGCACCGGGGAGGACGGCGCCGTCCAGGTCGACGACCGGCTGACCACCACCGCGCGCGGGGTGTACGCCGCCGGGGACGTCACGGGACTGCTGCCCTTCACCCACGTCGCCGGCCACCAGGGGGCGATGGTGGCCTTCAACGCCCTCTTCCATGCCCGCCGGCGCTTCGACGCCAGCGCCGTCCCCTGGGTCACCTTCACCGACCCGGAGATCGCGCGGGTGGGGCTCAGCGAGGCCCAGGCGCGCGAGCGCCACGGCGACGAGGTGGCCGTCACCCGCTACGACTACGCCGACAGCGACCGCGCGGTGACCGCGGGCGCCGCCTACGGGTTCGCCAAGCTGGTCCTCGGTCGGCGCGGGCGCTTGCTGGGCGCCACGCTGGCCGCCCCGGCCGGCGGCGAGGCGATCGCGGAGCTGGGCGCGCTGGTGCGCCGAGGCGGGACCGCCGGGGAGTTGGGCGGCACGGTCCATCCGTACCCCACCTTCTCCGAGGCGTCCCCGAACGCCGCCCTCGAGCACCTGCGTCGCCGCTGGCTCGGGCCGCGCACGCGCCGCGCAACCCGTCCGGCGCTTGCGCTGCTGCGCGCGCTCGAGCGGCCCCACTGACCGGCCGGATGGCGGCGGCCCCTCGGTGGGTACTCTGAGGGAAGAACGTGTCGTCGAGAGGAGGGACCAACGTGTCGACAGACCTGCCGTCCATGATGCCTCAGTCCCCCACGAAGAGCTTCTGCGCGGCGATACCCGGTGCCGCGGCCGGCGCAGGCGGGGCGCCCGCGGACGAGAGCCTCGCGCTCGCCGTCGCCGTCTTCGCGTTCGTCGGTGCCGGCATGTGGGTGTTCCACCGCTTCGGCCGGCGGTCGGGCTCCGCTCCCGCTGCGCAGGGGGCGGGCGTTCCGGCGCTCGCCCCGGCGACGTCGTAGACGACTCGCGGGCCCCCGGGGCCCCCGAAGAGGTCGCCGACTCCGGTCCCTCCGCACGGTGTTGGGTGTGCGCTCGGGCGGACTGAGCCCGGTGTGCATGTCTTCCGGCTGACCCCGGTGGCAGGAGGCCCACTAGGTGAAGTGCTCCCATAGCGTCCGCCACGTTCGATCGGGGTAGCGCGAGAGCGTCCTGGTTCATCGCCCGAAAGGAGGGCCCGTGCAACGGATCTCGATATGGCTCTGGGTGGCGCTGGGTGGAGCGGTCCTGCAGGGAATCGCTCTCGGTTCGGAGTTCTACATCAGCGGAGGAGAGCGGAAGGGTGCCTGGCTGGGCGTTCCCCACACCGCCGACCTGCTCCTGCTCTCAGCGCTGGTGACCATCGTCCTGCTGCTGCTCGCGGGCGTGGACCGTAGCCCCCTGAAGGGTCGCAATGTGGGGCTCGCGGTGGGAATCGTCGGGCTGCTCGCCGCGCTGCAGCTCGCCTACCGCATGATCGTCCCACCGTTCGGCTGCCTGACGTACGCGTGCGGGCTCTCCGGGGGCTCGAATGTCACCCTCTTGACCGGTATCTGGGTCGGGCTGGTCGGAAGCGTCGCGGTCACCCTGGGCGGGTTCCTCCACGCCTTCACCCGCGCGGCGCGCGGGACCCCGGCGCGGCCCCCCGTCGGCGCTCGCCAGGAGGGCATGAACCCGTGGCTCGGGCTCGCCGGGCTCGGGGCCGTGGGGATGTTCCTCTTCGGCTACACGATCTTCGACTTCTACAGGGTCTCGGGCTTCCTCGGGCAGCAGGGAACGGCGAGCTGGGGCGGGTGGCTGTCGACTCCTCACACGAGCAGCCTGGTCCTGGCCATGACCGTGGCCGTGCTCGTGCTCGTGGTCGCCGCCGGGCGGGAGCGGTCTCCGCTGAGCCCCTCGTCGCTCGGTGCCCTCATCGGGGTCCTCGGGTTCATCGCCGGGGCGCGCATCCTCTTTCGGATGTTCGAAAGTCCGTTCAGCTCCGCCGGTGGCAACAGCACGCAGGTCGGGGCGGTGACGATCCAGCCGGCCGCCTACGTGGCGCTCGCCTGCGCGGTCCTCGTGGTCGTCGCCGGAATCGTGCAGGCGGTCACGTATCGCGAGGCCCCCGCCGAGCGCCGGGAGGCGGTCGGGGAGCCCGTACCGGGCGGCGCGTAGGCCGCGAGCCCCGTCAGGCGGCCGGCGTCCGGAAGGGCCACCGCGGACTTGTCGGCCAGGCCGGAGGAGGGCGTGGTGCCGATCGCGTCCACGGGATGGACCCGGAAGGTGGTGGGCCTCGGGCGCACGCTGGGCGAGCTGCCGGAGCGTATCCTGGTCGCCGGCCACCCGGACGAGCGAGAGGAGTGGGGCGCACGAACAAGGTTACGCTGATGCTGGGGGCCGTCGGGGCGGCGTTGGACACCCAGGAGCCGGAGATCCGCCGGTACCTCAAGATCAAGAGCATGTAGGAGGTCACGCGTGCACCGAGTGAAGGTCAGGGTCGTCGAGGACGCGCTCGACGCCAACAACACGATCGCGCGCGCCAACCGCGATGACTTCGACCGCGCCGGCGTGGCGGTGGTCAACCTCATGAGCGCGCCCGGGGCGGGGAAGACGACGCTGCTCGAGCGCGTGCTGGGATCGCTGGAGGGTCTGCGCGCCGGCGTGCTGGAGGGCGACATCGAGGGCAGCCTCGACGCCGACCGCCTCGCCAGCCTGCACGTGCCGGTGGTGCAGCTCAACACCGGCTCGGGCTTCGGCGGGGAGTGCCACCTCGACGCGAACATGGTCCGCTCGGCGCTCGGCGAAGTGCCGCTGGGCGACCTCGACGTGCTGATCATCGAGAACGTCGGCAACCTCGTGTGCCCCGCGGAGTTCCGCGTGGGCGAGAACGCGCGCATCATGGTCTCCTCGGTCACCGAGGGCGAGGACAAGCCGCTGAAGTACCCGCTCATGTTCCGCGCGTGCGAGCTGGTGGTGATCAACAAGATCGACCTTCTGCCCCACCTCGACTTCGACCTGGATCGCTTCCTGCACCACGTCGACGCGGTCAACCCGGGCGTCCCGCGGATCCTCACCAGCGCGCGGACCGGCGAGGGCATCGACGACCTGCGTGCCTGGTTGGAGGAGGTGTCGGCACGGGTAGTGGCGGCGGCGTGAGCCCAACCCCGCACCGGCCCGGACGCTCGCGGGGCGCGAGCCGCCCGGCGACGGGGAGGCGACACGGGTGAGCGATCTGGCGGGGCCGCCCCGGGCCGCCCATGCGGCTGCCCGGGGCGCGGTCGCTGCGATGGCGATGACGGGGATGAGGACGTGGTCGGTGCACGCGGGGCTACTCGAGCAGACCCCGCCCCAGGCCCTCGCCAACCAGCGGCGGGTCCACGGATGGCTGCGCATGATTCCCCGCCGGCGACGGCGTGCGGTGATCGAGGTGTTGCACTGGGGCTATGGGGCGGGCGGCGGGGCCGCCTTCGGGCTGCTGCCCGAGGCCGCGCGGCGCAGCGCCTGGTCGGGGCCGGCCTACGGGGTGGTGCTGTGGCTGGCCTTCGAGTTCGCGCTCGCGCCGGCGCTGCGGCTGAAGGGGGCACGTCAAGTGCGCCCCCTCGAGCGCGCCGTGCTGGCCGCCGACCATGTGCTCTATGGCCTGATCCTCTCGGATGGCCACCGCCGTCCCCGCGGATGAGAGCCCTGTGGCCGCCCCACGGCGGGGTGCGGCGCGCGCGCCGGGGCCGGCTACCAGCCCGCCTCAGTGCTCGTGGGCGTGGTCGGCCTCGAGGCCCTCCTCGTGCACGTGCGGGTGGGAGTGCACGGCGTCGCCGTGACGATGCTCGTGCTCATGCTCGACGTGGTCGTGATCGTGACCGGTGTGCGCGTGGGCGTGGGTCTCGCCGTCGTGCTCGTGCTCGTGGCTGTGGGGATGATCGTTGATCTGGTGATCGGCCATGCCGCCTCCTTCGTCTGGGACGCAGCTGTTCTACCCGTCTCGGGTTGCCGGCTCGCGTAGCCCGCAGTACGGTGGGTCCTTCTTCGGAATGACTCTGAATTGTGACCGTCGCCTACTCGCGTCCCGTGATTGCCGCTCCCCGCGTGGAGGAGGTGCTGGCGGCGCTGCGCGCGCGCGGTCTGCGCGTCTCCTCCGCGCGCCGGCTCGTCGTCGAGGCGCTCTTCGCCGCCGGGGGGCCGGTCTCGGCGCTCGACATCGCCGGCGGTCTGGACGGGCGGCTGACCTGCGTCGACGCCGCTTCGGTCTACGCCAACCTCGAGACCTTCGAGCAGCTCGGCCTGGTCACCCACGTCCACGTCGGCCACGGTCCCGGCCTCTACGCGCTGGCCGACCGCGTCGCGCGCCACTACGTCTGCTGCGAGCACTGCGGCGCGCTGCGCGCCCTGCCCGCCACCGTCCTGGCCGGCGTGCGCGCCGCGATCCGCGAAGCGACCGGCTACCAGGCGCGCTTCACCCACTTCCCGATCATGGGGCTGTGCCCCGGGTGCCAGGCGGAGAGCAGCCCGCATGCCTGACGGCCGGTCCGGCGCCGGAGTCAAGGGGTCGCGCCGGCACCGATTCGCACGGGCGCTGACTCGCGACGAGTGGCGACGCGCGGCCGTGCTCGCGGCGGTGATCGTCGGGCTGCACGTCGTGGGCTTGGGCCTGCTGGCCATCACGACCTCCCAGGACCTCACCCTGGGCACCGGGGCGGTCTTCGGCGCGGCCCTGGGCATCACGGCCTACACGCTGGGTGCGCGGCACGCGTTCGACGCCGATCACATCGCCGCGATCGACAACGTGACGCGCAAGCTCGTCAACGACGGACAGCGTCCCCTGAGCGTCGGCTTCTTCTTCGCGCTGGGCCACTCGACGATCGTCTTCGGCCTCGCCGTCCTGCTCGCCATCGGCATCCGGGGGCTCAGCGGCGCGGTGGGCGACGACGGCTCCGCCCTGGCGCAGGTGACCACGGCGGTCGGACCGAGCGTCGCGGGGATCTTCCTGGTGCTCATCGGCATCCTCAACCTCGTGGTCCTGGTGGGGATCGTCCGGGTGTTCCTGCGCATGCGCCACGGGCGCTACAGCGAGCCCGAGCTCGAGGAGCAACTCAACCGGCGCGGTTTCATGAACCGCTTCTACGGCCGGGCCACGCGTGCCATCAAGAAGCCTTGGCAGATGTACCCCCTGGGCCTCCTCTTCGGCCTGGGCTTCGACACCGCCACCGAGATCGCGCTGCTCGCGACGGCGGGCACCGCCGCGGCGGGGGATCTGCCGCTGTACGCGATCCTGTCGCTCCCGATCCTGTTCGCCGCCGGCATGACGCTGTTCGACACGCTCGACGGGGCCTTCATGAACTTCGCCTACAGCTGGGCCTTCTTCAAGCCGGTGCGCAAGGTCTTCTACAACCTCACGATCACCGCGCTGTCCGTGCTGGTGGCGCTCGTCATCGGACCCATCTCGCTGATCTCGGTGCTGTCGGACAGGTTCGACCTCGACGACGGGCTCCTCGGCTCCATCGCCGGGCTCGATCTCGAGTATGCGGGCTTCGTGATCGTCGGCCTGGCCGTGGTGACGTGGGCGATCGCGCTCGCCGCCTGGCACTTCGGTCGCATCGAGGAGAGATGGTCGGCCAGGCTCCAGCGAGCCGACTCCCCCTGACGGATCCTGCGTCCCTCGACCTCGACGCGATCAGCTCTCGGGCAGCACGTGCTGGCTGACCCGCACGCCGAAGCGCTCCTGGACGGCCTCGCAGAGCTGGTCCTCGCGGTAGCGCTGCTCGTCGCGCGGGTGGACGAACACGGCGACGCGGTCGGCCTCGAAGGTCGCCAGCGCGTCCTGCAGCGCGGTGAGCGGCTCGCTCTCGCCGGTGTCGGTCTCGGCATGCTCGGCCCCCGCCTCCTCGGCGGCCCGGCCGGTGCCCGCCGCCGCCTGCTGGGCCTCGGCGATGGCCTCGTCGCTGTCGGACATCCAGAAGGCGAGCGGCGACTCGTTGAGCGCCGGCGCGATCACGCGCACCTCGGCCCCCTCGATCTCGTCCCCCAGCTCCCTGCGCAACAGCCCGGCGTCGACCGCCTCGGGGGCGAGCACGAGCAGCCTCATGCCGCCGCCGCCAGGAGGTCGGCCGCCATCGGGCCCATGTAGGTGTGGACCTCGTGCCCGTCGCTGAAGTACGCCATCGCCTCTCCTCCCGGTCGCTCTGGGGGCGAGACTACCCGTGCCCGCCCCCTCCCCTACGCGAGACGCTTGCGCAGCAGCGGCTCAAGGCGGGGCACCGCGTCGGACCCGGCGGCCCGCTCCAGCACGAGGTCGATGCGCCGCCCGTCGGCGCTCAGTGTCCCCAGCTGGTTGTCGAACCACGGACCGCCGCCCACCTCCCTCCAGGCCACCGCGGGAGGAGGGACGCCCGCCGTCCGCGCCAGGGCGCGCGCCAGCGCAGTCACCGGTCGCCAGCGCGCCGAGCGCATCGCCCACTGCTCGGGCGCGGGAAGCGGATTGTGCACCGGAGAGCACACCGCCTGCCACACGCTGCTGCGCACGGGCGCACCGCCGCCCTCGGGGAGGGTGACCTCGGCCAGGTAGGCGTGGTGTACGTCGCCGGAGAGCGTCACCACCGAGGCGGGCGGCTCGCCCCGCTCGCCGGCGCCCACCGCGCGCTGCAACTCGCCCAGGCGCACGAAGGACCTCTGGAAGGCGGCCCAGTGCTCGAGGTCGATGGCCTGGCGCAGGCGCTCCACCGTGCGGGCGGCCCGCTCGCCCCACGCTCCGGCGCACACCGCCTCGCTCCACGCCTCGAGGTGGTGCACTGCGGGCGCGATCAGCCAGGGCAGCGAGGTGGCCACCAGCAGGTGGTCGTAGCCGCCGGTGGCCTCACGCTCCAGCCATGCCCACTCCTCCTCGTCGAGCATGGAGCGCCGCCCCTCGTCGAGAACCCGCCCCGCTCGCGAGTCGACGGTGACCAGCCGCGTGGCGCCCAGGTCGCGGCAATAGCTCCAGCGGTAGGAGGTCGGCCGGCGGTCGGCCTCGCGCGCGAAGTCGTGGAGCAGGGGGCCCGCGTCCTGCGCCGCCTGGACCGCGGCGAACAGCTCCTCGCGCTCGTGCTCGTCGGGGCTGAGGTTCCCGAGGTGCTGGTAGACCCAGTAGGAGGCCAGCGCCCCGGTGATGTGCTCCTCCCACCAGGCCTCGGCGCGGCGGTCGGCCACCCACGAGGCGGACAGGTTCCAGTCGTCGTTGACGTCGTGGTCGTCGAAGATCATCGCCGTGGACACCGTGGACAGCAGCCAGCGCAGGTACGGCTCGCCCCACGACTCGCGGTACAGGCGGGTGTACTCCTCATAGCCCCACACCCGGGGGCCTGGCTCCCGGCGCAGGTCGCGCCGCGCGGCCAGGTACCGGCGGGTGGCGGCGGACACGTCGTCGGCGTAGACCTGGTCGCCCAGCAGCAGCAGGAGGTCGGGCCACTCGTCGGGATCCTGCCTGCGCATGCGGTGCACGAGCGCCCCGAGCGCATCGACTCCCCGTGCGGGCGCCGTCGCCCGGCAGGAGCCGAAGCAGATGCGCAGGGAGCGCCCCTGGGGGAACGTGCGAAAGCGGCTGGGCGGGTAGGGCGAGCCCGGCTGCGGCCATGCGCGCTCCCCGTCGAGGTGCACCTCGTAGGCGTAGGCGCGCCCGGGCTCCAGCCCCTGCGCGCGCACCAGCGCGTAGTGGTGGCCGGCCACGTGGAAGGTCCGCTCGCGCACTCCCAGGACCTCCACCGTGCAGGGCCCGTCGGTCTCGACCCACACCACGGCGTCGGTCTCCCCGACGTAGCGCAGCAGCGGGCCGAGGATCAGCGAAGGCACGCCCTCAGACCGTCGCGGCCGCGCGTGCCGGCGCGGCGGGGGCCTCGTCGCGCGCGGGCAGATGGCTCATGGCCCGCTCGGCCAGCGCGGTGATGGTGAGGCTGGGGTGCGGAAGATGCCCCCGCAGCCCTGCCCGCGGGGCGTCGAAGCAGAAGCCATTGCATGACGCCGGCGTCATCGGCCGGCGAGGATACTGCCCCGCGTGTCGGCATCGGTCCTCTGAACGGCCGTGCAGGGCGGCCGACAACGTACGGCCGCGCGTGCGGTTACAGTGCCCGGGTAGGAAAGCTGCGTGGAAGCCTCGGCGCTGGAAGCCCCCGCAGGTCTGAGCCGCAGGACGGCACCGTCGCGGCTGATGCGCCTGCGCTCCGACGAGCAGCTGCTCGCCGCCTTTCGCACCGGCAGCGAGTCGGCCTTCGCCGCGATCCACGATCGCTACCGCCAGCGGCTGTTCGCCTACGCGCGCCAGATGCTCGGCGGCTCGCGCCAGGACGCCGAGGATGTGTTGCAGGACGTCTTCCTGCGCGCCTACGCGACGCTGAGCGCCGACGGGCGCGCGGTGACGCTGCGCCCGTGGCTGTATCGGGTGGCGCACAATCGCTGCGTGGACCACATCCGCCGCCCCGCCCCCGCGCCGGTGGAGATCGGCGAGGACACGCCGTGGGAGCGCCCGTCGGCCTCCCTGCACGACCCGATCGAGTCGGCCCAGCGCCGCGAGGAGCTCGCGAGCCTGGTGGCCGACATCCGCCGCCTGCCCGAGCAGCAGCGCTCGGCGCTGCTCATGCGCGAGATCGACGGCATGAGCTACGAAGAGCTGGCCAGGGCGCTGGAGGTCTCGCTGGCCGCGGTGAAGTCGCTGCTGGTGCGCGCGCGCATGGGCCTGGCCGAGGCGGGCGAGGCCCGCGACGCCGCCTGCGGGGACATCCGAGCCGACCTGGCCGACAGCCATGACCGCGGGGTGCGCGTCAGCGGGCACGCCCGCCGCCACCTGCGCGACTGCGACGGGTGCGCCCGCTTCCGCGTCGCGCTGCGCGCGACGTCGGCCGGCATGGGCGCGCTGCTGCCCGGCGGGCCGGGACCGCTCGCCGCGCTGGCCCAATCGATCGGACTAGGCGGCGCGGGCTCGGGCGCGGCGGTCGCCGCGGGCGGGGGTGGTGGCATGTCGGCGGCATGGAGCGCGAGCGCGGTGACCAAGGTGGCCGCGCTGGTCGGTGCGGCGGCCATGGCCGCAGGGGGCGCCGGGCAGGTGGGCGAGCGCCTGGGCGGCGGGCCGGCGGGTGGCGAGCGCGACGAGCCCGGCCGGGCTGAGCGCGCCGAGGGCGGCGACGCCACGGCGGGCTCCCGGGGTGCTTCGTCGGATCCGGGGCCGGACGAGCACGCCGAGCACGCCTCCGCCACCGCGGTCGCCGCCGCGGGCCCGCCGGCCGGCCGGCTCTCGCGGCGTCAGGGCCCCGAGCGGGGGAGCCTGCACACCCGGCGTGCGCGTGACCGTGAGCGCGGCAAGCGGGTGGTCTCTCGCCACGTCGCCCCGCCACCCTCCGCTCCGGGCCCGCCTTCGCTCTCCCGGCCCGCAGGGCTGGTCCCCGCGGTCATCGACGGCCTGCTCGGCGGCTCGCAGGAGGAATCGGGTTCGTCGTCCGAGCCCGCTCCCTCGGGGTCGGATCCGCAGGGGGGAGCGGGTGGCCAGGCGGACCCGGCGGGCGATGGACGCGGCGGCGGATCCGCGCCGGAGGGCACCCGCTCGGGCGGGTCGGGCACCGCGGCGAGCGACGGCGCCGGTCAGACCCTTCCATAGTCATCGAGCGCTACCCGGCCTCCCTGGAGCACGAGGCGCTGCTCGTGCGCCGCGGCCGGCGCTCCGGCCTGTTCACGATGGTGGCCGTCCACTCCACCGTGCGCGGCCCCGCGCTGGGCGGTTGTCGGATGTGGCGCTACGACGACGCCCGCGCCGCGGTGCGCGACGTGCTGCGCCTGTCGGGTGCGATGACCTCCAAGGCCGCGGCGGCCGGTCTGCCCATGGGCGGGGGCAAGGGCGTGATCCTGGTGCCCTCCGACCAGGGCGTGCCGGCGGGCGAGCTGCGCGAGGCGGTGCTGCGCGACTTCGGGGACACCGTCGAGTCGCTGCGCGGCACCTACCTCACCGCCGAGGACGTCGGCACGTCGGCCGACGACATGGCGGTGATCGCGCGCGAGACCAAGTACGTGACGGGCCTGGCCGTCGAGCACGGCGGCTCGGGCGACCCCAGCCCCTGGACGGCGCTGGGCGTGCAGGAGGCCATCCACGTCTGCTGCGAGCACGCGCTGGGCAGCCGTGAGCTGGCGGGGCGCACGGTCGCGATCGCGGGGCTGGGCAGCGGCGGTGAGCGGCTGGCGCAGGCCTGCGCGCAGGCCGGGGCGCGCCTGCTGGGGGCCGATGTCGACGACCGCCGCCGCGCGGCGGCCGAGCGCCTGGGCGCGCGGTGGGTCACTCCCAGCAAGGCGCTCGAGGCCGAGGCCGACGTCTACGCGCCCTGCGCCCTGGGTGGCGTGCTCGACCACGACACCGCGCCGCGCGCCGGCGCCCGGGTGATCGTCGGCGCGGCCAACAACCAGCTCGCCGACGACAGCGTGGCCGACGTGCTGGCCGACCGCGGCATCCTCTGGGGCCCCGACTTCGTGGCCAACGCGGGCGGGATCATCAACATCAGCGTCGAGCTGGAGCCCGAGGGCTATGCCCCGCAGCGCGCCCGCGAGCGGGTGCGTGGGGTGGGCCAGACCATGCGCTTGGTCCTCTCGGACGCCGCGGCGCGCGGCGTGACGCCGCTGGCCGCGGCCAAGGCGCTGGCCGAGCGGCGGTTGATCGAGGCCGCCGCGGTCTGACGCGAAGGACCGTGGCGGGCGAGCCCGGCGCATCCTCAGATCTCCGCCATCCCCGTCGGCGGCCACGGCGGGCGCTCGACCCCGCCCGGGAGACGGTCCTCCTCGGCCAGCTTGTCCAGGTGCGCGGCCAGCGTCAGCGTCGCGGGAAGGCGCAGCGGGGGCGGCGCGTCCGCCCAGGCCGCGTCGAGCAGCTCGTCGACGGTGCGCAGGCCGCGATCCAGCGCGGCGACCAGGCTGCGTTCACGCTCCAGACGGTGGGCGAGGTAGCCGGCCAGCATGGCCGGCGGATCGGTGACCGGCGGCCCGTGGCCCGGACACAGCAGCGCGGGGTCGAGCACCCGCAGGCGCTTGAGCGCCGCCAGATAGGCGCGCAGCGCCCCGGGGTCGGGCGCCACGAACACGCTGCCCTCTCCCAGCACGGCGTCCCCGGTGAAGACCACCCGCCCGGCTTGGTAGGCGAGGTGGTCGGGCGTGTGGCCGGGCGTGGCCAGCGCCGTGAGGGGCCCGGCCTGCTCGCCATCGGTCATGGCGACGAGTCCGGCGCGGAGCCGGCGGACGAGTGCGGGCACCGCCTCGGCGTGATCGTGGTGGCCGTGGGTGAGCACGATCCCCTCCGCCCCGCCGCGCGCCGCCGCCTCGCCGGCCACCGCGTCGAGGTGGTCGTCGAGCGCCGGACCGGGGTCGACGACCCAGCAGGGGTCGCGGCCGACGAGCCAGGTGTTCGTCCCTGAGAGGGTCAGTGGCCCGGGGTTGTCCGCCCGCACGAGCCCCACGTCATGGGCGGAGAGGGCCACGCTCGCGGCGTTGCGCCCGCCGTCCGGCGGCTCAGCGCCGGCGCGGTGCTCGACCTCCGCGCTCACTGGCGCTCGAAGCGCCGGTTCAGCCGGCGCTCGATCTCCCGCTGCAGCTCGCCGACGATGGTCCCTTCGGGGAGGTGGCCGACCGCGTCGCGGACGACCTGGGCCTCCGCTGCGCCGTCCAGCGCGACGAGCCAGCCCAGGAGCACCTCGACGTCCTGCGTCGAGGTCAGCCGTTCGAGCTCGTGCGCGGCTCGCTCGAGGGCTTGGGGGTCCACTCGCCCGCCTCGGGAGAGGCGACGGGCTCGTCCTCCCGGCCGCGCTCGCGGCGCTTCTGGACCACGAGGGCGAGGACGATGATCACAATCGGCGCCGCGTAGAGGAGGCTGACGAGCCACCCTCCCGCGTGGGCGAAAACCATGGCCCCGATGCTAGTGCCCGAGAGACCACGAGCCGCCGGGCACATCGCGGGGTGCACGACTCAGCCGGCCGGGCGACGCTCGCCGCCCGCGCCGGCGGGCATCGGCTCACCGCTCACCGCGGCCTTCACCCCTTGCGCGAGTTGCGGCGCCGAGAGAGCGCCGATCACG
>JAUJOF010000004.1:0-90491 GCA_030447785.1 Solirubrobacteraceae bacterium
AACCTGGAACCTTCGGATTAAGAGTCCGCTGCTCTGCCAGTTGAGCTACAGGGGCGAGGGGCGCCGGAGGATAGCGGGGCCTCAGGGCGCGGGCTGGGGGGTCGGCTGTCCGCCGCCCCCTGGGGCCGGCGCTCCTCCACCCCCTGGGGGCGGCGCTCCGCCGCCTCCCGGCACTCCGCCGCCCTGCTGCTGCTGGCGCTGCTGCTCTTGGGCGGCCAACTGCTGTTGGACCGCGTCCAGCTGTGACTTGATCAGATCGCGCTCATCGCCCTCGGCCAGGTCCAGGGCCCGCTCGCGGGCCAGGTCGGCGATGCGGTTCTCCCCGGCCTGGTAGGCCAGCGCGGCGAGCTGGGCGTAGGAGCGCGGGTTGTCGGAGTCGGCCTCGGTGACGATCTCCTGGGCGTCCACCGCGTCGCCCAGCTGGTTGAGCCCGGTGAAGGCCTGCACCATGAGCGTCGCCACCTGGGGATCGACCGGATCGGGATCGAGGGCCCGGTAGCGCTCCCAGGCCTGCGCGGCCTGGCGCAACAGGCCGCGGCCCGACTGCGCGAACTGGCCGGTGTTCGCGTCGATGTTCTCGCCCAGGCCCGCGACCTGAACGCGCAGGCGCACCAGATTGGCCCACGCCTCGGGGTCTCGGGGCCGGGCCTGCGCGGCCTGCTCGGCCTGCTGGAGCTCGTCCTCGAGCTGTCCGCCGGCCGCGCCGGTGCCCTGCTCCTCGCTGAACGCGTCAAAGAGGCCACCCTGCACCTCGCCGCCGATGCCGAACAGGACCAGGCCTCCGCCCATGAGGATGGCCAGCATCACGTAGACCACCTGGATGGTGCGGCGGCGACCGCCGCCGCGTAGATCGAACAGCATGGGGGTTAGGGGGCGTCCCGGTCGGGGTCTTCGTCGGAGTCGGCTGGCACGGTGACTGGTGGCTTGAGGCGATCAAGCCAGCGCACCATCAGGATACTCAGCTCGTAGAGCACGATGAGCGGGGCCATGGCCAGCAGCATGGTCACCGGGTCCGGCGTGGGGGTGGCGATGGCCGCGAGCAGCGCGAAGCCCAGGACGACGTAGCCGCGCCCCTTGCGCAGCTGGCGGGTGGAGACGATCCCCGTGCGCGTCAGCGCCAGCACCGCGACCGGGATCTGGAAGAGCAGCCCGATGGCCGCCATGAAGAAGATGGAGAACTTGTAGTAGTCGCGGGCCTGGATCTGCACGTCGAAGGAGTCGGCGTTGAAGTTCTGCAGGAAGTCGATGGCGCGCGCGAGCACGATGAAGTACGCGAAGAGCACGCCGGCGATGAACAGCAGCGGGACGAGCAGCATCAGCGGCAGGGCGACGCGCCGCTCGGTCGGGCTGAAGGCGGGCAGCACGAAGGCGTAGAGCTGGTACAGGAGGATCGGCATGGCCAGCAGCAGTCCCGTGTACAGGGCCACGCTGAGGGTCACCGTGAAGGGCTCGGCCACGCCCAGCGTGACCGGGCGCGCACCCTCGGCGGCCGGCGGGGGAGGGACCGCCGCCGCGGCTTCGCCCGCCTGGGCCTGGGCGACGCTCAGGCGCGCGAGGGCCTGCTCGAGGGACTGGCGCTGGCCCGCGCTCAGCTGCTCGACGCCGCCCACGCCGCCCAGCGCCTCGCGCACGCCACTCAGCGCGGGCGCCAACGCCGCGAGCGCCTCCCCGACCTGACGGTCGTAGGCCGCGGCGCGCTCGAGCGAGCTGGTGCCGGGCCCGTCGTTGGCCGCGGCCAGGGGCGCGTTGAGCACCTCGAGCACCTTGTCCTCCTGCCAGAACGCCAGGCCGCCCGCCACCAGGACGGCGGCCACGCACACCATCAGGCGGGTGCGCAGCTCATCCAGGTGGTCGACGAGGCTGAGGCGGTCCTCGTGACCGATCGGCCGCAGAACGGTGCTGGCCATGGGCCTCTAGCTCGTGCGGCGCCGCGGCGGTCAGGCGCTCAGGCGCGCGGCTGCGCGGCGTCCTCGCGCTCCGTGGCGTCCGAGGCTGGCGCGGGCTTCGCGCCCTCGTCCAGCGTCGCACGGTCGTCGTCGTGGCGGTTCTCGCCGGTCACCGCGCCCTTGAACTCGCGCATGCCCGAGCCCAGGGACCTGCCGAGGTCGGGCAGGCGCTTGGCCCCGAACAGCAGCAAGACGATGACCAGGATGATGATGAGCTCGGTGCCGCCAAGGGGTCCCATGGAATGGCCTCTCTCTCGGTTGTGCCGAAGGGTAGCGAGCGCCTGAGGTGATCTCTTCAGGTCGGCGCCCGACCCGCCGATGTAGGGAGCGTCGAGGCGATGCGCAGATGAACCCCCACCCCGATCAACCTCCCGTCCGCCGCATCGTCCTGCCCTCGGGACGTAGGGTCGAGGTCCTCCTGTTCGACCGCGCCGAGCCGGTGCCCGAGACCGCCCCCGTGCCGCCGGGCCTGCATCTGTGCACGGCCTGCGGCTCGGACCTGGTCCATCCGGTGGGCTGGGAGGAGGCGGACCCCGAGCACTGGGATGTGCTCCTGCGCTGTCCCGACTGTGAGGAGTGCACGAGCGGGACCTTCCCCGAGGAGGCGATCGCGCGCCTGGACGAGGAGCTCGACCGCGGGAGCGCCCTGTTGGTCGAGGCGCTCCGCCGGCTCAGCCGCGCCAACTTCGAGGACGACATCGAGCGCTTCGCGCGCGCCCTGCACGGCGGTTTCGTGCTGCCCGAGGACTTCTGAGCCAGCGTCGCGCCCGTGAGGGCCGAGTTCGCCGGCTAGGCGTAGCGCTCGACGACCGACTCGGCCACGAGGTCGAGCGCGCGACGCTGCGTGAGGGGCAGGACCGGGAGCTCGCCTCGCGCGTCACGCACCATCGCCAGGGCCTTTGCCCGGGCCGCTTCCAGCGCGCCGGTCGCCACGACCGCATCGCACACCGCCTCGGCCTCGGCCGGGGTGCGCACCGAGTGCAGGTCCAGAGACGCCAGCTCGCCGTCGCGCTCGCGGGCGAGGATCAGCGGCAGGGTGATCGTCCCGTCCAGCAGGTCGGCCCCGCGGTGCTTGCCGGTGCGCTCGGCCGGCCCGGCGACGTCCAGGACGTCGTCGAGGAGCTGGAAGGCCAGCCCGATGCGGCGCCCGAACGCACCCAGGGCCTCTGTCGCGCCGGTGGCGCTGTCGCCGGCCTCCAGCGCGCCCAACTCGCAGGCGGCCTGAAACAGGCGGGCGGTCTTCAACTCGCAGCGCTCGAGATAGCGCTCCACGGTGACGGTGGGCGACCAGGCATCCGCGCGCTGGAGCAGCTCCCCGCGGGCCAACGCCGAGCTGGCCGCCGACAGCGCCCGAAGAGCCTCGGTGCGTCCTCCCGGAGCGGCGAGCTCGGCAAAGGCGCGCGAGAACAGCAGGTCGCCGGTCGCCGTGGCCATCCCCGCGCCCGCCCGGGCCACCACCGTGGGCCGTCCCCGGCGCAGCGACGCCTCGTCGAGCACGTCGTCGTGGACCAGCGTGGCCGAGTGCACCAGTTCCACCGCCACCGCGGCGCGCACCACGCGCTCCTCGTCCTGCGCCGCGGGCCCGGCGGCCAGGACCACCAGCAGCGGGCGCAGGCGCTTGCCGCCCGCGGCAATCGTCTCGCCCGCATGGGCCCCGAGCACCTCCCCGTGGCCGGTCGCCGCGGCGCCCAGGCGCTCCTCGGTGCGCGCCAGCAGCGGCGCGACGTGGCGTCCGGCAGCGTCGACGATCGCCCTCACCACCGCGGCGGGATCGTGGGAGACCGCGCCGCCGGAGGCGCTCACGCGCGGCGGGTCCCGACGTGCAGCGCGATGATGCCCCCCGCGGTGAGGACCCAGCGCAGGTCCTCCAGGCCGGCGCGCTGCATCGTGGCGGCAAGCTCGCCGGGGCGGGGGAAGCGCTTCACGGAGCTGGGCAGGTAGCTGTAGGCCTGCTCGTCGGCGGCCAGCCTGCCGACGACCGGGACGACCCTGTCGAACCACAGCGAGAAGAAGGTCGACAGCGGCGGGCGCTGGGGCTGGGTGATCTCCAGCACCACGACCCGCCCGCCGGGGCGCACGACGCGGGCCATCTCGCGCAGGCCCAACTCGAGGTCGGCGAAGTTGCGCGCGCCGAAGCCCACGGTGGCCGCGGCGAAGCTCGCGTCCTCGTAGGGCAGGGCCTGGGCGTCCCCCCACTCGAAGCGCAGGGTGGCGGAGGGGGCCATGTGGCCCCCGGAGCCGGGCCCGACTCGCTGCCGCCCTCGATCCGGGCCATCCTTGGTGCGCGCCCGCTCGAGCATGCCCTCGGAGAAGTCGCTGCCCACGACCTCGCCCCCGGGCGCGACGCGGCGAGCCAGCTCGAAGGCCAGGTCGCCGGTGCCGGTGGCCACGTCGAGCACCCGGTCCCCGGGACCCACCGCGGCCAGGTCCGCCGCCCGGGCCCGCCAGCGATGGTGCAGCCCTGCCGTCATCACGGAGTTCATGACGTCGTAGAGCCCGGCGATGCGGTCGAACATCTGCCGGACCTGAGCGTCCGGAAGCGTTCCGCGGCTGTCCGTCATCGGCGCGGCGCTGTCGGAAGATCGGGGCCGGGGCGCGCTCGCCTGCGGGATGGGGGAGACCGGCGGATCGCGCCCCGGCAGCTACTCACGCAATTGCGAGAGGAAGGTGACGAGGTTGTTGAACTGCTCGGGGTTCTTGGTGGCGAGCTCGTCGTAGGGGGGCATCGGCGCCGTGGGGTTCTGCAGCGTGCGCGCGATGGCCTGGCTGGGCAGGCGCTGGCCGACCTCGGTCAGATCGGGACCGGGGCCGTCGTTGCCGTTCTCGCCGATCTTGTGACAGGCCAGGCAGCCGGACTGGGCGACCATGATGCGCCCCGCCTCGTAGGAGGCCAGCATCTCTCCGCCAGCCGCCTGGATGGGCGGGGGCGCCTCGATCTCCAGCTCGTTGGGCGAGCCGCCGGTGGCGCCCAGGTAGGTGAGGTAGCCGATGGCCACGATCGTGAAGATGCCGGCCAGCGTGGCCACCGGGCGGCGCTCCGGTCGCCGCTCGGGGTTGCGATCGTAGAACGGCAGGAGGAACAGCAGGATCAGGCAGATCGTGGGGATGCCGATGGTGGCCAGCGCCACCAGCTCCGGCGGCTTGATGACCCGCAGCAGCTCGAAGAGGAAGTAGAAGTACCACTCCGGGCGGGGGACGTAGGTGGTGGTCGTCGGGTCGGCCTTGGGCAGCAGCTCGGCGCCCAGGATGATCGTCATGAGGATGATCACCGCCATGACCACGCAGGCCATGGCCGAGTCCTTGGCCACCGCGTAGGGGAAGAACGGCTTGCCCTGGTTCTTCAGGGTGGAGTACTCGCGCAGGTACTCCTCGCGCTGAGCGCGGTTCACGCGCGCTCCTCCCCGACATCGCCCTTCTTGTCGGCCTTCATCCAGGGCGGCGCGGTGGTGCCCTGCTTGGCCACCAGCCACAGGTGGGCGCCGATCAGCGCGGCGAGGGCGCCGGGCACCAGCAGCATGTGGATGGAGTAGAAGCGCGCCAGCGTGGTGGAGGTGAAGTCCGGCCCCGCTCGTATGAAGTCGTTGAGGTAGGGCCCGATGATGGGGGCGGTGCCGTTGATGTTCACGCCCACCACCGTGGCCCAGTAGGCCTTCTGGTCGAAGGGCAGCAGGTAGCCGGTGAAGCCCATCACGAACGTCAGGACGAGCAGCACCACCCCGATGATCCAGTTGAGCTCGCGGGGATACTTGTAGGCGCCGAAGAAGAACGTTCGCGCCATGTGGAGCATCACCAGGATCACCATCACCGAGGCGCCCCACTTGTGCATGCCGCGCACGAACTCGCCGAGGAAGACCTCGTTGGTGAGATAGCGCACCGACTCGTAGGCGCCCCCGGCGGGATCGGGGATGTAGTACATGGCGAGGAAGACGCCGGTGACCGCCTGGCTGAGGAAGGCGAACATGGTGGCCGAGCCCAGCGTGTAGAACCAGTTGGTTCCCTTGGGCACCTTGCGGAACATCAACCAGCGCGCGGCGCCGGACATGCCCGTGCGCTCGTCGACCCAGTCGATCGCGCTGATGCCCGTCTCCTTGGCGACGTCGCGCGGACCGGCCTTCTCGGCGGTCCCGGGCCGCTTGGGCCGCGGCACCAGCGCGTCGGGCACGGGGGGCTTGGGGAGCTTGACCTTGGGCATGGTGGACCTAGGTGTTGGGGAACTTGCGGATGGTGGGCCGCGAGGGGTACAGATACGGGCCGATGCCGTCCAGCGGCTGGGCGGGGTCGCGCGGCGAGTAGCGCTGGAACTCGGAGTTCACGCTGTAGCGGGGGCCGACCTCGACCTGGCCTGCGCGCACGCGCGTGTAGAAGCGGTCGAGGGGGCGCACCGGCGGGCCGCCGGTCACCTCGCCCCGGAAGCCGTAGACCCCACCGTGGCAGGGGCAGATGAAACGCGAGGAGGCGTCCACGTAGCGGATGGGACAGCCCAGGTGCATGCAGCGGTGGGAGAGGGCCACGAACTGGTTGAACTCGTCCTCGGGCTCGGTGTCGAGCTGCGGGTTGCGCGCGCGCATGTACACGGTGGTGCGCCCGATCTCCCCGACACCGTCGCTCACGGTGATGACCTTGGGGAGGTAGGTGTCCATGGGGAAGGATCCCGCCGCGCCCACCTGTTCCCAGCCCACCTCGGCCTTCTCGAAGACCGGGCCCATGGCGAAGCCCAGGGCGGGCAGCGTGAAGGCGGCGGCGGCGATGCCGCCGAAGATGTGGGCGCTGCTCGTCACGGCCCGCCGGCGGGTGACGGTCTCGCCCTCGAAGGCGCCGGGCATCCCCTGGTCCTCGGTGAGCTTGGGCTTCTGCTGTCGGCGGCGATCGGCCATGGGAGAACCCGAAATCTACCGCGATCGGGCGTCTGGCATCCCCAGGGTGGCGCGGGCGACCTCCCAGGCCTCCTCGGCGGCCGGCGGATCGCCCTCGGCGTGTGACCGCGCGCACTCGGAGATGAGATCAGCCAGCGCACGCACCGCCTCGTGGTCGCCCGCCGTGGCCAGGCGCGCCAGGCCCAGGGCGTAGAGGCGGTCCCCGGCCAGCAGGGCGAGCCCCGAGTCGGCCTCGCGTACCACCTCGGGAGCCCCGTAGTGCAGGAGGTAGCCCTCGCGCACGGCGGCCACCGCGAAGGCGCGCGCGTCGTCGAGCCCTTCCCGCCCGGGCGGGAAGGGCGGCGGCCCGCTCTCGCCCAGCGCCGCGGCGATCAGGCCGCCCTCGGCGCGCAGGGCCGCGGCGAGATCGGCGATCACCGGTCGATCTCCGCGAAGGCAGCGGCCGCCGCGTCGACGCTCTGGGCCACGTGCTCGGGCCCGTGGGCCAGGGAGGGAAACCAGGCTTCGAACTGCGAGGGCGGGGCATAGACGCCCCGGGCCAGCAGGGCGCGGCACCAGGCGCCGTAGGCCTCGGTGTCGCAGGCCTGCGCGCCGGCGAGGTCGACCACGGGCTCGGGCGAGAAGAAGACGGTCAGCAGGCCGGGCGCCCAGATGACCTGCAGGGGCCGGTCGCCGGCCGCCTCGCGCAGGCCGCTGGCCAGGGTGTCGGTCAGGGCCGCCAGGTGCAGGTAGGCCTGCTCGTCGAGCATGGCCAGCGTCTCCAGGCCGGCGGCGACGGCGAGCGGGTTGCCCGACAGCGTGCCGGCCTGGTAGACGTCGCCCGCGGGCACGACGCGCTCCATGAGCTCGCGCGAGCCGCCGTAGGCGGCCGCCGGGAGGCCGCCGCCCAGGACCTTTCCCATGATGGTCAGGTCGGGGATGACGCCGGTCAGCGCCTGGGCGCCGCCGGGTCCGAGGCGAAAGCCGGTGATGACCTCGTCGAGGACCAACAGGGCGCCGGTGGCGCTCGCGCGCTCGCGCAGCAGCTCGAGGAAGCCGCACGCGGGCGGGACGAGGCCCATGTTCGCCGCATAGGGCTCGGCCAGCAGCGCGGCGAACTGCGTCTGCTCCGTGGCGGCCACCAGCGCGTCGGGGTCGTTCCAGGGGACGATCACCGTCCCCGCGGCGGCTGCCTCGGGTACGCCGGGGCTGGCGGGCAGCGACGCGGTGGCCAGGCCGGAGCCGGCCTGGGCCAGCAGCCCGTCCACGTGGCCGTGGTAGGCGCCGGCGAACTTGAGGATCGGCTCGCGGCCGGTGGCCGCGCGGGCCAGGCGGATGGCCGACATGGCCGCCTCGGTGCCCGAGGAGGTCATGCGCAGCATGGCCACGCCGGGCATGCGGCGGCTGACCTCCTGGGCGAGGTCGACCTCCGCGGCGGTGGGCGCGCCGAAGGTGGTGCCGCGCCTGGCGGCCTCGACCACGGCGGCGATGATCCGCGGGTGGGCGTGGCCGTGGATGAGGGGCCCCCACGAGCACACCCAGTCGACGTAGCGGTTGCCGTCCACGTCGAACAACTCGGCCCCGGCGGCGCGCTCCACGAAGATGGGGTCGCGTCCGATGGCGCGCATGGCGCGCACGGGCGAGTTGACGCCGCCCGGCAGATAGTGCAGGGCGCGGCGGTAGAGGTCCGCGGAACGGGTGTCGCGCAGCGAGACGCCCACCTACGAAACCGGGCCTACGGCCCTCAGGGCGGCTGCACCCTCCGCTCCTCGAGTGCACAGACCGCTGCGGGCGGAGACCGGGCCTACGGCCCTCCGGGCGGCTGCACCCTCCGCTCCTCGAGTGCACAGACCGCTGCGGGCGCAGCCGCAGTTAGGCATGTTGCTGCTCCCAGCGGCGGAAGTCGTCGGTGAAGTACAGCAGGCGGATCTTCTTGAACTCCGTGGAGGAGTACAGCGTGGAGCGGGCCTGCACGCAGCCGACCTCGGCCTCCACGGCGTCGAGGATCGCGTCGCACTCCTCCTTGGAGCGCCCGTGGGCCATGGTGAAGATCTGGTAGGGCCAGTCGGGGTAGGTCGGGCGCTGGTAGCAGTGCGAAATGCCCCGGAAGGCGGCCATGCGCGGCCCGATCTCGGCGATGCGCTCCTCGGGCACCTGCCACACGCCCATGCCGTTGGCGGAGAAGCCGGCGCGGCGGTGGAAGAGGATCGCGGCGACGCGGCGCAGCAGCCCGCGGTCGCGCATCGTGCCCATGTGGTCGAGCAACTCCTCGACGGGCATGCCCAACCGCGCGGCGGCGGGCGCATAGGGCTCGGGGACGACCGGCAGATCGCCCTGGGTGGCCTGCACGACGGCGATGTCGCGCTCGTCGAACAGGGCCTTCTCGGTGGGCGCGGGCTCGACGGCCTCCACGCGGCTGGCCAGGCTCTGGGTGTCGCCGGCCATCTGCAGGTCCATGCGGATCTTGAACAGCTTGAGGGTGGGAAGCTGGCGGATCGACTCCGCGTCCGTGAGCTGCTGCAGGAGATCGAGCGTCCCGTCCAGGCCCAGCCTGGAGTTCTCCTCCACGGCGATCGTGAACCACATGTTGAAGTCGTGATTGCGCAGATAGTTGTGCGAGACGCCCGGGTGCGAGTTGACGATCTTGGCCGCGCGCCACGGGTGCTCGGGATCGACCTTGGCGGCCACCAGCATGGAGCCGTAGCCGAAGGCGCGGGTGTCGTAGATCGGCGTGACCTGGCGGATGATGCGCTCGTCGAGCAGGCGCCGCACACGGGCCAGCACCTCGGCCTCCGTGACGCCGGCCTCCCGGGCCACCGCCGCGTAGGGACGTGGGTCCAGCGGAAAGCGGCCCTGCATGAGGTCGAGCAGGCGCTTGTCGGCCTCGTCCAGTGGGACGGCCGTCCCATCCTTGCGGGTGCGGGCCTTGCCGGCGGCGGGCGGGGTCACTGCTGAAGCCACTGGGCTGCGTCCTTCGCGTGGTAGGTGATGACGACGTCGGCGCCGGCGCGACGGATGGCGGTCAGCGCCTCGAGCACGGCGGTGCGCTCATCCAGGTGCCCGGTCGCGGCGGCCGCCTTCACCATCGCATACTCGCCGCTGACGTTGTAGGCGGCGACGGGCAGGCGGGTGGCCTCCTTGACGGCGCGCACGACGTCCAGATAGGGCAGGGCCGGCTTGACCATGACCATGTCGGCGCCCTCGTCGACGTCCTGCAGGGCCTCGCGCACCGCCTCGTCGGCGTTGGCCGGATCCAGCTGATAGCCGCGGCGATCGCCGAAGGCGGGGGCGGAGCCGGCCGCGTCGCGGAACGGGCCGTAGAAGGCGGAGGCGAACTTGGCGCTGTAGGCGATGATCGGCGTGTCTGTGAGGCCCTCCTCGTCCAGGGCCTCACGGATCGCCTGAACCCGCCCGTCCATCATGTCGCTGGGCGCCACGGCGTCGGCGCCCGCGCGCGCCTGGGAGACCGCGGTGCGGGCGATCAACTCGACGCTGGGGTCGTTGTCGACCGCCCCGTCCGGGCCAAGAAGCCCGCAGTGCCCGTGATCGGTGTACTCGCACAGGCACACGTCGGTGAGCACGAGCAGGCCCGGGTGGGCTTCCTTGATGGCCCGCGTGGCCAGCTGGACGATGCCCTCGTCGTCGTAGGCGCCGGTCCCCTCGGGGTCCTTGTGAGCAGGGATGCCGAACAGCAGCACCCCAGGCAGGCCCAGCGCGGCGGCCGCACCGGCCTCCTCCACGGCCTGGGAGATCGACAGCCGCTCCACCCCGGGCATCGCCTCGATCGCGGTGCGCCCGTCGAGGCCCGCCTCCACGAACACCGGCAGGATGAGGTCGCTGGCCTGCAGGCTCGTCTCTCGCACCAGCGCGCGCAGCGGCGCGGTGGAGCGCAACCGGCGCAGGCGGGTGGCGGGAAAGGCCATCCGGTGAGGGTAACGGCGGGGCGTGTGGTCAGCGATGGGCGGCGGCGCGCTGCGGATGGATCGGGGAGCCTGAGGGTCCGTGGCCTACGCTCCGCCGAAGCGCGCCAGCGCCACGCGCGCCAGCGCGGTGAAGGCCGCCAGCAGGACGGCGAGGTGCAGGAGCGGTCGCACCAGCGGGTCGCCGGCGAGAGCGGCCTGGACGGCGTCGAGGGTCGGCGCGAAGGGGAAGACCGCCGAGACGACGGTGATGGCCGTGTCCAGGCCCCCGGCCACCGTGCCCGGCGGCACGAGGGCCAGGAAGGCGAGCGGGAGGGCGAGCAGAAAGGCGAGCAGGGAGGCTGCGCGCACGTCGCGGGCCAGCGCGCCGACGAGCACGCCCAGAGCGCCGAAGGCCAGCGCGCCGAGCGCGAGCGCGGCCAGCCAGGCGGGGACGCGAGCAAAGCCGAGATCGACCAGGAGCGCCAGGCCGACCAGCATGAGCAGCCCTACGAAGCCGCCGCACAGCGCGGCCAGGCCCACCTTCTCGATCACCACGCCCAGCCGCGACACGAGGCCACGGACCAGGCGCCCGAAGGCGTTCTCCTCGCGCTCGAGCGCGAGCATCCCGGCGGCCAGCAGCAGACAGACGAACATCATCGACACGCTGACCGCGACCGCGACCGCGAAGTCGTCCAGCGTGGCCGAGCCCGCCTGCAGCCCCGTCGTGCGCACCCGCACCGGCGTGTTGAGCGAGCCCAGCAATTCCTCGGAGATCCCCAGGTTGTCGATGGCCAGCTGCGCGAAGCGCTGCACGCGCTCGACGGCCTCGCGCTGAGGGTCGCCGGCGGGCAGGCTCTGCTGGACGCCCTCCAGGACCTGCGTGGAGGCGCGCAGCCCGAGGATGTCGATCTGCTGGCCCAGCAGGGAGATCCGCCCGCCGCTGAGCAGGATGTCCAGGTAGGACGCGGCGACCTCGGCCGCGCGGTCGGACAGTGCCTGGTTGGCCTGCGCGAGCTGGGTGGAGATCAGCGAGTCGACGAACTCACCCTGCAGCGGCCCGTCGGTGTTGACGATCACCTCGACGGTCGGCGGTTCTTCACCGACTGCGCCCAGGTTGACCGCCTGCTGCAGGCGGCGGGTGACGTCCTCGGGGAGGATCAGCGCGCCCAGCACCTCGCCGGACTCCACGAGCCTCACGGCCTCCTCGCGCGAGCCGGCCTCGACGGGCTCGACCGACGCGAAGAGGCGCTGCGCGTAGTCGCCGATGTCGATGGTCTCGCTGCCCAGGTCGAGCGTGCGGGCCGTCTCGGGGACCTCGTTGACCAGCGCCACCCGCGGCTTCTCGGGTCCGCCCGACAGCGCGAAGCCGATCAGCAGCGCGACCACGATCGGGTAGGCGATCAGCAACCCCACCAGCAGCGGCGAGCGATGCGCAGATCCTTGACCAGCATGGCGCAGAGTCGTGTGGCGGTTGACCAGCAGGTGGCGCACGAAGCCATGCGACGGTTGTGACCGGAGGGACTGGTGCCCGCGGTCGTGCAGGAAGCGCACGAACGCCGCCTCGAAGTCACGCGCGCCGCCCCCGACCTCGTCGTGCAGGGCGCGCGGCGAGCCGGTGAACAGCAGTTCGGCGTCGGCCAGCACCAGCACGCGGTCGGCGTAGCGCTCGGCCTCAGCCACGTCGTGGGTGGACCACACCACCGTGGTGCGCCCACCCTCCACCAAACCGGTGATGAAGCTCCACAGCCGCTCGCGCTGGCGGGGATCCAGCGAGGAGGAGGGTTCGTCCAGCGCCAGCACGGGCGGGTCGCCGAGCAGGCCGATGGCGATGTTGACCCGCTGCTGGTTGCCGCCCGACAGCGTGGAGAGCACGTCGCCGGCGCGCCCGGCCAGCCCGGTGAGCTCCAGCGCGCGCTCCACGGCCCCGTCGCCCACCTGCTCCAGGCGCGCGAACAGCTCGAGGTTCTCCGCCACGGTGAGCTTGCGATACAGCGCCGCCTGCTGGGGCACCCAGCCGATCTCGCGCGGCGCGCGGCTCAGGGTGCCGCTGCTGGGCTTCTGCAGCCCGGCAAGGATGCTCAGCAGCGTGGTCTTGCCCGCGCCGTTGGGCCCGATCACGGCCACCAGCTCACCGGGCAGCGCCTCGAAGCTCACGTCGCGCAGCGCCTCACGGCGGCCGAAGCGCTTGCCGACCCCCTCGCAGGCCAGCGAGGGGCCGGCGGAGGTCGCGGCGGAGGTCGTCACGCCGCCTATGGTAGGCCCGCGCGACAATGGCGCGCGCATGCCGGGCGCCACCATCCTCTTCGTCGGCGACGTATGCGCGGGTCCGGGCCGGCGCGCCCTGCGCGCACTGCTGCCCGGCCTGCGCGACGAGACAGGCGCCACCTTCGTGGTGGTCAACGGCGAGAACGCCGCGGGGGGCATCGGCATCACGCCGGACACCGCCGACGAGCTGTTCGCCGCGGGCGCCGACGTGATCACGCTGGGCAACCACGCCTACCGCCACCGGGAGATCTACCGCTACCTCGACGAGCGCGAGCACATCGTGCGCCCGGCCAACTACCTGGCCTCGCAGCCCGGGCGGGGCACCACGCTGGTCGAACGCGACGGCGTGCGCCTGGGGGTCGCCAACCTATCGGGCAACGTGTTCATGCAGGCGGGGCGCCCGGCCTTCCCGGAGGCCGACGCCGCGGTGGGCGACCTGCGCCGCCGGGGCGCCCACCACGTCCTGCTCGACTTCCACGCCGAGGCGACCAGCGAGAAGGTGGCCATGGGCTGGCACCTGGACGGCCGCGCCACCGCGGTGGTGGGCACCCACACCCACGTGCCCACCGCTGACGCCCGCGTGCTCCCCGGCGGGACCGCGCACATCACCGACGTGGGCATGACCGGGGCGCGCGAAGGCGTGATCGGCATGCGCCGCGAGGGAGCGCTGGAGGGCTTTCGCACCCACATGCCCATCCGCCACCAGCCCGCCGAGGGCGACCCGTGGCTGATGGGCGTGGTCATCCGCTGCTCGGAGCGGGCACTGCGAGCCGAGGCCATCGAGGCCGTGCTCAGACCGCTTCGCTAGGGGTTTGTCCTCCGGTCGTCGGAACCGACGACCTCGCTTCGATGGGGGTTTCGGCCTCCGGTCGCCGCGAGCGGCGACTCGCTTCGCTGAGGTTTCGCCCTCCGGTCGTCGGAACCGACGACCTCCGGTCGACGTCACAGAGAAGAGCGAGCATGACCAGCGGGAAGAACCACACGAGATAGAGGTAGAACCAGTGCGTGACGCCCAGCTGCGTCGCGATGAGCACCGCGGCGCACAGAGCGGCCAGGCCCACCAGATCGCGCCGGCGGGGCACGAGGGCCAGGCCGACGGCCAGCGCCACCGCGCTCCCCTGCACCACGCGCTGCGCGGTCTGAAGCTCCCACAGCCCCCACACCGAAAACGGCGAGCTGCGCGAGGCCTGGAAGCCCAGCGTCGACGACCAGAAGGATCCCAGCGAGCCCCCCAGCGCGACGGGGACGAAGACCAGCGCGCCCAGCCCCAGGAAGGCCGCCACGTACAGCGTGACCGCCCGCGCGCGCAGACGCTCGCCGGGCGGGCGGTGGGCCACCAGCAGTGGGCCCAGGGCAAGGGGGGCGAACTTGGTCAGGCCGGCTAGCGCGGTGAGGGCCCCGCGCCCCGCCGCCGCGCCCGGCGAGGTGCTCCAGGCGGCGACGAGCAGCGTGGCCGTCACGAGCAGCCCGACCAGCGTGTCGTTGGCGTTGGCGCTGGCCACGTAGAGCGTGAACGGATAGGCGACCCAGGCGTAGGCCAGCGCGAGGCCCAGCGTGGGTCCGCGCACGAGGCGCCCGAGGAGGAAGAGCAGCGCCACCATGAGCAGATCGAAGGCGATCGCCGCCGCGTGGGCGGCGGGCAGCCCGTCCCATGCGCCGCTCCAGCCCAGGACCTGCTCGAAGGGCACGTAGGCCAGGTAGTTGACCGGGCCGTAGGTGTCACCGTTGCGGTTGTCCTGCGGAAAGGCGCCGTAGAGGGGTTCGCCCGCGGCCAGACGGTCGGCACCGATCACCCCGGCGTAGCCGACGTCGATCACCTTGGAGTCGACGACGTTGAGCCCGACGCGAAAGCCCACCAGGAAGACCACCGCCACGGCCATCCACGTCACCGGGATCAGCAGGCGGACCGGCCGGGGCCGATCGCCGACCCCGGGCGCCGCCTGCCCGCGCCGGCGCAGGCCGATCCACAGCATGCGCACCAGCAGGTAGGCCAGGAGCGGGTAGGCCAGGGGCACCGAGACCTCGATGGCCGCCGCGTTGAAGAAGGCCAGGGAGATGGAGAAGGCGCTGAGCACCGCGAGGTCGAGGTGCAGCAGCCGCCAAGGGCGGCGCGGGTCGACGAAGGGCAGGACGAACAGCACGCTGAGCGGGATCCACACCCACGGCGCGGTGGCCGAGCGCCCGAAGGCACCGTCGTAGCCGCGGGCCATCGTCCACGCCACCTGGTGGTCGCGCCAGGCCTCGAGGACCAGGCCCCGGTCGTCGTCCACCCGCGCCTGGGCCACCTCGGTGCGCCGGGTCTCGCGCACGAACCAGCTCACCTGCCAGTCGTCGTCCTTGACGTAGGCGGTCGGACGCGCCTGCGGCGAGTCCTCGCGCAGCTCAGCGCGCACGGTGGGCGCGCGCGAGGCGATCGCGATGGCCTCCCGGGCCGTCAGGCGCTTGCCCGCCGGCGGCTCGGTGAGGCTGCGCGGCGCGCGCAGGTCCTCCCGGGCGGCGGCGGGGGCCGCCGTCAGGGCGCCGGCCAGCAGGGCCGCCACCAGGCACGCGAGCCCCGCTCGCAGCACAGCCCTCAGACCGCGCCGAAGTGGCCGCCGATCAGCGGCGCCACGTCGCGGATCGACCAGGCGCCGTCGCGCAGGCGCTCGGAGGGCAGCTCGAGTCCGCAGAGGATCAGCGCGCCGAGAGAGTCGCAGGCGTGCAGCGAGCCGTGGCTGCCCCCGCCCCGGTGCCAGGTGCCGCCCCAGTCGGGGAACTCCCAGCCGGGGGCGGCCGACAGCAGCACGTCGCCCGACGTGGGGCACTCGAGCGCCGACCACAGCCGGGCGAGTGCGTCCGGGTAGTAGGCGTCGCTGCGCAGCACCCCGCCGTCGATCCGTCCCTCGATCGCGTCGAGGTTGCCCTCCAGGCTCCAGTGCCCGCCGCGGGGATCGACCGCCACCCGCTCGCCCGGGCGCCCGGGCGCGAAGCGCAGCTCCCCGCGGGGCGTGCCCAGCACACCGCGGCCGTCCTCGCGCCAGAGCACCACGTCGACGCCCTCCAGCCCGCGCGCGGTGGCCACCAGGCGCGGGACGCTGCTCTCGCGGCTCTCCTCCACCAGCACGTAGAGCATGGCGGCGCGCTGGGAGGGGCACAGCGCCACCTCCGCGTCGCGCGCGCCGCCCCGCCCGGGACCGCGCACGTCCCATCCCGCCAGGGCCTCCCCCAGCCCGATCGCGTGCTCGACGGGCGCGTGGGCGTGATCGGCCATCACCACCACGGCGTGATCGGCCAGAAAGGCCTCGGGTCCACCGCCGGCATGCATGACGCGCTCGAGCTGGCGGTCGGCGGCCTGGATGGCCTCGACCTGCGCCGGCAGCCCACCGCGATGGGAGGCGGTGTCGTTGTCGGGCAACGAGAGCAGCAGGAAGTCGAACAGGTCGTGCTCGACCAGGTGGGCGCTCACGCAGCCGCCGTGCTGGTCGCGCATGCCGGGGCTTCCCATCTGCGACCAGCAGCCCGTCCGTCGGCTGGCGTACAGGTCGGCGTAGAACAGCTCGCGGGGACCCTCCACGGTGCGCCGGAACAGGGTGGAGCCCACCAGGCGGGTCAGCGGGTACTCCTCGGAGGGTTCGTGGTGGTGGCGTCCGCGGTAGATCAGGTACGTCGTCCCGGCCGTGCGAAACCCGGCGTCATCGAGCGTCTCGAACACGGTGGGCGCGTCGGAGCTCAGGTGCTCGGCGTTGAGGTTGTAGACAGTGTCGGTGAGCTGCTGGGCGAAGCCGAAGCGCCGCGAGGCCGAGAACGACGAGCCATACTCCACGTAGCGCCCCTCGGCCCGTGAGTACCAGTTCATGGCCGGGACGTGGTGGACGTCCTGCAGCACGCCGGTGGCAATCGCTGCCGCGCAGACCGGCGTGACCGAGGGGAAGGCGGCCGCGCACGCGTCCACGTAGGTGCCGCGCTCCATGAGCATGGCCAGGACGGGCGCGCGGCCGGCGGCCACCGCTCGCTCCAGCTCGGAGGGCGTGAGCCCGTCGATGACCGCGAGGACGCATTTTGCGGGGCTCACCGCAGGATCCGCAGCCCGGCGTACTTCTCCCCCTCGCGCCGACGCCCGCCGCGCAACAGGAAGGCCAGGAAGCCCAGGCCCACGAGAGCCAGCGGTGGGAAGAGGACCGAGGCCCCGGCGAGCACCAGGCCGCCGCCCTCGGCGTAGAGGGGCAGCGCGCGGCCCGCGGCCTCGTCCAGCCGCGCACGCACGCGCGACAGCAGCGAGCGGGTGGCCGCGTTGGCCAGCGTCGCCGCGCCGGCGCCGGCCAGCAGGCCGGGCCACCACACGTCGAAGCGGTCGTCCAGCGACCCCGCGCCCAGCAGCGCGCCCAGCCCGATGGCGATGCCCGCCAGGGCGGCGACGACCGGCCCGTCGTCACCGGCGCGGCGGCGATCGGCCAGCACGCCGGCGACGACACCCAGCGCGAGGGCGAGCAGGAACCAGTCGGCCTCCAGGAAGGCGAAGGCGGTGTCCTCGAAGTCCACGCCCAGGTTCGCGCGCGCCAGCGCGCCCGCGAGCAGCGCGGGCAGGAAGGGGCGCATGCCGGCGGCACCGCCCAGGCCGAGGCCTTGGAGGAGGTCGAGGACGTAGGACATCTGCGCTACCGTCGGCGCGTGACGATAGAGGACAGCGAGAGCGCCGGCCCGAGGCGCTCCGGCCGGCCCACCAGGCACGACCTCGAGCGCTACGCGGGCCTGTTCGCCGCGCGCACGTCGGTCATGAAATCCTCGGCCATGCGCGACCTCATGGCCCTCACCGAGCGCCCCGAGGTGATCTCGCTGGCCGGCGGCCTGCCCGACACCTCGACCTTCGAGCGCGCCTCCTATGCGGCCATCCAGAAGCGCGTCGGCGCGGAATCGCTGGCCCGCGCCCTGCAGTACGGGCCCACCGAAGGCCTGTCCACCGTCAAGCGCTGCATCGTCGAGGTGATGGCCGAGGAGGGCACGGTGGTCGACGCCGACGACCTGCTGGTGACCACTGGCGGCCAGCAGGCCATCGACCTCGTGTGCAAGACGCTGGTCGACCCGGGCGACGTGGTGGTGGCCGAGGCGCCGACCTATCCCGGCGCGGTGCCGACCTTCTGCTCCTACCAGGCCGACGTGGTGCAGATCGGGCTGGACGCCGACGGCCTGCGCATCGACGAGCTCGAAGAGACCCTCGAGCGCCTGGACCGCGAGGGCCGGCGCCCGAAGTTCCTCTACACGGTCCCGACCTTTCAGAACCCCGCCGGGGTGACCATGTCGCTGCCCCGCCGCCGGCGCCTGGTGGAGGTGGTCCGCGAGCGCGAGCTGCTCGTCGTGGAGGACAACCCCTACGGGCTCCTGCGCTACTCGGGCGAGGCGTTGCCCACGCTGCACTCCCTGGAGGGCGGGGACTTCGTGCTCTACCTGGGAACCTTCTCCAAGATCCTCTCGCCCGGGATCCGCCTGGGCTGGGTGGCCGCCCCGGGGCCGGTACTGGAGAAACTCAACCTGGGCAAGCAGGCCACCGATCTGTGCTCGTCGGCCTTCACGCAGGTCTTCGTGGGCACCTTCTTCGACGAGCCCGGGGCGTGGCTGCGCTATCTCGAGGTCGTCCGCGAGGTCTACCGCGCCCGCCGCGACGCGATGCTGGACGCGATGGAGGAGCACCTGGGCGGGATCGCGTCGTGGACGGCACCCGAGGGCGGCCTGTTCCTGTGGGCCACCCTGCCCGACTATCTGGACACCACCGACCTGTTGGCGCGCGCGCTGACGCGCAACGTCGCGTTCGTGCCCGGGCGCGGCGCCTTCCTCGACGGGCGGGGCGGGCAGTCGATGCGCCTGAACTTCTCAGGGGTGAGCGAGGCCGACATCCGCGAGGGCGTGCGGCGCATCGGCGCCGTGGTGCATGAGCAGGTCGCGCTGTATGGCACGCTCACCGGCCGCACGGCGCCCGCGCCGACCGAGAGATCGACCGAAGAGACAGCGACCGAGGACGAGGGAGGGCGGGTGGTGCACCTCCCGCCGCGGCGCGAGCCCAATCCGGCCCGCCCGCCCCGGGGCGCGCAGGCCTGACCGTGGCGCGCGTAGCCCTGCTCAAGGGCGGGCGCTCGCTGGAGCGCCAGGTCTCCCTGCGTTCGGGCGGGCGGGTGGAGGACGCCCTGGAGCGCCTCGGCCACGACGTCGTGGCGCTGGACGCCGACCGCGACCTGGTCGCGCGCCTGCAGGAGGTCGCGCCCGATGCCTGCTTCGTCGCCCTGCACGGGCGCGACGGCGAGGACGGGACCGTCCAGGAGCTCCTGGAGGCACTCGGCCTGCCTTACACCGGGCCGGGGGTGTCGGCGTGCATCCGCAGCGCGGACAAGGTGGTGGCCAAGCACGCTATGCGCGATGCGGACATCCCCACGCCCGACTTCTACGCCTTCACCGAAGCGGCCTTCAAGCAGCTGGGCGCGGCCGACGCGCTGCCGGCGATCGAGGAGCGCCTGGCCTTCCCGATCGTGGTCAAGCCGGCCAGCGGCGGCTCGGCGCTGGGCATCAGGTTCGCCCGGGCGGCGGCCGACGTGCCCGCCGCGCTGGTGGCCGGCTTCTCCTATGACACGAAGGTGCTGCTGGAGCGCCACGTGAGCGGGCGCGACCTGGCCGTGTCGATCCTGGACGCGCAGGCGCTGCCGATCGTGGAGGCGATCCCTCGGGAGGCGACCGGGGGGCCGTCGACGCAGGCGCCGGGAAAGCCCTCCTATGACTTCGAGTCGCGCTACGAGATCGGGCGCACGGACTTCGTCTGCCCGGCCGAGCTGGACGCCGAGACGACCGCGCGCGCGCAGGAGCTCGCGCTGCGCACCTTCGACCTGCTGGGGGGCTACGGGTGCGCCCGCGTGGATCTCATGCTCGACTCCGCGCGCGGCGAGCTCTTCGTGCTGGAGATGAACGCGATCCCGGGCATGACGGAGACCAGCCTGCTGCCCCAGGCCGCCGAGGCGGCCGGACTGGGTTTCGACGCGCTGGTGGAGCGGGTGCTCGAGCTCGCGCTCGCGCGAGGGGCCCCGGCGGCGCCCACCGGCGGGGGCGCTACTCGTCGCCCTTGAAGTCCTCGGGCGAGACGCGGTCGAGGAAGTCCTTGAAGCGGTCGACGACCTCCTCCTGGTCCTCGACCTCGTGCTCGAACTCGATCGCCGACTCGGCGATGACCTCCTCGGCGGCGATCGGCGCGCCCGCTCGCACGGCGATGGCCAGCGCGTCGCTGGGCCGCGAGTCGACCTCCACCTCCCGGCCGTTGACCGACAGCGTGACCTGGGCGAAGAAGGTGTTGTCGCGCAGCTCGGTCACCGAGACCTGTGTGCACTTGGCCTCGAGCTCCCCCAGCACGTCGCACAGCAGGTCGTGGGTCATCGGCCGCGGGGTGCTGGCGCCCTGCAGCTTCATCAGGATCGCCGCCGCCTCTGGATGGCCGATCCAGATCGGGAGGAACTTGTTGCTGTCGACGGCCTTGAGCAGGACGATCGGCTGCTTGCCGACCATGTCGAAGCTCACGCCGTAGATGACCATCTCCTGCACGGGTCGAAGCGCCTTCCTCAGGTGGACTCGCTCCAGTATAGGCGCGGTCCCGAAGAGGTCCGGGACCGCGCCGAGGCCGTCGGGGGCGCCGCTCAGGCTCTCCGTGCGTCGCTGCTCGCGCTGCGTGCGAGGCCGCCGGCGGAGATGGCGACCGCGAGCGCTACCACCGCGAGCGCGACGTGCAGCCAGTTGTCGGCCGTGTTGATGGGGAGGAGGCCCGCGATGTCATTCCCATCGACGAATCCCCACACGATGACCACCACGTAGACGACGCCGAACACCAGAAGACCGGTGACGGCGCTCTTGGCCTTGGCCGCCATGAGCACCAAGAAGGCACCGGAGGCCAGATGCACGATGTTGTGCCAGCCGTTGACCGCGAAGACGATGAACTCCTCGCCCTGGACGCTGCTGCCCGTATTGAAGTCATTGCCGCCGAAGATGAAGCCCAGGACGCCGGCGGCGATCAGGGTGACGCCAAGGGCCAGGCACGCCGTTTGGGCCAGCGTGCGCGCCGCCCCTTCCTTCACGCCGCTCCTTCTGGCCTGCTCGGCCGGCTGACGGGGTGCCGCCATGGTCGAAACCTCCTCGATCGGGTGAACGAACCGCCACCTACCCCGTGCCCGGAGGGCGAATCTTAGGAACCCCCACCGCAAGCCGCGCGGGACCGTCGCGGTGCAGGCTCCCGACCTGGCAGATACGATACCTTCCATGGACTCCGTACCAGCGGTCTGGACGATCGAGCGCGACGCGGATCGACAGGAGATCGAGGATCTGGTGAGCCGCCTGGCCGAGCGGATGGGCATCGAGACCCCGGAGATCAAGGACGATATCGTGCTCCTCCCCGCGAACTACATCACCGTCTCCAGGGCCCTGTCCGAGGTGGATCCCGCCTGGAAAGAGAAGGGCCTGACTCCGCCCACGCCCTGAGGCGCCGGGCTTGAGCTGCGCCCGGACGACTGCGACCGCGGCTCCGGGGCCGGGGGGCGCCGCTCGCCAGTTGCTAGTGGGCCGGCACGACGTGGACGCCGCGCCGGAAGGCGATCCGTCCGCGGAGCGCCTCGGCGGCCCTCGACGGGTCGCGGTACTGCCAGGCCGCCTTCTCCTGGCGGGCGCCGTCGACGACCACGTCGTAGTAGCGGGCCATGCCCTTCCAGGGGCACAGCGTGCGGTGGCTGCTGGCGATCAGATGCTCGCCGCTGACGTCCTCGGGCGGGAAGTAGTGGTTGCCCTCGACGACGACGGTCCGGTCGCTCTGGGCGATCACCACCCCGTCGACCTCAGCGCGCACCGCCTGCTCCTCTCGTGCGACGGGCGGTCGGGTCAAGCGTCGGATGCCATCGGTGATGCGGTTCATGTGGGTCCTCTCAGCGCCCCAGGAGGCGCCACAGCGCCACGCGGGCCTCGGGCAGGGACGGCGGCAGGGCGACCACGGTGGCACCGGCGCCGAGCAGGCACAGAAGCACAGCGCGCGGTGCTTGGAGACCTGCTCGACGGTGAGCAGGGCGGCCGACGCGGTGTCCATGCCGACCTTGGCCGCCTGCAGCAGGGGCATCCACGGGTGGCGGTGCGCGCGGTCCTCGCCGCCCATGCCGATCAGCGCGAGCGTCACCCCGTAGCTGGCGAGCGCCAGCGTCGTGTCCGGCGTGCGGCCGGAGTGATAGGCCTCGCCGGGCGCGTCGACCCGGTCGGAGTCGAAGGCGGCGCCGGGCGGGTCGGGCAGGTGCCTGAGCAGACCGAACTGGTAGAGCGCCACCACGCCCATCGAGGCGCTGGCGCCCAGCATGGCGGCCGCCGCCGTGCGGCGGCGGCGCAGCGCCGGGCCGGCGCCCCGGCGCAGGTCGTCACTCACGCGCTCGGCCGCACGCGAGCTGGCGCGGCCGATGCCGTCGGGGCGCCCGCGGGCGCTGCACGCCGACGGGGGTGTCTTGATCGTCATGGGCGACCGGCTTCCCCCGGCACGGCCCGGTCAAGCGAAGCGCCGCCGCGCCCGTCAGCCCGTCGACCACCCGGCAGCGGGGCCTTCGACCCATGGGCGATGGTGGACTCGAACCACCGACCTCTTCCTTATCAGAGAAGCGCTCTGACCGACTGAGCTAATCGCCCGCTGGGATCGCTGATTGTAGCGAGCCCCAGGGGAGTCTCAGAGCGGCGGCCGCAAAGACGCCCGCTCCACCAGCCCGGCCGCATCCTCGGGCGATGCGACGCTCACCTCCACCGCATAGCCGTTCCGGCGCGGACGGACGCGCACCTCGCGGCCCAAGGCGCCGGAGAGCGTCTCGGCGATCTCGGCCGCTGCGGCCTCCTGGTCGGGGTGCAGGCCGCGGGTGGGCCGGCGACGGGTGACGCGCGGCTCACCTCCCGCGCTGTCGGTGCCGCTGGTGCGCGCGCGCTGCTCGAGGGCGCGCACCGACCAGGCGCCCTCCGCCGCCTCGCGAGCCAGGCGGCGGCGCTCAACGTGATCGTCGGCCAGCAGGAGCGCGCGGCCGTGGCCCTCAGTGAGCCGCCCCTGTTCCAGGGCGTCGAGAACCTCGTCGGGGAGGTCGAGCAGGCGCAGGAGGTTGGAAACGGCGACCCGACTGCGACCCACCCGCCGCCCGACGTCCTCGCGCGTGAGCCCCAGCTCCTCGACCAGCGCCGCACACCCGCGGGCCTCCTCCACCGGGTTGAGGTCCTCCCGGGCCATGTTCTCGATCAGCGCGAGCTCGAGCGCCTGCGCGTCGTCGCGCTCGCGCACCAGCGCGGGCACGGTCTGCAGGCCCGCCAGCCGGGCGGCCCGCCAGCGCCGCTCGCCCGCAACGAGCTCGTAGGTGCCCCCCGGCAGGGGACGCACGAGGACGGGCTGGAGCACTCCTTGCTCGACGAGCGATTCGGCCAACGCCTGCAGCGCGGCCTCGTCGAAGTGCCGGCGCGGCTGCCTGGGGTTGGGCGCGATGAGCTCGACGGGCAGCTGGCGCAGTTCCTCGGTCGCCGGCGTCCCCTCGTCCGAGGCGGCGAGCAGGGCGGCCAGCCCGCGCCCCATGCCCCGTTCAGCCACGGGACGTCCCGTGCGCGGGGCGGTGCGTGGGCGCCCCGTGGCGAGGACGCAGGGAGCGTGGCGTGCTCTGCACGCGAGCGACCGAGGACGCGGCTACGGGGCGATCCACGTGCCGTTCAGCCACGGGAGGCGACTTCCTTGGCGAGCTCGAAGTAGGCCTCGGCCCCGGCGCAGTGGGGGTCGTGGTGGATGACCGGCCGCCCGAAGGACGGCGCCTCGCTGATGCGTACGTTGCGCGGGATGACGGTGTCGAAGACCAGGGACGGGAAGTGCTCGCGCACGTCGGCCTCGACATCGCGCGCGAGGCGTGTCCGGCCGTCTTGCATGGTCAGCAGCATCCCGGCGACGGCCAGGCGCGGGTTGAGCGTGCGCTGGACGAGCTTCAGGGTGTCCAGCAGACTGGCCAGGCCCTCCAGGGCGAAGTACTCGGTCTGCACCGGCACGATGACCCGGTCGGCCGCCACCAGCGCGTTGACGGTCAGTGGGCCAAGGGAGGGCGGGCAGTCCACCAGCACATGGGCGTAGCCCTCGCGCACGCCGGCCAGGGCGTCGCGCAGGCGGAGCTCCGATCCCGGTCGACGGGGCAGCTCGACGTTCGCCCCGGCCAGGTCCGGATGGGCCGACAGCACCGACAGACCAGGGATGGACGTTGCGCGCACCGCGTCCTGGGCGGGAACCTCGCCGCCCAGGACCTCGTAGACGCTGGGGCGCTCGTCCTTGGCCAGCCCCAGCCCGACGGTGGCATTGGCCTGAGGGTCGATGTCCACGAGGAGCGTCGGGTAGCCCGCCTCGGCGATGCACGCCGCCACGTTGACGGCCGTCGTGGTCTTGCCCACTCCACCCTTCTGGTTGGCGATGGCGAACACGGTGCCCACGGGGCCAGAGTAGCCGCGCCCGCGGCCAGAACCGGCACCGGCAGGAGCAACAGGCCCCCGGGGGGTCGGCTTGTCATTCCGCCCCAGGGCGCCGGGCTGGTCCCGAGCGAACGCTCAGTCCGGTGGTTCCCTGTCCTCGACGAGGAACAGCAGCACGCGCGCCGTGACCGTCTTGTGGTGGCGATGCCTGGCTGATTCGCCGGCCGGAATGAACAGGCCGTCGCCCGACGCGTACCGCTCCACCTTCCCGTCGAAGTCGATCTCCAGCACGCCGTCCAGCACCTGGCCCACATGGCCCTTACGGCACCAGTCGGGCTCGACGAACTCGCGGGTGAACTCCACCAGACGGACCCTGCGGTTCTCACGCTCGAAGGTCTTGTAGCGCACTCCCGGGCCCGCAGCCGTCCAGTCCAGGGTGGAGAAGTCGAGCTTGAACACCGGTCGGGATTGCCTGGGGCTCAGGCGGAGGCTCGTAGTGGGCGTTTGCGGGCCATTCCCTCCCGGCGGGGGAACCGAGACGGCGTCTCTCTCACCTTCGAGTAGAGGTGAAGTGTTCGGGCCTCCGCCCACGAAAACGGCGTCACTGGCACCACACCCGCTGGCTCGAGTCCCGTCACGTCCGCTGCGCCAGCGCCGTCGGCCTCTTCGCCCGCATCCCGATGGCCCTTCCACGCCACCAGCGAACCACCGCGGGCGAGAAGCGGAGCCGCGTACTCCACGAGGACGGGCAGCTCGGCCAGGGCGCGGGCCGTAACGAGGTCGTGGACGCCCGTACCGGCCCACCATGCCTCGGCGCGGGCCCTCACCACCTCCACGTTCGCGGCTCCCACAGCTTCGACCGCGCGCGCCAGGAAGGCGGCCTTTCGTCCGTCGCTCTCCACCAGCGCCACCTGAGCCCCCGGCAGCGCCACGGCAAGCACGAGGCCCGGAAACCCGGCGCCCGCCCCGAGGTCGGCCACCCGGCGGGCGTCGCGCACCGCGGAAAGCTCCAGCCCCGCCAACGAGTCGGCCACGTGCACGTCGACCGCGCGGTGCGGCGCGCGCACGCTCGTCGGCGCGGTGGTGTCCTCGGCGAGAAGACCGAGTAGGCGGGCGAGGCGCTCGGCCGACCCGGCCGGCAGGCCGTCGCGGTCGGCCAGCTCGTCCAACCGGGCACGGACGGCGCGTCCGAGCGAAGCCGTCACGTGCCGCCGCGGCGAGCGATGACGTCGGCGTAACGCTCGCGCATGGCAGCCAGACGGTCCGCCGTGTGCCCGTCGAGCTCCGGGCCCACCACCGCCTCGAGGACCGGCAGCAGGTCCTCGATCAACGCCGGGCCACGCGCCGTCCACTGAAAGTAGGAGCGGCCACCGTGGTGGTACGGGCCGTAGAGGCGTGAGCGCGGGAAGCGGTCGGCCAGCCAGTGCATCAGCGCCTCATGGCGCACGTGCATGCGCAACATCACGTGCGGCTGGCGCCCGTCGCCACCGAAAGAACCCTGGCCGATCAGCAGGCCGGTGATCAGCCCACGCTCCAGCTCGCTCAGCTGCGCCATCCCCCCATTGTGTCTCACCGGGGGAGAAAACGTGAAACGTCCGCGGCGTGGGCTGCGCTCAGAATCCCTTGGCAGGAGCGATGACCAGGTGGCGGTCGGGCTCGTCGCCCTCGCTCCAGGTCTCCACGTCGCCCCGCTCGCGCAGATGCTCGTGCACCACCTTGCGCTCGCTGGCGACCATCGCATCGAGCGCCACCGGCCGTCCGTTGCGCAGCGCCTCGGCTGCCGCGTCGTCGGCCTGCCCGGTGAGGGCGGCGGCGCGCCGGGCGCGGTAGCCCTCGGCGTCGACCACCACGCGCCTGCCCGGCTCGCCGGCGGCCAGGATGCGCTGCGCGAGGTGCTGCACAGCGTCGATGGTCTGGCCGTGGCGGCCGATGAACAGACCGAGGTCATCCGCGTGCACGACGCCGGTGAGCGCCTCGTCGTCCTCGGTGACCTCCACACGCGCGGCCGCCAGGCCCAGCGCATCGGTCACCCGTTCGATCAGCTCGCGCAGGCGCTCCTGGTCGTCGCCGCCGGTCATCGTCGCCGCCCCGAGCGCTTCTTCTTCTTGCGCGGAGAGGGCGGGGGCGGCCCGGCCGGCTTTGCCTTGGCCCGCGCCGGCCCTCCACCCGCTCCAGCGCTGGCACCAACCTTCTCGCGCTTCGTCCCGTTGGCCCCGTTCGTCGCGTCGGCCGACGCTCCCGCACTCTCGCGGATCTGCTTGAACAGCGCGCCCAGCCCTTGCGGCTCGCCCTCCTCGCCCTTGGGCCGGGGCGGGGCGATGGGGCCGATCGTGCGCCGGATGATCAGGCCCTGGCCGGCCGTCCACAGGTTGGTGGTGATCCAGTAGACGATCAGCCCGGCCGGGAAGTTGATGATGAACAGGACGAAGACGAAGGGCAACGCCAGGAAGATCATGCGCTGGGTCTTGTCCGCCGAGGTCATGCTCAGCAGGCTGGCCACCAGCTGGGAGACGATGTACATGACGATCAGCGCGACCAGCACACCGCCCGTGGCCGACGCCGTCAGGTCGGTGATGAACAGGAAGTCGGCCGAGCCGGGCGCCACCGCGTTGCACGTGATCTCGCCCAGGCGCTCGTCGCCCGGGCCGATGCCCCGGGCCGCGAGGGCCTGCCCGCAGATGTCCAGCTTGAGCGGGGCCTGAAGGAGATAGAAGAGGGCGATGAAGACCGGCAGCTGGGCCAGGAGGGGCAGGCAGGAGGCCGCCGGATTGACGTTGTTCTCCTTGTAGAACTTCATCAGCTCCTGCTGTTGGCGCTGGCGGTCGTCCTTGTACTTCTGCTGCAGCTCCTTCATCTCGGGGGCCAGGCGCGCCATCGCCTGCATGGAGCGCATCTGCTTCATGGTCAGCGGGAACACGACCAGGCGTACGAGAACCACGAGCAGGACGATGGCCATGCCCCAGCTGCCCACCAGGCCGTGCAGGAAGACGAGCACGGGCTCGAAGATGTCGACGAGCCACTGCAGGGGGGCGATCAGTGCGAGCATGGACCGGGCGTGGTGGCGGAAGCGAACAACCGCTGCGTGGACACGGGATCGTGACCGCCGCGGCTGAACGGGTTACAGCGCAGCAGGCGCCAGCCTGCGAGCACCACGCCGCGCAGTATGCCGTAGTGCTCGATGGCCTCGATCGCGTAGCGCGAGCAGGAGGGGTGATAGCGACAGCGCGGTCCCAGCGCGGGCGATATCGCCAGCTGGTAGACGCGGATCGGTAGGACGGCGATGCGGCGCAGCACGGTCATGACGCCGGCTGCTTGCGCGGCTGGGACCCGCCGGGCGCCAGCAGCTCGCCCAGGGCACGGCGCACGCCCTCCAGGCCCTCTCGCTCGGCCAGCGCTCGGGCCTCGGGGCGGGCCACCACCACGACGTCCTGCCTGGGGGGAACGAGCGCGTGCTCGAGGGCGAAGGCCTCTCGCAGCAGGCGCTTGACCAGGTTGCGCTCCACCGCCCCGCCGACCTTGCGCGAGACGGAGAGCCCCAGGCGCGGGGCCGCAACGCCCGGTCCCTGCTGCCCGGCAAAGGCGTAGACGACGAAGAAGCGGTTGCTGCGTGCGCGGCCCTGGCGGTACACCCGCTCGAACTCCGCGCTGCGCGACAGCCGCCCGCGCCGGGGCCGGCGGGATGCGGCGCGCGGGACCGCCAGGTCGTCCATCGCCGAGCTCAGACCGTCAGACGCGCGCGGCCCTTGGAGCGCCGGCGCTGGAGCACCCGCCGGCCGGCCTTGGAGCTCATGCGGGCACGGAAACCGTGCGTGCGGGCGCGCTTGCGTTTCTTGGGCTGATAGGTCCGCTTCATCGCCGCGCCGATGGTAGCCCACGGTCACCGTCCACAGCGCTGCGCACCGCCATGCACAGGCTGTGCGGGGCGGGTCTCGGGGACTTTCGTGCGGCAGTTGCGAGGTGCCCCGCGCGTCCGGTGGCAGACCATGCGGACCGTGCCCGAGGCGGTGGTACAGTGCCCGACCTCTCCGCGGCCCGGCCACTCTGCCCGGAGCGCCTCCTCTCCAACGCCGACGCTCGCTCCCGAAGGAGCCGACGACCCCTGCCGTGGACCCGCAGCTCGAGAACGCCTGGCCGCTGATCCGCGCCGACCTACGCCGTCGGGTCTCCGATGATCTCTTCGGCGTGTGGCTCGAGCCGCTGCGCCCACGCTCTCTGGATGGGCACCACCTCGTACTCGAGGCCCCCGAGACCATCCGGGCCTGGGTGGCCGACCGCTTCGCGGCGCTGCTGCGCACCAGCGCCGCCTCGATTCTCGGCGCGCAGACGCAGGTCGAGGTCGTCGGCGCCCACGTCGCGGAAGCAGCGCCCACCGCCGCGCCCGCCGGCCGGGAGCCGTGCCCCGGAGGCCACCTGGCCACCATCGAGCGCGACACCCTCAACCCCAAGTTGACCTTCGATCAGTTCGTCATCGGCGACGCCAACCGCTTCGCGCACGCCGCCGCGCTCGCGGTGGCCGAGCTGCCCGGCCAGGCCTACAACCCCCTCTTCCTCTACGGCCCGCCCGGTGTGGGCAAGACCCACCTCCTGCAGGCCATCGCCAACTACCTGTCCAGCTACGACAGCGGGCTCACCGTCCGCTACGTCACCGTGGAGGCCTTCACCAACGCCTTCCTGGCCGCGCTGCACGCCAAGGAGGCCAACCGCTTCAAGCAAGCCCTGCGCGACGTCGACGTCCTGCTGGTCGACGACGTCCAGTTCCTGGAGCGCAAGGCACGAACCGAGGAGGAGTTCTTCCACACGTTCGATGCATTGCACGGCGCGGGTGCCCAGCTCGTCCTGACCTCCGACCGCACGCCAGGCGACCTTGCGGGCCTGGAGGAGCGCCTGCGCGAGCGCTTCGGCGCCGGCCTGGTCGCCGACATCGCCTCCCCGGACCACGCGCAGCGCCTCACCGTGCTGCGCAAGCGCGCCCAGCACGACAGGGTCCGCCTGGACGACGAGGGTGCCCTAGAGGTCATCGCGGCACGCATCACCGACAACGTGCGCGCCCTCGAGGGCGCGCTGGTCCGCGTGGTGGCCTACCACTCACTCACCGGCCGGCCCGTCGACGCGGCCATGGCCGGCGAGGTCCTCGACGGCCTCTACGGCCGCGAGATGCGCACCGCACCCCCCGTGATCACCGTCGAGCGCGTCCAGGCGATGACCGCCCAGGTCTTCGGGCTCCCGCTCGAGGTGCTGCTGTCCACCGACCGCTCCGCCCCCGTGGCATGGGCCCGCCAGGTCGCCATGTTCCTCGCGCGCGAGCACACGGGACAGAGCCTCCCCGCTATCGCCCGCCGGTTCGACCGGCGCAACCACACGACGGTTCTCAACGCCTGCCGACGCGTCGCCCGGCGCATCGACGAGGACCCAGGCGCCCGCGCGGCCGTAGACCGCCTGCGCGCGCAGCTGGCCGAGCCCGAAGGATGACCGGTGCTCCTGACAGACTTCACCGCGCCGCGCACAGCTTCTGCGTCCGCGATTTCCCGCACCGTGCGGGCACCTTCCGTCGCCGTGCACATCTCCACAACCCTTACGATTTCTACCAACCCATGAGGTGGTCACCGTGAAGCTCTCGCTGCCGACCGCCCAGCTCCTTGCCCAGCTGGGGACCGTCTCGCGTGTGGCGTCCACCCGCAGTGCCGTCCAGGCCCTCTCCGGCGTCCAGCTCATCGCCTCGAGCGGCGGGGCCGAGCTGCGGGCCACCGACATGGAGGTCGGCCTACGTGTCCCGTTGGAGGCCGACGTGGAGCGCGAGGGAACCGTGGTGCTGCCGGCGCGGCTCACCCTCGATGTGGTGCGCTCGCTGCCCGGCGAACGGGCCTCGCTCGAGCTGCGCGGGGGTCAGGGTGACGTCGAGCTGGTCTCGGGCAGCGCCACCTTCCACCTACGCACGTTGCGCACCGAGGACTTCCCGCCCTTCCCGGAGCCGGCCGAGGGTGACACCACCGTCAGCGTCCCCGCACGAGCGTTCGTGGAGACGGTGGGCATGGTCGCCCGCTCGGCCTCGCGCGACGAGACCCGCCCGATCCTCACGGGCGTGCTGGTCTCGGCCTCGGGCACCGAGGTGCGGATGGTCGCCACCGACTCGTACCGCCTCAGCGTCAAGGAGACCCGCCTGGAGACGCCGCTGGACGGATCCCTGGAGGCCAACGTCCCCGCTCGCGCGCTGCAGGAGCTCGCGCGGGTGGCGACGGCCGCCGAGGCCGATGCGCTCAGCGTCACCGTGCGCGAGAACCAGATCGTCTTCGGGATCGGTGACGTCGTGCTCTCCTCGCGCCTCATCGACGGGCAGTTCCCCAACTACCGCCAGCTGCTGCCCGACAGCTACGACCATGAGCTGCGACTCGCCGGCGGCGAGCTGACCGAGGTGGTGCGGCGCATGAGCCTGATGGCCCAGAAGAACGCGCCACTGCGCCTGCGCTTCGCGGAGGGGGAGCTGACCGTCAGCGCGCAGACCCCAGACGTGGGGGAGGCGACGGAGTCGCTTCCGGTCCCCTTCACCGGCGAGCCCTTCGAGATCGGCTTCAACCCCGAGTTTCTGCGCGACGGCCTGGAGAGCGTCGAGTCCGGCGATCTGGTCCTGAAGCTCATCAGCCCGATCCGTCCGGGCCTGATCGAGGCGGGCGACGGCAGCGGCTTCCTCTATCTGATCATGCCGATCCGCCTCAACGTGTAGCGGCCGAGCCGCGCTCGACCGGCGAAGGCACCCATGATCGTCACCACCCTGCGCTTGCGCGACTTTCGCACCTACTCCCGTGCGCGGGTGGCTCTGGGGACGGGCCTCACGGTGGTCCACGGCCCCAACGGCGCGGGCAAGACGAACCTGCTCGAGGCGCTGTACTTCGGGTGCACCGCGCGCTCGTGCCGGACGGCCAACGAGCGCGAGATGGTGCGCTTCGAGGCGCAGGCCACGCGGGTGGAGGTGGGGACCGCCGACGCCGAGGGTCGCACACACACGCTGTCGGTCGGATTCCAGCCGGGTCAGCCCAAACGCATGTGGGTCGACGGCGCGATGGTGGAGCGCCTGGTCGAGGCGCCCGCGCGCCCACTGGTGTCCGTCTTCCTGCCCGACCGCCTGGAGTTGGTCAAGGGGCCGCCGGCGCTGCGCCGCGCGCACCTCGACCAGGTCGTGGCCGCGGCGCGCCCCGCCCGGGCGGCCACCCGGCGAGCGTACGCGCAGTCCCTGGCCCAGCGCAACGCGCTGCTGGCACGGGTGCGCGCCGGCCGCGCCCCCCGTGCGGCGCTGCCGGCGTGGGACGCGGAGCTGGCCCGCCACGGCGTGGCGCTGCGCGCCGACCGGGCGTCGGTCGTGGCCGAGCTGGCCGAGCCCTTCGCTCGGGCGGCAGATGAGCTGGGGCTGCGTGGCGCGGCCGAGCTGGCCTTCCGCGCGCGCTCGGAGGCCGCCACCGCGCAGGAGCTCGCCGCCGAGTTGGCTGAGCGCGTCGACGCCGACCTCGAGCGTGGGTTCACCGGCCACGGTCCCCATCGCGACGACCTGGCGCTGCGCCGTGACGGGCGCGAGCTGCGCGCCTATGGCTCCCGGGGCGAGCAGCGCCTTGGACTGCTGGCCCTCCTGCTGGCCGAGCGCGAGGTGCTGGGGGCCGCCCGGGGTGCGTCTCCGCTGCTGCTGTTGGACGACGTCATGAGCGAGCTCGATCCCGACCGCCGCGGGGCGCTGGCCGCCCGCCTGGCTCGCGACGGGGGACAGAGCGTGGTGACCGCCACCGATCTCGCCCACGTGCCCCAGCCCGCTGGCGTGGACGCGACGTGCCTGGCGGTGCACGACGGGACGGTGCTCACCCAGGCCGCCACGGCGCAGGAGGCGGCGTGAAGCACCGCCGCGCGCCCGTCCCGCTTGCGGGCGCCGTCGAGGCCGTGAGCCGCCGCGTGGCTCCGGCGACGCTGTTGGCCGACGTCCAGCGAGCCTGGCCGCAGGTTGCCGGCCAGGCCATCGCCGGCCAGGCGGAGCCCGTCGCCGAGCGCGACGGCATGGTCACGGTGGCCTGCTCCTCGTCGGTGTGGGCGGCCGAGCTCGACCTGCTCGCTCCCGGCCTCGTCGATGGGCTGAATGGCGCCCTTGGGGCCCCCCGGGTGCGCTCGCTGCGCTGCCGTGCCGGCGCGGGGGGCCGCCGACGGTGAGGTCGCCCGTTTTGCGCTGTTTTGCAGCTAAATCGTCACGGTCGGAGGCCGGGGTGAAGGGGGCCTGCTGTGCTAGTCTCATGACATCTGTCTCGACCGCCCCGGCCGTGCAGTGGACGCGCGGGACCGGGGCGTTCTGACGTTCACGGAGACCACTCTTTGGCCACTGACGACACTGCCAACCCGCGCACGAGCTACGACGCCCAGGACATCACCGTCCTCGAGGGCCTCGAGGCGGTGCGCAAGCGCCCGGGCATGTACATCGGCTCCACCGGCGTGCGCGGCTTGCACCACCTGGTGTGGGAGGTCGTCGACAACTCCGTGGACGAGGCGCTGGCCGGCCACTGCACGTGCGTCGAGGTCACCGTCCACCCCGACAACTCGGTGACCGTGCGCGACGACGGGCGCGGAATCCCGGTGGCCGTGATGGAGAAGGAGGGCAAGCCCGCCGTCGAGGTGGTGCTCACCGTCCTGCACGCGGGCGGCAAGTTCGGCCAGGGCGGGGGCTACAAGGTCTCCGGCGGCCTGCACGGCGTCGGGGTCTCCGTGGTCAATGCCCTGTCGGAGTCGCTGCGTGTCGAGGTGCGCCGTGACGGTTCCGCGTGGACCCAGGACTACGCGCGTGGCGTACCTCAGGGCCCGCTGACCGAGGTGGGACCGACGGACGAGCACGGCACGCAGATCACCTTCCTGGCCGACCAGGACATCATCGACGAGGTCGGAGACCTCGACTTCGACATCCTCGAGACGCGCCTGCGCGAGACCGCCTTCCTCACCCGCGGCCTGCGCATCGTGCTGCGCGACGAGCGCGGCGACGGGCGCGAGGCCGAGTTCCGCTACGAGGGTGGCATCGAGGACTTCGTCGCCCACCTCAACGCCAACAAGGAGGCCATCGGGCGCAAGGTGGTCTTCTTCGAGGGCGAGAGCGACGAGGGCTCGGTGGAGGTGGCCATGCAGTGGAACACCACCTACCAGGAGTCCATCTTCTCCTTCGCCAACAACATCAACACCCATGAGGGCGGCGCGCACCTGTCGGGCTTTCGCTCCGCGCTGACCCGCACCATGAACGCGTATGCGCGCAAGGCGGGCGAGCTCAAGGAGCGCGACGAGAACCTCACGGGCGAGGACATCCGCGAGGGCCTCACCGCGGTGGTCTCGGCCAAGCTGGAAAACCCGCAGTTCGAGGGCCAGACCAAGACCAAGCTGGGCAACCCCGGCATGGAGGGCTTCGTGGCCTCCATCGTCAACGCCCGCCTGGCCGAGTTCCTCGAGGAGAACCCCAGAGAGGCGAGCGCGGTGATCCGCAAGGCCGTGCAGGCCTCCCAGGCACGGGCCGCCGCGCGCAAGGCCCGCGACCTCACTCGACGCAAGTCCGCGCTGGAGAACTCCACGCTCCCCGGCAAGCTGGCCGACTGCTCGGTCAAGGACCCGTCGCTGACCGAGCTCTTCGTGGTGGAGGGCGACTCCGCCGGCGGCTCGGCCAAGCAGGGCCGCGACCGCTCCACCCAGGCCGTGCTGCCGCTGCGCGGCAAGATCCTGAACGTCGAGAAGAGCCGCATCGACAAGGTGCTGCAAAACGTGGAGATCCAGGCCCTCATCACCGCCATGGGCACGGGGATCCGCGACGACTTCGACATCACCCGGGCGCGCTACCACAAGTGCATCCTGATGACCGACGCCGATGTGGACGGCGCGCACATCCGCACCCTGGTGCTGACGCTCCTGTTCCGCGAGATGCCCGAGCTGATCGAGCAGGGCTACGTGTACATCGCCAAGCCGCCGCTGTACAAGATCAAGCAGGGCTCCAGCGAGCGCTACATCGAGAGGGAGGGCGAGCTCGAGGACGTGCTGCTCTCCGACAAGCTGGAGAAGGTCTCGATACTCGATCGCCACGGCCGGCCGTTCAAGCTCACCGAGGCGCGCTGGCAGCGCTTCACCCGCCTGCTCAAGCAGTACGAGGGGTGGAGCAGCGCGCTGCGCGCCGACCACGGGCACGAGGCCGTCGAGTTCCTCGAGACGTCGGGGCTGCTGGCCGGGGGCGTGGTCGACGAGGCCGACGTGCTGGCGCTGTTCGAGCGCGAGCCCTCCGAGGGCGACCCCTACACCACCGAGGTGCTCTCCCGCGAGGACGGGCGGATCATCGTGCGCGGCGTCGAGACCCGCACCGGCCTGGCCCGCACCCACCGCCTGCGCCGCGCGCTGTTCGAGAGCAATGAGTACGCACAGTTCGTGCGGGTGCACGGGCAGCTGCGCGAGCTGGCGGGCACCGCGCCCTTCGCGATCTCCTTCAAGGACGCCGCCGAGGAGGCCGGCGACTACGCCGAGGTGCGCGAGGCGGTCCTCAGGGTGGCCCAGAAGGGGCTGACGCTGCAGCGCTTCAAGGGGCTGGGCGAGATGAACGCCGAGCAGCTGCGCGAGACCACCATGGACCCCGCCTCACGCACGCTGGCGCGCGTGAGCATCGAGGACGCCGCCCAGGCCGACCTGATCTTCTCCATGCTCATGGGCGACCAGGTCGAGCCCCGGCGCGAGTTCATCGAGGGCAACGCCCGCCGGGTCGTCAACCTCGATGTCTGATTCGAGGAGGTGAGACATGGCCGCCAGTGACGTGATCGGCGGGGGCAACATCGAGCCCCGCGCCCTCGAGGACGAGATGAAGTCCGCCTACCTCGACTACGCCATGTCGGTGATCGTCGGGCGGGCGCTGCCCGACGTGCGCGACGGCCTCAAGCCGGTGCACCGCCGGGTGCTGTTCTCCATGTCCGAGAACGGCCTGGGTCCCACCCGTCCCTACTCCAAGTGCGCACGCATCGTCGGCGACGTGATGGGCAACTACCACCCCCACGGCGACTCGGCGATCTACGACACCCTCGTGCGCCTCGCACAGGACTTCTCCATGCGCTACCCGCTCGTCGACGGCCAGGGCAACTTCGGCTCGATCGACGACGATCCGGCAGCGGCCATGAGGTACACCGAGGCGCGCCTCTCGCGCATGGCGATGGAGATGCTGCGCGATCTCGACGCGGACACCGTCGACTTCGCGCCCAACTACGACGGGCGCAAGCAGGAGCCGCTGGTGCTGCCGGCGCGCTTCCCGAACCTGCTGGTCAACGGCGCCGCGGGCATCGCGGTGGGCATGGCCACGAACATCCCGCCGCACAACCTGCGCGAGGTCATCGACGCGGTGGTGGCCTACATCGACGACCCGGACATCGAGGTCGGGGGCCTCATGCGTCACATCAAGGGCCCCGACTTCCCCACGGGCGGCGTGATCGTCGGACGGCAGGGGATCCGCGACGCCTACGAGACCGGTCGCGGCCGCGTGCGCGTGCGCGCCAACGCCCACATCGAGGACCTCGGGCGGGGCAAGGAGGGCATCATCGTCACCGAGCTGCCCTACACCGTGAAGAAGGGCGGCGAGGCCGGGCTGATCCAGAAGATCGCCACGCTCGTGCAGGCCAAGCGTCTGTCGGAGATCTCCAACATCGAGGACCACTCGAGCCAGCGCGGCGGGATGCGCCTGGTGATCGAGCTCAAGCGCGACGCCGATCCGCGCATCGTGCTCAACAAGCTGTTCAAGCACACGCCGATGCAGACGACGTTCGGTGTGAACATGGTCGCGCTGGTCGACAACGTGCCCCGCACGCTCGACCTGCGCGCGGTCATCCACAACTACGTGCTCCACCAGCGTGAGGTCGTCGTGCGCCGCTCCAAGCACGAGCTGGCCGTACTCGAGCGGCGGGTGCACGTCCTCGAGGGCCTGCTCATCGCGCAGGACCACCTCGACGCGATCATCGAGCTGATCCGCGCCTCGCGCGACCGCGAGGCCGCGCGTGACGAGCTGGTCCGCCGCTTCGAGCTGACCGTCATCCAGGCCAGCGCGATCCTCGACCTGCGCCTGGCTCAGCTCACCGCGCTGGAGGCCGACGCCATCCGCGCCGAGCACGCCGACAAGCTCGAGCGCATCCGCGAGCTGCGCGAGCTCCTGGGCGACGAGGACAAGGTGCTGGCGCTCATCAAGGAGGAGCTCGAGGAGGTCGGCGAGCGCTTCGGGGACGAGCGGCGCACGCTGCTGGCCGACTCCGAGGACGAGATCGACATCGAGGATCTCATCCCCGACCAGCAGATGGTCATCACGATCACCAAGTCGGGCTACATCAAGGCGCTACCGCTGGCCACCTACCGCCAGCAGCGCCGGGGCGGGCGCGGGGTGATCGGGATGGACATGAAGGACGGCGACTTCATCGAGCATCTCTTCGTGTGCTCGTCGCACGACTTTCTGCTCTTCTTCTCCAACCGGGGCAAGGTGTACCGGTCGAAGGTCTACGAGCTGCCCGAGATGCAGCGCACCGCCAAGGGCCGCGCGCTGGTCAACATCCTCCCGCTGCGCGACGGCGAGCGCATCCAGTCCGTGCTGTCCACACGGGACTTCACCGAGGGTCAGTACCTGGTCTTCGCCACCCGGCAGGGCATGGTCAAGAAGACCGAGTTCCAGGCCTACAACACGCCGATCAAGACCGACGGCATCATCGCCATCCACATTCGCGACGACGACGAGCTCGTCTCCACGCGGCGGGTGGACGAGGGCGACCGGGTGCTGATCGTCTCGCGCAACGGCATGGCCGTGCGCTTCGAGGAGTCCCAGGCCCGGCCGATGGGGCGAGACACCTCCGGCGTGCGCGGCATGGACGTCAGCGGCGAGGGCGACGCAGTGCTCGTCATGGACGTCGCCCGCGAGGACACGGAACTGCTGGTGATCACCGTGAACGGCTACGGCAAGCGCACCCCGATCTCCGAGTACCGCCTGACCAATCGCGGCGCCAAGGGCGTGGGCACCATCCGCGCCGTCGAGGAGCGCGGCGAGCTGGCCGGCGCGCTCGTGGTCCGACCCCACCAGGAGCTTGTGTTCATCTCGGGGCAGGGGATGGTGCAGCGCACCCGCGCCGAGGAGATCCGCCGTACCGGGCGCCTGACCCAGGGCGTGAGCATCATGAACATGCGCGAGGACGACACGGTGAGCGCCGTGGCGGTGGTCGTCGAGGAGTCCGACGCCGACCGCGCGGCCGACTCCGCCGAGGCCGGCGGGGCGCCCGTCGACATCCCCTCGGGCTGACGTTCGCCGGGTCGGAGCCCAACCGGTCCGGACCGTCGACGCCCTCTGCTAGGGTGGCGCGCACCAGAGGAAGGAGGTGGTCCTAATCGGCAGTGACAGTTCTTACGGGACCCTGGAGGTGACCGGCCGCTAGGTCGGTTGAAGGAGGACTGGATCCGCCTGGCGGAATCCAAACCGGCTCACCCTCGGACGCGTCGCCGGACCTAGTCCCCCCGGCCCCGCCCAACCTCGGGCGCGGAAGGCACGCAGCCGAGCAAATCCAGTCAGAGCCAGACACGAAGGGCCCCGGAAGCGGGGCCCTTCGTGCTTGCTGAACAGCGAACCGCCCAGCACCGTCGCGAGGGCCCGCCTCAGGCCGCCTCGGGCAGCCAGGTTCGCCAGGCCGCCGGGATGGTGGGGCTGGCGACCCGAATGAAGACGTCTGGGTGTGGTGCGCGGGGTGTGGTGCGCGGGTGCATGTCGGCGGCCTTGGGCAGGCGGTCGCCCTTGCGCCGGTTGCATGGCGCGCAGGAGGCGACGATGTTCTCCCAGGTGGACAACCCGCCCTTGGAACGCGGGATCACGTGGTCGACCGTCAGCTGGGAGTGCGCGCCGCAGTACTGGCACTCCCAGCCGTCGCGGGCGAACACCGCGCGGCGGGTGATCTTGCGCCGTCGGGTGTCGCGGGGCACGCGCACGAAGGTGACCAGGCGGATGACCACCGGACGGGGCATGGCGGTGTGCTCCGAGCGCAGGTCCCAGTTCCCGTGCTCCACCAGTTCGGCCTTGGCCTTGAGCAGCAGCACCGCGGCGCGGCGCACGGTGCAGACGTTGATCGGCTCGTAGGTCGCGTTGAGGACGAGCACCCTGGAGGACTCCGGCCCGCGCCGCTGGTGCTCGTGCAGCGGCGGGACCCCGGGTGGGTCGCTTGGACCGATGGGCGTGGCGACGGTGGCCATGGCCGCCCGCAGTGTAGCCAGGCCGCCTGCGGGAAAAGCCGCCCCTGGGTGGGGTTCACGCTCCGTTCACGCCGCCGGATAACTGCCCAGGATCCGAACCCACTCGCAGTGGCCCTGTAGCCCCGCCAGCGCGCCTGCGACGGCCTGGTCGTGCGCATGGCCCTCGAGGTCGGCGAAGAAGCGGTAGTGCCCCAGCCGGCCGCGGTAGGGGCGCGACTCTATGCGCGACAGGTTGACCCCCCGGAAGGCGAACTCCGACAGGCAGCGCACCAGCCAGCCCGGCGCCTGGTCACCCGCGCCGAAGAAGGCGATCGAGGTGCGCCAGCGCTGTGGGGCGTCCCCGGGCGCCTCGGGCGACGTGCCCACCGGCGCCAGCCACACGAAGCGCGTCACGTTGCCCGGCTCGTCCTCCAGGCCCTCGCCCAGCACCACCAGGCCGTAGCGCTCCGCGGCGTCCACCGGCCCGAGCGCGGCCCACGCGCGCGCCTCCTCCGCGGCGACGCGCCGTGCGGCCTCGGCGGTGGAGGCCGCGGCCACGAGCTTCGCGCCCGCCAGGCGCTCACGCAGCGTGCGGGCGCACTGGGCCAAGGCCTGGGGGTGCGAGGTCACGGTCTGCACCTCGGACTCGACGACGCCGGGGCGCGCCAGCAGCGCGTGGGAGACGTCCAGCAGGGCCTCGCCGACGATCGCCACCCCGTGGGCCGGCCCGGCGAGGGTGTCCAGGGTGGCGCTGACCGAGCCCTCCAGCGAGTTCTCCATCGGCACCACCGCGCGCTGCGCACGTCCCTCGGCCACCGCCATCACCGCGTCGTGCACCGTGGGCAGGGCGACCGCCTCGGCCCCGGGCGGCGCGCCCGCGTGCAGCGCCTGCTCGGAGAAGGTCCCCGGCGGGCCGAGGTAGGCGATGCGCATCAGCGGGTGGGCTGTGCGGCGGGTCTCCCGCCGGCGGCGCTGGCCTCCAGCGCCAAACGCACGGCCTCGTGCTCCTCGGGCGAGAGCTCGATCTCGCCGCGACCCTCGTGCACCCGCTTGACGTACAGCCGGGCCTGGTCGCGGTGATGGATGGACGAGAGCACCAGCCCGGTGGCGCGCGTGTCCAGCAGCGCGATCGAGGTGGACTGGTGCCCCGACAGCCCGGTGGCGCGCGTGTCCAGCAGCGCGATCGAGGTGGACTGGTGCCCCGACATCTCGTTGTAGGCGTCGTAGCGCACCAGGCCGGTGCCGGAGACCACGCCGTCCAGGCGATCCTCGACCGTGCCCAGCCGCGCGTCCAGGCGCTGGGCGACCTCCGTGACGTAGTCGTGCAGCGCGCGGAAGGCGCCCTCCAGGGCCGCGGCATGGCCGACGAGGTCCTGCTCGCCCGCCTCCCCCAGCACGGCGCGCTGGTCGGCCCGGACCGCGCGCAGGCGGACGAGCGCCATGACGGCCACCGCCAGCGCCAGCAGCGCGACGGCGCCCGCGGCGAGCGCGATGATCCCGGGGACGGAGGTCAGCTCGGCCATCGGATGGCCGCCACGCTACTCCGTGAAGAGGACCGTGTACTCCTGGGCATTGTTGTCGTCCATCTCCTCGCCGGGCACCGGCGCAACCTGCACCTCGACGGTGAGCGGCTCGCCCACCGGCGGCGGGCGGTCGAGCGGGATCGACACCTCGGCGGCCTGGCCCGCCGTCGTCATGTCCACGCGGCGCTGGAGGGTGAGCGGCTGGCCCGCCCCGCCGCTGACGCGCAGGTTGACCATCACGTCCTGCTCGTCGTTCTCGCCCTGGTTCTGGAGGGCGATGGTGAAGGCCGGGTTGTCGGCCAGCGAGACGCGGTTGACCGTGCCGCCCGGCTGCAGCGTGGTGTCGCCGATGCTGACCGACGTGAGCCCGTGGCCGTGCGTGCCCGGCTCGGGCTCGCCCTGGGGGGCCCCGCCGCCCGGTCCGGCGCCCAGGCGCTCGCCCACCGTCGGGGGATCCAGCCACGCGAGGTCGGGCATGAACGAGCTGTCGGGGATCGTGACCCCGGTCAGCTCCTCCTCGTCGAGCGCCTCGGCGATGAACGGCCGCGTGCGCACGTCGAAGAGCACGTCGGAGGCCAGCAGCGCCTGCATCTGGCCCGCGATGCCCGTGACGGCCTCCTCGCCGCCCTGCCCGCTGACCGCCGCGGGCAGCAGCTCGGCCACCTTGCCCACCCCGCCGGCGCGTAGGGCCAGCGCCTCGATGAGCGACTGCTGGGCGGGCACCATGTCGTCTGGGACGTCGAAGGCACGGGCGCGGTCGACGTGCTCCTCGGCCTGCACGCGCAACTGGTTGAGCGCGCTCTGGCGCTCGAGCGGCGAGGTTTGGCCCTGCAGCGTCTCGAAGAAGGGCGCGGCGACCTGCTCGTCGGAGGCCCTGACGATCGTGGCGACGTCCTGGTTGTAGTCGCGCAGGGCGGCCTCCTGGCGGGACTGCAGGCAGCCGTTGACGCCCAGGATCAGCAGGATGAGCACCAGCGCCCCGCCGGCGAAGGCCACGCCGCGGCGGACCATCAGCGTCTGCTGGTCGGTGGCGGGCGCGCGCCCGGCCGCCGCAGGACGCTGCTGCGGCGGCCTCTTCGCTGTGCGGGGCTCGCGAGGGCCCTCGTCGAAGAAGGACAAGTTCCTGCTCCTGGCCGGGAACGATTGAGTATGACGCGCGGGGCGGTCGCCTTGCCGTCATCGTGCGGACGGGATCGCGCGACACCGGGGGCCGTGTGCAACTTCTCGTTCAGCCCTCCGGTCCCTTCCCGGGCGGCGAGGGGGAATGGACCGATCCGCGAAGCTGGGAGGCGGTGGAGACCGCGCAGCGCACCGACCAGGCCCCGCCGCCGGGCGGCGGGCGGCTCGTCCTGGACCGCTATCGCCTCGTGTCGCGCCTGGGCACCGGGGGGTTCGGCACGGTCTGGCGCGCGCGCGACGAGCACCTGGGCCGCGACGTGGCGCTCAAGCGGATCCCGTTGGACGAGCCCGCCTCCGCGGCGGCCCGCGCCGAGCGCGAGGCGATGGCCGCCGCGCGCCTGGCCCACCCGGGGATCGTGGCCCTGTTCGAGGCCGGGCGCGACGAGGAGGCGCACGTGCTGGTCTCCGAGCTGGTGGAGGGCGGCACGCTGGGTGCCCGGCTGGCCGAGGGCGCACTGTCGGACCGCGACGTGCTCGTGCACCGCGACGTCAAGCCCTCCAACGTGCTGTGCCCCGACCGCCCTGACGAGGCGGGCAGCGTGGCGAAGCTGACCGACTTCGGCGTCGCGCGCCTGGTGGGCACCGACGCCCTGACCCGTACGGGCGACGTGGTGGGCACGCTGGCCTACATGGCGCCCGAGCAGGCGGCGGGCCGCGGCGCCGGCCCGCCCGCCGACGTCTGGGCGCTGGCCCTCGTGCTCTATGAGGCGCTGGCCGGCGTGAACCCCGTGCGCGGCGACAACGCCGCCGCCACCGCGCGCAACCTGCTGCATCCCGTCCCCCCGCTGGCCCGCGCGCGGCCCGACCTGCCGCGCGCGGCGGTGGCCGCCATCGACGCCGCCCTGGAGGCCGATCCCCACCGCCGCGCGCAGGTGGCCGGTCTGCGCGACCACCTCGAAGGAGCGCTGCCCCTGGCCGACGCCACGCCGGGGACCATCGCCACGCCGGCCCTCGAGGAGGCCTCCCGTGCCGGGCGCCGCGCGCTGGAAGCCGCGCGCGGGTGGCGGCGCGGGCGCAGGGAGGAGGCGGCCTGGGCTCGCGCGCGGCGCGAGGACGAGGAGCGGGCGGCGCGGCGCGAGGAGGAGGATGGGGCCCGGCGCGAGGAGGAGGACGCGTGGGCGCGCCGGCGTCAGGAGGACGAAGCCTGGGCGCACCGCCGCGCGGACACCGATCTCGCCGACCGCGCCCGCCGCGAGCGCTGGACCGCCGCCCCCGCCGCCGACGACCGGCCCCGGCGGCGGGGCACGGGCCTGAGGGCCCGTGCCGCCGGCGGGCTGGCCACCGGCATCCTGGTCATCGCCGCCCTCGCGCTGCTCGGCCCCGCGGCGCCGGTCGAGCCGATGCTCGCCGGGCTGGCCGTGGCGGCCGCCGCCGTGGCGCTGCCCCGCCTGACCTGGCTGGCCGCCGCGGGAGGACTCGCCGCCTGGCTGGCCACCACCCTGCCCGGCGTGGCGTTGCTCGTGGGGCTGGCGGCGCTGCCCGTGCCCCCGTTCCTCCTGCTCACGCCCGCGACCTGGTCGTTGCCCGGGCTGGCCCCGCTGCTCGGCGCGGCCGGTGCGGCCACCGCCTTCCCCGCCGCCGCGGGCCAGGCGCGCACGCTGCCGCGCCGCGCGGCGCTGGGTGCGCTGGGCGCCTGGTGGCTGGCGCTGGCCGAGGCCCTCGTGCAGGAGCGCCTGCTGCTGGGCACGCCCGGCGACCTGCCCGGCGCCGACTCGTGGCAGGCCTCGCTCAGCGTCACCGCGCAGGAGGTCCTGCCCGCCCTGGCCACCCCGACGCTGGCGCTCGTGGCGGGAGCGTTCGCGCTGGCCGCCGCGGTGCTCCCCTACCTCGTGCGCGGCACGAGAGCGGCAATCGACGTGCTGGCCGCGAGTGGGTGGGCGACCGCGCTGGCCGCCGCCGTCGGGGCCCTGGCGCCCGGCGCCGAGCCGCGCGGCGTCGTGGGCGGGGCGGTGGTGGGCGCACTGGCCGCCGTGGGCGCTCGGGCTGTCCGTGGCCGGGGGTGACGTAACCTAGGCCCCGCCGGCCGCCCGACGGACCGGACCGACTCCCATGAGCGTGCTGCGCAACCTCGAGAGCAAGCTGACCGATCTGGTGGAGGGCACCTTCGGACGGGTGTTCCGCTCGGCCGTGCGTCCGGTGGAGCTCGCGCGCAAGCTCACGAAGGAGATGGAGGAGCACAAGAGGGTGTCGGTCTCGCGCACCTACGTGCCCAACGAGTACGTCGTGTGGCTGTCGCCCGAGGACCGCGAGCGCCATGAGGGCGCCGAGAACGAGATCATCGGCGAGCTGGCCGCCTACCTGCTCGAGCACGCGCGCCGTGAGCGCCTTGCCATGGTCTCGCGCCCGCACATCGAGTTTCGCACCGACAAGCGGCTCTCCCTGGGCCAGTTCGGCATCCAGGCGCGCATGGTGCGTCCGGAGTCCGCGCAGGACGGGGGCGAACGCGAGCCCGTCCAGGGCGACCACGGCCACACCATGATCTACTCGACCGCCGAGCGCCTTCGCCAGCCGGTGCAGGAGACCGGCGGGTCGCGCGCGCAGCAGGCGATCCTAGTGGCCGAGGGCAAGCGCTTCGTCGTGCCGCCGGACGGTGCCACCATCGGACGCAGCCGTGAGTGCGACGTGGTCCTGGGCGACGCCAACGTCTCGCGCCGCCACGCCGAGCTGCGCGGGGAGGGCACCGGCGGCGGCGCCTACACGATCTCGGACCTGGGCTCCACCAACGGCGTGCGCGTCAACGGGCGCGCCGTGCAGGACGGCCACCCGCTGCAGGCCGGCGACCGCATCGAGCTGGGGACCGCCCAGGTCCTCTTCGAGCTGGAGTAGCCGGCGTGCTCGATCCCGTCTCCGTCGCGTTGAAGTTCGCCTTCCTGGGGGTCCTCTACCTGTTCCTGCTGTGGATGGCGCGCTCGGTGATGACCGATCTGCGCCGCGCCTCGCGCGGATCGCGCGCGGCCGCCTCGGCGGGGACGGGACCGCCTGCCGACGCCACCGGATTGCACACGGCCTCGGGGCCGCCCATGGGCGCCGACGGCGCGATGCCCCGCCTGGTGGTCGACTCCGTGGTGGGCGTGGCCTCGGGGATGGAGTACGACCTCTACGACGAGGCGACGCTCGGACGGGGCGACGTGGAGGTCAAGCTCGAGGATCCGTTCGCCTCCGGACGCCACGCCCAGATCAGCCGCTCTGGCTCCACCCTGGTCATCGAGGACCTGGGCTCGACGAACGGGACCTATCTCAACGAGGAGCTGCTGCAGGGTCCGGCGCCCTTGCACGCCGGGGACCGCATCCGCATCGGGGACAGCACGTTCATCTTCCAGACCTGATGCTGCGCGTGGCCGAGTACTTCGACCTGTCCGACACGGGACGCCAGCGGCGCGCCAACGAGGACTCGCGCTTCGCGCGCGCCCCGCTGTTCGTCGTGGCCGACGGGATGGGCGGCGCGCAGGCCGGCGAGGTCGCCTCGCGCCTGGCCGTCGAGGCCTTCGAGCCGGGGCTGGCCGACGAGCGCGGGCTGAGCCCCGAGCAGGCGCTGTGCGAGCGCGTCACCGAGGCCAACGAACGCATCCACGCCCTGGCCCAGCGCGACCGCGCGCGCCAGGGCATGGGCACCACGGTCACCGCCGCGGCGGTGGGCGAGCACGACGTCGCGGTGGCCCATGTGGGCGACTCGCGCGCCTACCGCCTGCGCGAGGGGGTCTTCGAGCGCCTGACCGAGGACCACTCGCTGGTCGAGGAGCTCATGCGCCAGGGCAAGCTGACGCCCGAGGAGGCCAGCGCCCACCCCCAGCGCTCCATCATCACCCGCGCGCTGGGCCCCGAGCCCGACGTGCAGGTCGACTCGCGCACGTGGCCCGCCCAGCCCGGCGACGTGTACCTGCTGTGCAGCGACGGGCTGACGTCGATGGTCCCCGAGGAGGAGGTCGCCGAGCTGCTGCGCGGCGCCGGCTCGCTCAGGGAGGCCGGGCGCGGCATGGTGGCCGCCGCCAACGAGGCCGGGGGGCGGGACAACATCACGGTCGTGCTCTTCCGCCTGGAGACCGTGGGCGCCGCGGACGCAGCGCCGGCCGAGGGCGCCACCGCCGAGCACGCCGCCGCCCCGACCGGGGACGAGCCCACGGTGGTCGGCGGGCGCGCCGGGGCCGAGCGTCTGACCGCCGACGCCGTGCGCTCGGCCGTGGCCGACTCCGAGGCGATCCGCGCACGGCGCATCGAGCCGCGCGCGGCCGGGCGCGAGGAGGACGTGGAGGGCGGCCGCCGCTCGCGGCTGCGCCGCACGCTCGTGGCCCTAGCCGTGACCGCCCTCATCGCGGTACCGGTGGCCATCGCGGCCTGGCTGGCCATCGGGTCGGTCTACTTCATCGGCGCCAGCGACGAGGGCTTCGTGGCCGTCTACCGCGGGTTGCCCTACGACCTGCCGCTGGGCATCGAGCTCTACGGCGAGACCTACGTGTCCGGTGTCCCCCTGCGCTCGATGCCCCAGGCGCGCCGGGCCTCGCTGCTGAACCACACGCTGCGCTCGCGCGACGACGCCGCGGATCTGATGCGCAGGCTCGAGACCGGGGAGCTGCAGGCCCGGTGACCGAGCGCAACCGCGAGCTCTTCGCGCTGGTGCCCGCCTCCCTGCTGGTGACCGCGGGCTTCGCCGCCGTGTTCATCACCCGTGACGACGCGCTGAGCAACGTGTCGCTGGCCTACGGCGCGATCTTCCTCGCGTTGTGCGTGGCCGGCCACGTGATCCTGCGCTTCACGCTCGAGAACGCGGACCCGTTCCTGTTCCCGCTCGTCGCGCTGCTGGCCTGCTTCGGGCTGGTCGTGCTCTACCGCATCGACGAGGACCTCGCGCGCAACCAGGCGACCTGGTTCGTGGTCGGTCTGATGGTCTTCGCCACCACCATCGTCTGGCTGCGCGACCACCGGCGCCTGGAGCGCTATCGCTACGTGATCGCCTTCGCCGGACTCGCCCTGTTGCTCTTGCCGCGCGTGCCCGGGATCGGCCAGCAGGTCAACGGCGCGTATCTCGGCGTGGGCTTCGGCTCGTTCGCCTTCCAGCCCTCCGAGCTGGCCAAGATCGCCATCGTCGTCTTCCTGGCCTCCTACCTGCGCGACACACGCCAGATGCTGGTGCAGGGTGGGCGGCGCATCGCGGGCATCGAGCTGCCCTCCCTCAAGCACCTCGGTCCCCTGCTGGTCATCTGGGGCCTGGCCATGCTGCTGCTGGTCTTCATCCGCGACCTGGGCTCCTCGCTGATGTTCTTCGGCGGCTTCCTCGCTGTCCTCTACGTGGCCACCAACCGCGTCTCGTTCGCGGCCATCGGCCTGGCGCTGTTCGCCGCGGGCACGTGGTTCTTCGCCACCACGGTCGACCACGTGGAGGACCGCATCGCCACCTGGCAGGACCCGTTCAACCGCACGCTCTACGAGCAGGAGGGCGGTTCCTACCAGATCGCCCAGTCCATCTTCGCCCAAGCCGACGGCGGGCTGTTCGGCGAGGGCTTCGGGCAGTCGCTGCTGCGCACCCCCGAAGGCGTGCAACTGCTGCCGGTGGCCGAGACCGACCTGATCTATGCGGTGATCACCAACGAGGTGGGGCTGTTCGGCGCGGTGGCCCTCCTGAGCATCTACCTGCTGATCTGCGAGCGGGGGTTCAAGACGGCGCTGCTGGCCGGCGACTCGTTCTCCAAGCTGCTGGCCACCGGACTGACCGCGGTCTTCGCGCTGCAGGTCTTCGTGATCGTAGCTGCTGGCCACCGGACTGACCGCGGTCTTCGCGCTGCAGGTCTTCGTGATCGTGGGCGGCGTGACCAACCTCATCCCGCTCACCGGCGTGACGCTGCCCTTCGTCTCCTACGGGGGCTCCTCGATCGTGGCCAACTTCCTCCTGCTCGCCCTGCTGCTCATGGTCTCCGAGCGCGCCCGGGCCGACGCGAAGGCCGCGCGATGAACGCCCCGATCATCCGCCTCTTCGCCGGCGTGCTGGTGCTCTTCGCGGGCCTGGTCGGCGCCACCTCGTGGTGGACGGTGGTGCGCGCCGAGGATGCCCAGGACAACCCGCTCAACGCGCGCGAGCTGCTCAAGGGCCTCGAGGTGCAGCGCGGCGACATCCGCGCCGGCGACACCACGGTGGCGCGCTCGGTGCCCTTCGGCGACAACGCCTTCCAGCGCGAGTACACGCAGGAGGCCGAGGCGATCTCCCACGCCCTGGGCTACTACTACCCGCTGGGAATCGGCGGCGCGGGAACCGAGCGCTTCCGCGACGACGCGCTGAGCGGGCAGGGCGAGGGCCTCGACACCCTCTTCGACCAGATCGCGGGCGCCGGCGCCGAGGTGGGCGACGACGTGGCGCTCAACCTCGACCTGGAGGCCCAGCGCGTCGCCCTCCAGCAGCTGGGCGGGCGCAAGGGGGCGGTGGTGGCCATGGAGCCCGACACCGGGCGCGTGCGCGTGATGGCCAGCGTGCCGGGCTTCGACCCCGGCGCCCTGGAGGACGAAGGCGTGTTCACGCGCCTGTCCACCGACGAGGACAACTCGCCGCTGATCAACCGCGCGACCCAGTCGCTCTATCCGCCGGGCTCGACCTTCAAGGTGGTCACGGCGGTGGCGGCCATCGACTCCGGCAAGTTCACGCCGAGCAGCACCCTGGACGGCAGCTCGCCGCAGATCTTCTCGGCGACGCCGCTGTCGAACTTCGGCGGCCAGAGCTACGGCCCGGTCACGCTCACCCAGGCGCTCACGCAGTCCATCAACACCGTGTGGGCCCAGGTCGGCGTGCAGGTGGGCGGCGAGACCATGACCGAGTACATGGAGCGCTTCGGCCTCTACGAGCAGCCGCCGATCGACTATCCCGACGGCCAGGTGGAGGTCTCGGGCGTGTACGGCGACGAGGGCGAGCTGGTCAGGCCCTCCCAGGCCAACCTGGATCTGGGGCGAGTCGCCATCGGCCAGGCGGGCCTGCTGACCACCCCGCTGCAGATGGCCATGGTCGCCTCGGCGGTGGGCAACGACGGGGTGCTCATGGAGCCGAGGATCACGCGGCGCGTCGTCGACCCCGACGGACGCACGGTGGAGAGCGTGGAACCCGAGCGCGTGCGCCGCGTGATGTCGCGTGAGACCGCCGAGCAGGTGACCCAGATGATGCGCAACGTCGTGCAGTCGGGCTCGGGCACCGCGGCCACGCTTCAGGGCACCAACGTGGCCGGCAAGACGGGCACGGCCGAGATCGACATCCAGAGCAACATCAACCAGCTGTGGTTCATCGCCTTCGCGCCCTCGGAGGACCCCGAGGTGGCGATCGCGGTGACCGTGGAGCGCGCGGTCGGCGGACAGGGCGGCCAGGTGGCCGCGCCGATCGCCCGCGCGGTCCTGGAGAGCCTCCTGAACTGATGCCCGAGATCTCCGCCGACACGGTCATCGACGGGCGCTACCAGGTCATCGACAAGCTCGGCGCGGGCGGCATGGCCGACGTGTGGGTGGCCGAGGACCTCCAGCTGGGGCGCAAGGTCGCCGTCAAGGTCCTGCACCGGCGCTTCACCGCCGACGAGGAGTTCGTCGAGCGCTTCCGCCGCGAGGCCCAGAGCGCCGCCGGCCTGCAACACCAGCACGTGGTGGCCGTCTACGACCGCGGGGAGTGGGACGAGACCTACTACATCGCCATGGAGTACCTCCAGGGACGCTCGCTCAAGGACGTCGTGCGCGAGGAGGGGCCGCTCGACCCCCTGCGCGCCGTGGACATCGTCGTCCAGATCCTGCGCGCGGCGCGCTTCGCCCACCGCCGCGGGATCATCCACCGCGACTTCAAGCCCCACAACGTCATCCTCGACGACGAGGACCGCGCCAAGGTCACCGACTTCGGGATCGCCAAGGCGGGTGCCTCGGACATGACCCAGACCGGCTCGATCATGGGTACCGCCCAGTATCTGTCGCCCGAGCAGGCCCAGGGCTACGCGGTCACCGCGCAGTCCGACCTCTACGCGATCGGCATCGTCCTCTACGAGATGCTCACCGCCCGGGTGCCCTTCGAGGCCGAGAGTGCGGTGACCATCGCGCTCAAGCAGGTCAGCGAGGCGCCCGTGCCGCCCTCCCAGCTCAACGCCGCGGTCCCCCCCGAGCTCGAGGGCGTCGTGCTGCGCGCCCTGGAGAAGGACCCGGCGCGGCGCTTCCAGGACGCCGACGAGTTCATCTCCACGCTGGAGACCGTGCGCGGCGTGATGGATGGCTCGGCACCGGCGGGCACCGACACCACGAGCTTGCTTCCCCCGCCCGCCCTGTACACCGAGGACGAGGTGGTGGAGGAGGCTCCACGCGGACGCCGCCGGCGCTGGCTGTGGGCGCTGCTGGCCGGCCTGCTGGTGGCCGGCGCGGTGATCGCCGCGCTGCTGTTGACCGGCACCGACCGCGTGGTGGTGCCCGACGTGGTGGGCGCCGACGTGGGACCGGCAAGCCAGGCGCTGCGCCGCGAGGGCTTCCAGGTCGACGTCATCCGGCGGCGAGCGCTCGAGCCCAGCGGCCTGGTCATCGGTCAGGACCCCGGGCCGCGCACCCAGGCCGAGGAGGGCTCGACGGTCACCCTGACCGTCTCGCAGGGGCCCGGGGAGGTGAGCGTGCCCGACGTGGTCGGCGAACCCGCCGACGAGGCGCGCGAGAAGCTGGAGGACGCGGGCTTCCGGGTGCGCGAGGAGGAAGCGACCTCGCCCAGCGTGGACGAGGGCGACGTGATCGAGACCCGGCCCGGCGCGGGCCGGCAGATCGACCGCGGCTCGGCCGTGACCATGGTGGTCTCCTCCGGCCCCGAGCTGGTCACGGTGCCTTCGGTGGTGAGCGAACCCCGCGGCCCGGCGACCTCCGAGCTGCAGGCGGCGGGCTTCCAGGTCGGCGTGCAGGAGGCGCCCAGCGACAGCGCACCCGGTACGGTGATCGATCAGACGCCGGTCGGCGGCGCTCAGGTCGCGGCCGGTTCCACCGTGACCATCACGGTGGCCGCCGAGCCCGAGGAGCCCCAGGAGGTCAGCGTGCCCGGCGTGACCGGGCTGACCCGGGAGGCGGCGGTGGAGCGTCTGTCGGCGCGCGGCTTCAGGGTCGACATCGAGGAGACCGACGTCGAGATGCGCAGCCAGGACGGTCGCGTGCAGTCGCAGTCGCCCAGCGGCGGCACGGCGCCGCGCGGCTCCACGGTGACGATCACCGTCGGGCGCCTGGACACCTCCGAGTCGGACCCCGAGGACGACGGCGGCGGGGACGGCGGCGGCGGGGACCCGATGGCGGCACCGGCGGTGCCGCCCCGTGAGGGTGGCGGTCCTCGCGGGCGGGCGCTCCTCCGAGCACGACGTCTCCCTGGCCTCCGGCGCCTCCGTGCGCGAGGGGCTCGAGCAGGCCGGCCACGCGGTCGTGGCGGTGGAGTTGGGACGCGACGGCAGCTGGCGCTGTGGTGGCGAGGAGATGGCGCTGCGCCCCGGGCACGGGCTCTTGGAGGTCGATGCCGCCTTTCCCGTGCTCCACGGCGCGTTTGGCGAGGACGGGACGGTGCAGGGACTGCTCGAGCTGCTCGACGTGCCCTACGTGGGCTCGGGCGTGCTGGCCTCGGCGCTGTGCATGGACAAGGTGCTGTCCAAGGAGCTGTTCGCGCGGGCGGGGCTGCCCCAGGTGGCCTACGCCGCGGTCTCGCAGGCCCGCTGGGAGGCCGACCCCGAGGCGGTGGCCGGCGCGGTGGCCGCCCTGGGTCCCGTCGTCTTCGTCAAGCCCGCGCGGCTGGGCTCCTCGGTGGGCATCGCCCGGGTCGACGATGCGGCGCGACTGCCGGGCGCGCTGCACAATGCCTTCACGCACGACCCGTCGGTCATCGTCGAGGCGGCCAGCGACGGGATCGAGGTCGAGTGCTCCGTTCTGGGCCCGACCCACGACGCCCGGGCCTCCGAACCGGGGGAGATTCTCCTCGATGGCGACTGGTACGACTTCGAGGCCAAGTACACGCCGGGCGCCATGCGCCTGGCGGTGCCCGCGCGGGTGGACGCGGCGGTGCGCGACGAGGTGCGGCGCCTGGCCCGGGAGGCCTTCGCGCGCAGCGGCTGCGCGGGCCTGGCGCGCGTGGACTTCTTCGTGGAGGACGGCGGGCGCGTGCTGGTCAACGAGGTGAACACGATGCCCGGCTTCACCCGCACCAGCGTGTACGGGAAGCTGTGGGAGGCCTCCGGGCTGGCCTACCCCGAGCTGTGCGACCGCCTGGTGGCGCTGGCGGTGGAGCGCCACCGCGCCGAGCGCGGTCACCGGTTCTGAGACTGGCAGGCCTCGGTCGCCGTCGAGCAGGACAGGACGATCTCGGCCAGCTCCACCGAGCTGACGTCGTCGGGGAAGTCGGTGATCCACACGAGGTAGTGGCGGAAGGGCTGACCGCCCAGGTCGAGCTGGACCTGCTGCACCTGCTCGGCGTCCCTGATGCTGGCCACGCGCGTCCAGCCCGGGTCGTCGATCTCGTCCGGCGGACCCTCGCGCGCCACCAGGACTTCCCCGCTCCAGCCGGGGGTGGACGAGGTGATCTCCATCCTGGGGGCCACGACGCCGGGGGCCGCGTCGACGACGATGCCCACGCCGTCCTTCTGCTGGGCGAAGGCGCTGTAGCGCTCGGTCGACCAGAAGGTCGCGGGGTCGTTGTCGACCACCGCCCGCGCCTCCTCCGGGTGCTCGCCGTCGTCGCCGATCGGGTCGTAGTCGCTCGCGGCGCCGGCGCTCAGCGACACCGGGGCCAGATCGGGGGGCGGGGCGACGGCAGGTTGCTGGCCCGTCCCCCGTTGGGCGCGGTCGGCGGCCACCGTCAGCACGCCCGCCACGATGCCCGCGGTGAGCAGGCCGAGGACGACGGGGACCGCCAGCGAGGTGCGCACGCGCAGGGGCAGGCGCCGGCGGCTGGGCTCGGGGAGGGTGCGCAGCACCGCGGTGGCCTCGCCCGTGGCCTGCCCGGCGCGGGCGGTCTCGATGGCCAGCACGTCCTCCAGGTCGCGGATGAGCGTGGCGTCGTCGGCGTAGCGGCGGTCGAGGTCCTTGGCGGTGGCACGGTCGACCACGGCGGCCAGGGCGGCGGAGATCCCGGGGCGGCGGACGGCCACGTCGGGCAGGTCCTCGCGTACGTGCTTCATGGCCACCGAGACCTGGTTGGGGCCCTTGAAGGGCACGTCCCCGGTGAGCATCTCGAAGAGCACCACCCCCAGCGAGTAGAGGTCGGACTGGCCGGTGACGGCGTGGCCGAGGGCCTGCTCGGGCGAGACGTAGTCCGTGGTGCCCAGCACCCGCCCGTCGGCGGTCAGCCCCTCCTCCTCCAGCGAGCGGGCGATCCCGAAGTCGGTGACCTTGGCGGCGCCCTCCTCGTCGACCAGCACGTTCTGGGGCTTGACGTCGCGGTGGACGATCTGGCACTCGTGCGCGGCGCCCAGGGCCCGGGCGATCTCGATGGCGTAGGCCACCGCCTCGGCCACGGGCAGTCCGCCGTGGCGGCGGATGCGATCCTTCAGGGTCTCGCCCTCGACGTACTCGAAGACGATGTAGGGCGTGGCGTGAAGGGAGTCGCCCTCCTCGCCGGCGTCGATGACCTGCACGATGTGGGGGTGGTTGAGGCGGGCCACCGCGCGGGCCTCCCGGCGGAAGCGCTCGAGCTGGTCGCTGTCGCTGGCGATGTCGCGGTGCATCAGCTTGACGGCCACCTGGCGTTCCAGCACCGTGTCGAAGGCGCGGAAGACCGTGGACATCCCGCCCGCCCCGATCCGGGCGTCGAGGCGGTAGCGACCGTTGAGGAGGGTCCCGACGGGCGACGACATGCGGTCTATTGTGGCGATGCGCGTGCTCTCCGTGACGTGCTATACCGATCCGGCCTGCCCATGGTCGTGGGCGGCCGAGCCCGCGGTCCGGGTCCTGGAGGCCAGATTCGACGCCCGGATGGCCATCACCTACGTGATGGGCGGCCTCGCGCGCGAATTCTCCGACCCGCGGGCGAGCCTCGGGAAGTGGCTCGACGCGGCGGCCGCGAGCGGGATGGCGGTGGACGGGCGGATCTGGCTCGAGCGCCCGCCGCACTCCTCGTATCCGGCCTGCCTCGCCGTGAAGGCCGCCGACGAGCAGGGCCTGGGCGCTGCGCTGCTTCGCCGCGTCCGCCTGGCGCTGTTCTGCCAGCGCCGGCCCTGCGACCGCCCCGAGGGGCTGAGCGATCTGGCCCGCGAGGTGCCGGGGATGGACATGGACCGCTTCGCGGTCGATCTGCAGTCCAACGCGATCACCGAGGCCTTCGCCAACGACCTGGAGCGGGTGCGCACCGAGTGGCCGGAGGGTCACGCAGAGTCCGGCCGACTGCCCTTCCCGTCCTTCGCCCTGCGCTGGGGGACCGGGGAGGCGGTGGGGGTCTTCGACGACGTCACCCCCGCCTCGCTGTTGGCCGCCGCGCGGCGCGCCGGCGCCGAGGAGCCCGATGCCCCCTTGCCGGTCGACGAGGCCCTGCGGCGCTTTGGCCATCTGTGCACGCCCGAGGTCGCCGCGATCTGCGAGCTGCCGGGACCGCGGGCGCCCGCCGCGCTGTGGGCCGCCGCCGCGGAATGGCGCGCCCGGGCCGAGCCCGTGGCCGGGGGCGCCGTGCTGTGGTCAGCGGCCTGAGATCGTCACGCCGCGGCCGGGCAGCTCGACGGTGCCTGCGCGATCGGTGACCTCGCCGACCGCCCGCGCGCCAGGGTGGTGGGCGGCGAGGATCGCCCCCGCCCGTTCGGCGTGCTCGGGCGGGACGACCGCAGCGAACCCGCAGCCCATGTTGAACACCTCGTACAGCTCGGCGGCGGGGACCTCGCCGTGGCGGGCGATGAGGTCGTAGACCGGCGGGGGCGCCAGCGGGTCGTCGAGGCGAAAGCCTGCGCCGGTGCCCAGACGTAGGAGATTTCGCAGACCTCCTCCGGTGATGTGCGCGAGGCCGTGGACGGGGATCTCGCTGCGCAGCAGCTCGAGCGCCGCGCGCACGTAGACGACCGTGGGCTCGAGCAGGGCGTCGGCGACGCTGGCCCCGTGGAGCTCGGGCGGGCGGGTCTCGAGGCCCAGCGGCTCGAGGATGTGGCGGGCCAGGGTGTAGCCGTTGGAGTGCAGGCCGCTGGAGGGCACGCCGACGACCGCGTCGCCCGGCGCGAGGGCATGGCCGGTGAGGATCGCGTCGAGCTCGACGGTGCCGATGGCGGTGGCGCACAGGTCGAAGCCGTGGGGGGAGGGGTGGCCGCGGATGAGCTCTGGCAGGACCGCGAGCTCGCCGCCGGGGATCTCCACGCCGGCCTGCTCGGCTCCCGCCTTGAGGCCCCGGCCGATGACCTCGAGCGCCCTGGGGTCGGCCTGCTCGACGGCGAGGTAGTCGACCAGGGCGATCGGCTCGGCGCCCACGCAGACGATGTCGTTGACGTTCATGGCCACGCAGTCGATGCCGACGGTGTCCAGCCGGCCCGTCCGCTCGGCGACCACGAGCTTGGAGCCCACGCCGTCCGTGGCGATGGCGATCCCCAGCGTGTCGGTGACGCGCAGGACGCTGGCGTAGTGGCCGGGGAGGTCGACCGTGCGCCCGGGCCTGCCGGGGTCGATCGCTGCGAGGACCTTCACGAGGGCGCCGACGGCGGCGTCGGACTGCCGGGTGTCCACCCCGGCCGCGGCGTAGGCGTCGGTCATGGCTCTCGATTCTCCCCGGTGGCGCGGCGGAGCAGTGCGGCGGCGAGGGCGAGGCGGTAGAGCGCGAAGGGCCAGAGGGCCGGGCTCCGGCCGCGGTGGCGTGATGAGGGGGGGACGAGGGGAGCGCAGACGAGCGTCGCCGCGAACGCCGCGATCGTCCCCGTGGCCAAGGCGGCGCGGTGCTCGCGCGGGAGCCCTCTGCGGGCCAACCGAGCGCCTTTGAGGGCGGCCGCGCCGGCGATCACCGGCAGCGCGACGTGGCGGGAGAGGATGCCGGCGTCGGCGCGCGCGTAGCCGCGGGCGCGCAGGACGGTGAGGGTCGCGCCGCCGCGGGAGATGCCCGGCCACAGCGCCGCCGCCTGGGCGAGGCCGAGCAGCAGCCCGTCCACGAGACCGGCCTCCTCGCGACGCCGGGGGCGGCGGGCCCTTCCACCCTTGCCGGGCGATCGCAGAAGGGACCACCTCGGGCGGTGGGCTGTCTTTTCCTTGCCTATCGAGGACAAGCCAGCCCACCCCGCGCGCTCGGCCCTGCTGTCGGCCCACCACATCGCCAGCGCTCCGGCGGTGAGCCCGGCGGCGGCGGTGGTCGGGGTGCCCAACCTTTCCTCGATGCGCCGCTCCAGCGCTAGCCCGGCCACCGCGGGCGGAGCGAAAGAGCTCGCCACCAGCGCGATCCGGCGCGCGTCGAGGCCGCCGACCGCCTCGGCGACCTCGCCCCGCAGGGCCACCAGCAGCGCCGCGGCGGTCCCCGCGTGCACGGCGATCTCGAAGGCCTTGCGCAGCTCGGGGTTCTCCTCGTCGCCCTGCGCCAGCGCGACGTGGGCCGAGGAGGAGACGGGCAGCAGCTCGGCCGGGCCGTGCAGGGCGCCGATCAGCGCGGCGCGCGCGGCCTTCACTCGCCCGGCGAGGGCTGTGGCCGGGGCAGCGAGCGCCGGCGGCGCCAGCGCAGAAACCACGCGCCGGCGGCGGCCGCGACCAGCACGCCCCCGACGATCACGAAGGGGGAGGCGGCGTCGACCACCGCGCCGGCGCGCTCCCAGTTCTGGCCCAGCGCGAGTCCCGCGTAGAGCAGCGCGGCGTTCCACACCGCCGAGCCCAGCGTGGTCAGCAGCGCGAAGGTCACCAGGTTCATGCGCATCGCCCCGGCGGGGATGGAGATCACGCTGCGTACGATCGGAATGAGCCGCGCGCCGAACACGATCCACGGCCCCCAGCGGTCGAACCAGCGCTCGGCGACGTCGAGCTCGCGCTCGCCCACGTGCAGCCAGCGCTTCTGGCTGAGGATCAGCGGCCGGCCCCCGTAGCGCCCCAGCGCGTAGAAGGCCAGCGCGGCCACCACCGAGCCCGCCGTCGCGCCGACCAGCGCGGCCACGAAGCCCAGTCGCCCCTGGTCGACGTAGAAGCCGGCGAGGGGGAGGATGGCCTCGGAGGGCAGCGGCGGGAAGAAGGCCTCCGCGGCCAGGAGGAGGCCCAGCCCCAGCGGCCCGATGGCGTCGATGACGTTCCCGACCGTGTCGGTCAGCGCGCCCAGCAGCACGCCGGGCAGCGTAGCCGCCGGCCGGTAGCGTGCTCGGCCCGTGCCGATCCCCCTGTTCGACGCCGCCACGCCGGTGCGCGCTATCGAGGCGCGGGTGCGCGCGGCGCTCGACGCGGTCCTCGCCGACGGCGCCTACGTGCTGGGTCCGCACGTGGAGGGCTTCGAGCGCGCCTTTGCGCAGTACGTGGGGGCTGGCCACGCCATCGGCGTGGCCAACGGCACCGAGGCGATCACCATCGCGCTGCGCGCCCTGGGCGTGGGCCCCGGCGACGACGTCGTCGTGCCCTCCTTCACCTTCTACGCCAGCGCGGAGGCCATCCCGCCCACCGGCGCGCGCCCCGTCTTCTGCGACGTCGACCCCGAGACCTTCGTGGTCACGCCCGAAGCGGTGCGCGCCGCGCTCACGCCGGCCACGAAGGCGGTGGTGGCCGTGCACCTGTTCGGCAACGTCGCGCCGGTGGGCGAGATCGAGGCGCTGGGCGTGCCCGTGGTGGAGGACGCCGCGCAGGCGGCGGGCTCGCGCGCGGCGGGCGGGGCGCGCACCGGCGCGCTGGGCACACTGGCGACCTTCTCGTTCTACCCCTCCAAGAACCTCGGCGCCTTCGGCGACGGCGGGGCGATCACCACCTCCGACGCCGCCCTGGCCGAGACGGCGCGCACGCTGCGCTTCCACGGGTCTCGTGACGGCTCCACCTACGAGCTGGTGGGTTACAACTCGCGCCTCGACGCGCTGCAGGCCGCGATCCTCCACGCCCAGCTGCCCGAGCTCGACCGCTGGTGCGAGGGCCGCCGGGTCGCCGGGCGGCGCTACGCGCAGCGCCTCGAGGGCGTGGTGGGCCTGCCGCGACCCACGGCGGGCAGCGACCCCGCCTGGGGCCTGTACGTGGTCCGCGATCGCGAGCCCGATGCCCTGGCCGATGCCCTGGCCGCGGAGCGCATCGGCGCTCGCGGCTACTACCGAACGCCGGTTCATCGCCAGCCGGCGCTGGCCGGCCTCGCCCCGCCCGCCGAGCTGCCCGGCACCGAGGAGGCGGCGCGCACGCACCTGGCGATCCCCATGGGCGCTGCGCTGGGCGACGAGGAGGTCGACGCGGTGGCGGCGGCGATCCGTGCCGCGCGCCGCTGAGCGCGCGGGCGCGAGCCGATCCCCACGCGCCTGTGCCAGCATCCGCCCATGGCCGACTGGAGCCGAGGCGAGTACGAGCGCACCGCCCAGCAGCTTGAGGCCGCGGCGGACGTGGCGGTCGCCGCGCTCGCGCCCGCGGAGGGCGAGCGCGTCCTCGACGTGGGCTGCGGGACGGGCAACGCCGCCCTGGCCGCCGCCCGGGCCGGGGCCGCGGTGGTCGGCGTGGATCCGGCAAGGCGCCTGCTCGAGGCCGCCCGCGCCCGCGCCGAGCGCGAGGGCTTCGCGGGGGCGGAGTTCGTCGAGGGCGACGCCCTGGCGCTGCCCGTCGAGGACGGCGCCTTCGACGCGGCCCTCTCCGTCTTCGGCGTGATCTTCGCCGCGCCGCCGCGCGAGGCCGCCGCTGAGCTGGTGCGCGCCGTACGCCGCGGCGGGCGCATCGTGATCACGACCTGGCGCCCCGAGGGGCCGCTGCACGAGGCGCGCCTGCTCGTGCGCAAGGCGTTCGGCCTGCCCGACGAGACCCCGGTGTGGGGGGACCCCGACGCGCTGGCAGGTCTCTTCGCCCCCCACCCCGTCGACCTCAGCGAGGAGCGCCTGGCCTTCATGGGCCCATCGCCGCGCGACTGGGTCCAGGCCCAGCTCGACCAACACCCCATGTGGCTCGAGGCCGGCGAGGCGCTGCGCGAGCACGGCACCTGGGACGACCTCGTCGCCCGCACGCTGGCCCTCTTCGAGGTCGCCAACGAGGACCCCGCCGCCTTCCGGGTCACCAGCCGCTACCTGATGGCCACGGTTCGGCGCGGCGAGGCAGCCTAGGCCACCATGAGCATATGTCGCTGTCGCGACGTGGGGACCCGCCTCCGGCGGCTACCTCGCGCGGGACCCGGCTCCGCGGCCACCTGGCCGCTCCGCCACCCGCGGGCCGCCTCCGGCACCCCTAGACTCCCGCCGATGCGCCGCCGGCTCCGTCTCGCGGCCCTCCCGCTGCACCGCTTCGCCCTCCTGCAGCTCGTGGCGGACGCGGTCCTGGTCGCGGCCGCCTACCTCATCGCCTACCGCCTGCGCTTCGAGGGCCCGCTGGGCACGCCCGAGCGCTACGTCGAGCTGCGCGATGCGACGCTGCTGCCGCTCGTCGGCGTCTCGCTGGTGGTCTTCGCCCTCTTCGGGCTCTACCAGAAGTCCTGGCGCTACATGGGCGGACGCGACTACCTGCCCGTGGTCTACGGCGTGGCGGTGGCCACGCTGGCCCTGCCCGCCTACAACGCGCTCGTGCAGCCCGTGGCCGTCGAGTCGGTCTTCGGGCGCGCCACGGTGGGCGTGCCCACCAGCATCATCGCCCTCTTCGGCACGCTCGCGCTCGTGCTGGTCGGCGGGGTGCGCTTCGCGGTGCGCCAGCTCTACGAGCGCCCGCCCCACGGCTTTCATACCCGCCGGGGCGCGCGGCGCGTGCTCATCGTGGGCGCGGGCGAGGGCGGGCGCCTGGTGCTGCGCGAGGTGCTGCGCAATCCCGAGCTGGGGCTGCGTCCGGTCGGCTTCGTGGACGACGACCCGCGCAAGCGGCGCACGCGCGTGGAGGGGGTGCGGGTCCTGGGCGCGACGGGGGACCTGCCGCGCATCCTCGACGAGGCCGAGCCCGACGAGGTGACGATCGCGATCCCCTCGGCGCCCGGCGTGCTGCGCGCGCGGGTGGCGCGCGCCTGCCGCGAGCGGGGGATCCCCGTGCGCACCCTGCCCACGGTCTTCGAGCTGCTGCAGACCCAGGGTCACCTGGTGCGCCAGGTGCGCGAGGTCCGCGTCGAGGACGTGCTGGGCCGCGAGCCGGTGCGCATGGAGCTCGACCGCGTGGGCGCCTACCTCACCGGCGAGGTGGTGCTGGTCACCGGCGCCGGGGGGTCGGTCGGTGCGGAGCTGTGCCGCCAGATCGCCCGCGTCGGCCCCCGGCGCCTCGTGCTGCTCGACCACGCCGAGGACAACCTCTTCGCGATCCAGCGCGAGCTCGAGGACGACCGCCACGTGCACCCCGCCCTGCTGTCGGTCGTGCTGGCCGACTGCAAGGAGGAGGAGCGCATGCGCGAGATCATCGAGCTGCACCGCCCCACGGTGATCTTCCACGCCGCCGCCTACAAGCACGTGGGACTCATGGAGACCAACGCGGTGGAGGCGGTGCGCAACAACGCGCTGGCCACCCGCGTGATGGCGCGCGTGGCGGGCGACGCGGGCGCCAAGGCCTTCGTGCTGGTGTCCACCGACAAGGCGGTCGCCCCCGCGACGGTGATGGGCGCCTCCAAGGCCCTGGCCGAGTTCGCCGTGGAGGCCGAGCAGGCCCGCTTTCCCGCCACGCGCTTCAGCGCGGTGCGCTTCGGCAACGTGCTGGGATCCTCGGGCTCGGTGGTGGGGATCTTCCGCCGCCAGATCGCCCGCGGCGGCCCGCTGACGGTCACCGACGAGCGCATGACGCGCTACTTCATGACCATCCCCGAGGCGGTGCAGCTCATCATCCGCTCGGGTTCGCTGGGCGCGGGCGGGGAGGTGTTCGTGCTGGAGATGGGCGAGCCGGTGCGCATCGTCGAGCTGGCCCGGGCGATGATCGAGCTGTCGGGACTGGTGCCCGAGCAGGACGTGGCCATCGAGGTGGTGGGGCGCCGCCCGGGCGAGAAGCTCCACGAGGAGCTGTTCAACCCCTACGAGCGCCCACAGCCCACGCCGGCCGAGAAGATCCAGCGCGCGGAGCGCCGGCCCCTGGATCCGCGCAGCGTGGAGGCGATGTTCGACGAGATCGGGCTGCTCGTCCTGGAGGGCGACGCGGCCGCCCTGGCGGCCAAGGTCGCTGAGCTCTCCGCGCTGCACCGACCGGCGGATCTGACCGCCCGGACGTGACCGGGGCGATCCCTACACTGCGGCCTTTCCATGGCTCACGCCGCCCGTCATGCTGCCCTCTGAGCTGATCGAGACCTACGGGGCCTTCGCGGGGATCGCCGCGATCGTGGGCCTCGCCGTCCTCTCTCTCCTCCTCTTCACCCAGGCGCGGGAGATCAAGCGCCTGCGCGACTGGGTCGGCCGCGCGCCCGAGCGCGACGCCGAGCTGGCCGCGCGCGTGCGCACCGAGGCCGGCCGGCCGCCTGGCGCCCCGCAGCGCGGCGGCCCGGCTCCCACCGGCGCCGCCGCGGCGGCCGCCGCCGCCGCGCAGGCCCGCCCGCCCGCCGGTCAGCCGGCGAACGGTGCGCCCCGCCCTCAGCAGCCGGGCGCCGTCCCCGCCGCGCCGGCCGGCGCTCCCGCGACCGCGGCCGCCCGGGGGCTGCCCCCGCGCCCCAGCCCACGCAGGGGAGCCCGGCACCGTTCCTCCCGCCCGTCAGGGCGCGGCGCAGGGGCCCGTGCACCCCGCGGCGCCGGACCGGGCGCCTGACGACGGGCAGCGCCCGGCGGTCCAGGCCGCTCCGCGCCCTCCCGCCGCCGCCGCCGGCAGCCCCTCGGCCACCGTCCCGCCGCGGGCGCGCCGCCCCGGGGCCCAGCCGCCGCCTCCGCCCACGGATGGGGCCGGTCGCCGCCGCCCGGCACTCGCCGGTGTCGCGGTCGCCGCCGGCGTTCTCCTCGTGCTCGCCGTGGGGGTCCTGGTCCTCACCGGCACCTTCGGCGACGGGGGGCAGCCAGCTCCGGCCGAGCAGCCCAGCAACGGCGTCGCGCCCGCCCAGGGTGGCGGATCGGCCGAGCAGCCGCGGCCGCGCGGCGAGGTCACGGTGGCCGTGCTCAACGGCACCACGACCGCGGGCCTGGCGACCAGCAAGGCCGAGCAGGTGGCCCGAAGCGGCTTCCGCCCGGGAGGCGCGACCGACAACGACGTGCAGAACCTCTCGGCGACCACCATCGAGTACGCCGAGGGCTACCGCGCCTCCGCCCGGGAGGTGGCCGAAGTGATCGGGGTGGGCGCCGACGCCATCGGCCCGCTGGACCGCAACACGCGGGTCCTGGCCGGTGAGGAGGCCAACGTCGTGATCATCGTCGGCGCCGACGGGACGCAGGCCGCCGGGGGCGCCGGGTAGGCGCCCAGGGGGCCATGATCCTCCTCGCCCGCCACGGGGAGACCGACGACAACCGGGCCCGCCGCTTCCAGGGTCGACGGGACCCCACCCTCAACGACACGGGCCGCGAGCAGGCCCGTGCACTGGCCACCGAGGCGCGGGGCGAGCACGTCGCGGCGCTCTACGCCAGCCCGCTGCGCCGCGCATGGGAGACGGCCGCGATCGTCGGCGAGGCGCTCGGCCTCGAGCCCCGCCCCGACGAGCGCCTGGTCGAGATCGACGTGGGGCACTGGACCGGCCGGCTGCACGCAGAGGTCGCCGACAGCGAGCCCGACGCCTTCCGTGCCTGGGTCGAGGCCGACGAGCGCTTTCGCTTCCCCGGCGGCGAGTCGATCGGCGAGCAGCGCGCGCGGGTCTGTGCGGCCGTCGCCGACGTGCGCGCGCGGGACGAGTTGCCCGCCCTGCTGGTCTGCCACGGAGGCACCATCCGCGCGGCGCTGCTGGCCACGCTCGGGCTCGAGGCGCTCAACCTGCGTCCGTCCAACGGCTCCCTGCACCGCCTGCCCGTGCCCATCGCCGGAAGCGACTGGGTATGACCCTCGTCGCCCGCGTCGCCTTCGGCCTGCTCGTGATCGCCACGTTCTCGGCCTTCTTCGTGGCCCAGCGCCTCAAGGCGGCGCCCCTGCTCGTCCAGGACGTCATCGCGCGCCCCGTCTTCTCGCCCAACCAGGACGGGCGCAAGGAACGCGCCAGGTGGTCCTTCCTGCTCAAGCGCGACGACGAGCTGACCGCCAGCGTCGTCGACGCCGACGGCGACGAGGTCGTCAGGCTGGTCGACGGGCGCGATGTGCCCGCCTACGACCGGGTGGAGCTCGAGTGGGACGGGCGCGACAGCCAGAGCGCCATGGTCCCCGACGGGACGTACCGCCTGCGTCTGGGGCTGCGCGAGCAGGGCCGGGCGATCACGCTCACGCGAGCCGCGCAGAAGGACACCGCGCCCCCGCGCCCCGAGGTGCTGTCCATCGGGCCCGAGACCGACACCGCGCCCGAGATCATCCCGCGCGCCGACGGCGACCCGGCCGAGGTCCGTGTCGCGGTGGCCGGCGATCGGCGTCAGCTCAAGGTCTGGCGCACCGACGTGCGCCCCGCTCGGCAGGTGCTCGGCCCCGTCGATCTGCCCGACGGCCCCCAACGGCAGACCTGGCGCTGGGACGGTGCCGACTCCGACGGCGAGGCGGTGCCGGCGGGCACCTACCTGGTGGTGGTGCGCTCGCGCGACCAGGCCGGCAACGTCGGCGAGTCGGTCGCGGACCTGCCGCCCGATCCGCCCTACGGCGAGCCGCTGCCCGGCCGCGGGGGCATCCGCGTGCGCTACCTCAGTGCCCAGGCGCCCACTGCGCCCGTGGCCGCCGGGGAGCCGATGCGCGTCGCGGTCGCCTCGCCGGGCGGCGAGTTCAGGTGGAGCGTGCGCCGCGCCGGCTCGGGCGAGAAGAAGGTCGGCCCCGAGCGGCGCACGCGCAGCCAGATCGTGCGTCTGCGCGCGCCCGGTGGCGAGTCGGGGCTGTACGTCTTCGAGGCACGCCGTGGGGACGAGGTCGCTCGTGCGCCCTTCCTCGTCCAGGGCGAGCCCTCGCGCTCGGTGCTCGTGGTGCTGCCGGCCACCACCTGGCAGGGGCGCAACCGCGTGGACGACGGCGGCGACGGCTGGCCCGACACCCTGGAGGGCGGGCGCCCGGTGGAGACGGCGCGTCCCTACGCGGACGCCGAGCTGCCCGACGACCTCGCTGACCTGGGCGCCCCCCTGCTCATCCACCTCGACGACGAGCGCCGCCGCTACGACGTCACCACCGACATCGCCCTCGGGCGCGGCCAGGGACCACGTCTGGCCGGCCGCTCGGGCGTGATCCTGGCCGGCGAGTTCCGCTGGCTGTCCGACGAGGTGCAGCGCGGGCTGCGGCGCTTCGTCGAGCGCGGCGGGACCGTCATGGTGACCGGCCCCGACTCGCTGCGCCGCTCCGTGCGCCTGACCCCCAAGCGTCTGCTCGAGCCCCGCCCGCCCGCCGACCGCACGCTCTTCGGACTGCGCCTGGGCCCACTGGAGCGCAAGCCCGGCATGCCGGTCACCCTGATCGCCCTGGACGACGAGATCGAGCTGTTCGCCGGCACCGAAGGACGCTTCACCGGCGTGGAGGCCTTCGAGCCGGTCGTCGGCACGGCGAGCGGCACCGAGGTCGTCGCCGCCGCGGTGACCGAGGGCTCGCAGCGCCGGGTCCTGGTCGGCGCCCGCGTCGGCCGGGGCCTGGTGGTCCACACCGGCCTACCCGACCTGCCGGCCCGCCTCGACCAGGATCCCGAGCTGGCCGCCTTCATGGAGCGCACGTGGACGCTGCTGACGCGCTGATGGTCGCGGGTATCGTGCTGGCCGCGCTGCTGGCCGGCGGCGCGCTGCTCCTGGCCGGTCCGCGCGCGCGGGCGGTCAGCGCCCTGGGCGCCCTGGCCCTCACCCCGGTGCTGCTGGTGGCCTACATCTGGTCGTCCGACCAGCTCGCCCTCGCGCGCGAGCGCCCACTGCTGGCCGTGGCCGGCGCCGCGGCGGCGATCGCGGTCGTCGGCGGCGCGGCCTTCGGCCTGCGCCGGCGCCCCGCGCTGCTGGCCCCGATCACCTTCGCCGTCCTCCCCTTCCGCGTGCCCATCGAGGTGGGCGGCACGAGCGCCAGCCTGCTCGTGCCCCTCTATCTGCTCATCGGCGCGGGGGTGCTGGCCTGGGCGGTGCCCCTGCTGCGCGCCGAGCGGCGCACCGGGTGGGAGGCGGTGGACGAGCGAGAGGCCGAGTCCGGGGTGGCCGATCGCCGCTCCCGCCCGGGCGCGCTGGAGTGGCTGCTGGTTGCCACGGTCGTCCTGTATGCCGCGCAGGTCGCCTACTCCAGCGACGTGGCCACGGCGCTCGAGCAGGTCGTGTTCTTCTACGTGCCCTTCACGCTGCTGGCGGTGCTCCTGATGCGTCTGGCGTGGGACCGCGCGCTGGTGCTGCGCTGCCTCGGGGTGTTGGGCGTCCTGGCCCTCGTGCTGGTCGGCATCGGCTTCTACGAGTACGCCACGCGCACGCTGCTGCTCAACCCCAAGGTCATCGCCTCCAACCAGGTCAAGGAGTACTTCCGCGTCAACTCGCTGTTCTTCGACCCCAACATCTTCGGGCGCTTCCTGGTCGTGGTGATGCTCGGGGTGGCCGCGGTGGTGCTGTGGACGCGCGCCCAGCGCCTCGCACTGGGCGGCGTCGCGGTGCTCGCGGTGCTGTGGGGTGGGCTCGTGCTGACGCTTTCGCAGTCGTCCTTCGTGGCGCTGCTGGTCGGGTTGGCGCTGCTGGCCGGGCTGCGCTGGGGCTGGCGGCGCGCGCTGGCCGTCTCGGGCACGCTCGTGGTCGCGGGCGTGGCCTTCGTGGCGCTCGCGCCCGGGCTGTTGCGCCTGGACCTCGGCTCGGCCGAGGAGCGCGACCGGGCCACCAGCGGGCGCTACGACCTCATCGCCGGCGGCGCGGAGCTGGCCGCCCAGCGCCCGCTGACGGGCTTCGGCTCGGGGGCGTTCGCGACGGAGTTCCGCGCGGCGCAGGATGCCTCCATCGACCGCGCCGACGCCGCCTCGCACACCATCCCGCTGACCATCGCCGCCGAGCAGGGCGTGGCCGGCCTGGCCGTCTATCTGGCGCTGCTGGTCGCCGCGTTCGCGCGACTGGGCCGCGGGGCGGGGGATGATCCCGCCCGTGCCGCGGTGGCCGCGGCCTTCGCGGCACTGGTCGCGCACACGATGCTCTACGCGGCCTTCCTGGAGGATCCGCTGACGTGGGCCCTGCTGGGCGTGGGCGTGGCCCTGGCGCGCCACCCGGCCGCGGCCCGGGCTCCCGAGCCCGCCGAGCGGGCCGGCGAGCGGGCGCGCCGGCGGGCCGCGAGCCCGGCCCCCGAGCCGGCCTGATGGCCCCGGTCGCCGCCACGGGGCGGCCCGGGGCGGGCGCCTTCCGCGGCGCGCGGCCGCGCGGGCTCGAGGTCGGTGCGCTGGCCACCGGCGCGCTGCTGGTTGTGGCCTCGTGGTGGCTCATCCCGACCTTCCCCAACTACGACGCCTACTTCCACCTCGTGTGGGGTCGCGAGCTGCTCGAGGGACGGGCACCCACCTTCGAGGCCTACGCCGCGCCGACCCAGCACCCGCTCTACCTGGCCGTGGCGGCGCTGCTGGCCCTGCTGGGCACGGGGGCCGACCGCGCCCTCGTGCTCCTGACCATGCTCTGCCTCGTCGCGCTGACCTGGACGACCTTCCGCCTGGCGCGCGCGCTGTTCGGCGCCTGGGCCGCCCTGCTGGCCGCCCTCTTCGTCGGCTCCTCCTTCGCCTTCGTGCTCTACGCCCTGCGCGCCTACGTGGACGTGCCCTTCCTGGCGCTGGTCATCGGCGCGGCCGCGTGGGAGGTCGAGGCCACGCGACGGGAGGGAGGGACCGGTGGACGGCTGGGGCCGATGGCTCTCCTGGCCACCGCCGGGCTGCTGCGCCCCGAGGCGTGGGTGCTGGCCGGCCTCTATGCGCTGCTCTCCCTGCCCGGGCGCCCCAACCGCCGCCGCGCGGTGCTCCTCGCGCTGGCCGCCGCGCCGCCGCTGCTGTGGGCGGCCATCGACCTGGCCGTCACCGGCGACCCGCTGCACTCCCTCAACGCGACGAGCGACCTGGCCGAGGAGCTCAACCGCCCGCGCGGGCTGGCCGAGGTGCCCGGCGCGTTCGTGACGTTCATGGCCGACGTGGCGCGCCCGCCGGTCGCCCTGGCGGGGGTCCTGGGCATCGGGCTGGCCGTCGCGCGCCTGGGCTGGCGCCCGCTCGTGGTGCCCCTCGGCCTGGCGGCCGCGGGGCTCGTGACGTTTCTGGGCACCGGCGTCGCGGGCCTGTCGATCCTGCCGCGCTACCTCACGGTGCCGGTCATCGCGTTGTGCCTCTTCGCGGGCTACGCCGTCGCGGGCTTCACCACGCTGCCCGCCGGCCACCCGTGGCGGCGGCGGTGGGGCCGCGCGGCGGCCGGCGCCGCGGTGCTCGGGCTGGCCTTCCTGGTGTGGAAGCTGCCGAGCTTCGCCCGCCTGGAGCAGGAGCTGGCCTTCGTGCGCGGCATCCAGCAAGACCACGCGACCATGATGGCCATCCCCCGGGTGCGGGCTGCCGCGGCCTGCGGACCGATCAGCTTTCCCAACTACCGGCTGGTGCCCGAGACGCGCTGGCGCCTGGGACTGCCGCCCGCCGCGGTCGCCGCGCGCTCGGACGCACGCCCCGAGCGCGGCGTCGCGGTGTTCTTCGTCGGGCGCCGTGCGCTGGAGCGCTACGGCTTTGCCGACGGCGCCAGCCCCGCCACCAACGCGCCCGAGCCGGGCTTCAGCCGGCTGGCGCGCCGGGGAGCCTCGTGGCCTACGCCGCCTGCCCCGCAGCTCGACCACCCACGGGCTGAAGCCCAGCGCGTCGTAGAACGCGCGGGCTGACGCGTTGTCGGCCACCACACGCAGGGTCATGGTGTCGACCCCCTCGGCGGCCAGCTCCTCATAGCAGCGCTCCACCAGCGCTCGTCCCAGACCCTGCCCGCGGTGGGCGGCCAGCACGCTGAGCACCTCGAGCTCCCCGTGGTGCGCGGGCTCGCGCCAGGTGGGCGACGGGCCGCGCAGCGTGACCAGCGCGTAGCCCACCGCGCGCCCCGCCTCGCGCGCCACCACCACGAAGGCGCCCGGCTGGGTCAGCACGGCCTCGTGGTGGGCGCGGCGCAGCCGCCAGCTCTCGTCCTCGTCCCACACGTCGCCGAAGTGGGGTGCGACCTCGTGGTGGTGGGCGCGCACCGCCAGCCACAGAGGACGCAGCTCGGGCACGCACTCCGGCCCCTCGCGCGCGATCTCAGCCATCGTCCGCGATCCCCAGCGCCCGCAGGCGCTCCCACAGCGGCGCGTTCTGGCGCGCGGCGGTCTGCTCCAGCGCCCAGAGACGCAGCTCGCCGTCCAGCGCCGCGCGCCGGCCGCCCGCGGCCCGCAGCGCGGTCACGAAGGCGCCGGCGTCGGAGGCCGTGTCGACCGCACGCGACCAGGTGCGCACGCCGGCCAGGTCGGGCGCCACCGTGCGCCGCCCCAGCCGGGCGTACTTGAGGATGCGGTAGGGCAGGCCGGCGTCGTTGAAGGGCTCCCGGCGGAAGGGGACGATGCCCACGTCCGCGCACAGGATGAGCCGCGCGGCCTCCTCGTCCGAGCGCGCGCCCAGCCACAGCAGGTTGGGCGCGGCACGGCAGGCGGCGTAGTCGGGGTCGCCGGCGCACTCGGCGTCGTGCCAGGCGCCGACCAGCAACAGCACCAGCTCGGGCATCGCCTCGCTGACCGCGCGCAGCAGCGCCCAGTCGGTGCGCCAGCCCAGGTGGCCCAGCGAGACGGCCACGACCGCCGCGCCCGGGTCGGGCGCGGGGAAGGCGTCGGCGGCCAGGGGCACCAGCGCGGCCTCCCGCCCGGCCTCGCGCTCCAGGCGGGCGAGCTCGTCGGAGGCCACGAAGGTCAGCGCGGCTTCCCGCGCGGCCTCGTCGTGCAGGCGCTGCAGCCGCGCACGCCGGCGCGGCGAGGCCTCGTAGGCGCGCTCGTAACGATCCCAGCGCCCGTACCACAGCTCCCCGGCCGCGAGCGCGCGCGCCACGGCGAGCTGGACGGGATGGAAGATCGCCACCGCCCGCGGCTCGCCCGCCGGCAGCCGCCGGCGGATCGCACGCGCTGCAGCGGCGGCCACGAAGGCGCGCACCGGCCCCGGCAGCCGCGCGATGGCTCCGTAGGGCACCCGGGGCGGGCCGACGGCCACCACGCCCGGCGCGCGCAGCAGGTCCTCGGCCTGGTCGCGCAGGATGAAGTCCTCCGGCGCCCGGGGGAGGAGCAGCACGCACAGCGGGTCACCCGCGCCCATGGCGCGGCAGTCTTCCACCCGGGCCGCCTTGGGCCCCCGGTACCGTCCCCGCGCGTGGAGCGTCTCCTGCGCCGCCTGCTGGCCTCCGGCGTCGCCTATCAGGCGGCCTCCGTGGTGTCGGGGCTGGTGGCGCTGGTCACCATCCCCCTGTACACGGGCGTCCTGACCACGGCCGAGTACGGCCTGGCCGAGAGCGTGCTGGTGTTCATCGTCCTCGCGTCGATCCTCCTGCGCGCGGGACTGGGCGAAGCCGTCGTGCGCATGTGGTTCGAGGAGGAGGTTCGCGCGCGGCGCGAGCACCTGGCGCGCACGGTCACCGCGACGGTCCTCCTGGCCAGCAGCGCCGTGGCCCTGGCCGGCGCGGTGGTCGCCGAGCCGCTGGGCCGCGCGCTGCTGGGCGTGGACGACGCGGCGCTGATGCGCCTGGCCCTTCTGGGGCTGTGGGCCTTCACGAATCTCGAGGTGGTCTACGCCCTCCTGCGCGTCGAGGAGCGCCGGCGCACCTACCTGGTCGCCTCGCTGGCCAACGTGGCGCTCACCGTAGCCCTGACGGTGACGTTCGTGGTCGGCCTGGACGGGGGGGCCCGCGGCTACGTCGCCGGCAACTACGTCGCGTCGGCGATCGTGCTGTTGGCGTTGTGGTGGGTGCTGCGCGATCGCCTGGGCCTGCGACCGCGGCGCGCGCTGCTGGGGCCGCTGATGCGCTTCGGGGCGCCCACCGTGCCCGCCGACCTGTCGGTCTTCGCGCTCCACGTCCTCGATCGCGCGTACCTGCTGCGCTTCGAGAGCGCGTCGGCCGCCGGTCTGTACGCCTTCGCGGTGAAGCTGGCCACGGTGGTCATCATCGCCGTGCGCGCGTTCCAGCTGGCCTGGCCGCCGCTGGTGCACTCCCTGCGCGACGACGCGCAGGCCGGGCGCTTCTATGCCGCGGTGACCAGCTGGTACGTGGTGGCCAGCGGCCTGGTGGTGGCCGGCCTGACGCTGCTGGGTCCCTGGTTCGTCCGTCTGCTCAGCGGCGACGCCGCCTTCCTCGGTGCGGCCCCGGCGCTGCCCTGGGTGGCGCTGGGTTGGGCGCTGTACGGGCTGGTGGCGCTCTTGGCCTCCATCGCCGGACGCGCGCACGCCACCGTGCGCCTGCTGCCCGCCGCCGCGGCCGGCCTGGTGCTCAACGTCGCGCTGCTGGTGCTCCTCGTCGGGCCGCTCGGGGTCGCGGGCGCGGGGATCGCGCTGTGTGGCGCCTACGCGGCCATGCTCATCGCCCTTCGCCTGCTCACCCGCCGCCTGTTCGTCGTGCCCTTCGAGGGTCGCCGACTGAGTCTGGCCGTGGGCGTGCCGGCGGGCGTCAGCGTCGCCGGCGCCCTGACGCTGCCCGACGACGGGCTCGCCGGCTTCGTCCCCCGCGCGCTCGCGCTGGGCGCAATCCCTGTTTTGCTCCTCGCCCTGCGCTTCCCGCGTCCCCATGAGCTGGTTGTTGCCCGGCGCCTGCTGGGCCGCCCCGCATCCACGGCTCGACCACCTCGCCGCACGTCCCTACCGAGATAGACCCCTCAGGCTGTATCTGAGTAGACGGGATCGACATCCATGTCGATCCTTCGAGAGACGGTCGCTTCGCCGTTCGGGCGGCGAGTCCCGGGTCGATCGCTACGCCATCTACCCGGGACGGGCGGCTACCGAGATGCGTCTAAGAACCCGTCCGAAAACGTCCGGCACGCCGTCAGGCACCCGCCCGCAGCGCCGGATCGCCACGCGTGGTGCTCGCCGATGCACCGTCTGTTTCCGGACGAGTTCTAAGGCCGGCGGCCGAGGTTGTGGTCGGCGGCCGCCTCGCGCAGGCCCTCTCCGCGGGCCGGGCGCAGCGTGGCGGTCACGTGGCGCCAGTAGCGGCGGGGGGAATGGCCGGGCAGCCCCACGGCGGCCAGGGCGCGCAGCGCGTAGGTCCAGGCCGTGAGCACGCGCACGGTCCACGCGGCCGCCGCCGAGTGGTGCTTGCGCATGTAGCGGTCGCGGTTGCGCGACAGCTCGACGATGCGTCGCTCGGGCACCGGCCCGGTGGCCAACTGCTCGTGGTGCACCGCGCGGGCCGCCGGGACGAAGAGGGTGGTCCAGCCCGCGTCGCGCAGCCGGCGGCAGAAGTCGACCTCGTCGGAGTAGACGAAGAACGCGTGGTCGAAGAAGCCGATCGCCTCCGCGGCCTCCCGGCGGACCATCAGCGCCGCCGACTGCGCCCAGTCGACCTCCCGGGTCTCGTCGCCGTCGCTCTGCACGGTGTAGCGGCGATCCAGGAAGGCGGCGCCCACCAACGCCGTGCGCGGGCCGGGAAAGCGCCAGGCGCACGCCTGTGGGGTCCCGTCGGGACGCAGCAGCCGTGCGCCGGCGGCCGCGGCACGGCCATCTGCCTCCAAGGCGTCGCGCAGCGCGGCCACCGCCCCCGGGCACAACTCGGAGTCCTCGTTGAGCAGCAGGCACAGCCGTCCCCGTGCGCGGCGCAGCAGCGCGGTGTCGTTCTCGCCCTTGCCGCGGCGCTGCTCGAGCGTGATGACCTCGTCGACCGACGGGTGGCGCCGTGCCGCGCCCGCCGAGCCGTCGTTGGAGGCGTTGTCGAGCACGAGCACCTCGCTGGCGAAGGGGAGCATCGCTCGCTCGCGTGCCACGGCGTCCAGTCCGCGCACCAGCAGCTCGCGCTGCTGGGTGTTGACCACGCAGAAGGTCAGCTCCACTTCGCTCACCGCTGAGGCCTCCGCCAGCAGCCCCCGCCACGACCCTCTGGCCCAGAGGTCCAGGCCGACGGCGGCGCCGACCAGCAGAGGGGAAGAGGCGATGGGTCCCGGATGACGGCTTCGAGCACCACGCCAACCTAGGAGACGACACCGCTGCGCGGCCCTCCCGGCTACTTGGTTTTATCAGTAGCTGCTCAAGATGATAACAATTTCGGAAATGAAGCAACGTCACACTTATATCTCAAGGTCGCACTGCTCAAGTGCGACGGCCGCTGGCTTTTTCGTACGTCACATGCGCGTAGACCTCGTCGATCCCCCCGCCTACACCCCGCCCTACGACCACGCCCTCGCGACGGCGCTGGCGGCCGAGGGGGCCCGGACGACGCTCGTGACCAGCCGCTTTGGCTACGGTCCGGTGCCCGAGGCGCGCGGCTACGCGGTCGACGAGCGCTTCTATCGCCTCCAGCGCGGGGCGCCGGGGTCGCGGCTGCGCCGGGCCGCGCGGCTGGCCCAGCACGTGCCCGACATGCTCGCCTACCGGGCCACCGCGCACCGGCGGGCGGACGTGGTCCACCTGCAGTGGCTGACGATGCAGCCCGTCGACGTTCACCTCCTCCCGCGCGGGCGGCGAGCCACCCTGCTCACCGCCCACGACGTCCTGCCGCGCGAGCCGCGCCGGGGCCAGCTCACCGCCCAACGGCGCCTCCTCGAGCGGGTGGACGGGGTCGTGGTGCACTCCGAGCACGGCCGCGAGCGCCTCACCGGCGAGCTGGGACTCGACCCCGGGCGCGTTCACGTCGTGCCCCACGGCGCCTTCGAGCACCTCACGGCGGTGCCCGGCGAGGAGCCGCTGCCGCCCGAGTTGGGCGCCGTCCCGGCCGAGCGCCCCGTCGTGCTGTGCTTCGGCCTGCTGCGCCCCTACAAGGGCCTCGACGTACTGCTCGAGGCGTGGCGGGGCATCGAGGACGCCGAGCTGTGGATCGTGGGCATGCCTCGCATGGACACCGCCGTCCTGCGCGCCGCGGCGCCGCCCGGGGTGCGCTGGCACCTGGGCTTCGTCACCGATGCCCAGGTCGCGGCCTTCTTTCGCCGCGCCGACCTGGTCGTGCTGCCCTACCGCGAGATCGATCAGTCGGGTGTGCTGTCCACCGCGCTGGCCTTCGCCAGCCCGATCGTGCTCAGCGCCGTTGGGGGCTTCCCCGAGGTGGCACGCACGGGCGCCGCGGCGCTCGTCCCACCGGGCGACCCCCCGGCGCTGCACGCGCGGCTGCGAGCCCTGCTGGCCAACCGGGCCGAGCGCGAGCGCCTGGGCGCGGCCGCGCGTGCAGTGGCGACCGGCCCCTACGCCTGGGGCGCGGTCGCGCGGCGCACGCTCGCTCTGTACCGGGAAATGGCGGGCCCCTAGTGGTCCCTCCCGGACCCCCTAGCGCCAGCCGGCCGGCACGTCTGCGCGCTTCTGGGCGACGTGGGCGACGTAGTGCAGCGGCTCGCCGGCCGTGGAGAGGCGGTGGCGGTAGCGGCGCTCGGCCAGTGGCACCATGAGTCCCTCGTCGGCCAGTCCTTCGACGAGCCTGCGAAAGCCCGACTTGTCGTCCTCCGCGAGGAAGCGGTCCTTGATGTTGAACGCGATCAGCCCGCCCTCGGCTACGTAGTCGTAGGCCTGGGCGAAGGCCGGTGGCGGGATGTCCCCGAAACCCAGTGCCGCCACGGTCACGAGCGCGTTGAGGTCGTGCTCGCGAAAGGCCACATCATCGACGGGGGCCACGTCGGTGAGGTCGACGACGCGGTAGTCGTCGTAGACCCCGGGCCGGTCGCGCTCGGTGGCCTCCAGCGCCTCCTCGATGATGTCGACGCCGACCAGGGTCTCGGCGCCCATGTCGGCCAGGCGCTCACCCACCATGCCGTTGCCGGCTCCGACGTCGAGGATGCGCAGGTCCTCGACAGAGCGGCGCTGCCCGGTCACGACCTCCTCGAGCAGCGAGCAGACGACGCGGGGCGAGTCGCACCTGAGCTGCTCGTAGAAGAGCTGCTCGTACGCGCCGGGGACGCGGTAGAGCTCGTCATAGTCGTGTAGGAGAATCCTCCGGCGCTCGCCGTTGGTCTCCAGAATGCACCACTCAGCGTCCTGATCGACCCCGGCTGGATCGGCTGGCAGGTGCACGCTGAAGTCAGACTGCAGCGCTTCGGGCACAGGAACCTCCTGGTCGGGGGGATGGAGCACAGCGACGCGTTTGTCTTTACCCACCCAAGCAGCTTCCAATGGTCAGGCTACGGACATCGACGTCGCCCAAACGAACAAGTGATCGCCCTCGAACTCTCGTTCTGGCTAGCTGCTGCCTCGGTTCTGTATGCCCAGGCCGGCTACCCGTGCCTGCTCTTAACGTGGGATAAGCTGGCGCGTAGCCGCTCATCAAGCAGTGGCTTCGCGCCCGCTCAGGAGCCGTACGTGACCCTGGTGGTGGCCGCCCACGACGAGGAGGCGGTCATCGCCGCCAAGGTCGCCAACGCGCTCGCGCTCGCCTGGCCGCGCGATCGCCTGCAGGTGATCGTGGCCAGCGACGGCTCCACCGACGCGACCGTGCAGCGCGCGCGCGCCGCCGGCGCCGACCTCGTCCTCGACCTTCCCCGCGGAGGCAAGATTCGCGCCCAGGACGCGGCCGTCGAGCACGCCCGCGGCGAGATCATGGCCTTCGGCGACGCCAACGCCCAGTGGGAGCCGGGCGCGCTGCGCGAGCTCGTCGCGCCCTTCGCCGACGCCCGCGTGGGCTATGTCTGCGGCCAGGTGCGCTTCGTCCAGGATCCCGCCTACCCCGGCACCAACCAGGAGGGCCTCTACTGGCGCTATGAGATGGCGCTGCGCGCCCTGGAGTCGCGCCTGTCCTCGGTGACCGGGGGCAACGGGGCCATCTACGCCACGCGGCGCGAGGCGTACATCGTCGTGGACCCGATCATGGGCCACGACCTCTCCTTCCCCTTCAACCTGGTCAAGCGCGGGTGGCGGGCCGTGTACGCCCCGCAGGCGCGCGCGACGGAGAAGATGGTTCCCTCCATCGAGGGCGAGTTCGCGCGCAAGCGCCGCATGATGAGCCACGCCTGGCCGATCGTCCTGCGCGGTGGGATGCTCTCGCCGCGCGGGTACGGGTTCGCCTACGCGCTGATGATCGTGTCCCACCGCCTGCTGCGCTACGCCGCCCCCTTCCTGCACCTCGTCGCGTTCGTGGCCAGCGCTGCGCTCGCCATCCTGGGCGCCGGCCCACTCTACGTGGCCGCGCTGATCGTCCAGCTGGGGGTGCTGGCCGCCGCCGGGGCTGCCCGCGCGGTCCCCGCGCGACCGCTGCTGGTGGCGCGCTACTACGTCGTGACCACCGCCAGCGTGGCAATGGGTCTCTACGACTGGCTGCGCCATGGCACCGAGGCCGGATGGGAGGCCCCGGAGGGCACGCGATGAGCGAGGCGCTGCACCGGGCCTTCGACCTCGTGGTGGCCGCGACGGTGCTGACCGTCACCGCGCCCGTGCTGGCGGTCGCGGTGGTGGCCATCCGCCTCGAGTCCCCCGGCCACCCGATCTACCGCCAACGCCGGGTGGGGCGCCACGGGGCCCAGTTCGACGTGCTCAAGCTTCGCACCATGGTCGCCGGAGCGGAGGCGATGGGCTCCGGGCTGGCGATCAACGAGGGCGACCCGCGCATCACCCGCCTGGGAGCGCTCCTGCGGCGCACCTCGGTGGACGAGCTGCCCAACCTCGTCAACGTGCTGCGCGGCGAGATGGCCATCATCGGCCCGCGGCCCACGATTCCCGTGCAGGTGGCCCAGTACACCAAGCGCCAGCGCGGCCGGCTGGCCGTCAAGCCCGGCATCACCGGCTGGGCACAGGTGCACGGGCGGGCGTCGCTGCCCTGGGCGGAGCGCATCGAGCTGGACCTCTGGTACATCGAGCACCGCTCGTGGCGGCTGGACCTGCGCATCCTGGCGTGCACCGCCCGCGCTTTGATAGGCAGCGACGGGCTCTACAAGGGCGAAACGGGCGGGTGGCGCTAGGGGCTTGCTAGGGGACCTTCTCGGGCGCGTCGTCGGTGTACTCCTCGCGGAAGAGCCGCAGCGCGTCCCATACGCGGTCGTTGAACTGCGGGCAGCCGAGCGTGCGCGTCCAGTTCACGGCCGCCACCTGGTAGGGCATGTTGGTGGTGTTCTGGAAGACGAGCGTGTGGTAGCCCCCGGGCGCGCCCAGGACCGGCTCCTGCACGAGCGCGCGCAGCTGATCGATGCGCTGCTGCGGGGTGCCTGGCGCGTACTGCAAGAGGATGCGCCCGTGCTCCGCGGAATGCAGCCAGTTCTCCACCGTGGGCGAGCTGCCCGGTCGGTACACGCCGTCCTCGGCGGGGATCGGGTTGTGGCGCCCCGAGCTGGGCGGATTGGAGTTGTAGTAGCTCGCCGGGACGGGCTGCTCGACGTGCTCGCCGCCCTGATCCTCGAGTTCACGCAGCTCGCAGCCGGCGGCCTCCACCGCCGCCTCGAGGTCCTCCGCGCGCTGGGGGGGCAGGGAGACGTTCTGCACCTCCTCGCCGGCAGCCTCGACCGGGCCCTCGTCGCCCGCGGCGGTGCTGTCGCCGCCGGCCAGCACCAGCGCCACGATGCCCGCCACCAGGGCGGCGACGAGCACGCCTCCGGCGCCCAGCTGCAGCACCCGGGCGCGCTTCGCCCGCTTGGCCGCCTCGCGCTCGGCGGCCTCGCGCTCGGCCTTTCGGCGGGCCTTCTCCTCGGCGCGGTGGGCCATTGGCGGGCAGGCTAGCGGGAGGCCCAGGCGCGCTCCTGCCCCGCGCGCACCGGACGCCAGCATGCGTCCACGAAAGCGGCGATCTCCCCGGTCAGCCGGCGCGGATTGACGCGCAGCTCCACCACCGAGTCGGCCTCCAGCAGCCGCCCATCGGGCAGCTCGTCGGCCAGCATCCCCGAGTCGGAGAAGGGATGGACGGGATCGCGGTGGTGGCCGATGATCAGCGCGGGCGCCTCGAAGGTGCGCCGCAGGTCGCGGTGAGGTGCCACGCGCCCGAAGAAGATGCCCTGCAGCACGGCGGCGCTGGGCCCCGGGTCCTGGCGCACCGCGTCCAGCAGGACGTCGCCCCAGAAGGGCAGCGCGCGGGGCGGGATCGCACGCGCCGCCCGCGAGAGCGCCCGCATCCAGGACTCGCCGAAGGTCAGGCCGACCAGCAGTGGACTGAAGACCACCGCGCAGGCCAGCAGCGCGTTGTCGAGGACGGGCATCTCGATGACCATGCCGCGCAGGCGCTCCGGGGCGAGGTCGGCGACCTCCAGTGCGGTGTTGGCGCCCAGCGAGGTGCCCCCCACCACCGCCTGGTCGACGTCAAGGTGGTCGAGCAGCCCGACGATCTGCCGGCCGAAGGCGGTCATCGAGTAGCGCCACATGTCGCGGGGGCGATCCGAGCGCCCGTGGCCCAGCAGGTCGAGCAGCAACACCCGGTTGCCCCGCCGGGCCAGCTCGTGCGCCAGCGGCTGCTGCATGCGCGTGCTCAGCAGCAGGCCATGGACGAGCACGATCACGCGCTCGCCCTCGCCGTAGGTCTCGAAGTGCAGGCGGTGGCCGTGGTGCTCGAAGGAGGGCATGCGGGCCGCACGGTACCCGCTCGTCGGGACCGGGCGGGCCCGAGCGGCGCCTCAGGCACGCCGGGAGATGAGCTCTTCGATCACATCCCGGCGCGGTCGACCTTGCGGTGGTAGCGCTCGCCGGCCTTGCCGCCCAACAGCGCGCCGGCGATCGTGGCGGCCACGATCGCCGCCAGCGCGATGAGTCCGCCCAACGTCAACGAGCTCGTGGGAACCGGCACGGTCGGCACATCGATCTGCTGGAGCAGGTTGTACTCGGAGCCGAAGATCAGCCCGAGCACGACGAGCGCCACGCTGACCGCCAGGCCGAACACCCACACGCCCAAGCCCTGCCGGGCGCCGTCGAAGCGGGACATCCGTCCGGCCACGTAGCCGCCCCCGAGATAGGCGAGAGCGAGCACGAGGACCAGCAGCGCGCCGCCCACGATCCCGATCGCGCCGGCCGACTGACTGGCCGCCTGCGGCCCGAGATCGATCGAGAAGCCCACCGCCGTGGCGATCGCTCCGAGCAGGGCGACGAGCAGTGCGGCCAGCGCGATCGCCACGAGCCAGCCGAAGAACGCCGCACCGACGTTGAAGCCGCCGAACTCGTCGCGCTGGCGGGCCCGCGTGTCCGCGAGCGCGCCGCGCTGCTCGTAGTGGCGCTCCAGATCGCGCTCGGTCGCGGCGGAGAGCGCCCGGTCAGCCGGGACCGACGGCGCCGCGCGCACGTGGCTCGCGGCGACGGGCACGGTCACCGTCTTGTCCTCCGCCGTGGCCTCGTGGAAGGGCACGAAGTGCCGCCTGCGCCCAAGGGGACCGCTCTTGACGATCCCCCAGGTCGGCTGCTGGGTGTCGCGGGACAGGTAGACGTGCTCGAGCTTTCCGAGCTTCGCGTCGTCCTGCCCGACGACCTTGCGTCCGGTCCACGACTGGACACCGCTCTTCGCGGCAGGGCGTGCGGGGTTGCTGGCCATCGTGTCGCTCCTCGCTCAGGGCTCGGACTAGGTGGCCCGGTAGGAGCCGGTGTCGCCGCCACGTGGCGCGTCGGACGCGCGCCCGGAGGCCCGGACCTCCTGCTGGGCGCCCTCGCCGCGCTGGGCCTGCTCCTTCCCGCGGTCGCGGGCGATCCGCGCGTCGCGCTGCACCTGGTCGCGCTGTTCCTGGCCCTTGCGGTAGGCGTCCTCGAGCATGCGCTCGGCCACCGGCCGGCCGCCGAGTCCGAAGGCCAGCGCGAGGCCCAGCGCCATGGCGCCCATGGTGGCCGCGAAGGCGATCTGCACGATGTTCGGCGCGATCTGCAGCTGGGAGAGAATCATGAAGCCGGCGATGACCATCACCAGTGCCGGAACGACGGTGCCGATGACCTTGCCCGTGGGCGTGTCGCCCGTGAGCTTGGCGGCCCCGCCCCCCGCGGCGCCGGCGATGACCGCCGCGACCACGAAGATCGCGATCGCCGCGATCACGTTGGGCAGGTAGGCCAGCACCTGGTTCATGAAGCCGGTCAGCGCGGGGATGCCCAGCTGCCCGATCGCCGAGAAGACGAAGAAGATGAAGATCAGGACGAAGACGACGCGGCTGATGCCGTTGGCCGGGCTCGCGTCGGGCGAGACACGATCGACGTACCGGCGCGCGTCGGACTCGCTGAGCTTCTCGTCGACGCCGAGCTTCTCGAGCGCCTTGCGCACGATGGCCTTGACGACCTTCGCGACGAAGTAGCCGATGATCAGGATCAGCAGGAAGCCGAGCAGCTTGGGCAGGAACTGGAACAGGCCGTCAAGCGCGGCCTGGACGCTGTCCGCGATGCGGACTTGGGCGAGGGGCATGGGGTCTCCGAGGGTCGTTTGCCTTACCTGGCCCCCTACGACGGATGAGAACGGCCGGGGGTTACGGACGGTCGGAAACCGACGCGGGCGTAACCGGACGGGTCGGCGAACCGTCCTAGTTGTTTCGATGGCCACCGTCCCGGAGAGGACCCCAACCGCCGTGGACCCCGACCGAAGGCTCGTCAAGGCCGCGCGCGCCGGCGACCTGACGGCCTTTGAGGCGCTCGCCCGACGCCACGGGGACACGGCCCTGCGGGTTGGCCACGCGCATCGTCGGCCCCGACGAGGCGCCCGATGTCTGCCAGGAGGCCCTCCTGCGCGCCTTCCACCGCCTGTCGCGCTTCCGGGGGACGGGCAGCTTCCGGGCCTGGCTGCTGCAGATCACCCACAACAGCGCCGTGGACGCCCTCCAGCGCCGGCGCAGCGAGACGACCGATCCCTCGGAGTTCGAAGACGAGCGCGATGCCGACCCCCGGCGCAGCCCGGCCGCCCGGCTCGAGCGCCGCGAGCGCCTGGAGAGCAAGCTCGAGCTGCTGCGCCCCACCCACCGCGCCGTCCTCGTGCTGCGCGACGTCGAGGGGCTGAGCTACGACGAGATCGCCGAGATCACCCAGACGCCGCTGGGCAGCGTCAAGGGGCGCCTGCACCGTGCCCGCGGCGAGCTGATCGACCTGCTGCGCGCCAACACCTACGACTGGGAGCTTCCCGGGTGAGCACGGGCGACGACGAGGAACTCACGCCGGCGGAGCGCGCCGTGGGCGCCCACCTGGTGGTGCTGCGCACCGAGACCCCGCCGGCGGACCGCGCGCTCATCCGTCGCGTCGTGGCCACCGCCCGCTGGCAGCGAGCGCTGCGCGCGCCGCTGCGCCTGGCGGGCGTGTTCCTCTCCGCGCTGGGCGATGCCCTGGGTCCGCTGCTCGGCCGCCGCTCGCGCCGCGCTCGTCGCTGATGATCGTGCTCGAACAGGCGGGCGAGGCGCTCGGCGGGTTCCTCCCGCGCCTGGGCGGCGCGCTCGTTCTCCTGCTGGTGGGAATGCTGGCCGCGCGCGTGCTGGCGCGAGTGGCCACCCGCGCCCTGCGTGCCGCGAGGCTCGACGAGCTGGCCGAGCGATGGGGCGTGCACGACACCCTCGAACGCGTCGGGCTGGAGCGGTCGCTCGCGCGCCTGACGGGCGGTGCCCTGCGCGTCGCGCTCCTCGTGATCGTGGTTTTCGCCGCGCTCTCGCTGCTCGGGCTGCAGTTCCTGAGCCAGTCGCTCAACCAGGCGATCCTCTTCCTGCCGCGCATCCTCGCGGCGGCCGTCCTGCTGCTGGCCGGCGTCGTGCTGGCCGGCGTGGTGCGCGCCCGCATCGACCGCATGACGCGCGAGATGGACCTGCGGGCGCCGCTGGGACGCGTCGCCCAGGTCCTGGTCGTGGTGGTCTTTGCGCTCACTGCCGCGGCGCAGCTGGCGCTGTCCACCGCCATCCTCCTGACCCTGCTGGCCATCGTGCTCAGCGCGCTGGTCGCCGCTCCGGTTCTGGCCTTCGGGCTGGGCGGGCGGGAGGTCGCGCGGGCGCTCAGCGCCTCCTACTACGTCCGCGGCATCTTCGAGGTCGGCCAGACGGTGACTGTGGCGGGCCACCGGGGCAGGATCGAGGCGATCGAGACGACCACGACGCTGCTGGTCACCGAGGACGGGGAGACGGTGCACGTGCCCAACCACCTGCTGCTCGAGTCCGTCGTGACGCGGCACCGGTCGGTCGACGAGGGTTAGCGCCCGCCACGGACCCGAGCGGCGGATACGGCTGGTTGCGCCACGCCCTCCAGGTCGTAGCGTTCACCGCCTCCACTCGGCAAACCAGGAGGATTCCCATGGCGAAGGAACCCCGTCCGCTGCACGGCAAGGTCGCGGCCATCACCGGTGGCGCGCGCGGCATCGGGCGTGCGACCGCGCAGGCCTTCGTGCGCCAGGGCATGAAGGTGGCCATCGGCGACCTCGACCTCCAGACCGCCCAGCAGACCGCCGACGAGCTGGGGCCGGTTGGCGCCGCCTTCGGGCTCGACGTCACCGACCGCGACTCCTTCGCCGCGTTCCTGGACGCCACGCAGGAGGAGCTCGGGCCGCTCGACGTGCTGGTCAACAACGCCGGGATCATGCAGATCGGCCGTTTCCAAGACGAGGACGACGCCACCGCCCGCCGGCAGGTGGACATCAACGTGCACGGGGTCATCACCGGCACCAAGCTGGCGCTGGAGCGGATGGTCCCGCGCAACACCGGCGCGGTGGTCAACATCGCCTCCCAGGCGGGCAAGTTCGGCATACCGGGCGGGGCGACATATTCGGCCACCAAGCACGCGGTCGTGGGTCTCAGCGAGGCGGTCCGCGCCGAGCTCATGCTCGAGGGTTCGGCCGTGGACATCGTCTACGTCATGCCCGCGCTGGTCAACACCGAGCTGGCCTCCGGGACCACCCAGACCCGCGCAGTCAGGAAGATCGAGCCCCACGACGTGGCCGACGCGATCGTCCACGCCCTGCGCCACGGCATCGTCGACGTGTGGGTGCCCAAGAACGTCAAGGCCATCAACAGGGTCACCACGCTGCTGCCTCGCCGGGGCACCGAGGCCGTGGCCCGGGCGTTGAAGGCCGACAGGGTGCTCTACACGTTCGATCCCGACGTGCGCCGCGAGTACGAGCTGCGTGCCGCCCGCTCGGGGCCCGCGCTACGTCGCGGCGAGGACACGTCCAAGGAGATCGCCAAGCCCTCGGGCTCGTGATGCGCGCGGGCGGTCGTCAGCCGGCCCGCAGCCACTCCGCGATCCGCGCGCCTATGCGCTGGCCCTGGTCCTCCTGGAGGAAGTGCCCCGCGTCGGCCACAACCTCCGGTGGATCGCGGTTGATGGCGGAGGTGAAGCGCTCGCCCATCTCCGGCGTGAGGACGGGGTCGTCGGCGCCCCAGAGGGTGAGCGTGGGGCGCGTGTCGGCGCCCAGCGCCTCGAGCACGCGTTGGCCGGCCTCGGCCCCGGGCGCGTCGGGCGACTGGGGCACTATCAGCGGGAAGGCCTTGGCCCCCGCCTTGGAGGCCGTGTTGGGGAACGGCGCGTCATAGGCCGCGGCCACCTCGTCGCCCGGGTCCACGTGACAGCCGTTGCGCACGAGCATGCCGATGGGCAGGTCCTCGGTGCGCTCGACGAAGTCGCGGAAGGTCTGCCAGGCGTCGCTCATGGGCTGTCGGCCGGTGAACAGCCCGCTGTCGAGGATCACGATGCGCTCGACGCGCTCGGGAAGCTCGACCGCGCAGCGCAGCCCGATCGGGCCGCCCCAGTCGTGCACCACGACCGTCGCGCCGCGCAGGTCGAGCTCCTCGAGCAGGACGCCCGCCGCCGCGGTGTGGCGGTCGTAGGAGTACCAGTCCTGGTCGATCGGCTTGTCCGAGCGCCCGAAGCCCGGCAGGTCGGGCGCGATGCAGCGAAAGCCCGCGTCGCGCACGGGTGGGATGACCTTGCGCCACAGATAGGACCACGTCGGCTCGCCGTGGAGGAAGACCACCGGCGCCCCCGAGCCCACGTCGGCGTGGGCCAGGCGCAGCCCCTCCCACCCGCGGAACACGGGCGAGCCCAGCGCCTCGATCCCCGGCAGCCCCGCGAAGAGCTCGTCGGGCGTGCGCACCGCGTCGGTCACGCCCGCTCGGTGGCCTCCTGGCCGGGCGCCTGTGAGCCATCGCCCTGCGCGAAGCGCTCGCGCGCGGCGTCGATCGCCCGCATGGCGTCCTCGCGCGGGTACCAGCCGTCGACCTTCACATGGATGCCCTGCGGCTGCTTGTAGATCGAGAAGAAGTGGCTGATCTCGTCGCGCAGTGCGCGCGGCAGGTCGTTCAGCGACTCGACCGTGTTCCAGTTGGGGTCGCTGTGGGGCACGCACACGACCTTGTCGTCGATGCCCTCCTCGTCGCGCATGCGAAAGAGGGCGATGACCTTCACGGGGATCACGCAGCCGGGGAAGGTGGCCTCGCTCACGCACACCATCGCGTCGAGCGGATCGCCGTCCTCGGCCATCGTGTCGGGGAGGAAGCCGTAGTCGGTCGGATACACGACCGAGGAGAAGAGGAAGCGATCGAGCTTGATCGCACCCAACTCCTCGTCCCACTCGTACTTGTTGCGCGACCCACGCGGGATCTCGATGAGGACGTTGACCGGGTCCACGGCCCGGACCCTACCCGGGACACGACCTGGGGACCCATCTCAGGCGCGCAGGTCGGCCGCCTTGGTCACCCCTCCAGGACTCCGAGCAGCTCCTCGCCGCGCGGCCCCACCGTGACATGGATGGCCGCGGGCTCGCGCACCCAGGCGATGACGTTCAGCGCCTGCAGGCGGTCGAGCATGAACTGGAAGGCCTGCGACTGGTCGTCGCTGACGTAGCGGCGCTCGATGTCGAAGGCGAAGCCCGTCGTGTGCAGGGAGTAGTCGCGGGTGGCCTCGCCGTTGCCGTCCCCCAGCAGCGCGTCCTGGTAGTCGCGGTCGCGCGCGGTGGAGGTCACGAGCAGTGGATCGTCGCCGGAGATCTGCTGCGCGCCCGTGCCCAGGTACAGCAGGACCGCCAGGGCCTCGGGACGCAGGCCGCGGTACAGCCGGCGCGAGCGGTCCAGGTCGCGGGCGAGCTCGCCCATGTCCCGCTCGATGCGCAGGCCGGCGGCGGCCAGGCGGTCGCGGTCCAGCGCCAGCAGGTCGCCTGACGCGTAGGCGTCCTCGAGGTCCTCGCCGTCGGCGAACACCTCGGTCTCCGACTCGGGGTGCAGGACCTCCTCGGCGGAGTTCTTCTCGTCGTGCAGCGCCTGCAGGCGCTGCAGTTGCTGCGGGTCGGTGCGCCACAGCTCCATGATGTCCTGCGCGGCGCCCACCCGCCACAGGTAGGTGGACGAGAAGTCGCCCAGACCCAGCAGCTCGGCGTAGGCCTCGGGGTGTGCACGCGGCGTGGCGTCGAAGTACAGCTGTGCGTAGGAGACGTCCTCCTCGCCGTAGAGCTCGAGGACGCTGCGGAGGTTGCCCACGCCCATGTGGTAGCTGACCACCGCGAGGTCCACCCGGTCCAGCTCCCCCCGGGCGAACTGCAGGTAGCGCGCGGTGGCGGCCAGGGCCTTCTCGGGGTCGAAACGCTCGTCGATGCGCGCGCGCTGGCGGCGCAGCTCGCGCGCGCGCCGGGTCCTGCCGCGCTTGGAGGCGCGCTCGATGCGCGCGGTCAGCTTCTCCGAGCGCTCCACGTCGATGCGCATGTCCAGCAGGTTCTGGCCCGTCTCAGCCAGGATCTGGGTGAGGCCGACGGCAACGGAGAGGTCGCCGTCGTCGCCGGCCACCGCGTTGGAGCGCCCCGCGCTCTCCAGGAGGACCATGCCCTCCAGCGTGTCGGCGGGCACGCCGGCCTGTGCTGCGGCGGTCTCGATCTGGGGGCGCCAGCGCGCGGTGCGCCGGGCGCTGGCCCCCGCACCGCCGGGGCTGAGGGTGTAGAGCGGATGGGCAAAGCCGTCGTGCGCGCGCTGGACGTACTCCTCCTCGCGCTCGGGGTCCCAGGCCAGCGGGTCGAAGACCTCCTCCTCCTCCGCGGCCTCGGCCGGTGCGGCGGGGACGAGCTGCTGCCCCGGCTTGGGGCGCACGACGGCCTCCTGCGAGCCGGTCGTCGCCAGCCACGCCCCGCCGGCCACGCCCAAGGCGAGCGCGACGAGGAAGAGGGCCGCGACCGTGGGTGCCCGGAAACGGCGGGGGAAGCGGCGGCGCGTGCCCACGGACACGCTCTCCAGGGTGGCAGGAGGGGCCCGCTCACCCGGGGCGCGCGCCATTGCGTGGGCTCATGACCCCCCGCGGGCGACGACCTGCGCCGCGCGCTTGCGGCTGGCCTCGTCGATCATCGCGCCGTCGAGCATCGCGACACCGTGGCCCTCCTCGCGCTCGGCTGCTTCGAGCGCGGCGAGCACGGCGCGCGCCTGTCGGAGCTCCTCGGGGCTGGGCGCGAAGAGGTCGTTGAGCACGTCGATCTGCGTGGGGTGCAGCGCCCACTTGCCGTCATAGCCCAGCGCACGGGCGCGCTGGGCAGAGGCCCGCAGGCCCTCGAGGTCCTCGATCGCGAGGTACGGTCCGTCGATGGCCTGCAGGCCCGCGTCGCGTGCCGCGACCAGGACCGTCGCCATCACGTGATGCCACCGGTCGCCGGACTGGTCGTCCTCCGGTGGCAGGCCGAGCGATGCACCGAGGTCGGCGTAGCCCACGATGAGCGTCTCCAGGCGTGTGCTGGCGTGCGCGATGGCGTGGATGTGGCGCAGCCCGGGCGCCGTCTCGATCAACGCCTGCAGCCCCACCGGTGCGTCACGACCCACCTCCTGCTCGACCATCCCGGCGAGACGATCGACGAACTCGAGCTCGGCGGGCGATTCCACCTTGGGGACCACCAGCGAGTCCAGCCCGGCGCCGGCCCCGGCGCCGGTGACGGCGTCGATCACGTCGCGATGGCACCACTGCGTCGCGGGACCGTTGATGCGCACGGCGACCGCGCGTCCGCCCCAGTCCCCCTCAGCCACCGCCGCCGTGACGGCGTCCCGAGCCTGCGCCTTGGCGGATGAGGCGACGGCGTCCTCGAGGTCGATGATCACCTCGTCGGCCGCGAGCGTGCGCGCCTTGGCGAGCATCTTCTCCGAGGACCCGGGGACCGACAGGCAGGAACGCCGCGCGCGCACCGGCGGGAGGCTATCGGGGGTGAGCGCCACTTCGCTCGCGACAGAAGAATCCTCGGGGTGCTGTGATGCGCGCCGCCCTCGACTACTCTGCGTCCCACGGAAGGGCCGCGGCGGCGCCCCTCCGGCATACCGAGACATACGGAGGGAACGAGATGCTGGAGGCTGGGCAGCGAGTACAGGTCGGCGGCCCCCACTTCGAGGACTTCGAGATCGGTCAGGCCTTCGCCGGCCCGGCGATGACGCTGACCGACGGGCACGCCGCGCTGCACCAGGCGATCGTCGGAGACCGCATGCGCCTCGCGCTCGACGCGGGGCTGGGACACGCCGTGACTGGCCGCGCCGAGCCGCTGGCCCACCCCAACCTCGTCTGTGACGTCTCGATCGGCCAGTCCACGGAGCCGACCTTCCGCGTGCGCGGCAACCTCTTCTACCGCGGACTGGTTCTCCAGCGCCCCGTGCACGTCGGTGACACGCTGCGCACCACGACCGAGGTCGTCGGGCTCAAGCAGAACCGCCCCCGTCCCGACGGCTCAGCCACAGGGCTCGTCGCGCTGCGCATCGCCACCCTCGACCAACACGGCGAGCCGGTGCTCGACTTCTGGCGCTGCGCGATGATCCCCCTGCGCGATCCCGAGGTGCAGACCGGCCACGCGGACCGCTTCGAGTCGATCCCCCGGGAGCTCGACATGGACGAGGTGCGCGCCGCCGTGCCGCGCGACTGGTCCTTTCACACCGCGCGCGAGCACATGCCCGGGGCCCACGCCGGGGATCTGCGCGCGGGGACCGCCTTCCACGTCGAGGGACGCGACAGCGTCACCGCGGCGCCCGAGCTCGCGCGGCTGACCCTCAACGTCGCCAAGACCCACACCGACCCGGGCGGTGGCGCGCACGGCAGCAGGCTGGTCTACGGCGGGTACACGATCGCCGTGGCCGCGGCACAGGCCACGCGCGCGCTGCCCAACCTGCTGACGATCCTCGCGTGGCGCGGGTGCGAGCACACCGGTCCGGTCTTCGAGGGCGACGTCCTCAGCACGGAGCTGACCCTGGAGGCCATCTGGCCCGTCGAGGCGCGCGAGGACAGCTGCGCGCTGCTCGACCTTCGCGCGCTGGTGCACGCCGACCGGGCGGGCGCGGACGAGCCCGTCCAGGTGCTCGACTGGCGATTCATCGGCCTCATGGCATGAGGCCCGTACGAGGAGAGAGGGGCAGACGATGAACGGCATCCTCGAGGGCATGCGGGTGATCGAGGGCTCGGCGTTCGTGGCGGCCCCGCTGGGCGGCATGACGCTCGCCCAGATGGGAGCGGACGTGATCCGCTTCGACCCCATCGGCGGCGGCCTGGACTACCACCGCTGGCCGGTCAACGAGGACGACGTGTCGCTGTTCTGGCACGGGCTCAACAAGGGCAAGCGCTCGATCCAGATCGACCTGCGCAACCCCAGGGGCCGCGAGCTGCTCACCGCGCTGGTCACCCAACCGGGCGAGAACAACGGGCTCTTCCTCACCAACTTCCCCGCCCGCGGCTGGATGAGCTTCGAGGCCCTGGCCGAGAAGCGTGCCGACCTCGTGATGGTCAGCATCGTGGGCAACCACGACGGCTCCTCGGCGGTGGACTACACGGTCAACCCCGCGACGGGCTTCCCCTGGGCCACCGGGCCGCGGCACCTCGACACGCCGTTCAACCACCTGCTGCCCGCGTGGGACTGCATCACCGGCCAGATGGCGGTCGCCGGCCTGCTCGCCGCCGAGCGCCACCGCCGCCTGGCCGGCGAGGGACAGATGGTGACCATCGCGCTCTCGGACGTCGCCTTCGCGATGGTCGGCAACCTCGGGAAGATCGCCGAGGCGCAAGTGCTGGGCCGTGACCGCGTCAAGGACCAGAACTACCTCTACGGGGCCTTCGGCCGCGACTTCACGACCAAGGAGGGCCGGCACATCATGGTGCTGGCCCTGACCCTCAAGCAGTGGACGAGCCTCGTCGAGGCCACCGGGCTGCACGAGGCCTTCGCCCTCCTGGAGCGGATGATGAGCGTCGACCTGTCCAAGGAGGGCGACCGCTGGCGCGCGCGCGAGGTGATCGGGGCGGTGCTCAAGGAGTGGATGGTCACGCGCACGATGGCCGAGATCGGCGAGATCTTCGACCGCCACGGCGTCTCCTGGGGTCCCTACCAGACCTTCCGCGAAGCGGTCAACGAGGACCCGCGCTGCTCGACGGCCAACCCGATGTTCGAGCAGCTCGAGCAGCCGGGGATCGGCACCTACCTGACGCCGGGCTCGCCGCTGAACTTCTCGACGCTGGAGCGGGTGCCTCCCACGCGCGCCCCGCTGCTGGGCGAGCACACCGACCAGATCCTCGGCGAGGACCTCGGCCTCAGCGAGACGGAGATCGGCCGCCTGCACGACGAGGGCGTCGCCGCGGGCCCGACCATGCCGCTGGCCGCCTGACGGCGTGCGCCCGCGCCTCACCGCCCACGCGGCGTGAGGACGCCACGATGGAGCTAGCCGGGCTCGAACCGGCGACCTCCTGGGTGCGATCCAGGCGCTCTCCCAACTGAGCTATAGCCCCGAGGCGGGGTCAATTGTAGCCCGCGGGCGCTCAAGCATGCGCGTGGGCCTGCCGATAGCAAGGGTACGCTCCGCGCCGCCGCCCGTGAGCTTTCGAAACCGCCTGACACTCTTCTTCGTGCTCATCGTGCTCGTGCCGATGATCTCGCTGGCGGTCGTCCTCTTCGGGCTGATCTCCGACAACGAGGTGGGCAAGGCCGACGAGAACCTGGCCGCGCGCTACGAGGTGGCCACCAACCTCTATCGCCAGGCCACGGCCGACGCGAAGAACGCCGTCAGGGACCGCGAGGACCAGTACACGCGGCTGGCCGCCGCGTTTCGCGACGGTGACGTGCGTGCTGCGCGGGCGCGCGCGCGGGCGCTCGCACGCCGCGAGTCGATCGCGCGCATCGTGCTCGTGCGCGAGGGCGAGGCGGTGGTCGAGGTCGGCGACTCCGAAGCCATCGCGCCGGCCTTTTTCGGTCTCGAAGAGCCGGACGGCACGGCACTGGATGGCGAGCTGCAGGTGTCGGTCCTGCGCGCCGACCCCTTCAGCCGGCGGGTGCGCCGGCTGGCCGGGGTGGAGGTCGTGGTTCGGTCCCGCGGTCGCGTGCTGGGCACCTCGCCGTCGCTGAAGGGCGAAGTGGACGACGAGCCGCTGCCCGAGGTGGGCGACGCGGACGACGTGGAGATCGACGGTGTGGAGTACCGCACGGTCAGCTTCGACGCGCCGGGGTTCGCGGGGCGCCGGGTGCAGGTCTCCGTGCTCGCGCCCAAGCAGGCGACCACGGCCGCGGTGGAGCAAGCCCGCATCGTGGCCGCGGCGATCCTGCTGGGCTTCTTTGCGCTGGCCTTCGCCTTCGCCCTGGCGGTCTCACGCTCGCTGGCCCAACAGGTTGCAGGTCTGCTGGACGCGGCGCGTCGCCTGGGCCGAGGGGACTTCTCTACGCGCGTGCCCACCGCCGGGCGCGACGAGTTCGCCGCGCTGGGCGAGGAGTTCAACAAGATGTCCGACCAGCTCGAGCAGCGCCTGGCCGAGCTGGGCCGCGAGCGCGAGCGCGTGCAGAGCTCGGTCCGTCGCCTGGGCCAGGCGGTCGGGTCCAACCTCGATCGCGACGCGCTGCTGAAGATCGTGCTCACCAGCGCGCTGGAGGGCGTGGACGCGCGGGCCGGACGGGTCACGATCCGCCCCAGCCGCCGTGCGCCCATCGAGGAGGCCGTGCGCGTAGGCTCGCTGCGCGGACTCGAGGGCGTCGTGCGCGAGGCGGAGGCGCAGGTGCTGGGCGGCAGCGCGATCGGGGAGGTCACCCGCGACGGCGCCAGCGCGCTGGCCCACCCGCTCAAAGAGGGCGACGAGGAGCACCGCCGCGTCAACGGCGTGGTCAGCGTCGCGCGCGTCGGCGAGCCCTTCAGCGCGGCCGACCGCGAGCTGTTCCAGTACCTCTCCAGCCAGGCCTCGGTGTCGATCGAGAACGTCGACCTGCACAAGACCGTCGCGCGCGAGGCGGTGACCGACCCTCTGACCGGCCTGAGCAATCGCCGGGGCTTCCGCGAGCGCCTGGCGCTGGAGGTCGAGCGCTCGCGGCGCTTCGGCGGCCAGCTGGGTCTGGCGATGGGCGACATCGACGACTTCAAGGCCGTCAACGACACCCACGGCCATCCACTGGGCGACACCGTGCTGTGCGAGGTCGCGCGGATCATCCGCGAGAGCTCGCGCGAGATCGACGAGCCGGCGCGCCCCGGCGGCGAAGAGTTCCCCGTCGTGCTCCCGGGCACCGACCTGGAGGGCGCCTACCGGCTGGCCGAGCGCATGCGCAAGGGGATCGAGGACCTGGCCGTGGACCAGCCCGACGGCAACGGGCCAGTGCACGTGACGGCCAGCTTCGGGGTCGCCTCCCTGCCCGAGAACTCCGCGGACCTCGAGGGCCTCGTCGCCGCCGCGGACGCCGCGCTCTATGAAGCAAAGCGTGCGGGGAAGAACAGGACGATTCGCGCCAAGCTAGGCTCTTAGCCGGGATGGGACTCCTCGATGACGCCATCCGCGAGCACCTGGACCTCAAGCGCCGCCGCGGCGCCGATCCTTCGGAGATCGCCCGCGAGGAGCAGGAGGCCCTCGGGCCCCCCCGCCGCAGCGCCGAGCCGCTGGCGGCCTCTGCGCCAGCGCGCACGCGTCACGTTGAGCGAGACGAGGACGAGATCGGCGGTGGGGAGGACGACATTCGGTGGGAGGACGGTGCGGCCGAGGACGCGCCCACCGCGTTCGACCGTCCGCTGACCCAGGACCCCGCGATCGGCGCCCGCGGCCGGGGGCTGTCGCCGATCGACGTGCGCCACGTCGACGACGGCGAGGATGACTCGTCGCCGGACGCCGAGGAGGAGCCGACCGACCTCGAGGCCGTCGAGCCGCCCCCGGAGCCGGTGCTCGAGCCTGAGTGGCAGGCGCCGCCCCCGGAGCCGGTGCTCGAGCCTGAGTGGCAGGCGCCGCCCCCGGAGCCG
>JAUJOF010000004.1:90591-175376 GCA_030447785.1 Solirubrobacteraceae bacterium
GTGCTCGAGCCTGAGTGGCAGGCGCCGCCCCCGGAGCCCGAGCCGGTGCCCCTCGGCGAGCCAGCCGCGGTAGGCGACGAGCTGGACCTCGACGAGTTCGCCATCGGGGAGACGGACGAGTTCGCCTTCGAGGACGAGGACTTCTTCGGCGACGACCTCGACGTCCCGCGTCCGTCGACCCACGAGCCGCCCATCGAGCCATTCCCTGGCCCGCCGGCGCCCACTCTCGAGCCGCCCGCGCCCGACCCCGAGCCATTCGCCGACCCCCACCGCGCCGATCGCCCCAGGTCGCCGCGGCCTCCTGCCACGCCGCCCGGCGGCTTCCCCGCGGCCGATCCCGGGGCCTCCCCCGACCAGGGCGATCCGCTCGCCGACAGCGAGCCCGAGTCTCACCGGCCCCCGGAAGCCGACCAGCCGACCCAGCAGTACTCCGTGGCCGACGTCGACGAGGCCACGCGCCACCGCCCCAGTGCCGAGCCCGAGTCCGGCGGCGAGGAGGAGACGCCCGAGGGCGAGGACCTGCTCGAGGAGACGCCCGAGTTCCTCGAGGAGACGCCGGAGCACGACCGGCTCTGGTTCGAGCAGAAGCCGCCGCGCGACTTCGACTTCTGAGCCCGCCGCGCGTCCGTGGGTGCCCACCCCCTGACGTGGCTCGACGTCTTCACGGACACCCCGCTGGCCGGCAACGCGCTCGCCGTGGTGCACGACGCCGACGGCCTCGACGACGCGACCATGCAGGCCTTTGCCCGCGAGACGCGGCTGTCGGAGACCACCTTCGTCCAGGTGCCCCAGGCCGACGCTGCCGACTACCGCAATCGCATCTTCACGCTGGCCGGCGAGCTGCCCTTCGCCGGCCATCCCTCGCTGGGCACCGCGGTGGCCGTCGCCGCCGTGCGCGGCGAGGCCGAGGCCCGCTACGTGCAGCAGACCGCCGCCGGGTGTCAGCCCGTCGAGGTGCGGCGCACCGGGGAACGCGCCAGCGCCGCGTCGATGCTCCAGGAGCCTGCCACCGCCGGCCCGGCGCTGGATCCCGAGCCGCTGCTGGGCGCGGCCGGGCTGGCGGGCGACGCGGCGCATCCCCGGCTGCCCTGGCAGGTCGTCTCCACCGGCACGCCTCACGTCATCGCGCCGCTGCGCGACGCCGCCGCGCTGGCGCGCCTCGCGCCCGACGCGGCCAGGCTGCGCGAGGGCCTGGGTGACGCGGTCGTGCTCTACCTCTGCGCCGTCGACCCCGGCGGCACGGCGGCGCCGGCCCGCGCCCGGCTGCTCGACCACGCGGAGGCGGTGCTCGAGGACCCCGCCACCGGCTCGGCCGCCGGTCCGCTGCTGGCCCACCTGCACGCCCACACCGGGGTGCGCGAGCTGACCGTCACGCAGGGCATCGAGATGGGCCGCCCCTCCGAGCTGCGCTGTGCGCTGGAGGGCGAGCGCGTGCGCGTGGGCGGCGACGTGGTGATCGTCGCCCAGGGCACCGTCTGGCTCTGAGCGTCCTACCGTCCCGGCGCGTCGGCGAGGTAGCCGCGGTCGCGCGCGGCCTCGGCCACCCGCTGGATGGCCAGGGCGTAAGAGGCCACGCGCAGCGACTCGCCGGTCTCCTGGGAGCGCTGGTGCACCGTGCGGAAGGCCTTGCGCATGCGGGTGCCCAGCCGGTCGTTGACCTCCCGCTCGTCCCAGGCGAGATGCTGGAGATTCTGCACCCACTCGAAATAGGAGACGATCACGCCGCCCGCGTTGGCCAGCGCGTCGGGCACGACGAGGACACCCTTGTCGGCGAGCACGTCGTCGGCCTTCGGCGTGGTGGGGCTGTTGGCGCCCTCGATGATCATGCGCGCGTTGATCGTGTGGGCGTTCCCGGCGTGGATCATGCCGCCCAGGGCGGCGGGGACGAGCACCTCGCACTCCAGGGCCAGCAGCTCCTCGGGCGTGATGACGTCCACGCCGGGGAAGTCGGGCAACCGCCCGCCGTGGCGCACGTGCTCGGCCAGGGCGTCGGCGTCGATGCCCGCCTCGTGGTGGATGGCCCCGTACGCGTCGGAGGCGCCGATGACCTTCGCGCCGAGCCCCTGGGCGATACACCCGGCCCAGCCGCCCACGTTGCCAAAGCCCTGGATGACCATGCGCATGCCGTCGGGGCGCAGGTCGAGCAGGGGCGCCGCCTCGCGCAGGCAGAACACCACGCCACGGCCGGTGGCCGCCTGGCGCCCCTGCGAGCCACCCAGCGAGATCGGCTTGCCGGTGACGATCGCGGGCGAGTGGCCGTGGAGCTTGCCGTACTCGTCCATCATCCACGCCATCACCTGGGCGTTCGTGTTGACGTCCGGAGCGGGGATGTCGCGCTGGGGGCCGATTACCTTGGAGATCTTGTCGATGAACGAGCGGGTGACCTGCTGCAGCTCGTCCATGGTCAGCTCGGAGGGAGTGCAGTCGATCCCGCCCTTGGCCCCGCCGAAGGGCACGTCGACCAGCGCGGTCTTCCAGGTCATGAGCGCCGCGAGCGCACGCACCTCGTCGAGGTCGACATCGGGGTGGTAGCGCACGCCGCCCTTGTAGGGCCCGCGCGCGCCGTTGTGCTGCACGCGGAAGCCCGAGTAGCAGTGGATGCGCCCGTCGGCCTGGCGCACGGGAATCTGCACCGCGACCTCGCGGTAGGAGCTGCGCAGGACCACGCGGGCGTCGTCGTGCAGGCCGATCCGGTCGGCCGCGACGTCGAACCAGTGGTCGACGATCTCGCGGTTGGAGACCTCCGCCGCCTGGGGCCGCTCCTTCTGCTCGGCCCGCGCGGTCACCGGCGCGAGGGTACTGCCACGTGGCGCCCACGACAAACCCCACGGTCAGGGCCCACCGGAGGCGTCGCCCTCCGCGAGGATGTCCACGATCGCTACGCCCCGCCCCCGTGCCTCCTCCTCCCAGCGCCCCCACGGCAGCTCCACGGCGTCGCGCTGATCGTGGTAGCCGTACATCGGCTCGTAGGCGAACATCCGCGGATCCTTCCCGAACAACCGCGCCAGCCGCCAGCAGGCATGGCACAGTCCCTGCCTCCACTCTGGGCGGGGACAACCCCGCCGCGCACACAGCGGCCCGTCTGGACGATCGGCACGGTGATGGCCAGGGTACGACTGGCGGCGGTCGCAGGTCTCCTCGGTTGTAGTCCGCGGCTCAGGCCGCGCGCACGCGGGCTCGCGCGTTGCGGAAGCGCACGACCTCATAGGCGATGAGCGTGACGCAGACGAGCGTGATGGCGCCCATGGCGGCCAGCGCGGGAACCTGGATGGCAACCGGGATGAGCAGCAGGCACGCCCCGGCGGCGAGGAGCCGGTGGCGGTTCAGGCTGCCGACGTTGCGCAGGCGAAACGCGACGTGGGCAAGGAGATAGAGCGCGACGCCGCCGCACAGGCCGATGGCGGGAATCAGCTCGAGCGGGTCGTCGACGCGGCCGAGGGTCTTCTTCACGCCCAACGCGAGCAGGACGATGCCGGCGACCATGGGCAAGTGAAGATAGCTATAGGAGTCGCGAGCCATGGTGTTCTGCGCGCGCCCGCCGGCGGCCTCGTGCAGCTTGCGCTCGGCGACGACGGCGACCACGTCGAAGTACGCCCACCACAGCGTCGCCGCGATCGCCACGCCGAGCGCGGCCGCGGCGATCTGCCCGGCGCCCAGCTCGAGGCCGGCGGCGCCGACGCCGATGGCCACGATCGACTCGCCCAGGGCGATGATCATGATGAGGCCGTGGCGCTCGGCGAAGTGGGCGGGAGAGAGGTGCCAGCCGCCGATGCCGCGTACCCCGGCGGCCGCGTAGTCGAAGAGCAGCACCAGCGCCCATACGATCGCCTGGGCGGTGTCGCCCACCAGCGCGCCCGCCAGCAGCAGCGCCGGCGCCAGCAGGGCGCTGGGCGCCAGCGCCCGGGCGGCGTCGCGCACCTCGATCTCCTCGGAGCGCTGGGCGAACAGGATCACGTGCAGCGCGCGCACCGCGAAGTAGGCCAGCGCGAACAGGATCGCGTCGTCGCCGAACGCGCCCGGAACGGCCAGCGCGGCCACGAGCATCGCGCCCATGGAGGCGAACATCGCCAGGCGCACGGAGGTCTGCTCGACGTCGACCTGGTTGGTCAGCCACGCGTAGGCCGCCCAGGCCCACCAGATCGCCGCCAGGATCAGCAGGCCCTCGGCCATGCCCGCCCAGGTCGGGTCGTCGGCGAGCAGAGCGGTGACCTGGGTGAGCGCGAAGACGAACACCAAGTCGAAGAACAGCTCGAGCGGCGTGACGCTTTCGGTGCGGCGGGAGGAAGGTGGCGCTTCCGAGGCGGCCGGGGGCGCGAGGGTGGCGCTCATGGAAATCGCAGCCTACGCCGCGGGCCGCTGGCCGGCCGCGCCCACCCCCAGGTCGGCACGGCGACGGGCGCTGCTACCTCGTCGACGCCCCAGCCGGGTCAGCCCCGACGTGGTGAGGCGCCTCGCTCCTCGGTGAGGATGTCGGGCTCCAGGTAGACGAACTTCGCCATCGGCACGGCCGAGCGGACCCGGGCCTCGCAGCCGTTGATCGCGCTCACCAGCTCAGCCACTGCGAGCGAGTCCTCGAACTGCACCTTGGCCGCCACCAGGAGCTCCTCCGGACCCAGGTGCTGGGTGAGCACGTGGATCACCTGGCGAACGTCCGAACTCTGGCCGAGTTCGGTCTCGATCCGGTGGATCACTTCCGGGGAGGCCGCCTCACCGATCAGCAGGCTCTTCATCTCCACCGCGAGGATGATCGCGATCGCCACGAGGAGGACGCCGATCGCAAGCGTCCCGAGGCCGTCGAAGAGCGGGTTGCCGGTGATGAGCGCCAGAGTCACCCCGGCCGTCGCAAAGATCAGTCCGATCAGGGCCCCGGAGTCCTCCAGCAGGAGGACCGGTAGCTCGGGGCTGCGCGACGTACGGACGTAGGTCACCCAGCTGCGTCCCCGGCGCTCGGGCGTAGCATGTCGGACCGCGGTGCGCAGCGCGAAGGCCTCGAAGACTATGGCCACGCCGAAGATCGCGAACGCGACCGCCGGCGAAGTGATCTCTTCGGGCTCCGCCACCTTGTGGTAGCCCTCGTAGAGCGAGAAGAGGCCGCCGAGCGCGAAGAGGACGATCGCCACCACGAAGGACCAGAAGTAGCGACTTCGCCCGAAACCGAAAGGGTGAAGGGGTGTGGGATCGCGGCGGGCTCGTCGCCCGCCCAAGGCCAACAGACCCTGATTGCTGGCATCGGCAACCGAGTGGATCGACTCGGCCAGCAGAGCGGAGGATCCGGTGATGACGAAACCGACGAACTTCGCAGCGGCGATGCCCAGGTTGGCGAGGAACGCTGCCAGAATGGCTCCGCTGCTGTCCTGGTGCCCCCCGTCACCCTCGCCGCTCATCGTCGCCAAACCTACCGGCTCACCCCGCCCTCGGCCCCAGGCCCCTTGGTGAGCGACGGGGGTCCGTCCGTTCTCGCATCCACAGAGCCGAGCGTGAACGTCATGGATCGGCCGAGCTCGCAACCGGGGAGGCGATGTGCCCTCTTCAGAGCAATGGAGGCGGGGGGAATCGAACCCCCAACTCGGCGTTGCAAACGCCGCGTGTTCCCGTTAGCACCACGCCCCCCGGGGTCGCTCAGGAGGCAAGATAGTCGCTGGCGGGGCAGGCCTGCCCAGAGTCGTGACGGCTGGCCACCGCCCGCGCCGTGGCCAGGTTGATCTCGACCGTGTCGGCGATGTCGGGGGCGTAGCCGCCGGCGAGGACGGTGCAGAGGGGCACGCCGAGGGCCGCGGTGCGGTCGAGGACCAGGGTGTCCCGGGCGCGCAGGCCGGGTTTGGTCAGCGCGAGGCGGCCGAGGGCGTCGCCCTGCCAGGGGTCGGCGCCGGCCAGGAAGACGATCAGCTCGGGGCGGGCGGTGGGGATGGCGCGGTCGAGGGCGTCGGACAGGGCCGTCAGGTAGGCGTCGTCACCGGTGCCGTTGGGCAGGTCGACGTCGAGGTCGCCCACCGCGCGGACGAATGGGTAGTTGGCGCCGCCGTGGAGGCTCAGGGCGAAGGCCTCGGGGTCGTCGGCCAGCAGCTCGGCCGTGCCGTCGCCCTGGTGGACGTCGGTGTCCACGACCAGGAAGCGCCGCGCCACTCCCTCGCCGCGCAGGACGCGGATGGCCAGCACGACGTCGTTGAACAGGCAGAAGCCGCGCGCGGCGGCGTGGGCGGCGTGGTGGGTGCCCCCGCCGAGGTTCATCCCGGACCCCTCGCGAGCGGCGTCGCGAGCGGCCTCGACGGTCCCCTGGGAGGAGTGCCGCCCGCGCTCGACCAGCTCGGGTGACCATGGCAGCCCGAGGGCGCGCTCCTCGCGGCGGGTCAGTCCGCCGCCGCGCAGACGCTCGAGGTACCCGGCGTCGTGCACGAGCGCGAGCGACTCCCAGGAGGCGGCCGGCGCCTCGGCGACGGGGCCCAGTCCCTCGGCCTCCACCCGCTCGCGCAGCGCGCGGTACTTGCCCAGCGGGAAGCGGTGGCCGGTGGGCAGGGGGAACAGGAAGCGGTCGTGGGTCCAGAAGCGCATGGGGCGGCGGGGCCGCACCGCGTATTCGGGTGCGAGCGGGGGAAGGATCGCCGCCCATGAGCCTTCCCGATCCCGCCCCCGACGCCACCGTCCTGGTCACCGGCGCCTCCACGGGCATCGGCCGAGAGCTGGCGCGGGAGCTGGGCCGCCGCGGCTACGGCCTCACGCTGGTGGCCCGTGCGCGCGAGCGCCTGGAGGAGCTGGCCGAGGAGCTGCGCAGCGAGCACGACGTCACCGTGGCCGTCCACGCCGCCGACCTGGTCGACGACCAGGAGCGCGACGCGATGGTCGCCGCGGTGCGCGCGGAGGGGCGGCGCGTGGACGGGCTGTGCAACAACGCGGGCTTCGGGACGCTGCGCCGGCTGGTCGACATCCAGCCTGGTCGCGAGACCGCGCTGGTGCGCCTCAACGTCCTCGCCCTGCATGCCCTGACCGACGCCTTCCTGCGCCCGATGGTCGAGCGCGGCCGGGGCGCCATCCTCAACCTCGGCTCGACCGCCGGCTTCCAGCCCCTGCCGGGCTTCACGACCTACGCCGCGTCGAAGGCCTTTGTCAATTCCTTCTCCGAGGCGCTGCACACCGAGCTGCACGGCACCGGGGTGTCGTGCACGCTGCTGGCCCCCGGTCCCGTGCGCACCGAGTTCGGTGAGCGTGCGGGCGCGGGCGACTGGCGGCGCCTGTCGAGCCGCATCGCCGTCGATCCGACCGACGTGGCGCGCGCGGGGGTCGAAGCCATGCGCGCCGGCCGGCGCTCGCTCATCCCCGGCCTCGCCCCCCAGCTGGGCGCCCTGGGCGGGCGCATCGTGCCCCGCAGCGTCTTCCTGCCGCTGGTGGCCCGCGTGACCGGGCGGCGCCAGTAGTTGTTAGTGGTCCCTCCCGCAAGTACGGCCGACCGTACTTGCGTCCGGGACCACTAGGCCGCCACCCGGGCCAGCAGCTCCCCGGCCACCCGGTCGGTGGCCTCGCCCGCACCGCCCAGCAGCCGGCGCGAGAGCTGCGCGCGGCGAAAGAACAGCGGGGCGTCGTGCTCCCACGTGGCGCCGATCCCGCCGTGCACCGAGATGAGCTCGCGCGTGGCGAAGTCAAGCGCCCGCCCGGCGGACGAGCGCGCGGCGCTGGCGGCCAGGGGGAACTCGTCGCGGCGATCCTCGTAGGACCACCCGGCGTAGACCAGCAGCGAGTAGGCGTTCTCGCGGCGGCGCAGGACCTCCACCAGCGCGTGCTTGACCGCCTGGTAGGAGCCGATGGCGCGCCCGAAGGTGAAGCGCTCCTTGGCGTAGGCCACCGCGTCGGTCAGGCAGCGCTCGACCGTGCCCACCGCCTCGGCGGCCAGCAGCACCTGCGCGAGGTACCACGCGTGGGAGACCTGCTCGGGCGTGACCTGCAGGGTCTCGCCGTGGACGGCGTCGAGCGTCACGTGGCCCAGGGAGCGCGTGGCGTCATAGCGCATGACCGGCTCGACCGAGACGCCCTCCTGGCCGGCGTCCACCGCCAGGGCCGTGCCGTCGCCGGTCACCACCACGAGCACGTCGGCGCCGGGCGCGTCGGGCACCCAGGTCACGGTGCCGCTCACCCGGTCGCCCTCCGCGCGGGGCGCGTCGGCGCGCCGCGAGCCACTGCGCGGCTCGACCGTCCAGGCGTCGCCGTCGAGGCCGCCGGGTGGGCGGGCGGCCAGCAGCGCCGCCCGCCTGGTGCCCTCGGCCACGGCGCTCAACCCGCCGTACTGCCCGGCGTCCAGCAGCGCGGACGCGGGCAGGTGGCCCAGCAGCTCCACGCCGGCCAGCACCCGGCCGGCCTCCATGGCCACCAGCATCGCGTCGAAGGCGCCCAGGCCCGCGCCGCCGCCCTCCTCGCCGACCAGCAGTCCCGCCCAGCCGGCCTCGCAGGCCGTCGGCCACAGGTCGGGGCGCTGTGCGGGATCCTCCAGCGCCTCCCGGGCGGCATCGACGGTCTTGACGCGCCCCAGCGCGTCGCGCGCCGCGTCGCGCAGGAACTCCTGCTCGTCGGAGAGCTCGAGGTTCAAGAGATCGCCTCCCTCTCTCTGGCCCGCAGCTCGCTGAACGGGATGCCCTTGTCCAGGCGCGGCTCGGGCGGGAGGCCGAGCACGCGCTCGCCGATGGTGTTGCGCAGGATCTCCTCGGTGCCCCCGGCGGACTTCAGGCCGGGCAGGAAGGAGGTGATGTAGGCGAACTGGTCGTCCTCGCTCAGGGCGTCGGGGCCGAGCACGTCGGTGACCAGGTCGGCCGCCTCGATGGCGGCGGCCACCGTGGTGATCTTGGCCAGGCCGGCCTCCGGACCAGGGATCGATCCGCTCTGCAGCTGGCTGAGCAGCCGGTAGCCCGCGAAGCGGATGCTCAGCAGCTCGGAGCCGACCTCGCCCAAGCGGCGGCGCACCTCGCGGTCGTGCGCGGCGTGGGGGTCGCTCGCGATCGCCTCAGCGAAGCGCTCGGGCCGGTAGCCCAGCCCCTCCACGCCCGAGCCGATGGTCAGGCGCTCGAACATCAGCGTGGTCAGCGCCGTGCCCCAGCCGGCCCCCACGCCGCCCACCGTGGCGTCGGGGTCGAGGCGCACGTCGTCGAAGAAGACCTCGTTGAACTCGGCCTCGCCGGAGATCTGGCGCAGGCCGCGGATGGTCACGCCCTCGGCGTCCATGGGAACGATGAACATCGTCAGTCCCTTGTGCTTGGGCACGTCGGCGTCGGTGCGCGCCAGCAGCAGGCCGTAGGCGGAGAACTGGGCGTTGGTGGTCCACACCTTCTGCCCGCTCAGCCGCCACGAGCCGTCGTCCTGTTGCCGTGCTCGCGCCTGGACCGCCGCGAGGTCCGAGCCGGCGGCCGGCTCGGAGAAGAGCTGGCACCACACCTCGTCGGCGTGGAGCATCGGCCCCAGGTAGCGGGACTTCTGCTCGTCGCTGCCGTGGGCCATGATGGTGGGGCCGAGCATTCCGACGCCGATCACGTCGAGGATGCCGGGCACCCCTGCATCCGAGAACTCCTGGCCGATGATGACCTGCTCGATGGGCCCCAGGCCCTGCCCGCCGAACTCCTTGGGCCACGTGACGGCGGCCAGCCCGGCCTCGGCCAGCCGGCGCTGCCACGCGCGCCGGGCGGGAACGACCTCCTCCTCGGGAAGGTTCTCGCGCGGCGCCTCGCTCGCATGCTCGGCCAACCACCCGCGGACGCGCTCGCGGTAGGCGGCCTGCTCGGGCGTGTCGTTGAGGTCCATCCACTCCCCCGGGACGTTGGCTGACCGGTCAGTCGGGCGGACACTAACGATCGCCCAGGGCGTCGCGACCGCAGTGGTGCTCGCGCGTCTGGCCCGGGGCCGTCGGCGCCGGACGCCGCTGGGCGCGGGGGAGGCGCATGCTCCCGCGGGCACGGTGAGCGTGGTCATCCCTGCGCGCGACGAGGCGGCGCGCATCGGCCCGGCCCTGGCCGGGCTGGGCGCCGACCCCGGCGTCAGCGAGGTGCTGGTCGTCGACGACGAATCGACCGACGCGACCGCCCAGGTCGCGCGCGCCGCGGGCGCGCGCGTGGTGGCGGGCGCGCCGGTGCCCGAGGGCTGGCGGGGCAAGGCGTGGGCCCTCCAACAGGGCCTCGAGGCCGCGCGCGGCGACTGGGTGGTGTTCGTGGACGCCGACACCCGCCCCCGGCCGGGCCTGGCGCGTGCGCTGGTGGGCGCGTTGGGCGACGATGACCTCCTCAGCGCCGGCCCGCGCTTCCTGTGCGAAGGCCCGGGGGAGCGGATGGTCCACCCGGCCCAGCTGGCCACGATGGTCTACCGCTTCGGGCCGACCGACGTCGAGAACTGGCAGCCGCCCCCCGCGCGCGCCATGGCCAACGGCCAGTGCGTGGTCGCGCGCCGCGAGCGCCTTCTGGCGCTGGGCGGCTGGGCGCTCGCGCGGAGGAACATGACCGAGGACGCGGCGATGGCCCGCGCCGTGCGCCGCGCCGGGGGACGGGTGGCCTTCGTCGACGCGGCCGCGCTGCTGGACGTGCGCATGTACGAGTCCGCGCGCGAGACGCTGCGCGAGTGGAGCCGCTCGCTGCTGGCCGCCGACGTGACCTCCCGCCCGTGGCTGGCCGCCGACCTCGCGGTGCTGTGGCTGTGCCAGGCCCTGCCGCTCGTGCAGGTGCTCACCCGGCGCGGTGGCCGCGTGCTTCCCCGGGCGCTGCTGGTGTTGCGCCTCGCGCTGCACGGCGCCCTGCGGCGTTCCTACGCCCGCCCGCGCGTCGCCTTCTGGCTGGCCCCGCTGGCCGACGTGCTCGTCGTCGCCCGCCTCACCTGGGCCGCGCTGCGTCCCGCGCGCTCCTGGCGCGGGCGCGCCTACGGGTGAGCGACCTCACTGCTTCACAAGTGCTGCAAGCCACGGCCAAGTCCGCATACCCGACATGGGGCTGTCACTTTCGCGCGAGCAGGATGGTCCTCGGTCCTTCGCCGAGCCCGGCGCCCTGGAAGTCGCCCCACGCGTCCTCGAGCTGGAGGCCGGCGCGCTCGAGCAGCGCCCCCAGCTCGGCAGCCGTGTACGCCCGGAGCACATGGCGTAGCTCGCTGCGCGACCCGTCGGTACGGACAAAGGTCCACGTCGCGGCGGTCCGGCCGCTCAAGTGATCGTAGGAGCGCTGCTCGAACATGATCGTCCCATCGTCGAACTCGCGCCAGTCGCGCTCCTGAAAGCGGCGGGCCAGCGTCATGGGGTTGATCGTGTCGATCAGGAACCGCCCGCCGGGCACGAGCGCGCGCGCGACCGCGTCGAGCACCAGCCCGTGGTCCTCCTCACGCTCGAAGTACCCGAAGGAGGTCCACACGTTGATCACCGCGTCGAACGCCTCCTCGGCGTCGAGCCGGCGCATGTCGCGCCGGACGAACTCCATATCGACGCGGGCATCATCCGCGGCCTTGCGGGCCAGCTCGAGGGAACGTGGGCTCAGGTCGAGCCCGGTCACGCAGAACCCCAGGCGGGCGAGTTCCACCGCGACGCGCCCGCGGCCACAGGCGAGGTCGAGGATGGCCGCGCCCGGCTTGAGCGCGAGCTTCTCGACGATGAACTCCACCTGCTGGCGAGTCTGCTCGGGCCGGCCAAGCGCAAGGTAGTCGAGCCACTCTGACTCGAAGAACCCGTCATACCAGGCAGGCGGCGCCTTTTCTGCTTGCTCGTGCATCCTTCACGCACCTCTTCGGATCGTCGGAACGAACGGCTTCCGCTGCAGGCTTGGCGCCCTTACTAGCCGGCGCCGCGAAAGCCAGAGGCCAAGCGCCGACTAGCGCACGAGGACGCGCATAATGAGAACCGGCCAACCGATCAGGCGGCACACGAAGGGATTCTCGTTGGAACAGCGCATCGGCCCGAAAGGGTAAGCGCACGTGACGGTGACTGTCAAAGACGGCCCCGGTGGTCCTCGAGGTCCTCCCTGGGCCACGCAGCGACGCGCAGCTACGGAGTGTGAACATGGCGTCGCAATCCGGCTGTCGACGTACCCTGGGGTCGTGAGTTCGCCGCCTTTGACCGACGCGACGCTTGCGCGGCGCATCTATGACCGAGCGCACCTCACGGGCGAGTTTCGGCTGCGCTCGGGTATCACGAGCGGCGAGTACTTCGACAAGTACTTGTTCGAGGCCGACCCGGGGTTGCTGCGCGAGGTCGCCGAGGCGCTCGTCGCCTTGCTTCCGGAGGGCGTGGAGGCGGTTGCGGGCCTGGAGTTGGGTGGCGTGCCGTTGGCGACGATGGCCTCCCAGCTCAGTGGTCTTCCCGCCCTGTTTGTGCGCAAGGAGGCCAAGGCCTACGGGACGTGTCAACTGGCCGAGGGCGGCGAGGTGGCGGGGCGTCGCCTGGCCGTCGTCGAGGACGTGGTGAGCTCCGGCGGTCAGCTCATCCAGTCCTGTCACGCCTTGCGCGAACGCGGAGCGCACATCGTGGCGGTGCTGTGCGTCATCGACCGCGAGACGGGTGGCGGCGACAACCTGGCCGCCGAGGGGCTGCAGCTGCGCCCGGTGTTCACCATGAGCCAGCTGCGCAAAGCGCCCCGCGCCTAGGGCTGCCAGGCGCCCGCGCGAGGCGCGCAGCGAGGCGGTCGCGAAGCTCCATACGCGCTCTATGGAGAGTGGTACGGAAACCCGGGTAGGAGTCGCGAGGCCGGCCAGCGTCGGCTTCCCGGTGTCCACCTTCGGCAAGCTGTGACGATGGCGCTGCGAAACCTGACGCCCGACGACGCCGATGGGGTGGTGACCTTCGTGCGCATGGCCGCGTTCCCGCCGGATCGTGAGCTGGCGCCCGATGCGCTGGAGAGGCCTCACGCACGCCGCTGGCTTGTGGGCTGGGGTGAGGAGCTCGGTGTGGGCTGGGAGCACGAGGGGCAGCTTCTCGCAGCGGCGTGGGTGCGCCCTGTCGAGCCCGTCCTGGCCCGCGACGAGGCGACCGGGGAACCTCTGGACGAAGTCATCATCGCGGTCGCGGAGCAGGCGCGGGACGCTGGTCTCGGCCGGCGGCTGCTGGAAGCGCTTCTGTCCCGAGCGGCCAGAGCGGGTCGACCTGGACTGGTGCTCACCGTCAGCGAGCGCAACTCCGTCGCCCTGCGTCTGTACGAGCGTGTCGGCTTCGCGCATCACGCCCGGACGCCGACCGGGTGGCTCACGATGGTCTGGCGCCCTCCGACCTCGACAACAACGCCCGAGGTCAGCCCGCCGCTTGCCGATCCGGACGGCGGCGCAGCAGGAAGAGGACGCCGATGAGGCCCATGAGCGCGCCCGTGGCGGCGACGCGCTCGACGTCCTGGAAGGCGAGCTGGGCCAGCGGGAAGGCGAAGACCCCCACCCTCGCGCCCACCGCGAACGAGCTCGCGGCGCTCACCGCCGCGCAGAGGGCCAGGCACAGCGCGGCGACCAGGGGGGCCAGCGCGAAGGCGCCGCCCACGAAGGTCATCACCGCCTTGCCCCCGCGCAGGCGGGCGAAGGCGGGCAGGGCGTGGCCGACCATCGCGGCGGCCACGCCGGCGTAGGCCCCGGCCGCGCCGCCCAGCAGCCAGCCCGCCGCGCCGCCCAGGAGCCCCTTGAGGGCGTCACCGATGAAGGCCGGCCAGGCGCGCCGCCCGCCGAGCTGCTCGAGCGCGTTCCAGGCGCCCGGGTTGCCGTCGCCGGTGGCGTACAGATCCACCCCGTGGGTGCGCGCGACGAGCAGCGAGACCGGGACCGAGCCCAGCAGATATCCGATGATGCAGGCTAGGACGATCTCCATGACGCCGGCTTCCTTCCATCTCGTCCGCTATCCGCGCGCGACCGCGCCCGAGGGATTGTCCCGCATGGGCCTCGACCGCCCGCTGCTGTGGCGCACGCCCGGTTTGCGCTTCTGGCGGCTGCTGGGCACGGGGCGCGGGGAAACCATGACCCTCGGCGCAGACCTGCGCCGCTGGGGGCTGTTCGCGGTGTGGGAGGACGACGCCGCGCTCGATGTCTTCCTGGCGGACTCCCCGATCCCCGCGCGATGGGCCTCGCTGAACGCGGAGACCTTCCACGTTCGCCTCGATCCCCTGCGCGCGCACGGGGCATGGGGCGGTGCCAACCCGCTGGCGCCCCGGGGCGAGGGCCAGTCGGCGCCCGATGACGGCCCGGTCGCCATCCTCACCCGGGCCACCATCCGCCCCTCCCGCCTGCGCCGCTTCTACGCCGCGGTCCCCCCGCCCGCAGCCGAGCTGCTCGCCGCGCCCGGCCGGCTGGCCTCCGTGGGCATCGGCGAGTGGCCGGTGGCGCGCCAGGCGACGTTCTCCCTGTGGCGCTCGCTGCCCGCCGTCCAGGCCTACGCCTACCGCTCGCCCGCCCACGCCGAGGTCGTGCGTCGTACGCGCGCCGAGGACTGGTACTCCGAGGAGCTCTTCGCGCGCTTTCGCCCGTATGCCCAGCAGGGCACCTGGGACGGGCGCGATCCGCTCAGCCCTTGAGCGTGCGCACGGCCGTGGCGGCGCGGTCGGCCTCGAGCATCCCGGCGCGCTCCTCGCTGCGCGCGACCGCCGAGGGAAGGTCGAGGTCGGCCAGGCGCGGCTCGGCGAGGTCACGCAGGGTGCGCAGGGCGGCGAGGTTGTAGGCGCCCAGGAGCGCCAGGGACTCGACCTCGACCACGTCGCTGAGGGGAGAGCGGCGAAGCAGGCCGCCGTTGGGCTTGAGGCGGCCGGCCCTCTCGCCCAGCCGGGCCGCGGCCTGCTTGAGGCGATCGGGGCGCACGCCCAGGCGGCTCATGGCCGCCAGCAGCAGCGTGCGCTCGGCGCTCAGCTCCTCGCGCGCGCGGCTCAGCGCCTGCGCGGAGACGCCGCTCTGCTGGCGGCCGGCGAGGTCCACCGCGGCGCTGGCGGCCGCGAGATGGTCGTTGAGGTAGGTGGCGAGATGGCCCATGGCGGCGGCGCTACCCGCTGGCGGCCCCGATGTCCCGGGCGACGATCTGTGCGCCGAGCATGACCAGCGGCAGTCCGCCGCCGGGGTGCACCGCGCCGCCGACCAGCCACAGCCCGTCCGCGTCGGGCGAGCGGTTGCCCGGGCGGCGCAGGGAGCCCGTCAGGCGCCCGTGGGGGGCGACCTGGCCGTAGATGTGCCCGCGCGTGGCCCCGGTCTCGCGCTCGAGGTCGCCCGGTGTGCGCCGGGCACGGGCGACCAGACGCGGGCGCGGGTCCCAGCCGACGGCGGCGAGGCGGTCGAGCACGCGCTCCTCCTCGGCGGCCCAGTCCTGGCCGGCCTCGCCGGGCGCGTTGACCAGCACGTAGAGGTTCTCGCCGCCGGCCGGCGCCTCGCCCGGATCGGTGGCACACGACGAGGAGAGATAGACCGTCGGCTCGCGCGCGGGCCGCCGGTGCACGAGGACATCGTCGAACTCCGCGTCGTAGTCGGCGGGGAAGGCGATGCGGTGGTGGACGAGGTCGTCGGACCGCCCGCGCAGGGCGAGCATGAGGGCCAGACCCGAGACGGAGGGGTCGCCGCCCGGACGCACCCCGGCGCGGGCCCGGGCGGCGGCGGTCCCTCGGACGCGCGCGGGCATCACCCTGCCCGCGAGCCGCTCTCTGGCTCGCCGCGGCGCGCCGGCGCCCAGCAGCGCGCGCGTGACCTCGGGCTCGAGGTTGGAGACCAGCCCATCGCACGTCTCCACGCCTGCGGGGGTCACCGCGCCCGTCACCCGCAGGGCGTGGCGGCGCCCGGGCGCGACCGTCAGCCCCTGGACCTCGCACCCGCAGCGCACCTCTCCGCCCAGCGCCTCCAGCCGGCGCACGAGCGCGCGCACCAGCTCGTAGAGCCCACCGCGCGGATGCCAGGCGCCGAAGGCATGCTCCACGTAGCCGGCGATCGCCAGCGCTGCGGGCGCGCGGCGCGGATCGGCGCCCGCGTAGGTGGCGAAGCGTTCGATGAGGGTGCGCAGGCGCGGATCGCGCGTGCATCCGCGCGCGAGCGAGCGAAGGGTGTGCCAGGGGCGCACCCGCAGCGCGTCGCGGGGATCCGGCGCCGCCTCGCCGGGTCGGGGCCGGCGCGGGGGCCAGGGCGGCGGGCCGGTGAGGAAGGGCACCGCCGCGCGCCACATCCCCGCGCACACGCCCAGGAAGCGCGTCCAGTCGGCCCCCGTACCCGGCGACCACGCCTCCAGGGCCTCGAGCGCAACCGGCAGGTCGGCGCTGAGGTCGAGCTGCGACCCGTCGGCGAAGCGATAGCGGGTGATCGGCTCGACGCGCAAGAGCTCGAGCTCGTCCTCCAGCGGCGCGCCGGTGGCGGCAAAGAGGTCGCGCAGCACGAACGGCATGGTCAGCAGGGAAGGGCCGGTGTCGAAGCGAAAGCCCTCGCCCAGCTCCAGCCTCCCGGCCTTCCCGCCCGGCCGCGGCGCGCGCTCGAGGACCACCACGCGGTGGTCGGCGGCGGCCAGGCGCACCGCGGCGGCCAGGCCGCCCACGCCGGCCCCGGCGACGACGACCTTCACGTGCGCGCCCGGCGCAGGAGGGCCGGGATCGCGAAGGCGCCCATGGCGCTGCCGCCGGCCAGCGCCACCCGCGGGCGGTCCCACAGCGCGGCGTTGGCAAAGCCCTCGCCGACCCAGGTCCACACGTAGACGGCCAGCGCGCCGTCCCCGTCGCCATCCTCGAGCGCCTCGCCGTCGCCGTCGAGCGCGGCCCACAGCGCGAAGATCCCGGCACCGGTGACCAGCCAGCCCAGGAAGTTGCTCGCGGGGATGCCCTCGTAGCGACCCCCCTGCGGCCACGTCCAGTACCCGTCGCGCACCATGCGCGGGTCGAGGAAGACGTCCCAGGCGGCCAGCGCGCCCGCGGCGGCGAGCACGCGGGCCACCCCGCCGCGCCGGCCGGCCACCAGGCCGCCGACGACCCAGGCCGGACGGGCCATGAGCATCCACGCCGCGGCCACCAGGAAGGGCACCCCGCGCCAGCCGCGACCCAGCTTCGGGGCGTAGTGGTAGTGGCCGAAGGGCCGCCCGGTGGCCACCCCCGCCAGCTCGACGGCGTAGCCGCTCGCCGCCGCCAGCCCCAGCAGGCCCAGCCCGCGCGCCGGACCGCGCGCGGCCGTCGCCTCGGCCGCCGAGGTGGCCGCCAGCAGGCTCACCACGCCCTTGGTCTGGGCCGCCGAGCGCCGTCCGGGGACCTTGCCGTAGGCCACCTGCACGACGGCCAGCACGGCGAACAGCACGCGGAAGAGAGCCTTCACGGCGAGCACACTACGAGGCGGCGCGCGCGCCCGGTGCGCGTGCGGCGACGAGCAACTTGCGCCTGCGCGGCACGACGGCGCGGCCGGGGCGCCTGCCGTAGCCCTCGCGCTCGATCTGGCGCAGGATCTCGCGGTACATCGCCGCGGCCGCGGCGATCGCGCGCCGGCCGCAGCGCAGCAGGTCGATGCCGGCCACGCCCTGCTCGTAGAGGGCGTCGGCGCGCGCGATGCCGTCGCGCAGCAGCGCCTCGCGGTGCCCTGCGTCGAGCGTGCAACCGCAGCGCTCGATGGTCTCGCGGGCCAGGTACACGCGGCCGTTGGCGCGGTCCTCGTCGATGTCGCGCAGGATGTTCGTGCGCTGCATGGCCATGCCCAGCGCCGCTGCGGCGGGCAGGGCGACGTCGCGCTCGCGCACGCCCAGCAGCTCGGCCATCACCACCCCCACCGTCCCGGCCACGCGGTAGCAGTAGCCGTCCAGCTCGTCCTCGGTGGCGATCGGCGCACCGGCGAGGTCGTCGCGCATGCCCGCGCAGAAGTCGCGCATCGCCTGGCGGGGGATGACGTGGCGGCGCGCGAGGTCGCCCAGCAGCTGGGCCTCGGGCGAGCGCGCGATCCCGTCGTCGCACCAGCGCTCGACGTTGGCCACGCGCTCCTCCGCGTCGGGGCCTCCCTCGTCGACCAGGTCGTCCAGCGTGCGCAAGACCAGGTAGAGGCGGTAGACGTCGTCACGGACCTCGCGCGGCAACAGGCGACAGGCCAGCGCGAAGGTGCGCGCCACCCGCCGCGTCGTCGAGCGCGCCTCGGCGAGGGTCGGATCAGGCGAGCGCAACAGGAGCACGCTGCCTCCCCACGTCGCCCGCCACCAGCCCCGCGGTGATCTCCGCGCCGAGCAGCACCCCGGGGATCCCGGCACCCGGATGCGTCCCCCCGCCCACGAAGTACAGCCCGCCCACGCTGCCGTGGCGGTTGTGCTGGCGCAGCCACGCCGACTGGTGGAGCACCGGCTCGGTGGCGAAGGCGTTGCCCCACTTGGCGCCCAGCTGCGACTCGAAGTCCAGCGGGCTCATGCGGTGCTCCACGCGCACCGAGGCGGCCAGCCCCTCCAGGCCGAAGGTCGACTCGAGGTCGGCCATCAGCGCGTCGCGCACGCCGCCGGCCTCGCGCGCCCAGTCCACCCGCCCGCGCAGGTTGGGCACGGGCAGCAGCGCCGCGATGGAGTCTCCGCCGGGCGGCGCCATGCCCGGATCGGTGCGCGCGGGGGCATGCAGGTAGGTGGAGAACGTGCGCGCCAGGCGGCCGCGGCGGGTCACGTCGGCGATGAAGCGCCGGTAGCCGCCGCCCACCAGGAGCGTGTGGTGGCGCAGCTCGCCGAAGACGCGGTCGGTGCCCAGGTAGAGCAGAAGGCACGACATCGTGGCCCGCGGCGAGCGCACCGGCGCCGAGCGGCCCAGCAGCTCGTGGGTGCGCAGCACGTCGGCGTTGGAGACAACGACGTCGGCGGGGACGTGCTCGCCGCCGGCGGTGATCACGCCGGTCACCCGTGCGCCGCGCGTCTCGATGCGCTCCACTCGCGCCTCGCAGCGGACGTCCAGGCCGCGGGCCATGGCCTCGACCACCGCATAGACGCCGCCCCTGGAATACCAGACGCGGTCGAGGAACTGCAGGTACACGAGCGCCCCGTAGATCGCGGGCACCCGGAATGGGTTGCCTCCGATGAACAGCGAGTGGAACGAGAAGGCCTCGCGCACGCGGGGGTGCTCGAAGTGGCGGCACACCAGCCGCCACAGCGGCTGCGCCGCACCCAGGCGCACCATGGCCGGGGCGAAGGCGGCCAGGTCGCGGGCGCGCAGGAACGCCCGGCGCCCCGCGTCGAGGATGCCCTGCTCGTAGATGGGCTTCAGCGCCGCCAGGAAGCCGTCGAAGGCTGCCGCGTCGCGTGCACTGAAGCGCCCGAGCTCCGCGCGCATGTGCTCGCGGTCGGCGGTGAAGTCCAGGTGGCGCTCCTCGCCCGTCCAGCGAATCCGGTAGAAGGGATCGAGCTCGACCATCTCGACCTCGCGGTGCAGGTCCATCCCGCCCGCCGCGAAGGTCTCCTCGAGCACCCAGGGCATCGTGATCAGCGAGGGTCCGGTGTCCCAGGTGAAGCCCGCGTCGCGCAGCTGGTAGGCCCGCCCCCCCGGCTTGGCGCGGCTCTCGAGCACGGTCACGTCGTGGCCCATGCCCTGCAGGCGCAGCGCGGCGCCCAGCCCGCCCAACCCGGCGCCGATGACCACCACGCGACTCACGACGCCCCCGCGACCAGGTCGACCCCGTCCCCGTCACGCTGTGGAGGCGCGCGATGGCACACCCAGACGGACTCCAGGCCGGCGGGGTGGGCATGGAGGACATCGGCCCGCCAGGCATGTCGGAGGTGGTCGCCCTTGCGTTCGGCGAGGCGTGCCATCGTCGGGGAGTACGCAGCACCCGCCACGAGGGATGCCGACGGTACCGATTCGGGGCTTGGTGTGCTGAAGCGGTCGCCCGCCTCGAGCCGGTGAGAGGAGCCCTCCCGCCCCGCTCACCCCAGCGCCTTGAATCCACGGTCCAGCAGCTGCTCGGCCTGGCGCCCCGGGTCGGGGGAGTCCAGCAGCACCACCAGCAGCCGCTCGTCGCCGCGCTCGGCCGCCGCCACGAGACAGCGGCCCGCCCGGCGCGTATAGCCGGTCTTCACGCCGATGGCGCCGCGATAGTCCTCACGCAGGAGCGGGTTGTTGTTGGTGAGAAACAGGCGCCCGCCTTCGATCGGGAAGGGGACCTGCGCGCGCTCCTTGGCGACGATCTCGGCCAGACGCGGTGCATCGAGCACCCGCCGGCCCAGCGCGGCCAGGTCGGCCGGGCAGGAGCGGTTGCGCGAGGACAGCCCCTCCACCGACGCGAAGGTGGTGCAGCCCAGCCCCCAGCGCTCGGCCTGCTGGTTCATGCGCTCCACGAAGGCCGCCTGCGAGTCCGCGGCGCGCAGCGCGAGCGCGCGCGCCGCGTCGTTGCCCGAGGGGAGCAGGAGCCCGTGCAGCAGCGCCTCGACCTTCACGCCCTTGCCCTTGGGCAGCAGGCCCACCCCCGAGCCGCGGTAGGCCAGCACCTCGTCGGTGATCTTGGCCTTGTCGCCGGCCTCCAGGCGCTCGGCGGCCACCAGCGCGGTCATCATCTTGGTCAGCGAGGCGATGGGGCGCACGCCGGTGCCACGGCGCTGCCACAGCACCTCGCCGCTGTCGAGATCGACGAGGAGCCCGCCCTTGGGCGGGCGGCGCGGGTCGTATTCGACTTCGTCCCCTCCGCCGTCGAGATCGATCAGCCCGCCGCCCACCGGGGTGTCCAGCGGGCCGTTGGCGCCCTGGGGCGCAGGTCCCGCCGCGACGCCGGGCGGTGCGTCCACCCCGAGGGCGGCGGAGGGGACGCCGCCGGGGCCGCCCAGCACGCCCGCCACCACCGCCGCGCCCGCGGCCAGCAGGGCGAGCAGGGCGAGCGCCACAGCGCGCCGGCGGCGGATCTGCCCCCGCGTGGGGCCTCGGCGGGAGGGCGTCAGGAAGGGACCCGAACTCATTCCTCAGGCGGCTGGAGCAGGGCGCTGACGATCCCGAAGACGAACATGGCGAGCACCAGGATGGAGACCCCGACCAGCGGGGTGACCCCGTCCCGCAGCGCGACGTCCACGGTCAGGAACGTCAACAGGCCGATGAAGGCCAGCGCCGACAGGAGGATGGCGGTGCGCACCGAACGCTAGTACACCGGGTGGCGCGGGGACGAGCGTTTCGCGCGTTGCGCGAAGATCTTGATGAGCGCCAGGCCGAAGAGGAAGCCCCCGATGTGGGCGAAGTAGGCCACGCCGCCCTCCCCGCCCGTGGGGTTGACCACATCGAAGGCCGCGAAGGCCAGCTGCTGCGCGAACCACAGCCCGAGCACCGCCATCGCCGGCAGGTTGAGCACCGTGAAGAAGACCACGACGAACAGCAGCGTCCACACCCGCGCGCGGGGAAAGAGCAGGATGTAGCCGCCCAGCACCGCCGAGACCGCCCCCGACGCGCCGATGGTGGGCACGATCGAGTCGGGCCCCACCGCGGTCTGCAGCGCGGTGGCCGCCAGGCCGCCCAGCAGGTAGAAGGCGAGAAAGCGCCCGCGGCCCATGCTGTCCTCCACGTTGTTGGCGAAGACCCACAGGAACAGCATGTTGCCCGCCAGGTGCAGGACGCCGCCGTGCATGAACATGGACGTGAGCACGGTCAGCCAGGTGGGCGGCTGCCCGGCGCAGCCGCCGGGGGCCAGCTCGTCCCCCGCGATGGCCACGCACTCCTGGGCGAAGTTGGTCAGCTCGAAGGGGATCGCCCCGTAGAGCACGACGTTCTCGTCGTCGGGCCCGCCCAGGATCGTGCCCTGCTGGAAGAGGAAGTACATGAGCACGTTGGCCACGATCAGCGCGATCGTCACCACCGGCGTGCGGTCGGTGGGGATGTTGTCCTTGAACGGGAACACGGCCGCGGGTTCCCGCCGAGGTGTTGGCGCTAGGCCGTGGCGGCGGCCAGCGGGCCGGCGCCCGGCTGGTCCTGAGCGATGTGCTGGTCGGCGTGGTAGGAGGAGCGCACCAGCGGCCCGGCGGCGATGTGGGCGAAGCCCAGCGCGTAGGCGGCCTCCTCGAGGGCCTTGAACTCGTCGGGATGCCACCAGCGCACCACGGGCAGATGGCGCTCGGAGGGCCGCAGGTACTGGCCGACGGTGAGCACCTGCACGCCGTGCTCGCGCAGCTGGCCGAAGGTGTCGACCATCTCCTCGTGGGTCTCGCCCAGGCCCACCATCAGCCCCGACTTGGTGGTCACCGCCTCGCCGCCCATCGCCTTGGCGTTGCGCAGCACCCGCAGCGAGCGCTGCCAGGTGGAGCCGCGGCGGGCCAGTGGGTACAGGCGGGGGACGACCTCGACGTTGTGGTTGAACACGTCGGGGCGCGCGTCGATCACGCGGGCCAGCGGCATCTCCTGACCCTGGAAGTCGGGCGTGAGCACCTCGACCTTGCAGCGCGGAGCCTGGCTGCGCACCTGGCGGATGACGCCCACGAAGGCGCTCGCGCCCTTGTCGGGCAGGTCGTCGCGGTCGACGGAGGTGATGACCGCATGGCGCAGGCCCATCTGGGCGATGGAGCGCGCCACCCGCGCGGGCTCCAGTGGGTCGTGCCAGGTCGGCTTGCCCGTCTTGACGTTGCAAAAGCCACAGCGTCGCGTACAGGTGTCGCCGAGGATCATGAAGGTGGCGGTGCCCCGCTCCCAGCACTCGCCGACGTTGGGGCAGGCGGCCTCCTGGCAGACGGTGTGCAGGTTCTCCTCGCGAATGAGCCTGGTCAGCTCGCGGTAGCGCTCGCCGCCCGGGGGTGGCACCTTGAACCAGGGCGGCTTGCGCCCACGCATGGGCTGCACGTCGGGGCCCAGGACGCTCAGCACGTCCATGCCGCCCGGGTTGGCCCGCGAGCGGGTCACATGCGTGCGCTCCTGCGTGGCCATCGCGATCCAGACTAGCCGCTGACCGGGGTCGCGCGACCGGCCTGGTCGCTACCCTCGCGCCGCGATGGGTGACCGCGTGAAGGGGGGAATGGTCGCCGCCGCGCTGATCCTCGCGCTGGCCGGCTGCGGGCGCGGCGAGGCGACGGAGACAGAGCAGCCGGCAAGCGCGCCGGCGCCAAGCCCCGTGCCGGCTCCCCCGCGGGTGATGCAGGAGCGCATCGCCAGCGCCGCCGAGTTCGCCCGCCGTGTGGGCACCCTGTGCGCGAACTCGGAGGCCGACGTGGATCGCTTCGCCGCCGCCCTCGTGGAGGAGCTGGAGATCGAGGGCGCGGCGCCCGGATCGCTGCGCGGCCTGCGCGCGGTGTTGCCGCGCCTGCGCCAGCGCATCGAGGCCATCGCCCAGCTCGGGCCCCCACTGGTCTCCGAGGATCTCGCCGAGACCCTGGTGAGCTCGCTGCAGGGCGAGCTGGCGCTGCTGGAGCGCGTCGAGCGAACCCTGATCACCGATCCCAGCACCGCCACCCTGTTCTCGGGGCTGGCGGAGCTGCGCCCGCCGCGCAGCCTGGTGGCCGCCCGCGAGAACCTGCGCGGGTGTGGGGGCCTGCCGCCCGTGATGGACTGAAGGGCCGCGCGTACCCACAGCTGGTTGCGCATCCCACCTCGACGGGCACGCCGCCAGCCGCCCCGGCGTGCTGGGCGGGTCCTGGCCACTATGCGACCGAAAGCCGCCCAGCGTACGCGGGGGAGGGGGCGGGATCGGGGCCATGGGCGGTTTGTGATCGATATGCGACCAGAAACCGACCGTCGACCGCCGACCGTGCGGCTAGGACCGCGGTCCGGGTAGGGCTTGGCCGCGCGGTGCCGAGCCACGCCGCGGGACCGTCCTGGGCGTGGTGGGCGCTCACGCCGCGGAGGCTGCCCCTGCCCGAGGGGGGGCGACCCCGCTCAGCGCGCGCTCGAGCCGGGTCGCCGACAACAGGCGCTGACGGCGCCCGAAGGCCCGGGCCACGTGCGCCCCCGCGCGCCGGCGGAAGCACGTCAGCCGCTCGCCGCCGGTCCCGGTCTCCTTGACAATCGACGTCATCGCCACGCCCTGCAGCCCGCAGGGCACCACGTAGGTGAAGGGCTGCAGGTCGTTCTGCACGTTGACCGCGAAGCCGTGCGTGCTCACCCCGCGCGCGACGTGCAGGCCCAGGGAGGCGATCTTGCGCTCGGCCACCCATACGCCGGTGAAGGCCGGGCCGTCGTCCACGCGGCTGCGCGCCTCGATGCCCTCCTCGGCCAGCGCCGCCACCAGCGCGACCTCCAGGCGGCGCAGGTGGGCGAGCACGTCGGTCACCGCCATGATCGGATAGCCCACGAGCTGGCCCGGGCCGTGGTAGGTCACCTTGCCCCCCCGGTCGGTCTTCACCACGTCGATGCCCTGGCTCAGGTACCAGTCGCGCCCCATAGGCAACTCGCGCGCGTCCGAGCGGCGGCCCTGGGTGTAGACGGGCGGGTGCTCGAGCAGCAGCAGCACGTCATCGATCGCCCCGGCCTGGCGGGCCGCCCGCACCCGCTCCTGCAGGCGCACCCCCTCGCGGTACTCCACCGTTCCGAGCTGTACCACGAGCAGGTCCTCCATCGCCACCAGGCTAGCCTCGCGGTCCATGCTCGCGGGCTACGAGCACCTGCTGCGCGCCGCCCGGCGACTGCGCTGGGACGAGGCCGCACTCGACCTGCGCGCCGACGCGCGGGCGTGGGCGCGGCTGGACGAGGCCCAGCGCGCGCCCGTGCGCGCGAGGAATCTCGCGCGCCCGTGCGCACCCCCCTGGACTGGTGGCCGGCTTCTGCGTGGCTGAGACCGCGGTCGCCGCCGCGCTCGACCCGTTCGTCGCCGCCGCCGAGGAGCCGCTGGTGCGCGCGTGCTTCGCCGCCCAGCAGGCCGACGAGGAGCGCCACGCGCGCTTCTTCGCCCGCGCCGCCCACCTCGTCGGCGCGCGGCCCGAGGACGCGCCCCCCGCGGTGCGCGACCTCTTCGAGCGCCGGCTGCCCGAGACCGCGGCGGCGCTGGCGCGCGGCGAGGCCACCCTGGGCGACGCCGTCTCGCTCTACCACCTCGTGCTCGAGGGCGTGGTCTTCGCCGCCGGGCAGGAGGCGCTGGTGCGCGCCCTGGGGCCCGCGGGCCTGACCGGGATGCGCGAGGGGGCCCGGCGCGTGCAGGCCGACGAGCGCTGGCACGTGGGCCTGGGCGTGCGCTGCCTGCAGGACGCGGGCGTGCCGGCGCCGGCCTTCGACGCGCTGCTGAGCGACGGCGCGCACGCCGCACGCGCCTGGGGCGGAGAGGTGGATGGGCGGCTCGCGGTGCGCACGCACCGCCGGCGGCTGAAGATCCTTGTGCCCGTCCGGCCAATCTGAGAGGGCAGCGACTCCGGTTACAGCGTGTGCGCGAGGACCTCAATAACCACGCGCGCGGCCAGACGAGTCGATGACCCCGCCCGGCGGCGGCGCGCAGGCGATGACCTACCTGGACACCGGGGAGGCCGAGCTGGTCGGCGCCGACGGTACCGGCTGTCCCAACAACGGGCTGGCCCCCGGGCAGAGCATCGGCATCCGCGGCTCCGACAGCTACGTGCGCGAGTCCGACGGCGCCCCGCACAGCCAATAGAGGAACCCCGGGCGCCACTTCTCCCTGACCGCCATGCACCCAGGATCGGTCGTGGGCCTGACCGACGCCGGCGGCAACATGGCCGCGCTACTGCTACGACCCGTTCGGCAACGTCACACGCCAGACCGGCACCCTGGCCAACCCCCTGCGCTTCGCCAGCCAAGAGCTTCACGGCTGCGCTGCGTCTCTACAAGATGGGCGAGCGCTGGTATGACCCCAAGCTCAGACGCTTCACCAAGCAAGACCCGCCTCAACCAAGCCCTCGACCCTCGCCAGGCCCAACTGCTACCTCTAGTCTCTTCAGCACAGCCGCGACGTGATAGGTAAGCTACTCATAGCGTCAGCTTATTCGAGCTTGGCCGTGTATCCATACTATCTGGCAGGTAATGCGCCCGGTCAGCCGGTTGAGCTCGGTCGTGTTTCCCTCTACGCGGCAGCCGTCGTCCTGTCGTGTAATACGGGGGCCGTCCTCAAGGACAGGTGGGCTTGGATCTTGCCTTGGATACCTGCAGCCGGACTCATCTGCCTCGAGGTGATCATCCGGCTGCCCCAGCTTGGTCGTGCCCGTCCACAGGGCCTGTTTGAAACGCCGGATTTCTTCGTAGCCATAGGGCTGCTCGCAGTTACTAGCTTCGGAGCCTTGGTCCTCGGTGCGCGAGTGGCGCGCTCCAGGGGGCACGGTGCTCGCTCCAAAGAATGACGGCTCGCGCGCAGCACCCCAGCGGGACGCGGTGCTGAGTCGAGGGAGCGTGTTTCGCCGTCAGGCATTGAACCTTCTCTTCGGAAACCGCCGATGGTGCTGTGGGCCGTGGTGCTTCCGACAAATCGCCCAGTCGTTTACGAGCGGCGTTCACCAGTCTCCTCATGGGCATGTCAGTTGCCAATGCGGCTGCGGAGGACCAAACTCGCCGGAATCATACTCCAGCCGTGGCCGTTGCGTGCTTCGTTTTAGGCGAAGCGCTTGGGCTCACAGTTCTCTGTGCGCGTGACCGTGGTACGCATAGCAAGGATTAGCTTTAGGTGCAGAGTTTGTGCTTTGGACTACCAACGCCGCCAACCCAGGCCACCTCGACCAGTCCGCCCCAGTTCCGTGGCCGAGCGGGACTCGATCGCCGATCTGATCTGGGCTAGCCGCGCCTTGAGCGGCCGTACCCGGCGTGGCGCGCACGTACAGAAGGGCGAGCTGAGCTGCCGGACGGACCAGTTCGGCCTGAGCTTTGAGCGGGCCCCGAGCCAGACCAGCTACTACTACTCGTGAGGATGTCCCGATCGTCGTGGAAGTTCGGCGTCCGTCGACGTCGCCAAGACGGACGCTGACACGGCCGCCAACTGCGACTCCCACCAACCGCCAGGCCCGCCCCTCAGCCAACCACTCGACGAGCTTTGAAGCGAATCGAGGCTGGGGTAACGTTGCACCAGCAGCGTGGTAAGCGTTTCCGTGGCACGCCGCTTTCAGCTTGTCGTCCCTGGCCTCGGAGGCGCGGCTACCGTCCTTCCCTTTCTCGTCTCCCTCCTCCAAGCGTCCGATCTCATGTACGAGCTGACCGGCGCGGGGGTGGCCATTCTGTTGCTTGTCTCGCCGTACGTCGGCTTGGCGTGGCTGGCCCGACAGGCCCGGCCTAAGGTCGGGTACGGCGCCTTGCGCTGCTGTTGGTGGGCACTGGGCTGTTCTTCGTCTCCGCGAGCTCCGACGCCCAGGGCGGACTCATAATCCTCTACATCCTGCCGCTGCAATGGCTGGTGGCCATTCTCGCTGGTCCCAGCCGACCGCCTGACGGCGCTGAGCCTCCGGCGAGGTATTGAGACACGTGCGAGGCCGTCTCTCCGGCGCGTAGGATCGCCGCCCATGGCGGATCTCGAGGTCGAGCACCTGCTCATCGGCGGCGGCGTCGCGGCCGCCGCCTGCGCCGGGCAGCTGCGTGCGGGCGGGGCGCAGGGCTCCATCCTGCTGGCCACGCGCGAGCAGGACGCGCCCTACCACCGCCCGCCCTGCTCGAAGGACTACCTGCTGGGGCGCGACTCGCGCGAGGATCTCCTCGTCCGCCCCGCCGACTGGTGGGAGCGACAGGAGGTGGACCTGCGCACGCGCAGCGCGGTGATGTCGCTGGACCTCGAGGCGCGCACCGCCCGCCTGGCCTCCAAGGAGGAGGTGCGCTTCACCACCGCGCTGCTGGCCACCGGGGCGATGGTGCGCCGCGTCAACGTGGAGGGCAGCGACCTCGAGGGGGTGCACTACCTGCGCGCGCCCGCCAACGCCGAGGCCATCCGCGCCGACGCCGAGTCGGCCGAGGACGTCGTGCTCATCGGCGGCTCCTACATCGGCTGCGAGGTCGCCGCTTCGCTGACCGCGATGGGCAGGCGGTGCACGATCGTCATGCAGGAGTCGGTCACGCTGGAGCGCGGCTTCGGGCGTACGGCGGGCCGCTTCGTCCAGGGCCTGCTGGCCGACCACGGCGTGACGGTGGTCGGCGACGACGAGCTCGAGCGCTTCGAGGGCTCGGTCGGCCGCGTGGAGACGGTGGTCACCAAGGGCGGGCAGCGCCTGCCCGCGCAGCTCGTGGTGATGGGCACCGGCGCCACTCCCGACGTGATGCTCGCCCGCCGCGCCGGCCTGCAGCTGGGCGAGCGCGGCGGGGTGCGCGCGAGCGCGGCCCTGGAGAGCTCGGCTCCGGGTGTGTACTTGGCCGGCGACATGTGCGAGTTCGATAGCCCCCTGCACGGCGCGGTGGTGCGCATCGAGCACGAGGAGGTCGCCATGGCCCAGGGGCGCACCGCCGCGCGAGCGATGCTCGGTGAACCCGTCGAGCACACCGAGCTGCCCTACTTCTGGTCGGACATCGCCGACTGGGCGACGCTCGAGTACGTCAGCGCGGGCGCGGTGTGGGACGAGGAGGTCCTGCGCGGCTCGGTGGACGACGGCACCTTCAGCGTGTGGTTCCTGCGCGACGGGCGCGCGCAGGCCGCGCTGTCGGTCGGACGCCCCGAGGACCTCGAGGCCGCGCGCCCGCTGGTGGCCGCTCACGCCGATCTGCGCGCGTACCGCGACGCTCTGGCCGATCCGGGTACGGATCCGCGCGCGCTGGGAGCGTGATCCGGTGGCGCCACGGGAAACCTGGCGCCCATGGCGGATCACATCTCCCTCCTGAAGCTCGACGACTCGACGCAGGCCGAGCGCATCATGGACCGCTTCGAGCAGCGCACCGGGCTGCTGCCCGAGCCGACCACCGGAGGCCGCATGTACGCGCTGGCCGCCGACGAGCACGAGGTGGACATCGTGCAGACGCTGACCATGATCGACGAGGACTGGACCGACCACCTCGCCCTGCAGGACCCGGCGTAGGGCACGGAGGCGGGCCCCCCCGGTCACCTTCTCAGGCCGCGCCCTCCTCGCAGCGGCGCTTGACCGCGGCCAGGAACCGGGCGGCCAGCGCCCCGTCGAGCGCGCGGTGATCCCAGCTGAGGCCCAGCACGCAGACGGGGCGGATCGCGATCGCGTCGGCGCCCGCGGCGTCGGTGATCACCACGGGGCGCTTGACGATCGCCTCGACGTCGAGGATCGCCACCTGAGGCTGGTGGATGACCGGCGTGGCCATGACCGTCCCGTACTGACCCGGGTTCGTGATGGTGAACGTGCCGCCGCGGACGTCGTCGGGCCCCAGGTCGCCCGCCCGCGCCCGGGAGGCCAGCTCGCGGATGCGCCGGCCCAGGCCCTCGGCCGAGAGCTCGTGCGCGTCGCGCACGACCGGCACCATGAGCCCCTCCTCGCCCAGGGAGACCGCGACGCCCAGGTGCACCTCGTCGTGGATCGTGTGGCGATCACCCTCCAGCCACGCGTTGAGGTGGGGCAGCTCGCGCAGCGCGTCGACCGCCGCGCGGGCCACGAGCGGCAGCGCCGTGAGGCCCAGGCGCGCGCGCTCGCGCTCCACGCGGGTCATGTCGACCTCGATCCAGGTGGTGCACGTGGCCGCCGTGTCCAGCGAGCGCTTCATGTGCTCGCCGATCGCGCGGCGCATGCGCGAGAGGGTGGGCGTGGCCGCGGCCTCGGGCTCGGGCGTGGCCGCGGGCTCGGGCCGGTAGGGCGACTCGGCGTGCAGTGGCGCTTCGGCGCCGGCGCTGTCGCCGTCGCGCACGAGCGCGAGCACGTCCTGCTTGCGCACGCGCCCGCCGCGCCCGGTGCCCTTTACGCCGGAGAGGTCGAGCCCGTGCTCGGCCGCGATGCGCCGCACGACCGGCGAGAGAGGCGGCGCCGCGGCTTCGCCGGCCGGCGGGCTCTCGGCGTCCTGCTCCCCCTCCCCGCCGATCCGCGCCAGCGACGTGCCCACCTCCACGGTGACGCCCACGGCGACGAGGATCTCGAGCACGCGGCCGCTGGCCGGCGCGGGGATCTCGGTGTCGATCTTGTCGGTCGACACCTCGGCGATGGTCTCGTCGGCCTCGATGCGGTCGCCGACCTCCTTGCGCCAGGCGACGATGGTGCCCTCGGCCACCGAGACGCCCAGCTGAGGCATGACGACGTCGACGGGAGGGGCGGTGGGGGCGTCCGCAGGCGGGCTGTGCGAGGTCCTCCTAGTAGGCGAGGAGGTCACGGCACGCCTCCCGCACGCGCTTCACGTCGGGCAGCACCGCGCCCTCCAGCGCCGGCGCGAAGGGGATGGGGACGTCGGGCGTAGCCACCCGCACCACCGGGCCGTCGAGGTCCTCGAAGGCCCGCTCGGCGATCAGGGCCGCCACCTGGGCCCCGGCCGCGCAGGTGGCGTTGGCCTCGTCGAGCACCACCACCTTGGAGCAGCGGCGCACCGCGGCGAGGATCGCCTCCTCGTCCATGGGCACCAGCGAGCGCAGGTCGAGCACCATCACGCTCGCGTCCTCGAGGTCCTCGGTCGCCTCCAGCGCGGTGTGCACCATCGCGCCGTAGGCGATCACCACCAGATCCTCGCCCTCGCGGGCCACGCGGGCGCAGAAGGGCGCGACGTGCTCTCCCTCGGGTACCTCGCCCTTCATGCGGCGGTAGAGGTTCTTGTGCTCCAGGTACACGACGGGGTTGGGGTCGCGGATCGCGCCGACCAGCAGTCCCTTGGCGTCCTCGGGGGTGCTGGGCGCGACCACCTTGATCCCGGGCGCGTGCATGAACCACGCCTCGGGGTTCTGGGAGTGGAACGGCCCGCCGCTGAAGCCCCCGCCGCTGGGCAGGCGCACCGTGACGTTCACGCTCAGTCCCTGGCGGTACATCATCTTGCCCGCCACGTTGACCAGCTGGTCGAACCCGCAGGCTACGAAGTCGGCGAACTGCATCTCGCACACGGGGCGCATGCCGACCGTCGCGGCGCCCACCGCGGTGCCGATGATCCCGGCCTCGGCCAGCGGCGTGTCCATCACGCGGTCGGCGCCGAACTCGTCGAGGAACCCGTCGGTGACCTTGAAGGCCCCCCCGAAGGCGCCCACGTCCTCGCCCATCACGAAGACCCGGTCGTCGGCGCGCATCTCGGTGCGCAGGGCGTCGGAGACGGCCTGCAGGTAGGTCATGGTGCTCATCGCGACCACCCGCTCCAGGGGGCGCACCCGTCGCCGAGGTGGACCTCCTCGTCGGCGAAGACGCGGTCGGTCGCGGTGGCCGGGTCGGGCTCGGGCGAGCGCAGGGCCTCCTCCGCGCCGGCCCGCACTGTGGCGGCCACCTCGTCGCGCAGCGCGTCGAGGTCGACCTCCAGCGTGCGCAGGCGCGCCTCCTGGCGGTCGATCGGGTCGCGCGCGCGCCAGTGCTCGAGCAGCTCGGGCGGCACGTAGCTCATGTCGTCGTGGGCGGCGTGGCCGTGCATGCGCATGGTCATCGCCTCGATCAGCGTCGGGCCCTCGCCGGCGACCGCACGCTCGCGCGCCACGCGCGTGGCCTCGAAGACCGCCTCCACGTCGTTGCCGTCCACGGTCACGCCCGGGAAGCCGTAGGCGGCCGCTCGCTGGGCCGGAGCCACCGCGTACTGCGCGGCGGTCGGCGTGGAGTAGGCGTACTGGTTGTTCTCGACCACGAAGATCACCGGCAGGCGCTGGACGCCGGCCCAGTTGAGGGCCTCGTGGAAGTCGCCGCGGGAGGTGGAGCCCTCGCCCAGCCAGGTGATGGCGCAGCGCGCCTCGCGGCGCAGGCGGAAGGCCATGGCCATCCCGGTGGCCACGAGCATCATGTCGGGCAGCATCGAGACCATGCCCACGCAGCCCAGGCGGTGGTCGCCGAAGTGCACGTTGCCGTCGCGTCCGCCCGTGACCCCGCCGGCGCGGCCCATGTACTGGGCGAGGATGCGCGCGGGCTGCACCCCGCGCACCAGGTGGGCGCCCAGATCGCGGTGCAGGATGCACAGGCGGTCCTGCGCCGCCATCGCGAAGGCGGCGCCGACCGAGACGGCCTCCTGGCCGAAGCCGTCGTAGAAGGAGCCGGGGACCCGGCCCTGGCGGTACAGCGTCATGGCTCGCTCCTCGATGGTTCGCATCAGGAGCATGTGACGCAAGAGCGCGACCCGGTCGGTCGGAGTCAGGTGAGCGGGCGCGGCGCCGTCGTGGTCCGGCGGCGCGAACGTCGTGGTGGCCATCGGCAGCCTCTCTCTCCGGTCGACCCCCGCGGGATCGCCGCGGCGGGTCCTTCCAGGCGTCGGTGGCAGGATCGCTGCCCTCCGGCGCATCCCTCGTGACGAATGTAGCGCACCCGCCGGTCGCGAGGGCCGCGTGGGGCGCCTACCCTGCGGGCATGGACGTCGGCGCGACGCGCGGGGAGCTGGGCGAGCGGGCGGGCCGCTTGCGCTGGCGGCTGCGCGGCGCTTGGATGTGGCCCGTCTTCGCGATGCTCACCCTCGCCGACGCCGTGCTGTTGCACCACATGCCCCTGGCGGGAGCGGGCACGCCCTACATCGGCGGCTTCCTGCTGGCCGGTTTCTTCAACCTGCTGGCCGTTGCGGTGGTCGCGCCGCTCATGGCCCTGGCCGTGCGCCGGCGGCGGCCCGACCTGCCGCGCGTGGTCGCCGTCGACTACGCCGGCACCGCGCTGCTTGGGCTGGTGAGCGTGGCGCTGCTGGGCGCCGGCCTCGCCCACCGCCCCGCGCGGCTGGCCGCCGAGAACGCGCTGGGCGTCCAGGCCGAGGCCGCGCGCGCCTACGTGGCTGCGCAGGCGCCGCCCGAGTACCGGGCGCGCGTGCACGCCATGACCTCGCTGCAGTTGGAGGAAAGCCTCTTTCGCAGCTGCGTGCCCGGGGAGGACTCCGACCGCTGGCTGTGCCTGTTCGTCGACACGGCGAGCACCCCGGCGGGCGTCACGCGCGACCCCAGCCAGGAGTCCAACGCGACCTTCAACCGCCCGGGGGGCTTCGAGCTGATGCGCCCCGGAGCGGCGCGGCCCGCGCCATGATTGTCAGCAGCCTGACAGCCTGGCTCAAGGGCCGCCGGCCGCAAGCCGATGCACTGAGCATGCCGCGGATGCGTGGGATGCTCGCCGGATTGGGCGCCAGTGCCTCTTTGGCCGTCGCCGGTGCGCTCGCGCTGCTGGTGATCAGCGCGGTCATCGCGCTCGAGGGCTTCCCGGGCATCAACGCGGACGCTGGGGGCCGCAGCCTCGCCGTCGCCGACCTCACGGTGCCCACCACCGATCCCACCGTCGCCGCCGTCGCGCCCGATCGCGTCACCGCGCGCGCCCCCGAGCCCGCCGCGCCCACCGTGCCCGCCCCGCTCGCGGCGGACGCTGGGGACGACGCGTCCCCGGCCGCCTCGCCCGAGCGCGGTCCCGATGCGGGCGACGTGCCGCCCGGAGCTGGGTTCGACCCCGGTGGTGCTTCCGACCCCGGCGGCGGCTCTGACCCGGTCACCCGGCCCGACGAAGACCTCGACGAGGACCTCCTTCCCGACGAGCCCGTGGGCGACCTCACCGCCACGACCGGCGGAGTCGTCGGGACCCTCGGCGAAGGGCTCGCCCCGCTGGCCGACAGGATCCTGCCCGGTTCGGGCAAGTTGCTGCGCGGGACGACCGCCTTGGTGGACGAGACCGTGACCGACACCGGCCAGGCGCTGGGCGGCACGGTCGACGGGCTGCTCCGCGACTGAGCCCAAAGCGCCCTGGGACATCACAGCGGCGCGTCGAGCGGGCGCTCGAGCAGCTCGCGCACGCGCGCGAGGAAGGCGCCGGCGCCGGCGCCGAGGAGGATGCGGTGATCGCACGTCAGCGTGACCTCCATGCGGTGGCCGGTGGTCGGCGCGCCGTCCTCCACCACCGCGCGCTCCTCGACCGCACCCACGGCGAGGATGGCCGCCTGGGGCGGGATGACCGCCGCGGCGAAGCTCGCCACGCCGAACTCGGCGAGGCTGGTGACCGTGAAGGTGGCGTTGCCCAGCTCGGGGGAGGTGATCGAGCCTTCGTGTACCCGCTCGACCAGGGCGCGCGTCGTCGCGGCCAGCTCGCCCAGCGGACGCTGGTCGGCGTCGAAGACGGTCGGGACGATCAGGGCGTCGCGCGCGTGGACCACCATCCCGACGTTGACGCGGCTGTAGAGCTCGAAGCGCCCGTCACGGTAGGCGCCGTTGGCGCGCGGGTGCTCGCGCAGCGCCAGCGCGCAGGCACGAACGACCAAGTCCTCGACGGTGGGAACCGGCCGGTCGTCCGCGGCCTGGGCCTCGAGCCGCGCGCGCAGCGCGAGGCAGGCGTCCATGGCCACCCGGGCCCGCAGGACGAGCTCGGGGATCGTGGCCTTGGCCTCGGCCACGCGCCGGGCCACGACCTGCTGGGCCCGCGAGGGCTCCTGCGTGGTGACGTCGCCCTTGGCGGTGCCCGTCTCGGTGACGGTGCCCTGCTCCTCGCCGCCGGCCATCGGTCGGCGAGCCTATCGCGCGGACCCACCAGCGCACCGAATCCCCGCTCGTGGTGTTGTGCCCGGCGATGGGCCGCCTCCTCGCGCTCCCGCTCGCTGTCCTGGCGATGCTGCTGGCCTGGGCGGCGGCGCCCGCGCTGTCGAGCACCCCGTGGCACCCGGTCGCCGAGGACTTCTCGCTGGACCTGCCCGTCACGGCGGGTGCGAGGGCCGCGGTCGCCGGGAGGGGCTGGCGCTCCCCGGTGATCCAGGCGCCCCGGCGCTTCGACCTCATGGGCCTGCGCTGGAGCGATCGCGGCGAGGTCCAGACCGAGATCCGTACCCGCCGCGCCGGGCGGCCCTGGAGCGCGTGGGCCGACGCGGGCCACGGCCACGGCATCCAGGGCAGCGACCCGGTGTGGGCGGGCGGCGCCGACTTCTTCCAGGTGCGCACGAGCCGGCGCCCGCGCGGCCTGCGCGCACACTTCGTCAACGTCACGGGCACCGCAACCGGCTTCGACCGGGTGGCCACGGCCCTGCGTCGCGGGGTCACCACCGCCGTGGCCTCGGCGCTGGGCACGCAGGCCGCGCTCGCCCAGGGCGGGGATGGGCGCCCGGCCATCGTCCCGCGTGCGGCGTGGGGCGCCGAGCAGGGCTGCCGGCCCAAGGAGCCGCCTGCCTACGGCGAGGTGCGCTTCGGCGCCGTGCACCACACGGTCTCCACCAACGCCTACGGCCCGGACGAGTCGGCCGGCGTGGTGTTGGCCATTTGCCGCTTTCACCGCAACGCCAACGGCTGGAGTGACATCGGCTACAACTTCCTCGTCGACCGCTACGGGCGGATCTTCGAAGGCCGCGCCGGCGGGGTGAACCGGGCCGTCATCGGCGCCCAGGCTCAGGGCTTCAACGCCACGTCGACCGGGGTGGCAGCGCTGGGCACCTTCGCCAACAGCGCGCCGTCCGACCGGCAGGTCTCGGTCATCGCCACCCTCCTGGCCTGGAAGCTGCCCCACCACGGCGCGCCGACCACCGGCACCGTGCAGGTGCGCTCGCAAGGCGGCAGCGCCAGCCGCTTCGCCGCGGGGCAGACCGTCACGCTGCGGCGCATCTCGGGCCATCGCGACACCGGGGAGACCGAGTGCCCGGGGCGGATGCTGTACGACCGCCTGGGGCGCATCCGCGAGCTGGCCGCCCGGCGCCAGGGCCCGCTGCGCCAGGCGGGCGGAGCGCGCCTGGAGATCACCGAGGCGATCCCGGCGGTGTGGGACGCGCCGGCCACGGTGCGCGGCGTGCTCGCCGGCTCGGGCGGGGCCGGTGTCGGTGGCCAGCCGGTGGAGCTGCAGTACGCGACCTCCAGGGGCTGGCGCGCCACCGCGACGACCACCACGCGCCGTGACGGCACCTGGAGCGTACAGACGCGCAAGTCGCGCAACTGGGCCGTGCGCGCCCGCGCCGCCGGGCTGACCTCCCAGACCGCGCGCCTGAGCGTGGCCCCGGCGCTGACGGTCGACGCGCCGCCCGGGGCGCGGCGCGGGGAGAGCTTCCCGGTCACGGGTACCTCGAGCCCGCGCAAGGGCCGCCTCGAGGTCCATCTCGCACGCCCCGACGCCGCCGGGCGCTATCGCACCTTCCACCGCCAGTCCTTCCGCACCCGCGCCGGACGCGTCAGCGCGCCGATGCGCACGGACGCCGAGGGCCCGGTGCGCGTGCGCGTCTTCTTCCGCGAGGACGGGCGCAACAGCCGCGGCGCCTCGCCCGACGACTTCGTGTGCATCGGCGCCGTGACCTGCGAGATCGACCGCGTCCTCTCCGAGGTCGGCGGCGCCAGGCCGTAGGCATGGCTCTGCTGCGTCGTCGCCGTCTGCGGTGGCGATACGCGGGCGGACGGCGCTGCGCGGAGTGGCGAACAGATGGGGCGAGGCCTCTTGACACGCAGTGGCATCGGTATAGTCATCAAGAGGTGAACAACGCGATGCGCGAGGCCCCGGATGAGAACGACGCTGACCCTCGATGATGACTTGGTGGCCGAGGCGCAGCGCCTCACCGAGACTGCCGAAAAAAGCGCGCTGGTCCGCCAGGCGCTGCGTGCGTTGATCGAACGCGAGAGCGCTCGACGCCTCGCGAGCCTGGGCGGCAGCGAGCCCGCACTGACCGCGATGCCTCGGCGCCGCGACGCGTCTGAGTGATCCTCCTTGACACCTCGGTCTGGATCGACCATCTCCGGGCAGGAGAGCCGACCGTCGCGCGTCTGCTCGAGGACGGCCAGGTCTTGGGCCATCTATGGGTGGTCGGCGAGCTTTCCCTCGGACGACTCTCCCGGCGCGGGGAGGTCTTGCGGCTCCTTCGGAACCTGCCGCAAGCGAGTGTCGCTACGCACGCCGAGGTCGCGATCCTGATCGAGCGTCGCGAGCTCTACGGGCGAGGGATCGGCTTCGTGGACGCACATCTGCTCGCAGCGACATTGCTCACAGCGAACGCCCGCCTGTGGAGCCGCGACAAGCGCCTGGGCGCGGTCGCGTTCGACCTCGGATGCGCTGCCGAGCTCGAACCCGACCGTTGAGGGAGCGCGTGGCAAGCGTGCCGCTGAGGGATGGGCTTGGGGCAGACGCGAGTTCAGGCAAGCGCCGTCAGCACGAGCGGGCCCTCGGGGCAGACCATCACGGTGTGTTCTTCATGCGTGGATAGGGGCCCTCCGCCCGGGCCGGGGAAGGCGAACAGCGGGTCGCCGGCCGGGCTGGACCGCAGCGCGACTGAGAGGCCCAGCGCACGGCCGAGACGCTCGGTCCGGGAGCGTGACCCGTTGGTGGCCGACCGTCCGCGCGCCGACGATCCCCACGCCGTCGTCGGCGCCCTCGTCCAGCAGGCCGAGCACCGCGGCGCGCCGCCCGCCGTCGAAGGCGACCGCGGGCGAGCTGCCCCTCACCGTCTTCCCGAAGAGGGAGAAGGTGCCGCCGAAGTTCCGACGCGGGGTCCGCCGGGCGGCCACGGTCTCGCCCTCCTCGCCGCGCTGCCACACCGCCACCACGTAGCCGCGCTCATCGATCGCGGCGCCCTCGATGCCTCCTCGCAGCGGTGACCGCCTGTCAAGCGCCGTGCTCGCCCAGGTGCGCGGCGGCGGCTTCCAGGGCTTCGTCGCCGTGGAAGATGCTGGTGGGGGCTCGATCGGAGGCGGGCGGCGTCCACACCGCGGGGACCGACTCGATGCCGCGCTCGCGGGCGAGCGCGGTGGCGTCCCCCAGGGCTCTGGCCACCGAGCGCTGGTCGAGGGCGGCGAGCACGGCGCGCGGGTGCATCTCGCAGGCCGCGGCGGCCAGCACGACGTGGTCGCGATCGGCGAGGTCCTTGCCCCCGGCGAAGGCCTGGCGGAAGGCGGCCTGGCAGAAGGCCACACCCTTGCCGATGGAGCGCGCAAAGGTGGCGGCGCGCAGCGCGAGCTCGCTGTCGAAGGGCACCTCGGGGGGCCAGCGCAGGGCCTGCAGCCCGCGGGCGGCGGCGGTGCGCTGGAGCTCCGCCCGCCAGATCGCCGTCTCCTCGGCGCAGCGCAGCCCCTCGGGCGCCAGCGCGCGGGCCAGCGCCGCGGCGCGCACGGGGATCCACTCCACCGCCACGGGCATCACGGAGAGGATGCGCTCGGCGGCCAGGTAGGCCTCCGCCCCGGCCAGATCGAGGTAGAACGCCGGGCGCTGCTCGTCGGGCTCGTGGCGGGAGAGCGTCAGGCCCTCGCCGGGCACGTCAGCCGTGCACGAGCCAGCCGTCGGCGGCGCGGGCGGCCTCCATGACGGCCTCGGAGAGGGTCGGGTGGCCGTGCACCATGCGCGCGACCTCGGGAAAGCCGCCCTCCAGCGCCTTGACGTTGACCAGCTCCTGGATGAGCACCGTGGCCGCGGCGCCGACGATGTGCCCGCCCAGCAGCTCGCCGTAGCGCCGGTCGCCGACGATCTTCACCAGCCCCGTGCGGTCGCCGTACACGGTGCCCGCGCCGACCGCGCCGTATGGCACCTTGCCCACCACGACGTCGTGGTCCTGCTGGCGGGCCTGGTCCTCGGTGAGGCCGAAGGAGGCGACGTTGGGCGTGCAGAAGGTCGCGCGCGGGATGTCGACGTATTCGAGCGGGTGCGTCTCCCGCCCGGCGGCGGCCTCCACGGCGATCACGCCCTCGTCGGAGGCCTTGTGGGCCAGCGCGGGGCCGGGCACCAGGTCGCCGATGGCATAGACGCCGCCGACGGAGGTCTTCATCGTGGCGTCGACCGCGATGAGCCCGCTGTCCTCGAGCGCGACGCCGGCCGCCTCGAGGCCGAGCCCTTCGACGTCCGGCCCGCGGCCTGCGGCGATGACCAGCCAGTCGGCCTCGCCATGCTGGTCGCCGAAGGAGAAGGTGACCCGGTCGCCCGCGTCCTGGACGTCCTCCACGAAGGTGGAGGTGTGCACGTCGATGCCCTGGCCCTTGAACAGGCGCGCGGCGGCCTTGGAGATGTCGACGTCCTCGGTGGGCAGCACACGGTCAAGGCCCTCGAAGAGCAGCACCTCGCTGCCCAGGCGGCCGTACGCCGAGGCGATCTCGGTGCCGCTGGCGCCCGCGCCGACGACCGCCAGGCGCGCGGGCAGCTCCTCGAGCGCCCAGGCCTCCTCGGTGCCGATCACGCGCCCGTCGAACCGCGTGCCGGGGATCGGCTTGGCCACCGAGCCGGTGGCCAGCACCACGGTGCGCGCCTGGATCTCCTGGCCGTCGAGTTGCACGTTCCCGTCCGCGGTCACCACGCCGGCACCCTCGAGCAGGTCGATGGCGTTCTTGCGAAACAGCCCCGCGACGCCTCCGGTGAGCGTCTCGATGACCTTCTCGCGCCGCTGGCCCACTGCGGCGAAGTCGACCTCCGGCTCGGCGACCCTGATGCCGAACTCGTCGGCGTCGCGCACCTCGTCGAGCACGTCGGCCACGCGCAGCACCGCCTTGGCGGGGATGCACGCGTAGTTGAGGCAGCGACCGCCGACCTTGTCCCTCTCCACCACCGCGGTCCTCATTCCCAGCTGCGCGGCCCGCACGGCGGCGACGTAGCCCCCGGGCCCGGAGCCGATGACGATGCAGTCGTAGGCGGGCTCGGCCATCGGGCGGCTGAGGCTATCGATTCGCCTCGCCGCCGCTTCGCGACGGCACCTGCATGCGGGCCATGATGCGGATGAGGCGCCAGAAGAGCCACCCGCAGCCCGCCAGCACCACCACGGGGATGACCACCGCGAGCAGGTCGGCGGCGCGCAGCAGCGAGAGGAAGGCGGCCAGCATGCTCACCGCCAGCAGTGCCTGGAAGCCCAGCACCGCCCAGTAGCGCTTCTGCCACATGCCGACCGCGGCGGCGAGCATGAGGCCGCAGAAGAGCAGCACACCGGCGGCTCCTGGCCGCCCGCCCTGGATCTCCAGGCCGGCCAGCCACAGGACGAGATTGGCCAGGGCGAGGCCCGCGGCGAGCAGGGAGCAGATCACCAGCGGCAGCGGCCGCTCGTCGGGTCCCAGAGGGGCGAGGCCCGCCCGCAGCGCGTCGTCGCGGGCGCGGGCGCGCGCGTAGCCGCGGGTCATGGCGTCGCCCGGGGAGGAGTGCGGGGGATCGTCGTCCGCCACGGTGCCGACCCGCGCCTCCCCGCGCCCCTGTTCGTCGTCTCGGGGTCGGCGCTTGCGCCTAGGCCGCCCCACGCAGCGGCTCCTCGTCCAGCGCCGCGCGCAGCGTGCGCGCGGCGGCCTCGGGGTCGGCGGCCTGTGCGATCGCGCGCACGACCACCACGCGCCGCGCGCCGGCGGCCACGACCGCGCCGATGGTGGCGGTCTCGACCCCCCCGATGGCAAACCACGGAACCGCCGGCGGATGCGCGACGGCGTGGCGCACGTAGGCCAGGCCCGTGGCCGGGCGGCCGGGTTTGGTGGGGGTCGCGTGCACCGGACCGACCACGACGTAGTCGGCTCCGCGGGCGGCGGCCAGCTGCGCCGGGGCGTGGGTGGACAGGCCGAGGATGCGCTGGGCTCCGACGATCGCGCGCGCCTCCTCCACCGGGAGGTCGTCCTGGCCGACGTGCACGCCGTCGGCCCCGGCGGCCTCGACGAGATCGGGTCGATCGTTGAGGATGAAGGGCACCCCCGCCGCGGCGCACAACGAGCGCGCCTCCTGCGCGGCGGCCAGCAGCGCGTCGTCGTCGGCGGGATCCTTCTCGCGCAGCTGGAAGAGGTCGACGCCTCCACGCAGCGCTGGCTCCAGCACCTCGCGCAGCGGCCGGCCGCCCGGCTTGGCGGAGGTCACGAGGTACAGGCGCACGGCGCGCAGGCGATCGAAGGGCACCCCACCATTGTCGCGCAGCGGCCCCCTCCTCCCATGGGGGACGGTCGTCTGCCCGAACGTGGGGAGCTCCACCCGACCGCGGGGTAAGGGCCCGTAGCGAAACAACTTGCCGCTTGGGCGGGCGGTCCGCGGCGCCAGTCACCCCCGCGGTCCTCGCCGTGCCCCCCGGCACGGCTGCGCCCGCGTGCGGCGCCTGGCATCCACGGCCCGGCCACCCAAACGATCAACTTGTTCCGCCACGCACCCTAAGCTGGAAGGACGGGAGCCGACCGCGGCTGAGAGGAGGGCCCGACCCTCGACCGTCAGCAGCTGATCCGGATCATGCCGGCGAAGCGAGACCACACCTCCACCGACACGTTCGACGTCCTCGTCGCCGGCGGCGGCGTGGCCGGCCTGAGCTGCGCCTACGCCGCGGCCTGCAGCGGGCGTTCCGTGTGCCTGGTCGACCGCGGCGAGCTGGGGAGGGCGACGACACACGTGGCCGCCGGGATGCTCGCGCCGGTCACCGAGGCCGACCCCGGCGAGCGCGCGCTGCTGGAGCTGGGTCTCGTTGCGGCGCGGCGCTGGCCGGACTTCGCGCAGGAGGTCGAGCGCGCCAGCGGCCAGGACGTCGGACTGCGAAGCACCGGCGCCCTGGTCGTCGCGCGCGACCGCGACGAGGCCGAGGCGCTCGAGCGGGTGCGCGCGCTGGGCGCCGGCCTGGGCGTCGAGATGGAGCGCCTGCTGCCCAGCCGCGCGCGGCGACTCGAGCCCGCGCTGGCGCCCACGGTCCGCCTCGCGCTGCACGCGCCCGAGGACCACAGCACCGATCCGCGCCTGCTCGTGGGTGCGCTGGCCGAGGGCGCCCGCCGGGCCGGCGCGGTCCTGCGCACCGGCGAGGAGGTGGCCGGGGTCGTCGCCGACGCCGGTCGGGTCAGCGGCGTGCATCTCTCCTCCGGCGCCGTCCTGCACGCGATCGACACCGTGCTGGCGACGGGCGCCTGGTCGGCCACGCTGCCCGGGCTTCCCGACGCGGCACGCGTGCCCGTGCGCCCCGTCAAGGGCCAGCTGCTGCGCCTGCGCGACCGCGAGGGCCCCGGCCTGCTGGAGCGCACCGTGCGCTTCGCGGGCGGCTACCTTGTGCCGCGCGGGGACGGGCGCTACGTGCTCGGGGCCACCCAGGAGGACCGCGGCTTCGACACCCAGGTCACCGCCGGCGGCGTCTACGAGCTGCTGCGCGACGCCGTCGAGCTGGTGCCGGGCGTGCTGGAGTTGGAGGTCGAGGAGGCCCTGGCGGGCCTGCGTCCCACCACGCCCGACAACGCGCCGGTGCTCGGGCGCCCCGAGGGGGTCGAGGGCCTGGTGTGGGCCACCGGCCACCACCGCAACGGAATCCTGCTGGCGCCGGTGACCGGCGAGCTCGTCGTGCGCGCGCTCGACGGCCATGCTCCGCCGCCCGCCTTCGCCCCGGCGCGCTTCGTCGAGGCTCCCGCGAACGTAGAGGTCATCGCATGATCCATGTCAACGGCGACCCCGTGGACGGCCACGACGGCGCGACCGTCGCCGAGCTGCTGGGCACCCTCGACGTGCCCGCCGACCGCCGCGGCATCGCCGTGGCGCTCGACGGCGACGTCCTGCCTCGCAGCGAGTGGCCGACCGTCACCGTCGCCGCGGGCGCCAGGGTCGAGGTGCTGAGCGCGATGCAGGGCGGATGAGCGCGAGCGAGCGCACCGGCGCGCCGTCGTATGGCGCCGAGGGCCGGCCCGCGGAGTCCGGCTCGCCGCGGTCCTTCACCATCGCCGGTCGCGACCTGCGCTCGCGCCTGCTGCTGGGCTCGGGGGGCTTCGACCGCCTGGAGACCCTCGAGCAGGCCATCGCCGCCAGCGGCTGCGAGCTGGTCACCGTCGCGTTGCGGCGCATCGATCCGAGCGCGCAGGGCTCGCTGGCCGACACGCTGCGCCACGCGGGGGTCGAGCTGCTGCCCAACACCGCGGGCTGCTTCACCGCCCGCGACGCCGTACGCACCGCCAAGCTGGCCCGCGAGGCCTTCGAGACCGACTGGGTCAAGCTCGAGGTCATCGGCGACGAGCGCACGCTGCTGCCCGACGCGCCCGAGCTCCTGCTGGCCGCCGAGGAGCTCGTCGACGCCGGCTTCACCGTTCTGCCCTACACCAACGACGACCCGATCCTCGCGCGCCGCCTCGAGGACGTCGGCTGCGCCGCCGTGATGCCCCTCGGCTCCCCGATCGGCAGCGGCATGGGCATCCGCAACCCGTACAACCTCGCGCTGATCCGCGAGCAGACCGCCCTCCCGGTGATACTCGACGCCGGCGTGGGCACCGCGTCCGACGCCGCGCTGGCCATCGAGGCCGGCTGCGACGCCGTCCTGTGCGCGAGCGCGATCTCGCGCGCCGCCGACCCCGTGGCCATGGCCCGCGCGATCGCACTGGGCGTGGAGGCCGGCTTCCTCGCCCGTCACGCCGGGCGCATTCCGCGGCGGCTGTTCGCCGAGGCCTCCTCGCCCACCGAGGGCCTGGCCGACCTGCGCCCGCCGACCCATTAGCGATGAGCCCCGACGAGCTCATGGACGCCTGGCAGGCCGCCTGGTCGCAGCGGGACCCCGACGCCTTCGCGCCCCTGTGCGCGCCCGGGGTGCACTACGAGGACCCGTTGGTCCCCGAGCCGTTGGAAGGCGCCAACGCCATTGCCGAGCAGGCCCAGCGCCTGTGGACGGCCTTCCCCGACGCGCGCATGGAGGCGACCGGGCCCCGCCTGCACGGCGAGGGCCACGTCGCCGCGCCGGTCAAGCTGCTTGGCACCCACCGCGGCGAGGTCGCCGACCTGCCCCCCTCGCGCAGGTTCGCGGTCGTGCAGGCGGTGTGGTTCTGCCGCGTGGACGAGCGCGCCGGCACGCTGTGGCGCGTGCGCGCCTTCTTCGACCTCTACGACGCCGCGGTGCAGCTCGGCGTGCTGCCCAGGCGGGGGACCCTGGGCGAGCGCGCCCTGTTCATGGTCCGCGGCTTCGGGCTGCGCCGGCCCACCGGGTGACCCGCGGTCCCGGCTCGCATGGCGCGCCACCTGCTCACCGGCTCCGAGCTCACGCCCCCCGAGCTCGAAGCGATGCTCGACCGCGCGCTCGCGCTCAAGGCTGCGCCGCTGGCCTCGCGGGCGCTGGCCGGGCGCAGCGTCGCGCTCATCTTCGAACGTCCCTCGACGCGCACGCGACTGTCCTTCGAGGCGGGCGTGGCCGAGCTGGGCGGCCACCCGCTGGTGCTGCGCGCCGGCGAGCTGCAGCTCAGCCGCGGCGAGTCGCTGCGAGACACCGCGCTGGTGCTCTCGCGCCACGTCGCGGCCATCGGCCTGCGCACCGGTCCGGACGCGCAGCTGCGCGAGCTGGCCGAGCACGCCACCGTGCCCGTGCTCAACATGCTCACCGCCCGCCACCACCCATGTCAGGCGCTGGCCGACCTGCTTACGCTGCGCGAGACCTTCGGGCGTCTTGACGGGCTCAAGCTCGCCTATGTGGGCGACGGCAACAACGTCGCGCGCTCGCTGGTGGTGCTCGGGACCCTGGCCGGCATGGAGGTGGCCGTGGCCTCTCCGGAGGGCTACGCGCTCGACGACGCGCCCGGCGCCACCCTGGTGCGCGACCCCGCCGAGGCGGTGACGGGCGCGCACGCGGTGTACGCCGACGTGTGGGTCTCCATGGGCGACGAGGAGACCGCGCAGGAGCGCCGCCGCGCGCTCGGGCCCTACCGCCTGGACGACGCGCTGCTCGACGCCGCGGCGCCGGAGGCCATCGCGCTGCACTGCCTCCCCGCCCACCCCGGTGAGGAGATCACGGCCGAGGTCCTCTACGGCCCGCGCCAGCGCATCTGGGACCAGGCCGAGAACCGCCGCCACGCGCAGAAGGCCCTGCTCGAACTGCTCGTCGCCGAGACCTGACCCTCCCGTGCTTGCCGGCTGGGCGCAGGGGGAATGCGTGCAGATGGGAACCCACAGGAGAACGAGATGCCCCAGCAGAAGCGCAGCAGCTCCTCACAGCCCAAGCCGAGCCCGACGTCTCGCGAGAGCTCGGGCAGTCGCTCTGGCGGGGGCTCCAAGACGCGCAGCAGCGCCGCGCGCTCGTCGGGGGGCAACTCGCGCTCGGGCCCGCAGCGCTCGCGCGCGGCGGCCTCGCGCTCCAACCAGCAGGCCCGGGCGCAGACCGAGGAGGCGCTGCAGCGCAACCTCGCCGCGCTGCGCGAGACCCTCGAGCACGGCGTCGTGATCACGAGCGAGCGCATCCAGGAGGCCATGGACGACGCGGTGAGCCGCGGGCGCATGACCCGCGACGACGCCGAGGACATGGTCATCCGCCTGATCAACGCCGGGCGCCAGCAGACCAAGGACCTGCTCGACGAGATCGAGACGCTGCTCACGCGGGGGCGCGAGACCATCGGGGGCACGGCACGCAGCGCCACCACGCGCGCGCGCAATGCCTCGGCCACCGACCGGGTGCGGCGCGAGGTCGACCGCGCCCGCCGCGCCGCCGGACTGGGCCCGGACTTCCCCATCACCGACTACGACAACCTGACCGCGGCGCAGGTCACCGGGCGTCTGGAGGACCTCTCACCGGGCGAGCTGCGCAGCGTGCGCGACCACGAGAAGCGCAACGCGAACCGCAAGTCGGTGCTCAACGCGGTCGAGAAGAAGCTGGCCTAGCGGCCCCGCCGGCACCCCGCGGCTGAGCCGTATCCTCGCCCGCCCGTGTCCACCTCCGCCGGCCAGTCCACGACGCGTCCCCCGCGCCCCGAGCGCGGGCAGGAGCTCGACGTGCGCGTCGACGCGCTGGCCTTCGGGGGCGCGGCGTGCGCGCCACGAGGGCTTCGTGGTCTTCGTGGCGGACGCGATCCCCGGCGACCGCGTGCGGGTGGTGGTCACCAAGCGCAAGCGCGCCTACGCCGAGGCGCGCACGATCGAGGTGCTCGAGCCCGCGCCCGATCGCGTCGCACCCGTCGCCGGCCACCCGGGCGCGCCGTGGCAGGTGCTGCCCTACGAGCGCCAGCTCGAGGTCAAGCACCAGCAGGTCGACGACGCCCTGCGACGCATCGGCCACCTGGACGGCTTCACGCTCGAGCCGATCGTCCCGGCCGTCGAGCAGTGGCGCTATCGCAACAAGCTCGAGTACTCCTTCGGCACGGGGGACGACGGCGAGCTGGTCTGTGGCTTTCACGCCTCTGGCAGCTGGGAGCGCATCGAGCCCATGGACGACTGCCTGCTGGCCTCGCCGCGTGGCAACGCCGCGCGCGCGCGCGAGCTGGCCTGGGCGCGCGCCCAGGGCCTGGGCGCGCAGGACCGGCGCACCCGCGAGGGCCTGCTGCGCAACCTCGTGGTGCGCGAGGGCCGGCGCACCGGTGAGCTGCAGGTGCGCCTGGTCATCGCCGACGGGGAGGTCGACACCGACTCGCTGAGCGCCGCGGTGGACTGCGACGGGCTGGCGGTCACGCGCACCGACGCGCTGAGCGAGTCCACCGTCGAGGGCGACACCGAGCTGGTGGCCGGCGCGGCCAAGCTGCGCGAGGAGCTGGGCGGCCTGACCTTCGCGATCTCGCCCACCGCCTTCTTCCAGACCAACACCGAGATGGCCGAGCGCCTCTACGCGGTGGCGGGGGAGCTGGCCGCGCTGGAGGGCTGGGAACGCGTCTTCGACCTCTTCTGCGGCATCGGCACGGTCGGCCTCGCTCGCGCGCGCGCGGGGAGCTGTGGGGCGTCGAGGTGGTCGAGGAGGCAGTCGCCGACGCGCTCGAGAACGCGCGCGCCAACGAGCGCGCCAACGCGCACTTCTTCGCCGGCGACGTGCGCCTCGCGCTGCGCGAGCTGGTGGAGCGCGCGGGACGCCCCGACGTGCTCGTCGTCGACCCGCCCCGCGCGGGCCTCTCGCAGAAGGTCGTGCGCCGCATCGTCGAGGCCGCCCCGCGGCGCCTGGTCTACATCTCCTGCAACCCCACCACGCTCGCCCCCAACGCCGCCCAGCTCACCGAGGCGGGCTACGTCCTGCGCACGGTGCGCCCCGTGGACATGTTCCCCCAGACGCCCCACATCGAGTGCGTGGCGCTGCTGGAACGGGCGGGCTGACCGCCGCGACGTCAGTGAACTGCCGCGCGGGCGCGCCAGGCCCGCGGTCGCCGCGTACCCGGAAGGATCACGGGTACGACCTGAACCGTGCACGAGGGCCTCGACCGCGCGGACTGGCGGCCCACCCACACTTGATCCCCGAGTCGTCGCGCTGGCTGGCCGCCCGCGGGCGCCAGGAGGAGGTCCGCCGCGTGGTGAAGGAGATCACCGGCGAGCGCCCCCCCGCGGGGGAGGCGTTGATCGAGCCGTCGCGGCCATCGGTCGTCGCTCAGCTGCGCGAGCTGTGGAGCCGCTACCGCGGTCGGCTTCTGTTCGGCATGGCCCTCGACTTTTCCGAGGCCGCCGGCTACTACGGGCTGTTCACCTTCACCGCCACCGGCGTGGGCGCGTGCGTGGCGGTGGGGCGCGTGGGGGCCATCATCGGCAACGTGGTGCTAGGGCTGTCGGCCGCGGCCTTCGGGCTGAGCAGCGGCTTCGCCCTCCTGGCCGGTTTCTGGGCCATCGGTGCGCTGGCCGCGGTGATCTGGTAACTGCGGGGCATCGAGGCGCGCGGCATGAGCCTCGAGAGCCTGGCCCGCTCTCCGACCTGACCGCTCGCCGGCTCAGGGCCGGTTCTACCCCTCGCCGCGCCGGCCCCCGAGCCAGTCGTCGACCCGGCGCCGGACGCCGGCGACCTGATCGCCCGCCTCGTTGATGCTGTGCACCGCGTCCTCGAAGGCGCGGCGCACGCGCTCGCCGTAGTGCTCGGCGGCGGCGCCGGCCTCCGCGCGCGGCGGGGTCTCCTCGCCGCGGCGGGGGTACTCGCCGCCCAGGATGCGGTCGTACTCGCCCGTGCGCACCCAGCGCATGAGCTCATGCGTGCGGCGGACCGGCATGGGGTGGGTCAGGTTGAGGTCGGAGAACAGCCGCGCGAGGCGCTCGAGCCCCTTGCCGCCCTCCTCGTAGTCCATCCCCTGGGCCATGAAGGCGTCGAGGCTCAGCTGCTCGGCGGCGGCGCCTCCGGCGATGGTCATCAGCGTGCGACAGACCTGCAGGGGCTGGCCGGTCACCAGCGCCGCCGCGCGGTCGCAGCTCAGCTCGGCGGCGCGCGACCACTCCAGCAGCGCGGCGCGCACGGCCAGCAGCGGCAGGCCGGCGATCAGGGGCAGGCGCACCGTCGTGCCCATGGCCAGCAGGATGGTCAGAGCCGTGCGGTAGAGCACGTGCTCGGAGTGGATGTGGGCCGCCTCGTGGGCGAGCACGACCCGCCGGCCGTCGGCGTCCAGCAGGGTGACCAGCTCGCTGTTGAGCACCACGATCGGGCGCTGGGCCCCGATCGTCATGGCGTTGGCCAGCGGGAAGGCGGTGAGGTAGAGGGCGGGCACCTCGTCGAGGTCCAGCGCCTGGACCACCTGGCGGTGCAGCGCCCACATCTGCGCCAGCTGCTGCTCGCCCAGGCGCACCGAGCTGCCCAGGTAGGCCTGGCGCAGCGCGCGCTCGTAGCCCAGCTCGATCAACTTGCGCACCACCAGGTCGAGCTTGGGAATGGCCCCCAGCGCGGCGGTCGCGGCGCGGTCGGCCGGGTGCTGGTAGGCGCGGGGTGAGATGCCGGCCAGGCGCAGGCCCGGCTCGGGGAAGGTCGAGGCCACGGTGGCCAGAGGCTACCTGCGCCGGCGGAGCCGCGTGGAGGGCGGCTCCGCCGGCAACAGGCTGTCAGGCCATCGCGGGCGCGGAGGAGGTGGTGACGGTCACCCCGGCCTGCGCCTGCAGCGCGCGGTTGAGGTTGTTCTGGAAGATCCAGGTCGCCACCGGCGAGAGGAATATCCAGAGCAGGAACAGCAGCCCCGGGTGCATGCCCTCGGGCAGGCCGGACTCGGCCTCCGTGGCCGCGAGGCGCTTGCAGGTGTTGTAGATGGAGACGAACGCCGGGACGATGAGGATGAACCCGGGCATGATCGCGAGCAGTGACTTGCCGGGGCTGGTGCCCAGCGCGGGGTTGTTGCGCGCCTGGCCGAGGCTCGCCATCTCCTTGTTCACCTTGTAGTACCAGACGATGGTGTAGATGCCCAGCGTGATGAAGGACAGCCCCACCACGCCCAGCGGGTTGCGCAGCTTGCCTGTGGCCTCGCCGCGCCCGATCCGTACCTCTTCGGCCATTGTGCGTCCTCCTGACGACGTCGTTCCTTGACAGGCCACCAGCGAGCGTACCGCGTCTCGCGCCCGGGCGCCAGCGAGACCTTGCTGTAGCGAAGCGTGCGCTACCGTGCGGGCCGTGAGCTTGTCACCCCAATCCGGCGGAGGGCGCATGCCCCGCCGCCAGCGCGAGAAGCGCGCCTACCAGCTCGTGCTGGCCACCGGAGGGTTCGGGGTCGGGGCGGTTCTGACCTTCGTCATCGCCGTGCTGACGCCGTTCGGCCTCACGATCCCCTTCCTGCTGCTGGTGGCCGCCGCCGTGTGCGGTTTCCTGCTGCAGCGCACGCTCTCTCCCTAGAGGAACCACTAGCGGCTCTCGTCGCCCAGCGACCCGCCCTCATGCGCGCCGCCACCGTCTCGGACGAGCAGATCGTCCTCGTCGACCGTCCCGACCCCGATCCCGGCGCCGGCGAGGTGCTCATCCGCGTGCGCGCGGCGGGCATCAACGGAGCCGACATCCTGCAGCGGGCCGGGCGCTACCCGGCGCCGCCCGGCGCGCCGGTCGACATACCGGGGCTGGAGCTGGCCGGGGAGGTCGCCGGCCAGGGCTCGGGCGCTCAACGCTTCGCTGAGGGCGATCGGGTCATGGCCATCGTCGGCGGCGGCGGGCAGGCGGAGCTGGCCGTGGTGCACGAGCGCCAGCTCATGCCCGTTCCCGAGGGACTGGACTGGGCGGCGGCGGGCGGGCTTTCCGAGGTCTTCACCACCGCCCACGACGCGCTGTTCGCCCAGGCCGGCCTGCGCGCCGGGGAGCGCCTGTGCGTGCACGGGGCGGCCGGCGGGGTGGGCACCGCGGCGGTGCAGCTGGGCCGCGCGGTGGGCGCCCACGTCACCGCCACGGTGCGCCGTCAGGAGGCCCGCGCGGCGGTGGAGGAGCTGGGCGCCGACGCGGTGCTCGACCCGGAGGGCTTCGCCGACCACGGCCCCTTCGACGTGATCCTCGAGCTGGTCGGCGCCCCCAACCTGGGCGCGAATGTCAAGGCGCTTCGCACCGGCGGGCGCATTGCGGTGATCGGCATCGCCGCGGGCGCCAAGGGCGAGCTGAACCTCGCCGCGCTGATGGGCAAGCGCGCCAGCATCCACGGCTCAACGCTGCGCGCGCGTCCGCTGGAGGAGAAAGCGCTGACCGCGCGCGCGATGGAGCGCGAGGTGCTCCCCCTCTTCGCCCGCGGAACCGTCCGTGTGCCTGTCGCGGCGACCTTCCCACTCGAGCGTGCGCCCGACGCCTACGACCACTTCACCGGCGGTGGGAAGGTCGGCAAGGTCGTGCTCACCACCGGCTGAGCCGGGCGGCCCGTAGAAAGACTGGGGAGGGGGACCTAGGCTCGCCGCTGGACCTGCGTGCTACTTTGCCGTCGGAAGGGAATCCATCCAACTTCACGGAGGAAGTGTCGTGCACAGAAGCGCCATCCTGTCCGCTGCGGGCATCGCGGCGGCCGTCGCCGCCATCGGCTGCGGGGGCGGCGAGGAGCCCACCGAGCCCACCCGGCCCGCGGGCCCGCGGGCCCAGAGCCCCGAGCAGCTCGTGCAGCAGGTCCAACTCTCGGTCGTGAAGCTGTTCGGCACCCCCGTCGACGGCCCCGCGGCCGGCTCCGGCCTCGTCCTCACCGCCGAGCGCCCCCGGGTGAGTACCAACGCCCACGAGGTGCAGCGCCAGATCGCGCGCACCTCCGTCACCAGCGACGGCACCGAGACTCCGGCCCGCGTCATCGGGGCAGCTCCCTGCGACGACCTGGCGGTCGTCGAGCTGCCCCGCGCGAGCGGCCTGCGCCAGATGCCCTTCGCCAAGGGCTCCGTCAAGCCCGGCCAGCACGTCACCGCCTTGGGCTACCCCGGCACCGCCGAGGATCAGAGCGGCGATCAGGGCCCCGGCTCGAGCAACCTGACCTTCACCGACGGCCGCGTCTCCCAGGCCGAGACCTCGGCGAACGTGGAGACGGGCTACAAGCTCTCGTCGGCCATCCAGCACCAGGCGCCGATCAACCCGGGCAACTCCGGTGGTCCGCTGGTCGACGACTTCGGCAAGTTGGTGGGCATCAACTCGGCCGGGGGCGGCGAGGACCAGGCCTACGCGGTCACGGGTGAGCTCGCCCAGCAGCTCGTCCCCGACCTGGCGGAGGGCAAGAGCGTCAACGACCTGGGCTGGAACATCTCCCCCTACGACTCCTCGATCGTGGAGGCCATGTTCGTCGACAAGCCATCGGTGGGCGCCAAGCTGGCCAAGGCCATCGAGGAGTCGGGCGAGGACGAGGGCGTGCTGGTCATCGGGAGCGACCCCGACTCCCCCGCCGAGAAGGCCCAGCTGGTGTTCGGCGACTTCGTGACCGAGATGGACGACACGCCGATCACCTCCCCGGCGGACGTCTGCGACGTGCTCGACTCGGCCACCCCGGGCTCGACGGTGCGCGTGAACGGCTACTACCTGGCCAGCGCCCCCAGCGCGGACCAGCGCGGCGAGCGCTGGAAGACGGACCTCAAGATTCCCAAGGCGGAGTAGCCGACGCCTCGCGGAGCCTGGGGAGTGGGGCGCCTGCCCTACTCCTCGGGCTCCAGCGCGTCGGACTGCGCGGGGTCGTCGACCGCGTTCTCCTCGGCGGCGTGCATCGTGCACAGCCCGGGCCCGCCGCCCAGCACCGCCTCGCGCAGCTCCTGCTCGGTCAGGCGGGTGCCACACACCTCGCAGTGCTCGCCGGCCGTCTCGATCGTGTGCTCTTCGGTGTCCATGCGCTCGGCCACGCTACCCGGCGTCCTGCTGGATGAACATCGCCACCAGGCAATCGGCGTTGGGCAGCAGGTAGCCGGCGCACAGCAGGGCCAGGCCGGGAGCCGCGAGGCCAAGGGCCTCGAGCACGAGCGCCGCCACCAGGCCGCCCACCAGGCCCGCGACGGTGCCCGCTCGGCGCAGCCCGAAGCGCCACGCCCACGCGGCGAACATGGCCAGGAAGACCACGTCGCCCAGCGCGAGTCTGCCCACGGGGCCCGCGCCGCCCCAGCCGGGCAGCACGAGGCTTAGCAGATCGCCCCCGCCCGAGCCCACCTCGGGCGGCGGTGCAGCGCTCGCACCCAGCACCCCCGCCACGTCGATGGCCGCTACGAAGACGGGCACGGCCAGGGCCACCGCCGGGGTGCCCAGCGCGCGGGCCAGCAACAGCCCGAGGGCCGCGCCCACGAAGGCCTCGGGGACGTTGGCCGCCGCGCCGGCGCCGGCCACGTTGAGCGCTGCGACGACCAGCCCGCCGCCGCCCAGCACCATCAGCGGGCCGGCGACCGTGTCGCGCGCGGGCAGCAGCGCCAGCGCCCCCGCGGTTGCGGCCAGCAGCCCGAGGATGCCGGCCACGAGCAGCGCGGGGCGGCCGGCGGGCAGCCCGGGGAGCAGCGGGGCGGCCAGGAAGTAGACGAAGGCCGCGAGGGGGAGCAGCAGTAACCATGTCGCTCTCGCGACCTGGGGGCCCGCCTTGGTCGGCCACATGGCCGTCTCCGGCACCCCTCAGTAGGGCGGCAGGTCGGCGTACCACGTGCCGAGCGTCCGGAACGCCGTCCAGAAGGCCCGCTTGGCGCGCTCCTCGTCCAGGGCGCCGTCGATGTCGGGCACGTAGATGGCCTCCAACGAGGGGGTCAGGCGCTGGACCTCGCCGGGGCGGGCGGCGACCGGCTCGGCCAGCGGCACGTCGAGGTCGTTGAGCACGCCCAGCGCCTCCTCGCCCATGACCACCACCACGCGCGGCTGCACGATGGCCAGCTCCTCGACCACGCGCGCCACGCAGGCCGGGTCGGCCAGGGCGGTGTCGGGCACCGGGCACTTCACGCACAGCGTCCCGTAGACGGCCAGCGGATCGATGTCCAGCCGGCGCAGGGACTTCATGAGCGCGCCGCCCGAGCGCCCGTAGAAGGCCACGCCCTCCTCGATCTCCGCGGACATGGGTGCGTGCTTGAGCAGGAACACGTCGGCCTGGGGGTGTCCGGAGCCCAGGACGGGCGTGTGCGAGCCGCGCGGGCAGTGCGGGCAGTTCTGCACGTCGCGGGTGAGCTGGTTGAGCTCGCGGATGGCCCGCTCGAGGTACTTCTCGCGGATCTCGTCGTCGGTCGCCGGCATCCCGGCCAGGGGGTTCGACGGCGCGTTCGGAGGCTCCTCGCGGTGCATCACGCCTTGCGCGTCGCGCGGCGCACCCGCCGGGCGCGCCGCGCGGCCCGGGCAGCCGGCGGGGCGGCCCTCGTCTCCAGGAACTTGAGCGCCTGCACATACAGCAGGCGGGCCGGCTTGGTGTGGATCTCCGCGCCGCGCAGGCTCTCGAGGAACTCCCGGGGGCCGTCGAAGTCGCGCAGGCGCACGCGCACCGAGCCCAGCCCCGCGGCCACGTGCGCGTCCGATCCCGCGCCCGCCACGATGCGGTACTTGGCCGCGAAGCGCTGGGCCTCCTCGTTGAACGAGCCGATGGCCACGCGCGGGTTGTAGACCTCCATCGCGTCGATGTCCTCCACGATGGCCAGCAGGTTCTGATAGTCGGGCACCGAGTGCATGCGGTCGAACGGGTGGGGCACGTAGACCAGGCCATCCTGGGCGCGGATGGCGGCCACCGTCTCGGCCAGCGTCATGCCGCGGGGAATGCGTTCGCGCAGGAACAGGCCGATGATCTCGCCCTGTTCGGCGGTCTTGATCTCCTCGGCCACGATGACCTTGATGCCGTACTGCGGTCCCTTCGCGGCGGCCTCCAGCGCGCCGGAAATCTCGTTGTGGTCGGTCACCGCGATGGCGCCCAGGCCCTGGGCGCGCGCGGTGGCCAGCAGCACCTCGACCGGCGTGGCGCAGTCGTGCGAGTGGTCGGTGTGCATGTGCAGGTCGCAGTCGATGAGCGAGCGGGAAGTCAGCCGGCGTGCGATCTGTGGGCGTGCGCGTGGGTCGTGGCGCCGCGCGACGAGGCGCTCGTACAGCGCCTCGCACGCGCCGGTCACCGTCGCCCACGAGGTGCCGCCCTCGCGCAGCGGCTGCGCGGCCTCGTGCAGGCGCGCGCGCAGCGCGGGGTCGTCGATCAGGCGGGCGAGCTGGGCGGCCTGGGCGTCGTCGTCGCCCGGGGGGAAGGTCAGCCCACGCACCGGCGGGCCGCCCGGGCTCAACAGCTCCTCGTAGACCTCGAGCTCACTGGCCACCGGCACCGCGCCGGCGGCCAGTGCGCGCAGAAGGAGGCCAGGCGCGGCAGCGGTGCCGTCGGAGGCCAGGCAGGCCACGTCGGCCCCGGCCAGCACCTCGGCCTCGCCGGCCTCTGCGGGGGCGACCCAGCGCAACCGCTCGCCAAGCCCGGCGGGCAGCGGCGTGGAGCTGGACGGCCCGCGGCCGCTGCGCACCACGGCGTGCCAGTCGCCCGTGGCCTGCAGCCGGCGCAGCGCGCGCAGGAAAGCACGCAGGGCCGGGCGCTCCTCCTCGTCGTCGCAGAAGGCCAGGCGCACCGGCTCCCCCTCGGCCCGCGGCGCGCGCGCAGGGGCGGGGTCGGCCCCGGGCGGCAGCACCTCGTAGTCGGCGGGGAAGAAGCGGGCCATCAGATCACGCGTGGCCGCGTAGGTGGTGGTGCGCGCATCCAGGCGCCCGAACACCAGGCGCACGACCTTGCGCGCCACCTGCGTGGAGAGGGCGCGCTCGGTGGGCAGGTGGAAGGTGCCGATGTTGAGCGCTCGGGAGTGGCGCAGGGCGACGGAGGCCACGCTGGGCGCGAAGGGCTCGTGCACGTGGCAGAGGTCCAGGGGCAGGCTGGTCAGCGCCTGCTCCACGGTGCGGGCGACGTCGATGGGCAGCGAGGGCAGGCGCTGGGCGCCGGGCAGCGGGGGCAGCGCCTCACCGACGGCCAGCACGCGGGGCGGCGCCCCCGGTTCGGGCAGCAGCGCGGGGGCGCCGCCGTCGTCGCGCGCACCCTGCAGTGCGGCGCGGGTGGCACGCACCGCATCGCCCGATCGCGACGGCGCGAGGATCACCACGCGATGGCCCCGCGCGGCCAGCTCGTCGGCGACCCGCGCGACCCAGGTGTTGATCTCGCGACCCTCCTCGTCCCAGGGGTAGGGCGTCACCTGCGCGACGGCGAAGGGCACGCCAGGGAGCATAGGTCGCCCCGGTGGCCCATCTCCGCGCGTCTGCTGGGAGCATGGGTCGCGGTTGCGACCCGGGGGCGCGCCTCCGGCGTGGCCTCGTGGGGGACCCGGCTTCGCGGCCATCTGGCCGCTCTGCCAACCGCGGGCCGCCTAGTGCTCGACGGCGCTCGGGCTCTTGGCCGCCTGCTCGGCGGCGCGCTGGGCGGCCTGGGCGGTCTGGGCGTCGGGGGCGTGCTCGGCGATGAAGCGCTCCGTGGCCTCGCGGGCCAGGTGGTCGGGGCGCTGGTGCATCGGCGACTTCATGAGATAGGAGCTGGGCCCGTCCAGCTGGCCGCCCACGCCGTGGTCGAGCGCGAGCTTGCAGCAGCGCACGGCGTCGATGACGATGCCCGCGGAGTTGGGCGAGTCCCACACCTCCAGCTTCATCTCCAGGTTGAGGGGCACGTCGCCGAAGGCCTGGCCCTCGACGCGGATGTGGGCCCACTTGCGGTCGGTCAGCCACGGCACGTAGTCCGACGGGCCGATGTAGACGTCGTCGGCCGGCAGCTCGTGATCGAGGATCGAGGTGACCGCGTTGGTCTTGGAGATCTTCTTGGACTCCAGGCGCTCGCGCTCGAGCATGTTGTAGAAGTCCATGTTGCCCCCGACGTTGAGCTGCGAGGTGCGCAGCATCTTCACGCCGCGGTCGCCGAACAGGCGGGCCAGTGTGCGGTGCACGATGGTGGCCCCGACCTGCGACTTGATGTCGTCGCCGACGATCGGCACGCCGGCCTTCTCGAAGCGCTTGTTCCAGTAGTCCTCGCGCGCGATGAAGACGGGGATGCAGTTGACGAAGCCACAGCCGGCCTCGAGCACCTGCTCGACGTACCACTTCGTGGCCTGCTCGGAGCCCACCGGCAGGTAGGAGACGACCACGTCGGTCTGGGTGTCCTGGAGGATCTGGGCGATGTCGGCGGTCTGGCCCGGCGCTTTGTCGATCTTCTGGGAGAGGTACTTGCCCAAGCCGTCGTGGGTCATCCCGCGGTGGACCTCGACGCCCACCTTCGCGGGCACGTCGGCGAACTTCAGCGTGTTGTTCTGCCCGGCCCAGATGGCCTCTCCCAGGTCCTTGCCGACCTTGTCGGCGTCGATGTCGAAGGCGGCGGTGAACTCGATGTCGCGCACGTGGTAGCCGCCGAGGTCGACGTGCATGAGGCCGGGCACGGCCTGGGCCGGATCGGCGTCGCGGTAGAAGTGCACGCCCTGCACGAAGGCCGAGGCGCAGTTGCCCACCCCCAGGATCGCCACGCGCACCTGGCCATCGCGCTGGGGGCCGGCGCCGTTGCCGTTGGTCGGAGTCACGTCGGTTCGAAGTCCTCTGGTCGATGGCAGCGTCAGAGAGGGGGTGTACCCCATGGGCGCGCTCGCGTTACGCCGCGGCGGAGGGCGCGGCGGGGGCGCGTTGAGTGCCTTGCGCACGTGGACGATGCGCTGGCCTACTGTGAAGAGGCTCAACGCGGCGAGCACGTACATCGAGATGTCCAGCAGGCCCAGGCCCTCGAACAGGAGGCCGGTGGCGATGATCACCACGCGCACCGGCCGCGTGGCCACGCCGACCTTGCACTCCACGCCCAGCGCCTCGGCGCGCGCGCGGGTGTAGGAGACCATGAGCGAGGCCAGCACCGCCAGCACCACCGCGACGACGGCCAGGCTGCGCCCTTCCTCGGCGAAATGCGAGGCCACCGCGGCGAGCACCACGCCCTCCTCGAGGCGGTCCAGCGTGGAGTCCAGGAAGGCGCCGAAGGGCGTACCCTTGCCCGACATGCGCGAGTAGCGCCCGTCGAGCGTGTCCATCACCGAGCCCACGACGAAGCTCAGCCCGGCGAGCACCCACAGGTCCTGGGTGACCAGCACCGCGGCCAGCAGGTTGAGGGCCGCGCCGGTCAGCGAGATCGCGTTGGGGGTCAGCCGCGACTCGATCAGCCGGTTGCGGTAGGCCGCGCGCCTCTCGGGGCGGATCAGCGGCCGCGCGGCGCGCGGAGGGCGTTCGGTGGGGACGGGCATCGCGGTGCGGGCAGCGTACGCGCCCGGTGAGCCTAGGCGCCGTCGCGCAGGAAGGCGGCGACGCGATCGACCGCCTCGGGGCGGTCGAGCCACGGCCAGTGCCCGGCGCCGTCGAGGAGCTCCAGCCTCGCGTCGCCCAGCGCGGCCGCGTAGCCGTGGGCGAAGCGCTCGGGGACGTAGGGATCCTGGCGTCCCCAGAGGACGAGGGCCGGCGCGGTGATGGCCCTCAGCCCCTCGCCGGCGCGGGCGAGCTGCTCCGTGGGCGCCGCGCGATAGAGCCCGAGGATGGCGCGCTGGGTGCCCTGGTCGAAGTGCGCGGCGGTCTGCTCGATGAAGCGCTTGGGCAGGGCCCCGGCGTCGCGCTGGCCTGGCGCGAGACCAGACGCATCACCGGCTTGACCATTGCGCCCATGGCGATCTCGCCGACGACCTTCGTGCGCCACAAGCGCCCGATGCGATGCCAGCGGTAGCCGGGCAGGAGAGGCACCGCGTTGATGACGACCAGGCGCTCGACGCGCTCGGGCTGGCGCATCGCCCACAGCAGGGCCGCGGCGCCCCAGTCGTGGACCACGAGCTTGACCCGGTCGAGTCGGCGGGCGTCGAGGAACGCCTCGACGAAGGCGGCCTGGCCATGCATCGTGAAGTCGCCGTCGGCGCGCTTGGTCGTGCGCCCGAAGCCGCGCAGGTCGGGCGCGTAGCCGCCGGTGAGCGCGAGGAACTCGATCCAGTCATCTGAGCTGGTGGGGACGCCGTGGACATAGAGGACGGGAGCGCCGGGGATCCGTGGCTCGGCCTCGCGCCAGAAGACGGGCTGCCCGTCGGGGGAGTACTCCGTGCGTTCTGCGAGCTCCGTCATGGCGGGCGGTGACGCTAACGCAGGCAGCGAGGAAGAGGGAGGCGGGGGTGGCGCCGCCGGTTGCGGGCGACCGCGGTCGAGATCGGCGCCCCCACTCGCTTGGATGTGGGGGGCGAACCCCTGGCGCTGGTCGCCTATACCGCGATATGCGCGGCGAACGCGACCAGAGCCCGGACCGTGCCTTCGCGGAGCTGGCGAGGCGGCAACACGGCACGGTCAGCCGGGCACAAGTGCGGACCGTCGGCCTGAGCGACGACCAGATCGACCGGCTCCTGCGGTGCGGTCGTCTCCGTCCGATCCACCGCGGCGTGTACGCGGTCGGCCCCCTCTCCCTCACTGCTGCTGGAGACCGCATGGCCGCCACGCTCGCTTGCGGAGAGCGGGCCGTCCTGAGCCACCGCACCGCCGCCGACCTGTGGGGCCTGCGGCCGTGCGACACGCCCCTCATCGAGGTCACGGTGCCGCGCTCGGGTCGCCGGGCCTGCCCGGGGATCACGATTCATCGCGCCGGCGCGCTCGACGCGCAGGATGTCACCCGCCTCGACGCCCTCCCGGTCACCACCTGGCCGCGCACCCTCCTCGACCTCGCGGAGGTCGTCCCGTCCGACCACCTCACCCGCGCCCTCGAGCGCGCCGACCACAAGCGCCTCTTCGACCTGACCGCCCTCGACGACGTCATCGCCCGCCACCCGCGCCGTTACGGCGCCGCGAAGCTCGCCCGGGCGCTCGACCGCTATCGGCCCCCACCAGTCAGCCGCTCCACGCTCGAACGGGCCTTCCGCCGGCTGTGCGCCGAGCACGGCCTGCCCGCACCAGAGGTCAACACCCACCTCGGCCCCTACGAGGTCGACTTCCTCTGGCGCGCCTACCGCCTCATCGCCGAGACCGACGGCGAGGAGACGCACGGCACCCACACCGCCTTCCAGGACGATCGCGCCCGCGACGCCCACCTGCTCACGGAAGGTTGGCGGACCGTGCGCTTCACATACGCCCAGGTCCATCGCCAGCCCGCCCAGGTCGCCGCCATCCTCCACAAGCTCGTGCTCGGGTAGCGTCCCCCGCCCATGCGCACCCTCTGCCTCGGCGAGGCCATCGTCGACCTCGTGTGCGAGCGGCCGGTGGCCTCGGTGGCCGAGGCGGACCGCTTCACGGCGCACTTCGGCGGCGCCACCGCCAACGTCGCGGTGGCCTGCGCGCGCGCCGGCGGCGCCGCCGCGCTGGCCGGCGGCGCGGGCGACGACGTGTGGGGCGAGTGGCTGCGCGAGCGCCTGGAGGCCGAGGGCGTGGACCTGGGGTGGTTCCGCCTGGTCGGCGGGCTGCGCACGCCGGTGGCCTTCGTCACCGTCGACGACGACGGCGAACCGTCGTTCAGCATCTACGGTGACGGCATCGAGGCGACGGTCGAGGCGGTGGGCCCGCGGCTGCTGGACGCCGTCGAGGCCAACGACGCCTTCTTCTTTGCCTCCAACACGCTGGTGGGTGAGCGCGAGCGCGCGCTCACCCTGGCCGCGCGCGAGCGCGCGCTCGAGCTCGGGCGCCCCGTCGTCTTCGACCCCAACCTGCGCCTGGCTCGCTGGACGTCTCCGGCGGCCGCCGCCGGGGAGGTGCGGGGCTGCCTGGACGGCGCCTTCCTGGTCAAGTGCAATGGTCACGAGGCGGCGCTGATCACCGGCGAGGACGAGCCCGAGGCGGCCGCCGCCGGCCTGCTGGCCGCCGGCGCGCGCCACGTGATCGTCACCCTCGGCGGGCAGGGCGCGATCCTGCGCGCCCGCGGGATGCGCCGCGACGTGCCCGGCGTGCGCGCTCCCGTGGTCAACACCACCGGCGCGGGCGACGCCTTCGTCGGCCTGCTCCTCGCGCGCCTGGGCGCCACGGACTTCTACCCGCCGGCCCTGGCCGCGGGCCTGGCCGACGCGGTGGCCTCCGCCGCCGAGGCCGTCGGGCGCTGGGGCGCCCTGGAGTGAGCGCTCTCGGTGCGATACCCGCGAAGCGAGCGCCCCGGTGAGCGAGGCCGCTGTCGCCGCGGGCAGCGCGCGCAGCGCGTGGCGCGCGCCCGCCCGGGCGCGGGTGGGGCGCATCCGCGCGCGGCTGGCCGAGGTCTACGGCGTCCCCGCCGCGCCGCCCCACGGCGACGCGCTGGCCGAGTTGATGCTCACCGTGCTCAGCCAGTCGACCAACGACCGCAACCGCGACATCGCCTTCCTGCGCCTGCGCGATCGCTTCCCGACATGGGACGAGGTGCGCGACGGGGCGCCGGAGGAGGTCGAGGAGGCGATCCGCCCGGGCGGGATCTCCAAGGTGAAGTCACGGCGCATCCAGGCGATTCTCGAGGCGATCGGTGACCCCCTCGACCTTGACCACCTGGCCGACGCGCCGGTCGCCGAGGCCAAGGCTGAGCTCTGCGCCCTGCCGGGCGTCGGGCGCAAGACCGCCGCCTGCGTGCTGCTCTTCGCCTTCGGCGCGCGCGATGTCCCCGTCGACACCCACGTCAGCCGCGTGGCCACCCGCCTGGGCCTGCTGCGTCCCGGGGCTCCCTTCGAGGAGCTGCACGACGCGATGCTCGCCATCACGCCCCCCGGCGCCGAGCTCCAGCTGCACGTCAACCTCCTGCGCCACGGCCGGCGGACCTGCCAGGCCCGCCGGCCGCGCTGCGAGGAGTGCGCGCTGCGGCGGATGTGCCCGTCGCGCCGAGTTTGAGGGCCGGGGCCCTTGGGCGGGCCGCTGTGGCGATGACCTCCCGGATGGAGGACCATCCGCCATCGCCCACCAGCCTCGAGAGTCCGCGGTTCATGCGCCATGTCTCCCACGACGACCGCTTCGGCGCCCGCAGTCACCTCCTTGAGCTCGGTGAAGTCCTCCTTGACCGACTCGTTCATGACCAGCGCCACACGGCGAGCGCGTTGCCCGGATCGGCCGGCGCCGGCGGCATGCTCCACACGGTACGAGCAGCCGAGGGCTGGCTCGAACCGGCGGCTCTCGGGAATCGGCGTGATCGAGAACGTCCCCGAAGTCGAAGTCGAAGTCGTAGTGGTTCCCAGCCGGGCAGGGGTCGCGTCGTCGCCGTAGTCGGGATTTCCCTTTTCCGCGACACTTCCGTTCACGCTCACCCTCAGCGCCCGGTGCCGGCGATGACCGTGCGCACCGTGGCCAGCAGGATCTGCCAGTCGAGTCGCAGGCTCTGATGCTTGATGTAAAACAGGTCGTATTGGAGCTTGGTGAGGGAGCCCGTCTCCGAGCCGCCGTAGCCGAAGTTGATCTGCGCCCACCCCGTCAGCCCGGGGCGTACGCTGTGGCGCTTTGCGTAGAAGGGGATCGCGCGCTCGAGCGATTCCACGATCGCGGGCTGCTCGGGTCGGGGTCCCACGATGCTCAGCTGGCCGCGCACGACGTTCCACAGCTGCGGGATCTCGTCGAAGCGGAACTTCCGCAGGAGCCTCCCTACCGGGAACACCCGCAGGTACGAGGCGTCGGCCCATCCTGCCTCGCGCTCCGGGTCCTCCTCCATGGTGCGGAACTTCACCAGGGTGACCACTCGGCCATCCATGGCGACGCGCGGACCGCGAAAGAGGACGGGCCCCGGGCTCGACCACTTGATGGCGGCGGCGATCGCCGGCAACAGCGGCGCGGCCAGCACTAGCAGCCCCACGGCGGCCAGCGTTTCCAGCAGGCGCTTGGTGGCGCGATAGGCCAGACCGTGGATCTCGGCGATGTCGAAGAGGAACCACGAGCTCGACAGCTCGCTCGTCGCGACCTTGCCGAACTCCTCCTCGTAGAAGGTGGCGAGGCTGCGCACGCGCAACCCCCTCACGTTGAGCTTGGTGGCCGCTGCGTCGGCGAGTGCGGGATCGGCGAGGGCCCGCTCGGAGAGAACGATCGTGTTGGCGTCGACTTCGGCCACACGAGACAGGAGAGTCTCGCGGTCAAGCGGACGGCGGCGATGGCCATCAAGCCACTCGGAGCCGACGAGGCTGAGGTGACGGGAGTGGCCGACCTCGCGGGCGAACGCGTCGACCTGGTCCACGGCACCGACGAAGAAGACCCGGCGACGCGCGGCCTGCCGTCGTAGCTCGCGGCGGCGCAGCGCCGAGCCGAGGATGAGCACGGCCGCCGGTGTCACTGCGCCCGCGAGCGCCGCCCCGGGCGGGACACCGTCGCCGACCAACCGGCCCGCGGCCTGGACGAGCGCGGCCGCCGGTATCGCCGCGAGCAGCGCCGCCACAGGACGCAGGGCCCCGGCCCGCAGGGCCCCGAGCGCCTCGAAGATCAGCCGCGCGGCCAGGGTCGCGACCCCGAGGACGAGTATCAGCAAGGGGATGCCCGGCGGGGACGGCTGCTCCACGACGAGCGGCACCGCCAGAGCAGCGGCGAGGGCCAGCCCCCCCAGACGGCGCAGGACGGGACCCGCCGGCCAGGTCGTGCTCAACGTGCGCTCGGGCTCGGGCGCGCGGGAGTCTGCCGGCGCACCCGGAGCGACACCCCGAACCAAGCGGGGCGTTTCTTGGAGCACGGCCACCTAGCGCTGCCTTCTTGGCCGGCCGGCGAGCCGGCCCAGCACACGCGACGGTCGGCCGGGGGAGCGCGACGGCTGCTCTCCTGCGAGGTGGCCCCGGAGCGCTGCGGCCGTCATGGGACGCGCGAAATGGTACCCCTGCGCGAATCCGCATCCGAGCTCACGAACGTCATCAGCCTGCTGGGCGTTCTCCACCCCCTCGGCAACGCATCGCAGGCCGAGTGCACCGGCCGTCGCCGTCGCCGCGGCGAAGGCCTCCCTGGCTTCGCAGGAGTCACCCAGCCTGGAGACCAGCGCGCGATCGAACTTCACGGCATCGATGGGAAGATGGCCGAGCGCATCGCGGCTCCAGATACCCGTTCCGAAGTCGTCCAGCAGGACGCGCAGCCCTCGGTTCCTCAGCTGCCTGAGGACGATCGGGCGGGAGGGCTGCAGCAACAGGCTCTCGGTCACCTCCAGGCCCACGCGATCGGCGGGTAGCCCCGTCTGGGCAAGTGTCTCGTCGACCAGCTGCGCAAAGTCAGGCGCCACGACCTGCGCGGCGGCGAGGTTGACCTGGACAGGCAGGGGCCGGCCTTCGGCCACGGGCCAACGGGTCGCCTCGCGGCACGCCTCCCGAAACACCCACGCGCCGATCGCAACGATGATGCCGCTCTCCTCGGCAACGGGCAGGAACTCCGCGGGAGAGACCAGCCCCCTCGTCGGATGCTGCCACCTCAGTAGGGCTTCCACGGCGGTGACCTTGGCGTCCGGAAGCGAAACGATGGGCTGGTAGAGAAGGCGCAGCTGACGCTCGTGCAGAGCGTGGCGCAGCGCGTCCTCGAGCGTCAGCCGCTCCGCCCGACGCAGCTCGCTGACGCGCTCGGCGACCACCGTCCCGCCCCCTTCGCGCCGGGCCTCGTCGAGGCATCGCTCGGCGGTGGCCAGAAGTCCGCGCGGGTCGTGATCGGGGTGCTCGGCGATGGCGATGCCGATGCTCGCGCTCACGCGTCGATGGCGGCCTGCGACCGGCAGCGGGCGCAGGAGCGCGAGGCCGAGGCTCTCTGCGACCTCCTGGGCGGCGCGCTCCCGCCGGACTCCTTCGCACAGGACGGCGAACCGACAGCCCTCGAGGTGTGCGAGCGTGTCCGCGCGACCCAGCGGCTTGAGCAGGCAGGCCGCCGCCACCCGCACCGTCTCGTCGGCCTCGACCGATCCTCCCGAGTCCCGGATGTCAAAGGCGTCGAGCTCGACGACGAGCAGCGCGAGGCCGCAACCTGGCCGCGGCTCGCGCGCCAGCGCCTGCCCGAGTCGATCGAGCAGCAGCGCGGCCCCGGGAAGGCCCGTCACCGGATGGTGCAGCTCGTCCAACCGGGCGTCGGCATACGCGCTGCCCTTGGAGTACACGACGTTCGTCATCCCGTTCTCCCCGTGGCGGGCTCGGCTGGCGCGACCTCGACGCGTCGCAGCACGAAGCCCGCACTGTCGCCGTCCCCCGCAGCGTTCAGGCGTTGGGACGCGACGTGCCACCGGGCGACGTCACGTTGGGAGAAGTGAGCGGCCGCCGGAGACTGCGCCCACGAGCGCTTGTCGTGCAGAGCGATGTCGCGGCGGTACTGCTCGCTGCCCCAGAACTGCAGTGCGTGGGAGTCGTAGAATACGCGCTCGACGCGCAGCCCCGCGCTCTGGGCCAGCAGTCGCAGCGACCGTTCGGTCGGTACGAACATGTGCCGTGGCGGGTCGAGCGCCACCCAGTCGCCGCCATACCGGCGCCAGGCCAACCCCCCCGCCACCGGGACGCGGACGACGATCGCACCCTCCGGCGCCAGCAGCGCGCGCAGAGCGTGGAGTACTGCCCGCGGAGACCCCATGTGCTCGAGGGAGTGGTTGAGGAGGATGGCATCGAACTCGCCGTCAAGCTGCTGCGCAGCGAGCTTGCGCACCCAGACCGACGGCGCGACCTCGACGTCGCGCTCGACATACGGATCGACCCCGACGACATCGCGGAACCCCCGCTTCCACAGACGCACCAGCAGCTCACCCTCGCCGCAGCCCACGTCGCATATGCGCGCGCGGGTCGATAGCCCCAGTCCGGCGAGCGCGCTGTAGATGGGATCGATGCGCCGCCAGGCGGCGAGCCGGTCGCAGACGCGGGGAGGGAGCCGCAGCAGGAGCTCGGAAAGCCGGCGCCGCAGTGGGCCCGCGGCGCGGTGTGGCGCGACTGCCCCCGGGCGCAGCGAGTAGTAGTCGGCCGGGTAGTAGCGGCTCAGGTCGTCCGGCGCGTCGAGCAGCTGCAGATGGCCGCACGAGGCACACTCCTGGTAACGAAAGCGATCGCGCAGCCCGAGCATCATCTCCCGAGCCTCGATCATCCGCTGACCCTGCTCGTTCTTGCAGGCGTCGCAGGCGACCGGCGGGGGACCGACCGGGGATCGGTGACTCGGCGATGACACGATCGAGGTCACCGGGCCCCGTAGTAGCCGCCACGCCGACCGGGCCGCACGCCGTTGAGTACCACGCCCAGCACCGGCATGCCCAGTCGGCCCAGCACGGCCAACGCGTTCATCGCGTCGGCCTCCCGAGTCCGGCCGGCGCGAAGGACGAGGACCACGGCGTCAGCTCGACGGGCGAGGACGGAGGCGTCGGAAAGGCCGAGGATCGGGGGCGCGTCGAGCAGGAGCCTCTGGTGCTCGCCGCCCGCGGCATCGAGCGCACGCTCGAACTCGGGGCTGCGGATGCTCATGCCTTCGGCGGGCTCCTCGCCGGTCGCCGCGAGCACCTTCAGCAACGGCCGCACCTCGGCGCTGGAGGGCAGCGAGCCGTTCACGCCCGCCAGTTGCTGTGCGAGCGCCAGCCGCTCGGACGATGGGAACTCACGGTGCTGGGTCGGGCGGTGCAGGTCACACTCCACCAGCGCGGTGGTCTCGCCGTCCTGCGCGAGCGCCAGCGCCAGGTGGGCGGCGACTGTGCTCTTGCCCTCCCCCTGCACGGGGCTGGAGACGAGCAGGCGGTGGTATTCCTCGCGGTGGGGGGGCCCGCCGGGGGGGGGGGGCCGGGCCCGGGGGGGGGGCCCGGGACCCGGGGTGGGGGGGGGGGGCGCCGGGCGGCTGGCGGGCCGGGGGGGGGGTTTGGGGGGGGGGGGGCGCAGCCCCGGCGGGCCGGGGGGGGGCGGGGGGTGGGGGGGCGGGGGGGTGGCGCGGTNAGTGGGGGGGGCGGTGCCGGTCACACTCCCCCCGCGGGTGGGTCTCGCCGTCCTGCGCGCGCGCCAGCGCCCGGGGGGGGGCGATTGTGCTCTTGCCCCCCCCCTGCACGGGGCGGGATACGAGCAGGCGTGGTTATCCCACGCGTCCGCTGGCCACGACGAGGCGCGCGGCCAGCGACCGGTAGGGGTCCCCGATACCCGGTATGGCGTGGCGATCCACGGAGCTCATGTCGCGCAGGCTTCGCTTTATGGACGGCAGCTCTCCCAGCACCGGCAGACCGAGCGAGGCCTTGACGTCGGCGGACGAGCGGATCCGTCGATCCAGGCGTTCGCGCAGCGTCGCAAGCCCCAGCCCGATCAGCAGCCCGGCGCCCGCTCCCAGGAGGAGATTGAGCAAGCGGTTGGGGGCGACGGCACTGCCCGGGGGGGCCGCCGGGTCGACGAGCTCCAGGCGGAGGCCCCCGAGGCCCTCGCCCGCGCTTCCGGGGAAGGTCTCGGTCAGCGCGGTGGCGGCCGCGTTGGCCAGGCGGGCGGCGCCCTGGGGGCTGTCGCTGTCTGCGCGCACGCGCACGATCTGAACGCCGGGCTCGGCCTCACCGGAGATATGTCCCTCCGCTGCCCAGAGCGGGAGGTCGAGCTGGCGCGCCGCGGTCGCGGCCACCGCACGCGTCTGGGCCAGCTGGGCCAGGCTCGTGCTGCTGTTCTGGGCCAAGGTGGCGAGCTGTATCGCGGCGGTCGGGTCAGCAGAGTCCTCGTCCGAGCCCGATGGCACGTTGCCCGTGACAAGCAGCGTGGACGTCGCCTCATAGCGCGGCTGCTGGGCGTTGGTCACCAGATGAGCGGCGAGCACGGCGACCAGGACGGATATCAGGATGATCCAGAGCTGTCGCCGTAGGACCTGCGGCATGGTCGAGATGTCGGGTTGGTCTGGCATGGTGGTCCTCTCAGGACACGCCGGCACGGGCCGGCATCGGACGGGATCGAGATTGGGTTGAGCGGGTGACAAGTTCACGCCAGCCATCACGGACCTCATCGGCGATGTGGTCCCAGTCGAAGAGCTCGGCGCGCGCCAGCGCTGCGCTGCGCAGGTTCGCGGCGTGTTCTCCGTCGTCGCGCAGGCGCGCCAGCGCCGCAGCGAGGCGCCCTGGCTCGACGACCTCGCCGGCGTCCCCGATGACCTCTGCCATCTCCCCGACCGGGGTCACGACGCACGGCACGCCGCACGACATGGCCTCCACCAGCACCCGGCCGAACTGCTCGCGCAGGGGGATGCGCACCCAGGGCAGGACGTTGCGCTGCGTGATCTCGACGGACGGGAGGGCCAGCACGTGCATGCGTCGCAACAGGGCGGGCAGCTCGTCGTGGCCCGACCACGGGATGAGCTGGACCTCGCCCGGTCGCGCCACGGCCTCTGCCCGTACGGCGCCGGCGAGCGACCCCTGCCCCACGATGAGCAGGCGGGAGCCGATCGCCCGCGATGCGCCCAGCAGCTCTGCGATGCCCTTGTGGGGCTCGAGGCGTCCGACGAAGCCCACGGTGAACGGCCCGCTCGCCGGCTCTTGCGCCGGCGCGAAGCGTCGACGGTCGACCCCGAGGGGGACGATGTGCGCTGCGCCGCGGTAGCCCTTGCGGCGCAGTACGTCCAGTGCAGCGGAGGTGATCGGCAGTGCGAGATCGATGCGTCGATACGCGCGGCGCTCCAGCCAGGGGAACGGCCACGGGAATGCGGTCACGACGTTCTGCGCCGCGTAGTGGGTGATCGGCACGCCGGGCCAGCGGCGGTCGCGCACGGCGATCGCCTGCGCGGTGGACAGGTAGGACGGTTCCCCGATGAGGTGCACCACGTCCGGACGTCGGTCGGGCCAGGTTCGCCACGACCCGGGCGCGTAGGCGATCGACGCCATGTGACCTGTTCGATCCTCTCCCATCAGGTGGTGTACGACCCGAAAGCGGAAGCGGTCCGGATGGCGCCGGGCGATCGCCTCGAGCCAGCCGACGGTGAGGTCGGTGACGTCGGCCACCACGACGTCGACCTCGAGGTCCTGTGACGCGGCGAGCGCGGCGAAGAAGCCCTCCCAGTGCTCGGTGCGCTTGCCGACGGCGGCGACGAGGACCCTCATGACCGCTTCCCTCCCGAAGCGGGCGCCGAGCGAAGGGCGACACGGGCGATCCTCCACCAGGCCAGCGCCGGCCTGCGGCGGCCTCGCACCGCGGCGAGCGTGACTCCTATGCAGGCGCGCAGGACGAGCACGGCGCGGAGCGCCGGGAGGGAGGTCGGACGATGTAGCGCGAAGAAGCGCAGCATGCTCGCGTACAGCACAGGCCAGATCGCCGCGGGGTCGCTGCTGCTGCCGCCGCCCACGTGCTGCGCGCTCACGCCGGGCAGGTAGGCCACCGAGGCGCCCTCCCGGCGCGCCTGGAGGCAGAGCTCCTCGTCCTCGTAGTACATGAAGTATCCCTCATCCAGGCCGCCAAGCCTCTCGAGGAGCTCCCCGCGGATGGCCAGGCAGGCGCCCGAGGCCCAGTCGACGGTCAGCGCCTCCCCCCGGCCGCCGGCGCGGGCGCGCCGAGTGCCCCGGCTCAGGGCGCCAGGCATGCGCGAGGCCACCAGCCTGCCGCCAAAGCGCGACGCCACGACGCTGAAGATCGTCTCGAAGCGGTGGACGCTGCCCACCGGGTCGCCGCTGGAGTCCAACAGCCGCGGCGCGGCGATCCCCACGTCCGCATTGCTGCACAGGTGACCGCGCAGGGCGCTCGCCGTCCCCGGCGCAAGGACGCAGTCGGGGTTGACGAGCATCACGGTGTCGTGATTCGTCCGAGCGGTTCCCTGGTTGACGGCCCTCGCGAAGCCGACGTTGTCGGCGTTGGCGATCACCTTGACCGCGGGGTAGCGCCCGCGTACGAACGTGGCCGTTCCGTCCCGGGAGGCGTTGTCGACGACGACGATCCTGTCCACTGACTCCGCGAGCGCCTCGAGGCAGGGGCCGATCGCATCACGCGATTGATAGGTGACCACCACCGCCGCGATGCCGGCGCAGCGGGGCGCGGTACCTGAGCCACCCGCATCCACCGCCGTCGCCCGGTCGGACCGGTACGTGCGTCGCCGCTGGGCAGGGGTGATCCGCCGCTGCGCTCGTCGGGCGCCAGGCCCTGCTGCCATCAACGCCAGCGCGGGCAACAGACCCAGCTCCCAGTGGCCGTCGGTGGGCCCGGCGAAGGCCGCCGCAGCGAGAAAGCCCAGCAGCAGCGCGCTCCAGGGAAGCGACGGCCCGCCACGCCGAGCGAGCAGGAGGCGCAGCGCGGGAAGCATCGCGGCGACGAGGACCAAGAGCAGCACGGCACCGCCGTTCGCAAGGACGGTGACGTAGAAGGCGTGGTAGACGGGGCCGACATCGTCGACCCGGAAGTCGGGCAGGTAGATGCCTGGTGTCGACTGCCCCAGCCCCGCTCCCACGAGCGGGGAGGCGGCGAACACGTCGAGTCCCACCGTCGCCTCGGGCAGTCGATAGCCGGAGGAGGCACCGAGCTGGGTCTCCGCGACGGCCAGCCGCGACGAGACGGCAGGGCTCAGGGAGAACGAGGCCAGGCCGACCGCGACCGCGAGCGCGAGCACGACGAAGATCGTCTTGCGCTCGGAGCGGGTGCCGCGCAGCGCCACGACGAGCAGGGCGATGCCGGCGGCAAGCCAGATGGAGCGGTACGCGCCGAGGGCGATGTCGACAGTCAGCAGACCAGCGCCTGCCATGAGCGCAAGACGCGTGCCAGGACGGGTCTGGCGAGCGGCCGCCACCAGGAGGGGCAGGAGCGCCAGGGCCGACAGGAGCCCGCCGTGACGGCCCGGCGTGGCGAGGCCGATCGCCGCCAGCACGCAAGCTCCGGTCACGAACAGCGTCCCGGCGCGAACGCGCGCGGCCTCCTCGCCCAGCGTGAGGGTGGCGATCCCGTAGTACACCGGGATGATGCCCACCTGGTAGGCGGCGACCGTTGCGGGATGCGATCCGTTGCCGCGCGCCATGCCGTAGAGCCAGCCCAGCGCGACGAGTGCGGCGAGCATCGCCATCGGCACGTCCGCGGCGGTCGCGCGGCGCTCGGGGGCGCATCCCAGCAGCGCCCTGATGGCCAGCGCCAGCATCCCGGCGCCGAGCATCCCGGCGTGCAGGGCAATGATCTCGGCGACCGACGTGAGGCCGAGGATCGCGGTCGCGGCGGAACCGAGGATGATCGACGCCGGCAGCACCGACCATGGCCACACCAGGAACGCCGCGACGAGCGCCATGACCGCGAGGGCGCCCAGGGGCAGCTGGCTCGCACTCCCCGCCGCCACCGCCACAAGCGCTCCGCCCGCCGCCGGGACGGCGATCAGCGGCACGCTGCGCAGGCTCACCGCGCCGGTCATGTGGCGCACTCCAGGTCGTCCAGCACGCCGCGAATCGTTCGTCCCCGCGACTCCCAGGTGTGGTGGCGCACGCTGTGGCGCCGAAGTTCGCAGTCGGCGGGAGCCGAGCCCTCATGCAGCGCCGCCGCGATCGCCAGCGCGAAGGACTCCGGCGCCGCCGCGCAGCGATGGGGCACGGCGAGACCCGCCAGCGCCGGCATGGCGGTGACCACGACCGGCTTGCCGGCGGCCAGGTACTCGAAGAGCTTCTTGGGCTGTACGTAGTCGATCAGCTCACCCACCCGATACGGGATGAGGCAGACGTCAAATCCGCCGAGCAGGCCGGGCAGCGCCGCATAGTCGATGCGACCGGGAAGATGCACGTTGGGAAGCTCGTCGAACTCGGCCGCGACGCCTTCCTCCGCGGGACCGGCCAGGACGAAGGTCCACTCGGGATGAGCGGCCGCCACCGTTGCCACGAACTGCGCGTCGAAGGCGCGGCGGTCGATCGAGCCGACGTAGCCGATCCGGGGCCCGGGCAGCGCGCGCAGCCAGGCGGGCGGCTCGGCCTGCCTGGCGAAGTGGGCGACGTCGCAGGCGTTGAGCAGCTCGATGACAGGTCCGCGGGAGCGCGGGATATGGTCCGCCACAACGAGGGACGACACCAGCACCGCGTCAGCGTCACGGACCGCTTCACTCAGTGCTCCGCGCAGGTGCCGACGGTTCCAGCGCCGCGTGAAGGTCCAGTCGAGGTCGGCGGCATCGTAGACCCGGGCGCAGGCTCCGAGTCGGGGGGCCAGCGGCGCGGCGAGGTCCTCGTCGAGGATCACGATGCGCTCGCCCGGGCGACGATCCAGCCAGCGTCGCAACCTCCAGCCGCTGTAGCGGCGGTTCAGATGGTTGACCCAGGGCAGGAAGCGGCCCAGCGGCAACAGCGACACCGACCGCGCGCGCCACAGCGAGGGTGCCAATTCCTCGACCTTCAGCCGCCAGGCCGTGCCCAGGCCCGGTGCCTCGACGAACAGCACCCGACGGGTCTGGGCGACCTGCTCCGCCAGCTCCTGCTGGCGGTTGCGCGCCCCCTCGAAAGGGATCGCGCTCAGGTAGACGGCCCACGAGCGCTCGTCGGCGGCGCGGGCAGCAGGCCGGCCGGGCGTGCGAAGGCGGTGCAGGAGCACGAGCACGACAAGGGCAGCGAGACCGCCGGCGGAGGCCTGCGCCGCCACCTCGATCGCGGCGTGGGCACGGCCGCCGCCATCCGACAGCAGCCCCCCGGTCGCGACCGCCGCCAAGCCCGCCGCAAGCGCGGCCGCAGTGGAGGTACCCAGGGCATCACGCAGCATGCCCAGCGGGCGCCCCGTCGCGCGATGGAAGCCGACGAGGAAGATCGTAGCGCCGACGACCGTGGCGGCCGAAGTGGCGATCGGCACCCCGATCGGACCGATGGCGAGCGCCAGGACGATGGTCAGCGCGACGTTGAGCACCGCGGTGAACACCGAGAAGCGGGTCTCGCGTCCCGGTATGCCTTCCGCGCGGCACATCGCCGAGGCGACGCCGGTCAGCGAGCGCACGGCGACCGCTGGGACGAGGGCGGCGAGTGCCGCGGCCGCGAAGGGCACGGGGCGACCGAGCCACAGCACCACGACGGACGGTGCGCAGGCAACCAGCACCGCTCCGGGGACCAATGAGACTGCGGCGACGTGCCGGGAGGCGCGCTGGTAGGCGGCGTCCAGAGCAGACCGGTCGCCGTCGCCGGCCAGGCGGGCGAGCACGGGGAAGAGCGCGTACAGCAGGCAGAAGGGCAGGAGCGCCAACAGGTTCGCCAGTCGCAGCCCCAGCTCCAGGGCTCCAGCCGCGGCCGCTCCCGCCACGCCGGCGATGACCAGGCGATCGGACTCGCTGTTCACCGCTCCTCCCGCCTGCGAGAGCTGGACCGCCCCGCCGTAGCGCATGAGCGGCCGGATGTCAGACCGGCGCAGCTCGGAGAGGCGGGGCCGCAGGTGCGGGGTCGCACGGCGGGCCAATGCCGTGAACGTCGCCGAGCGGATCACGGCGCCGGCGAGCGTCGCCAGCGCCAGCCCGACGATCCCGAGGCCGCTCAGCACGGCCAGGACACCGAGGAACGTCGCCAGGACTCCGGTCACCGCCGTGACGGTCACCGCCCTCGGCATCCGACCGGTGGCCTCGAGCGCCGCCCTACCCGGCGCCCCCCAGCCCTCGACGATGAGGCCGGCGATCAGCAGCAGCGCAGCGTCGCGGACCGCTCCGGCCAGGCCGTCCAGCCCGACAGCCGGGGCGACCGTGGACCACGACAGCAGGACCGCGCTCACCAGCAGGGTCCCCAAAGCGGTCGGCACGAGCATGCCCAGCGCGAGGGCGCCTCGGGCCTGGCGCAGCGCCTCGGCCGTCGTGTGCGCCCGCGACGTGGCGCGCAGAAGCGTCGAGCCCAGCCCGCCGTCGGCATACGTGATGATGGCCGCAGCCCCAAGCAGAATGACCCAGATCCCGAACTGCGACGCTCCAAGCTGGTTGAACAGGATCGGCGTGGCCACCAGCGTCGCCACGCCGGACATCACCCGGCCGGTCAACACCGAGCTCGCCCCGGCGGCCACTGTCCGCATGGGGCTCACAGCGCGCGCCGAGCCGTTCCGCTGGGATGGAGCGAAGCGAGACACAGGTCCCTATCGACAACCGCGACCCAGAACCTGAGCGGGCGGCGCACGACGCTCGGGCCACGACCGCCAGCCTACGATCTGCCATACTCAGACGCAGATTTCATCGACGTGAACGCCGGAAGGAGACTGACACGTATGGGCAGGACCATCGGAATCGACCTGGGCACCACGAACTCGTGCATGGCCGTCCTGGAGGGCGGCGAGCCCACGGTCGTCGAGAACACCGAGGGTGGACGCACCACCCCCTCCGTCGTCGCCTTCACGCAGTCGGGCGAGCGCCTCGTGGGCACCGTGGCCAAGCGCCAGGCCGTGACGAACCCGGGCAACACCGTCTTCTCCATCAAGCGCTTCATGGGCCGCAAGGAGGCCGAGGTGCGCGAGGAGGAGTCGATCGCAAGCGCTTCATGGGCCGCAAGGAGGCCGAGGTGCGCGAGGAGGAGTCGATCGTGCCCTACAAGGTCGTCTCCGGGCCCAACGGCGACGCGCGCGTGGAGGCCGGCGGCAACCAGTACAGCCCGCCGGAGATCGGCGCGATGATCCTCGGCAAGCTCAAGGCCGACGCCGAGGCCTACCTGGGCGACACCGTCGACAGCGCGGTGATCACCGTCCCGGCCTACTTCAACGACGACCAGCGCCAGGCGACCCAGGACGCCGGCAAGGTCGCGGGCCTGGACGTCAAGCGCATCATCAACGAGCCCACGGCGGCCTCCCTTGCCTATGGCCTGGACAAGTCCGCCGACGAGACCATCCTGGTCTTCGACCTGGGCGGGGGAACCTTCGACGTCTCCGTCCTGGAGATCGGCGAGGGCGTCTTCGAGGTCAAGTCCACTGCCGGCGACAACCACCTGGGCGGTGACAACTTCGACAAGGCGATCGTCGACTGGCTGGCGGGCGAGTTCCGCCGCGACCAGGGCATCGACCTCCAGCAGGATCCGATGGCCCTCCAGCGCCTGTACGAGGCGGCCGAGAAGGCCAAGATCGAGCTCTCCACCGCGCAGGAGACCCAGATCAACCTGCCCTTCGTCACCGCCGACCAGAGCGGCCCCAAGCACCTCGACATGCGCCTCACGCGCGCCAGGCTCAACGAGCTGAGCGCCGACCTCATCGACCGCGTCGTCGCTCCGGTGCGCCAGGCGCTGGACGACGCCAAGGAGAAGGGCTCGGCCAGCATCGACCACGTGGTGCTGGTGGGCGGCATGACCCGCATGCCCGCGGTGCAGGAGAAGGTCAAGGAGCTCACGGGCAAGGAACCCCACCGCGGCGTGAACCCCGACGAGGTCGTGGCCGTGGGCGCCGCCATCCAGGCGGGCGTGTTGGCCGGCGACGTCAAGGACGTGCTGCTGCTGGACGTCACGCCGCTCACCCTGGGCATCGAGACCAAGGGCGGCGTGATGACCAAGCTCATCGAGCGCAACACCACCATCCCCACCCGCAAGTCGGAGATCTTCTCCACGGCCGAGGACAACCAGCCGTCGGTGGAGATCCACGTCCTGCAGGGCGAGCGCGAGATGGCCACCTACAACAAGTCGCTGGGCAAGTTCCAGCTGACGGGGATCCCGCCCGCGCCGCGCGGCGTGCCCCAGGTCGAGGTCGGCTTCGACATCGACGCCAACGGCATCGTCAACGTCTCGGCCAAGGACCTGGGCACCGGCAAGGAGCAGAAGATCGAGATCCGCTCGGGCTCCGGGCTGTCCGACGACGAGATCAAGCGCATGGTCTCCGATGCCGAGCAGCACGCCGACGAGGACCGCCGGCTGCGCGAGCTGGCCGACGCGCGCAACACCGGCGAGAACGCCGCCTACCAGGCCGACCGCCAGCTCAAGGACCTCGGCGAGTCGGTGGACGAGTCCTCCAAGGAGGAGATCGAGCGCCTGGCCCAGGAGCTGCGCGAGTCGCTGACCTCCGAGGATGCCGAGGAGATCCGCGCCAAGACCGAGGCCCTGCAGACCGCGTTCCACCGCGTCTCCGAGCAGATGTACCAGCGCGCCCAGGAGCAGCAGGCCGCCGCCGCGGAGGGCACGCCCCAGAGCGACGGCTCGCCCGACGGCGCGGGCGCCTCCGACGAGGACGTGGTCGACGCCGAGGTCGTCGACGAGGGCCGCTCGTCGTGACCAGCGGCCCCGCCGACACGCCCGGCCCGGACCAGGCGGCGCGCGACGAGGAGGAGGCCGAGGCCGCCCTGGCGAGCGCCGGGGCGGCCGCGGGCCCCGCCGCCGGCGAGGCGGCCTCGCTGGACTCGTCCGCCGGGGGCGAGGGGGCTCCGGACGACCCGCGAGCCACGGGCGAGGGTGGCGAGGACGCGCAGGGCCGCAGTCGCGAGGAGGAGACCCTCGAGGCCGAGCTCGTCGCGGACGAGGAGCTCGTCCAGGACGACCTGGAGGCGCTGGGCGGCCAGGGCGCGCGCCTCGCCGGTTGACGCGCCCTCGCTCAGCGCACCCACGCCGACGAGCATCGGCAGGCTGGCGCGCGAGCTGTTGCCGGCCATCGACAACCTGGAGCGCGCGCTGGCCGCGGCCGACGCGGCGGGCCCGGACCACCACCTGGCCGAGGGCGTGCGCCTCGTGCAGGCCGAGCTGGCGGCCGCCCTGGGGCGCATCGGCATCGAGGGCTATAGCCCCGAGGGCGAGGCCTTCGACCCCGCCGTGCACGAGGCCATGGCCCAGCACCCTGCGGAGGGCGCCGCCTCGGGCACCGTCGTCGAGGTCTACCAGCAGGGCTACCGCCTCAACGACACCGTCCTGCGACCCGCCCGCGTCGTGGTCGCGGCGTAACCAAGGACCGGAGCGAGCAGCCGTGGCCACCCGCCCCCGCGACCTGTACGCCGTCCTGGGCGTGGACCGCAAGGCATCCCAGGAGGACATCAAGAAGGCGTATCGCAAGCTCGCGCGCCAGTACCACCCCGACCGCAACCCGGGCGACAGCGCGGCGGAGGAGCGCTTCAAGGAGGTCGGCCAGGCCTACGACGTGCTGGGCGACGCCGACAAGCGGCGCAAGTACGACCGCGGCGGTGTCGGTGTTGTCGGGGGCCGGCCCGGCGGGGGCGGCGGACCCGGCGGCTTCGACATGGGCAGCGTCACCGACATCCTCTCCGACCTGTTCGGCGGGGGCGGCGGCGGTGCGCGGCGCGGGGGCGGCACCGGCACCGCCTCCAGGCCCCGCACCGAGCGTGGGCGCGACGTCGAAGCCGAGGTCTCCCTGGGCTTCGAGCAGGCCATGAGCGGCGCTCAGGTCTCTGTCGACGTCCCGATGGCCACCACGTGCCAGACCTGCAAGGGCAGCGGGGCCAAGCCGGGCACCAGCGCGCGCTCGTGCCCGCGCTGCCACGGGCGCGGCGTCGAGGCCGACAGCCAGGGGCTGTTCTCGATCTCCCAGCCCTGCTCGCGCTGCCACGGGCGGGGAGTGGTCATCGACGATCCCTGTCCGACGTGCCAGGGCGCGGGCCAGAACCACACGGTCAAGCACTACAAGGTCAACGTCCCCGCCGGCGTGCAGGACGGCAGCCGCGTGCGGGTGGCCGGCAAGGGCGAGCCGGGACGCAACGGCGGTGCAACCGGCGACCTCTACGTCGTCACCCGCGTGTCGCCCTCGCCGGTCTTCGCGCGCAAGGGCGAGCACGTGGAGATCGAGGTCCCGCTGACCATCCCCGAGGCCATCCGCGGCGCGGAGGTCGAGGTTCCCACGGTGCACGGGCGCAAGCGCGTGCGCGTGCCCGCGGGCACCCGCCACGGCACCGTGCAGCGCCTGCGCGGGGAGGGCCCACCGCGCCTGGGCAAGACGGGCCCGCCTGCCCGCGGCGACCTGCACATCCGCTTTGTCATCGACGTCCCCGCCACGCTGAGCCGCGAGCAGCGCAAGGCCGTCGACGAGCTGGAGCGCGTGATGGACGGCGATCCGCGCGCCGACCTGCTGGCCCGCGCGGAGGAGCCACGGACCTGATGGCCCGCCGCGTGCGCCACACTCGGATCGAGGTCGCCGCCGACCGCGGGGTCTTCATGATCTCCGTGGCCGCCGAGCTGGCCGACATGCATCCGCAGACGCTGCGCATGTATGAGCAGCGGGGGCTCATCGAGCCCAAGCGCTCGCCCAAGGGCACGCGCCTGTACTCCCACGCCGACGTCGAGCGCCTGCGGCGCATCCAGCGCATGACCGCGGAGCTGGGACTCAACCTCGCCGGGGTGGAGCGGGTGCTCGAGCTGGAGGACCAACTCGGCCGCGCGCAGCGGCGCGTCGACGCTCTCGAGGCCCGCGCCGCCCAGCTGCGCGAGGAGATCGCCCGCCTGGAGCGGGTGCGCGACGCCACCCGCGCGGAGATCGTTCCCTACCGCGAGCCGGGCGCCGACCTCACGCCCCCTGGCGCCCGCCGGCGCATCCGCGTGGAGCGCCGCCGCACGGACGGCTCCTCGCGCGGCGACGAGGGGCCCGGCGCCTCCTGAGGAGCCTCCTCCAGGCGGTGGGCCCTCGACCATTCGTCTAGCCGTCCTCCAATCGGGGGAGGCGGCCTTCCCCCCTCCTGTAAGGTGCCGCTGTCGCAGCTGGCTCGGTGCGGCGGATGAGCGGCATGAGTTCCTTCCCCCCTGCGAGCACCCCGCCTCACCAGGCCTTCGAGGTCGACGGACGCGCATGGGGCCACGAGTCCGGGCCCGGCGACGTGGCCGCGCGGTCGCCGTGGCAGCTGTTCTGGCGGCGCTTTCGCCGGGATCGCGTCGCGGTGGCCGGCCTGGTCTTCATCGCGGTGGTGGTCCTCGCAGCGATGCTCGCCCCGCTGATCGTCCAGCTCGTCGGCGCCCGAGATCCCCAGGAGCAGTCCACGGAGTATCTCGACAGCTTCGGACTGCCGGTCGGCCCCGGCCCCGACAACCTGTTCGGCGCCGATCCTCTCGGACGTGACGTGTTCAGCAGGGTCCTCTACGGCGCCGGGGTGTCCCTCCAGGTCGCCTTCCTGTCCACGGGGCTCGCGGCTCTGGTCGGCGTGACCGTCGGCCTGCTCGCCGGCTACCACCGCGGCTGGGCGGACGCCGTCCTCTCCCGGGCGATGGACCTCACGCTGGCCTTCCCGGTTCTGCTGCTGGGCATCGGCCTGGGCTCGGCCTGCTCGGTGGGCGCCGGCTGCGCCGGCGGGCTCGTCGAGCCCGGCCTACCGCTGGTCGTCCTCATCATCGCGCTGGCCACCTGGCCCTCCTTCGCGCGACTGGTGCGCGGCCAGGTGCTCAGCCTGCGCGAGACGCAGTTCGTCGAAGCCGCCCGGGCGCTCGGCGCCTCGGGCGCGCGCATCGTCTTCCGCGAGATCCTGCCCAACCTCCTCGGCCCGATCATGGTCTACGCGACGCTGCTCGTCCCCGCGAACATCCTGCTCGAGGCGGCGCTGTCCTTCCTGGGCGTGGGCGTCCAGGGTCGGCCGACGTGGGGAGAGATGATCGCCGAGGCCACCCAGGTCTTCGATACCGCGTGGTGGTTCATGCTCTTCCCGGGGCTCGCTCTCGTGCTCACCGTGCTGGCCTTCAACCTGGTCGGCGACGGCCTGCGCGACGCCCTGGATCCGCGCTCGGACCGATGAGCGCACCGCCTCGAATCAGCCGCCCGGGAGCATGAGGATGTCCTGCTCGCCCCTCCGCCGCCCCATGACCCTGCTCGTCGCCTCGTGCGTCCTCGGCCTGGGTGCGTGTGACTTCTCAAACGAGGGCGGTCAGCCCGAGCAGGGCCAGGGCCCGACCCCGCCACCCCAGCGTGGAGGCACGCTGACCGTCCTGGCTGACGGCGACGTCGACTTCATCGATCCCGGCCTCTCCTACTACCAGTTCAGCTACCTGCTGCAGTACGCGCTGCACCGGCCGCTGCTCTCCTACCGCCCCGGGCGGACGACGGCCTCCCCTGACCTGGCCGCGAAGATGCCCCGTATCTCCCCGGACGGCCGGCAGATCACCGTTGCGATCCGCCGCGGGGTGCGCTTCAGCCCGCCGGTGGACCGCGAGGTCAGCGCGGCGGACGTGAAGTACGCGATCGAGCGCGGGCTCACCGCATCGGTGCCCAACGGCTACGCACCCGCCTACTTCGGCGACGTCCAGGGCGTGGAGGCCTTTCAGGAGGGCGAGGCCCGGGACATCGCCGGGATCACGACGCCGGACCGCTACACGCTGGACATCCGCCTGACGCGACCCGTAGCCGGCACCGTGGTCGGCGCGATGGCGCTTCCCCTCACCGCGCCGGTGCCCGAGGAGTACGCGCGCGAGCTTGACGAGCAGAGGCCGTCGATCTACGGCGAACGCGTGGTCTTCACGGGCCCGTACATGATCGAGAACGACCGCCAGGGCGAGCTCACCGGCTACGAACCGGGCCGGCGCATCCGGATCGTGCGCAATCCCAACTGGATCGCCTCGACCGACTATCGCCCGGCCCACCTCGACGCCATCGACGTGCGCGAGGGCAACAGCGACACCACCGCGGCCAGCCGGCGCATCCTGAACGGGCGCTCCATGGTCAACGGCGACTTCGCGCCGCCGCCGGCGGTGCTGCGCCAAGCGGTCCGCCAGAGCCCCGAGCAGCTGGAGCTGGTGCCCTCGGGCGGCATCCGCTACGTATCCTTGAACACGACGGTCGAGCCCTTCGACGACATCGACGTCCGTCGCGGTCGTGGCGGTCTTCGATCGCCAGGCCATGCGGCTGGCGCGCGGCGGGGAGACGATCGGGGACATACCGACGCACTTCATCCCCCGGGCATCCCCGGCTTCGAGCAGTCCGCCGGCGCGCGGGGCCTCGGCCTCGACTTCCTGGCCCGCCCGCAGGGCGACGTGCCGCTGGCCGGAGAGTACATGCGCCGCGCGGGCTACGAGGACGGGCGCTACGACGGTGACGAGCCGATCCTCATGGTCGGCACGCGCGGCGGCGTGGCCCAGCGGGAGGCCGAGATCGCCCGTGCCCAGTTCGAGAAGCTGGGCTTCGAGGTCGACCTGCGCCTGACCACGCAGGACACGATGTACACCCGCTTTTGCAACGCCCCCGCTGCAGAGGTGGCGGTGTGCCCGAACGTGGGCTGGATCAAGGACTTCCAGGACGCGGTGACGATCCTCGCCGACCTTCGGCGGCAAGCAGATCCAGCAGACCAACAACGTCAACTGGCCCGAGCTGGACGTGACGGCGATCAACGAGGCGCTCGAGCGCGCGGAGCTGATCAGCGAGCCCCGCCAGCGCGCGCAAGCCTTCGCGCAGATCAACCGCATGATCACCGAGCAGGCGCCCGCGGTGCCCTGGCTCTGGGAGCGCCAGGCCGGCATCCGCTCGGAGAACGTGCGCTCCGCCGTCGACCGCGCCAACGCGAGCTGGGACCTCTCCTTCACCTCGGTGAGGTAGGAGGGGTCGATGGGCTCTGCCGCCCAGGCCGGGCGGGGACCGTCGCTCCGCCCATGCTGCGCTACGTCATCCGCAGGCTCCTGGGGGCGTGGGACTGCTCTTCGCGGTCTCCTTCGTCGTGTTCGCGGTCTTCTACCTGCTGCCCTCGGCCGACCCCGCCGGGCTGCGCGCCGGGCGCCAGCCGACGCCCGAGCTGATCGCGACCATCCGCGCGCAGCTGGGCCTCGACCGTCCGTGGCCGGTGCAGTACCTCTCCTACATGACCGACGTCTTCCTGCGCCTGGACTTCGGCTTCAGCTTCCAGAGCAACGCCGACGTCCTGGGCCTCATCCTGGCCCGGCTCCCGGCCACCGTTCAGCTCGCGCTCGGCGCCGTGGTCCTGTGGCTGGCGGCCGGAATCGGCCTGGGCGTCGTCTCGGCCGTGCGCAGGCGGACGCTCGTCGACCGGGTGAGCATGGGCGTCGCCCTGGTGGGGATCTCGGCGCCCGTGTACTGGCTCGGGCTGGTCGCCATCTACCTGTTCTCCGAGGACATCGGGCTCATCCCACTCCTGCCGGGCATCGGCGGCTACGTGCCGCCCACCGAGGACCTGTCGGCCTGGCTTGGCAGCATGATCCTGCCCTGGTGCGTGCTGGCCGCGAGCTTGGCAGCCATCTACTCGCGGGTGCTGCGCGCCAGCCTGCTCGACGTCATGTCCGAGGACTACATCCGCACGGCGCGCGCCCAGGGGCTGCGCGAGCGGCGCGTCGTCCTCCGCCACGGGCTGCGCGGCGCACTCACGCCGGTCGTCACGCTGGCCGGACTGGACCTGGGGGTGCTGCTGGGCGGGGCCATCCTCACCGAGTCGGTGTTCAACCTTCCCGGCGTCGGGCGGCTGGCCTACGACGCGATCGTGCGCGGCGACCTGCCCGTCATCCAGGGCACCGTGCTGTTCGGCGCCTTCTTCATCATCGTGATGGCGATCATCGTCGACGTCCTCTACGCCTACCTCGACCCCCGGGTGCGCCACGCGTGAGCGCGCCGCTGCTGGAGGTGGAGGACCTCTGGGTGCAGCTGCCCACCGAGGAGGGCATCGTCAGGGCCGTCGACGGCGTCTCCTACACGGTGGACCGCGGGCGCTGCCTGGGCATCGTGGGCGAGTCGGGCGCGGGCAAGTCCGTGTCCGCCATGGCGGTGATGGGACTGACGCGCTTCTCCCGGGCGCGCATCGCCGGCGCGGTGCGCTTCGAGGGCCGCGACCTGCTCACCGCCTCCGACGACGAGCTGCGCCGGCTGCGCGGCAACGACATCGCCATGGTCTTCCAGGACGCCCTGTCCTCGCTGCACCCCTACTTCCGCGTGGGCGACCAGATCGCCGGGGCGGTGCGGGCCCATCAGCAGATCGCGCGCCGCCGGGCCCGGGAGCGGGCAGCCGAGATCCTGGCCCTCGTGGGAGTCCCCGACCCGCGCAGAAGCATGGCTGCCTACCCGCACGAGCTGTCGGGCGGCATGCGCCAGCGGGCGATGATCGCCATGGGACTGGTCAACGAGCCCAAGCTGCTCATCGCGGACGAGCCGACCGCCGCGCTGGACGTCACGGTCCAGGCCCAGATCCTGGAGCTGCTGCAGCGCCTGCGGCGCGAGCTGTCGACGGCCGTCGTGCTCATCACCCACGATCTGGGCGTGGTGGCCCAGATGGCCGACGAGATCGCCGTCATGTACGCCGGGCGCATCGTGGAGCGCGCGCCCGCGGCCACGCTCCTCGCGGCGCCCGAGCATCCGTACACCTGGGGCCTGCTGCAGTCCATCCCGCATCCGAGCGCGGAAGGCCAGAGCGATCTGGTGCCTATCGCCGGGCGACCTCCTTCCCTGATCCACCCGCCGAGCGGCTGCTCGTTCCATCCCCGCTGCCCCTACGCCCGCGAGGTGCACCGGCGCGTGGACCCGCGGCTGGAGCCGGTGCCCGACGACGGCGCCGCCCACCGCGTCGCCTGCCTGCTGCCCGTGGAGGTGCGCCGGCGGATGTGGCGCGCGTTGCGCGGGGGTGCCGATCACCGGCAGGCGCGGACGCTGGCCGACGAGGAGGGCACCGGGTGAGCCAGCCCCTGGTCGAGGTGCGCGACCTGGTCAAGCGCTTCCCGCTCAGGCGAGGGGTCCTTTCGCGCGAGACCGGCTCGATCCACGCCGTCGATGGCGTCTCCTTCGACGTGCAGGCGGGCGAGACGCTGGGCCTGGTGGGTGAGACGGGCTGTGGCAAGTCCACCACCGCGCGGCTGGTCATGCGCCTGCTCGAGCCCACCAGCGGCATCATCCGCTTCGCCGGGGAGGACATCGGCCACCTCCGTGGGGCGCGCCGCAAGGCGCTGCACCGGGAGGCGCAGATGATCTTCCAGGACCCTCTCTCGTCGCTGAACCCGCGCAAGACGGCGGGGACGATCATCGCCGATCCCTTGCGCATCCACAGCATCGCGCCGGCGGGGGGGGAGCGGCGTGCCGTGCAGGCCCTGATGGAGCAGGTCGGCCTGGACCCCGACCACGTCAACCGCTACCCGCACGAGTTCTCGGGCGGCCAGCGTCAGCGCATCGGCGTGGCGCGTGCCGTCGCGCTCAGGCCACGGCTGCTCGTCGCCGATGAGCCCGTCTCGGCCCTGGACGTCTCCATCCAGGCGCAGATTCTCAACCTGCTGGGAGAGCTGCGGCGCCAGCTGGGACTCACCCTCCTGTTCATCGCCCACGACCTCTCGGTGGTGCGCCACGTGTGCGACCGGGTGGCGGTGATGTACCTGGGCCGGATCGTCGAGGTGGCCCCCGTGGCCCGGCTGTATGCCCACCCGCGCCATCCCTACACGGCCGCGCTCGTGTCGGCCGCGCCCCGGGTCGAACCGCACGCCGCGTCGGCTCGGAGGCGCATCGTCCTGCGCGGCGACCCGCCCGACCCCGCCAAGCCGCCGCCGGGGTGTCCCTTCCATCCCCGCTGCCCGAAGTTCGTGGCCGGGCACTGCGACGTGGAGGCGCCGGTGCTGACGCCCAAGGACCGCGGGAGCATGGCGGCCTGCCACTACCCGATCAGGGAAGGCGAGGAGCTGCACGAGGCCGCCGCGCCGCCCGGCTAGAGGCCTGGGGCCCGCCTCCGGCGGCCCTAGACGACGGCCGCTGGGGACTCCTCGTGAGGGTAGGCTCCCTCGAGGGTGGCGTCGCGACGCAGGCAGCGATCGAGCGCGGACACCACCTGAGGGCAGAACTGCCGACCGGCGTTGCCGCGAATCTCGGTCAGCGCGGTTTCCAGCGGCAGGGCCCGGCGGTAGGCGCGGGCGCTGGTCATGGCGTCGAGGGTGTCGGCCACGGCCACGATGCGCGCGGCGAGGGGAATCTCCTCGCCCGACAGGCCGTCGGGGTAGCCGCCCCCCGCGAAGCGCTCGTGGTGGTTGCGCACGATCTGCGTGACGATCGCCGGCAGCTCGAGCTCGGAGAGGATGTAGCTCGATATCTCCGGGTGGCTGCGCATGTGGGCGAACTCGTCGTCGTCCAGCGCGCCGGGCTTGAGCAGCACCGCGTCGGACACGCCGATCTTGCCGATGTCGTGGATCACCGCGCCGACCTCGACCGCGGCAATGTCGCTCTCGCCCATCCCCAGCTCGCCGGCCAGCAGGACGGCCACGCGACTGACCCGCTCGGTGTGCCCGCCGGTGTAGGGGTCCTTGGCCTCGATGGTGCGCGCCAGCGACGTGATGGTCGACAGGTAGGTGCGCTGCATGCTGCGCCTGAGCTCTCCCTCGACCTCCAGCGCGCGCTCCAGCGCGGCCCCGCGCTCGCGCAGCTCTTGCACGCTCTCTCGCGAGCGGTCGACGTACTGGCGCTCGGAGAACCAGAGGGCCAGCAGCGGTGCTCCGGCCACGACGAAGGCCAGCGGGCCGCCGACCTCCTGGAAGGTCAGGAAGGCGCCGGCCAGCAGCCCGAACGTCAGGTAGTCCACCCACAACCAGCTGAAGCGCTCGCGCAGGACGGCACGGGCGGTGGTGCGCTCGGCCATCGCGCTGACGGTGCACAGCAGCGAGCCATTGACCACGTAGTAGGCCAAGGCCGCGACGGTGGCGGCTCCCAGCTGGCCCGCGATCGTCGCGGGGGCCGCAGCGGAGAAGGCCAGCGCCGCGGCGGTGCCCGCGAGGCCGCACGCACCGAAGTCGAAGACCGCCTTGACCAGCGGCGTGCCGCGGCGCAGGGCGACCACCAGCGCGGTGCCCTCGGCGATCAGCACGCCGAGGGGGCCGAACGAGTAGGCGATGACGAGGATGGGCGCCGCGGCCAGCGAGATGCGACCTCGCTGGAAGATATCGATGGCCACCGCGTCGAGCAGCAGGACGGCCGCCACCAGGGCCCCGAAGGCGAGGGGGTCGCTGAGCAGGCCGTCCGGCGAGCCGCTCAGGCCGGCGGCGAGGGCCAGGACGGCGAGGACGGCGGCGAACGGCCGGACGCGCCAGGGCACGCCGGCGGGGAGGGCCTGCGCGCCGTGGGGCGGCGGCTGAGGTTCGTCGCCGGCGGCCGGGGCCGGGGTTCCGTCGCGCGCGCCCCGGCGCTCGCCCTCGGTGGCCGCGGGCGTGCGCTCCTGCTCGGGCTCGGCGCGCGCGGTGACGGTCCTCGCCGGCGTGCGCTGCGCCTCCAGCCCGGCACGCGCGGTGACGGGCACCGCGGCCCGCACGCGGTTGCGCCCGGCAAGCTTGGCGTCGTGCACCGCCAGCTCGGTGGCCTCGAGCAGCTCGCCGATCTCGGTCCCGTCGTCGGGGAAGGCGGCGACCCCCAGGCTGAGCGAGACGGGCAGCTCCTGTTCCTCCCACGCCCACTCCTCGGTGGCCACCCTCGCGCGCAGCTGCTCAGCGATGAGCTGCGCCCGGGCGCGCGAGCGCCCCGGCAGCAGGAGGGCGAACTCCTCCCCGCCGAGGCGGGCGGCCATGCC
>JAUJOF010000004.1:175476-208640 GCA_030447785.1 Solirubrobacteraceae bacterium
AGCGCCCCGGCAGCAGGAGGGCGAACTCCTCCCCGCCGAGGCGGGCGGCCATGCCGCGACGGTCGGCCGCCTGCCTGACCAGGCGGGCGGTGCGGAGGATCACCTCGTCGCCCGCCGGGTGGCCGAAGCGGTTGTTGACCGCGCGCAGGTGGTCGAGGTCGCACAGCACGACGGCCACCGGCTGCCCGTCGCGGCGCGCGCGCGCCAGGACGCGCACCGCCTCCGCGTGGAAGTGGCCGGTGTCGTAGAGGCCGGTCTTGCTGTCCGTCCGCGACCGGTGGCGTAGGCGGGGCACCAGCAGGGCCTGGTGGACGAGCACGGCGGGTCCGGCGGCCAGCACGAGCAGTACCGGCTCGACGAGCCATAGCTGGGCCAGCACCGCCCCCGTCAAGGCCAGCGCCGCGTCGCGGGGCACCGCCCCGGCCCGGGCCGCGCCGCGCAGCGGCGAGCGGCCGCCGCTCAGCCTCGCGACGGCGGCGAGGAGCGCCTGGCCGATCAGGACCGCCACCAGCGCGGCGGCGCCGGTGGCCAGCACCTCGGCGGTCCCCGGGGAGCCCGGCGGGCCGAGCAGCCGGCCCGCAACGTGCGCGCCCACACCGGCCAGCGTGAGGGCGCACAGCTCGAAGAGGGTCGTGTCCCACCGCGGGCGGCGGACGAGGCCGGTCGCCACGATCACGAGCGCGAGCACGGGCACGGTCCACGCGGGGAGGAGGAGGACGCCCCACACGAAGAAGGCGAGAGCCGGCTGGCAGAAGGTGCCGGTCTTCCACAGCGCCTCGAAGGTCCCTGCGGCGGTGCACAGGACCAGCGTGAGGGCCAGCAGGGCCGGGTCCAGCCTCGGCCCCGGGACAGCGAGCAGCGCGGCGGCGAGCCCGGCGGGCGCCAGCGCGCAGAGCGCGAGCATGAACGCTCGCGCTCCGCGCGGCAGCCGCCCAGAGGGCACCGGCCGGGCCGGTCCCGGTGCTACTTCGTCAGGTCGCTCAGCCACGTGGCGTAGCCCCAGGTCATGCGAGTGTCATCGACCTCGTCGGAGGTTCCCTGGGCGCAGTCGCAGCCCCACGTCATGCGGCCCCACGTCGTGCGGCCCCACGTGGTGCGGGTCTCGAGGACCTGCTCGGTGCCCCACGTCATGCGACCCCACGTCATGCGAGTGTAGTCGATCTCACCCGTCTCAGCCGACACCAGGGTGTTAGGCTGCAGGCCCTCGTTGGCCTTCAGCCGCAGCCCGCCGGCCAGGAGCGCGAGGTCGGCGGCGATCTCGCGCTGCCCGTCGCCCACCGGCCGGGCGGTGTTCGTCAGGGCGCCCTTGATCTGGTCGGGGGTCCACTCGGGGTGTGCGGAGACCAGGTCCGCGGCCACGCCGGCGACGATGGGCGCGGCCATCGAGGTCCCGCCCACGCGGAAGTACTGCCCGTCGACCACGCAGGTCGAGCACGCCCGCTCGAACTGCGAGCCGGGCGCCAGCGGCGCGACGATGTGCGCCCCGGGGGCGACGACCTCGGGCTTGGCAAAGCCGTCCTGGGTGGTTCCGCGGCTCGACCACCCGGCCAAGGCATCGTCGCCGATGGCGTGCGTGCCCTGGTCGTCGACCGCGCCGACCGAGATGGCGTACGGGTCGTTGGCCGGCGCGTGATCCACCGCACCTTCCGCGTCGCCCTCGTTGCCGGCCGCCGTGACGACCACGAGGCCCTGCAGCCAGGCGCTCTCCACCGCGGCGTCCAGCGGATCCTGCCGGTAGGAGCCCTGGCTCGGGGCCATCACCGACAGGTTGACCACGCGGATGTCGAGCTTCTCGGCGTGGTCGACGGCGAACTGCAGGCCGTAGATGACGTCGAGGACGGTGGCCCGGCCCTCGTCGTCGCCCACCTTCACCGAGACGATGTCGGCGTCGGGTGCGGTGCCCGCGTAGGCGCCGCGGAGGGGGTCGTCCGCGTCGCGGTTGGCGCTGTCGCCGGCGATCAGGCCCGCCACGTGCGTGCCGTGGCCGACGGGGTCGCCGTCGTCCGTTGCGTCGGGGTTGACCACCGCGGTCGCCTTGACCGCCGAGGTGCCGTCCTCGCGGATGAAGTCGGGGTGGCCGCCGTCGACGCCCGTGTCGATCACCGCGACCGCGACGTCCTCGCCGCTGGCCCCCTTCGGGTGGCGCCACGCCTGGTCGGCGCGCACCGACTGCACGAAGGAGGTGCGCAGGCCGTCGGCGTCGCCGCGGTTCGCGGGTTGCTCCCCGGCGAGGGGCCGCGAGGTGGACTCGACCTCCTGGTTGAGCGTCAGCGCCTCGACGCGCCGGTCCTCCGCCAGGCGGGCGGCCTGCGCGGCGGGCATCGTCGCGCCCACGCCCCCGATGAGTCGCAGGTCGTGGGTGACGCGCCCGCGGTTCGCGGCCACCAGGTCACGGGCCTGCGCAGGAGACACGTCGCCCGCGAAGCGGACGATGACCTCCACGCGCTCCGCCGGCTTGGAGGCGGCGACCGCGGCCAGCGGCTCGGTCGCAGCGGGGGCGGTCGTCGTGCTCGGTGGGGGGACGGGACCCGTCCACCGCAGGGCGGTGAGGGCGAGGGCCGTCAGGACGATCGCCATGGTGGCGATCAGCAGCAGGCGCCGGAGCGCGGGAGACGATGACGCGGTGTAGACCATGGTGTTGACCTTTCTTCGAGGCTCTGGACGAACGGCGAGGTCAGACATCGGGGCCATTTCTCTCTCCCGACGTCGGTGAGTGCCCCCATCGGCGCCTCTGTGAGGAGCATGAGAGCCTCTGCAGGAGCTCGAGAGTTTTTCCCGTAAAGCGTGAGAAGCCGTGGCGATTCTCCACGTGTGTGATCGGTTTTCGTGGCCGCGTCAAGCTTTGAACGGAGGTGACCGCCGGAAACCGATCACCGTCGGCGGGCAGCGGCTGTGCGCGGGCGGGCCGCCGCGGGGCAGCGGCCGGTGGTCAGCGCGGCGCTCGTGCGTTGGCGGCGCTCACCGTCGCTCCAGCGCACGCGTACCGTTGTCCTGGGCCGCCACGGGATGAAGCGCGTGATCGCGGCGCCCGGGGTCCCGACCACAGTCTGTGTCGCTGAGGCGCCACCGCGGCGTGGCCTGGGGTAGGTGATCACAGGGCGCCAGCCGACGTTGGCGGTAGCCGCGCCACGTGCAAGGACGCGAATCTCGATCTGGGCGGTGGCGGCAACCTGGGGGCCGCGCATGCGGCTCCAGATCTCGATCCAGCGGGGGTTGTGGCTGCGTCTGCAGCGGGCGAAGGCCGGAGCCCCGTATTCCTGGAAGGCGGGTTTGGGGGTGCCGTCGGCGTACAGGAGGCCGGTCTGCCAGTCGCCGTAGGGACGCATGCGCGGGCCGGCGGGGTCGCCGGGGCGGTCGCGCAGCTGGAACTGGGGCCACATCACGACCGCGGGGTCGCGGGTGGCGAGGTACTCCGCCCAGCCCAGCAGGCGGCCCTGCTGCTGTGGGGAGAAGGGGGCTTGGGGATCAGGGGGGCTGGTCTCGTAGCCGTACTCGGTCATGTAGACGGTCTTGTTGGCGGGTGCCAGCCGGCCGCGGCCGGTGAGTCGGCGCAGGGTGCTCACCAGGCGTGGCGTGGCCGCGACCGGGAGCTTGTCGATGTCCTTGGGGAGCGCGTCGGGAAGGGTTTGCAGCGAGTAGGGGTGATGTGCCCAGCCGTCACCGGGGATGGGCTGGAAGTCCGCGCACTCCCGGGTGCGAAGGGGGAGCAGCCGCTTGTCGACACAGGCGAACTCGCGCAGGAACAGCAGCGGCGTGACACCGCTCTTGCCGGGGGTGCTCGAGCCCATCGATGCGGTGCCGCCGATCAGCACGCGGCTGGCCGGAGCGCCTCGCTTGATCGCCGGGTAGGACGCGCGCACCATCGCGCGGTACAGGTGGGGCGAGGAGGGGACGTAGCGGCCGCCCTCGCGCCGCCACTGGGGCAGGAGGAAGCCCGGGTGGTTGGGCTCGTTCCATATGGTGAACAGATCGACGGCGGGAAGCGCGGGCGGGGGCAGGGTCGGGACCTGCGCCAGTGGCTGAGAGCGGGAACGGCCGAGCAGGCCGTCCAGCAACGTCGCGTCGGGTCGGGATGGGGAGGCGGCGGGCGGGGAGGCCGGCGGGTTCGCGGGGACGTAGCCGCCGGCGTAGCGGCGGGCGACCGCCTGGGCAAACCGGGCGTACTCGCCGGGGTCGATCTCTGTTCGCAACCGCGTGGTGTCGCCGGCCTGGCCGCGGATCGCCCACCGCGGCGCCCAGAAGGCGATGTCGATCATCGGGCGCAGGCCGGCCGCGACGGTCAGACGCACCGCGCGGTCCAGGTTGTACCAGTGATCGCGGGGATAGCTCGCGGGATCGGAGAGGTCACCCTCGGGCACCTTCTCCCGCGCCGGCTGGGGGGCGATGACCGACCAGCCCGCGGTCAGGCGCACGCGCTCGATCCCGACCTCCCGCGCCTGCTCGAGCCCGGCGCGGATCTCCTGCTCGGTCCCATGCAGGAACAACGCATCGTCCTGCACGACCGTCTGCGGGGCAGGACGGGCATGAGCGCCGGGCGCCGCCAGGACGACGAGGACGAGAGACAGCAGAAGGGTGCGCAGGGCGAGCATCGGGTTTCTTTAGTCGGGGTCTGTGGATGACCAGCGGTGGTCGTCGAGCCGGCTAGTGGCCGGGGTCGTCGATGTCGGGATCGGCGGTGTCGTCGTCCGGTGCCGGCGTCTCGGCCGCCTCGAAGCGGTTGGTCGCGGCCCCGTTGGCCGTGGCCGGCTCGTGGACGTCGGCGGACAGGGCGATGCGGACCTGGGTGAGCGCTGCGACCAGGGCGTCCCGGGCGTCCTGGGCCGGGCGTAGCGCCGCCCGCAACGCCCGTCGGCGCCGGGGAGAGACCTGCTCGGAGGCCGAGACGCTGGTGAGCGCCGTCACGAGCTGGTCGTGGGCCTCCACGGCCGAGTGCAGCACCTGGCGCAGTTGCGTCAGTGACCCTGGGAAGCGAGAACAGGCAAGCGCCAACGCCGTCTGGTCCTGCAGGTCCGCCGCCTGCCTGAGCGTCTTGACGGCGAGTCCCTCGAGCCGTCCCCGTCTTAAGCGCGCCAGGTCGGCGGCGTTTCGCGCGACTTCGGCCGAGTCTTCTGCGAGCGGTGCAGCGGCCTGCGCCGAAGCCGCGGCCTGGTCGACGCGCACCAAGGCGGCCAGCGTGTGCGCGTATCGCAGACGACGGCTCGAGCGAGCGAGCAGTCGCTGGGCGCGGCGCGGTGAGCTGCCGGCGGTGGCCACTGCGCTGCGCGCGTCCCCGGCGGCATGTCGCCCGAGCTGGGCGACAGCCTGGACCGATGCGGGCTGGGCGGACGCGGACGACCCGGGGAGGGCTGCGGCGGCGCAGCTCGCGACAGCGACGGCAAGAGCGCGTGGGCGGGGCATGAGGTCTCCTCGGGGGGCGGTCATTGCGGGCGGGGCCCCATCGAAGGACCCCGAGAGCGAGGACCGATCCGGCTGCGAGTTCCTGGGAGGTCTGGCCGAACCGACGGTTTTTCGCCCCCGGGCTCAAGGTCATCACTCAGGGCCCGTGCAGCCGGACGCAGGGCCGAGGCGGGCGCAGCCGGTCAGAGGACCGGGCGAACGCCCGACCTCCGTAGGGCCACAGAGCGTCAGCGGCGCACCTTGACGATCGTCCTCGTGGCGCGTGCGCGCCCGGCGGCATCCGTGTCGGTCACCAGGACGGTGATCTGCCTGGCGTGCTGTCGCCTCAGCCGCGCGCCGGCACGACGGGTGAGAGCGAGGCGCCCGTGGGGGCGCGCCCCGACGCGTGCCCCGGCGCGGGCCAGGGCCCGTTCGTCGGCGCTGAGGGCCACCGCCGCGCGCGCGCCGGCGCGGGCGGGCAACTTCACGATGAGCGGTCGGCGGGCCAGCCGGCGCAGCCCGGCGCGGCGCAGGGCTGTGCTCACGGCGTGGGCGGCGGCGCCCGGCCCGGGCTGGGCCATCGAGGCGGCGCCCTCGGGCGCGGACCTCACGCTGACGGTCTGCGCGGTGGTAGCGCTCTCCCCGCCGCCGTCGGTGACGGTCAACCTCACGCCCTGGGGGCCGGGCTGGCTGAAGGTCGCGTCGATGACGGCGGCCCGGGAGTCCGTCACGCCGTCGCCGTCGATGTCCCACGCGTAGGCGGCGATGGCCCCGTCGGGATCGTTGGAAGGCGATCCATCGAGGATGACCGGCGCGCCGGCCACCGGTGATCCTCCTACGGCGACGCGTGCCGTCGGCGGCTGGTTGGGCGCCGGCGCCGCGGCGCTCCTGCCGGCGGTCGAGCAGGCGTCGGGCGCGCACAGGAAGGCGGAGCGAAAGACGTTCCAGTGCGTGGCGAGGTAGGAGCCGGCCAACGGAGCCGGGTGGAAGTAGTCATCGGCTCCGCAGTCATACGGCTTGATCCCCGACCCCTTCCACGCGCAGGTCGTCGCCGTGTAGCCGCCCGTCTTCGCACCCTGGTCGGCATAGCACAGGACGTCGAAGCCGTCGGTGCAGTGACCGGCACCGCTCGAGTGAGGAGCGGAGTGCTGGACTGCGCCCAGGTTGTGGGTGATCTCGTGCAGGGCGGTGGTCTGGCGGTTGCCCCGCGCGGAGAACGACGAGCTACCGTCCCCCCACACCACTGCGTCCACGCCCCCGGCGTTCGCCGAGTTCCCCGCTCCGGCGCGATCGTCGGCGTACATGTCGCCGATGCCGCTGACGCGGCTGGTGCGCAGCGCGTCCGCGTAGACGAGCAGGTTGCGCACGCCGGCAAGCGGCCCGAGGGCGCCGCGTACCGCGCTGGTCACGGCGGCCATCCGAGCGTTGACGTCCAGCGCGGTGTAGTGGGCCCGGCGGGCGGGCAGCTGCACCGTCGCGATGTCGATGTACTGGGGGCCGCAGCTCGTGCCGACGTCGACGCGCAGCGTCCTGGCGCCGCGGGCGGCGGCGGTGAGCACGTCGGCGATCGCGCGCACGTCGCGCTGGATCAGCGAGCCGTACGCGTACCCGGAGGCCTGCAGCCGGCTGGACTGGTCGGCGGGGTACGCGTAGACGACCTTGTAGGCGGGCCCGGGGGCCGTCGCGTCGCTGGCCGTGTCATCGGTCGAGCGCTGCTTCCCGCACCACCTCGAGGCCAGCGCGCGCGCCGTGCTCGAATCGGTGTCATCGGCCATGGCCGCGCGTGCCGCGTGCCGCGCGCCCTGGCGCAGGCCGCGGTCGCTGTTGGGGGGCATGACGTCACCGTGGGTATCCACCGCCACTCGCTGGGTGCCCACGGTGACGGCCACGCGCTCGCGCCCGACCTCGTAGCCCCACGCCGGGGTTGCGGCCAGCGTGGAGGCGACCACGGCCAGCGAGCAGCCCAGCGCGCGCAGGGGTCCGGCGACCCCGCCGGCGGCGCACGGAACCATGGCGTTGGCGATGACACGGGGGCGCGGCACGGTCCTCCTCCTCGGTCGGTGGTGACCGCCTTTGCGGCGGATCTGTGAGGAGGACGGACCCCGGTTCCCATCCCTGGGCGGTCTGGACGAAAGTGGGACTCGGAAAGCCGCGGGGACGCGGGCGTGATGCGCCCGCGTCCCGGATGCGGCGGTTGTGGCGTGGTGGGCGGGTCGCCCTAGCTGCCGTTGCCCAGGAGGCCGAGCGTGCCGGAGGCCTGTCCGGAGGCCTTGCCCTCGCCCGCGGGACTCTGGGCGTCGGAGGAGACGGAGGCCGAGGCGGTCGCCTCGAGCCCGAGCTGGGCCAGCGGGCCGAGAGTGACCAGGCCGAGGCCGGGGAGGGTCACCTGCTCGGCGTCGATGTCGGTGGCCCGGATGGTGTCGGCGACCAGAGCGGCGGCGGTCGCCAGGCCGGTGCGCACGAGCTGGACGGCGCCCTGCGCCGAGCTCTGGAGGCCGGCCGCCAGCGCTTGCACCGTTTCGGCGTTGGCACGCAGCGCGTCGGTGCCGATTCCGACCGCCAGCTCGGCGGAGGCCTTCGCACCGCCGGCGACCTGCGAGGACGCCGCCGTCCGCGCGGCCGCCTGCACCTCGACCGCGAGGTCCTGCACGGCTTCGCTGGCACTCTTCAGCGCGGCCTGTGCGCTCTGGTCGGCGTTCTCGGCGGCCATGCGCAGGATGCCCGTGAGGACGGCCTGCTGCATGCGCACGTCGCCGACCAGGGCCGCGACCGCCTGACTCTCCAGCCGCCCGCTGCCCTCGATCGCGATCTCAGACTGAAGCCGGGCGTCGGCGGCCAGCGTGGAGCTCATCCGCACGCCGGCGCGCGCGGCGGCCCTGACCTCGCTCGAGCTGTCGGCCGAAGCGACCAGCGCCCGAGTCCTGGCCATCGCCGTCCGGATCTCACCGCGGCTGCGGGCCAGCAGCGCGCGGGCGCGCGCCTGCGCCGAGGAGCCCGCCTGGTCGGCCAGCTGCTCGGCGCGGATCAGGTGAACCTCGGCGCGGGCCCCGGCCTCGGCCACCGCGGAGACGCTCTGCGCGGTGCCGGCGGCCTGGGCGGCGCCCGGCAGCGCCAGGGCGCCGGCGATCGCGAGCATCAGCGCCGCGTTCCTCATGGGCGCCGTGGGGCGCTGCGTGTCTGCCTTCTCGACCATGGAACTTCCTCCTGATGGGTGGGTGCGTCCCGCCGGGCGGCGGGTCTGAGAGGAGGACGGCACCCGGGCTGGGTTCCTGGGCGATGTGGACGAAAGAGGGACTCGTGCACGGGAAAGCTCAAGCTTCGCGGCCCCGGCAGGCGTCGGACGCCATGACGGTGACGGGAGGCCTCAGCCCGAGCGCGGGCCGAGCCTGCCGACGGCGCTCTCGGCGGCCCGCAGCGTGTTGTCGGTGATCTGTCCGACGGTGTTCCGTATGTCGCCGGTGGCGGCGACCCTGTCCCGCTCCAGCGTGACGACGACCTCGTCCCCCACCGGGCGCGGCGCGGATCGCGATCGGTCCCCCGGGTCAGCCTGCGTGGAGCCGGGGGCGGCAGGCGGCCCACCCAGCGGCGCGGGCGCCGGCATGGTGTCGGCCGTGGCCGCAGGCGCTGGCTGGAGCGGTCGGGCCGCCGGACGCCTGGCGCGCTGCGGGGAGCCGGTGGGGCGGGCCGGGGCGGCCGTGGCGGTGGGCGACGAGGGGCCGGCGCCCCGACCGCGGGCGGGTTCGGCGCCACGTCCCGGCGTCCGAGCCCGTCCCTCGCCCGCCTTGGCGGTGTGCTCGGGCCGCGCCCCGGCCGGGGAGTGCGACGGGGCCGGGAGGGAGGAGTGAACGCAGACGCCCACGGTCCCGGCGACCAGACCGGCGGCCACCATGCCCTTGACCGCCGCGGGACTCCACCCGATCGTGCCGATCCCCTCGGCCACGGAGCGCATCAGTCCCCACGGGGCGATCCCGAGGGAGCTCAGGGCGCGGCCACGGCGCCGAAGCTCGAAGGTCTGGCACGGCTTGCAGTCCTCCAGGTGCGCGCGCACCCTGGCCGCGCGCCGTCGCGCCCGCACGAGCTCGTGGCGGACCTGCTCACAAGGGAGCCGGCGCCCGGAGCGGCGCTCGAGGAGCGTCCGGCGCGCGTCGGCCACCAGGCCGAGCGCACGCGGGGCCGTGGTCTCCAGCGCCTCGGCGAGCTCGTCGGCACCCAGGCCGCAGAACTCGCGCAGCACGATCGCCGATCGCTGACGCTCGGACAGGGTGCCCAGGTCGCTGAGCAACGCACCCACCTCCTCACGAGCCTCGTGCGCATCCTCGGGCAGCGTGCCCCCGGCGAGCTCCAGGTCGCCGACGTCGACCGTCTGGCTGTCCCGTCCCGTGCGCAGCCGGTCCAGGCACTCGTTGCGGGCGACGGCATACAGCCAGGCGCGCACGTTGAGCAGCGCTATGTCCCTCGCCGAGAGCGCCACGAGCGCCCGTACCCACGCCGACTGAGCGGCGTCGGCGGCCTCCTCGGGCGAACGCAGGACACCGACGCAGTAGCGATACACGGCCCCGTGATGGCGGCGAAAGAGCACGTCCAGCCCGGCCGTGCCGCAGCGGGCCAGGTGCTCGTCCGTCTCGTGGTCCTCGCGAGAGGTGCCGTGCTGGCCGACGACCGGTTCCGCCGGCTGCGGTGCGGCGACCAGCGTGAGCGCCCGCAGCCCAGACGCACGACCCGGTGTCTGCGACCACGAGGGGGCGACGTCGCCCCCCGCGCTCACCGCCATGACCGGCTGCCCGGCTCGGACCCGAGCTGCGCGACCGGAAGCGCGGCACGGGAGCCGCCGTGATCGATGCAGGCGGTGAACCAGCATCGTGTGAATCGGAACAGGCGGGGCATCGGGTCTCCTGGTCGGCCAACGAGCGGTCCTGTCCCGTGTCGTCCGCATGCGTCCGGTGCATCGCCAGGGCGAGGATTTCGCCCCGATCGTGCTCGCGGGTGGTCAGGTTCGTCGGCAAGGCGGTGAGGTTCTGCGGGGTTCGCGCTCGTCGTGCGAGCTCGCCGACTCCCCACACGACCGGCTCGGTCTTGGCAAAAAAACTGCGCAACACGGGCGAGAACCTGAGCAGCCCGTCACGCGTGGGGAGCCACGGCGCCGATGGACCAGCGTGATCGCACACGCCACCTGGTCCCACATATGGCGCCCTGACGCCCTATCGTGGTGGCCCACCATGAGCCTCTTCTGCGCGGCCAGCTGCCCGTGGCCATCACCGTCACGTCGATGAAGATCAGCCGGCCCGAGGAGCAGGAGATCTTCACTGCGCCACCCAACCGTGCGTTCGCCGACTTGGTGGCCGAGGCGCTCGAGCGCGCCCAAGGGGAGGCGATGTGCATGGTGCTCGTACTCGACCTGGCCCGCTTCCGGCAGGTCAACGAGCGCTACGCCCGCGCCACCGGCGACGAGGTGCTCACCGCGATAGAGGGCCTGCTCAAGCGCCTCGCCGGCTCGGACGCCGCTGCGCAGTCCCTGAGAGCCGACGAGTTCGCCATCCTCGTGCCCGGGCCGCACACCAACCGGGACGCGGTTTCGCTGGCCAAGAGCATCGCCGCCTTGCTCGGCCCGCCCGTGAGCGTCGGCATCGCCTTCGCACAGCCGGGGAGCGACGCGGCGGGCGTGCTGGGCGCCGCCGACCGCGCCAGGAGCGGCGCGCACGAGCGCGGCGACCCCTACGGCGTCTTTGCCGCCACGCGAGAGGCGCAGGTCGCGCGTTCGATGCAGCTCGAGCAGGAGCTGCGCGGGGCGATCGACACAGGGCAGCTGTGCCTGTACTACCAGCCGATCATCGATGTGCAGAGCGGTCAGAGCACCGGCCTGACGGCGCGCGTGCGCTGGGAGCATCCGGTCTACGGGCTGCTCGGTCCCGAGCATTTCCTGTCCCTCGCGCAGGCCGGAAGCCTCGCGAGCGATCTGGGGGCCGAGATCGTGGCCCTCGCGTGCCGTGACCTCGCGCACTGGACCATCTCGCTACCGGGATCGAGCCCACCCCCGGTTCACGTCAAGATCTCCGCCCGCCAACTCTCCGAACCCGGCTTCGTCGAGGTCATCCTGCGCGAGCTGGAGCGTGGTCGCGTCGACCCCTCATTGCTGGCCGTCGAGCTGGTCGGCAGCGACGTGATGGGCGAGGCCGGCGTGGTGGGGCGCGCGCTGCAGCGACTCGCCGAGGCGGGCATCACCGCGGTGCTCGACGACTTCGGGACGGGATCGGCTCCGCCCGCTTCCCTGAAGGACATCCCGGTCCGCGGTCTGAAGATCGGCAGCGTGTTCGTGAACGGCCTGGCCGACAGCGAAGCCGACGTGAGGGTGACCGAGGCGATGATCACCATCGGCCGATCGCTCGAGCTGCCCGTGGTCGCCAAGTGCGTCGAGACCCAGGCCCAGCTCGCGACCGTGCGTGGGCTGGGCTGCGAGCGGGCCCAGGGGTTCCTGTTCGGGCGCCCGGCCGCTGCCGATGTCACGCTCGCGCTCTTGCGTCAAGCAGTGAACTGGGGCGAGATCGTCCACGCTGCGGGTTCGCGAGCACTCCCCTCACCCCGCCCGGAGCCCGACGCGCCCGGGAACGGATCCGCCGACGATCAGACCCTGCTGAGCCTTGGCCATGCGGCACGGGCACTGGGCGTCTCGCAGGCCACGTTGCGCCGGTGGGCCGACAGCGGGAAGCTGCGTTCCACCCGCACGGCCGGCGGCCACCGTCGGTTCGCTGCGGCCGACCTTCGGGGCATGGCCTCGACCCGTCCGCCGGCGGAGGTCCAGGTGAACCCCCCGCCCACCGAGCCGCTGCCGGCGCTCGCGCGGCTGGTGGACGAGCACGGCGACCGGCTCGCGGCCGCGAGCTGGGGCAAGCTCTACGTGCACATCCCCGGGTTCTTCGGTGATCCCTCATGGGAGGCCTCGCGCCGCACCTGGCTGCACGTGGTGGCGTCGGCCGCCGCCAGCGGTCGGTACGAGGAACTGGCGGAGGCGACCGCGACGCTCATGGTCCATGCCGAGACACAGGGCGCTTCGGTGCTCGAGCGCCACGCAGCCCTCGAGCGCTTTGCCGAGGCCGTCGTCTACCTGCTGGCCCGCGAGGGGGCGCCGGACTCGGCGATCATGCAGACCCGGCGGCTCTTTGCCTTCCTCAGGCACCACCAGCTCTCACTGGCCGGCTGAGGCTCCAGCTCCTCGGAGGGGCTAGCGCTGCTCGACGTCCCCGCGCGTGGTGCCCTGATCGCCGCCGGACTGTGTTTCGGCGGCCTTGCGCCCGGGGTGGTCGGGCGGGAGGTCACGGGGGTTGACCTCGTCGTGGGCCTCGGGCGTGTCGCCCAGCGGCGTGTCCTCGTCGGGGGTCGCCGGGCCCAGCGGCTCGCGACTCTCCTCGTCGTGGCCGTCAGCCTTCTCGGTCATCGGCGACTCTCCTGCACTCGGCTGTCGGCCTCGTCGCGGCCGGACTGCTCGTCGTAGTAGGGGTGGGAGGGCTGCTCGAGATCGGGGGAGCCGCCCTCCATCTCCTCGCTCTTGCCGGGGATGTCGTCGAGGCTGTCGCTGCGCGCCGGGCCGGCCTTGAGCTTGTCCTCGTCCCCGCGCGTGGTGCCCTGGTCGCCGCCGGCCTGGACCTCGGCGGCCTTGCGGCCGGGATGGTCGGGCGGGAGATCGCGGGGACTGACCTCGTTGTGCGCCTCGGCCGTGTCGCCCAGCGCGGTGTCGTCGTCGGTGATCACGTGCGAGGAGGGGAGCGGCTCGTCCTCGTCGGCGACCGCCTCGCCGGCGTCGTCGTCGTGACGGTGCATCACGCGCTTGGACAGGGTCTTGTCGGTCACGACGATCGCGCCGATCACCAGCGCCACCAGGCCACTGGAGATGAGGAATTCGGGCTGCCCGGTCAGAACCGCGGACAGGCCGAGCGCCAGCGCTACGGCGGCGGTGAACGCGATGGTGAGCTTCTGCGTGGACATCGGATCATCGCTACCCCTGCGCGGGCGCGAGCAACCCTGCATGGAGCACGCCGGCTCGGAGCGCGAGCTCGTGGCACGCTTGCACCCGGCCCACCCGGGCCGCTAAGATCTCAGTCCCACCCACTGAGATATCTATGAACGCCGATCGCTTCACCATCAAGTCCGCCGACGCGTTGCGCGCCGCCGTCGACCTCGCCGCCGCCCGGCGCCACAGCGAGGTGCGCCCCGAGCACCTGCTGCAGGCGCTGCTCGACCAGCCCGAGGGGATGGTTCCCGGGGTCCTGGCCAAGTTGGGGGCAGACACCGCCGGCCTGCGCGCGTCGCTGGGCGCCGCGCTGGACGGTCTGCCCACGCTGGCCGGCACCGCTGAGCCGACCACCGCCTCGGAGCTGTCGGGGGTGCTGCGCGCGACCGAGCAGGAGATGCGCGACCTGCGCGACGACTACGTCTCGGCCGAGCACCTGCTGCTCGCGCTGGCCGGCGACGGGCGCTCCAAAGCCGGCGACCTGCTGCGCGCCGCCGGCGCGACCAAGGAGCGCTTGACCCAGGCGATCGGCGAGGTGCGCGGACCCCACCGCGTCACCGACCAGTCCCCCGAGGACAAGGTGCAGGCGCTGGAGCGGTTCGGGACCGACCTGACCGCGCGCGCGGAGGCCGGCGAGCTCGACCCGGTCATCGGCCGCGACGAGGAGATCCGCCGCGTCATCCAGGTCCTCTCGCGGCGCACCAAGAACAATCCCGTGCTCATCGGCGAGCCCGGCGTGGGCAAGACCGCGATCGCCGAGGGGCTCGCCCAGCGCATCGTCTCCGGCGACGTGCCCGACTCCCTGCGCGACCGCCGCGTGATCACGCTGGACATCGGCGCCATCCTCGCCGGCTCGAAGTACCGCGGCGAGTTCGAAGAGCGCCTCAAGGCCGTGCTGCAGGAGATCAAGGAGGCCCGCGGCCAGGTCGTCCTCTTCATGGACGAGCTGCAGACCATCGTCGGAGCGGGCGCCGCCGAGGGCGCCGTCGACGCGGCCAACCTGCTCAAGCCCATGCTCGCCCGCGGCGAGCTGCGCGCGGTGGGCGCCACCACCCTGGACGAGTACCGCAAGCACATCGAGAAGGACGCCGCGCTGGAGCGCCGCTTTCAGCCCGTCCACGTGGGCGAGCCCTCGGTGGGCGACACGGTGGCCATCCTGCGCGGCCTGAAGGAGCGCTACGAGGTCCACCACGGCGTGCGCATCCGCGACGACGCCCTGATCTCCGCGGCCCGGCTGAGCCACCGCTACATCGCCGACCGCTACCTGCCCGACAAGGCCATCGACCTCATCGACGAGGCCGCCTCGCGGCTGCGCATCGAGATCGACTCGCTGCCCACCGAGATCGACGAGGTCGAGCGGCGCGTCATGCAGCTCGAAATCGAGCAGGCCTCGCTGGCCACAGAGGAGGGCGACGCGTCCGCCGACCGCCGCGCTGCGCTGGAGCGTGAGCTGGCCGAGCTGCGCGAGCAGTCCGCGTCCATGAAGGCCACCTGGCAGGCCGAGAAGGACGCCATCACCGCGGTGCGCGACCTCAAGGAGCAGCTCGAGCAGGCCCACCGCGAGGTGGAGATCGCCGAGCGCGCCGCCGACCTGCAGCGCGCCGCCGAGCTGCGCTATGGGCGCATCCCCGAGCTCCAGCGCGAGCTGGCCGCCGCCGAGGAGCGCTCCGACGCCGGCGCGTCGACCTTCCTCAAGGAGGAGGTCGACGCCGAGGACGTCGCCGAGGTCGTCGCGCGCTGGACGGGCATCCCCGTCGCGCGCCTGGTCGAGGGCGAGGTCGAGAAGCTGTTGCGCATGGAGGAGCGCCTGCACCGCCGGGTGGTCGGCCAGAACGAGGCCGTCGAGGCGGTCGCCGACGCCCTGCGCCGCTCGCGCGCGGGGCTCAGCGATCCCGACCGGCCCATCGGCACCTTCCTCTTCCTGGGGCCCACCGGCGTGGGCAAGACCGAGCTGGCCCGCGCGCTGGCCGAGTTCATGTTCGACAGTCAGGACGCGATGGTGCGCCTGGACATGTCGGAGTACATGGAGAAGCATGCGGTGTCGCGCCTGGTCGGCGCGCCCCCCGGCTACGTCGGCTACGAGGAGGGCGGCCAGCTCACCGAGGCCGTGCGCCGGCGGCCCTACTCGGTGGTGCTGCTCGACGAGATCGAAAAGGCCCATCCCGATGTGTTCAACGCGCTGTTGGCGGTCATGGACGACGGCCGGCTGACCGACGGGCAGGGCCGCACGGTGGACTTCAACAACAGCGTGCTGATCATGACCTCGAACCTTCCGGGCGGCCGGGAGGGCGCCGAGCTGCACTTCCGTCCGGAGTTCATCAACCGCCTGGACGACATCGTCGAGTTCGAGGCGCTGGACCGCGCCCAGATCGGCGAGATCGTCGCCCTGCAGACCGAGCACGTCGTCGCCCGCCTGCGCGAGCGCGGCATCGAGGTGGCGCTGACCGACGGGGCCCGCACGCACCTGGGCGACCTGGGCTACGACCCGGTCTACGGCGCCCGCCCGCTCAAGCGCGTCATCCAGAAGCAGCTCGTCGACCGCCTCGCCCGCGCCACCCTGGCCGGCGAGCTGCGCGAGGGCGACAGCGTTCGCGTCGACGCCGTCGACGGCGAGCTGGTGCTGGCGCCGGGCACCGCGGAGCCCGCGGCCGGCCAGCCCGCGGCGGCGTAGGCGGCGAACGGGACGCTCGGCCCGGCGCCATGGGCGCGGGCGGTACCAGGAAAACGCCTGTTGGCACGACGCCAACAGGGCGGTACCCTCCTCGCTCGATGACCACCACCCCCACGCCTCGCTGGAACCGCCTGGAGCACGACGAGCGCCGCGCGCAGATCCTGACCTGCGCGCGCCGGCTGTTCAGCGAGCGCCATTTCGCCGCGGTCTCCACTGCCCAGATCGCCCGCGAGGCGGGCGTGACCCGGGGCCTGGTCCACCACTACTTCGGCGCCAAGCGCGCGCTGTACCTCGAGGTCGTGCGAGACCTCGTGCGCCTGGCCCCGGCCACCCCGCTGGAGACCACCGCGGGCCCGCTGGCGACGCGCGTCGACGTGGCCATCGACCGCTGGCTGACCATGGTCGAGCGCAACCGCGAGACGTGGCTGGCCGCGCTGGGCGCCGAAGGCTTCGGCCGCGACGCCGACGTGGAGGCGATCCTCGAACAGGCGCGCGAGGTGGTCGCCGAGCGCCTCGTGGCGGGCATCGGCCTGCAGACCGACGGCAAGGCCGGCGAGCCGGTGCGCGCGGCGGTGCACGCCTTCTCCGGCATGGCCGAGGCCGCCAGCCGCGAGTGGCTGGAGCACAACCGTCTATCTCGCGTGCAGGCCCACACCCTCCTGACCCAGACGCTCGTGGCCCTCGTTCACGACATCCTCCCCCGATTGAGAGAAGGCACCCCATGAGCAATTGCACGTTCGTCCTCGGCGCCGCGGCCTGATGGGCGTTACCTTGACCGACGAGCAGCGCGACTTCGTCGCCGCCATCCGCCACTTCTGCGCGCGGGAGGTCGGCACGCGCGAGCAGCGCGACCGCCTGACCGAGCACGGCAGGCACGCCCACAGCCAGGAGGTCTACCGCCGGATGGCCCAACTGGGCTGGCTGGGCGCGGCGCTGCCCGAGGAGTACGGCGGCGCCGGCGGGGGCATGGTCGACGCGTGCCTGTTCCTGGAGGAGACCGCCCGGGGCATGGCGCCCATCGGCGGTTTTGGCACCACGCTGATCGTGGCCGGCGCCTACGAGCGCTTTGGCAGCGAAGAGCAGAAGCAGGCGATGCTCGGGGGCATCGCCAACGGTGCCGTGGAGGCCATCGCCATGTCGGAGCCCGGCGCGGGCTCGGACGTGGGGGCGCTGACCTGCAAGGCCACCCGCCAGGACGGCGGCTTCGTGGTCGAAGGCCAGAAGACGTGGTGCTCCAACGCCCACTTCTCCGACCACATCCTGCTGGTCGCCCGCACCAGCGCCGAGGGGTCCAAGCACGAGGGCATGACCATGCTCGAGGTGCCCACCGACGCCGAGGGGCTGGAGATCCGCCCCATCCCCACCATGGGCGGGGAGGAGACCAACGACCTGTTCTTCACCGACTGCTTCGTGCCCGAGGAGCAGGTGCTCGGTCGCGTCGACCAGGGCTGGATCCAGCTCATGGCCGGCCTCAACGTCGAGCGCCTGATCCTCGGCGCGATCATGCTCGGCGTCGGCCAGCGGGCCTTCGACGACGCGTTGGGCTACGTAAAGGAGCGCGAGCAGTTCGGCCGCCCCGTGGGCTCCTTCCAGGCGCTCAGCCACCGCATCGCCGACCTGGCCACCGAGCTCGAGGCGACGCGCCTGCTCATCTACGACGTGGCCGCCACCGTCGACGCCGACCCCTCGCGGATGCTCCCGCGCGAGGCCTCCATGGCCAAGCTCAAGGCCACCGAGGTGGCCAAGAGGGTGGCGCTGGAGGGCATGCAGATGATGGGCGGCTACGGCTACGCCACCGAGTACGACATGGAGGCCCACGTGCGCACCACGCTGGTGTCCACCATCTACGGCGGAACGAGCGAGATCCAGCGCGAGATCATCGCCAAGACCTACGGGTTGTAGGCGAGAGGGCCGGCGGCTCAGGGCCGGCGCACGCTCAGCGTATAGCCGGCGTCGAGCTGCTCGGCCTCGGTGGGCACGAACACGCAGAGGTAGTACGTGCGGGCCCGGCGCGAGCGGTTGGTGAAGCGGACCGCCTCGCTGCGACCCGCCTCGCGGACCGAGCGCCCGACCAGGCCCCGCTCGGAGTACACGGTGCGCGCCGAGCGGTCGAACACCTCGAGGTCGGGATCGGCCGCATCTCCGCGCGGGTTGATCGCCACGCGGGCCCGCCCCCGCCCGGGCACGCGGATGCGATACACGTCGACGGGATCCTTGGCCAGGTCGACCTGGGCGCGCACCGTCTTGCCCCGGCGCCCACCGCGCCAGATGTGGTCGTCGGCGTTGCCAAAGCGCCGGCCGTCGACCCACTCGATGTCGTCGTTGACCTCCAGCGGGTCGGCGCGGGGGGTGGAGGCGCCCAGCGCGCCGGGCAGGTCGACCAGCCCGAAGCCGGTGAACGGGTCATAGCCCTCGGGTGCGATGTCGTCGGCCGACTCGCGCAGCACGTCGGCGACCTGCCCCGCATCCAACCCGGGGCGTCGCTCGGCCACCCAGGCGGCCACGCCGGCCACGATGGGGGCGGAGAAGCTCGTGCCCTCCAGCAGCCCGTGACCGCCGCCGGGCACCGCGGCGGTCACGCCCTCGCCCGGCGCGCTGACGTCGACCGCCTCGTTGGCCGTCGAGAAGGCGCTGCGGTTGCCCATCACGTCGGTGGAGGCGACGGAGAGCACGTGCGGATAGGCGGCCGGGAAGGAGACGCTCGCACCCTGCTCGCCCTCGTTGCCCGCGGCGGCCACGAGCACCACGCCCGCGGTGCGCGCGCGGTAGATGGCCAGCTCCATCGCAAAGCACGTCTGGGGGCTGCCGAAGCTCATGTTGACCACGGCGGCATCGGCCTCCACGGCAGTGCGCAGGCTCGAGACGATCTCGGAGCAGGAGATGCCCTCCGCCCCGCCCGTGGGGACGACGAGCGTGCGCGCCCCGGGCCACACGCCGGCCATGCCGCTGCCCTGGCGCCGGGCGGAGACCATGGAGGCGACCGCCGTGCCGTGCTCGTCGAAGGGCGCGGCGGCCCGGCTCTGGGTCACGCCGGTCAGGTCGGGGTGGCTCAGGTCGGCGGGCGAGTCGAGCACCGCGACCACCGGGCTGTCGGCGCGCACGGTCGGCTCGCCCAGCCCCGGGGGAACCACGGCGGCGCGCCAGTTGGTGAAGTCGTCCTCGGCGTCGAGGCGGCGCAGGGGGCGGTCGGGCTCGGAGAAGCGCAGCAGTCCCTCCGCGCGCAGGGCGCCGGCCAGCGCGCGCGCCCCGGCGGTGGGCACGGCGTGGATGCCGGGGGCCACCTCCCGCGCGCCGTGGCGGCGCGCGATGGCGCGGGCCTGGGGGTTGGGGGCCGCGCCCACCAGCCAGCCGGGGGCGGCGGCCCGTGCGGCGCGGGCGCCCTGGGCAGGCAGCAGCAGCGGCGCGTCGGCCACCGGGCGCTGCGAGGCGGGCACCGCGCCGGCCGCGGCGGGGACGGCGAGCGTGAGCAGCGCGCAGATGAAAAGGAGGAGCAGCGGTCGTCCGTGCCGCATGGTGCGATCAGCGTAGCCCCTACCCGCGTTGGGTCGTGAGCGTGATTTCAGGTAGAACCGGGGGTCCAAGCTGAGTTGCCGGCCACCCCGACCACCGGAGGCGCCATGCCCACCTACGTCATGCTGTCCACCCTGAGTTCCGAGGGCGTGCAGACCATCCGCAACAACCCGGCGCGAATCCGCGAGGTCAATGCCGAGATCGAGCAGCTCGGCGCCACCGTGAAGGCCCAGTGGGCCACGCTGGGGCGCTTTGACTTCGTCAACGTGGTGGAGGCGCCCGACGACGCGACGATGTCGCGGGTCTCGCTGGAGCTGGGCTCGCGTGGCACCGGGAAGTACGAGACGCTCGCCGCGATCCCGATCGACGAGTTCATCGCCCAGCTGTAGTGAGGATCCTGGTCGTCGGCGCGGGCGGGCGCGAGCACGCGCTGGTGCGCGCGCTCGCGCGCTCGCCCAGCACGCCCGAGCTGCTGTGCGCGCCGGGCAACGCGGGCATCGCCCACGACGCGCGCCTGCTCGCGGTGGGCGCCGGGGACGTGGACGGGCTGGTGCGCGCGGCGAGGGAGGAGGCCGTCGACCTCGTGGTGGTGGGCCCCGAGGCTCCCTTGGTGGCCGGTCTGGTCGATGTGCTGGAGGAGGCGGGCGTGGCGGCCTTCGGTCCGCGCGCGGGGCCCGCGCGCCTGGAGGGCTCCAAGGCGCACGCCAAGGAGGTCATGGCCGCGGCGGGGGTGGCGACCCCCGCGCACGTCACGGTGACCGGGGTCGAGGAGGGCATGGCGGCCATCGGGCGCTACCCCGTGGTGCTCAAGGCCGACGGCCTGGCCGCCGGCAAGGGGGTGGTGATCGCCGAGGACGAGGAGGCCGCAGGCGCGGCCCTGCCCGCGCTGCTGGAAGGCCACGGGACCGTGGTGGTCGAGGAGCACCTCGAGGGCGAGGAGCTGTCGCTGCTCGCCCTCTGCGACGGCGAGCGCGCGCTGCCCATGGCCCCCGCCCAGGACTACAAGCGCATCTTCGACGGCGACCGCGGCCCCAACACGGGCGGCATGGGCTCCTACTCGCCGGTCCCCGGCGTCGACGCCGCCCAGGCCGAGCGCCTGTGCGCGCAGATCCACCAGCCCGTGGTCGACCACCTGCGCGCGGCCGGCACGCCGTTTCACGGCGTGCTCTACGCCGGGCTCATGCTCACCGCCCAAGGCCCGCGCACGCTGGAGTTCAACGTGCGCTTCGGCGATCCCGAGACCCAGGCGGTGCTCCCCCGGCTGACCAGCGACCTGGCCGACCTGTGCCTGCGCGCCACGCGGCCCGGAGGGCTGGCCGGCGCGACGCTCGCCTTCTGCGAGGACACTGCGGTGACGCTGGTCCTGGCCAGCGCCGGCTATCCCGTCTCGTCCTCGTCGGGCAAGCCCATCCGCGGGCTGGCCGACGTCCCGGCGGGGATCGAGCTGACCCACGCGGGCACCGAGCAGCGCGACGGCGAGGTGGTCACCGCGGGCGGGCGCGTGCTCAACGTCACGGGTCTGGGCCCCCGCCCGTCGGCCGCGCGCACCGCGGCATACGATGCGGCCGACCGCATCCACTTCGAGGGCGTCCAGCTGCGCCGGGACATCGCGCTGCGCGCCGAGGAAAGGGCCGGATGACCGAACGCGAGGCGATCGCGGAGACCCAGGAGGAGCTCGAGGAGCTCGAGCAGCTCGAGGGCGATGCCCCGCGGGTGGCGATCATCATGGGCTCCAAGAGCGACATGGAGATCATGGACAAGGCCTCCGAGGTGCTCGACGAGAAGGGCATCCGCCACGAGACGCGGGTGATGTCGGCCCACCGTGAGCCCGAAACGGTCGCCGACTACTGCAAGAACGCGCGCATGCGCGGCATCCGGGTGATCATCGCGGGCGCCGGTCTCTCCGCGGCGCTGCCCGGGGTGGCCGCCGCGCACACCGACCTGCCCGTCATCGGCGTGCCGCTGACCAGCGGCCTGAGCGCGGCCGGCGGCCTGGACGCGATCCTCTCCGTGGTGCAGATGCCCCCGGGCGTGCCGGTGGCCTGCGTGGGGCTGGACAACCCCAAGAACGCCGGGCACCTGGCCGCCCGCATCCTCGGCGCGTGATCGCCCGCTACACCCGCGCTGCGCTGGGGGCCATCTGGACCGACGGGGCGCGCATGGAGGCGTGGCGGCGCGTGGAGGTCGCCGCCTGCGAGGAGATGGCCGGGCCGAGCGCGGCGGAGCTTCAGGCCATCCGCGCCGCGACCTTCACCGTCGAGGGGGTCGAGGAGCGCGAGCGCGTCACCGATCACGACGTCGCCGCCTTCGTCGACGTGCTCAGCGCCTCGGCGGGCCAGGCCGGGCGCTGGATCCACTTCGGGCTGACCTCCTCCGACGTGCTCGACACGGCGCTGGCGCTGCAGCTGCAGGCCGCCGGGCGGGAGATCGTCCCCGCCGCCCGGGACCTGGCGCGCGCGCTGGCCGACCGCGCCCGCGAGCACGTGGACACGGTGTGCGTGGGGCGCACCCACGGCGTGCACGCCGAGCCGACCACCTTCGGGGTGAAGCTGGCGGGCTTCGCCATGGAGGCGGCGCGCAACGCGCAGCGCCTGGAGCGCGCCTTCTCCCAGGCCGCGACGGGCGCGGTGAGCGGCGCGGTGGGCACCTACGCGGCCACCGACCCGGCCTTCGAGGAGCGCGTGCTCGCCCGCCTGGAGCTGACGCGTGAGCCGGTCTCCACCCAGGTCGTGGCCCGCGATCGCCACGCCGAGCTGCTGCAGGCCATCGCGCTGGCCGGGGCGGGGCTCGAGCGCCTGGCCACCGAGATTCGCCACCTGCAGCGCACGGAGGTGCGCGAGGCCGAGGAGCCCTTCCGCCCTGGCGCGCAGAAGGGCTCGAGCGCCATGCCCCACAAGCGCAACCCGATCCTCTCCGAGCGCGTCAGCGGGCTGGCCCGGGTGCTGCGCGGCAACGCGAGCGCCGCCGTCGAGGACGTGGCCCTGTGGCATGAGCGCGACATCTCCCACTCGGGGGCCGAGCGGGTGATCCTGCCCGACTCGACGATCCTGCTCGACTACCTCCAGCACCGGGCGCTGGGACTCGTGCGCGGCCTGGTGGTCCACCCCGAGCGCATGCGCGAGAACCTCGAGCTCACCCATGGCGCGCTGTTCAGCCAGCGGGTCCTCCTGGCGCTGATCGAGCGGGGCCGCTCGCGCGACGAGGCCTACCGCATCGCCCAGGAGCACGCCCAGCGCGCCTGGGACGAGCGGACGGCGCTGCGCAACCTGCTGGCCCGAGCCGACCTGGGCCTCGACCTCGACGCGATCTTCGACCTGGGGCATTTCACGCGCCACGCCGCGGAGATCGTCGGCCGCCTGGGCGCGGCGGGACTGTGAGGGTCAGGGCGTCAGACGAAGGGCAGCCGCCGAGGCCTCCTCTAGCATCGGGCGCGTGACCTCCGTCGCCGATCTCCCCCTGCTGGCCAGCGGCAAGGTCCGCGAGATGTACGACCTGGGCGACAGGATCCTCATGGTCGCCTCGGACCGGGTCTCGACCTACGACGCCGTCCACCCGACGCCCATCCCCGGCAAGGGCGAGGTGCTCACCGGTCTGTCCGTCTTTTGGTTCGCGCGCACCGGGCACATCGTCCCCAACCACTTCGACTCGGCCACCGAGGGGGTGCCCGAGGAGGTCCGCGGCCGCGCACTGGCGGTGCGCAAGCTGGAGATGCTGCCCGTGGAGTGCGTGGTGCGCGGCTACATCACCGGCTCGGGCTGGAAGGACTACCAGGCCACGGGGACCGTGTCGGGCATCGAGCTGCCGCCCGGGCTGAGCGAGTCCGAGAAGCTCCCCCGGCCGATCTTCGCGCCGTCGACCAAGGCCGAGGAGGGCCACGACGAGGCGATCTCCTTCGAACAGGCCTGCGAGGCCGTGGGGGACGCCGACCTCATGGGGCGTGCGCGCGACGCCTCCTTGGAGCTCTACGCCTTCGCCGCCGACCACGCGGCTCAGCGCGGGGTGCTGCTGGCCGACACCAAGTTCGAGTTCGGGCTCGACGCGCGCGGCACCCTCACCGTCGGCGACGAGGTCCTCACGCCCGACTCCTCGCGCTTCTGGCCGGCCGAGGGCTACCAGCCCGGCCGCGGCCAGCCGAGCTTCGACAAGCAGTACGTGCGCGACTGGGCCGCGGGCTCGGGGTGGGACAAGGCGCCGCCGGCGCCCGAACTGCCCGACGACGTGGTCGCCGGCACCCGCGAGCGCTACGCCGAGGCCTACGAGCTGATCACCGGCGAGCCGCTGTCGGCGTGGCGCGAGCGCGTCGGCGCGCCCGGCGCATGAGGGCGCGCGTGCTCATCCGCCCGAAGGAGGGGATCCTCGACCCCCAGGGCGTCGCCGTGGAGCGCGCCCTGCCCGCGCTGGGCTTCTCCGGGGTGGCCAACGTGCACGTGGGCAGGCTGGTCGAGCTGGACGTCGAGGACGTGAGCCAGCTCGAGGCCATGTGCGAGAAGCTCCTGGCCAACCCGCTGATCGAGGACTATTCGATAGAGCGCCCGGACGCCGCTCCCCAGCCTCAGGACGCGGGGCCGGAGGCCCCGCGGAGGTGACCGCCTCCGCGGACCTCTCGGCCGCGCCGCGATGAGGTTCGGGGTCGTCCGCTTCCCGGGTTCCTGCGACGAGGTCGACGCGCTGGAGGCGTGCCGGCGCGTCGGGGACGCCGAGATTCTGTGGCACGCCGACCCCGACCTGGGGGGCGTCGACGCGGTCGTCGTTCCCGGCGGCTTCTCCTACGGCGACTATCTGCGCGTCGGCGCCATCGCGCGCTTCTCGCCCGTGATGGAGTCGGTGATCGCCTTCGCCCGCGAGGGCGGCCCCGTGCTGGGCATCTGCAACGGCTTCCAGGTCCTGTGCGAGGCGGGGCTGCTGCCCGGCGCGCTGCTGCCCAACGTCGGGCTGCGCTTCCTGTGCCGCCAGCTCGACATCGAGGTGGTCGACACCGACACCGCCTTCACGCGCGCGTGCGCCCCCGCAGAGGCCCTCTCCATCCCGGCCAAGCACCAGGCCGGGCGCTACCACGCGCCCGGGGACGTGCGCGTCGCCTTTCGCTACGCCCACGACGGCAACCCCAACGGCTCGTCCAACGACATCGCCGGGGTGGCCAACGAGGCCGGCAACGTGGTCGGCCTCATGCCCCACCCCGAGCACGCCGTCGACGAGCTCACCGGGTCGACCGACGGGCTGGCGCTGCTCAGGTCGGCCGTCGGGCTGGCCCGTGCCTGACGCCGCCGCCCTTCCCACCGTCGACGACGCGGTCGCCCTCGGCCTCACCCGCGCCGAGTACGCCCTCATCGCCGAAAAGCTGGGTCGCGAGCCCAACGAGGTCGAGCTCGCGGTCTTCTCGCTGCTGTGGAGCGAGCACTGCTCCTACAAGCACTCCCGGGCGCTGCTGCGCACGCTGCCCACCGAGGGCGAGCGGGTGGTCATGGGGCCGGGCGAGAACGCGGGGGCGGTGGACGTGGGCGACGGCTGGGCGGTGGCCTTCAAGGTCGAGTCCCACAACCATCCCTCGGCGGTGGAGCCCTTCCAGGGCGCGGCCACCGGCGTGGGGGGCATCCTGCGCGACGTCTTCGCGATCGGCGCGCGACCCATCGCGGTGCTCGACTCGCTGCGCTTCGGCGAGCCCACCAGCGCGCGCTCGCGCTTCCTGCTCGACCGCGCGGTGGCGGGCATCGGCCACTACGGCAACTCGGTCGGGGTCCCCACCGTGGGCGGCGAGGTCTTCTTCGAGGGATCATACGAGCAGAACTGCCTGGTCAACGCGATGGCCCTGGGCCTCGCCCGTCGCGAGGACATGGTGCGCAGCGCGGCCGCCGGAGTGGGCAACGTGGTGGTGCTGTTCGGCGCCTCCACCGGGCGCGACGGAATCGGCGGCGCGTCGGTGCTGGCCTCCGCCGAGCTGGGGGAGGCCGACGAGGACAAGCGGCCCACGGTGCAGGTGGGGGACCCGTTCGCCGGCAAGAAGCTGCTGGAGTGCTCGCTCGAGCTGCTCGACCGCGGCCTGCTGGTCTCCCTGCAGGACCTGGGCGCGGCGGGCCTGACCTCCTCGTCGGCGGAGATGGCCTCCAAGGGCGGCGTGGGGGTCGATCTGGACGTCGCGCGCGTGCCCCTGCGCGAGGAGGGGATGGCCCCCTTCGAGATCATGATCAGCGAGTCGCAGGAGCGCATGCTTTGCGTGGTCGAGCCCGCGCGCGTCGACGAGGTGCTCGCGGTGTGCGCGAAGTGGGAGGTGCACGGCAGCGCCATCGGCTCGGTCACCGACACGGCCCGCCTGCGCGTGCTCGACGGCGAGCGGGTCGTGGGCGACATGCCGGTGGTCGCGCTGGTGGACGACTGCCCGCTGTACGAGCTCAGGCCCCAGCGTCCCTCGGGACCGCTGTATCGCGCGCCGGCGGGCTCGCTGGCGGCCGGGGCCTCCGTGCGCGAGACGCTGCTCGCGCTGCTTGGCTCGCCCAACATCGCCTCGCGCCTGCCGCTGTACGAGCAGTACGACTGGCTCGTGCAGTCGCGCACCGTCCGGCGCCCCGGTCAGGCCGATGCCGCCGTGCTGGCCATGCCCGGCGGCGGCGCGATCGCGGTGGCCATCGACGGCTCGGGAAGGCGCGTGGCCGCCGACCCCTACACCGGCACGGTCGAGGCGGTGCTCGAGTGCGCGGCCAACCTCGCGTGCGTGGGAGCGCAGCCGCTCGGGCTCACCAACTGCCTGAACTTCGCCAACCCGGAAAAGCCCCACGTGGCCTGGCAGCTCAGCGAGAGCGTGCGCGGCCTGGGCGATGCCTGCCGGGCGCTCGCCGTGCCGGTGGTGGGCGGCAACGTGTCGCTGTACAACGAGGGCGCCGAGGGGCCGATCTACCCCACGCCGGTGGTGGGCATGGTCGGCGAGCTGCCCGACCCGGCGCGGGCGGGGCGCAGCGGGTTCGCGCGCGAGGGCGACGTGGTGGCGCTCGTCGGGCCCTTCGCGCCCGTGCTCGAGGCCGGCGAGCTGGCCAAGCTGCGCGGCGACGCGCTGCCCGTCGCGCTTCCCGAGGTCGACGTGCGGCCCGCGCGCACGACCCAGGCGGCCGTCCGCGACGCGGTGCGCGCGGGCGACCTGTGCAGCGCCCACGACATCGCCGAGGGAGGCCGGCTGGTGGCGGTGGCCGAGAGCTGCCTGGCCGGAGCGACCGGCGCCCGCCTGGCGGCCCGGCCGCTGGCCGCGCTGGCCACCGCCCTCACGCCGCGGGGACGCGCGGGGCGTGCCGCCTCCCGCGCGCAGGACGGGGTGCCCGAACCTCTCGCCGCCGCGCTGTTCGGCGAGGCGCCGGGCACCGGCTTCGTGGTGTCCGGCTCGCAGGAGGCCCTCGACCGCCTCGGCGCGCGCACGCCGGTCGTGGAGCTCGGGACGGTGGGCGGCGATGTGCTGGCGGTCGGCGACGACCTGTCGGTGGCGCTGGGCGAGCTGGCGGAGGCCCACGCGGCGCTGGGGCCGCTGTTCCCCTGAGATCCACGGTCCCGCCCGACCCCACCGCTATCCTCGATGAAGTGACCGACCTCTCCGGGCGTGACGGGCCGCGGGACGAGTGCGGGGTGTTCGGGGTCTTTGCCCCCGATGCCCAGCACGAGGTGTCGAAGCTCACCTACTACGCGCTCTATGCCCTCCAGCACCGCGGCCAGGAGTCCGCGGGCATCGCCGCCGCCGACCTGGGCGGCCACCTGCTCACCCGCCGTGAGCTGGGTCTGGTCAGCCAGGTGTTCTCCGAGCACGACCTGCGCTCGCTGGCCGGCGACCTCGCGGTCGGGCACGTGCGCTACTCCACCACCGGCTCCAACGCGTGGGAGAACTCACAGCCCGTCCATCGCTCGGACCGCGTCGAGCTCGCACTGGCCCACAACGGCAACCTCATCAACGCCGTCGAGCTGCACAGCGAGCTGCGCGAGGCCGGGGTCTCCTTCCGCTCCACGTCGGACTCGGAGATCATGGCCGCGCTGCTGGCCTCCCACCCGGCCGAGCGCATCGAGGACGCGGTGGCCGAGGCGCTGGGGCGCCTGCAGGGCGCCTACTCGACCGTGCTCATGACCGAGGACCGCGTGGTCGCCTTCCGCGACCCCGCGGGCCTGCGTCCGCTCGTGCTCGGCGTGCTGCCCGCCGCGGGCGATGCCCCCGAGCGCTACTGCGTGGCCTCCGAGTCGTGCGCGTTCGACATCATCGGCGCCCGTCACGTGCGCGACGTGCGCCCCGGCGAGCTGATCTCGCTGTCGGCGGACGGAATCGAGACGCGGCAGGTGGTCTCCGGCGCGCGCGAGGCCTTCTGCCTTTTCGAGTACATCTACTTCGCGCGGCCCGACTCGCGCATGAACGGCGACGTGCTGCAGGCCGCGCGTGGGCGGATGGGGGAGATCCTGGCGCGGGAGGCTCCCGCGCCCGGCGGCGAGCTGGTCGTCCCCGTGCCCGACTCGGGGACCCCGGCCGCGCGGGGCTTCGCGCGCGCCAGCGGCCTGCCCCAGGACGACGGGCTGATCAAGAACCGCTACGTGGCGCGCACCTTCATCCAGCCCGGCCAGGAGCTGCGCAAGCACGGCCTGCGCATGAAGTTCAACCCGCTGCCCGAGATCGTGGGCGGCAAGCGCATCGTGGTGGTCGACGACTCGATCGTGCGCGGCAACACCACCCGCCAGATCGTCCAGATGCTGCGCGAGGCAGGCGCACTGGAGGTGCACATGCGCATCAGCGCGCCGCCCATCCAGCACCCCTGCCACTACGGGGTCGACATGTCCACGCGTGAGGAGATGGTCGCCCACGGGCGCACGGTCGACGAGATCGCCGCCGAGCTGGGCGCCGACTCGCTGGCCTATCTCTCCCTGGAGGGCGTCTACGAGGCCGTGCGCGGGGAGCGCGGCCGGCACTGCGACGCGTGCTTCAGCGGCGACTACCCGCTGCGCAACACGGACGGGGCGCAGCACAAGGAGGCCTTCGAGCGCGAGCTGCCCCTCGTGCGCGCGTAACAGGTTCGTCACGCGCCCCGCCGAACGCCGGGGGCGGCGCTATGGTCGCCGACCCGTGCTCGGCGACCCCTCCCCGGCCCCGCCCGCCTCTCCGGCGCCGACGGGCCTCGATCTCTTCTCCTCCGCGGCCGGGGTCACGCCGCTTGACCCCGCCGACCCCGACGACGCGCTGCGCCGTCTCTTCGGGTTTGCGGGGTTCCGTCCGGGCCAGCGCGAGGCGGTCGAGGCGGCGCTGGCCGGGCGTGACTCGTTGGTGGTCATGCCCACCGGCGCGGGCAAGTCGCTGTGCTACCAGCTGCCCGCGCTGGTACGCGACGACCTCACGCTGGTGGTCTCGCCGCTGGTTTCCCTCATGCAGGATCAGGTCGAGGGTCTGGAGGGCGTGGCGGGCGACCGGGTGGCGCTGATCAACGCCCAGCGCTCGGCGGCCGACAACCGCGCTGCCCTGGCCGCCGCCGCGCGTGGCGGGTTGCGCCTGCTCTACGTCGCCCCCGAGCGCTTCTCCTCGCGAGCGTTCCTCGACGCCGTGCGCGACGCGCGCGTGGGCCTGTTCGTGGTCGACGAGGCACACTGCGTCTCCCAGTGGGGCCACGACTTCCGCCCCGACTACTTCCGCCTGGCCGACGCCGCGCGGTGGCTGGGGGCACGAGCCATCATGGGCGCCACGGCGACCGCGACCGCTCAGGTGGCCGCCGACGTGGAGCGCCGACTGGCGCTGCGCGACCCCGTTCGCGTGACCACCGGCTTCGATCGGCCCAACCTCTCCTTCGCGGTGGTGCGCGCCGCCGGCACCCGGGCCAAGCGCCGCCATCTCGCCGCGGTGCTGGCCGATCCGGCGGCGCGGCCGGCCATCGTCTACGCGGGCACGCGCGCGGCGACCGAGGAGCTGGCCGCGCTGCTGGGGGCGGAGCTTCGCTGCCGGGTCGCCGCCTATCACGCGGGCCTTGACCGCGAGCAGCGCGCCACCGTGCAGCGTCGCTTCATGGACGGAGAAACCGAAGTGGTCGTCGCCACCAACGCCTTCGGCATGGGCGTGGACAAGGCCGACGTGCGCACGGTCTGCCACGACGCGGTGCCCGCCTCGGTGGAGGCCTGGTACCAGGAGGCCGGGCGCGCCGGGCGCGACGGCCTGCCGGCGCGAGCCTTCCTGTTCGCCGAAGGCCGCGACAAGGGCCTGCACGTGTTCTTCATCCAGCGCGCGGAGGTCGACGACGGTCTGGTGGCCAAGGTCGCCGATCACCTGGCCCGCCGTGCCCAGCAGGGGCGCTACGACCTCGGCGTCGACGAGCTGGCCGCCCTGGCCGGCGACCCCGCCGGGGCCGGAGACCAGGTCCGCGCGGTGATCGGCCACCTGGCGCGCGCCGGCGTCCTGCGCCCCGCGCCCTCGACACCCGACCGCGTCCGGGGCGCGCTCGCCGCGCCCTTCGACGGGCGCGCCCGTGCGGCGTGCAAGGCATCGGCGGGCGATGCCCAGCGCGCGCGCTGGGGCCAGTACCGGGCAGTCTGGGCGCTGGTGGAGGGCGACGCCTGCCGCCGGCAGGCGCTGCTGCGCCACTTCGGCGACCCTGCCCCGGCGGCCGCCCAGGCCGGGGTGGCCTGCGGGGACGCGTGCGACGGCGCCCGCCTGCCCGCGCCGCCCGCGGCGCCCGCGCGCCGCGGGGGCGGCGGGGGCGCCCCGGGCGCGGTCGCCGTCCCCGCCGACCTCGATGACGCCATCCTGGGCGTGGTGCGCGGCGCCCGGCCCAGCGTGGGGCGCACGCGCGCGGTGGAGATCCTGCGTGGCGGGCGTTCCAAGGTCATCCGCCAGAACGCCTACGACGGCCTGCCCGGCTATGGCACCTTCGACCACCTGACCAGCGCGGAGGTGCTGGGGCGCGTCGACGAGCTGCTGGCCGCCGGCCGGCTGCGCTCGAGCGGTGGCGCGTTTCCCAAGCTCGAGGCCGCGGCGTGAGCGACGGGGGCACCGCCCCCTTCCCGCTCGCCGTCCTGGCCTCGGGCGAGGGCACCAACCTCCAGGCGCTCCTGGACAGCGTCCACGGCCATGAGGCCGAGGTGGTGGGGGTGGCCTCCGATCGGCCCGGCGCGCGGGCGCTCGAGCGCGCCCGCGCCGCGGGGGTGAGCACCGCGACGTTCCCCGCCGCCGAGTTCCCCGACCGCGCGGCGCGCGACGAGGCGATGGCGGCATGGTTGGTGGAGCGCGGTGCGCGCGCCGCGGTGCTCGCCGGCTACATGGCGCTGCTGACGCCCGGCTTTCTGGGGTGCTTTCCCGCCGGGGTGCTCAACGTCCACCCGAGCCTCCTGCCCGCCTTCCCGGGTCTACGTGCGGTCGAGCAGGCGGTCGCCCACGGCGCGCACGTCTTCGGGGTCACGGTCCACTTCGTCGACGAGGGCGTGGACACCGGTCCGATCGTCGCCCAGCGCGCCGTCGAGCTGCCCGACGCGACCGATCCGGCCGAGGTGCTGGCGGCCCTGCGCCCGCTGGAGCACGACCTGTTGCCCAAGGCGGTGCGCCGGCTGGCGGCCGGGACGCTCCCCGCGCCGCCAACGACGCGCTGACGGCCTAATCCCCCCCTCGTTGGAGGGCCGGCAGCACCAGCGCCTCGGCCGGCAGGAGGTCAGGCATCCTCGCTCTCTTCCAGTGTCTCCGGATCGTCGAAGGCGGCGGGGTCGCCGTCGCCGTCCTCCTCGCTCTCTGACTCGTCCTCCTCCTCGTTCCCCCAGTCGCGGAGGTGGGGGTCGTCGGTGTCCTTCTGGCGGGGCTGGAGCTGGTTGCGTGACTCCTCGATCCCCTCGCCCAGGTGCTGGATGCGGTCGTCCAGCTCCTCGGTGTCGTGCTCCAGCTGCTCGTCGGGTCCGCGACGCTCGGGGCTGTCCACCCTCACTCTCCTCTCGATGTGCTTGATCGGACCGGCAGTTCCCGCCGCGCGCGCGGTTCAAGCAGGCGTGTCGCAGTCAGTCGCCTCGCATCACGTCGATATGCTCGCGTCATCGCCGAGCGAGCCTCCCCCGACGCCCCCGCCACCCCGGTCGAGCCCGGCGCCGTGCGTGTCCGCCGCGCGCTGCTGTCGGTCTCCGACAAGCGCGGCATCGTCGACTTCGCCCGCGGGCTGGCCGAGGCGGGCGTGGAGCTGGTTTCCACCGGCGGGACCGCGGCGGCGCTGCAAGCCGAGGGGCTGACCGTGCGCCCCATCGGTGACTTCACCGGCTTCCCGGAAATCCTGGACGGTCGGGTCAAGACCCTGCACCCCCGCCTCTACGCGGGCCTGCTGGCCGTGCGCTCCGACCCCGAGCACCTGCGTGAGGCCCTCGAGCAGGACGTCGAGTTCGTCGACCTCGTGTGCGTGAACCTCTACCCCTTCGAGCGCACGGCCGCGCGGCGCGACGCCACCGAGCCCGAGATCATCGAGGACATCGACATCGGCGGGCCCACCATGCTGCGCGCGGCCGCCAAGAACTTCGCCTACACGGCGGTGGTCACCTCGCCCGAGTCCTACGACGCTGTGCTCGAGGAGCTGGAGGCCGAGGACGGACGCCTCTCGCTGGCCACCCGCAAGTCGCTGGCCGCCGCCGCCTTCCACCTCACCGCTCGGTACGAGGCGGCCATCGCCCGGTGGTTCGCCGAGGGCCACGACGACTTCCCGGCGACGATGGTCCGCGCCTACGAGAAGGTGATCGACCTGCCCTATGGGGAGAACCCCCACCAGCGGGCGGCCTACTACAAGCAGGTGGGGGCGCGGCGCCATGTGCTCTCCCACGTGCACCAGCACCACGGCAAGGAGCTGTCCTACAACAACGTGCTCGACCTCGACGCCGCGCGGGCGCTGGCCGGCGAGTTCACCGAGCCCGCGTGCGTGATCGTCAAGCACAACAACCCGTGCGGGTGCGCGGTGGGGGCCGGCGTCGAGGAGGCCTACGGACGCGCCTTCGCCACCGATCCGCTCAGCGCCTTCGGGGGCATCGTGGCCCTCAACCGCCCCGTCGACCGCGCGACCGCCCAGCGCCTGTACGAGCAGTTCGTGGAGGTGCTGATCGCCCCCGCCTACGAGGAGGGGGCGCTGGAGGTGCTCTGCCAGAAGCCCAACCTCCGCTTGCTGGAGGACGCCGAGCGCCGCTGGCGCTCGGGCCGCGAGCCCGCCATGCGCGCCGTCGAGGGCGGCATGCTCGTCCAGGACCGCGACATCGGCGTGGAGGGGCGCACGGAGATGGAGGTGGTCACCGCCCGCGAGCCCACCGACGAGGAATGGGCCCAGCTGCTGTTCGCCTGGCGGGTGTGCAAGCACGTGAAGTCCAACGCCATCGTGCTCGCGCGCGACAGCGCCACCGCGGGCATCGGCGCGGGCCAGATGAGCCGGGTGGACGCGGTGCGCCTGGCCATCGACAAGTCGCGCCTGGAGTCCCTGCGCGGCGCGGCGCTGGCCTCCGACGCGTTCTTTCCCTTCTCCGACGGACCGGAACTCGCCTTCGGTGCGGGCGTGACGGCCGTGATCCAGCCCGGAGGCTCCAAGCGCGACCCCGAGGTGGTGGACGCCGCCGACCGCGCGGGCGTGACCATGGTCTTCACCAACCGCCGCCACTTCCGCCACTGAG
>JAUJOF010000004.1:208740-311306 GCA_030447785.1 Solirubrobacteraceae bacterium
GCGCGCGTCCGTCCGGGCGCTCGCGCAGACTGCGCCGCCCTGATGCCCGTCGCCGCACTCTCCGGCTCCTGCGCCCCCTCGCCTCGCGTCGCCTCGGTCGGGAACCTCTCCGCCCGCCCGCGAGCCTCGGCCTGCGCGTGACCGCGCTGCGCGGCTGGCAGGAGCAGGCGCTGGCGCGCCTGGCGGAGTGGGACGGCTCGCGGCCGTTCCTGGTCTCCGCCGCCCCGGGCGCCGGCAAGACCCGTCCGGCGCTCGTCCTCGCCCGCCGGCTCCTGCGCGCCGGGGCGATCCGCCGCGTGGTCGTCGTGTGCCCCACCACGCCGCTGACGCGCCAGTGGGCGCAGGCCGCCGGCGCTCTGGGCCTGCAGCTGGCCCCCGACGCCGAGCGCCTGCGCCCACCGTCGGGCTTCGACGGCGTCTCGGTCACCTACGCGCGCGCGGCGGCGGGCGCCAGGCGCTGGGCGACGGAATGCACGCCAGGGACGCTCGTGGTGGCCGACGAGGCCCACCACCTGGGCGAGGAGCTGGCCTGGGGGGAGGGCTTTGCCACCGCGTTCGCGTCCAGCGCGCGCTGGCTGCTGCTCTCGGGCACGCCCTTTCGCTCCGACCAGACCGCCATCCCGGGCGTGCGCTACGAGGACGGCGTCTGCGTGCCTGACGTGACCTACTCCTACGCCGACGCCGTGCGCGAGGGCGTGTGCCGTCCGGTCTCCTTCATCCCCTACGACGGCACGCTGGCGTGGCGCAGCGGCGACGACGTGGTCGAGAGTTCGTTCTCCGACGCGCTGGCGGGCCGCGAGGCGGGGCGACGCTATCGCACCTCGATCTCCGTCGAGCTGCCCGACGGCCTGCCGCGCATCCTGCGGGCCGCGCACGCACGGCTCGTGGAGGTGCGCGCCGGGGGCCACCGCGACGCCGGGGGCCTGGTGGTGGCCGCCGACGCGAGCCACGCCCGTGCGATCGCCAAGAGCCTGCGCGAGATCTCCGGAGAGGCGCCCACCGTGGTGCTGCACACCGACACGCGGGCCCACCACAAGCTCGCGGCCTTCCGCACAGGTCGCGAGCGCTGGATCGTGGCGGTCAACATGGTTAGCGAGGGCGTGGACATCCCGCGCCTGCGCGTGGGCGTCTACGCCACCGCCGCACGCACCGCGCTCATCTTCCGCCAGATCGTCGGGCGCTTCGTGCGCACGCTGCCCGGCCGCCCGGCCGGCGAGCTCAGCCACCTCTTCCTGCCCGCCGACCCCCACCTGCGCGGGCTGGCCGGCGAGGTGGAGACCGAGCTGCGCCACGTCCTGCGCCCGCCCGACGAGGAGGCCGGGGACGGCGAGTGGGACGAACCCGCCGAGCGCCGCGCGCCCGCCGCCGGCTCGACTTCCGCGCCGGTGGCCGCCGACGTCAGCCCCAGCTCGCCCTCTTCGGCGGCGGGCCGCCACCGCCCACCGCGCCCGCACCTCCGGGCGCGGCCCCGGGCGCCGCGGGATCGGCTCCCGGGCCCGACGAGCCCGAGGTCCCCGCCTACGAGCGCCGCGCCCGCCTGCGCGAACGCCGCCACGCGCTCGTCTCCCAGCTGCGCCGCGAGGACGGGCGCTCCCACCGCGAGATCAACGCCTGGCTCAACCGGGCCACGGGCATCGCGCGCGTCGACGACGCCTCCCTCGATCAGCTCCAGCGCTCCATCGACCTCCTCCTGGGCGAGCTAGACCGCCGGGCGTCGCGGCGCAACGGGCGGGCAGCGTGAGCGTGCCAAAATCGCGAGGCGCGCCCCTAGCTCAACGGTAGAGCGGCGCTCTTTTAAAGCGGCAGATCCGAGTTCAACCCCGGGGGGCGCACTCCGCGGCGGGCAGGCAGTCGAGCCACCGGGGATGGTCAATGCCGCAGTACTCCTGGATGGCGCCGTAAATGCCCTGAACCAGTTCTGTCGAGTGGACGAACACACGGGCTGTGCCGTACATGAGCACGTTGCGTCGTTGCAGCGACGCCTTCGACGGCTTGTTCACCATCGTCTTGCGGAGCGACGAGCGCGGCAGGGCCAGCCGATCGAGCCACCAACTCTCAATCTCCGCGACGGTCAGGCCATTGCCCAAGTGGCAGTTCACGCTGAGCAAGATGCGCGTGTCGGCCACGTCGCACTCCTCGCGCAGGAAGCGGACGAAGAACAGGAGCATGTCGGGATCGGAGTTGGTGAATGCGACGCTGTTGCGCAGCTTGGAGCCCTCAGCCCAATAAAGCATGCATCCCGCGAGGTGAAGAGGGTCGCCGGCCGCGGCACGCCGTCGCCCCGCCTGCTGTGCGGCGAGTCGTCGGCCTTGCGCCCGCCTCACCAGAGCAGGCCTCGCCGCGATCTGGCCGGCGGTCATCTTCGCTCGGAGCGCCTGTTCGTGCTCGGCGTGAGCTCGACGTCGCGAGTCCATACGCTCGCCGAGGACACGGACACACCGACGAGCCTGGCGATCTCCTTGATCGAGCGACCCTCAGAGCGTAGGCGCCGAGCTTCCTGTCGCTCCTTCGGCTTCACGAACATAGGTTCGCATGAAGTCCGGACGGTCGCGATACCCCCAGTCGGATTCGAACCGACGATCTCCGCCGTGAAAGGGCGGCGTCGCGACCGCTAGACCACCCGGCCAGTCTACGGTCCTTCTGTAGGCCAACCGCGCGCACCACAGCGCGAACAGCGGCACACCGACCACGGCGCCGATCAGTGGATCCAGGGGGACGGCGAGGGCTGGGCAGGCCGGCGACGGCCGCGCCGGCGGCGGCCCGGTGGGCAGCGTCAGGGGCGGGCGGTGATCAGCGCACAAGCGAACCAGACGGCCGGCCCCGCCAGCCAGCCCCAGTCCGCGAAGAACTCGCGGGGCGAGTCCGAGGGTCACCACGCGATCGCCACCAGGCCGCGCGCACCACAGCGTCGTCAGATCCATGGCGACATGGTGGCGGATGGGCGCGGCCCGGCTCGAACGGGCGACCTCCTCGGTGTAAGCGAGGCGCTCTGACCAACTGAGCTACGCGCCCGGGAACGAGAGGCTAACCGCCCGTGCCCGGCGCGCACGCGTCTAGATGATCGATTCCATATCGATGGAATCAGTGGTCGTAGGCGATGAGGCTGCGGTCCCAGCTGCCGGCGAGTTGGTTGTGGCGGATGGCGGCGGCCAGAGCGAGGATGCGGGCGGCGATGCGGGCCATGAGGCCGGGCATGGTGCGTGCGCCGTGGCGCTCGAGGGAGAGTTGGCCTTTGAGGGTGTCGATGATCGATTCGATCCACTGGCGGGCCGCGCCCAGCTGGCCGTGGCGTCGTGGTTCGTCCTTGCGGTCGGGCCGGATGAGTCGTGCGCCCATCTGCTCGACCATGGCTTCGAAGTCGCGGCCCGCGAAGCCCTTGTCGGCCAGGATGGTGCGTGCGGCCACGGGCAGGCGTTCGAGGATCTCCGCGGCGACCTTGCGCTCGCTGACGTTGGCTGGGGCCAGTTCGAAGCCCACAGGCATCCCGTCGGGCGCACACGAGGAAATCCCCAGAAATGACGGGAGTGCGAGCGGCTCCATCCGTAGGCGGCATAGCCGGCCAGCTCCGAGCGCCGGGCGGTCTCGCGCGACTGCCCGCAGGGGACCGGGGTGCCGTCCACCAAGCCACAACTCGTCGCAAAACGAGGGCGACTCGAACACGATGAGGTTGAGCAGGCGCACGATCTGGGGGGCCAGGGCGCGGACGCGCGCTTGTTGTAGGCGGGCTGCTTGGGAAGGTAGGGAAACAGGTGCCCGAGGCGGTAGCGCGCGATGGCCAAAAACCGCCGGTCGCCGGGCAGTCCAACAGCATCTGCGCGACAGCCAGACAGAGCAGTTCAGCGTCGGTGATCTGGGGCGGGCGACCAGGCCCACGGCGGGGTGCGAAGAAGTCATCAGCCAGGACATAGAGTCCGATGAGGAGCGTGTCGAGGCAGGCGGGCACTGGGCCTCCAAGGTCGACGGTGTGAGAACACCGTCTGTCTTCGACACCTCCAGCCGCCCACCCCGCTGGCCCTCACGCAATTCGGAATCGATCATCTAGTCTCCGGGCCTCCGTGCGCGTCGGCGTCCTCGTCCCCGTCCATGGCTTCGCGCCCTACCTGCCCGAGGCGCTGGACACGGTGCTGGCCGAGGAGCCGGCCGCGGTCGTGGTCATCGACGACGGGTCGCCCCAGCCGCTGGCCCTGCACCCCGACCATGCGCAGCAGTGCCGGCTGGTGCGCCGCGAGCAGCGCGGCGGGCCCGCGGCTGCACGGCAGACCGGGCTGGAGGCGCTGGACGCGCAGATCGACGTTGTGGCCCTGTGCGACGCCGACGACGCGTGGACGGCGGGCTCGCTGGCCTCGCGTCTGCGCGCGCTCGAGGGCGGCGCCGACGTGGCCTTCGCCCGCGCGGAGATCGTGGGGGTGGATGGGCAGCCCACCGGAGAGGCCTGGCCGCTGCCGGCCGGAGGGCCCAGCGTGGAGGAGCTCTACCGGGCCAACCCGCTGTGCACGTCTTCGGTGGTGGTGCGCCGCGCCGTGCTCGAGGCCGCCGGCGGCTTCACCAGTCCGCTTGCGCTGGCCGAGGACTGGGACCTGTGGCTGCGCCTGGTCGCCGGCGGGGCGAGCTTCGCCGCTGCGCCCCAGGCCGTCGTGCGCTACCGGCGCCACCCCGGAGGGCTCACCGCCGACATCGAGGCGCTGGCCCGCGCCCAGCACCGCCTGCACGCCCGCCACGCCGCGCTGGTCGCCGACCGCGCCCGCCGCCGCGCGCAGGCGCGCGACCTCGCCGCGCTGGCCGACGGCCTCGCCGCCCGCGGCGCGCACCGCGAGGCCCGCGTCGCCCTGCGCGGCAGCATGCGCCTGGGCGGTCCCGCGCCTCGGAGCCTCGCGCGCCTGCTCGCGCTCGCGCTGCCCGGCCTGCGCCGCCGCGCCGGCCGGCGCACGCCCTACCTCGGCTGACGCTGGTGGTGACCAGAGCCGCGACAGCCTCGCGGCTCCTGCTTCATCTCCGGCGCAGCGGGCGGTTGGGGAGCGCGCGTCCCAGCTCGAAGGCCCACACCGCCGGACCGTCGAGCAGGCCCAGCAGCGCCGCGTCGCGGTCCCCTCGCGCCGCGGCGACGACACCGGCGGCGGCCCGCCGCGCTGCCCACCAGGCCAGCCCCGCGCGCCGGCGCGGGGCAGGGCGCCCGGCCAGCGTGCGCCCAGCCAGGCCGCGCCCGCCCCGTGCGCGCGCGCGCTGGGCCAGCAGGCGCGCCACCGTCGTGCGGTTGTGGTGCACAACGGCGGCCTCGGGGCGGCGCTCGAGCTCCCAGCCGGCGGCCAGCAGGCGCCAGCAGAGGTCCGCGTCGCCGCCCGAACGGATCCCCCCGGCGAAGCCCCCGGTCTCGGTGAACGCCGTGCGGCGCACCGCGCAGTTGGCCGTCTGCGCGAAGGCCCAGCGTCCGTGGGCCAGTGTCGTCTCCTGGCTCATCGAGGCCTTCAGCCACGCATAGCGCACCGCGGCGCGGTCCTGCGCGCCCGGCGGCGAGTCGAGCACCGCGCCCGCCAGCACGGCGCAGCGCGCGGACGGAGCCTGGGCGAAGTAGCGCTCGAGCAGGTCGGCCGGCGCCTCGACGTCGGCGTCGAGGAACAGCAGCCACGGTGCACCTCCCCCCGCCGCGCCGCGGTTGCGCGCGCTGTAGGAGCTGCGCGGCCGCGCGAGGCGCTCCACCCGCACGCGTGCCCGGCCGGCGCCGGGCACGCCACGGTTATCCACGACGGTCACCGTGTCGTCCTCGCCCAGCTCGAGGGCGGCCAGGCGCGCCACCACGCCCGCCAGCGCCTTGACGCCGCCAGCGAAGGGCACCACGACGTCCACCCCCGGGCGCTCCACGCCGCGCAACCTGCCCGAACCCGGAGGCCGGCCCCGGTTCAGGCGCCGACCGGTGAGCGCACACGGCGTACGCGCACCGGCATCCCGCCGCGGGGCCCGATCGTCGGCGTCTGGCGGATGCGCAGGCGCCAGCCGGGTTCCAGCTCGAGGCGAAACTCGCGCAGCAGCAGCGAGGCGATCACCTTGATCTCCAGCTGGCCGAAGCGCATCCCGATGCACGTCCGCGAGCCGCCGCCGAAGGGCACGTAGGCGCCCCTGGGCAGCGTCGCGCGCGCCTCGGGCAGGAACCGCTCCGGGCGGAAGGCGTGGGGCTGGTCCCACACGTCGGGCAGGCGGTGGCTGGCCCACGAGCAGTACTCCACCGGCACGTCGCCGGGCACGCGCACGCCGCACAGCTCGAAGGGCGCGACTGAGCGCCGCGGTCCGATCCAGGCGGGCGGGTACAGGCGCAGCGTCTCGTCGAGCACCAGGTCCAGCTCGGGCAGGCCGCCGGCCATCAGCGTCTGGGCGTCGGGCGGGCGGTCGCCCAGCACGCGCGCGCCCTCCGCGGCCACGCGGTCAGCCCACTCGCGGTTGGCGGCCAACTCATAGACCATGAAGGCGACCGTCGCGGTGGTCGTGTCGTGGCCGGCGAACAGCAGCGTCATGACCTGGTCGCGCACGTGCTTGTCGCTGAGGCGCGAGCCGTCCTCGTCCTCGGCGTCGAGCAGCAGCGAGAGGATGTCCTCGCCCCGCTCGCCCGTCCGCCGCCGCCTGGTGATCTCCCCGAAGACGAGCGCGTCGAGCTTTGCCCGTGCGCGCAACATGCGAGCGAACGGCGAGCCCGGGCCGCGAGCCACCTGCATCCAGTAGTCGTTGCCGTAGAAGTCCAACGCATGCTGGAACTCCGCGGCCGCGTCGAGGTCCCGTTGCTTGTCGGGGTCCAGGCCGAACAGGGCGCGCATGGCGATGCGCAGGGCCACGCGTCGCGTCCAGGCGTAGAGATCCAGGCGCGCGCCGTCCTCCCAGCGCGCCAGCGCGGCCTGCGCCTCCTCCACGATGAGTTCTGCCGCGGCCGCGATGCGCTCGTGGTGGAAGGCGGGCAGCACGATCCGCCGCGAGCGGCGGTGGAAGTCGCCGTCGATGGTCAGCAGCCCGTCGCCCAGCAGGGGCAGGAGCTCGCGGAAGTGGCCCTCGCGCCACAGGAAGTTGCGCGCGTTGGAGACCAGCACATGGTGGTTGGCCTCCGGCCCGAGCACGAAGACCACCCGCTCGTGGAAGACCCGCAGCGTGAAGACCGGCCCGTAGCGCTCGTAGGCGCCCAAGAGGACGGAGAGGGGGTCGCGCACCATCGCTCGCGCCCGGGCGAGGCTGAAATTCGTGTCCCCCGGCGGGTACGGGTCAGGTACCCGGCGCTCGTGGCGTACGTCGAGCCACAGCCGCTTCATCGGGTTGGTCGTGGCGGGCGGCGGCGGGCCGACGAGCGACATGCGCGAACCGTAGTTGACCAAGTTCAATACGCCACCCCGGTCGGTCGCCCGCCGGTCCGTTCCCCCCACAGTACGCCGTCGGGACCTCGTGCGGCATCTGCGATACTCGCCGTCCCCGCCCGGGGGCGTAGCTCAGTTGGTTAGAGCGCCGGCCTGTCACGCCGGAGGTCGCGGGTTCGAGTCCCGTCGCTCCCGCTCCAAGAAGGCGCTGCAAATCAGCGTCTTTTCTCGTTTCCAGGGCCCTCTCGGACGGGCCGATTCTAGAAGTGGGTACCACAGTTCGGTACCACATTGGCCTAACGCGAGGCATTCGTCTGAGTCGGTGGCCACTCACGGCGCGGCGGGCGGTCCGTTTCGCGAAGGACTGGACGTCGCAGAACGGCAATGCCGAGTCTCAAGCGGTTAGCCATGCCCAACCCCTCCCGCCGGTTGTGACCACAGACGACGACCCTGCCGCTCGTGCTGCTTGTCCTCAGCGATGCCGCGGGGCGAACCGGCACTATCTCTAGCGCCAGCGCGCAAAGGTCCTAGATTTCGAACCGGGCGCGGACGGGGTTGCCGCTGGGTTCTCTGGATGCTGGCCAGCGAGCGGATGTTCTGCGGATTGTGGTCGCCTGTTGCTATCGCGCTGGACCGCTGCGCAGCGTTCCAGCAGAGGCCGGCAGCAGCTCTCCGGTGATCGCGGCAGAGAGCGCCGTCATGTGCGTGCCGATGCTAATACTCTGGGAGTCCGTCACCACGATCCCGGCCAGCCTCTCGACTTCGGCTGTGACCTCCACCATGCCGAGGCGCACCATGAACGACGCATCCTCTTTCGTGGCCAGCCGCACCCGGTAGCCGAAGCTCCCTGCGCGCCAGGTGCCATCGGCAATCGCTCCGGCCACCTCTGGCGGGCCGAAGACGACGAGATTCTCGATCGCCCGCGCTACCGCGGAGATCAGCCCGTCGACCCGTTCGAAGGCGACGAGGTACGGCCGGACGGCTTCCGATGCGTCCGCCAGCACCGACGCCATGACGGCCTCCCGCAGGCGATGGCGGCGCATTAGGTTGTCGGGCTCGATCGCGTCGACGTCGTCGTCGCGCGTTTGGTCACGATAGCTCCGCGCGAGCGAGCGCAGCTCGGCGACCATCGCGTTGTCGAGGGCTGTGTAGGCGGCAGCGAAGTCGCGGAACTCGGCGGTCTTGGTCAATACTGTTGGCACCCGAGCGACAGCCTCGCGCAGCCGCTCGGCCTCCTCCGGATCGAGCTCGAAGGTCTCGACGTTGACGCGTCCGTGGAACTGCGGCGCTTCGCTACGGAATGTCTGCCACCACGGGAATCCCGGGCCGAAGAAGAACCCTGACCCTTGCGCGCGGACCGAGCCGGGCAGCAGTTGCGGGACGAGCAGGCGCGGGTAGCCCGGGAGGCGCGACCGCAGCCACTCAATGATGCGCCCGAAGCCGAACGCTACCTGCAGCGCCCCCCGTAGCCATTCGCGCCCTTCGGCTGCGGCGGCCATCGGCTCCGCAGATGCGCTGTCGGCGTAGAGAAGTCCCATGACCAGCGGATGGCGGTCCCACATTTCTGCGACCGGATCCTCGTGGAGCACCTGCCGGACATGGTCGGGCGGGTCTATCTGGCGCCAGGTTCCCATCGCCGCCGCGTGCGTTCGCACCACGCTACTGCGGCAGAGGACCGCTGCCACGTCGTCGACGGCGAGCCAGACCTCCCGCATTTCAGGGACCCCAGGCCACGAGGAGCTTCTTGAGCGCACTCGCGACTGCGTTGGTTGCGTCGACTTCGGGCGCCTCGTGCATGAAGTACTCGGCAATCGTGTGCGCCTCTCCGCGAAACTCGTCGTCGGGCCCGGCAACCTTGACCGCGACGTGGTCGCTGTTATGGGTGTAGGTCAGCGTGTGTACTGCGCAGCCGCGCATCTCATCTAGGCGTTCCTCGGCGTCCAGGCGCGCGTCGAGGCCACGCCAGCCGACGGTCTCGACGATCCGCTCGCTGAGGGCCGGACAGACAGCCTCGGCGAGCCCTGCGACCGCTTCCCGCTTCGCCTTGAAGTGGGCGGCGACAGCTGCCGCCAGTGGCTCGGGCTCGTCGGGAATCGGGCGCGGCCGACCAGATTGCGCCGCCCGCCGCAGCTGCTCGCGCAGGAGCTCCTGCCATGCCCGGACCACGATCCGCAGCGCGGGCGGCCGCTGTGGGTAGGCGGCAATCACGAGTGCGCGCTCGACCGCGTCCTCGAACTCCTCGACGGCCTCGCAGATGCGACCGTCCCCCTCGTGGACCGCGACGTAGAAGCGCTGCTCGCCCGACCACTCCGTTAGCCCGAGCGGCTCGGGCAGCTGCGCCTGTGGCAGCGCAAACTCGGCCAGCAGATGCCGCAGCAGCATCTGTGCCAACTCGCGCGAGGGCTCGTGCACATCGACGTCGAGCTCGGCCGCCCGGGCGGCTGCAACGGGGTTGTCGCATAGGCGCAAGACCAGCTCGGGCGTGGCTTTCGGAGTGCCCTGAGCCACGAGGTCGGCGACCAGCTCGTAGCGCTCGTCGAGCGGCTCCGGCAGCGGCGCATGGCCGTCGATGAGGGCACGAGCAGCGAGGTAGTCGCGGAAGCCGTCGTGCAATAAGCCCAGCTGGACAGCTGCCCCACGTTCATGCACCAGGCCGATCTCGACTAGCGAAGCGATGGCACTCTCCGCCGAAACGCCGCCGAGCTCGAAGATGCCGCTCGCGGCCAAGGCGTCGAGCGCCGCCCGCATCGAGGACCGCCACCAATACGCGTCGGCAGCGAAGCGCTCCTGGGCGACCAGCTCCAGGCAGCAGAGGCCCGCCGCGGCAAGCGCTGCGTCCGGTCGCACGACGCCGGCACGCGCCGCCAAGCCGGAGACGAACTCGCCATAGAGCTGCTCCACAGACGCGGGGTCGCGGCCGTGGGCCAGCAGCGACAGTCCCATCCGAAACAAAAGCGGCACCTCGGTCGCGTCGCCGAGACGGTCCGCGAGCGCCCGCGCCGCCTCTGCGCCGTCCTCCATCACCGCTTCGGCCACTCGCTCGCGCGACTTCCAGTCGAGACCCCGTAGCTCGTAGATCGGGCTGTCGATCGCGCGCAACTGAGCGGTTCTACGTCCGGTGGCGATCACGCGCACGGGCCAGTCTCGGCGCAGTTCCGCCACGTCCTGCAGCAGATCTGCCGCCTCCTCACCGGGGCGCTCGGTCACGCCGTCGAGAAGCACGACAGCGTCGCTCGACGCCAGCACGACGTCCAGGCCACGCGGTCCGATTGGCCCTTCGAGATGCGCTTCGAGCTCTTGGTGGAGCAACCGGCGGAGGCTTCCGGCGCGGTAGGCGACGAGGTCGGGCGTGATCGGCAGGAGCCCGCTCCCCGCGGCCTGGACGGCAAGTTCCTGCAGGGCCGTGCTCTTGCCCGCGCCGCCGCGGCCGACCAGCGCCGCGCCTTGGGCCTCGTCGAGCAACTCGACGACACGCTCGGCCGGCTCGGCCCGCGTCGTTTTCGCCCGCCCTTCGACGAGCAGCAGAGCCGCCTCCGGAGCAACGGGTTCCAGTCCAAGCTCGACCGCCGCGGCGTCATGCGGCTGGCCGAGCATCGTCTGCCGGTACTGTTCAGCGCGCTCACCACACCAGCCGGCCCCAGCGTCGATGCTGGCCAAGCCAACGCCGATGACCTCGGCGACCTGCGCGCGCGTCAACCGGCGTAGGTTCCGTTCCCCTTCGCCGGCGGCGGTCGCGATCAGTCGAAAGAGCCGATCGACAATCACCTGCGCGTCATCAGCCGAGACCGGCCGGTGGCTGCCCACCAGCCGCAGCATGCGCATCTCCGCTTGAGTGAGCAGAGCCCCGAGCGGCGGGTGCTGCGCCACGACACGCACCCGCGCAAGAAGAGCGTAGTCGTCGCCAAGGCCTCTTGTGCGTAGGTAAACCTCTTGGTCGGCGTCGAGGGCCTGACCCTCAGCCAAGCGCCGGAGCGCCATAACGAGCTTGGTCGCCGCTTGCCGGCCGAGGTGCGCGTCGGTGACGTACTCGAACTGCGCTTGCTCGCTGGCCGGCAGCTGCCGCCAGCGCCTGATCACGTCGATGATCTCTTGGGGGCCGACCGGCGTCGCTCGCGACTTGATCTGTGCGACGCGCCGGCGAACGTCTCCGGCGCCGAGGCTCTGGAAGTCGATGACGTCGTCATCGCCCTCGATCTCTATCCGCTCGCTGTCGGGATCGTCGAGGAGGTCGAGCGCGGCGTGCAGTGCCGCCGCATGCTGGAAGTTGAACCCACGGATTGTGTCGGGCCCGCTCATCGTCGGTCGCTGGACCCTACTCACCGTTCATTAGCTGGCGACCACCTCGGAGCGGCGTTAGTCGCGACGCTCTGCACTGGAAGCGCTTCCGCTGGTCGCGGAGGCTGTTGCGCAAACGTCTGGCGCGTGGCGTCTGGGTGGGAAGGGGGTAGTGAAGGCGAGGGCCAGCGCGGACGGTCTGTGGCGCCGGGGGAGGCGCTGGCGGGGGTCGGTCAGGCCGCCGGGGGCGCGTGGTGTGCCGCCCGAGTTTGAGCAGGTCGTGCGTCGCTGTGGCAGCCGCCATTTCGATCTTGCCGCAGCTCTGCCGCGGCGTAAGAAGCGGTCGATGCGGCGCTTGAACTTCGTGTCGGCGAAGACTGGTTCCCCACCACATGTGGCGTGTGAATTCAGGACGGCCGTGATCGGCGAAAGCTCAAGTAATGATTCGCGTGAAGCGGTCGCGCTCGACGCGTACCGGTGCCTTCGTCTCCACCCAGAGCCTCGCGCCGCATGACAGTGGGCGGTCCGGACGGTAGACGATGTCCGAGGGACCATCGATGCTGACGCGGTCAGCGAGGACGTTCTCTCGGTATGTCTTGACGGTTATGGGTGGCTCGCGCAGGCCATGCCGGGTGTTGCTCCGAATGACGTGCTGATTCACATGTATTCGCTTCAGCATGGGCTGATGACCGGCATCCTGGCGAACAGGTCGATGGTCGAGTGCATCCGTTCATGTGCCGGATGTGTACGCCAGTTCCATTCAGCGCCGATGGCCAGTGACTCAGCCAATACCTGCCGGAGCATCTGGGACGGGAAGCCTTTCGTTGTTGTTGCCACCAGTCGCTCTGCTGTAGGCGCTTCGTAGAGCAGGTACTCGCGCGCTGCGATGCGTTCCTGTAGCTCCTCGACGTGCGTCGGCGCAGGCTCCCAGGCCCCCATCGCGGAGATTCTGCCGATGATTGTCACGTCGGCGGGCACCAGGTGAATGTGGGCGTGATCGATCGAGCAAGCGATGCGGTCGCCGGACAGCGAGGAGCCGTGTTCGAAACGATGGACGCCCTGGGCCGTCGTATTCGCGAGGTGCGCCTGGACCTCATCCGCCAAACGAATCACGTCGGACACCACATCGTCGTCGCCGGCAAGTGAACTCCGCAGGTGCTGCTTTGGGGACACGAGGACATGGCCGCTCGTGAGTGCTCCGATACTGGGCATGACGACGGCGTTCGCGCTTTCCGCGAGCACCGGGCGACGGAATCGCTCTTCGGGCATGAGCATCAAGACCGCATTGTGCTCCGATTCACCGGCGATTTGGGCACAGAAGCTGCAGGGCATGGAGGCAAGTGTCATTGCAACGTCTCCAGATACGGATCGCTGGTCGTGTCGCGATCTTCTTCATATGCCGCGAAGGCCTCCGGCGTAACCGTAAGCGACGAGCTCATGGACTCGGCGACAATCACGGCATCGTCCCCGGCGGCCTTGGCGGTGGACCACGGAGCGCGCTCCCACAGTTTCTCGCTTGCGCGCTTGAGCTCCGAGCGGCCGAAGCGGCCGGTGCTTCGAACCAGCTGCTCGAACGCCGCCTCCGCGTGACGAGGCCGCGGTGGCTGGGGCTGGAAGGTCTCGAGGATCTTCGCTCGCGCGAACTCGTCAAGTGGCCCCACGGCCACACGGTGGTCAATCCGGCCGGGCCGCTTTACGGCAGCATCCATCATGCGTACGTGGTTCGTGCAGATGAAGAACAACACCTCCCCGCGATCGTGCAAGTCTTGCAGCTTTGGAAGCATGCTGGCGGTTACGAAGGCACTGATGTTCCGCGTGGGCTCGGTGCTGCCGGAGGGGCTGCGGTCGCGGAAGAGTTCGTCGCACTCGTCGAAGATGACGACGACACGGCGGAGCCGCTCGAGGCGGTCGAAGACGGACTGCGCCGAGGCCTCGATAGCTTCGAGGCCCTGCTCGATGAAGGTTCCGGGGCTGAGGAAGACTATCGGCCACTGCAGCGCGTCGGCGACCGCTTGCACGATCGTGGTCTTCGAGGTCCCGGGTGGTCCGAACAGCAGCACAGACGCCGTCTCGCCTCCCCCCGAGGGCAACTGCCTCGGGTGCGCGAGAATCGGGTCGACTATGCGCTTCGCGAGGTAGGCGTACACCGGCGATACAGCCTCTGGGTCGCTGTTCGGCGCGAGCTTCGACCAGCGCAGCCAGCTCGGCCAACGCGCTTCGGCGGGATGCTTGCTTCGGAACGTCTGCAGAATCTCGCGGTTCTGCATCTCGCGACGGAGCTCCTCCCCGGCAAGGAGAAACTGCAGCGCGATGGCGGACGTCCACGACTCGATGCGCGGCTGCTGGTAGGGATGGTCGGACGCCCATCCCTGCAGGTCGTCGACGCGCAGCAAGGATCGCTCGGCGAAGGTGGCTGCGTGCCCGACAGCAGAGGTGATGCGGTTGATCGCGTCGTGGTGGGCGGAGGAGCTCCGGGTCAGGAGCTTAGGAAGCGTCACGGTGACGACCCAGGCGACCTCGTACGTCGAGATCTCCAGCCGGCTGGGTTCTGACTGCACCACACGGCCGAGCGGCCAGCTGCCGCCCTGGTCCTGGCCGGCGGCGGCCGCATCCAGCGCCGCAAGAGCCATCCGATCCTCGCGGGGCCCCTCAGCCGAGCTGAGCACGGCAGCGCAGAAAGCAAGCGCGACGGATTCGCCGGGGCTGATGAGGGACATGTGGTGCTTGGCGATTAGAACTCGGGCCTGCCGCTCGGCGGACGCCACGATGTTGGTTCTAAGCTTTTCCGCCTCTCCCTTGGCGGTTCCGTCGAGGTACGACTCGGCGGCTAAGAGAGCCCGCATGATGTGCTCCTGCACGAACGGGTGGACCGAGTCGAGCTGCGTCAGCGACAGACAAGCCGTGAGCGCCCGGACGGTGTCCGAGACCCTCGCCTTGGCGTCCTCGGCTGCGTCGAGCCCGGACTGGGCAACGCGGGCGATCGCCAGGGTGAGGAGCGCCAGCGTGAACGGCGGGTAGTTGAGATCCGACGCGTCAAGGGCCTCATGAGGTCCCGTGTCGACCACGACGCGCGCTGCCTCCTGCAGGCTCGTTCGAGCGGCTTCGTCGAACAATTCGGGGTTGCTTTGTGCTGCGCCGAGCATGACCTCAGTGCATCGAAAGGTCACGGTGGGGCGGATTTGCTCCGGGTTGTCAGTCGAGGCACGCAGGAACGTGTTGTCTCTCCAAAGCCACAGCACCCCCTTGGTGGCGGCCTGCGCGACCGCGGGTAGCTCCGCGAACGGCGGTTCCAGAGTGGTGTAGGCCGTTTGGTTCAATCCGTTCATGTTGGCTCCACTGCCAAGCTCAACTGTCCAACAGGCATTGGCGGCTCGACCTCCTCGACTTTTATCTCGAGGCGAGATCCGATATAGGTAAAGGTGATACGTGCGTCACCGACGCGTGTATCGTATTGCCGCAAGGGGACGGCCCTCGTAAGCGGAGGTACTAGGGGTACGCGGAAGGTCATCGCGTGGTCGTTCACGCGCTCGAACTCGACGGGGGTCTCCGTCGAAGGCGGCAGCGACCTCTCTCCCGGGGAACCCGCGCCGAAGAGCGCGGACGCCTCACGGTCGTCAGTGACTGCAGTATCGCTGACGCCCGCCGCCTCGAGGTACGCCAGCGTCGAGAACGTGCCCCGGGCCGCCGCCTTTGCTTTGCGTGTGCTGGATACCGAGGCTTCGGAGATCCGCGCGCGTGCTTGAAGTGCTGACAAGACTTCGAAGAGGTCGGCCAGTTCATCGACGAGCCTGTCGTCGTCGGCCTGCAGCACCTCGTAGGCCTCCTCCAAGAGCTTATGACGCAGGAGCGCTCCCGCCTCAGCCTCCGTTGCGTGGAAAACCCGGACGGCCGAGCCACCGCGCCGGGCGATCGCGGGTATCTCGTCTCGTACGAGCTTGTTGTAGTCGTACCGTGGCGGGTCGGGTTCGTCTGCGCCCACCGGCACGACGGTCGCACCGGCTGATCGGAGAAGGAAAAACGGGTGACCGAGCACACTGCCTTCGAAATAGATCGGAGTGCCGGCGTCGGCAGCCTTTCGGCCCACGTGGATGAGGAAGTCGGGATCCCGCCGAACCTCGACTGCGGGCATGAGGTGGACGCCGGCAATGTCGCCGGGCAAGGACGGCGGCACGTCGTCGGGACGTGAGATGGTCATGATGCGGCGTCCCGGCACCGACCGGATCGGCGCGCCGGCCGTCGGCACCTGGTGGTCCGTGAAATGCCAGGGCATCATGGCGGAGGCTCCTCGCCGGCCGTCGATCCGCGCGAGGACCATGAGCTGGACCTCGTGCTGAAGGTGCTCGGCCAGACGCCGGGCCCAGCTGGACGCCGTCGTTACCTCCTCTCGGTTCAGGACGTGGCCCCAGTCATACGGTTCCGGGACCGACGCGAACTGCCAGCCCGTTGCAGGCTCGTAGGTCAAGCAGGTGCCCTTGTACTCCTGGCGCTCAATCAGGCGACCCCGAACGACGTCGTGGAACCAAGTGTCGTGTGGAAGGAGACCGATGCCGTCGGGGAAGCCCCAAAGTGCGTCGACGCGGATCCGCTGTGCGCCAGGCTTGGCATGGACCATGATGCTCGCCCGAGCCGGGATGAGGTAGGCGGGCAAGAAGGCCCAGTCGTCGTCCGACAAGCCATTCCCGGCGAACGCGGTCGCCTGAGCCCGCATGAACTCCAATGCCGCGCCGGGGTCAGTCAGTGGGTCGCTCGTCGGCAAAGAGAGCGACTCCGCTCCGCTCCCGAGGCGGACGTCGCAACGGATGACTACGGGCCAGTCTGTTGCCAAGAGTCTGGCGAGGTCCTGACGAACGCCAAGACAACTCGCCCGCTCATCGGATCGGTAGCGGGACCCTTCAAGCAGGAAGATCGTCGCAGTGGGCATCTGGAGCGCGTCGAAAGTCACCGGTCGCCGCGACTTGCACCAGTCGCTCACCGTCGACGCCTGTACCGGCTCGATGACTCTGAGGTCAAGAACGTCGGCCCTGGGCACGTATCGGGACTCTTGGCGACCGAGGTAGGCGCTTAGGGCCTGGTTTACGACCGGCGCCAGCTCGTCGCGCTGTACGACCCACACCCGTTCACCATCCCAGACCCACTCGCACAGATAGCGCGCCGTGGGCTCGGTGAAGCGGTGCGAGACGGTGCGAAGGGCGCTTGCGACTTCTGCTTCCGACGATGCTTCCAGCGACCTTCTTGTTGTGCCGTTGCGGCTGTCGAGGGTGTAGGGGGAGCCGAAGCGCTCACCGTACGCGTCGAGGTCTTCGCCCATCCACACGGTCCGCCGCGACGTCACCCGCCGCTCGTTCGACAGATGGCCGCCGCGGACCCGGTTGACCGAGAGCTGCGCGATCGCGCATAGGCCGTCTCTGTCAACATCCGGTTGCGAAAGGACGCTGTCGATCGCGCTGCTCAGATCGGTCCAGTCCGCTGCAGCGAGGAACGACTCGTATGCGCCTCGCCGCTGATGCGAGGCCTCGGCAGGGGCGTTCGAGCGCACGAGGATCCCGTTGCTCCAGGACGCCTCGCGGCTCCGACGCAGCAACTCATGCAGGGCGCCTTGCGCCGGGGCGGCGAGTGTGGCTAAAGCTGCCGCTGCGCTGCCGGTTTGGCGCCACAAGGCTGTGAACCACGTCGGGAGCACGACGAAGGGCGGCGTCCAATCTCGTGGAATCGCCAAGAGGCCGACGGCCTTTCCACCGATGACCTCGGGGGAGCCGCAGGCGGAGATCCCATCCCATGACGGCAGCAGCTGTGCGTCCTCAGTCATCCCTCCCATAATGCATCAGCGACCGGCACCTACCCAGCTTTTTTCGGGTGCTCGGGACGCTGGCGCGCCTTCGAGCGTACCGCCGTCGAAGACTGCTGGCTGCGCCGCCCGTGACCGTAGCGGCCCGTCCCCAGGTTCGTGCTCCGCTCAGAATTTCTGACTACGACGAGGCGCCAAGCACCCAACACGGGCTTGTGCTTTCGCGTGGACGTGAGCGTGTCAGCGATCACGCCCGATAGGAGGAGCAAAACGACAGCCGGCGTCGGGAACTCCCTGCCGGAGGCTGCCAAGAGCCGCGTCCTCTCCCTCATGCCCCCATTCAATGACGCATTCAACGGTCGCGCGGGGCGGCTGCCGCTCGGCCCCGCTCCTGAGCCGGTTTTGCCGTCCTCCGCGTTCCCGACCACCCGCCCCCACCATGTACTTCGTAGCGATGGCGAGGTCGGGTGGTCGGGAACACTCCGGAGGCAGGGTCAGGACGGGGCCGAGCGGCAGCCGAGGCATGTGGGTGGAGGGACAGAGGAGGGCACTGAGGGCAAGGATCTGGCGGGGGCCGGAGAGCGGCTGGCGGATCGGGTCGCGCCGGGCGATGTGGGGCGGCCGAGGTGGCAGGTCGAGGAGGCGGCGAAGGACGAGGCGGTGCTGCGGTGGGTCGAGCGGTTCAGGTTCGTCACGGGGGAGTTGGTGGCGGTGAGGTTCGGGATCTCATGGCAGCGGGCGAACGCGAGGTTGCGGCGGCTGGAGCGGATGGGGCTCGTGGCCGGCGAGCAGCAGCACGTGTGTGAGGCGCGCGCCGTGTTCATCACCGGGCGGGGTGCGACGGTGCTGGGTGTCGGGCGGCGGCGTGCGCCGCGGCCGAGCGTCCAACGCGAGCACGTGCTGGCGATCGTGGCCCTGGTTGGCGCTTTGGAACGCAATCGCTCGGACGTCGAGGTGCTCACCGAGCGCCAGTGCCGGCGGCGTGAGCGGGCAGGGCACGGCGAGTACAGCATCAAGGGCAACGACGGCGGCCGACACGAACGCGGGCACTGGCCCGATGCGGCCATCGAGCTGCCGTGGGGCGCGCGCGTGGCCATCGAGGTCGAGCTGTCGGCCAAGGCACCCGAGCGCCTGCGTCGCCTCGTCGAAGCGCACGTGACCCCATCGACGTACACCAGCGTGCCTACCTGGTCCGCGAGACGGCCCTTGCGCGGCGCGTCCGGGTGATCGCTGACCAGACCGGCGAGCAGCTTGCATGGAGGGAAAACGAGACGACGCAGCTTGTCGTCGAGCCGCTGCCCGGGGTCTCCCCAGACATCGCCGAGCGCATCCATGTGATCGCGCGCGAGCAGGGTGTGACCGACGCAGAGACCCGGACGACCACCAGCGCCACGTCCTGGTGATCGTGGAGGTGACCGAACCCCTCGCACCCTGGGGAGGCCGTGCGCTGACGCGCGAGGACATTCTCGACGCCGGCCAGGTCGTCCAGCTGCTCGGTGTCCGGCGCTCGACCGTCGAGGACTGGGGTCGTCGCGGGGAGCTTCCGTGTGTTCGTCTGGGCAAGCACCGCCGCTTCCTGCGCGCCGACGTCGAAGCCTCGGTGGTCGGTCGGCGCGGGCCGGCGGCGTAGACAACTTCACGGCGCTCCGCCGACGCGAGTGCGAATGGCGACGCTGCCCTCAAGCCGTGAGCGAACGTGAAGTGCTGGCGGCTAAGAGCCCCAGGCAGCCACACGAAGGGAGTTGGGATGTTCGAAAGCGTCAGGCGCTACCGCTTGATCGAGGGGTCGCTGGGCGACCTCAAGCAGCGCATTGACGAGGGTTCGCCGAACAGATCCGCGCCCAGCCCGGCTTCTGTTCGTACCACTTCCTGGACTGTGGCGAGGAGATCGTCATGACGCTGAGCATGTTCGCCCATGCCCATGAGGCCGAGGCATCGCGCGAGCTGGCCCAGCGCTGGAACGACGAGAACCTCCAGGACCTCCGCTTTACGCGGCTCGAGTCATTCGGTGGCGAGGTCCTCGTGAGCTGCGTCGCAGAACCCGGTTAGGCAGCTCCGCGCCGAGCTGGTAGCCGAGCGTCTTTTCGTCGAGGAAGCCCTCGCGCGGACGCAGCGCTGCACCGGCTCGCGGTCACGACCGGCGCGGTAACGACTGACCGCTCGGTGTTCACCTTCAGAGGAGCAGGGCGCGGAAGAAGCGCTCGACGACATCGACGGCGTCGGCCCGCAACGTCGCCGGGTCGAGCTCGGGATCGACTTGGAGCGATTGCTCCGCATAGGAGGTCGGGCCGATGTCGTTCGGACGGACGTAGCGCTCCCGGACCTCGAGGGAGATGCTGCGAAGGGCGGGCAGCGCGTCCGACAGCGCGCTCTCGCGGAGCTGCGCCGCAGCCCCTTCCGGGCCGCCCGCGCGATTGTGGAGGAGCACGAACGCGAAGTCGTAGTAGTCCTTCTCAAGCCCGCGCGTTCGGACGGCGACGCATTTGGAGAGGAGATAGCCCTTCAGGCCGGCGAAACGAACTCGCACCCGCACCTCGCCGCCATCAGGAGCCGTTGCGCTGAGTTCTTCCCACGCCCAATCGCGTGCCACGTATCCGGTGCCCCGCAAGTTCACCGCCGCCAGCTCGGCACAGCCGGTGGGACTGATGACCTGTCCCTCGGGCCGGTCCTCGAGATCACACAGGAACTCGACCTTGACGGGCCGGCCGTCGATTCGCCCACGCCAGCGCCATGCCTCACTAAGAGGCTTGAATCCGAGTCGCTTCAGCGCGCGCTCCACGGCGCCGAGATCCGTATCCGCGTCAAGGTGCGTGATCAGGAGAACGTCGACGTCGGTGGTCCCGAGGTGCTGAGGAATGACTGCGCCCTCGTACCGCGTCAGCACTTCAGGCACGAGCCCCCCGAGGACGATCAGCGGGACGTTCTCGTCTCCTACCTCGTTGACCAGGAGAACGAGGGCGCGCTCGGCGCGTGCGCGCGTCTCAGCGCTGCGAGCTTCGTCCGTGTCGCTCACGGCGCTTGCGCGACCAGCTCATCTGCCTCCCGACGGACGCGCTCGTGAAGTGGATCGATCAGCTCGCTCTTGATGTGCTCTGCGGCGTCGTGACCTCGCCCACCCAACGCCGTGAGGTCCGCGTAGAGCCGTGGAGGGCTTACAACGGGGAGCCCGCCGTCCCGATCTGCGAGCGCGAGCACCCGCTCGTCCGCTGCCCAAAAGACGACACGCGCACCGTCCTCGACCTCGCGCACGCCTGCAGTCTCCATGGCTTCCGAGAGCGGGCCCGCGAACTGGTCCTCAGCGACGTAAATTTGAAGGCTTGGGACAGCTGTCATGAACGGAGCCCTCACCTCGGCGCCGGCCCAGCCGCTCAGGCCCCACTTCGTCCCCTTCTCGAGAGCCGGCGCCAGGGCGTCGTGCAGAAGGATCATCGCGTCGCGCGTCGCGCGGTGACCCAGCCGCCGCTTGCGCGGCTCCTCCGCGACTGCCGCCGACCAGGCGGAGAGCAGGCCGTCAGACTCGGCCAAGATGCGCCAGGCACGCGGTCCGCGCTGAGCGCCGAGCTTCCGCGTCCAGCCGGCGCGGTCGAACCCCGCCAGCACGGTGCTGATCTGAGCCTGCGACCATCCGCACTCGCGGGCGAGATGGCCCACCTGGATCCGCGGTCGTGGATGGGCGAGCAAGAGCTCACCCACCGAGCGCGCGGAGGAGGACCAGTGAAATGGCCGTGGCGTGCGTTCGAGCTGTCGATCAAGCTCCCGGATCACGACCAGGCCACCCGGGCCGACGATCCGCGCGCGTCCTGTTTCGTCGGCCCAGTTCGCCTCGTGCGCGGCTAGCCATTCCAGAGCACCAGGAGAGAACTGCCTAGCCACGAGCACGAGGTTCTCTGGCCATGGCTCGGGCAACTGCGAAACGAGCCTCCGCACATCACCGGGCCAGCCCTCTCCTACCCACTTAACTTCAAGCGCGATGGGAGCGCTGGCGCCGCGAGGCTGGACCAGCATGTCCCATTCTTGCGCCCCTGCCGCACGCTCGACGAGGGCACCGTCCAGCGCACGCGCGACAATCGCCTCGGCCTTGTTCGCTGATGGCGCGTTATTCACTCGAATTGCAAATTAGCCGTCTAGGCCGAAAAAGGCAAGCTCACGCACGACCGGTTCAGTCCGTGGAACTGCCGAACGCGCCCTGACCTGCAGGACCTCCGCTTTACGCGGCTGGAGTCATTGGGTGGCGAGGTCCTCGTGAGCCGCGTCGCAGAACCCGGTTAGGCAACTCAGCGCCGAGCTCGTAGCCGAGCGTGACGCGACGGCGCGGCGTCGGGTGGCGCTCACGGCTGGACGGGCTCGGCTGCTCGTCGAGCTCGCCCATGCTCCCGGTGAACGCGCGATCCAGCCGCGCGACGTCGGAGTGGCGCGGCTTGGCGTGCAGGTAGCGCTCGGTGGTCGTCAGCTTCGCGTGGCCCATCCAGGCCTTGAGCGTCGCGGTGTCGACCTCGCGGACGACGAGCGAGCCGAAGGAGTGGCGCAGGTCGTGGAACCGCAGCCGGCGCAGGCCGGCCGCCTCCTGCGCGCGGCGGTAGCGCCGGCGCAATGCCGAGGGATCCAACGGCCCGCCGAGCGCGCTGCAGAACACGATGTCGTCGTCGGCCACAAACCGCCCACGCTCGGCCAGGCGGGCCAGCTCGGCTGCGGCCGGCGTGGCCAGCGGGACCGTGCGGACATGCCGGGACTTGGGCGCCGTGAGGTGGCCGGCCGACCACGACGCCGCGACGGTCAGCGTCCCGCGCTCGAAGCTCACGTGACGCCAGCGCAGCGCCAGCACCTCGCCGAGGCGCAGGCCGGTGAAGGCCGCGACCGTGAACAGGGCCGCGTCCTGCTCGTCGGCCAGGCGCCGCTCGCGGGCCTCGGCCTCCGACACCGCCGGGCGGCGCGGATCGCGGTGGCGGCCCTCGTGGGCCGCGCGAGCCAGCGCGGCAACCTCCTCGGGCTCGTAGAAGTCCAGGGCGCCGGGTGAGGCCTCGCGTCGCTTGGCGCTCGCACGCGCAACGTTCGCGGTAATCCCGTAGCGCTGCGGCCGCCGGGCGGCGTACTCGAGCACCGAGCAGACGATCTGGCGGTGCTTGTTGATGGTGCGCTTGGATACCGCCTCGAAATCCATGCCCTCGAGCCAGCGCTCGACCTGCTCGGTGGTGATGTCGCGGAGGGCCTGGCCGCCGAACTCGCGCATCACACGGGCGCGGGCGCGGCTGCGACCCCGCTTGCGCGGCCGTGCGTCGGGCATGGCAAGCGTGTAGCGGTAGTCGGCAAGCGTGGAGGGCTTGGTGCCCTCGACGTGCTCGAGGTGGTGACGCCAGTCCGCGGCCGCCGCCTCGAGGTCACGCCCCGCGCGAGCTGAGGTTTCCCCAGTGCTGCCTCGTGCTCCTCGATGGCCCGGCGCATCTCGACGATCGCCGTCTTCTCGTCGAGGAAGCCCTCGCGCGGGCGCCCGCGCCGTCTGCGCCGAGCGTCGCCGTCGCGCTCCACCCAGGCCGGCCCCAGACGGCGCTTGACCTGGCGCCGCCCGGAGTCGGCCACTTGGCCTCGTAGAAGGGCCGGCCGCGACCCTCGCGAACGACCAGGGCACCCGTCGGAACGATGTCTCCCATCGGCGGACGATGCTACCCGGCGCCGGCAGCTTTGGGTACCACATTGGGTACCAAACCAACCCGAGGCAACCTTAGGTACCACTCTTCTACTTGTAGGAGTATCGCTGCAAAACAGCCAGTTTCTCCTTGGGGGAGCGGCCTGTCACGCCGGAGGTCGCGGGTTCGAGTCCCGTCGCTCCCGCTACACAGCTCTTGTTCTCGCTTCACTGGCCGCGCATCAGGGCATTGATGTCGCCGAGCGGCCCGAGGTGGCGCAGCTTGTCGGGGTTGACGATCGATCGCACGGCGTGGACGCCGTCGTCGGCGACGTCGAGCGTGACGACGTTGATGAGCTGGCCATGGCTGTCGAGGTAGACGGCCCCCGGCTGGCCGTTGACGGTCGTCGGTCGTTGGCGGAGTCCCATTCGCCGCGCCTGGCGGGTCAGGCCCGCGACCACGCGGGCGACCCGCTCGCGGCCGCGGATCGGTCGGGCGAAGGCGGGCGCCTTGCCTCCGCCGTCGCCGTGCAGGGTCGCGTCGGAGGCCAGCAGCTCGACGAGGGCCTCGACGTCGCCGTCCTGCGCGGCGGCAAGGAATCGTCGTGTGAGCTCTTCGCGCTGATGGGGTGAGGAGGCAAAGCGGGGCCTGCGGGCGTCGACGTGGCGCCGTGCTCGGGAAGCGATCTGGCGGCAGTTGGCCTCGCTCTTGTCGATGATGTCGGCGATCTCCGCGTGGGCGTAGCCGAAGACCTCGTGCAGCAAGAAGACCGCTCGCTCGATCGGCGAGAGCGTGTCCATCACCACGAGGAAGGCCATCGACAGCGACTCGGCGAGCTCGGCCTGCTCGCTCACCCCGGCGCCCGGGTCGGCGAGCACGGGCTCGGGAAGCCATTCACCGACGTACTGCTCGCGCCGGGCGCGGGCGGAGCGCAGCTCGTCGATGGCCAGGCGGGTCGTGACCTTGGTCAGGTAGGCGCGCGGCGAGGCCACCTGGGCGGGTACGCCACGGTGAAAGCGAAGGAAGGCCTCCTGCACCACGTCCTCGGCCTGGCTCATGCTGCCGAGCATCCGGTAGGCGATCGAGATCATCAGGGGGCGCAGGTCCTCGTAGACCTCTCGGTCCGTGTCCACGGCGTCCATCTATAGCCACCGACGAGGTAGCCACGCGCCGCGTGACACCGGATTCGGCGTGCGCGTTGTCACGTCGTGGCCCCGTCCTTCGTCTTGCCTCGAGAGGTCCCAGAAGAGGAGAGGTCATGAGGGTGTTCGTGGCCGGGGCGACGGGTGCCATCGGCAAGAGGCTTGTCCTGCTGCTCGTCAGCCGGGGGCACGAGGTGACGGCGATGACTCGGACCGGGGCAAAGGTCGCCGGCCTGCGGGCGGCGGGCGCGGAGCCGGTGGTGGTCGATGGCCTCGACGCAAACGCCGTGATGCGCGCGGTGAGCGCCGCGCGGCCCGAGGTGATCGTGCACGAGATGACCGCGCTGTCGAGCATGGGGGCAAACCTCCGTCGCTTCGACCGCGACTTCGAGCTCACCAATCGGCTTCGCACGCAGGGCACCGACACCCTCCTGGCGGCCGCGCGGCGCACGGACACCCGGCGCGTCGTCGCGCAGAGCTTCGCGGGCTGGCCCTACGCGCGAGAGGGGGCGTGGGTCAAGAGCGAAGAGGACCGCCTCGATCCCCACCCACCCCAGGGGATGCAGCGCACGCTGTCGGCCATCGGCCACCTCGAGGGTGCCGTCGCGGGAGCCGGCGACATCGAGGGGCTCGTCCTGCGCTACGGCACCCTCTACGGTCCGGGCACGTCGCTCGCACGCGACGGGGAGCACGCAGAGATGATCCGCCGCCGACGCTTTCCGATCGTCGGTCAAGGGACTGGCGTGTGGTCGTTCGTGCACATCGACGACGCCGCCGCGGCCACCGTAGCCGCGATCCAGGGCGGGGCCCCGGGCCTGCTTAACATCGTCGACGACGACCCGGCGCCGGTCTGCGAATGGCTGGTGCACCTGGCCGATGCGCTTGGCGCCAAGCCACCGCGCCGCATCCCGCTGTGGCTCGGCCGGCTCGCGACCGGCGAGGTCGGCGTCTCGCTCATGATGCAGGTCCGCGGAGCGTCCAACGAGAAGGCCAAGCGCGAGCTTGGCTGGCGTCCGCGCCATCCCAGCTGGCGCAGTGGGTTTCGCGAAGGGCTGGACGACAGCGCGCAAGAGCGCCGCGAGCCCGCGGAGGCAATCACGTAAGGGCGGCCGTGAAGCGCTGTAGGACCGGGCACGCCCAGCGGGAAGGAGATCCCCATGTCCTATCGTCTGCTCACCGCTAGCGAGATGCACTGGCGCCCGTCCAACCAGATGGGCGTGCTCAACACCGACCTCGTCAGGCAGCTCGAGGTGCCGACGCTGGGGGCCCGCCTGTGGCGACTGCGCCCCGGGGAGGCATCGACACGCCACCGCCACCGCAAGCAGGTCGAGCTCTACGTCCTGCTCGAGGGGCTGGGACGCGTGCGTGTCGACGGCGACCTGCTCTGCCTACGCCCGGGGGACGCACTGGCCGTTGAGCCGCCATCGGTACGCCAGGTCTTCAACGACACGACCGACGATCAGCTCTGGCTGGCGGTCGGCGCGCCGCCCGAGCCGGCCAACACCCTGGAGATGGCCGAGGAAGAGCTCCGCTGACTGTATCCCGATGGGCCCGTGCCCTCCCGCCAGAGCTCGAACGCTGAGACCGTCGAGTGGCCCTATCGCGCGGCAGGCTCGACGAATCCGAGCTCCACGAGCCGGCGAGCCAGCGCCAGTCCCTCCGCGCGGTTCTCGCTGGGCAGGTCGGCCAGGACCGCGCCGAGCTGGCGTGTCCCGTCCAGGTCCCACAGCATCGCGAGCAGGTCGCCGGGCACGACGGCCTGCACGCCGACCGTCGGGACGACTCGCAGCGTTGCCGGCCCGGGCTGCCACGCACCGGCGCGCCGGCGCGTCGTGTGCTCCACGCGCACGCCGTCGACGACCGCGAGCGCTGCTGCGCGCAGCGCGTCGTCGCCGCGACTGGCCAGGTCGGTGCCGCGCAGCAGGCGCTCCACGTGCACACCGGCGCGGGGTGTCGGCCTGGTCGAGGCCTCCAGGGTCTGAAGTCGCGCGCGACCATCGTCCTCGCGTCGGCGCAGGAGCAAGAAGGCGGCGCCGATGGCCTTGATGCCCCTCTCGCGGTACCACTCCAGCCACCGTGCGACGCGCGTGTCGTGGTCGGGCCCCGCGGGCACCCAGGTCTGGGCGTACTGGTCGGGGCGCATGGTCGCGTGGTGGACGACGAGCGCGTCGCAGCCGGGGGGGATCCAGTCGCGCAGCGGGGCGATCCAGTCGTCGGGCTCGTGGACCCAGTTGATGAGAAACTCCGCCAGCCCACCGGCCACCAGGTGCTCGGCGGCGGTGCGCACGACGCCCGCCGTGGCCTCCGAGCCGTCGCGAAACAGCAACTGGGTCTCGGGCGAGACGACGTAGGGCGGGTTGCAGGCGATGAGCTCGAAGCGCTGGCCGCGCACCGGGGAATACCAGTCGCCCTGGCGCCACTCGACGTTTCGGATGCCGCTCAGGTGGGCGGAGCGCCGCGCAAAGTCCAGCGCTCGAGGGTTGATGTCGCAGGCCACCACGTGCTGGGCGCGGCGCGCCATCGTAAGCGCCAGCACACCAGATCCCGTGCCCAGATCCAGCGCCGTGCGCACCGGCCGGGGCACGAGCAGGCCGGCGAGCGTCTGCGCGGCCGACGTGACGCCCTGCACCACGTCGGGACGCCGGCTGTCATCGGGATCACAGACGAGCCTGAGCCCGTCGAACTCTTCGATCACGCCTGCGATGGTCGTCCCCGCCATGGCGATCAGGCAGCGAAGTGGCGCATGGCCGCGGCCAGCGGGGCGTTGGCGTACGGCCCGGGCGCGTCCAGGCCGGCGAGCACGCGCGCCTGTTCCTCCTCGGGCTTGTCCTGGGAGAGCTTTGCCTCCGCGTGCCAGGAGTCGGCTCGCAGGCGGAAGGCGACGACCCGGTCGGCCATCTCGCGCGCGGTCTGCCCCAGGCGCTCCAGCGACCACGGGTGCTCGACGGCGGCCTCGAAGTGGTCGACGGTGCGCTCCAGCACCCCCATCGCGTCCTCGAACAGCTCCGGCGCCCCCCGGACATGCAAGGTGACGTGGTTCCACGTCGGGATGGTCTCGCTCTCGTACCAGCTGGCCGACACGTAGCCGTGGGGCCCGTGGAAGATCACCAGCAGGGGCCCGTCGAGCGCCTCGGACACCGGATCGGCGCACGCGACGTGGCCGAGGATCGCCAGGTCCTCGGCTTCCTGATCGACCAGGCAGGGCATGTGCGTCGCGCGCAGGTCCGCGGTCACGATCGTGGCGAACGGGTGGGCGCGCACGATCGACCGCGCGCTCTCCACATCGCCAAGCTCGAAGGACTCGTCGATGTGCACACCGTCGCGCTACCCGCTGGGGAAGGCCTCCGAGCAGCACTCGCTTGCCCGAGTCTGGGCCGCCCCCGTATCCTCCGCCGCGCACCAGCCCGGTCGGGACGACGCGTTCGCAGGGCACAGCGTTCGACCGGCACGGTGACACGGACGTTCACCAGTTCCCGGAGGTACGGACACCATGCGACGAATCGCACTCATGGCGGGGCTTGCCTGCTGCCTCGGGCTCCCGGCCTCGGCGCTCGCGCGTGAGCAGCTGCTGGGAGCGGGAGCCTGGCTGTATCACTCGGACCCCAGGGCCGTGCACCACCGAGGCATCACCTACACCGGCTGGATCACCACCAACGGCCACGTGCGGGTCGCCGCCATCGACCACGCCACGGGCCGCGTGGTCCGCAGGACGATCATGCGCGGCCTGGGAGCCGATGACCACCACTACCCGGTCTTCCACGTGCGATCCGACGGGCGCATCATGGCCTTCTACTCCACCCACAGCGGCAAGTACCTGCCCACGGACCGCCCCAGCCGGATGTACTACCGCACCACCACGCGCCCCCGCGACATCCGCAGCTGGAGCCCGACCCGAACGATCCCGACCAACACGCCCGGGGGCTGGGGGCACACCTATCCCAACGCCGTCAGGGCCGCCGGGAAGCTGTGGCTGTTCTGGCGCGGAGGCAACTGGTGGCCGACGTTCGTCACCTCCACCGACGGCGGGCGCAGCTGGTCGCGCGCGCGCAACATGATCGTCGGCCCGGTGGGCAACAAGCCCTACATCAAGTACGCGGGTCGTGGGAGGACGATCCACATGGCCTACACCAAGGACACGCCGGATGCAGCGCGGACCAGCCTGTACTACGCCCAGTGGCGCAACGGACGCCTGTATGGCGCGGGCGGGAGACGGCTCGGGAGGCGCCCGCTGCGCTACGACCGGGGAGAGCTGATCTACGGCTATCGCAGAAGCCTGGGCCGTGGCTGGGTGTATGACATCGCCACCGACCGCGCCGGCCGGCCGGTGATCCTCTACATCACCGGCTACGACAGGCGCGAGCCCGTCTTCTGGTACGCGAAGTGGACCGGCTCGGAGTGGAAGAAGACACGCATCGTCTCGGCCGGCAGGCAAAGCCGCCAGCGCTACATCACCGGCGGGGGCACGCTCGACCACGACGATCCCAGCACCGTCTATCTGTCGCGTGCCGTGGACGGCATCAGCCAGGTGGAGGTCTGGCACACCGAGGACGACGGCCAGGCCTGGGCCTCAGGCGCGGTCACCTCCGGTTCGGTCCCCAGCTTCCGCCCGGTGTCCCCGCGCGGGCTCACCGACTCTCCCTTCGTCATCTACCTCAGCGGGCGCTACCGCGGCTGGCTGTCCTACCGGCAGGTCAGGGTCCGCCTCACCGACCAGGCGCCGTTCTACGCGCCCCTTCCCTGAGCGCCGGATTCCGTCGGGCGCAGCAGCAGCCACGACAGCCAGATGACCAGCGCGAACAGCGGGACGCCCATGGCCACGCGGGCGGTACCCAGCGCCACCAGGGAGCCCGAGAGGTAGAGCGGCAGCTGCACCGCCACGCGCGCCAGGAACAGGCCGACCCAGATCCAGGTCGCGCGCGCGTAGGCGCGCCGGCGCACGGGGTCACGTCGCCAGTCCATGCCTGAGCCGGAGATGCCGGCGACGATCAGCCCCAGCAGGGGCCAGCGCACCGCGATGGAGATCACGTACGCCCCCGCGTAGGCGAGGTTGAGCAGCAGTCCGGGCAGGAAGAAGTCCTCCGCGCGCCCCGTGCGGGAGGCGATGTAGCCGGCGATGGCCACACCGAGCACGCCGGACAGCGCGTAGAGCGGGGTCTGACGGCGCACGACGCGAGCCAGCGTGAGCACGGCGGCGATGCTCACCGCGACGATCGCCGCGAGCGTGATGTCTCTCCCCGTGGCCGTGACCACGACGACGAAGGCCACCGCCGGGAGGGCCGATTCCGCGATGCCCAGCGGCCCGCCCAGCGCGTTGCCAAAGGCCGCGCCCAGCGGGGCGCTGCCGGTCTTCGCGGCGGTCTCGTCCTCGTCGGGCCCGGTCGGCTCGTCCCCCGCACGAGGGGCGGTCGGCGTGCTCACGCCGACATCGTGGCGCACACGGGGCGCGGACCTCCCCAGACGGTGATCCGGACGCGCGCGAACGGGTAGCCCCGTGCTGTCAGCTTCAGATCGCAAGCGCCGGAAGGAACCCGCAGATGGACATGAAGACGAAGGTCATCCAGCAGCTCGAGGAGATCCTCACCCTCGAGCTCGCCCTCACCCAGACGCTGGCCGCCCACATCGCGATGACGCCGCGGGGCGATCATCGCGACGGCCTCGAGCGCCACCTGGGCGAGACCCGTCGCCAGGCCGAGCGCATCCGCTCGCGACTGCGCGCCCTGGGCGCCAGGCGCAACCCGCTCGCGCTGGCCTACGGCGCCGCGCAGACCGTCGCCGGACAGACCGTCGCGGCGGCCAAGGCACCCCTCGACGCCCTGCGCGGCACCAGCGGCGCGGAGAAGCTGCTCAAGAACACCAAGGACGAGATCTCCAGCGAGGCGCTGGAGATCGCCTCCTACGACGGCTTGGAGGCGCTGGCCCGCGAGGCCGAGGACGAGCCCACCGCACGCCTGGCCCGCGATCACCGCGACCAGGAGGAGCGCATGATGCGCGAGCTGCGCGCGCTGATCCCGCAGCTCACCGCCGCGGTCATCGCCGAGGACGTGCGTGGGGAGCGGGTGATCGACGCCTCCACGACCGGCGCGGCCGACGCGGCCGGCATGGTGGGCGGGCGCGCGGTCGAAGCGGTGCGCTCGATTCCCGGCAGCGCCACCGTCGAGGGCGAGGCGCGCGGCGCGGTGGCCGACGCGGGCGATCTGCCGATCGCCCGCTACGACGAGTTGACGGTCAAGCAGCTGCTGCCGAAGGTCGACAAGCTCAGCCAGGAGAAGCTCGCGGAGGTCGACGCCTACGAGCGCCGCCACCGCGGTCGCAAGCAGGTCCTGCAGCGCATCCAGCGCCGCCGCGAGCCCGCGGCGACCAGCCGCTGAGCGCCAGCGCTCACCATCCCCGCGTGCCCGGGCCGCCCTTGAAGGGCCCGCGCACGTCGGGGGTGATCCACCCGCCGTAGAAGTCGCCCTCCTGGGCGGCGACGCGCTCGTCGCCCAGCCAGCAGGCCCCCATGCGCGAGGGATAGAAGCAGACATGGTCGCGCAGGGCCGCGTAGCGCTTCACGGGGGCGCGGTAGGTCCACGCCGCGCGCTCCTCGTGGCGTCCGCCGGCGCCCACGTCGAGATAGGTCGCCTGTCCCTTCCACTCGCACAGCGAGCGCCCGCGACCGGGAGACAAGACGCCTGCCCTTACGTCGCCGGCGGGCACGTAGATGGTCGGTGGATGGCTGGTCTCCAGCACCCGCAGCGCGGCGGTGGAGTCGACGATCGTCACCCCGCCCAGCTCGATACGCACGCGCCGACGCTCGGGCTCCAGCGCCGGGGGGCGCGGATAGTCCCACACGGACTCGCTCACCGGGAGAAGGTATCGACCTGGAGGTCCCGCCCTCGCGGTGCCAGCGTGCCGCGCGGCCGGGCGGGCCGGCGGGCGAACCGCTAGGCTGATCGGCCGCATGGCACGTCCCCGCACCACCGCCAAGCGCAAGTCGACCCGCCTCACGGGCGGCAAGCGACCCAAGCGCCGCCAGCTCAAGCCCGAGGACGAGGCGCGCATCATCTACCGCGACCCCGAGTTCCTCGGCCAGTTCCTCTCCCCGCGGGGCAAGATCCGCGCCCGCCGCCAGACCGGCCTCAGCCGCCGCCAGCAGGCGCGGCTGGCCCGCGAGGTCAAGCGCGCGCGCGAGGTGGCGCTGCTGCCCTACGTGGGCGAGGAGCGCCGCGGCGAGGACGACCGCCCGCGGCGGCGTCGCGACGACGACCGCTGAGCGCGGGCGGCGTCGCGCGTCGAGGGCCTCGAACTGGCAGACGGCTCGCTCGTCGCGCTTGCCGGGCGGCTCGTCACCCTCCATGTCGCCGCCGACGCACCCCCGACCTGCCTCCGAAGACCTCTGAGATGCCCGAGACCAACTCCTTCGACGCCCGCGCCAGCCTGACGGTCGGCGACCGCGAACTGGAGATCTTCCGCCTCGACGCACTGCCCTCGGGCTTCGACGCCGCGCGCCTGCCCTTCTCGCTGAAGATCCTGCTCGAGAACCTGCTGCGCACGGAAGGCAACGGCTCGGTCACCGCAGAGGACATCGAGGCGCTGGCCCGGTGGGACGCCAAGGCCGAGCCCGCCGAGGAGATCGCCTTCAAGCCCGCCCGCGTGGTCATGCAGGACTTCACCGGCGTGCCGGCCATCGTCGACCTCGCTGCCATGCGCGACGCGATGGCCGACATGGGCGGGGACCCCAGGAAGATCAACCCGCTGGTGCCCGCCGAGCTGGTCATCGACCACTCCGTGCAGGTCGACGTCTTCGGCACGTCCGACGCCTTCGCCAGGAACGCCGAGCGCGAGTTCGAGCGCAACCAGGAGCGCTACGCCTTCCTGCGCTGGGGCCAGGGCGCCTTCGACGGCTTCTCGGTGGTGCCGCCCGACACGGGCATCGTGCACCAGGTCAACCTCGAGTACCTCGCGCGCGTGGTCTTCGTCGACGAGGGCAGCTCGTCCCACCCGCCCCGCGCCTACCCCGACACGCTCGTGGGCACCGACTCCCACACCACCATGATCAACGGCCTGGGCGTCCTGGGCTGGGGAGTGGGCGGGATCGAGGCCGAGGCGGTGATGCTCGGTCAGCCCATGTCGATGCTCATCCCCCAGGTGGTGGGCTTCAAGCTCACCGGCGAGCTGCCCGAGGGCGCCACCGCCACCGACCTGGTGCTCACCGTCACCCAGCGCCTGCGCGAGAAGGGCGTGGTGGGCAAGTTCGTCGAGTTCCACGGACCGGGCGTGCCGAACCTCCCGCTGGCCGACCGCGCGACCATCGGCAACATGAGCCCCGAGTACGGCTCGACCTGCGCGATCTTCCCCATCGACCAGGAGACGCTGCGCTATCTGACCTTCTCGGGGCGCCCCCCCGAGCAGGTGGAGCTCGTCGAGGCCTACGCCAAGGAGCAGGGACTGTGGCACGACGCCGACAGCGAGGAGCCGACCTACTCGGACACCATCGAGCTCGACCTGGGCGAGGTCGAGCCCTCCCTGGCCGGCCCCAAGCGCCCCCAGGACCGCGTCTCGCTGGCCCAGAGCAAGATCGGGTTTCGCGCCGCCCTGGGCGAGCTGATCGGCGACGACGAGCAGGTCAAGGTGGCCGACGCCCACGACGAGGCGGTCGCCGAGACCTTCCCCGCCTCCGATCCCACCACCGAGCAGGCTCCGGGCCACAAGGAAGTGCCCCACCGCGAGCCCTCGGCGCCGGCGGTGGCCGCCGGCACGGTCATCGCCGATCGCTCGGCCACCGCGGTCGAGGTGACCATGGACGGCAAGACCTGCAAGCTCGACCACGGCCATGTCGTCATCGCCGCCATCACCAGCTGCACGAACACCTCCAATCCGTCGGTGATGATCGGCGCGGGCCTCCTCGCGCGCAACGCCGTCGAGCGGGGGCTGACCAGCCAACCGTGGGTGAAGACCTCGCTGGCGCCGGGCTCCAAGGTGGTCATGGCCTACTACGAGCGCGCGGGTCTGATCGAGCCGCTGGAGGCGCTGGGCTTCCACCTCGTCGGCTACGGGTGCACGACGTGCATCGGGAACTCCGGCCCGCTGCCCGAGGAGATCTCCCAGGCGGTCGCCGACGGGGACCTCGCGGTCTGCTCGGTGCTGTCGGGCAACCGCAACTTCGAGGGGCGCATCAACCCCGACGTGAAGATGAACTACCTGGCCTCGCCGCCGCTGTGCGTGGCCTACGCGATCGCGGGAACCATGGACGTCGATCTGCACGCCGAGTCGCTGGGCCAGGACGCCGACGGCAACGACGTGTACCTGCGCGACATCTGGCCCTCCGGGCAGGAGGTTGCCCAGACCGTCGAGCAGGCCGTCCGCAGCGACATGTTCCGCTCCTCCTACGGCGGGGTGTTCTCCGGTGACGAGCGCTGGGACTCGCTGGTCGTGCCCGAGGGCGACCGCTTCGCCTGGGATCCCGACTCCACCTACGTGCGCCAGCCGCCCTACTTCGAGGGCATGCCCGAGCAGCCGGCGCCCGTGGAGGACATCCAGGGTGCGCGCGTGCTGGCCAAGCTGGGCGACAGCGTCACCACCGATCACATCTCGCCGGCGGGCGCGATCAAGGAGGGCGCGCCGGCGGGCGTGTACCTCAAGGAGCACGGGATCGCCAAGCGCGGGTTCAACTCCTACGGCTCGCGGCGAGGCAACCACGAGGTGATGGTGCGCGGCACGTTCGCCAACATCCGCCTGCGCAACGAGCTCCGGGTGGGTGGGCGCGAGCTGCCCGAGGGCGGCGTGACCGTCAAGGACGGCGAGCAGGTCTCGATCTACGAGGCCGCGATGGCCTACCGGGCCGACGGGTGCCCTCGTCGTGCTGGGCGGCAAGGAGTACGGCTCTGGCTCGTCGCGTGACTGGGCGGCCAAGGGCACCAAACTGCTGGGCGTCAAGGCGGTCATCGCCGAGTCCTTCGAGCGCATCCACCGCTCCAACCTGGTGGGCATGGGCGTGCTGCCGCTGCAGGCCGACGTCTCACAGCTCACGGGCGAAGAGGAGATCTCCGTCACCGGGCTGGCCGAGCCGATCAACGCCGGCGACCTGCCGCGCGAGGTGACCGTGAAGGCCGGCGACCGGGAACTCACCGCGACGGTGCGCATCGACACGCCCAAGGAGGCGGACTACTTCCGCCACGGAGGGATCCTGCCCTACGTGCTCCGGCAGCTGCGCGCGGAGGACTGACGGCGGCCGGGGGAGGCGGGAGCCGCCGCCTCCTAGGCCGCCGGGATCTCCACGCGCAGGCGCTCGATCATCCCGTCGACGCGCTGGGAGAAGCCCCGCCCGTCGAGGCGCAGCGTGCTGGCCGCTTCGGCCGGCGGCGTGCCCTCGAGCAGCATGCCCAGGATCGGCATGTCCCGCTCGTCCAGCGCCCTGGCGGCCTGCTGGCGGTGCTCGGCGCCGACCGGCGGGAGGACCTTGTCCCCGCGGGCCACGGAGCGGATCGCCTCGTAGAGCTCCTGGGCGGGCGCGCCCTTGTGCACGAGCCCGTCGGCCCCGGCCAGCACGGCGGGGATGGCCAGCGAGCCGTCGGCGTAGGCCGAGTACAGCAGCACGGCCGGGGCGGGGACCATGCGCTTCAGCCGCCGGCACACCTGTAGGCCGTCCTCGCCGGGCAGGTGGTAGTCCAGCACGACCAGGTCGGGGCGCGTGCGCGCGAGGAGCGGCTCGAGCTCGGCCGCGTCGCTGGCGGCCCCGAGGGGCACGAGCCCCGGCTCGGCGCGCAGAACGGCCGACAGGCCGGCCCGCAGGGCGGGGTGGTCGTCGACGATCACCAGGCGGATCATGCGGTGGACGCTCCTCTCACGCTTCCTGCAGGGCGCGGGCGAGGGGCACCTCGAGGGCGACCACCGTGCCCCCGCTCTCGCCGGCGGCCACATCCAGCCGGCCGCCGATGGTGGCGGCGCGCTCGCGCATGGAGCGCAGCCCGTTGGAGCCCGGTCGCAGCTCGTCGGGCAGTCCCTGGCCGTCGTCGCGGACGATGATGCGCAGCGTATCGGGGTCTCCGTCCAGCCTGACCTCGATGTGCCGCGCGCCCGCGTGGCGCACGGCGTTGGTCAGCGCCTCGCCGGCGATCCGCGTGGCGTGGGCGGCCACCAGGGGTGGCAGCGCCGGCGCCTTGCCGTTCACGTCGATCCGCGCGCGCGTGGCGCCCGCCAGCTCCTGCGCGCGGTGGGCGACGATCTGCTCCAGCGGGCGGCCATCCAGAGGCTCGCGCAGCTCGGCCACGCTGGTGGCCATGTCGCCGGTGGCCGCGCTGAGCTGGTCGAGTGCCTGGTCGAGCAGAGGGCCCTCGCGCTGGCCGACGCGGTCGCGCACCATGGTCAGCACGAGGTGGGCGGCGTGCACGCGTTGCTTGGCCGAGTCGTGCAGCTCCCACGCGATGCGCTGGCGCTCGGTCTGCACGGCCAGGCGCTCGGAGCGCTCGCGCTCCTCGCCCAGGCGGTCGAGCAGGCGCTGGGCGTAGGCCAGCGCGACGGCCACCAGCCAGGGAGTGAGCAGCCGCGTGGTCACCGTCTCCAGGCGCACCGCGCTCTCGATCGTGTTGGCCTCAAGCGTGGTGAGGACGCCCACAACGAAGTAGACGAGGCTGAAGGCCCCTCCCCAGACGATCGCGCGGCGGAAGGGCAGCGTGGTGGCCGGCAGCACGAGCGCGGTGACGGCCAGCAGATAGAAGGGCGAGCGCCACGTCTCCGAGGCGATGATGAGGGCGAACCCGCCCAGCGCGTCGGCGACCCAGGCCGCCTTGGAGCGCTGCAGAGGCTCCACCTTGGCGAACGCGACGCAGCTGACCGCGGCGTAGGCCAAGCAGGCGCCGATCAGCGCCACTTCGCGCGCGCTCACCGCGGTCACGCCCACCAGCACGCTGCCCACCAGCGCGGCCACCACGCGGGTGAGCAGAAACAGCTCCAGCCACCGGTTGGAGTCGCCTCTCACTCGCCGTCGCCCACCGCGATGAAGCGCTCGGCCAGTGCCGCGAAGAAGTCCCCGCGCGTGATGATCCCCTGCACGCGCCCGCCGTGGGCGACCGGCACGATCAGCACCCGGTGGTGCAGGAAGATCTCGGCGACCTGCGCGTCGGACCAGTCCTCGTCGACGTCGACGTGCTCGCGGTTCATGTGGCGCTCCACGGGCTCCATCCCGCTCGAGCCGCGCTTCTCCAGCTCGGCCTCCAGCGAGCGGGGGACGAAGCCGGCGTAGCGCAGCTCGCTCAGGTAGCCGGGGAACAGAGCGGTGAGGAACTCGCGCTCGCCGAAGATGCCCACGAGGCGGTCGTGGTCGTCGACCACCGGCAGGGCGGGCACGCCGGCGTCACGCAGGGCCGCGACCGCCTCGCGCACCGTCGTGGCGGTGCGCAGCAGCGCGACGCGGCGGACGAGGTCGTGGCTGAGCGAGCGCGGCGACATGGCTCAGAGGTAGCGCAGGACGATGTAGGCGGTGGCCAGCACCATCGAGATGATGACGACCGGGAGGCCGATCTTCAGGAAGTAGAGGAATCCGATGCGCTGCCCCGCCCGCTCGGCCATGCCCGAGGCGGCCACGTTGGCGGCCGCCGCGATGATCGTGGCGTTGCCCCCGAAGCAGGCGCCCAGGGCCAGGCTCCACCAGTAGGCGTCGTCGCCCTCGGGCCCCTTCAGCTGCTCGACCACGGGGATCATGGTGGCCGTGAAAGGGATGTTGTCCACCACGCCCGAGCCGATGGCCGACACCCAGGTGATGCCCAGCAGCTCGGCGGTGCGGTCGCCGTCGGTCACGGCGGCGATGCCCTCGGCGATCTCCTCGATGGCCCCGGTCTCCTCCAGGGCCCCGACCATCACGAACAGGCCGATGAAGAAGAAGAGCGTGGGCCACTCGATCCCCCGCAGCGCCTCCTCGACCGACTGACGGGTGACCAGCAGCATCACGGTGGCGCCGGCCAGGGCGACGGTGGCCGGCTCGATGCCGATCTGGCGGTGGACGAAGAAGACCAGGATGGTGCCCAGCAGGATGGGCAGCGTGCGCTTGAGCTCCTCGGGGTCCTCGATGGAGCGCCGGGCGTCGAGCTCCATCACGCGCTCGCGCGCCTCGGGCGCGATGCGCAGCTTCTTGCGATAGACGAGGTAGAGCAGGCCGATCACCACCACCAGGGTGAACAGGGCGATCGGGGCGAGGTTGACGATGAAGTCCAGGAACGAGAGCTCGGTCGCCCCGGCGATGAGGATGTTCGGCGGGTCGCCGATGAGGGTGGCGGTGCCCCCGATGTTGGAGGCGATGATCTCGATGACCACCAGCGGGATCGGGTCGATGTCCAGCGCGTCGGCCAGCAGGAAGGTGATGGGGACCATCAGCAGGACGGTCGTGAGGTTGTCCAGGAAGGCCGACAGCAGCGCCGTCGTCCCCGCCAGGGCGACCGTCACCGCCAGGGGCTTTCCCTTCGCGAGCTGGCCGGCGCGGATCGCGAAGTAGGTGTAGACGCCCGTCGTCTCGGTGATCTTGACGATGAGCATCATCCCGGCGAGCAGGCCGATGGTGTTCCAGTCCACCGCCTCGATCGCGGTCTCCTGGTCGATGACCTGGGTGAGCAGGACGGCGATCCCGCCCAGCAGTGCCACCTTGGTGCGGTCCACCCGCTCGGAGGCGATGGCCACCAGGGCGGCGGCGAAGATGGCGATCGCCAGGGGCACCTTGCGAACCAGCGTAGACGATCTGCTACAACGCGCTCGTGCCCACGATCCCCCAGCGCGAGCTGCGCAACAACATCAGCGAGGTGCTGCGACGGGCGGAGGCCGGGGAGCGCTTCACCATCACCGTGGACGGCCGCCCGGTGGCCGATCTGGGGCCCACCGGGGCGGTGCGCCGGCCGGCTTCGCCGGCCGATCTCGCTCGTATTCTCGCCGACATACCCGCTGACGCGGGCTGGGCCGAGGACCTCGCGCGCGAGCGCGAGAACGAGCGCGCCGCGGCCCGCGATCCGTGGGCTCCTTGAGCGTCCTGCTGGACACCAGCGTCCTGCTTCGCGTCCCCGGTGGTCGCGAGCGCGCCCTGGCGGACCACTGGACGATCAGCGTGGTGACAGTGGGCGAGCTGGAGGCCGGGATCCTCCTGGCCGCGGAGGACGCGATGCGCGCGCAGCGCCTGCGCCATCTGACCGCCGTGCTGGAGGTCTCGCCCGTCCTCGCCGTGGACCGGGACGTCGCCGCGCGCTACGGCGAGCTGCGGGCGGCGAGCGGGCGGGTGCCCTCCAACGACCTGTGGATCGCCGCCACGGCGCTGGCCCACGGGATGCGGCTCGTCACCGCCGACCGCCAGCAGGCCGCCCTGCCGCTGGTGGCCACCACCCTGGTCGGGTGAGGCTCGGCGAACGCACCGGGAGATCCGGGCACTCCGCGCGCGGGCGCAAGGTCGCGGAGCATAGGCTCCCGGCATGCCCGCGCCCGACCTCCTCCTGCGCCTGCTCACCGCCGCCGGCCCCTCTGGCCACGAGACCGCCCCCGCCGCCGTGTGGCGGGCGGCCGCCGAGGACTTCGCGGTGGTCAGCGGTGACGTTATGGGCTCCTCCGTGGCGCGGGTGGACGGCACGGCCGGCGGGCCGTCGCTGGCCGTGATCGGCCACATCGACGAGATCGGCCTCGTCGTCACCCACGTGGACGACAAGGGCTTCCTCTTCTTCGCCGGCGTCGGCGGCTGGGACCCTCAGATCCTGGTCGGCCAGCGCGTCGGGGTGGTCGGTGCCGACGCGGTCGTGCCGGGCGTGATCGGCAAGAAGCCCATCCACCTGCTGCGCGAGGAGGAGCGCAAGAAGGTCGCCGAGCTGCGCGACCTGCACATCGACATCGGCGCGGCGAGCGCCGAGGAGGCACGCGAGCTCGTCGGGATAGGAGACGTCGCGGTGCTGGCCGGCGAGCCGGTGGAGCTGCGCCGCGGGCGGCTGGCCTCGCGCGCGCTGGACAACCGCCTGGGCGCCTACATCGCGCTGGAGGCCGCGCGGCGGATCGCCGACGGCGGCGGGTCGCCCGGCGACGTGCTGGCCGTGGCCGGCGTGCAGGAGGAGATCACCATGGCCGGCGCCCACACCAGCGCCTTCGCCCTGCAGCCCACCGCCGCGGTGATCGTCGACGTGACCCACGCCAGCGACGCGCCCGGCGTCGACCCCAAGGAGGCGGGCGACCACGGCCTGGGCAGCGGCGCGGTGATCAACCGCGGGGCCACGATGCACCCGCTGCTGACCTCCATGCTGCTCGACGTGGCGCGCGAGGAGCAGATCGCCCACAGCGTGGAGGCCTCTGCCGCGCGGACGGGAACCGACGCTGACGCGGTGCACCTGCAGCGTGCGGGCATCCCCACCGCGGTCGTCTCCATCCCGCTGCGCTACATGCACTCGCCGGTGGAGACCGTGCAGCTGGGCGACATCGACGCCTGTGTGGCGCTCATCGCCGGGCTCGCCCTGCGCCTGGCCACCGGCATTTCGTTCGCGCGCTGAGCGTCGTCGCGTGCTGCTCCTGTTCGACATCGACGGCACGCTGCTCCAGGGCGCCTCCGACGCGCACGCCGCCGCGATCCACGAGGCCATCGCCGAGATCTGGGGCGTGGACGTGCGCGCGGCGCGCCCCACCCTCGAAGCCGCAGGGCGCACCGACCTGGAGATCTCCCGCGCGCTGCTGACCGCGCTGGACGTGCCCGCCCGGGACATCGACGCGGGCATGGGACGGCTGCGCACCGGGGCCGCTGAGGCCTACGCGCGGCTGGTCCCCGGCGACCTCTCCGATCGGGTCACGCCGGGCGTGCCCGAGCTGCTGGCCGGCCTGGACCGGCGCGACGGGGTGCTGCTCTCGCTGCTCACCGGCAATCTCGAGGCGGTGGCGCGCCTGAAGCTGCGCGCGGCGGGTCTGTCCCGGTGGTTCCCCGCCGGCCAGGGCGCCTTCGGCTCCGACAGCGAGGACCGCACCCGCCTGCCCGCGGTGGCCCGCGCCCGGGCGGGCGCCGACGGCGAGGGCCGGCGGGGTGGGCGGGGGTCCTATCCCCGCGAGCGCACCGTGGTCATCGGTGACACGCCCCACATCGCGGGCTTCATCGCGGCCGTGCGCAGCGGCGGGCGGCGGGCGGGCGGCGGGCGGGCGGGGCGGGGCGGCGCGGGGGCGGGGGCGCGCGCCCGGGCGCGCGCGGGGGGCGGGGGGGGGCGGGGCGCCCCCCCCCGTGAGCGCCCCGGGGTCATCGGTGACACGCCGCGCGACGTCGCGTGCGCACGCGCCGACGGGGTGCGCTGCATTGGGGTGACCACCGGGCCTTGCACGGCGGCCGACCTGGCCGGCGGCGACGAGGTCGTCGCCGGCGCGCGCGAGGTGGCGGGCGCTCTCGAGCGTCTGGGGTTGTAGGACTAGGGTTCGCCGCGCATGTCCACCCAGTACATCTTCACGATGCACCAGCTCTCCAAGGTGCATCCGCCCGACAAGACGGTCCTCAAGGACCTGACCCTGGCCTTCCTGCCCGGGGCCAAGATCGGCGTGCTGGGCTACAACGGCGCGGGCAAGTCGACGGTGCTGCGCATCATGGCCGGGGTGGACACCGACGTGCGCGGCGACGCGCGCCTGGCCAGCGGCGCGAGCGTCGGGCTGCTCGAGCAAGAGCCTCAGCTCGACGAGGACAAGGACGTCAAGGGCAACGTCGAGGAGGGCGTGGCGCAGACCAAGGGGCTGCTCGACCGCTTCAACGAGCTGGCCATGAACTACTCGGAGGAGACCGCCGACGAGTTCGCGCGCCTGCAGAGCGAGATCGACGCCGCCGGGGCGTGGGATCTCGACTCCCAGCTCGAGCACGCCATGGACGCGCTGCGCCTACCCCCACCCGACGCCGACGTGACCCGCCTGTCGGGCGGCGAGCGCCGGCGCGTGGCGCTGTGCCGCCTGCTGCTGCGCGCCCCCGACCTGCTCCTGCTCGACGAGCCCACCAACCACCTCGACGCCGAGTCAGTGGGCTGGTTGGAGCGCCATCTGGCCGAGTACCGCGGCGCCGTCGTGGCCGTGACCCACGACCGCTACTTCCTGGACAACGTCGCGGGCTGGATCCTCGAGCTGGATCGCGGCAAGGGCATCCCCTACCAGGGCAACTACTCGGGCTGGCTGGAGCAGAAGGCCAAGCGCCTGGAGACCGCCGAGCGCCAGGAGAAGGCCCGCCAGCGCACGATCGCCCAGGAGCTCGAGTGGGTGCGCCAGAACCCCCGCGGGCGCCAGACCAAGGCCAAGGCGCGTCTGGCCAACTACGAGGCGCTGCTGGCCCAGGAGGCCGAGGCCAAGCTCGACCAGGTGCAGATCCACATCCCCGCCGGCCCGCGGCTGGGCGAGGTCGTCGTGCAGGCCGACGGGCTGAGCAAGGGGTTCGGCGACCGCCTGCTGATCGAGGACCTCAGCTTCGATCTCCCGCGGGGCGGCATCGTCGGCGTGATCGGCCCCAACGGGGCGGGCAAGACCACGCTGTTTCGGATGATCACCGGCCAGGAGCAGCCCGACGCGGGCACCCTGCGCGTGGGCGACACCGTCGACCTGGCCTACGTCGACCAGTCGCGCGACGCGCTCGACGACGACAGGACCGTCTGGGAGGAGATCTCCGGCGGCGAGGACCAGCTCAAGGTCGGGGAGCGCTGGCTCAACTCCCGCCAGTACTGCGCATCGTTCAACTTCAAGGGCTCCGACCAGTCCAAGAAGGTCGGCAAGCTCTCGGGCGGTGAGCGCAACCGCCTGCACCTGGCCAAGCTGCTGCGCAGCGGCGGCAACCTGCTGCTGCTCGACGAGCCCACCAACGACCTCGACGTCGACACGCTGCGTGCCCTGGAGGAGGCGCTGCTGAGCTTCGCCGGGTGCGCCGTGGTGATCTCCGCCTAAGGGTGCCGGAGGCGGCCAGGTGGCCGCCGGAGGTGGGTCCCCAGGTCGCGACAGCGACACCTTTTCTAGAAGACCGGCCCTCGCCGGCGGGCTCGCGCTCGCCGGCCTCGCGCTCCACGCCGGGCTCCGCGCGCTCGCGCACCCGCAGCTGGCTGAGCAGCACGCCGCACACCCCGGCCAGCACGGCCCACAGCAGAAAGAGTGGGTCGGCGTCGTCGAAGAAGGTGTCCAGCGCCAGGAACACGAAGGCATAGGTGGCCAACCCAAGCCCGGCGCGCAGGGCGCCGACGGTGGCCTTCTCGCCGGCGGACGCACGGCGCCCGAGCGTGGAGGACCACCCCACGGCGAGCACCACCACGCCTCCGGCGACGGCGAGGACCGCGATCTGGCTGCCCTCGAGCCGGAGTATCGCCGCGATCAGGCCCGCGACCAAGGCGAGCCCCACGGAGACGACCAGCGGGGGGATGGCACGGTCGGGCACGGTCGGGGTGTTCCCGCGGGCGCGCTCGCGCACGCACGCGCCGCTACCCTCGAAGGCCGCCCATGACCAACGTCCTGGACCTCGAGCAGTCGCTGCTCCTGCTGGAGCTCGAGCCGCCCTTCGACAAGCGCGACGTCCAGCTCGCGCGGCGCAGGCTGGCCAAGGTGTGGCATCCCGACCTGGCCCCGCCCGGGCGCCAGCCCGAGCACGAGCGTCACCTCAAGGCGATCAACGAGGCGGCCGACCAGCTCGGGTCCCTGGCCGAGGACTCGCGCGGCGGGCGGGTCACCAAGAACGCGGTGCGCGCCAGCGCGGCGGCGGCCCGCGCGGCGCGTGCGGAGGCCGGCCGGCGCGCCTACGAGGAGAGCCGGCGCAACGCCGAGGCGGAGGCCGAGCAGCGCCGCCACGACCCCTTCCGAGCACGCACGCCCGACCACTCGGTCGTCCACCGCTACGCGCGCTGCCTGTCCTATCCCGAGTGGGGCGTGGGCAGCGTCACCGGCATCTACTTCACCGGGGATACGCAAGCTGACGGGGACATCACGGGCGCGGCTGGCTCCGACGTGCAGCAGTGGGCCCGCGTCAAGTTCGCCGAGGGCGTGCGCACCGTGCCCGCCGGCAGCCTGCGCTTCGTGGACTTCTCCAAGCCCGATCCGGGCGCCGAGCGCGTGGAGCGCTTCGTCACCGCCGCCCAGCACGCGATGGCCGAGGGTGACTACGCGCTGGCGGCCAAGCGCCTGGTCTACGCGCGTGACGCCCAGCCCGGCAATACCTCGGTCCTGCGCATGCTGACGCTGGCCTACTGGCAGGGAGGCGATCTGCCCGCCGCCGCGCGGGCGGTGCGCGACTGGGCGCGGGCCGACCGCGAGCGCCCCGCGCCCCAGCGCTTCGCCGCGCGCATCTACGAGGACATGGGGGCCTTCGAGCTGGCCGAGGAGTCGGCCGCGCGCGCCGTGGCGCGCGGGCCCGCCGACGCCGGGGCGTGGGAGCGCCTGGGGCGCCTGCGCCTGCGCCTGGGCCACCGCGCCGGGGCACTGGACGCCCTGCGTCGCGCGCGCGCACTGGCGCCCACGGTGGAGGGCCTGCTCGACCTCGCTCTGGCCTGCCAGCTGGCCGGTGAGCTGGGCGGTGAGGTCACGGCTTGCGAGCAGGCCGTGGCCCTGGCCGGGGAGGGTGACAGCGAGGGCGAGGGCCGCGGCGCGCTCGCTGAGGCGTGGTCGCGCCTGGCCCACGCGCTGGCGCGCACCGACCGCCTCGGCGACGCCCTCGAGGCATGCGAGCACGCGCTGGCCCATGGCGCCGGCGACGAGGTCGACCACCTGCGCAAGCGTCTGCGCGCGGCCGAGCCGCGCGTGCTGCCGGCGGCCTGACGCTCCATCCGCTGGCGGGCGTACGGTGCGCGGCCGTGCGCCTCATCGTCGCCCGCTGCGAGGTCCGCTACTCGGGCCGACTGAACGCCGTGCTGCCCGAGGCCCTGCGCCTGCTCATGCTCAAGACCGACGGATCGGTGATGGTCCACGCCGACACCGGTGGCTACAAGCCTCAGAACTGGATGACCCCGCCGGCGGTCATCGAGGAGATCGGGTCCCCGCCCACCCGGATCGTCGTGCGCAAGGTCAAGGACGACGACCGGCTGGAGATCGCCATCGCCGAGGTGGTCTCCGACGTGACCCATGAGCTCGGCCCACTCGCCCACGCCGCGGCGCTCGAGAAGGACGGCGTGGAGGCCGACCTGCAGGAACAGCTGGCCGCCGCGCCGGGGTGGTGTGGCGAGGGCTTTCGCCTCGTGCGCCGCGAGTGGCCCACCGACATCGGGCCCGTGGACCTCATGTGCCGCGACGCCCGGGACGGCTGGGTGGCGGTGGAGATCAAGCGCGTGGCCACCATCGACGCCGTCGAGCAGCTCACGCGCTACCTGGAGCGCATCCGCCTTGATCCCGAGAAGGGCGGGTGCACCGGGGTGCTGGCCGCCGAGCGCATCAAGCCCCAGGCGCGCGTCCTGGCCGAGTCACGGGGCCTGCGCTGCGTGGAGGTGGACCTGGCCGTGCTGCGCGGCGAGCGCGAGCCCGAGCTCACGCTGTTCGCGGCCTAGAGCCTCCTGACTACTCCCCCCACAGCGTCACCACCAGCGAGCGTGCGCCGCCGCGGTCGCGGTGCTCGCACAGATAGATCCCCTGCCAGGTGCCCAGCGCGAAGCGCCCGTCGCGCACCGCCAGGGTCAGCGAGGGACCGAGCAGCGACGACTTGACGTGGGCGGGCATGTCGTCGGAGCCCTCGAGCGTGTGCGTCCAGGCGAAGTCCTCGGCGACCGCCGAGTCGAACCACGCGCGGAAGTCGCGGCGAACGTCGGGCGAGGCGTTCTCGTTGAGCGTCAGCGCCGCGGAGGTGTGCAGCAGCTGCAGGTGGGCGAGCCCGATGCCCATCCCGCCCAGGTCGTCGCCCAGGGCGCCCACCACCTCGTCGGTTACCAGGTGGAAGCCTCGCGGGCGGGCCTCCAGCTCCACCGTCGTCTGGGCCCAGCTCAACGCTCAGCGCTCGCCGGGCATCTTGAGCGGATACAGGCCGATCGGCCGCGACAGGTCGAGCGCCGTGCGGATGATCCGCGACTGCTCCTCCACGTGGGCGGCGGGATAGCCCTCGCCCGGTGAGGCGCGCTCGGGCCGGCCGATGTAGCCGAAGGCCAGGTGCTCGGGGAGGATCTGCATGAGGCGCGGGGACATGTGCGCGCGGGCGCCCATGTTGCGCGGCTCCTCTTGTACCCACACGACCTCCTTGAGGTTCGGGTAGGTGTCCACCAGCTCGCGGATCTGCGCCTCGGGGAACGGATAGAGCAACTCCACGCGGCCCACTGCGACGCCCTCGTTGCCCGCGCGGTCCTCGTGGCCGACGAGGTCGTAGTAGATCTTGCCGGTGCACAGCAGCAGGCGGCAGACCTTCTCCACCGGCACCCGCGGCTCGCCCAGCACCGGGAAGAAGCGTGCCTCGGTCAGATGCTCGATGCGGTTGGTGGCCTGCGGCAGGCGCAGCAGCGACTTCGGGGTCATGACGACCAGCGGGCGCTGCTTGGCCACGCGCGCCTGGCGGCGCAGCAGGTGGAAGTACTGCGCGGGGGTGGTGAGGTTGGCCACGCGCAGGTTGCCCTCGGCGGCCAGCAGGAGGAAGCGCTCCAGGCGCCCGGACGAGTGCTCGGGACCCGAGCCCTCGTAGCCGTGGGGCAGCAGGAGCGTCAGGCGCGTGGTCTGACCCCACTTGGCCAGCCCCGACACGATGAACTGATCGATGATGACCTGCGCGCCGTTGACGAAGTCCCCGAACTGCGCCTCCCACAGCACCAGCGTCTCGGGTGCCTCGGCGCTGTAGCCGTACTCGAAGCCCATGCACGCGATCTCGCTGAGCGGGGAGTTGTGCAGCTCGAAGGGCGCCAGCGCGCCGGGTAGGCGCTGGATGGGCGAGCACGACCGGCCGGTCCGCGCGTCGTGCAGCACCAGGTGGCGCTGGGAGAAGGTGCCGCGCTCGGTGTCCTGGCCGGTGAGGCGCACCGGGATGCCCTCGGTCAGCAGCGAGGCGAAGGCCAGCGCCTCGGCGTGCGCCCAGTCGATGCCCCCGTCCGGCCCCACAGCGGTGCGCCGTCGCTCGAGCTGCTTGACCAGCTTGGGATGGATCGTGAAGTCCTCGGGCACGGCCAGCATCTCGTCGTTGAGCGAGCGCAGGCGCTGGTCGGAGACCGCCGTCTTGATGTCCGGGCTGGGTGAGCGGTCGAGCTGGTACTCCCCGGTGGACTGGTCGACCTGACCGGCCTCCAGCGCCGCCTTGATCTTCTCCTTGAGCTGCTGGTGGATGCGCGTCAGCTCGGCCCACACGTTGGCCTTGCGCTCCTCGACCTCCTCGGCGCTGACCTCGCCGCGGGAGACCAGCACGTCGGCCCACAGGTCGGCCACCCGGGGATGGCTCTTGATGTGCGCGTACATCTCGGGCTGGGTGTAGGCGGGCTCGTCGGCCTCGTTGTGACCGAAGCGCCGGTAGCCGATGAGGTCGATCAGCACGTCGTGGCCGAACTCCTCGCGGAAGGCGAAGGCCAGGCGCAGCCCCGCGATGCAGGCCTCCACGTCGTCGGCGTTGACGTGGATGATCGGCACGTCGTAGCCCTTGGCCAGGTCCGACGCCCAGCGGGTGGAGCGCGCGTCGTCGGGGTCGGTGGTGAAGCCCACCTGGTTGTTCTGGATCAGATGGACCGTGCCGCCGACCTTGTAGCCGTCCAGGCCCTGGAGGTTGAGCGCCTCGGCCACCACGCCCTGGCCGGGGAAGGCCGCGTCGCCGTGCAGGACCACGGGCACCGCGGCGTTGGTGTCCTGCTGGGCGTGGGGGCCCTGCCGCGTGGTCTGCGCCGCGCGTGAGGCGCCCACCACCACCGGGTGGACGAACTCCAGGTGGCTGGGGTTGGATTCCAGGTTGACCAGCAGGGAGTCGCCGCTGGCCACCTGGTAGGAGCCCTGCGCGCCGTGGTGGTACTTCACGTCGCCCGTGCCCCCCTGGGGGATCGTGGTGACCGCCTCCAGCGTGGAGGCTCCCTCGAACTCGGCGAAGATCGTGTCGTAGGGCCGGCCGAGGTTGTGGGCCAGCACGTTGAGCCGCCCGCGGTGGGCCATGCCGATGATGACCTCGCGCGCACCGTGTGCGGCCGAGAGCTGGATGAGCTCGTCGAGCATCGGCACCGCCATGTCCAGACCCTCGATCGAGAACTGCTTCTGGCCCAGGTAGGCCTTGTGCATGAAGCGCTCGAAGGCGTCGACCTGGATGAGGCGCTCGAGCAGGAAGGACTGGTGCTCCTCGGTCAGCGGCTGGCGGAAGGCCCCTGACTCGATCTGCTCGCGCAACCACGTGCGCTGGCGGTGCGAGGCGATGTGCTCGATCTCGTAGGCCATCGTCCCGCAGTAGGTCTCGTGCAGGTGGGGCAGCGCGTCGGCCAGCGTCTCGCCCTCCACGTAGGTGCGCAGGATCCGCGCGGGGATGCGCCGCTGCAGTTCGGGCGTGAGACCCAGGGGCTCGGGATCGAGCGCCGGGTCGCCCCCGGGCTCGACGCCCAGCGGGTCAAGCCGTGCGGCGAGGTGCCCGTGGGTGCGGTGGGCCTTGATGAGCGAGGTGGCGGCCTGCACGGCCTGCAGCAGCTCCTCGTCGACCCCGTCCACCGCTTCCTGCGGTCGCGCGGCGGGGGCGGGGGTCGGGGCCGCGGCCGGAGCGGTGGGCGCGGCCTGGGGCTGGGGCGGCGCGGGCGCGGGCCGCAGCTGCACCCCCAGATCGCCGAAGATCTGCTCGTAGAAGCCGTGCTCGCCCTGCAGGTGGTCCTCAACGACCTCGAGGAAGCGTCCCGACTCCACCCCCTGGATGACGCGGTGGTCGTAGGTCGAGGTCATCGACATGACCTTCTCGGCGCCGATGCTCGCGCCGATGGCCCCCAGGCCGACGGGGTAGTCGATCGCGCCGGTGGCCACGATCGTGCCCTGGCCCACCATCAGCCGCGGGATCGAGGCGATGGTGCCGATGCCGCCGGGGTTGGTCAGCGAGATGTTGGCCCCGCTGAGGTCGTCGGCGGTCAGCTTGTTGTCGCGCGCCCGCGCGATGAGGTCGTCGAAGGCGTGCTGGAACTGGGGGAAGGTCAGGCGGCCGGCGTCGCGGACCACCGGCACCATGAGCGTGCGGCTGCCGTCGCGCTTCTCGACGTCCACGGCGATGCCCAGGTGCACGGCGCCGTCGTCCACTCGGTGGGGCCGGCCGGCCACCTCCTCGAAGTGGTGGGCCATGACCGGCATGTCGTCCTGCGCGGCCCGGGCGATGGCGTAGGCGATGAGGTGGGTGAAGGAGACCTTCAGGCCAGCGGCCTTGAGCTCCTTGCGCCGCGCGTCCAGCACGGTGACGGTCAGCGTGCGCAGCGAGGTGGCCGTGGGGATCGACAGGCTCTCGTCCATGTAGCGGGCGAGCATCGCGCCGCCGCCCCTGATCGCCGTGCTCACCCCCGCCGTGGGAGCAGGGATCGTCGCGCTCGCCCCGTTGCCCCCGCCGGCCGCGGCCGCGCTGACGTCGGCCTTGACGATGCGTCCGTTCGGGCCGCTGCCCCGCAGCGTGGAGACGTCGACGCCCTGGGCGGCGGCCATGCGCCGCGCCACAGGGGAGATGCGCGCATCCGCGGGCACCTCGGTTCGGGGTGCGCTCGCCGCCGCGCCGTCTCCGCCGTCGGTGGCGGTCGGGGGTCGGGCCCTCGGCGCTGGGGCGCCCGTTCGCATGCGCGCGATGACCTGGCCGACGGTGACGGTCTCGCCCTCCTCGGCCAGCAACCCGGTGATCTGGCCGGCGCCCGGGGAGGGCAACTCGACGTCGACCTTGTCGGTGGAGATCTCGACGAGGGTCTGATCGACCTCCACGATGTCGCCGGGCCCGACGTGCCACTCGAGGAGTGTCCCCTCGGTGACCGACTCGCCGGCGCCCGGGGTGACGATGTCGACGATCTCCCCGGCACCGTCGCTCGAGCCGACCGGGGCCTCGGCCTCGGCGGCCTCGGGCTCGGGGGTCGCGGTGACCGCCCCGCCGTCATCGGGGCCTCGGCCCGTGCCGTCGGCGATGGCTTGCCCGTTCCCGATGTCGGCCAGCGCCGCGGCCCCGCCGTTGCCGCCCGGCCGGATCTCCGCGAGCAACGCTCCGACCGACACGAGATCGCCCTCGGCGGCGTGGATCCTCACCAGCGTGCCGGCGGCGGGCGCGGGTACCTCGGCGTCGACCTTGTCGGTGGAGACCTCGACGAGCGTCTCGTCGGCCGTGACGCTGTCGCCTTCCCGCTTGAGCCACTCGAGGACGGTGCCCTCGGTGACCGACTCCCCCATCGCCGGGAGGACGACCTCGACCGTCGTGTTCACCGCCATGCGGTTCCCACTGTACCCGCTTCCTGCGGGTGCTTCCCCCGGCGCCCGAGGCGTACGAACTCGATCGTTCCGAAGAAGGGTCCGATGCCTCCCAGGACCGCGATGGCGACCGCCAGGCGCACGGGGATGATGCGCCGGCGCGCGGCCGCGATAGCCCCCAGCGACATGGCGATCCAACCCACGCCATGGCCCCAGCCCAGCAGGGGCTTGACGCCCTCGAGCTCGCCGGTGAACGCGCTGAACAGCAGCAGCAGGTAGACCGTCGAGTGGGCGAAGGACGCCCACTTCAGACGCCGCCACGTGAGAAGGCTGCGGCTGCGGGCCCGGTCAGCCACCGAGCAGCCTGGCCGTCCGGCGCAGGGGTTCGTCGGCCTCGGCGGGCCACTGCGCGGGGTCGGGCGGCCACCACGCGAAGGCGTCGTGCTCGCTGTCCATCTCGAGGGCCTCCTCGGCTCCTTCGGCCAGCCATGCCTGGCCGATGAGCATGGCCAAACGGTGGGGCAGGCGGACCAGCGCCTCGATCGAGACGGCCTCGGGGCGCAGGGCCCATTCCTCCTCGAGCTCGCGCGAGAGCGTGTGGGCGGGGCTCTCGCCCACGTCCACCGCCCCGCCCGCGCCCAGCGCCCAGCGCCCCGGCCAGCTGGACAGCCAGGCGGCGCGCCGGCCGGCCAGCCAGGCGCCGTCGGCGCGGCGCGTCACACACAGAGCCGCGAGGCTGCAGGAGGCATCGCCCGCCACCAGGCGCAGCGCCCAGCGCATGGGTTGCAGCTCGAGCACCAGGCGCCCGTCGCCCTGGGTGAAGCCCGCCAGGCGCGCGGCGAGCCCGTCGTGGCTGGGCGAGCCGCGGTCGCGCAGCGCCGCGATGGCCGCGTCGGCTGCCGCGGCGCGGTCGGCCGGGGGATCGAAGTGGTCCTCCGACCAGCGCGCCCGGACCGCCTCTGCCGGCCAGGGCCCGCGGGCGAGGATGGCGGGCGCGGCCGGTGCGGGCATGGCCCCAGGGTAGTCTCGGTGGGTCACGACCACACCCCTGGTACGACCGCTGGCGCCCGGACCTGTTCGCGGTCGCATTGGGCGCGGCCAAGGCCGCTCTCGACTCGCGCGGGGTGCTCGACCACGGGGTCATCGTCGACCCGGCGCCGCGCGCCACGCGGGCGTAGAATGCCCGCGGCGCTTCTCGCGATCGCGATACGCTCCATGCCATGGCTGACACGTCGAAGATCGCCAAGAATCTGCGTGCCTTCCAGATCGCGGTCAACGCCCACGATCGCGAGAACCCGACCCACACCGCGTGGGGCATCGGCCTGGCGCCCTTCGACATGGAGCGCCTGGGCTTCGACGAGGGCGAGCAGGTCCTCCCCGGCATCGTCATCCAGGCCGACGGCGGCGTGACCGGCAACTTCCGCGTCCTGTGCGACGGCGACCACGACGCCGAGCTCGAGGAGAGCGAGGAGCAGGCCGAGGTCGTCGAGGCGGTCGGCACCCAGCCGGTCGAGCTCTCGCCGGCGCCGCGCCACCCCTGAGAACGCCTGGGGGCCCGTCTCAGACGGCCACGTCGGCCGTCTTCGCCACCCCTGAGCGCTCAGCGGTCGACGGCGCCCGCCGCGGCGGCGGCCGCGCGCTGGGGCCCCAGCCCGGCGCGCGCCAGTGTGCGCCACGTCTCGAAGGCCACACAGAGGGTGAGCAGCGCGCGGCCCTCGCCGGCATCCGCGCCGGGGCGCCCAGCGGCCAGCAGCTCCACCATCGCCTGCTGGCGGGGGCGGAAGGTCCGCTCGTGCAGCTCGGCCAGCGCGGGCAGCAGCTGGGCGTCGCGCGCGCTGTTGGCCAGCATCGCCTCGTTGGCCGCATACCAGGCATAGAGTTCCTCCAGAGCGACGCGCAACCGCTGCCCGGGATCGTCGACGGCCGCCCACGCGCCCGCGTCGGGCGGGGGGTGGCGCTCGATCCAGTGCCCAGAGCAGGCGTCCAGCAGCGCCGCGTCGTCGGGGAAGTGGTTGTAGACGGTCAGCCGCGAGACGCCGGCGCGGCGGGCGATCTCCGCCACGGTGGTGCGGGCAGGGCCGACCGAGCCGTGCAGATCGACCGCCGCCTCCACGATGCGCCGTCGGGTGGCCTCCTGGCTGCGCGCGCGCGCCTGCTTTCGATAGGGACGGGTGGACATCGGCTTGACACAGAGTACAACGAAAGACTACAGTCAACATACTGTCAAGCGAAAGTTGGAGGTCGTCATGTCGTACGTCATCCGCTCCCAGGACGGCCACGCCGTCTCCTTCCTGGGCTTCGGCGCCCGCTTCCTCGTGCGCGGCGAGGACACCGGGGGGCGCTTCGCCGTGGTGGAGCACCCCATCGCGCCGCGCACGCTGGCGGCGCCCGTGCACACCCACACCCACGAGGACGAGTACTCGTTCGTGCTCGAGGGCCGCATCGGCGTGCTCGTCGGCGACCAGGAGCACGAGGCCGCGGCGGGCGACCTCGTCGTCAAGCCGCGCGGCGTCCCGCACGCGTTCTGGAATCCCACCGACGCGCCCACGCGCGTGCTGGAGACCATCTCGCCCGCGGGCTTCGAGCGCTACTTCGAGGAGCTCGCCCCGCTGCTGGGCGGGGACGGCCCGCCCGACGAGGCCGCCCTGGGCGCGGTGATGGCCCGCTACGCGCTGGACATGGACATGGGCTCGGTGCCCACCCTGGTAGAGCGCCACGGGCTGCGCGGCGGCTGAGGCTAGGGGTGCCGGAGGCGGCCAGATGGCCGCCGGAGGCGGGCCCCCAGGTCGCGACACACGCTCCTGCGGCGCCGGTGGGGCGCTACATCACGAAGCGCTCCGCCGGGTCGTCCAGCTCGGTCTCGATGCCGTCGCCCAGGAAGCAGAGGTGATGGCGCGCGCCGATGGACTCGGGCAGCGCGGTCTCGTAGCTCCACGCGGCGTCCGCGAAGCGCTGCCCGTCGACCGTGACGTGCCAGTAGTTGGCCTCGCCCTTGTAGGGGCAGAGCGTGCGCTTGTCGCTTGCCTGCAGCACGCCCGCGGCCACGTCGGCGGCCGGGATGTACACGCGCAGCGGCAGGCTCGTCTCGTAGAGGAGCTTGGCCCGCGGGGTGTCGGCGATGATGGTGGCGCCCGCGCGCACGCGCGCCGCGCGCGAAGACTCCACCACGTCGACGCGGTGGTAGGGGTCGCGGAAGTGGCCGAAGACGCGCTCCTCCTCGAGGAACCACTGCGCGCCGTCCTCGGCGAGGGTCACGTACCCCTCGAGGGTCTGGACCTCCTCGACGGCAACGCCGTCGGCCACGTCCTCGCGCGGAACGCAGGGCGCCATGAAGGCGCCCGGAGCGAAGACCATCCTGCCGCGCACCGAGTCGAGCACGACCCGGTCGCCGACCACCGCCCGCAGCCGCCGCGGCTCGTCGATCACGTGCGGGTCGCCGCCCCCGGCGAGCGGCCCGGTTCCGAAGGTGAGTGCCATGAGAGGGGCCGCTACCCGCCGGGCGCGATGGTCAGCCGCCGGCCGAAGGCGCGATCGAACAGGCTGGTCTCGCGCTCGGCCGCCCACTGGGCCACCCGCACGTCGCCCGCCGCCTCCAGGATCAGGTCCACCGTGCCGTTGCGGGTGCTCACCCGGGCGGCGCGCACCACCTGGTCGCGGCTGCGCTCGAGGTCCTCGGCCAGGCGCAGGAGCACGGCCAAGCGGTCCAGGCGCCGCTCGTCGCCGGGGCGCGCGAGGCCCTCGAACATGCCCAGGTCGGGGGTGCCCTTGCGGTGGTAGCGCGCGGCCTGGGCGATCAGCGCGAGCTCAGCGGGCGAGAAGCCGGGCAGGCCGCCGTTGAGGATCAGGTAGCGCGAGTGCTTGTGGTGGTCGTCGTAGGAGACCGACATGCCGATGTCGTGCAGCTGCGCGGCCGCCCACAGCAGCTCACGCTCCAGCGGGTCCCCGGCGTGCAGGCCGTCCTGCGCGAGCTGGTCGAACAGCCCCAGGGCCAGCGCGGCGACGTGCTCGGTGTGTGCCGGCGCCACCGCGTGGCGCGCGGCCAGGTTGCGCACGCTGTCACGGCGCACGTCCTCGAGCAGGGGAGGGTCGCCGTCGAGATGCTGGGCGAAGAAGATCCCCTCGCGCAGGCCCGCCTCGGTCACCTCGAGGCCGTCGAAGTCCCCGGCGCGCAGGACGGCCTGCACGGTCACCGCGCCGGCCAGGATGAGGTCGGCGCGTGCCGGCTTGATGCCGGTGACCTTGCTGCGCTCCGCGGGCGGCAGGCCGGCCAGGCGGTCGACCAGCGCGTCGAGGGCGTCGCGGGTGAGGACGAAGCCCTGCACCCCCATGGAGGGCAGCCCCGCCTCGGCCTGCGCGGCGGTGGCCAGATTGCGTACCGTGCCCCCGATGCCCACGATCCGCCGGCCGGTGCGCCCAAGCCAGCCGGCGCGCCCGAGCTCCTCGCGCACGTGCCCGCGCAGCGCCTTGAGGTGCTTGGACTTGGCCGGGCCGTCGCCGGGCAGGAAGCGCTCGGTCATGCGCACCGCCCCCAGCGGCCAGGAGCCCAGCTCACCCGGATGGCGCCCGCGGACTTCCACGAGCTGCAGCGACCCGCCGCCGAGGTCGAGCACCACCCCGTCGGCCAGGGTGGTGGAGTTGACCGCCGCCTGGTAGCCCGCACGGGCCTCCTCCTCGCGCGTCAGCACGCGGACGGCCAGGCCGCGGTCGCGCTGCGCGCGATCCAGGAACGCGTCGCGGTTGGTGGCGTCGCGGATGGCGCTGGTGGCCACCGCGTCGACGTCGGGGGGCGCGATCCCCGCCGCGTGGCAGAACTGCGCGAAGACCTCGACGACGGACAGCGCGCGCTCCATCTGCTCGGCGCCCAGCGCGCCGTCCTCGTCCACGCCTGCGCCGATGCGCACTGCCTCGTAGATCTCGTCGGTGCGCTGCCAGCACTGGTCGTCGGCCGTGAAGACCACGAGGCGGAAGGAGTTGGAGCCGAGATCGATGACCGCGGTGCGCCGGGGTTCCATGGCCGCCTCAGTCGTCCCCCGGTCGCAGCGCGGCCGCCTTCCGGCGGTGGACGCCGCCCATCCCGCCCCGGCCCAACGCCGCCTCGATCACACATCCGGCGGTCCGGCCGCCGGGCCGCAGCTCGGCCTTCATCGTGGGAAAGGCTACCCGCGCCAGAGGATCGTTGTGCGTCTCGGGCGCCGCGCGTATCCTGGCCGCGGATGGCGGGGTGCCGGCAGAGCCTGCGGGGTGCAAGGGCGGCGCGCTGCGCTTGTGTCGCGGTCCTGGTGGCGCTGGGCCTGATCGCGCTCGCGCTGTGGTCGCCCCGCCCCGCGGCGGCGAGCGCGCTGCTGGTGGTGGACCGCGGTCTGCTCGAAGTGGTCGACGATCCGCTGCTGCCGGCGCCCCTGGCTGCGCAGGCGCCCGGGGCCCGCCAGCGTGGTCCGCTGGACGGGCTGGGGGACCTGCTGCCCTTCCTGGATCCCGGTCCGCCCCCACCACCCCCGGACCAGCCGCCGCCGGGCCCGCCCCCGGACAAGCCGCCGCGCCCGTCCGACCGCGACCCGCCGGGCCCCCGGCAGGGCAAGCAGGACCTGGGCGAGGGGAGCCTGGGAACGGTGCTCGGCCGCGCGCGGCGGCGGGGCGTCCTTTCGGCGCGCGACCACCGCGCGATGCGCGCCATCCTGCGTCAGGCCAAGCGCACCCGCTCGCGGCTTGGAGGCCAGCGCCGGCGCGAGCTGTCGCGAGTGATCCTCGCAAGCGAGCGCCTGGCGCGCCGCGGGCGCCTGACCACCGGGCGCCTCGAGGTGGTGTTCTTGCAGATGAAGCGCAACGCCCAGTACTGGCGCCGCCACGGGACGCCACGCCCCGGAACGCGCGTGAGCTTCGCGGGCAGCCCCATCGTCTTCCAGTACTTCCCGGGCCAGGGCTTGCAATTCCACCCACTGGCCAACTTCGGCAGGGCCAACGCTCTGTACAACCTGTGCGCCACGGCAAAGCGCGGCACGTGCCGGCGCGAGACGCTGCGCAGGTACCTCGACCATCTCGCCCGCCTGGGCTCCACGCGCGAGGGAGGGTTTCTCACCTGGGAGTACTTCTTCTCCTTCGGCGGCGGCTCGCCGCCCTGGACCAGCGGCATGTCCCAGGGCACCGCGCTCCAGGCCTTCGCTCGCTCGGCGCGGCTGCTAGACGAGCCCCGCTACCGCCGCTACGCCCGCCAGATGCTGGGCGCCTTCTCGCGGCGCCCGTCCAACGGCGTGCGGATGGACTCCTCGGGCGGCCGCCACTACCTCCTCTACTCCTTCGACCGTCGCCTGCGGGTGCTCAACGGCCACCTGCAGGCGACCATCGGCCTCTTCGACCACGCCCGCGCCACCGCCAGCAGGCGCTCGCACGACCTCTACCGCGCCGGCAGCCGCTCGGCGCTGCGCGAGCTGCACCGCTACGACCTGGGAAACTGGTCGCGCTACGCCCAGGGCGGCGGCCGCGCCTCCCGTGAGTACCACGAACTGGTCACCGTGTTCCTCGAGCGCCTCTGCCAGCGCACGGGGCACCGCACCTACTGTGGCTACGCCAAGCGCTTCCGCGGCTATCTGTAAGCCGCCGCTCGAGCAGCGATGTCCCTCTCGGGGTCGCTAGGAGCATGTGTCGCTATCGCGACCTGGGGGCCCACCTCCGGCGGCCACCTGGCCGCCTCCGGCACCCCTAGACCCTGGCGATCCGGCGCTCATGCGAGCCGCAGATCACGAGGTGGCGCCGCCCCTCGAGGGCGGCGCCACCTTCGCGGCGGTGCTGCGCGGATCGTCCGGGGTCTCCTACCGCTCCACGCCGGTGGGGTAGCGGGAACTGTCCGCCGCGGGCGGCGCTCCCTCAGACGGGCGCTGGAAGCGCTGCTGGCGCCTCGACTTCGGGTCTCCATCGAGCTTGTCGCGCTGCTTCTCGCCGGACGGGAGGCCGACGACCAGGCCGAGGCCGCCGAGGACCGCGTGCGTGACGTTGTTCGTCGTGTCCGCGATGATGATGCTGGCGACGTCGTTACCGTCGATGAAGCCCCACACGGCCACGACCGTGAAGAACACCCCGGCGATCAACGAGTAGTTACGCGCAGCATCCGCATTGATCATGGTCGCCAGTCCGGCCGCGCCGAAGGCGATCCACATGATCGTGGTCCAGCCGCTGGTGGACCAGAGGATGAACTCCGCGCCGCTGCCCGGATCACCGACCGAGTCGAACTCCACTCCGGTGATGATGAGGCCGAGCACACCCAGCGCGGTCAGGAACGCCCCGGCGATGATCGCATACATCTGCGCGGGGGTCTTTGGCTTCTCGAGCCCGTGCTGTCGCTCTCCAGCCATGGGGTACCTCCTCCTGTCGTTTGCTTTCTTCACCCTGGAATACCCCCGCCCCGATCCGTGGTTTCCGGCACCGTCACCGGGCGGACGGTCCTGCGTGGTGACCTCTCTCTGGCCGCAGCGAGTGGGTCGGGCTAAGAACTCGCGCCGACCGACGGGCGCTCGATCAGCTCGATCCGGTAGCCGTCGGGATCGCGGACGAAGCAGATGCGCGGGCCGCCCTCCCCGACGTGGTAGGGCGGCTTCTCGGGTCCGATTCCCTGTGCCTCCAGCGCGGCCAGCTTGGCATCGAGGTCCTCGACGGTCACCGCGATGTGGTTGTAGCCCGTGCCGAGGTCGTAGCTCTCCACGCCCGGGTTCTTGGTCAGCTCGAGGCGGTCGCCGTCGCCGGGCAGGCCCATGAACACGTTGGTCGCGCCGTCGGGGAGGTCCATCCGCCGGCGATCCTCGAAGCCCAGCGCCTCGTAGAAGGACACGGAGCGCTCAACGTCCCCAATCCTGTAGCAGGTATGAATTAGCTGCTCGGTGGTCATGCCTTCGGACAGTACCCTCGCAACGCGCATGGCCGACAAGGACTCCATCCCCACCTCCCGCATCCGCCGCTCGGGGCGCATGGCCCGGCTGGGCGCCGAGACCGCGGCGCGTACCTTCGGAACCAAGGCGGCCAATCTGGGCCGCGACGAGGAGGGCCGCCGCGACGCCGCGTCGCGACGCCAGCTGGAGACCGCGGAGCAGATCGTCGCCGCGCTGGGGACGATGAAGGGTGCGGCCATGAAGCTCGGCCAGGTCATGTCGTTCCTCGACGTGGGCCTGGTGCCCGAGGAGCACCGCGAGGCCTTTCAGGCCAAGCTGGCCGAGCTGCGCGACGCGGCGCCCAAGGTCTCCTTCAGGGACATGAAGGGCGTGATCGAGGGCGAGTACGGCGAGAAGCTCGACGACGTCTTCGAGACCTTCGACCCGGTGCCCATCGCGGCGGCCTCGATCGGCCAGGTCTACAAGGCGCGCCTGCCGGCACCGACCCCGAAGGGGTTGGTGGGGCGCGACGTCGCCGTCAAGGTCCAGTACCCGGGCGTGGCCAACGCGGTGCGCGCCGACATGCAGAACCTCGGCCTGATCCTGCGCCTGATGAAGCGCATCGCCCCCGGCCTCGATCCCAAGGCCATCGCCCTGGAGGTGCGCACGCGCATCGAGGAGGAGCTCGACTACGAGCTCGAGGCCCAGAACCAGCGCACGCTGGCGCGCATCTTCCGCGGCCATCCGTTCATCCACGTCCCCGCGGTGATGACCTCGCTGTCGCGCGAGAAGGTCATCGTCAGCGAGTTCGTCGACGGGCGCGGCTTCGAGGAGATCAAGCAACTGCCCCAGGACGAGCGCGACCGCATCGGCGAGATCGTCTACCGCTTCTACTTCGGCTGCATGTACCGCCACCACCAGTTCAGCGGCGACCCGCATCCGGGCAACTCGCTGCTCATGGGGGACGGACGGATGGCCTTCATCGACTTCGGGCTGTTCAAGCACATCCCCGCCGAGGCGGCGGAGTTCGAGCTGCAGTCCCAGCGCCTGGGCGTGGCCCGGGACGCCAGAGGCCTCGTCGAGCACCTGCACCGAGGCGGCTGGCTCGGCGATCCCTCGCGCTACTCCGAGGAGGGCCTGCTCGCCCAGTTCGACGACCTCACGTGGTGGTACACGCGCGACGAGGAGGTGGCGCTCGACTCCGACATCGCCACCGAGGTGTTCATCCAGATGGGCGACATGCGCTCGGACCACTTCCAGCAGATGCGCCATGAGACACTGCCCCCCGACCACCTCTTCGGCCGCCGCCTGGAGACGCTGACGCTGGCGGTCATGAGTCAGCTCGAGGCGCGGGGCAACTGGCACCGGATCGCCCGCGAGTGGATCTTCGGCGACGCGCCCGCCACCGAGCTCGGCCGCCAGGAGGCCGAGTTCTACGCCCGCGCCGCCGCGTAGCGCAGGCACCCCCGCCCGGCTGGCGCGCCTGCGCCTGGGCGTGCTGGTCCTCGCCCTGACCGCCGTCTTCGCCCTGGTCGTGCTCGTCGTGGCCCGCTCCCCCGCGGCCATCCGCGAGACAGTCGACGACGCCGGCGGGTGGGCGCCCGTGGCCTACGTCCTGGTCGTGGCGCTGCTGACGTGCGCGTTCTTTCCCTTCCCGGTCATGGCCGTGGCCGGCGGCCTGCTCTTCGGCGTGGCCGCGGGCACGGCGCTTTCCACCGCCGGAGAGGCGATCGGCGCCGTGACCGCCTTCCTGATAGCGCGGTACGTGGCCCGCGCGGGCGCCGAGGACCTCGCCGGGCAGCGCCTGGGACGACTGCGAACCTTCGTCGCGCGGCGGGGCTTCGTGGCCGTCCTGTACGCGCGAATCATCCCCGGGGTCCCGCGCCACCTGGCCAACTACCTCTTCGGCATCACCCGGGTGACCCTGGCGGCCTACGCGCTGGCCACCGTGATCGGCGTCGTCCCGCGCGCCTACGCCTACACCGCGCTGGGCGGCACGCTGGGCGACCTCACCTCGCCGCAGTCGGTCATCGCCGTCGGGGTGCTGGTCGCCATGGCCCTGCTGGGACTGTTCATCCTGCGCCGCGAGGGGCGCTCGGGCGCCGCTCTGTCCGGTTAGGGGGTGGCGCAGGCTGACCTCTCAGTTGCGCACGGCGTCGCTGCGCTCGTGCGTTGGTAGGGCGCCTGACTGCCCGGCGCCGGATCAGGTCTGCGCCACCTGGAACAGGCTGGTCGTCCCCGGCCGGCCGCTCGGCAGCCCCGCGGTCACGCCGATGCGCTCTCCGGGCGCCACCCAGCCCAGCTCCACCACGCGCCGTGCGGCGTCGTAGATGAGGTCCTCGGTGACCTCGTGGCGACGCATGGAGGCCGCGCGCACGCCCCACATCAGCCCGCAGCGGCGCACGGTCTCCTTGCCTGGCGACAGCGCGATGATCGGCACCTCGGGACGGTGGGCGCTGACCAGGCGCGCCGAGCGCCCCGACAGCGTGGGCACCACCAGCGCGGCCAGCTTGAGCTCGCGGGCGGCCACGCAGGCCGAGTGAGCCACCGTGTAGGCGGGGTCGCGGTCGTCGCGCGCCACCCGGTGGTCGTTCCAGTGCTGGTAGGGCAGGGCCTGCTCGGTGTGCAGCGCGATCGCGTTCATCATGGCCACCGTTCCCACCGGGTGCTCGCCCACGGCGGTCTCCTGGGAGAGCATCACGGCGTCGGTGCCGTCGAGGATCGCGTTGGCCACGTCGGCCACCTCGGCGCGCGTGGGGCGGCTGGCGGTGACCATGGAGTCGAGCATCTGTGTCGCGGTGATGGCCGGACGGGCCAGGCGACCGGCCATCGCGAGCAGGCGTTTCTGCACGAGCGGGACCTCCTCGATCGGCAGCTCGATGCCCAGGTCCCCGCGGGCCACCATGACGCAGTCGGCGACGGCGAGGATCTCCTCGGCGCGCTGCACCGCTTGGGGCTTCTCGATCTTGGCGATGAGCGGCAGGCGCGTGTGCTCGCGCACGTGCTCGATGTCCTCGGGGCTGCGCACGAAGCTCAGCGCCACCAGGTCGGTGCCCATCCGCTCTCCGGCGCCGAGCAGCTCGAGGTCGTCCTGGGGCACGGCGGGCAGCACGTCGAGCGGGCCGGGCACGTTGAGCCCCTGGCGCGAGGCCACCGCGCCGCCGACCTCCACCTCCGTGTCGATCTCGCCCTCGCCGGCGCGCACGCCGGTGACCTTCAGGCGGATCGCCCCGTCGGCCAGGTACATCACCTCGCCGGGGGACACGCCGTCGGCCAGGCCCGGGAAGCCGACGCTCATGCGCCGCGCGGTGCCGGCACTGTCCGCCCCGCAGACGAACGTGAGGTGGTCCCCGCCGGCGAGCTCCACCAAGTCCTCCTCCAGCGGCCCGATGCGCAGCTTGGGCCCGGGGAGGTCCTGCAGGATGGCCACGGGTCGTCCCGCGCGCCCGGCCGCGTCGCGCACGCGGTGCGCCGTCTCGGCGTGCTCCTCGACCGACCCGTGGGAGAAGTTCAGCCGCGCGACGTCGAGGCCGGCGTCGACCATGCGCACCAGCGTCTCGGGCTCGCGCGAGGCCGGGCCGATCGTCGCGACGATCTTGGTGCGGCGCTCCATGGCCCGCACAATACGTCCCCGTCTGCCACGGGCGGCGCTCTGCCGGCGGTCGGCTACGAGGTCACGATGCGGCGCGCCCCCGCTCGCCCCAGCCACGCGCAGAGGCCCACGCCCACCGCGATGCCCACGGCGGCGCCCCCGACGATGTCCACGGGGACGTGGTAGTCGCCCAGAACGAGGGCGATCGCCTGCAGGGCGACCAGCGGGACCACGGCGCCCAGCCAGCGCCGGTCGCGGGCCACCAGGAAGACGGCCGCGGTGACCGCGTAGGCCGTGTGCCCGCTGGGGAAGAGCGGGTGGCCCGGCCAGACCTCGAGGGTCTTCCCCGCGAGCGTGACCAGGGCGGCCAGCAGCGCGGCGCCCAGGGCCCACAGCCGGAAGCGCCAGCGATCGTGCCCCGGTCCGCTCCAGCGGGGCGCCAGGAAGAGCAGACCCGTCCAGACGACCAGCAGCAGCTCTGCTGCGATCGCCCAGTAGAACGCCGCAGAGCCGGCCACATGGGCGAGCGTCATGGGCCGAGGGTACTCGCCGTCCCACGCGGATTCGCGTGTGGCGCGGATCCGCTCCAGCGGCGGCTGCGTCAGGGCATCAGGAAGCGTCCGTCCTGCTGGACGAGCTCTCCGTCGGCGGTCAGCCGGCCGCCGTCGCGCAGGTCGCAGATCAGGTCCCAATGCAGCGCCGAGCGGTTGGTCCCGCCGGTCTCGGGATAGGAGCGCCCGAGCGCGAGGTGCACGGTGCCGCCGATCTTCTCGTCGAAGAGGATCGTCCCGATGGGGCGGTCGATGCCGAAGTTGGTGCCCACGCCGACCTCCCCCAGGCGCCGCGCGCCCGCGTCGGTCTCCAGGGCACGGTCGAGGTACTCCTGGCCGCTGGCGGCGCGGGCCTGGACGACCTCTCCGGCTCGGAAGGTCAGCTCGACGCCGTCGACGTCCACACCCGCGGGAGAGGAGCGCACGGTGAAGCGCACGTGGCCCTCGGCGGAGGTCTCGTGGGGGCCGGTGAAGACCTCGCCGCTGGGCATGTTGCGCCGGCCGTCGGAGTTGACCCACGTGCGCCCCTTCACGCTGAGACGCAGATCTGTGCCCTCGGCCTCCAGGCGTAGCTCGCTCGCACCGGCCAGCCGAGCGATGAGGCGCTCCTGCACTGCGTGCAGCTCGCACCAGGAGCGCACCGGCTCGGGTTGGTCGAGGAACAGCGCCCGGCGCACGAAGGCGGCGAAGGCGTTGAGCTCCATCCCCGCTTGGGCGGCCAGCGCCTCGGTGGGCCACAGCGTCGAGCACCAGCGCTTGCGCAGCGTGGCCTCGCGCGCGGGCGCACGGGCGCGCGCCACCCGGGCGATGGTCTGGGGGTCGACGCCGGCCAGGGCGCGCAGGTCGTCGGGGGCCTGGATGCCCAGCAGCCGGTCGACCTTCCTGGCCTCGTGGAGCTCGAGCGGCGCGATGCTCTCCAGATGGCGCTCGCGCGCGTGCGCGTAGAAGCCGGGCGCCAGGCCGGGCACATCGACGCGCAGCAGCGGCCACGCGTCGCGCTCGAGGACCGCGCGCTGGACCTCGCGCAGCAGCGGCGCGCCCAGAGCGGTCGAGCGCACCAGCACCTGGTTGCCGGGCTCGACGCCCAGGCAGTAGCCGGCGAGCAGGTCCGCGAAAGGGGCGGGGTCGAGGCCGCCGGCCCCGCTCACTGCGCACTCGCTCGCACTCCACCCCAGGCCTCGTCCAGCGCGGCCAGCGCCTCGGTCGGGTCAACCCCCAGCGCGCCGGCCAGAGCGCTCACCAAGCGGCGCTGGGGCTGGCGGCGCGCGCCGGTGCCCATGACCCCGATCCGCCACGCCCGGCCGGCCAGCGGGCCCAGGCCGCCGGAGACCTCGATGCCGTGGTCGAGCAGGAGCATGCGGCGCACCGCGGCCTCGTCGATGTCCTCGGGGACCCGCACCGCCAGCAGCGGCCACAGCGCCTCGCCCTCGGGGGCCAGGCGCTCGAAGCCCAGGCCCAGAAGGGCCACCCGCAGCGCCTCGTGAGCTTGGCGGTGACGCGCCCAGCGGGCCTCGAGGCCCTCCTCCGCCACGAGGCGCAGCCCCTCGCGCAGCGCGTAGACGAGGTTGATGGGCGCGGTGTGGTGGTAGGCGCGCCCGCCGTCGCCCTGCCAGTACGACAGCACCAGCGACAGGTCGAAATACCAGGAGCGCACCGGCGAAGAGCGCGCCCGCAGCTTGGCCAGGGCCCGCTCGCCCGCGGTGAAGGGCGCGAGCCCCGGTGGCACGTTCAGGCACTTCTGCGTGCCGCTGAAGGCGGCGTCCACCCCCGCGTCGTCCAGCGCGAGCGGGTGGCCGGCCAGCGAGGTCACGCAGTCGATCATGAACAGCGCGTCGTGCTCGCGGCAGGCCTGCCCGAGCCCGTCCAGCGGCTGGGCCACGCCGGTCGAGGTCTCCCCGTGCACCACGACCATGGCGTCCAGCCCGCCACGCGCGGCCTCGATCAGCCGGGCGGGGTCGATGGCCCGGCCCCACTCGGCCTCCACGCGCACGACGTCGGCGCCCGCGCGGGCCAGCTGGTCGGCCATCCGCTCTCCGAAGAGCCCGTGCACGCCGCACACCACGCGGTCGCCCGGCTCGACGAAGTTGCCCACCAGCGCATCCATCCCCGCGCTGCCGGTGCCGCTGATGGGCAGCGTCGCGCGGTTGGCCGTGGCGAAGGTCGCGCGCAGCAGCTCGGCCAGGTCGTCCATGATCACGGCGAAGGCCGGGTCCAAGTGCCCGATGGTCGGCCAGGCCAGCGCGTCGAGCACCTCGCGGGGCACGGGGCTGGGGCCCGAGCCCAGCAGCAGCCGCTCGGGCGGGCGGCCGGCCGGCGCCGCGGCCGCGCTCACGGCGCTTGCACGTCGGGGAAGTGCTCGGCCAGGTGCTCGCGCAGCGCGTCGCGCACGAAGCGCCGCTCGTCCTGGGTAGCCAGGCGAAAGCGCCCCAGCAGCTCGCGCTGGTCCTCGGCGGGCACGCCGTCGATCTCCCAGCGCACGGCCAGGCGCTCGAAGAGGAACTCGACGGCGCGCTGCCAGGAGTCCTCGGTCGAGCGCCCCTGGTCGTGCAGGACGGCGGCGTACTCGCGCCGCGTGGCGGGCGTGAGCGCTCCGCGCAGGGTCAGCACGCCCTCCTCACCGGCCGAGCGGTACTCGCTGGGCGGCGCCTTGACCCGGCCCCGCTCGCGCGCGCGCCTGCCCACCGCGGTCAGCCCGCCGCCGCGCGCTCGAGGGCCTCGCGCACGTCGCCGCGCACGGGCTCGGCGTGGCCGGGCCAGGCCGCGGCGGGCTCCAGCGCGGCCAGCTTGCGCAGCGAGGCCCGCGCCATCTCCGTGTCCAGGTTGTAGGCCTCGAAGGGCAGCGCGGGCTCCTGGGCGCGACCCCAGAGGTCGACCGTGTAGAACGCGTCGCTGACCAGGGCCAGACGGTCCTCGGCGCGCCACAGCGCGATCAGCCCGGGGGCGTGGCCGGGCAGGTGGATCACCTCGAAGCCCGCGACCGTGTCGCCCTCCACCACCGTCTCGGTGATGCGCACCGGCCCCCCGTCCCAGAAGCGCGGGTGGAGTACGCGGGTGTGGGCGATCCGGTGGATGGCAGGCAGTTTGTCGAGCTGCCAGTAGCGCCAGCCGCCGGTGCCCTCGGCGTCGGCCACCTCGTCGGGGTGGCAGAGCGCCGGGATGTCGAAGGCCGGCGCCGTCCCGCGGTGGTCGGGGTGCCCGTGGCTCAGCACGATGCGGTCGATGCCCCCCAGGCGGGCGGCCGCGGCGCGGACCTGCGCGGTCATGTACCGCCCGCCCGCGTCGAACATCGTGAGGCCGGCGCCATCGCGCAGGAGGTACACGTTGCAGTCGCCGGGGAAGCCGCCCTGCACGCGCCACACGCCCGCGGCGATCTCCTCGGGCTCGGTCGAGCCGCCCAGGCGCCCGGCCACCGTGGTCCTGGCGTTCAGCGCCCGGGTCAGCCCCGCCTCGGCGGGTGAGCCCTGGGGCGGCATGGCGCCCAGCTGGCGGGCGATCGTGGCGTTGTCGGTGTAGGACATCAGGCGCCCCACGCGTCCCTCGCGCGCCCACAGGACGTCCATGCCCTCGACCGACACCCCCGCGCCGTTGGGCGCGAAGCCCTGGAAGCGTCCGGGCCCGGCGAAGGTGCCCCGCGCGCGCCAGCGCACCACGGCGCGGTCACCCTCGCTGATCAGATCCAGGACCTCCAGGCGGAAGTCGGGGAAGGCGGCGTAGAGCTCGTCGAACCAGGCGACGGCCTCCCACTTGCCGGCCGGGCCCCAGGTGCCGTACATCGTCAGATCGCTGGCCTCGTCGTGGTACCACTCGCGCTGGGCGGTGCGCTCCCCGCGCTCCAGCGCACCGAAGTACCCGCGCGCCACCGCGCCGGCGTCGTCCCCGGCGGCGCCCTGGACGCCGGCCTGGGGCGTCCCGCGCGCGGCGCGCTCCTCGGCCTCGAACTCCTCGGCCTCCAGCGCGGCGAACTCCGCGGTGGTCTGGGGTGCCTGTGGGTTGTCGCGCTCGGCCATGTGTCTCCTCCGCTGGTCCCGGACGGCGAACACTAGGGCCTATCTCGGTGGGCCGGCCGTCCCGGGCGGATCGCGTAGCGATCTGCCCGGGACTCGCCGCCGGAACGGCGAAGCGATCTTCTCTCGAAGGATCGACATGGATGTCGATCCCGTCCCCTGAGAAGGGCCTCTAGTGTCCTCCCACGATGCCGGCAGGGACCCGGAGGAAGGAGCTGGGCCGGGGCGAGCGCGTGCTGCCCGGCCTGTGGCGGCTGCGCCTGCCGCTGCCCTGGCCGGGGGTGCCCCACGGCAACGCGTGGGCCGTGGCCGCCGGCGACGGCGTCGTGCTCTTCGACACCGGCGTGCACGAGCCGGGTTCGCTGGCCCACCTCGAGCGCGCGATGGACCAGGTCGGCCTGCGCCTGGAGCACGTGCGCCTCGTGGTGTGCACCCACGCCCACGCCGACCACTACGGCGAGGCGGCCACGATTGTGGACCGCGCCGGCTGCGAGCTTTGGATGCACCCCGACCACGGCCACATGAGCCGCGCGGCCGCCGACCCCGACGCGGCGTGGGAGCGCCGCCTGGAGGTGGCGCGCTCGAGCGGCGTGCCCGAGGAGCCGCTGCAGCGCATCGCGCAGGCCCGCCGCCGCTGGGGCTCGGGCATCGCGCGGGTGGTGGAGCCCGACCGCGACCTGTTGTCCGGTGTGGAGATCACGACCGATCTGGGACACTGGACGGCCATCGAGACGCCCGGCCACGCGCCCTCGCACGTGTGCCTGTTCCAGCCCGAGCGACGGCTGCTGATCTCCGGCGACCACCTGTTGGGCCGCGTCTCGCTGTACTACGACTTCGGCCACACGCCCGATCCCGTGGGGGAGTTCCTGACCTCGCTTGACCACGTCGAGGCGCTGGACGCGCGCCTGTGCCTAGCGGGCCACGGGCGCACCTTCACCGACGTGCAGGCCCACATCGAGGCCAACCGTGCGCTGGTCGCCCAGCGCCTGGCGCGGGTCAGCGCGGTGCTGGCCGAGCACGGGCCGATCACCGCCTTCGACGCCGTCCCGCTGGTCTACGGCGAGGCCGTGACGGACCTCAACGCGAGCTGGTGGCTGTCCGAGACACTCAGCTACCTGACCCATCTGGAGGCGCTGGGCGAGGTCCGCCGGGAAGGCGCTGAGACCCAGACCTGGGCTACCGTCTAGGGCGTCATGCGCATCGACGAACTGCTCGAGCGGGCCCACGAGCCCGTCTTCTCCTTCGAGTTCTTCCCGCCGAAGACCCCCGACGGCGAGGCCAACCTGCTGGCGGCCCTTCAGGCGCTGGCCCCCATGCGCCCGGACTTCGTCTCGGTCACCTACGGCGCCGGGGGCTCCACGCGCGACAAGACCATCGAGATGGTCACGCGCATCCGCGACGAGTTCGAGCTCGAGGCCATGGCGCACTTCACCTGCGTGAGCGCCACCACCGAGGAGCTGCGCTCCACGCTGGACGAGCTGCGCCACCGCGGCGTGGAGAACGTGCTCGCCCTGCGCGGCGACCCGCCCCGGGGCCAGGAGGAGTGGACGAAGACCGAGGGCGGCCTGGAGTTCAGCCGCGAGCTGGTCGATCTCATCGCCCGCGACTACGACTTCTCGATCGGGGCGGCGTGCTTCCCCGAGGTGCACATCCACGCCACCGACGCCGAGAGCGACCTGCGCTACCTCAAGGAGAAGGTCGACGCGGGCGCGCGCTTCCTGATCACCCAGCTGTTCTTCGACAATGCCTACTACGAGGACTTCGTGGCCCGGGCGCGGGACATCGGCATCGACGTGCCGATCATGGCGGGCATCATGCCCGTCACCAACGTCGGCCAGATCCAGCGCTTCACCGCGATGTGCGGCTCGGCCATCCCCGACGCGCTGACCGAGCAGCTCGAGGCCCGCAGGGACGATCCCCCGGCGGTGACCGAGTTCGGCGTGGCCTACGCCACGCTGCAGTGCGCGGACCTCCTCGCCAAAGGGGCCCCGGGCATCCACTTCTACACCCTCAATCGCTCCCCGGCCACGCGCGCGATCCTCAGCGCGTTGCGCCTCATGCGCCCCTGGGAGCGAGAGCCGGCTCCGGTCTAGCCGGCGGCTGGCTCGGACTCGGGCTCGAGGCCCTCGGCCACCATGGGGCGCCCGTCGAGCTCGTAGCGCACGTCCACGGAGTGGTGGGGGCGGTAGGTACCGATCCCCCACGCCCCCCAAAACCAGCGCCAGAAGCCCAGCCGCCCCTCCTGCTCGAGGCGCCCGGCGAAGACCAGCGCGCGGTCCGCGGCGCGCAGCTCGTAGTCGCGCCCGGGCACCTGGGGCACCCCGTTGACGTAGACCTCGAAGTCCCCGCGCACCTGGGGTGGGAGACGCACCACGGAGCCGTCCACTGACACGCACGGTACCGCCGCGCCCGCGCGTACGCTCTGCGCGCCGTGAATGCCCTTCCCGCGATCGACTACGCCGTGCGCCGCTCCCCGCGCGCGCGGCGCGTGCGGGTGCGCGTGGACCCCGACGGCGGGGTCGAGGTTGTGCTCCCCCGCGACGCGCCCGCGCGCGCCGCGGCCAGCGCCGTGGTCGAGCTGCGCCCCTGGATCGAGCGCCGCCTGCGCGAGGCCGCCGTCGTGCGCGCCGAGATGGCCGCCCGCGCGGGGCTGCTGCCCTACCGCGGCGAGGAGCTGACGCCGGTGCCCGAGCCGGGGCGCACCCGCGCGCACCGCCGCGGCCACGAGCTGCTGGTGCCCGCCTGGGACCCCGGGCCGGCGATCGAGCGCTGGTATCGCCGCCGGGCACGCTGCGAGGCCGATCCCCTGCTGGCCGCGGCCGGCGCCGCCCTGGGCGTGCGCTGCACGAGCCTGACCATCCGCGGGCAGCGCACCCGCTGGGGCTCGTGCTCGTCGAGCGGAGCGGTCAGCCTCAACTGGCGCCTGCTGCTCGGCCCCCCGGAGGTGCTCGAGTACGTCGTCTGGCACGAGGCCTGCCACCTCGTGGTGGCCGACCACTCGCGTGCCTTCTGGATGTTGCTCGAGCACCATCTGCCGGGGTATCGAGCGCCCAGGCGGTGGCTGCGCGAGAAGGGAGCCCTTCTCACGCTCAGCCCCTGATGGGCGCTCCACGGCCTGGTCGCACCGCCATTGTGAGGCTGCCATTAAGCGTTGTGCTCGGCCGCCCGCAAACGGCGCCCTGAGCGGCTGGCGCGACTAACGTGATTCTCCGCTGAGGAGCGGTACCTCGTTGGAATCGGGTCAGGGCACATCCGCGGTCTTCGTTCGTCTGAGCGCGCTCGTCGCGATCTGCGTGGCGGTCGTGGCGCTGGGCTTCGTGCTGTTGCGCAGCAGCGACGAATACGTGGTGTTCGCCGACTTCGTCAACGCCAGCCAGCTCGTGGAGGGCAACCATGTCAAGGTCGCGGGCGAGCCGATCGGCGCGATCACCGAGATCGAGATCACCGACGACAACCAGGCACGGGTCGAGATGCACATCGAGGACCCGGCCTTCCAGCCGTTGCGCCGAGGTACGGTCGGCGTGGTGCGGCTGCAGTCGCTGTCGGGCCAGGCCAATCGGTATGTCGATCTGCGCTTGGGGGAGGGGCGTGCGCCGGCGATCGCCGATGGGGGGCGGATCGGCGCGGAGTCCACCGAGGCGGCGGTCGATCTGGATCAGCTGTTCAACACGTTCGACCCGGTGGCGCGGGTGGCGGTGGGCAAGACGTTCAAGCTGTTCGAGGAGTTCAACGCGGGGTCGGAGGAGCAGGCCCAGGAGGCGTTGCGCTATCTGAATCCGGCGATGGCCTCCTCGGCGGCCCTGTTCCGGGAGGTCAATCGCAGTCGTCCGGCCCTGGAGCGCTTCATCGTGGAGGACGCGCGGCTGGTGTCCGATCTGGCCGCTCAGGACGATGTGATCGCCGATCTGGTCCAGAACCTCTCGGGGACGATGGACGCGCTGAACGCCGAGCGTGACGATCTGGGTGAGGCCATCGAGGTTCTGCCGGACTTCCTGCGGCGGTCGAACACGACGTTCGTGAGCCTGCGAGCGGCGTTCGACGATCTGCAGCCGCTGGTCGACGAGGCCAAGCCGGTGGTGCGCGACAAGGTGATCCCGTTGTTCGACGAGTTGCGTCCCTTCGCGCGCGATGCCGAGCCGACCGTGCGCGACCTGTCGCGCACGATCCGTCGCCGGGGAGAGGGCAACGATCTGATCGAGTTGCTGCGCAAGCAGCCGCAGGTGGCGCAGATCGCGGTGGCGGCCGCGCAGCGCAACGGGGAGCGTCGGCCGGGCGCCTTCGCGCAGTTGCAGGACGCGATGGAGGGCATCACGCCCCAGCTGGGGTTCTTTCGTCCGTATGCCCCCGAACTGACCGGCTGGTTCGACGACTTCTCGAGCTCGGGCGCCGAAGACGCGCTGAACGACTACTCGCGCGCGGGCCTGGCCTTCAGCGGCTTCACCTTCGGCCCGACGGTGGGCGAGACCCTGGAGCTGCTGCCGGTGCCCCCCGAGCTGCGCGACGAGGTGCTGGGGGCCAACACGATCGTGGGCACCAACGATCCGTGTCCGGGCTCCAACGAGCGCGGGGCCATCTTCAAGCCCACGCCCGACTTTCCCTGTGACGAGACCGAGGTCCCCCCGGGCCGATGATCCGCGCGCTGATCATCACCGTGGTGCTGGGCGCGGCCGCCGTGGGTGCCTTCGTCCTGGCGACCGGCGGGAAGGGCGCGCCGACGTACACGGTCGAGCTCGACAACGCCTTCGGTCTGACCCAGGACGCCGTGGTGCGCGCCGCCGGCGTGGAGGTGGGCTCCGTGGCCGGGCTCGACCTCCAGCGGGGCACCAACCGGGCCCTGGTCACCGTCGAGATCTCCAAGCCCGAGTTCGGCGACTTCCGCCGGGATGTCTTCTGCCAGGTCCAGCCCCAGTCGCTGATCGGTGAGTACTTCCTGGACTGCCAGCCGGGAACCAGCAAGCGGCGCCTGCCCGCCGGCTCGACCATCCCCGTCGAGCAGACCGCCGGCACGATCCCGCCCGACCTGGTCATGAACATCCTGCGCCGCCCCGAGCGCGAGCAGCTGGGCCTGATCTTCGCCGAGCTGGGCATCGGCTTCGCGACGCGCGAGCAGGACGTCCAGGCCGTCCTCCAGCGCGCGATCCCCGCCCTGCGGGAGACCGACAGGGTGCTGGACATCCTCGGCGACCGCCGCGAGACGCTGGTCGGGCTCGCGCGCGACTCCGAGGTGGTGCTGGATGCCCTGGCCGACAACCGCGGCGACGTGGCCCGCTTCGTGGCCGAGGCCCGCGACACCGCGGCGGCCACCGCCGCGCGGCGCTCCGAGCTCGAGGGCACCATCGACCGCTTCCCCGAGTTCCTGGCGCAGTTGCGCCCCGTGCTCGGCGACCTGGGCACCGCCGCGCGCGAGCAGACCCCCGCCCTCGTCGACCTGCGCTCCAGCGCCGACGACCTGACCGGGCTGTTCGAGCGCCTCGGCCCGTTCGCCTCGGCCACCGAGCCGGCCGTCGAGTCGCTGGGCGAGACGTCCCTGGTGGGCATCGACGCCGTGCGCGAGGCCGGCGACACCGTCGCACGCCTGCAGACCCTGGGCGAGAACCTGGTCGATCCGGCCACCAACCTGCGCTTCGTGCTCCAGCACCTCAACGACCGCGACTTCGCCGTGGAGAGCGACCCCGACGGGCAGCGGCCCACCGGCTTCGAGGCCTTTCTGCTGTACCCCTATCAGCAGGCCCAGGCCATCAACCTCTTCGACGTGCGCGGGTACATCCTCAAGCTGACCGCCCTGATCAACCAGTGCACGGGCTTTGCGGGCAACCGCACGCTGGCCAACGCCACCGATCCGGAGGTCCAGGAGCGCTTCAAGCAGTGCGGGTCCAACATCGGGCCGCTGCAGCTCGGCGCCGAGGCCAAGGCCGGGGACCTGCAGCGCTTCGAGGAGGAGGAGCGCGAGGCGCGCGAGGCGATGGCGCGTGGCGAGGAGGACGGCGGCCAGGGCGGCGAGGCGAGCGAGGATTCGCCGCTCGCGCCGGCGAGCGACTCGGCGGCGAGCCGCGAGCTCGCCTCGGATGGCGGTCGGCCGCGCGGCTCGGCCCGCGGGAGCGCCGGAAGTGACGCCATCGCCGAGCTGACCAACCAGCTTGTCCCCGGCGGGGCGACGCTCACGCCGCCCCGCCCGGGTGGGGGCGCCCAGCAGCCCTCACAGAGCCCCGACCGTGCCCTCCTCGACTTCCTGCTCAAGCCATGAGGGGCGCGCGCGCCAGCTCCATCGCCGCCAAGCCCGTGCTCATCGGAGCGGTCACCGTGCTCGTCGCCGTCACCGCGGTGTTCCTGGCCTACAACGCCAACGACGGCCTGCCCTTCGTGCCCGTCTTCCAGATGAAGGTCGAGACGCCCAACGCCGCCCGCCTCGTGGTGGGCAACGAGGTACGCGAGGGCGGCTTTCGCATCGGCGCCGTGTCGCAGATCGAGACGGTCCGCGACGAGGCGGGCGAGCCGATGGTCGCGGTGCTGACGCTGAACCTCGACGAGTCGGCCGCGCCCATCCCCGTCGACAGCGACTTCTCGATCCGCCCACGGTCGGTGCTGGGCCTCAAGTACGTGGAGCTGATTCGCGGCGAGGCGCCCCAGGCTCTGCGGGCCGGCAGCACGGTCTCCATCGACGAGACCGCGATCCCCCCCGACTTCAGCGATGTGTTCACCATGTTCGACCAGCCCACGCGCCAGAACATCAAGACCAACCTGGCCACCTTCGGGGGCGGCTTCGCCGGGCGGGGCATGTCGCTGAACCGCACGCTGCAGGAGCTGCCCGAGCTGCTGACCGACATCCAGCCGGTCATGCGCTCGCTCGGCGACCCGGCCACGGAGCTCGACCGCTTCATCGACGAGCTGGCCGATGGCGCTCGCGTGACCCGGCCGGTGTCCCAGGAGCTGGCCTCGGGCTTCACCTTCGCCGCCGATACCTTCGAGGGCCTCTCGCGCGACCCCCAGGCGCTGCAGGAGACGATCGCCGAGGCCCCGCCCACCCTCCAGACGGGCATCGAGACGCTGCCCGACACCCGCCCGTTCCTGCGCGAGCTGGCCGCCATCTCGCCGGAGGTCTCGGCCACCGCACGCTCCGTGCGCGCCAGCGTGCCGTCGATCAACTCCGCGCTGAGCGCCGGAACGCCCGTGCTGGGCCGCGTGCCCGCCTTCAACGAGGACTTCGAGACGGCGCTGGGCGCCATCGACGACCTGACCTCCTCGCCCACCACCAACCTCGTCCTGGACGGCCTCAACGCCACCACGGACACCCTGGACCCGACGCTGGAGTACCTGGGTCCTTTCTTCACCGTGTGCAACTACTGGAACTACTTCTGGACCTACACGGTGGACCACTTCCGCTCCTTTGCGGGCCCGGAGATCGGCTTCTTCCAGCGCATCCAGGGCAAGTCCGCCCCCGAGCAGGACAACACCCCGGCGGCCTTCGGCGCCGCCGAACCGGCCAACAGCGAGGGCGTGGTCGAGCCCACGACCGAGATCCTGGGCGACCCCGCCGACCTCAAGGCGCAGTTCTACGCGCGCGCGGTGGACGAGAACGGCCAGGCCGACTGCGAGGCGGTGGGCCGCGAGTACAACCCGGCCCTGCCGCTGGACCTGCCTCCGGACCTGGCCAACGTCTCGCTGGCCACGCGAAACCCCGGGAACCAGGGCACGACCTTCGAGGGACGCGGCGAGGTCCCGCGGGGTCAGACCTTCACGGTCGAGCCGGGCGGGTTGAGCCCCGACGTCGCGCGCGGACCGGGGGTGGGCCGATGAGAAGGCGCGGCGTGGGCCCCGTCAAGGTGGCGCTGATCACCCTCGCGCTGGTGGTGGTCGGCTCCTACCTGGCCTACACGAAGGACATTCCGTTCGTGAACGAGCCTTACGAGATCCGGGCGGCCTTCCGCGACTCCAGCGGCATCCGCGTGGACTCGCCCGTGCGCATCGCCGGCGTCGACGTGGGCAAGGTGACGGGGGTCGAGTTCACCCGCCCCGGCGCCGAGTCGGCCACCGTGACCATGGCCATCGAGGACTCCGGGCGCCCGATTCACGTGGACGCCGAGATGAAGATCGTCCCGCGCATCTTCCTCGAGGGCAACTTCGTCGTGGACGTCAGGCCCGGCACGCCCGGGCAGCCCGAGCTGCCCGAGATGGGGATGATCCCCGTCGAGCGCACGGACAACCCGGTGCAGTTCGACCAGGTCCTCAAGCTCCTCAAGCGCGACGTGCGTCAGGACCTTCGCAACGCCTTCGCCGAGCTGTTCTACGCCCAGCAGGCGGGCGCCGGGCGGGCCTTCAACAACTCGCTGCCCGACCAGGCCGACGCCTACCGGTTCACCTCCGTGGTCAACCAGGCGCTCCTGGGCGAGCAGCCCGGCGACCTGGGCGACTGGATCCGCGACCAGGGCGTGGTGGCCCGCGCGATCGATCGCAACCCCCGTCAGCTGGCCAACCTCATCTCGAACCTCAACACCACCGCGGGCGCCCTGGCCGACCGCGAGGCCGACCTGCGCCGCGCCGTCGACGCGCTGCCGGGCACCCTGCAGGAGGCGCTGCCCACCTTTGCGGCCGTCAACGATGCGTTGCCCACGGTGCGGCGCTTCGCGGGCGCCGCGCGGCCGGGCGTGCGCTCCACCGGCCCCACCGCCGACGCCCTCATACCCCTGCTGCGCCAGCTGCGCGGGCTGGTGTCCGAGGACGAGCTGCGCGGGCTGAGCGCCGACCTGCGCGAGGCCACGCCTGCGCTGGCCCGGCTGGCCGACGCGAGCGTCCCCGTCCTCGAGCAGCTGCGCCTGGTGGCCAGCTGCACCTCCAACGTCCTCGTCCCCTACGGCGAGGACAGCGTGGGCGACCCGAACTTCCCGGCCCAGGGCCCCGTCCACCAGGAGCTCGCCCAGGCGCTGGTGGGCCTGGCCGGCGAGAGCCGCTCCTTCGACGCCAACGGCCAGTGGTTCAAGGTCTTGGGCACCGGGGGCGCGGAGACCTTCACCTTCGGCGACATCGTGGGCAGTGCCGCCCAGCCGATGGTGGGCATCAACCCGCCCGTTCAGACCCAGAAGCCGCCCTTCCGTCCCGACGTGCCCTGCGAGACCCAGCAGCCACCCGACCTGCGCTCGAATCCCCAGGAGGCCCCGCAGGGCCAGCCCGCCCGCGAGGGCGAGCGCAGCGCGGTGGCCCGCGAGATCGGCCTGGAGGTGCTCACGCGCCGGCTGCGCGGCCAGGGCCTGGACGTGACCAAGGGCGACAGGCCGATCACCATGGCCCAGATCGACGAGCTGGCCGCGCGCAACGGGGTCTCCGACCAGCTGGGCAGGCTGCGCGCGGCGGTGGAGCAGGGCGTGACCTTCCCGACGATGGTCGGCGGCGGCTGATGGTCGCCACGATCCGCAAGAACGCCAAGCCCCTCGCGGCGATCATCGGCCTGATCGTCATCGCCCTGGCCGTGGCCGTCTACATCCTTCAGGAGCAGCGCCTGCGCATCCCCTTCATCGATCCCAAGTCCTTCCGGGTCAACGTCGAGCTGAGCGACGCCGGGTCCGTCACTCCCGGCCAGGGCCAGACCGCGCAGATCAGCGGCGTGGAGATCGGCGACATCGCCGGCGTGGAGCTGGTCGACGGCCGGGCGATCGTGGGACTCGACATCAAGCCCGAGTTCGAGGACATGGTCACCGAGGGCTCGCGCGCCCTGCTGCGCCCGCGCACCGGCCTGGAGGACATGTACATCCAGATCTTTCCCGGCAAGGGCGCGTCGGTGCGCGAGGGCGCCACGATCCCCGTGCGCAACACGCTGGTCGACGTCGAGCTGTACGAGATCCTCGCCGCGCTGGACGAGCGCACGCGGCAGTACATCCAGCTGCTGGCCCACGGCACGGGCCGGGGCCTGGACCGCCGCGGCAACGATCTGGCGGAGGTCCTCAAGCGCTTCGAGCCGACCATGGAGGACCTCGCGCGCGTCAACCGGGCGGTCTCGCGCGAGGAGGACGCGCTGAGCAGCGTGGTCACGTCGCTGGCCAAGCTCAACGGGCGCCTGGCCGACCGTCCCCAGGACCTCTCCCAGCTCGTCGACCGAAGCGCCGACGCGCTGGGCGGCTTCGCCGCCGAGGAGCCGGAGCTGCGCCGCACGGTGAGCGAGCTCGCGCCCACACTGGAGGTCGCCCAGACCACCCTGCGAGACCTGCGTCCCTTCGCCAACCAGCTGCGGCCCACCCTCGAATCGCTGATCCCCACCGTGCGCGCGCTGGACGAGTCCAACGAGATCGTGCGTCCGATCGCCCGCGGGATCGTTCCCGAGATCCGCGACGAGGTCCGCCCCTTCGTGCGCGAGGCGCGCCCGCTGGTGGGCGACCTGGTGCCCACCGCCGAGGGTCTGGCCGAGGCCTTCCCCGAGCTCGCCCGTGCCGGCGGGGAGTTCAACACCTTCCTGAACATGCTGGGCTTCAATCCCCGCGGGCGCGAGGGTCCGGACGACCGGGGCCGCGAGGAGGGCTACCTCTTCTGGCTGGCCTGGGCGGCCCACCAGGGCGTCAACCTGCACAACATCGACGACGCCAACGGCGTGCTGCGTCCCATCTTCCTCACCGGCACCTGCGACACGCTGGCCAACCTCGTCGAGGGGGAGCCCGAGCTGGAGTTCGCCCTGGGGCTGTCGCCCGTGCTGGAGCAGGCCTGCTCCGAGGGGGTCACCGACCCTGAGGGCCTCATCGAGTCGGCCCTCACGACCACCGGGCTTTCGCCCGACGGCCGGCCGGCGCGCAGCCGCGAGGACCTGGCCATCGCCGACACCGTCGAGGAGATCACCGGGCGGCTCGAGCCGGGCGCCACGGCGGGGACTTCCTCCGACGCCACCGGGGACGGCGGGCAGTGAACAAGAACCCGCCCACGATCGGGCGCATGGTCGTCATCGTCGGCTTCGCGCTGTCGTGCTTCGGGCTGCTCATGTTCCTGTGGGTGTCCTTCGGCGGCCCGGTCCCGCTGCAGCCCCAGGGCTACCGCTTCAAGGCCTCGTTCACCGACGCCACCACGCTGGCCGCCCAGGGCGACGTGCGCGCGGCCGGGGTGAGCATCGGCAAGGTCACGGCGACGGAGCTGGACCCGCGCGGCAACGCCACGCTGGCCACGATCGAGCTCGACGAGGAGTACGCGCCCATTCGTAGTGACGCGCGCGCCATCCTGCGCCAGAAGACGCTGCTGGGCGAGACCTACGTCGAGATGACGCTGGGCAGCAAGGGCGCCCCGCCGCTGCCCGAGGACGCGCGTCTGGACGACACCCAGGTCGCGGAGGCCGTCGAGTTCGACGAGCTGCTGCGCATCTTCGATCCCCAGACGCGCAAGACCTTCCAGCGGTGGCAGGCCACCCTGGCGGAGGCCACCCAGGGCCGCGCCCAGGACGTCAACGACTCGCTGGGCAACCTGCCCGAGTTCGTCGGCAGCACCCAGAGCGTGGTCGACGTGCTCGACGAGCGCCGCGACAGCCTCGAGTCCCTCGTGCGCGAGACGGGCACCACCTTCGAGGCGATCACCCGCAACGAGGAGGCGCTGCAGAGCTTCATCGTGGACAGCTCGCGCGTGTTCGAGGTGCTGGGCGCCCGGCGCGACTCCCTCGCCGAGTCCTTCCAGATCCTGCCCACCTTCCAGCGCGAGTCGCGCGCGCTGCTGAGGCGCACCCGCGACTTCGCCGTCGACACCGAGCCTCTCATCGAGGACCTGCGCCCCGTGCTGCGAGACGCGCGGCCGACGCTGGACTCGCTGCGCGGCCTGTCGCCCGACCTCGAGCGCCTGTTCGGCGATCTCGACCCTCTCATCGAGGCGGGGGACGTGGGCTTCCCGCCGCTGGCTGAGGTGCTGCGCGAGCTCGAGCCCACGCTGCGCGCCACCGGGCCCTTCCTGCAGCAGCTCAACCCGCTGCTGGAGTACCTCGAGGTTCAGCAGCCCACGGTCTCGGACTTCGTCACCAATGGCGGCATCGCCATCTCACCGACCGTCCCAGAAGGCTCCGACGCCCCCGGGGGCACCGGTCAGTTCACCAACGGCCACGCCCTGCCCCAGCTCCCCGTGCTGGGCGACCAGTCGCTGCCCACCCTGCAGCGCAGCAAGACCAACCGCGGCAACGCCTATCACCCGCCCGGCTGGCTGCGCTACGACGACTACATCAACGAGCACCCGTTCATCCTGCCCAACTTCGACTGCGCCCACCTCGGCGGACCCAAGCCGCGCACCGAGCGCGACGCGGCGTGTGGGGTCATGGATCCCTACGCCTTCCAGGGTGAGCAGGCGAAGTTCCCCACCATCCAGCCCAACCCGCCCGGCGGGCGCTCGCTGCAGCAGCGCCCCGGCGACGAGCGCGACCGCGACGAGGCCCGCGGGCGCTAGGCGCCGCCCAGCACCCGGCGCAGCGCCGCGAAGGCGTCCTCGCCGGGTGCCTGGTCGACGACCTCGCGCCGCAGGCGCCCGCGGAAGGCCTCGGCCGAGCCGTCGCCGCGGACGTCGACGCCGGCGCGCAGGCGCCCCGGGCCGGCCAGCTCGGCGCGTGCCGCCACCTGGCCGACGGGGTCGTAGGAGCGCATGAACGCCCGGGTGGCCCCGCGCGTGGCGCCCAAGCCGCCCACGCGCGCCTCGAGCGCCAGCAGGGCCGCGTCGAGGTCGGCGTGGCGCGAGCGCTCCACGCGCGATCCCTCGCGGACGGTCAGCTTCCAGGGATGGTGCACGCGACCCGCCTCCGGCGACCATCGACCAACGGCTTCGCGTCGGTGGCCGCCGCCTCCCGTCAGCGGCGATCCACCGGCACGTAGTCCTGCTCCCGCGCCCCGGTGTAGATCTGGCGCGGGCGCGCGATCCTCTGCTCCGAGTCGACGACCATCTCCAGCCACTGGGCGATCCAGCCGCTGGTGCGAGGGATGGCGAACATCACCGGGAACATCGAGACGGGCAGGCCCAGCGCCTCGTAGATGAGCCCTGAGTAGTAGTCGACGTTGGGATAGAGCTTGCGCGATACGAAGTAGTCGTCGTCCATCGCACGCTTCTCGAGCTCGGTGGCGATCTCCAGCAGCGGGCTCTTGCCGCGAACCTCGAAGACGTCGTCGATGTGCTTGCGGATGATCCGCGCGCGCGGGTCGTAGTTCTTGTACACGCGGTGGCCGAAGCCCATCAGGCGCTCGTTGCCGTCCTTCACGCCCTGGAGGAAGTCGGGGATGTTCTGCTTGGACCCGATCCGGCGCAGCATCCGCAGAACGGCCTCGTTGGCGCCGCCGTGCAGCGGGCCGTACAGCGCAGCGACCCCGGCAGCCACCGCGGAGTAGGGGTCGACCTGCGAGGAGCCCACCGCACGCACCGCGTTGGTCGAGCAGTTCTGCTCGTGGTCGGCGTGCAGGATGAACAGGACGTCCAGGGCGCGCTCCAGCCGGGGATCGGGCTCGTAGCGCAACTCGGTCATCTTGTACATCATGGACAGGAAGTTGCCCGGATAGCTGAGGTCGTTGTCCGGATACACGTAGGGCTGGCCCATCGCGTGGCGGAAGGCGAAGGCCGCCAGCGTCGGCATCTTGGCGATCAGGCGGATCGTCTGGATCTCGCGGTTCTGGGCGTCCTTGATCCTGTTGGCCTCCGGGTAGAAGGTCGACAGCGCGCCCACCGAGCCCAGCAGCATCCCCATGGGATGGGCGTCGTGGCGAAACCCGTTCATGAAGTCCTTGATGTTCTCGTGCACGAACGTGTGGACGGTGATGTCGTGCACCCACTGGTCGAGCTCGGTCTCGGTGGGCAGCTGGCCGAACACCAGCAGGTAGGCGACCTCGAGGTAGGTGGACTCCTGGCACAGCTGCTCGATCGGGTACCCGCGGTACTCGAGCACGCCGTTGTCGCCGTCGATGTAGGTGATGGCCGAGCGGCACGACGCCGTGTTGGTGAACGCCGGGTCGTAGGTCATCAGCCCGAAGTCCTCGTCGGAGACCTTCATCCGGCGCAGGTCCATGGCGCGGACGGTGCCGTCGGTGATATCGAGCTCGTAGGTCTGGCCGGTGCGGTTGTCGGTGACCGTCAGCGTGTCGGTGCCTGCGCCGCCGCGGTTGTCGCTGCCGGCCTGACTCTGCGTGGTCATCTCCTAGCTCGCTGTCACGACGGAGGCCACCATCACGAGGCCCACGAGAAACACCGTGAGGGCCATCAACGCGCGGGCCGCACCTTGGCCCGAGAGGAAACCGGGCCGCCTGATGCCCACGGCGGAGACCACGACGGCGAAGACGACCAGGACGAGGCCGCTGACGTAGAAGGCCAACGGCGAGCCGCCCTCCTCAGCGGCGGCCAGCAGGAGCGCGAGCGAGCTCATCGACCCACCCTACGCCAACCGCGCGGTGGGATGCGAGGATCGCGGCGTGCCCGTCTTCGACGGCCAGGCCCACTCCACGTGCTCGGACGGGATGCTCGCGCCCGCCGAGGTCGTCGCACGCGCGGCGGGGACGGGCGTGGAGGTGCTGGCCCTGACCGACCACGACACGGTCGACGGGGTGGACGACGCGCTGGCGGCGGCCGGCCGGACGGGCATCGCGCTGGTGCCCGCCGTGGAGCTCACCGTGGTCGACGGCGAGCACGACGAGCTGCACGTGCTCGGCTACGGGCTCGATCACCGCGCGCGCGGGCTGCGCGACGCGCTGGCCGGCCTGCGCGAGGACCGCGAGCACCGGATCCTGGCGATGGCCGACCGTTTGGAGGAACTGGGCTGGCGCTTGGTCCGCGACGAGCTGGCCCAGCGCCGCGCGGCGGGCCGCCCGCTGGGCCGCCCCCATCTGGCGCGCGCGCTGCTCGGCCACCCGGCCAACTGGGAGCGCCTGCGCGACGAGGGCATCGCGGGCGCCGGCGGCCTCTTCCCGGCCTACCTGGTGCCCGGCGCACCGGGCTACGTGGCACGCACGCGCCCGACCGTGGCCGAGGCGATCGAGCTGGTGCACGCCCACGGTGGCGTGACGGTGTGGGCCCATCCATTCTGGGACCTCGCCGATCCCGCTGAGGTCGAGGCGACGCTGCGGCGCTTCACCGCGGGCGGGCTGGACGGCGTGGAGGCCTTCTATCCCACCCACGACGCCCCGCGCGCGCGGCTGCTGGACGACCTGGCCGGCGAGTTGGGCCTGCTGGCCACGGGCGCGTCGGACTTCCACGGGCCCCAGCACGAGCACTTCAGCGCCTTTCTGACCTACGAGCTGCACGGGCGCGCGCTGCGCCTGGACGCGCCTCAACTCGCCGGCGTGGTGCCGTAGCGGCTCTCGGTCGCCTCGACCTGGCCGTGGTAGTGGCTGCCCAGGTCGGGGTGGCCGTAGGGCCGCTGGGCAGGGCGGTCCAGGGCCATGAACGAAAGCTGGGCGATGGGCTTGCCGGCGCGCAGCACGATGGGCACGCTGTTGAAGTTGGCGATCTCGAGCGTCAGCGTGCCCTCGAAACCGGGATCGACGAAGCCGGCGGTGGCGTGGACCACCAGACCCAGCCGTCCGAGGGAGCTGTTGTGGGTGGTGATGAACGAGCGACTGGCCAGGAACAGTCCCGACGGGTGCCCGACCTGGATGCAGCGGACGGGAACACTGTCGACAGGGCGGACATCGACGATGGCGCGGCCGTAGTAGGACGGTTCCCCGAGCTTCTGTCTGACCAGCTTTCGAGGCAGCCGGAAGACCGGCTCGTGCGGGGTGAAGGCCACCTCGTACTCCAGTCCGCAGTCGTTGCCGTTGAACGTGGCCGTCTTCGCGGCGACGACGGGCTTGAAGCCGAGGCTCGCGATGAGCTCGCGATACTGCTCTGCCAGGTGCGGTCGGACGGTCGCGAGCTGGCAGCGACCCTGGCGGTCGGCATGGCCCTCGGTGTCCATCAGCCCTTCCAGGAGTGACCGCCGCTGCGCGATGCTCGCTTCGAGATAGACGCGCGGTATGTGCTTGTCGCTCATCAGCCCCGCGGCGCGCAGCGTGCTCGAGAACGAGCCATTGGCGCGGCAGCGTCCGGTGCCGAGGTCCCGGCTGCGCCCCTCGCCGCCGATGCGATACGAGAGGGGTCTCGCGCGCGAGGCTGGTGCCACGGCGTACCCCGCCCGGCCGATCTCGGCCAGGATGGGCTCGTCGACAGCGGTGATCTCGGCCTGGGCGCTCGTGCCGTCTCCGAGCCACGCGCCCATGACGTAGGGATCGATGGGCAACTCGCGCTCGGGGTAGCGCACCGGATCGCACCGGGCGACGTGGTGGTTGTACTCGGTGGCCGAGCACTTCAGGGATCGCTCGATCTGACCCGTCGTGAGGATCTCCGGCGGCCGCCTGCGCGAGCGCGAGACCTTCGTCCAGCTCTCCCACCGGTGATCGACATCGGCGATGATCGTGGTGGCGTCCGAGAAGACGACCTCGCGGCATTCGCGACCGACCATGACCTCGCTGGTGCCCGCGACCCGCGTCGGCTGTCCCCACGCGTCGAAGACCTCGTCGCCCACCGCCAGCGCGCCCATGGTCGTCCACCCGGATGGCGTCGGGATCGGAGTGTCGAGCGCGAGTGCCTTGCCCTCGATGCGCGCCACCACGTCCTCGGGGAGGCTCACGCGCTCCGCGGTGCTCCCGAGCACGAACTCCCCGGGATGGATCACGAACGGGTCCTCGCCCTCCACTTCGACGTGCTCGGTGAGGTCCTTCGGCGGCGCGTCGAGGTCGATCGCCTGGATGCGGTGGTTGTGGAAGACGCGAAACGAGTTGCCCAGGCGCACGTCCACCGAGGCGGGTTGGACCATCGTCGGATCCCACGGATCGATGCGGATGCGCCCGGCGTCCACCAGCGCGCGGATCGTCCCGTCCGACAGGACCGAGCTGGGCGTGTCCATGTCGCGCAGCCTACGGGCCGGGGCGGCGCCCCGGCCCGTGCCGCGAGGAGAACGTGTCGCTATCGCGACCGGGGGGCGGGCAGGTCGACGAAGGGCACGGGAAGACAGCCGTCCGGTGCGCGGCAGCTCAGTGGCGGCTGGGGGTGCGCCGAGCCCGGGCCACCGTGCGCACCCGCGGCGGCGCGGGCAGCGGCGGGTCGCCGTGGGGGCCGCGGCGGGGGCGGCGCGGCGAGGGCCGCGGGGGCTCCTGCGGGCGGTCCTTGGCACCGCCCTCCCCCTCGTCGCCGCCGTCGACGTCGGGCTGGGAGCGCACGGCCCACCAGACGATCCACAGGAGGGCCAGGATCGGCAGCTTGAGCCCCACCATCAGGTAGACGAAGGTCCAGTCCACGCAGGCGCAGGGTACCCGCGGGCGCGGGTGCGCGCACGTGGGTACGACCCGCCGGTCAGCCGCGCAGCGCGACCGGCATGTCCTCGAAGCGCGTCATGCGCTCCAGGTCGGCCACCCGACCGGCGATCTCGTCGGGGGTCAGGCGCGCGACGCGCTCGGTGCCGAACTCCTGCACGTTGTAGGAGGCGATCGCCGTCCCGTAGGCCATCGCGCGGGTGAGCAGTCCGTGGGCGATCTCCTCGCCGGGGTGCGCGGCGACGTAGCCGACGAAGCCGCCCGCGAAGGAGTCGCCCGCGCCGGTGGGATCGACGACCGTCTCCATCGGGAAGGCCGGCAGCGCGAAGAAGCCGTCGGCGGTGACCAGCGCGGCGCCGTACTTGCCCAGCTTGGCCACCACGGCCGCCGGGCCCCAGGAGAGCACCTCCCGAGCCGCGGTCAGCACGTTGGGCCTGCCCGTGAGCTGCTCGAGCTCCTCGTCGTTGAGGATCACGCAGTCGACCATGCGGATGGCGCGGTCCAGCGAGTCGCGAGCGATGTTCATCCACAGGTCCATGCTGTCCAGCGCCACGAAGCGCGCCTTGTCGCACTGCTCGCGCACGCCGATCTGCAGGTCGGGCACGATGTTGGCCAGGAAGAGCACGTCGCAGTCGCGCGAGGCATCCGACAGCTTGGGCTCGAAGGCCTCGAAGACGTTGAGCTCGGTCTCCAGCGTCTCGCGGGCGTTGAGGTTCTCGGAGTAGACCCCGCTCCAGAAGAAGGTCTTGCCGCCGGCGACCTGCTCGATGTCGTCGGTCACCACGCCCCGGTCACGCAGGACGGCGTACTCGTCCTCGCCGAAGTCGTCGCCCACCGGTCCGACCACGCGGACCTCGTCGAAGAAGGAGGCGGCCAGCGCGAAGTGCACGGCGGCGCCGCCGAGCATCCTCTCGCGCTCCCCGAACGGCGTGCGCACGGCGTCGAAGGCGATGGATCCGACCACGGTGAGGCTCATGGCCGGCGACCCTACTGACCAGGTGTCGCCTTCGGCGGGCCCCTGGCGACCCACGGCCTAGAGTCATTCCCACACATGACGACCTTCACCGACCTCGGCCTCTCCGAGACCGCACTGCGGTCTCTGCGCGACGTGGGCTACGACCAGCCCAGTCCCATCCAGGAGGAGGCCATCCCGCCCATGCTGCAGGGGCGGGACTTGATCGGCCAGGCCCAGACCGGCTCGGGCAAGACCGCCGCCTTCGGCCTGCCCATCGCCGAGTACGTCGATCCCTCCGTGGGCGAGGTGCAGGCGCTGGTGCTCACGCCCACGCGCGAGCTGTGCATCCAGGTGACCCAGGCGCTTCGCACCTACGGCGCGGCCAAGGGCATCGACGTGGTGGCCGTCTTCGGCGGCGCGCCCATCCGCTCCCAGCAGGCCCAGCTGCGCGGCGGGGGGCAGGTTGTGGTGGGCACCGTCGGGCGCGTGCTCGACCTCATCCAGCGCGCCTCGCTCATCCTCACCTCGTGTCGCTTCGTGGTGCTCGACGAGGCCGACGAGATGCTCGACCTGGGCTTTCTGGAGGACGTGGAGCGCATCCTCGCGCTCACGCCCAACTCGCGCCAGACCGCGCTGTTCAGCGCGACCGTGCCCCCTCCCATCCGCGCGCTGGCCGACCGTTACCTCTACGACCCCGTCCACGTGGAGGTGCAGGCGGCCACGCTGACCGTCGAGTCGGTGGAGCAGTTCCAGGTGCCCGTCGAGTCCAAGGACAAGAACGACAAGCTCGTCGAGGTCCTCAGCGCCGAGAAGCCCGACCAGGCGATCGTGTTCGTGCGCACGAAGGTGCGCACCGACCAGCTCTTTCGCAGGCTGCGCGACCGGGGGCTGAACGTCCGTGCTCTGCACGGCGACATGACCCAGGGCGCCCGTGACGGCGTGATGCTGGCCTTCAAGGGTGGACGCGTGCCGATCCTGGTGGCCACCGACGTGGCCGCCCGCGGCCTGGACATCTCGACGGTCACCCACGTGATCAACTTCGACGTGCCCGTCTCGCCCGATGTCTACGTGCACCGCATCGGGCGCACCGGGCGCGTCGGGCGCTCCGGTCGGGCCCTCACCTTCGTGGAGAACCGCCAGCGCCGTGAGCTGGCGGCCATCGAGGAGCACATCGGCACCTCCATCGCACCCTGGGCCGAGGGCGCCCACGTGGCTCCGGTCAAGGTGGAGGAGAGACCCCGCCGCCACGCCAAGCCCCAACTGTCGGCCAACGGCGACGGGCCGTTCACCACGCTGATCGCGGGCGCCGGGCGCTCGGACGGCCTGCGCGTGGCCGACCTGGTCAACGTGGTCACCCGCGAGGCGGGGGTGGGCGGCGAGTCGGTGCGCGACGTGCGCCTGCTGGAGCGCTTCGCCTTCCTGTCGGTGCCCGCCGCCGAGGCGCAGCGCATCGCCGAGGCGGTCAGCGGGGCGCAGGTCAAGGGCGTCACGCTGCGCCTCGAGGCCGCCCGCGCCTGAGCGGCCGCGCAAGGCGACCCGGCTGGCGATCACGGCGATCCCGAAGTGGGATGGCCCGGGGACCTTCGCCATACTGACGCGCGGCATGGAGGACGACCGCCCTTCCGTCGACGGCTCGGAGAGCCGGTGCGTGCTGCTCATCGGGAAGGGCGAGCTGGCCGATGCCACCCAGCGCTCCATCAATGTTGCCGGAGGACGGGTCATCCGTCTGCACGAGCCCGGCGATGGCGAGGTCCGCGAGGCCCTCGGCGACGAGGTGGATTCCGTGGTGGTGATCTCCAAGGAGGACGTGGTCTCGCTGCGCTACTCGCTGGTGGTCGAGACCGTGAAGCCGGGCGTGCCCCTGGTGGTGACCATGTTCGGTCAGATCATGGCCACCCAGCTGCGGCGCGCGGTGGAGAACGCGCGCGTGATGTCCCTGGCCGACATCGCCGCTCCGGTCCTCGCCGCACCGTGCGTCGACGAGCGGCTGCTCTGGGTGCAGCGCCCCCAGGACGGGTTCTCCGGGGTGCGAATCACCGACGGGAAGCCCGAGGTCGTGCCGATCGAGAGCTCGGGCCGACGCCGCGGAGAGCGGCTGGTGACCAGCGTCGGCTCGCTCGTCCATCCCTTCGAGCCCAGCGCACGGATCCTGACCGGCGGCCTGCTCGCGCTGCTGCTCGTCCTGCTGGTGGACACCCTGGCGGTCGCCCTGGTCCTGGATCAGCCGCTCGTCGACGCGTTCTACGCCATGACCAAAATCCTCGTCACCGTCGGGCCCAATCCGCTCATCGACCAGGGACCCGGCTGGTTCAAGGTGTTCTCCGCGGTGTTGATCCTCGCGACCTTGGGCTTCACCGCGGTCTTCACAGCGGGCATCATCGAGCGCATCCTCGACCGCCGGCTGACGACCATCCTGGGCCGGCGCATGGTCCCGCGCAAGAACCACGTGGTGGTCGTGGGCCTTGGGCAGGTCGGCCTGCGGCTGTGCTTGCTGCTGCGCGACCTGGACATCCCGGTGGTGGGCATCGACAGCGACCCCGACAGCTACAACGTCAAGCGCGCCAAGGACTACGGGCTCCCGGTGGTCATCGGACGAGGCGGCGATCGCTTCCTGCTGGGGCGCCTCTCGCTGGGGCGCGCACGCGCGCTGGCGGCGGTGACCGGTCACGAGGTCGAGAACATCTCGATCGCGGTGGCCGCGCACGGGATGACCGAGAACCTGCGCACCGTCCTGCACGCGGGGCGCGGCGAGGTCACCAGCGAGACGCGCTCGCTTTTTTCCGTCGGCGTCATCCGCGACATCTACCGGGTGGGCGGGGCGGTGCTGGCCGCCGCCGCCCTGGGCTCGGACGCCAGCGAAGGATTCGTGCACGAGCAGACGACCTACCTGCTCACCGCCGGCGATGAGATCGAGCTTTTCGAGGACGGAGGTGGCGCCGACGCGGACACGGCTTCCGGGGCGGAAGGGGCTGGCGGCCAGAAATCGGGCGCGGCGCGCGACCAGAGCTGACGCATCCGTGCGCGCCGGCGACACAGGGGGTCGATGGGCATTGGACCTGAGGCAGCCCATCTGCCACCCTTACGCGCCGTGAAGCTGCTCACGCCCCGACTGCCCTTCCGCGACACGCCCGACCCGGACGAGGTCGACCGCGACCGCGACCGCGAGCCCGAGGCTCTCGAGCACGGGCACGAGGGCCTCCAGCCCGACCACGGCCTCGCGCCCGGGGACGAGCAGCTGATCGACCTCGAGGTCCCCGACTTCGCCTGCGCCAGCTGCGGGGCGGGGATGGACGCGGGTCAGGACTGGTGCCTGGAGTGCGGTACCGCCGCCCCCGGGCGCATCGACGAACGCCCCGGCGGGCGCGCCGCGCTGACCATCGCGAGCATCGTGGTGGTGCTGGTGCTCAGCGCCGGCGTGGCCGCTTACGCCGCGCTATCGAGCGACGCGGCGCGCGAGACGCAGGGCACCGACCCCAACGGCCAGCCGCTGCAGGCCCAGGTGCCCCCGCCTCCGGGCCCCGGCGCGGCGACCAACACCCCGCCCCCGGCCGACGTTCCCACCCCGCTGCCCGAGGGCGGCACGGGCGACGGCGCGCAGATCCCCACCCCCTTGCCCGACGCGGGCGGGGCGACCGGTGCCCCGGCGACCGCCCCCGGCGCCCCCTCCGGCGGCGGCGATGGCCCATCGGCCGCTCCCAGCGGCGGTGGCGGCGGCTCATCGGGCGGCTCGGGCGGCGCCCCCGCGACCCGTCCGGTCGGCGCGATCGCGCTGGCGCCCGGCTCCGGGGACGTGCAGTTCCTCAACGAGGGCGAGCGGCGCGCGGACTCCCGGTTCGGCGATCCCACCAAGGCCTACGACGGCAGCGACGCGCGCGTGTGGCAGGCGTCCGTCCCCGCCGACGGCGACGACTTCGGGTTGGGTCTGGCGTTCGGCCTCGAGCGGCCGCGCGACATGAGCAGCGTGACGCTCAATCTCGACGGCCGCGGGGGCTTCGGGGTCGAGGTGTTCGGCTCGGCCGGCAGAACCCAACCGCCCGACATGCTCGACCGCCGCTGGAAGAAGATCGGCAGCGACTCCGACGTACGGGACGGCCAGCGCATCTCGCTGGACGCCGACGGCCGCGTGCGCCACCTGCTCGTGCGCATCACCGAGGCGCCGCAGGGCGCCGAGGGCCGGCGTAGCGTGGCCATCGCCGAAGTGCGCTTCCGGGGTCGCTGAGCCGATGGCCAGCGCCACGATGCGCACCAGCGAGGGCGAGATCGCCCTCGAGCTCTTCGACGCGGACGCCCCCAAGACCGTCGACAACTTCGCCAAGCTGGCCGAGGACGGCTTCTACGACGGGCTGATCTTCCACCGGATCATCCCCCGGTTCATGATCCAGGGCGGCGACCCGCAGGGCACCGGCACCGGCGGGCCCGGCTACACCTTCGAGGACGAGATCAACCAGCACAAGGTGGTGCGCGGCGCGCTGGCCATGGCCAACTCGGGACCGAACACCAACGGCTCGCAGTTCTTCATCGTCACCGTCGACGAGGCCCCGTGGCTGGACGGCAAGCACACCGTCTTCGGCCGGGTCACCGACGGGATGGACGTGGTCGACCGCCTCGAGGCGGTCGAGACCGACGCGCGCGACCGGCCGGTCGAGCCCGTCGGCATCGAGAGCATCTCGATCTCGCGCTAGTAGCAGCGGGTGAGCGCCCTCGAGGCGATCCTCCTGGGGCTCCTCCAGGGCCTCACGGAGTTCCTGCCCGTCTCCAGCTCCGCCCACCTGCGGGTCTTCCCCGCCTTCTTCGGGCTGCCCGACCCGGGCGCTGCGTTCACCGCCGTCGTCCAGCTGGGCACGATGACCGCCGAGCTCTGGTTCTTCCGCCGCGACCTGCAGCGCATCGCGCGGGCGTGGCTGGCCCACGTGCGCGCGCTGGGCCGCCGCGCCGCAAACCTCGACGCCCGCCTGGGCTGGTTCATCGTCCTGGGCACGATTCCGATCTCCGTCTTCGGCCTGGCCTTCGAGGACTCGATCGAGAACGGCGCGCGCAACCTCACGCTGATCGGCTCAACCCTCATCGTCTTCGGGTTGATCCTCCTCGCCGCCGACCGGCTGGGACCCAAAGTCCGTCCGCTGGAGCGCATCCGCACCCGCGACGGGCTGCTCATGGGGCTGGCCCAGGCGCTGGCGCTGGTGCCCGGCGTCTCGCGCTCGGGCGCCACCATCTCCGCCGGCCTGTTCCTGGGCCTGGACCGCGTGGCCGCCGCGCGCTTCTCCTTCCTGCTGTCCATCCCCGCGGTGGTGCTCAGCGGCGGCCTGCAGTTCTTCTCGCTGCTGTTGGGCGGCGGCGACTCGGGCGGGGCCGACCCCGGGTGGGGCGCCATCGCCATCGCCACGCTGCTGGCCTTCGCCTCCGGCTACGCGGCCATCGCCTTCCTGCTGCGCTTCCTGGTCTCCCACACCTTCGACGTGTTCGTCGTCTACCGGGTCGCCCTGGGCACGCTAGTCCTCGTGCTCGTGGCGGCGGGGGCGATCACGTGATCCGCCACGGGCGCGGTCTTCGGCAACGTGCCCGAGCGCTCCGCCGACGAGATGGCCGCGATGCCGCGCCGGGGACCGGACGCGAACGGGACTGAAGGACCTCAGCATGCAGCGCGCCGGGCTCTCGAGCCCGACGCGCTGCTGCAGCCTTGGGTCAGCTGCCCTCGTCCGCCCCACAGGTGCCGGGCGGAACTTCCTCGTTCTGCGTCAGGCAGCGGTTGTTCTGGTTCCACTCGTTGAGCGGCTCACTGCCGGGCGGTCCGCCCGGAGCGCCCCGTCCGGCGGCGTCGAAGAAGGCGGTCCCCGACCCCGCGAGGCCGTTGAGCAGCATCGTGTTGTTGGTGATCAGGTTGGCGTTCGCCCCCTCGGTGAGCAGGATGCCGTCGCCGAGGTTCTCGCTCACGACGTTGTTCGTGATGAGGTTGTCGGTGCTGCCCTGCCGCCGGATCCTGATTCCGGCGTCGTCGGATGGATCCTCATCGCCGTTCTCGAAGATCTCGTTGCCGCGCGCGACGTTGCGAGCGCCGTCGCTGATCAGAAGCCCGTTGGAGGGGACGGCCACCGTAGGGAAGCCGCTGCGCACCGTCAGGCCGCCGTCGTTGTCGTGCAGGCGGTTGTGGACGACGTCGACGCAGTCCCCGTTGATCGCGACTCCCTGGTTGTGGTTCGAGACGTCGTTGCCGGACCTCTCGCCGGTCCCTACGTGGATCTGGCCGTCGCAGCTGGCGCCGGTGATGAGCACTCCATGACTCGCCGGCCTCGAATTCGCGAGGACGGTCCCGGCCGGTCCGGTAATGGTCAGGAACTCGACCTTGACGTTGAGGGAGTCCCTGATTCTGACGCCGTTGTCGAAGCCCTCCAGGGTCCCGCCGGGCTTGCTCGAGAACACGTGGACGTTTCGCAGGCGGTCGATCTCCACCCCGTTGTCCTCCGAGAAGGTCGCGTTGACCTCCGAGACGCCGCCCGTGGGTGCGACCCCCTGGCAACTGCCCTCGAACCCGGAGCCGACGCAGGAGATCGTGTGGCCGTTGAGGTCGATGACCGTGTTGTCGGCTACCACCCTCAGGCCGTCCGTGTCGGGGCAGACCAGGTCGTTGGCGACCTTGATCGTGCCGCTCACGGGCATTTCACACGAGACCACCGTCTCTCCGCCATCGGTCTCTGACTGGGCCTGGGCCGGGCCTGCTGCGAGCAGTAGCGCGGTAACACTCGCCCCGAGCAGGGCTTGTACGGTTCGTATGAGAACCCCTCCCTCGTGAATCGTTATGGTGTGCGCCCGAGCGGACGCACCTGGCAGCCGGGTATCACCCTGGCCGGCGGATGCGAAACCGGCTTGCGGTCCGCATCCTCTGCGTGGCGGTAGGCTGGCCCCGTGTGGGCGCACGTCGGGGCAGTCGTGCTCGCCCCGGCGCAGCTGGGGCCGGGACTGGTGGTCGGCCTCCTGTACTGGTGGCGGGCGCGCGCCCTGGCCGGCGGGCCGCGGGCGGTGCCCCGCGCGCGCCAGGCCTTCTTCTACGGCGGGCTGGCGCTCGTGCTGGCCACGCTGGCCTCGCCGCTGGCGGTCATGGCCGATGAGCTGTTCTGGGCGCACATGGCCGAGCACCTGCTCATCGCCGAGCTGGGTGCGCTGGGCATGGCCGTCGGGCTCACCGCGCCGGTGCTCGCACCGCTGCTGCGCGTGCGCGAGCTGGCCTGGATCCGCCACCTCGCCCACCCGGTCGTGGCCGTGGGGCTGTGGAGCGCCAACCTGGTGGCCTGGCACGTCCCCCTCCTGCAGGAGGCCGCCCTGCGCAGCGACGCGGTGCACGCCCTGCAGCACATGGCGTTCATCGGCGCGGGGCTGAACATGTGGCTGGCCCTGCTGGGGCCGCTGCCCAAGCCGGGCTGGTTTGGCAACCTCGCGCGGCTCCTGTACGTGGTGGCGGTGCGCCTGATCGGCGCGGCGGTGGCCAACGCCTTCGTGTGGGCGGAGGTCGACCTCTACGACGCCTACGCGCCCGGGCGCACCGAGTGGGGCATCACCGCGGCGACCGACCAGGTGGTGGCCGGCTCGATCATGATGGTGGAAGGCTCGATCCTGACCATCTGCCTGTTCGCCTGGGTCTTCCTGCGCTCGGCCCGCGAGGGCGAGGAGCGCCAGGCGCTGCTCGACCTGGCCGCGGGGCGCGGGGTCGCCCTCAGCGAGCGGCGCGCCGCGCGCGCGGTGGCCGCTGGCCACGGAGCGGCGCTGCGCCGGCGCATCGAGGACAGCTGAGCTTTATCACCCGTGGCTAGCCTGGAGGGCATGTCAATGATGTCACGCCTCTCCAAGTTCGCCGCCTCCCCCCAGGGCCGGCGCATGGCCGACAAGGCCCGCGCCAAGGCCAACGATCCCAAGACCCGCGCGCAGATCGAGGAAGTCCGCAAGAAGGTCGCGGGCAAGCGCCGCTGAGCCGCGCGCGGAGGCTCACTCGACGAGCAACGCCCAGCGGCGGCGGCCCTGCTCAGGGACCGCCGGACGCCATGGCCTCGGCGCGGCGGGCCAGTTCCAGGACGCCGTCGCCGAAGGCCTCGAGGTACGGATCGTCGGTGCTGCCGCTAGCCACCCGCCTGAGGTTGCCCTGCATGAACACGATCGACTTCCACAAGGCCAGCGTCCGGTACCAGCGGATGTCGGTCATGGAGCGCCCGCTGCGCTCCTCGTAGCGGGCGACGAGCTCCTCGCGGCGCAGGAATCCCTCCTGGCGCGTGACGCCCGACAACTCGAACCGGCCCAGCGGCGGGTCGTCGCGGTCGACCCACAGCGTGCACAGATAGCCCACGTCGGCCAGGGGGTCGCCGATGGTGGCCATCTCCCAGTCGAAGACGGCCTTGACGCGGGCGGGCGCTTCGGGGGCCAGCATGGTGTTGCCCAGGCGGAAGTCGCCGTGGACGACGGTGGCCGGGGGCGAGGCGGGCAGGTGCTCGCCCAGCCACGCGCCGACACGCTCGACCTCGGGCACATCGCGCGTCCGGTTGTGCTCCCATAGGCCGCCGAAGCGCCGCAGCTGGCGCTCCAGGTAGCCGGTGGGCCTGCCGAAGCCCTCCAGGCCGGCGCCCTGCCAGTCGGCGGCGTGGATCTCCACCAGCGCGTCGACCAGCTCCTCGCTCAGTCGCCGGCGCTGCGCGGGGGTGTCGAGGGCGCGTGGGATCTCGGAGGTGATCACGTGGCCCTCGACCTTCTCCATGACGTAGAAGGGCGCGCCGATGATCGAGTCGTCGTCGCTCACGGCGAGTATCCGCGGCACGCGGGCCGAGCCCTCCAGGGCGCGCATCACCCGCGCCTCGCGCAGGACGTCGTGCGCGGAGGGGGGCAGGGGCCCGCGCGGGGGGCGGCGCAGGATCACCTCCAGGTCGCCGCGCGTGATCCGGTAGGTGACGTTGGAGTGCCCCTCGCCGACGGGGACGGCCTCGAGCGGCCCGGCTCCGAGCCCCCGCTCGTCGAGGAAGGCCTCGAGGGACCGGGTGACCAGCAGCGGCTCGCGGTCATTGGCCCGGGCCTCCTCGAGGGTGGCGACGATGTCGTCCGGCGCGATCTCCGCGCTCACCCCAGGTCGCCGCAGGCGCCTGCGGTGGACCCGCCCTGGGCGGCGAGCTCGAGCAGCTCGCGGGCGATCACCATGCGGTGCACCTCGCTGGCGCCGTCGTAGATGCGCGCGGCGCGCGCGTCGGCGTACCACCGGGCGATCGGCTCGTCGGTGGCGATCCCGTGTGAGCCGAAGACCTGCACCGCGCGGTCCATCACCCGCCCGAAGGCCTCGGACACGAAGGTCTTGGCCATCGCGACCTCCTGGCGGTGGGGCAGTCCCTGCTCGACCTTCCAGGCAGTGTGCAGCACCATCAGGCGGCTGGCGTAGAGGTCCATGGCGCTGTCGGCCAGGAAGAACTGCAGCGCCTGGTGACGCGCCAGCTCGCGCCCGAAGGTCCGGCGCTCGAGCATCCGCTGGGCGGTGAGATCCAGCGCACGCTGGGCCACCCCGATCCAGCGCATGGCGTGGGCCAGACGGCCAGCGGCGAGGCGCACCTGGGCGATGCGAAAGCCCGCGCCCTCCTCGCCGAGCAGGTTCTCCACGGGCACCCGCACCTCGCGCAGCTCGATCTCGGGATGGCCGCCGGGGAAGTGGGCGCCGATGATGCCCGGGTCGCGCACCACGCTCCAGCCCGGCGTGTCGCAGGGCACGATGATCAGGCTGTAGGCACGGTGCTTGAGGTCGGGCTCCCCGGTGCGGGCGACCACGATCGAGAAGGCGGCGCCCTCGGCGCCGGTGATGAACCACTTGCGCCCGTTGAGCACGTACTCGTCGCCATCGCGCAGCGCCGTGGTCTCCAGGTTCAGCGGATCCGACGAGGCCACGTCGGGCTCGGTCATCGCGAAGCACGAGCGGATGCGCCCCTCGGCCAGCGGGCGCAGCCAGCGCTCGAGCTGCCCGGGCGAGCCCGCGTGCAGCAGGATGTGCATGTTGCCCTCGTCGGGCGCCATGGCGTGGAGGCCCAGCGAGGCCAGCCCGCTCACGCCGCACACCTGGCTGATGAGGCTCATGCCCAGCACGCCGATGCCCAGCCCGCCCCACTCCTCGGGCAGGTGGGGAGTGAAGATGCCGCGCTCGCGGGCGCGATCGCGCAGGCCCTCGACCACCGGCCAGGAGGCCAGCAGGTCGGTCGGGTCGGCGACCTCCCGCTCGGCGGGCAGGACGTCCTCGGCCACGTAGGCGCGCACGCGGCCGAGCAGCTCCTGCAGTCGGGGTGGGACGGTGAAGTCGATGGCGCCGGGGATCGCCGGCGCGGCGGGCTCCATGGGCGGCAGGGTATACGCGCGGGAGCCGGATCTCGCGGCGCCCGGGTTGACACACCCTTCACGTTCCCCGCGGCGGCGAGCCGGTAGGTTGTCCGCGTGTCCCAGCAGCTCTGGCTCCTGCGCCACGGCGAGGCTGAGTCCCACGACAGCGCGCCCGATCCCCAGCGGCGCCTGACCTCCCGCGGCGAGGAGCAGTCCGAGGTGGCCGGCCGCGCGCTGGCCGCGCTGGGAGTCGTGGTGCACGAGGCCTACACGAGCCCCAAGGTTCGCGCGCGGGACACCGCCCGCCTGGCCTGCGCCGCACTGGGGCTCGAGCCGGTCGAGCACGACGAGCTCGCCGACGGCTTCGACGCGCGCGAGGCCCTGGCGCTCGCTGCCGCCACCGGAGGCGACCGCCGCCTGCTCGTGGTCGGCCACAACCCCGACTTCCCCCAGGTCGTCCACGACCTCACCGGCGCGCGGGTCGAGCTGAAGAAGGGCGGGGTGGCCGGCGTGCGCCTGCGCGGCGGCGGCGGAGGCGAGCTCATCACGCTGCTGCGTCCGCGCGAGCTGGCGGCCGTCGCCGACGGGCCGTTCAAGCGCTGAGGGTGCCCCGGGGGACGAGCCAGCGCTGGTGCAGGCCCGAGACCTCGGCGATGGCGTCATAGTCGGCGTCGTAATGCAGGAGGGGCACGCCGTGGTGCTCGGCGGTGGCGGCGATGAGCAGGTCGGTGGGCGGAACGCGGCGATGGTTGCCAGTCGTTGAGAGGGCGAGCTGGAGCTCGCGCGCGCGTCGCCAGAGGGCCTCGGGCATGACCAGCGTCGGGAAGGCGGCCAGGCGATCTCCGATCTCGATGGCGCGCCGCTCGTTGGCCGCCAGCCGGACGAGCTCCAGGACGACGACATCGCACACGAGCACCTGTCCGGCCGCGGCGCGTGCGTCGAACCACTTCGCCAGCTCGCGGAACCGGCGGTCACGGACCCAGGTCCACACCGATGTGTCGGCGAGCCACCGTCCTGCCAGCGCCGGGGGGTCAACCATCCAGTGAGAAGCGCGAGCGGCGGCCTTCCTCGACCTCCCTCGGTGTGCCGTCGATGTCGCGGACCACGTCGAAGTCGGCAAGGACCTTGCGACGGCTCGCGTCCCGTAAGGCCTCGTTGACCGTGTCGGACGTGCCCTCGGTGCCGAGCGCCTCGCGGGCTCGCTCGAGCGCCTCCTCGTCGATGTTCACGGTGGTGCGTGCCATGGCATCACTATATGTCATCAGGACCTGATGCTCTATCCTGATCGGGTGCCCGAGCTCCCCGAGGTCGAGATCACGGCGCGGCGGTTGGATGCCGCGCTGCGGGGCCTGGAGATCGAGTCGGTGCTCACGCCCGGGCTCAACGCCCTGCGCACCTTCGACCCGCCCGTGCACGCGCTCGAGGGGCGCGCCATCGCCGGCGTGCGCCGGCGGGGCAAGCATCTCGTGGTCGACGTGACCGGGGAGCTGAGCGTGCTCTTGCACCTCATGAACGCCGGCCGGCTGCAGCTGTTCGACAAGCGCGCCGGCCTGCGCGACCGCACCTCGCGGCTGCTGGTGCGCCTGGGTGGGAGGGGGCCCCTTCAACGGGAGCTGCGCCTGCGCGAGTTCGGCACCCGCCAGGCGGCATGGGTCAAGGTGCTGCGCGCCGGCGAGCTCGAGGCCGACGAGGCCCTGGCCACGCTGGGGCCCGAGGCGTGGCCGCAGCCGCCCGCGGACCTCGCCGGGGCCCTGGCCGCGCCGCGCCCGCTGCATCCTCTGCTGCGCGACCAGCGCGTGCTGGCGGGGATCGGGCGCTCGTGGGTGGACGAGATCCTCTGGGAGGCGCGCCTGTCGCCCTTCAAGCGCGGCGACGACCTGAGCCAGGAGGAAGCGGCCGCCCTGCGCAGCGCGATCGTCACCGTGCTCGACGCAGCGCTCGAGCACCTCGAGCGCGTGGTCACGCTGCCCATTCCCGACAAGCTTCCGCTGCCCCTGCAGGTCCACCGCCGCCACGGGGAGCCCTGCCCGCGCTGCGCCGCCACCATCGAGGCGGTCCATTACGAGGACTACGTGATGTGCTACTGCCCGGCCGAGCAGACGGGCGGCAAGGTGCTCAAGGACCGCCGCCTGTCGCGCCTGCTGAAGTAGCGGCAAGCCAGGTTCGCCCTCCTGGGCCCGAGGAACGCCCGGCGACCTTATCCTTCGCCTTCATGGCGTTGACCGCACGGGCGCTGGTCGACCCGCCTCCGGGCGTGCGCCGCGCCGCCGATGAGGACCACGCGCGCCTCGCGCAGATCCTCGCGCGGGCGTTTCTCGACGATCCGGTCACCGCCTACTTCTATCCCTCCTCACGGGCGCGCTACCGTCACGTCCGGCGCTTCTTCCGCGCGCGGCTGGCCACCCTGGCCCGCCAAGAGCAGGTGTGGACCACCCGCGAGCTGGATGGCGCCGCCCTGTGGGCACTGCCCGGGCGATGGCGCGAGAGCGCGTACGACTCCCTGCGCCTGCTGCCCAGCGCGCCGGGCCTGCTGCCCCACCCGATGCGTGCGCTGAAGGCCGTGCGGGTCATCGAGGAGCGCCACCCGCCCGAGCGCCACTTCTACCTCTCGGTGTTGGGGACCGATCCCGCCGAGCAGGGCCGGGGCATCGGCTCCGCGCTGCTGCACCCCGTCCTGGACCTGTGCGACGACGAACGGGTGGGGGCCTACCTGGAGTCCTCCAAGGAGCGCAACGTCGACCTTTACGCGCGTCACGGCTTCCGGGTGCGCGAGCGCATCCGTCTGCCCGACGGCCCGCCGCTTTGGCTCATGTGGCGCGACCCGCGGTAGGGCACGCCAGGGATGCCCATGCAGCTGGCCTCCATCGGCTCGAGCCTCGAGAGCTTCTTCGAGGCGGTCGGCTCGTTCTTCGAGAGCGTGGGGGCGCTCGACGTGGGGCCGCTCGCGCTCGGTGCCCTGGCCTTCATCGCCTATCTGTCGCTGCGCGCGCGGGCCTTCTTTCACACCTTGCGCGCCGCCTACCCGGCCGAGCGCTTCCGGTTCCGGCGCATCTGGGGCGCCTACATCGCCGCCTACGGGCTCAACAACGTGATCCCCGCGCGGGGCGGGGACATCATGAAGCTCTACCTGGTCAAGACGTCCATCCCCAACTCGCACTACCCCGCGGTGGGCGCGGCCATCTTCGTGGAGGCCGTCTTCGACGCGGTGATGGCGGTCTTTATCCTCACCTTCGCCTTCACGCAGGGAAACTTTCCCAAGCCGCCGGACTTCGCCGACCTGGACGCCTTCAGCCTCAGCTTCTTCGCGTCCAACCCGCGGCTGACCCTCTTCCTGCTCACCGCGCTGGTGGTGGGCTTCCTCGTGCTCTTCGCCGTGCTCAGCGCGCGCGTGAAGGCCTTCTGGGCGCGGGTGCGCCAGGGCGTGGTGATCCTCAAGGACCGCCGTCGCTACCTGCGCGAGGTGTTCGCGTGGCAGCTGGCCGGGTGGGGCCTTCGCTTTACCGCGATGTGGTTCTTCCTGGAGGCCTTCAACATCGGCGGCTCGGTCCACAACGTGCTGCTGGTGCTGGGCACCTACGCGGTGGCCGCCGTGGTCCCCTTCACGCCCAGCGGGGCCGGAGTGCAGCAGGCGCTCATCCTGAAGGTCTTCGCCGGTACCGCGGCGGGCGCGGCGGTGGCCGCCTACTCGGTCGGCCTGGCCATCGCGATCGCGGCGACCACGCTGACGGTCGGCTTCCTCGCGCTCGTGTTCATCTTCGACATCCGCTCCTTCAAGGAGGCGGTGCGCCAGGGACGCGCCGACCGCGAGCGGGCGGAGGCGACCGGGCAGCCGGTTTAGGGAACGGGTGTCGCTTTCGCGACCTGGGGACCCGCCTCCGGCGGCCACATGGCCGCCTCCGGCACCCCTAGGACAGGCCCTCGCGGGCCTCGCGCACCAGCGCGACCGCCTCGGGGAAGACGGTCGACATCACCGAGCGGATCTGCTCGGCCTGGGCCTGGGCGTCGCCCTGGAGGTTGACTCGCTGGATGGCCGCCACCGTGAGGTCGGCGGCCAGGCGGATGGCGTTGTCGGCCCAGGCCAGGCTCTGCTGGCCCTGCATCGACTCCAGGAACTCCTGGAGCTGGCGACGCATCTCCTCAGGGTCACCGAACGGGAAGTTGAAGCCACCGCCTTCCATGTCCCGGACCATAGCGGGGTGGGACCGCGCGCCGAGCGCGCGGGTCAGCGCCCCCGGGTCGGGGTAGGCGGATCGGACATGGACGAGTTGCGTGGGCGCACCGTGCTGATCACCGGCGCCAGCAGCGGCGTGGGTCTCGCCGCCGCGAGCGCGTTCGCCCGCGCGGGCTGCGACGTGGCCGTGCTGGCCCGCGGCGAGGAGGGCCTGGCCGAGGCGGCGCGGCGGGTGCGCGCGCACGCACGCCGCGCCCTGGTGGTGCCCGCCGACGTCACCGACCGCGCGGCGGTGCAGGAGGCCGTCGACCGCGTCGAGGCCGAATGGGGGCGCCTCGACGTGCTCGTGGTCAACGCGGCGGCCACGATCTACGGGCCGTTCGCCACCGTGGACCCCGACGACTTCGACCGGGTCCTCGCCGCCACCTTCACGGGCGCGGTCAACACCGTGCGCGCCGCCCTGCCCGCGTTGGAGCGCTCCGCCGGCACGATCGTGGCGACGGGATCGCTCATGAGCAAGGTTCCGTTGCCCACCTTCTCCTCCTACGCGGCGGCCAAGCATGCGCTGCGCGGCTTCCTGGGCTCGCTGCGCATCGAGCTGCGCGCCCAGCGCAGCCCGGTGACGGTCTCCATGCTGCACCCCGGCTCCATCGACACTCCGGTGTGGGAGCAGACCGCCAGCTCGGTGGGCACGCTGCCCCGCCGCCCGCCCGAGGGCTACACCGCCGACACCATCGCCGCGGGCCTGGTGGGACTGGCGGTCAGCCCGCACGCCGAGATCACCGTGGGCGCCGAGGCCCAGGCCATCGAGGTGCTGTTCCATTACGCTCGCCCGCTGGGCGACCTGGTGCTCACCGCCATCCACCACTACTACTCCAGCGGCGGGCGGCCCATGGGCAGCCGCAGTGCGCTGGTGCACTCCGTCGGGCGGGGGATCGTCGACAACGGGTTGCTGGGGCGCCGCAGCCTCACCCTGCCGGTGCGCGCCGCGACCTGGCCCCTGCGCCGGGCGCTGGCACTGCGGTGAGCGCGGCCGGCGCGCCGCGCACGGTGGAGGGCGCCGGCGTCGCGCTGAGCGTGCGCACCTGGGGGCCGGCCGGCAAGCCCGCGTGCGTGCTGGTGCACGGCATGGCCTCCGATGCGCTGGCCTGGGCGCCGGTGGCCGAGCGACTGGAAGGCCGCGTGGTGGCCTACGACCGCCGCGGCTACGGGGGCTCGGGCGCGCCCGAGCCCTACAGCGCCACGACGGTCAACGAGCAGGCCGAGGACCTGGCCGCTGTGGTGCTCGGCCTCGACGCCGCCCCCGCGCTGCTGGCTGGGGAGGGCTTCGGCGCGCTGGTGGTACTCGACGTGCTGCGCCGCCACCGCGCGCTGGCGCGCGGCGCGGTGCTCGCCGACCCGCCGCTGTACGCCTTCGTGCCCGAGGCCACCGAGGAGCTGGGCGCCCAGCGCGCCGAGCTTGAGGGTGCGCTGCGCTCGGGCGGGCCCGGTGCGGCGGTCGAGCGATGGCTGGGTGAGCGCGCGGCGGCCGACCAGGTCCAGCGCGCGCGCAGGCGCGCGGGGGCCTTCTTCGCCGACCTGGGCGGGCTGGCCAGCCTGTCGGTCAGCCGGGCGGAGCTGCGCGCGGTCACCCTCCCTCTCGTGGTCCTCACCGGCCCGGCCACCCCACCGGCCGATCGCCTGGCGGCCGACCGGATGAGCGACCTGCTGCCCGATGTCCGCCGGATCGACGACGGGGACCTCGCCGGCGCGGTCGCGGCGCTCAGCGCGTCCGGCGGGCGCTGAGGGCGATCGTCCCCCCGTGGCGCGCGAGCCCGGCGACCAGCTCGCCGAGCACGGCCACCGGCGCGAGCGCCAGCCCCAGGGCGGTGGGCAGCGCGTCGCGGGCGGTGAGGGGGGCGTTTCGCTTGAGCGCGTGGAACAGCCACGAGGGGGTGGGCGTCAGGCGGCTGACCAGCGACTGCCAGAGCCCGAACGGGTTGTGCTCGGCCAGCACGTGATGGGTGTGCAGCGGCTCGAGGCCCGTCGCGCGCGCCAGCGCGCGCAGCCCCGGGGCAGTGAAGTGCGTGCGGTGGCGGGGGACGTCGAGGTGAAACCACACCGGGCCGCCGGTGCGGGCCTGCAGGCTGGCAAGGTTGGGCACGCCGACGAGCGCTACCCCGCCGGGGCGCAGCCACCCCGCCACGCGCCCCAGCGCGGCGCCGGGATCGTCGAGGTGCTCGAGCACGTGCCACAGCGTCACCGCGTCGAGCGAGCCGGGCGCGACGTCGGCCTCCTCGAGGCCGGAGGGCTGCACCCCGGGGGCCGGCGCTCCGCGCGGGGCGGGCTCGAGGCCGCCTGCCGCCCAGCCTGCTCCACGCGCGGCCGTCACGAAGCGACCCCGCCCTGCGCCCACGTCCAGCAGGACTCCCGGCGGACGCGCGCCCGCCGCACGCAGCTGCGCGAGGCGCTGGCGGTCGAACAGGTCGAGCAGCGGCGCCACCCCACGGGCGCCGCGGGGAGCCCGCGCGCTCGCGTACTGCCCGGCGTGATGGGCTTGCGCCGGCGCGGGGGCCGCCGTCACCGCGCTCGCGCACGCCGCGCAGCGCAGGAGAGGCACCGGGGCCGGCCAGGCGGGATCGGAGCCCGGCACCGTGCGCCAGTCGCGCAGCGCTCCCCCGCAGGCCGGGCAGCGGCCCTCCATCCGCGTCAACGCCACCACCGTAGAATGACAACCGTGCCTGCTTCTCCGCCGCCGCTGGCGCGTCATCGGGAGCGGTTCGAGACGCTGCTGCGCCTCGCGGCCCCCGCGCTCGACCTCCTGCTCGGGGCCGGAGACCGCCTCTCGCGGGCGGTCGCCCGCGACCAGCCCGAGCCGATGCCGGTGTACACGCCCGAGAGGGGTGGCGACCGCCCGCGGCGCGAGGTCGGACCGGGCGCCGAGGGCTCGGACTGATGGCCGACACGCCCCAGGACGTCGTCGCCCAGGAGCGGCGCCGCGCGCCCGTGGCGGCCGCCACGGCGCTCGCCGCCGGCCTGCTGGTGGTCGCGGGGCCCGTCTACAGCATCACGGTGGCGGCCGATCAGCCGCGCGTCACGCTTCCCGAGGCGCTCGGACCGCTGATCAGCCGGGGCCGGCCGGCCGAGCCGGCGCCGGTCATCGACGTCTTCCGCTTCGTGGACGCCAACCTGGCGAGCTTCCTGGTCGGCGTGGCGCTCAGTGCCCTGGCGCCGATCGCGATGGGCCTGGCACTGGCCTTCCTCATCCGCGCGACGCGCAACCGCCGCTCCGACCTGTCCAAGGTGCTGGCCCCCCTGGTCATCGCCTCCGGGGTGGTGCTGGGCATCACCCAGCTGGTGCTCGGGACGCTCGTGCTCACCCGACAGGCCGGGCTGGCCACCGCCGCCGACCAGAGCGCGACCGCCGTGCGCCAGATCAGCGAGGGCACCGGGCTGACCGTGCTGCAGTCCGTCGGCCAGTTCGCCCAGCTGGGTCTGGCCGGCGGGGGGTTCGTGTACGGCTCGCTGAGCGCCATGCGCGTCGGTCTGCTCACGCGCTTCATGGGCATCCTCGGCATCGCCGTGGGCGTGCTGTACGTCCTCGGGCCGTTTTTGCTGGGCGGCAACCAGACGATCATCCAGATGTTCTTCCTCTTCGCGCTGGGCCTGCTCTTCCGTGGCCGCTGGCCCGGCGGCGTGCCGCCCGCCTGGGTCACCGGGCAGGCTCAGCCGTGGCCGACCCAGCTCGAGCTGCGCGAGGCCCGGGAGCGACAGCGCACCGGGGAAGAGCCCGAGGCCGAGGGTGAGCCCATGGCCCAGCCTGCGCCCGCGCCGGCGCCGGCCAGGCCCCAGTCGTCCTCCAAGAAGAAGAAGAAGCGCAAGCGGCGTTAGAACTCGTCCGGAAACAGACGGTGCGTCGGCGCCTGACGGCGTGCCGGACGTTTTCGGACGGGTTCTTAGGGGTGGCGTCCACGGAATGGCGGCCGCATCGCCCGGGGAGGATGATGCAGGCAAGCCGACCAAGGAGGAGAGATGGCCGATACGCAGCTCGACGCGCTCCTGGAGGTCGAGCGATTCGACCCCCCCGAGGACTTCGTGGCCCGCGCGCTGGTCACCGACGAGAGCGTCTACGAGGAGGCCGAGGCCGATCCCCAGGGATTCTGGTTGCAGCGGGCCCGCGACCTCGACTGGATCCGCGAGCCGAGCACCGCCCTGGACGACTCCGACCCCCCCTTCTACAAGTGGTTCACCGACGGGACGCTGAACGCCTCCTACAACTGCGTCGACCGCCACGTCGAGGCGGGCCACGGCGAGCGCGTCGCCTTCCATTGGCATGGAGAGGAGGGCGAGAGGCGCGATCTGACCTACGCCGACCTGCACCACGACGTGCAGCGCCTGGCCAACGCGCTGCGCGACCAGGGCGTGCGCCAGGGCGACGTGGTGGGGATCTATCTGCCGATGATCCCCGAGGTCGTCGTGGCCAT
>JAUJOF010000016.1 GCA_030447785.1 Solirubrobacteraceae bacterium
GTGACATGCGGCGCGCGGCGCGACGAATCGAAGAGATCGAGAGCGGCGCCGGCGAGTCGATCGACTGGTGGCAGCTCGCAGCTCCAAGAGGAAGAGCTGCCTCACCTGACGCTCAAGCTCCGACGAGCTGAGAAACCGCCCCCCTCTCCCGGATCAAGCGTCACCAACGTCAACGCCCGATGCGCGAGAGCCTCGCTACACCAACCTCGCCGTCCTTCCCCAACAACCAGACGCACTTGCACTGAGTGCAGCAGCGTCTACACGTATACGTTCCCGCGGGAACGTGTCTCGCAAGAAACGGCCACGCCAGAAGGCGCCCGCAGCGCCGAAGCGACCCGCTCCGCAGGAGGCAACCCGCCGTGATCGCATGGCTCGCGTCCAGGTCGCCGACGACGTTTGGTCGGACTTCCGCGCGCTCGCCGGCTACAAGCCGATGAGCGAGCTGTTGGGCGAGCTCGTCAGCAGGGAAGTCGAGAAGTACCGCTCGCAGAAGCTCCGCGAGGGGGCACTGCAGGCCGACGAGCTCGTCGAGGCACTCGAGCGGGCGCGGGCGCAGCAGCAGGATCTCGCGGCAATCGTCGATCGTCTCGAGCGCTTGCAGCACCGGACCCGCAGTGACTAAACCGTCCTGACGACCCTGCTCGGCCTGCTCGGGCAGCCAGCCCGGCCGGCGCGTCCGTCATCAGGACGTGGATGCCCCGCTGCTGACCCCGGCCGAAGTCGCAGAGCACTGCCGGGTCAGCACGAAGACGGTCCTGCGAGCCATCCGGAGCGGCTCGCTTCGAGCGGCTCGATTCGGGTCGCGCGGTGCGTACCGGGTCCATCCCGCGGCGGTCGACGCGTGGATCGCTGCCTGTGAGTCGTTCTCCACGTCGAATCAGGCGCCGGCGCCGAGTCCTCCTGACACCGCACCCGCTCGGGCGGCGCGGGGGCGAGCTCTCGATCGCGGCCGCCTCTTCCTCACATGATCCACAAGCGCGAGCGCAAGCGACGCGATGGCAAGACGTACGCCGTCTACCGCGTGCGTTGGTACGACGCCGACGGTCGCGAGCGCAGCCGGACGTTCGACGCGCTTGCCGACGCGAAGGCATTCGAAGGCAAGGTCAGGACGCTCAAGCGCTCCGACGGCCTCTCGCAGCTCGACGCCGGCAGCGAGACCTTCGCGGACTTCGCCGCCGAGTGGTGGGAGCTCTACGCCAAGCCGAACCTCGAGAAGGCGACGCTCAAGAACTACGCGAGCATGTTCAACGGGCACCTGCTCCCGCGGATCGGCGACGTTCGGCTGCGTGACCTGAGCGTCCCGCTGCTCATGCGCCTGCGCGCGGACCTCGAAGCCGACGGTGTCGGCCGCGAGGCGATCCGCAAGTCGTTCGCCGTGCTGCAGAGCATCCTCCAGCGCGCAGTCGAGTGGGAGCGGATCCCGTCGAACCCGGCACGCGCGGTACGCAAGCCACCGATGCGCCGGGACCGCGCGATCACGCCGCTGCCGCCGGCGAAGATCGAGGAGATCCGCCGCGCAATCCTCGAGAAGCACACCGTGAAGGACGCGACGCTCGTCTCGGTGCTCGCCTACGCCGGCCTGCGCCCTCAGGAAGCCGTCGCCCTGCAGTGGCGCCACGTCCGCCAGAACACGCTGCTCGTCGAGCAGGCGCTCGCCGACGGCACCTTCAAGGGCCAGAAGACCGGCAAGCCACCCCGGACGGTCAAGCTCCTCGGTCCACTGCGCGAGGACCTCGCCGCGTGGCGCGCCGAGCAGCAGCCGGCCAGCGACACCGACCTCCTCTTCCCCGGCTCCGACGGCACCGCGTGGCGGGAGTACGACTGGCGCAACTGGCGCCGGCGCGTGTTCATGCCGGCCGCACGAGCAGCCGGCGTCGCGAACCCGCGTCCGTACGACCTGCGCCACTCGTTCGCGAGCCTCCTCATCCATGAAGGGCGCTTCTCGATCGTCGAGATCGCGGCGCAACTCGGCCACGACCCGAACACCTGTCTCTCGACGTACGCGCACGTCATCGCCGAGCTCCAGGAGGCGCCGCGCCTTACGGCCGAGCAGCAGATCGCGCTCGCCCGCTAATGCGGCCCAAATACGGCCCACAAGCGCCAGAGCCGCCAGCTCAGCCTCGGAGACATCGGCCTCTGATATTGGCAAAAGCCCCGCTAACACGAGGCCTCTGGTTCCAAGCCCTCTGCCGGACTCGAACCGGCGACCCCTTCCTTACCATGGAAGTGCTCTACCAACTGAGCTAAGTAGCGGGCGGCACAGGGTAGCCGCCCGCCGCGGCGCCGCAGCCCCACAACGGGACTGCCGCCGGCGCCGCGCCGCCTAGGTGATCTTCATCCCCGAGATCGCCCGCGCGACCACCAGCCGCTGGATCTCCGAGGGTCCCCTCGAAGATGGTGTAGATCTTCGAGTCGCGGTGCATCCGCTCGACGGGAACTCGCGGGTGTAGCCGTTGCCGCCGAGTATCTGGATCGCGCGCTCGGTGGCCCAGACGGCGACCTCGCCGGCCTTGAGCTTGGACATCGAGCCCTCGGCGTGGCTGAACGGCTTGCCGTTGCGCCCCATCCACGACGCGCGCCACACGAGCAGCCGGGCGCAGTCGATCTCCATCTTCATGTCGGCCAGCGTGAAGGCGATCGCCTGGTTCTCGATGATCTTCCTGCCGAACTGCTCGCGCTCCTTGGCGTAGTCGAGCGCGTACTCAAACGCCGTGCGCGGGCGATGCCCAAGCGCCTGGGCGCCGACCGTCGGCCGCGAGACCTCGAAGGTCGACATGGCGGCCTGGCCGCGCGCCTTGCTCCCCTCGCGCGCCCGCGCGAGGCGCTCGTCGAGCTTCGCCTTGCCACCGAGCTGGCTCCCGCCGGGATCTTCACGTCGTCGAGGAAGACGTCGGCGGTGTGCGACGCGCGCAGGCCGTGCTTCTTGACCTTGGTCCCCATCTCCAGGCCGGGGGTGTCGGGACCGATGACGAAGGCCGCGTGCCGCGCGACCCAGCTGGGGGTCGACGGACGCGACGACGACGTGCACGTCGGCGATGCCGCCGTTGGTCGCCAGGCCTTCTGGCCGTTGAGCGTCCACTCGTTCGTGGTCTCGTCGTAGCGGGCGCGCGTGCGCAGCGCGCTCACATCAGAGCCCGCGTCCGGCTCGGAAGAGCAGAAGGCGCCGACCCTTCACGATCGTCGGCGTGCCGAAGCACTGCGGGACCCACTCGCCCATCTGCTCGGGGGTGCCGGAGGAGAAGATCCCGGCGACCGCGAGCGTGGTGCCCATGATCGCCATGCCGATGCCGGCGTCGCCCAGAACAGCTCCTCGTTGACGATCAGGAAGGTCAGCCCGGACTCGTCGGCGAAGAACTGGGCGATGGCCTCGAAGCCGTAGAGGCCGATCCTGGCGGCCTCCTGGATGACCGGCCAGGGCGTCTCCTCGCGCTCGTCCCCTCGTGGGCCGCGGGGCGGACGACGTTCTCGGCGAAGCCGTGGACCCACTCGCGGATGTCCTCGGGGTCCTGCGAGGCGCTCGAGGGTGAAGGGGCTCGCCTCGAGCCCGTCGACGGCATTCTCTCGGTGTCGGTAGCAGCCATGTCCCGGATTGTAACCGACGTTTACACCGTCGGGTACAGTACGCCCATGACGCCTCGGAGGCGCCTCCTCGAGCGCGAGGAAGAGATCCTCGACGCGACCCGCGCGCTGTTCGACGACCAGGGGGTCGACAACGTGCGCGTGGCGCGGATCGCGCGCGCCGCGGGCATCAACAAGGCCCTCATCTACCGCCACTTCTCCTCCAAGGAGGAGCTGTTCGTGCTCACCGTGACGCGTTACCTGGGCGAGATCGAGCGCGAGCTGACGTCGGTGGACGTCGGTGCGCTGGGGCCCGAGGACGCGCTGGCGGGAGATGCCGGCCCCCGCGCCGCCCTGCTGCGCCACCGCGTTTCTGGACCTCGCCCTGCTGCTCATGCGCCGTCCGTTCGCCCAGCTGGCCGCGCGGGTCTCGGACGGAGTCCTGCTGCGCTTGGGCCAGGCCATGGCCGGCTGCCTGGGGCCCACCGCGGCGGTGCTGGCGGAGGAAGGCGCCGGGGCGCGTTCGTCATCGACGACCCCGACCGTGGTGCCGCCCACCTGTACTCCCAGGCGCTGGGCACGCTGCACCTCGCCCGCCTGGGCATGGGCGTGCGCCGCGCGCCAACGGGGCCCCGAGACCTTCCCCGTCGACCCGGGCAGCGTCCGCCGCGCGGTGGTGACGATGCCCTCGCGCACGCGCGCGGGGCCGTGCATCGAACGGCGTGCTCGCGGTGTAGAGGCACGACTGCCTAGGGCTTGTCGGTGGTCGCGAGCGTCGGCATGCCCAAGTCGCCCCCAGCGCAACGGTGAGCGCCAATCCCATGTCCGAGCACACTCTCACCCCGCCGGTCCCCGGCCCTCGCGCGCCGAGCAGCTGCGCGCTTCGCCGCCCTGTTCGAGTCGCCCTGGCTCGATCGGCTCACGCGGGTACACCCCGCTGTGCCCGTGGTGATCTTCGGTCCGGTCATCGCGCTACTACTGGTCTTGGGCGTCCAGCAGGCCGGGGCGCTTGTCGCCGCGGGTCTGGTGGTCGGCGGCTATGCGCTGTGGACCCTCACCAGTACTGGCTGCACCGCGTCGTGTTCCACTTCGAGCCGGAGGACGGGATCGGCGCGCGGCTGCACTTCCTGATCCACGGGGTGCACCACGATCATCCCAACGATCCCAAGCGGCTGGTCGCCTCCCTCGGCCTCGGTCCCGCTGGCGGCGCTGTTCCTGGGTGCCTTCTACCACACGCTCGGCCCCGATCTGGGCGGCGCTGGGCGCGGGCTTCGTGGCCGGCTATCTCGCCTACGACATGACCCACTTCTGGCTGCACCGCGCACCGCAGGGGCGGATCGGCAGGTTCCTGCGCGAGTCGCACATGCGCCACCACTTCCAAGATCACGAGACGGGCTTCGGGGTCAGCGCCCCTACTGGGACCGCGTCTTCGGCACCGCGCCGGCCAGGCGCGCCACGCGCGCGCTTGACTAGAACATCCGCTGGTTGACGGTGGGGCCCGGTTCACCCCCTGAGCGGGGGGTAGATCGCTACGCACAGAAGCACATCGAGCGACCAGCGGAGCCCGCGATGCCGGGCGCGTCCCGTCCCATCCCAGCCACCAGACCGTCCGCCTCGGCAAGGGAAAGCACGCGTCGTCGCACGACGGGGCGTGCGTCAGCGGAGGTGGCGTCCATACGCTGGCCGGCGAGCCCTTCACCGACCAGCCGCGCTCGGTCTGCCGCGTGATCGCCGCCTATCTGCGCGCCTACAACGACGGCGCGGACGATCAGCAGCGCCAGCAGCTCTACGGGGTCGCGGCGCGCGTGGTGGGAACCCGGGACGGCCGCGAGGTGGAGCGCCGGCGCGCCGAGCTGCGCGCGGCCTGATGGTCGAACTGCACACCGCAACCGCGCCTGCGCCGCTGGCTGCGCCCATCACCGCCGGTCTGCCTGCACGACGAGGCGCTGGAGGCGACCGGGGTCAGCTGGCGCGGATGTTGCTGCGCGACCGCGACGGCACGTCCGAGCGAGTGCTGGCGATCGTCGACGAGCTGGTGGCCATCCGCGCCGGCGACACCACCGGCGATCCGGCGGCGTGGAGCGCGGCGCCGAAGCCCGCGCCGCCGCCCTCGCGTGAACGCGGTCGGAGAGGCGCTGGCCTACCGCGCTCAGCGCCGCCTGCGCCGGACGTTGCGCATCGCGCTGATCGTCGGCTTGATCCTCAGCGCGGTCAACCAGGGCAATATCATTCTCGCCGGCGATGCGACCGCCCTGGTCTGGGTGAAGTGCGCCTGAACTTCTGCGTGCCCTTCATCGTCAGCAACCTGGGGTTGCTCAGCGGACGGTGAGCCGAGACGGCTCGGGGGCAAGGTGGTCTGCCATGCTGGCCTCGATGCTGCGTCTCGCCCTGCTCGTCGCCGTCGTCCTCCTCGCCGCGGCGTCGGGCGCGGTGCAGCCACGCCGATCGACCTCGGTCCAGAGCGGACCTATCGGACCGGCGACCTTCCGTACTCGGTCGAGACCGCCGATCTCAACGGCGACGGGGTGCTCGACATCGTGAGCCCGAACACGAAGTCCCACGACGTGAGCGTCCTGCTCGGCGAGGGGACGGCACCTTCGCCCCGTCGCGCACGTTCCCGGGGGGGGGGGGGGGGGGGGGGGGGGGGGGGGGGGGGAACAGTCCGCGCACGGCGGTGACTGGGGACTTCGACGAGGACGGCCGGGTTGACGTAGCCGTCTCGAACGTCTTCGCCCGCGGGGTCTCCGTTCTCCGCGGCGACGGCCGCCGGCCTTGCCCCTCCGGTCCGTCACGCCGTCGGCGAGCAGCCGGACGGTGATCACCAGCGACCTGGACCGCGACGGCCACGCCGATCTGGCGGTGGTCAACCGCCGCGACGACACGGTCTCGGTCCTCCTGGGCCGAGGCGACGGTACCTTCGCCACGGCCCGGGCCTTCCCGGCGGGGACCGGCTGGCGGAGGGTGGTGACGGCGACGCCTACGACCTCGACAGCGTCGACGTCAACCGCGACGGCACGCCGGACCTCGCCGTGGCCAACCGCGCGTCGAACAACCTCTCCCTGCTGATCGGCAACGGCGACGGCATCTTCCGCGCGGGTCCGGTCTACCCGGCAGGAACGACGCCCTACGACGTCGCCGCCGGTGACCCGGACGGCGACCGGGACCCCGATCTGGCGGTCGCCAACGGCGACAGCAGGGACATCTCGGTCTTCCTGGGCCGCGGCGACGGGACCTTCGATCCTCGCCCCCGCCAGGGCGGGGGTCGCCGCGTTCGCCCTCGCCGTCGCCGACCTTGACGTCGACGGGGACCAGGACCTGGCGGTGGCCAACAACTCGAACACAAAGTACGTCGAGGGCAAGGACTACGCGGGCAGCGCGTCGATCCTGCTCGGCCGCGGGGACGGCAGCTTCGCCGCCCCGCGACCCGGCGTCGGGCCGCGGCCCGTGGCCATCGCGGCCGAGGACCTCGACGGTGACGCGCGGCCCGACCTCGCGACGGCCAACCGGGGCTCCGACGACATCTCGGTGCTCCTGCGCGCCGACACCCGGCTCAGCCTGACGCGGGCGGCGGGCCGCGTCACCTGGCCGCCACCGTGGCGCTGCGGGGCGACTCGCCACGGCGCACGGCCGCTCGCTGGCGGGGCGGCGCGTGATCCTCGAGCAGCGCCCGTGGGTATCGGGCGCGTTCACCCGCGTGGCGGGGCAGCCCGCCGACGGCGTGCGCGTCGCGGCCGACGGGACGTTCGGCCTGGCCGGGGCCCGCGGAGTGGACCACCGATTATCGGGCGCGCTTCCCCGGCGACGCGACCGGCCACGAGGCGGTGACCAGCGGGCTGGCCACGACCGAGCAGAGGGTGCGCGTCGGGCTCAACGCCAGCGAGAAGGATCTGCGGCTCGGGCAGAGCCGCGCTGACGGGGTCGGTCTCCCACCACTCGCGCCGCGCTGCCGGTGACCCTCGTGATCCGGCGCGACGGAGAGGTCGTGGACGAGCAGGGCCTCACCCTCGGGCCGAGCCCGGCGCCGGGGATCTTCGGGTGCGGGCCGGCTCGCGGCGCCCTATGCCTGGTCGCCGCGTCGCTCGCGCAGCGGGCGTCCGCGGCGGGCAGGCAATCGCCGCACCCAGAGCCCCAATACCGCTTCTCCTACCGGCCGTCGCGTCCCGGCGCGTACACCTTCGTCACGCGCTTTCACGGCCATCCGCCCGGGCACCTCCCCAACCGCAGCCGCGCCACGGGCTTTCGGGTGGTCCGCTGACGCCCTACGACACTCGCGCCGGCCACGAGCGCGAGGCCCGCGCACGGATGTGGAGCTGATGGCGGGGGCAGGATTCGAACCTGCGAAGGCAGAGCCAAGCGGTTTACAGCCGCTCCCGTTTGACCGCTTCGGTACCCCGCCGGGGTCGGTGAGGATAGCGATCAGGCCGTGAGCGGACGCCCCGGTTCGATCGCCCACCCGGCATGCCCAGGACGGCCGAGACGGATCGCGTGCCGCTGCCGACCTCCTCAGCGGGGATCAACCAGCGGGATCCGTCTGCCACGAGAACGGAGCGGCGGCATCACGTGGGTAGAAACGTCGTTCTCAGTCGGACGGAACGGGCACCCGCCTGAGCTGGCGCCGGGCGTACTCGCGCTCGGTGCGATTCCCCGTCGCCTCGAGCTCATAGAGCGCGCGTGTGAGCGTCGGCCAGCGCACCGCCGCGCCGGCCCGCTCGCGCTCGATGGCCCACGCCGCCGCCGGGCGCGATCGCCGCGCGCGGTTGCACGGGCGGCAGGCGAGCACGAGGTTGGCCTCGTGGGTGCGTCCGCGGCGCAGCGCGCGGCACCACGTGGTCGAGCGTGCGGTCCTGAGGCCAGACCTCGCGGTCGCACCACACGCAGCACGGCCCGTCGCGCTCCTCGATGCGCTCGCGCAGGCTCACGCCGCGCGAGCTTACGATGCGTCGCGCAGCCGTTGGGCCTCGGGCAGCGCCTCGAGCTTCTTGAGCGTGTGGTTCTCGATCTGGCGGATCCGCTCGCGGGTGACCTTGAAGGCGCGGCCGACCTCCTCGAGCGTCCGGGGCGGCCGCCGGTCAGGCCGAAGCGCATCTCGATCACCTCGCGCTCGCGCACCGGCAGGGCACTGAGGGCGCGGCGGACGTTCTCGCGGCGCATGGTGTCGGCGGCCAGCTCGAAGGGGACTCGGCGCCGTCGTCCTCGACGAAGTCGCTGAGCGAGGTGTCCTCCTCGTCGCCGACGGGCTTCTCCAGGGAGATCGGCTGCTGGCTCATGCGCAGGATGTCGCGCACCTCGGGGGCGGTGACCTCGAGGTGCGCGGCGATCTCCTCGGGCGTGGGCTCACGGCCGAGGGCCTGCACGAGCTGGCGCTCCACCTGCACGACCTTGTTGAGCTTCTCGACCATGTGCACGGGGATGCGGATCGTGCGCCCCTTGTCGGCGATCGCGCGCGTGACCGCCTGGCGGATCCACCACGTCGCGTAGGTCGAGAACTTGTAGCCGCGGCGGTGGTCGAACTTCTCCACGGCGCGGATCAGGCCCAGCGATCCTCTCCTGGATGAGATCCAGGAACGTCAGCCCGCGGCCCAGGTAGCCCTTGGCGATGGAGACCACCAGGCGCAGGTTGGCCTCCACCATGTGCTGCTTGGCGCCCATGTCGCCGCGCTCGATGCGCTTGGCCAGCGCGATCTCCTCGGGGGCGGTGAGCAGCGGTACCCGACCGATGGAGCGCAGGTAGAGGCGCAACGAGTCCAGCGACGGCTCGACCGTGAGGTCGATCTCCGCCCGGCGCGGCGCGACGTCGCCCGCGCCGGCGGCCTTGCGCGCCTCGGCGGCGGCCTCCACGCGGGCCGCCTCCGGGGTGCCCAGCGCCCGGCCGTCGGCGCCGACCACGTCGACGCCCTGGTCGGCCAGGTAGCCGTGCAGCTCGGAGACCTGCTCCTGGTGACCTCGACCTCCTCGAGCGCCGAGGCCAGCGCGTCGAAGCGCACGAATCCTCGCTCGAGACCTTCCGTGACGACCGGGCGCAGCTCTTCCAGTTCGTGGATCGGCGCCTCGTCGGCCAGCAGCGCGTCAGACTCCATTCTTCCCTTCCCTTTTTCACCAGGGGACCATCTCGGCCTGCGTGAGTAATAGCACAAGGAGGCGCGATCTCGTGACTGGCCTCCATGGACGGCATGGAGCCCACGAGCACACTGCCCGACGTGCAGGCCTCGCTCCCGCGCCTTCGCGTGAGCCTCTCACGGGTGGGCGTCACCGAGGTGGAGAAGATCGTCCGCCTACGGGTGGGCGACCACGAGCAGCTCTTCCGCGCGCCTCTCCTGCTTCGTCGATCTGGGGCCCCGGCAGAAGGGCGCGCACATGTCGCGCTTCGAGGAGACCGTCAACGAGGCCATCGGCGAGGTCGTCCTCGGCGAGGCGGCCTTCCGCGCCGAGCAGCTGGCCGACCACATCGCGCGCCTGGTGCGCGACCGCCAGGGCGCCCAGCGCGCGGAGGTGACCATCTCCGCGCGCTACCCCGAGCACAAGCCGGCGCCGGTGAGCGGCGTCCTGACCCAGGAGATCTACACGCTGCACGGCACCGCGGTGGCCTCCGCCGCGGGCACCCGCCGGCTCATCGGGGTCACCGCCCAGGGCATGACCGCCTGCCCGTGCGCCCAGCAGCTCGTCGCCGGTCGCGCGCGCGAGCGCCTCGGCGAGGAGGGCTTCGACGATGCGCAGGTCGCCCGTATCCTCGAGGCCGTGCCCGTGGCCACCCACAACCAGCGCGGGCTGGGCACGCTGCACGTCGGCTGCCCCGAGGGCTCGACGACCGACATCGCCGCCCATACCCTGCTGGCCATCGTGGAGGACGCCATGAGCTCGGAGGTCTACGAGCTGATGAAGCGCTCCGACGAGGGCAGCGTGGTCGAGAAGGCCCACCGCCGCCCCCGCTTCGTGGAGGACTGTGTGCGCGAGATGATCGGTGGGGTGGTCGAGCGCCTGGACTTCCTCGACGAGGACGCCTTCGTCTCCGCCCGCCAGGAGAACCTGGAGACGATCCACCAGCACGACGTCGTGGCCGAGCGCTTCGGCCTGCTGGGCGAGCTGCGCCACGAGCTGGACACCGCAGAGCACGCCGCCCACCACACGTCGATGCGCGAGTGGCTGGATGCAGCGCCCGTCTGACGCACGCCGGGGCGCCAGGACGCCCGCAAGCGGGGACCCGCATACCGCGGGTGGCCGGCGCGCCGCGCCTCAGGCCTTCAGGCGCCGGCCGGTGGCAAACAGCCGTGCGCTCCACGCCACCACGAGGACGGCCAGCGCCGCGGTCACGCCCAGCGACAGCGCGACCGGGACGTCCGCGCTGCCCAGAAAGCCGAAGCGCATGGCCTGCACGAGGTAGAAGATCGGGTTGAGGTGGCTGAGCTCCTCCCACGGCGAGGGCAGCGACTCGACCGAGTAGAAGACGCCGCCCAGGAAGGCCAGTGGAAGTATCGCGATGCTGTTGACCGCCATGTGATGGTCGAAGCTCTCGGCGTAGATGCCCACCACCACGCCGAGGGAGCCGAAGAGCACGCAGAGCAGTGCGACCGCGGCGAGCAGGACGAGCGGCTGGGCGATCCCCACCGGGGTGACGAGGAGGGAGGCCACCATCAGCGCGGCACCGATGGCCAGCGCGCGCACCACCCCGCCGATGGTCAGCCCGAGGTTAACCTCCCATGCGCGCATGGGGGCAGCCAGCACGTCGTTGATGTAGTGCTCGAAGCGCGCCTGGAAGACCGAGCTGGCGTTGTTGGAGTAGGCCGCCTGCACCATGGCCATGGCGATGAGCCCCGGGACGATGTAGGCGTCGTAGGGGATGGCGTCGACCGAGTCGATGCGCTCGCCCAGCGACAGGCCGAAGACCACGATGAACAGGAAGCTCGCCAGCACGGGCGCCGCGATGGTCTGCAACCACAGCTTGAGCACCCGGTGGGTCTCGCGGGTGGCCAGCGCGGCCAGCCCGCGGCGGTGGGCGGGAACGGCCACCATCAGCCGCCGGCCCTCGTCTGCACACGTGCGTCGCGGGGCTTGCTCAGCTCCACGGAGGCCAGGATGCCCGCCATCTCGGCCACGCGACGCTGCGAGGGCCGCTGGGCGGTGGTGACCGTCACCCCGTAGGTACGCCAAGCGGTCGCGCCCGCCAGCAGCAGCACGCGGACGTTCCGGCCGGGCCTCAGGCGTCCGCTCAGCTCGATGGTGTCCACCGCCTCCGTGCCGAGCCGGCCCTGGGCGCGGCGCAGAACCTCATCGCGCTGCAGTACCTCGCGGACGGTGAACTCGAGCGCGCGGCGCACGTCGTCGGTGCTCCCGGTCGCCGCGGGGGCCGCGAAGGTGGCGGTCACGCTCTTCTCCGGACTGGTGAGGCGCAGGGTCTTGCCGACGGTGCGCACGTCCCAGTCCTCGGGGTAGATGAGAGACAGTCCCAGCGGAGGGACGAGCGCCCGGCGCACGTCCTCGGTCAGTTCATCCTGAGCGTCCACGGACGACCCGTCGTCTCCCAGCCCACGGGCGAGGACGGTGAGCGCCACCACGACGGCCCCCGCGAGCAGGAGCGCCCCCGCGAGGCGGGGGCGCTCCTGGACCAGCCTACGAATCGCGCTCACGGCGCGCCGGGCAGCTCCCCGCGTCGGCGCAGGAGGAGGCCGCCGGCGAGAGCCAGCAGACCGGCGAGCACGACCCCGAGGAGGTCCGCACCCGAGAAGGGCAGACCCGCCGCCTGGGCACCGCCGCCGCCCGGGCCGGCGGACTCGGAGTCGTCGCTGCGCGACGAGCACTGCGGGTCGTCGGGGAAGTCGACGCGGCCGTCGCCGTCGTTGTCGATCCCGTCCGAGCACTCCGGGTCGGCGTCGTCGGAGGTGCCCCCGACGCCACCGCCGCCGCCGCCACCGTCGCCGCCGCCACCGTCGCGATCGCGGTCGCCGCGGTCGCCGCCGTCGCCGTCGTCGCCGCCGTCACCGCCGTCGCCACCGTTGCCGCCGTCGCCGGGCGGCGTGGCTCCCCTGGGCGGGGCCACGGCCAGCGACTCGGCCTCCGCGGTGGTGAGCTTCGTGAGCGAGGTGCCGGTGCCCGCGACAGGCAGCACGAAGACGTCCAGCGCCTCGCGGACGCTGAAGTTCGCGCCCGTGTCCGTCGCGTTGCACACGATGTTCAGGACGACGAGCTCGATCAGGACCTCCTGGCCCGTGCCACAGCCCTCTGCCGGCAGGGGCACGCCCGTGCCGCCCAGGTTGATCACCCGGGAGTCCGACTGCGTCGTGGGCGCACGGCCGTCGTTGCAGGCCTGCGAGGTGCTCTCCGCCTGCGCCGCGTCAGCGGTCACCCCACCCGCGTTGGCGTCGGCCACGCTGCTCGAGCCCGAGGAGGTCTGGCACGTCTGGTCCTGGTTGATGTTGCCCTGGCTCTCGGCGGCGCCCACCCTGATGCCCTCCGGCCCGCCGAGCTGCGCGCGGGCGACCGCGAAGCGGTTCATCGAGCTGTTCTGGGTAGTGGCTGAGTCGGCCGCGAGCACCTCGAGGCAGATCTGCTGTCCGCTGCCGTCGCACAGGGGATCGAGGACCCCCTGCTGCACCGCGTCCAGCGGGCCGGCCTCCGTCTCCCCGGGACCGGTCTCCACGCCCAGGACCTCCTGCCCGAACAGGGCGAGGATGGTGATGCGTCCGCGGAAGGAACCGTCGGCCTGCTGCTCACCCCGCGAGCGGCCTACGACGGCCTCCTCGCCGGTGTCCGAGCCCGCGGGGTCGGAGCCCTGCGGACGGGCGGGGTCGGGATCGAGGTCTGTCGCCGCGACGGCGCCCTGCCCGTGCGGGTTGGTGCCGTTCAGCGGCGGCTGGAGCTGCGGGTCGCCCGCCGGCGTCTGCTGGCGGGTCTGTCCGCCGGCCGGTGCCAAGCCCGGCGCCGCCTGCTGGACGCCCTGCTGGACGTTCTGCTCGGCCTGCCCGGCGGGCGGCGCGGTCTGCGCCTCCAACTCGCCAAGGGACTGTCGGACGTCCTGGCGCACCTGGCCGGTGCCCTGCTCGAGCTCGCCCGCCCCGATGCCCAACGCGGGCAGCGTGGCGAGCACGGAAAAGGCCGCCGCCAGAGCCACTACAAGAAACTTGCGATACATGGAACCTCCCGATTCCCAGTGTTGGACGACGCGCTCCGGGGCCCCCGCCCCTTCTTGGTCCGCGCCGGTTCCGCCATGCTAGTCGCGCACCGACGGTCGTGCGCCAGGTGTATTACCGGTCAGGCCAGGAACGAAACGTCCTCTTGGCCACCCATCGCTCGCACGTAGGCCTCGGACAGGGTCGTGGCGCCGTAGGCCGAGCGCAGCCCCTCGGCGCTGTCGCGCGCCACCAGGCGGCCCGAGCGGATGAGCGCGATCTCGTCGCACAGCTCCTCGGCCTCCTCGAGGTAGTGGGTGGTCAGCAGGATCGTGGTGCCCTCGCCGTGCAGGCGGCGGATGTAGCGCCACAGCTCCAGGCGCAGCTCGAAGTCGACCGCGGCGGTCGGCTCGTCGAGGATCACCAGGCGCGGCTCGTGCATGAGCGCCCGAGCCAACAGCAGACGCCGGCGCATCCCGCCGCTGAGCTTTGGCGCCCGCACGCCCGCCTTTCCGCTGAGGTCGAAGACCTCCATCATCTCCCGGGCGCGCCGGCGCGCCCGGTCGCGGTCCATCCCGTAGTAGCCGCCGTGGTAGAGCAGCGTCTCCCTCACGTCGAGGAAGCGGTCGAGGTTGACGTCCTGCTCGGACAGTCCGATGAGGCGCCGCGCGGCGAGGGAGTCGTGGGGCTCCCCGAACACCCGCACCTCCCCGGCCGTGATGCGGATGAGGTTGCACACCGCCGAGATCAGCGTGGTCTTGCCCGCGCCGTTGGGTCCGAGCAGGCCGAAGAAGGCGCCGGCCTCGACGTGGAGGTCCAAGCCCTCGAGCGCGGAGAAGCCCTCTGTGCTCGAAGGCCTGCGCCCCAGGCCGCGGGCATCGCCGTAGACCTTGCTCAGACCCCGGATGTCCAGCGCCGGAGGCATCGCGTCACGGTACCTTGGCGCCGTGCCCGACCTGGACGAGCTGCCCGACTGGCCCGACGCGACCGTCGCCTGGCTGGTCACCGTGGGCGGCGAGCCACACGCCATCCCCGTCTCGACCGCCCTGCGCATCGGGCCTCGCGAAGCGTTGCTGGCCCTCGGCCGCCGGCGCGTCTCGCTGCGTCGCCTGCGCGAGGACCCGCGCGTGGCGCTGGGGGTCATCGCCCCCGGCCTGGCCTTCACCGCGTACGCCGAGGCCGTGGTGGCGGCCGACCCGCTGCCGGGCGCCGAGAACGTCGCCGCGGTGGCTCTCGCCGCGCCGCGCGTCCAGGACCACGACAGCCCCACCTTCGCGCTCGACGACGGGGTGCGCTGGCGCTGGACGGACGCGCGGGCCCAGGAGGCCGACGCGCGCACCCGCGCCGCGCTGCGCGCCCTCGCCGAGCGCGGGTGGCCGGGATGATGGTGTCGGCGGGGGTGGCGCTCAGCGCGCGTGCCGTGCGTGCCGCCGGTCGCCGCCGAGGTCGGCGAACTCGCCGTAGCGGGTGAGGAAGCTGTCCAGCAGCGTGCGCGTCTGCTCCAGGCCGCTCGCCGCCGCGTGCAGGGTCTCCATGCCCCTCCGCGTCAGCTCGTACATGCGCCGGTCTGGACCCGTCTCGGAGCGCTCCCATGCCGAGTGCACGAGGCCGTCCGTTTCGAGCGCGCGTAGCGCGCGGTACAGGCGTCCCGGATCGTCGCGGCTGAACCCCAGCGCCTCCAGGCGCTCGAGGAGGTCGTAGCCGTGCGCGGGATGCTCGCGCAGCAGCAGCAGCACACAGGGACGCACGAAGTTCTTGGGCAACACCGCCCCGCTGAGCTCAGTGGTGGGAATGGACCTCTCCCGCCCACTGCTCCTCCAGGCACCGCGCCGCCTCCTCGGGCGAGTCGTGGCACCAGCAGTTCTCGTCGCACTCGCCGTGCGTGGGCTTGGTGAGGTCGGCGAACTCCTCGGCGAACGTGCGCCTGCCCGTCTCGATCCCCTGTGGGCTGAGCCGGAGGCCTTCGCCGGCCGGCTCCAGGAGCCCGTCGGCCACGAACCGCTCCAGGTAGGCGTTCAGGGTGCCCGCGGGCACAGCCAGGAAGCGGGCGAGCTCGACCACCGTGGGGGCGTCCGCCAGCCCCTCCGAGCGCATCCAGTACATGGCCTGGAGCACCTCGTCGCGGGCGCGCAGGATCTCGAGCTCATCCATCCACGACCCACCTCTGCGCGAGCGCGCCGATCGCGGCCACCGCGTCGGTGTCGGGCGCAAAGTCCAGCGGCGCAGCGCCGGCGCGTTCGGCCCCCGGCATGCTCTCGTCGAAGGGGACCACGCCGGCGACCTCGAGCTCGTGCTGGGCGGCGAACTGCGTCACAGCCCCGAGCTCGCGCTCGTCGCGGATCTTGTTGGCCACCAGGCCGACGCGCTCCAGCCCGAGGTCAAGGCCCAGCAGGGCCATGCGCCGGCCGGTCTCCAGCGACTTGTAGTAGGGCTCGACCACCACGAGCATGCCGTCGGCGTAGCGGGCGGTGCCGCGCGAGAGATGCTCCGGCGAGGCCTCGGTGTCGAGAATGCACACGTCCTGCTCCGGGGCGGCTTCGATGACGCTACGGACCGTAGCGTGCAGCGAGCACAGTCACCCTGTGCCCGCATGCTGGGGGTGGGCCATGACGAGGAGGCTCACCCCATCGGGACCCACCGTCGAGTGGGTGGCGCAGACCTCGTCGAGCGTCTGCGTGAGCGTCGCGCCCGTCTCGGTGCGCGTCAGCAGATCGCGCGAGAGCGTCGGCATCTCACCCATCCGCTCGGGCGCGATGCCCAGCGTCAGCGCGAGGTTGGGGTTCGAGTCGCCGTCGATGGCCAGCACGCGATGGCCGTTGCGCGCGAGCAGGCGCGCCATGGTCCCTGAGATGGACGTCTTACCCGAACCTCCCTTGCCGGCGATGACTAGCTTCATGCCGCAAATCATAGCGGTCGGTGAGTGGAACACCTCCGCCCCACCTGGCCGCTCCGGCACCCTAGAGCGGCGGGAACATCCGGCGGCTTCGCCACACCCAGCGCAGGTTCCCGCGCGCGCGTAGGCGGCCGCTCGCCAGGAGCCTGCGGGCGTCCTTGCGTCCGGCGACGAGATCGACGAAGTCCTCGAAGCGCGCACGCAGGGTCAGGGGCGGATCCTCGGCCCGCCCCGGTTGCGCCGTGACGCTGCCCTCGCCAACGGCGATGTGCCAGGGATCGGCGTCGCTGAACTCCCACTGAATCACGCCCGGCTCGGCGGCGGCGGCGCTGTCGAGCCCGGTCGCGACCGTCTCGAACAGCAGGCGCATGTCCTCGGGAGCGACCGAGGGCCGGCCGGTCTTCTCGCCGATGTAGCCGCAGAGCAAGAGCCGCTTGCTGCGCTCGGCGCGCTCGCGCGCGCGCCCCGGGACCGGGAGCACGGACGGACCGGGCAGCTCGTCGAGCGGCATGCCGGAGGAGCGCAGCTTGCTCATGAGCGAGGTCAGCCCCGTCTCGACGAGGTCCTCGAAGCTGGAGCCGAAGGCGGTGATGTAGCGCTCATCCCAGCCCGGCGGGACGAGCACCGCGATCGTCCAGGGAAGCACCTCGCGCAGCATCTCGGCGACCGCGTGAGGCACCTCGGGGTCCATCTGGCGCAGGTCGGAGAGGAGCTTGACGCCGAAGCCGATGTGCCGCTGCTCGTCGCCCTCGACGTTCTCCATCCCCTCCCGGAAGCCCGGCAACAGATCCCGCTCGGTGAGGTAGCTCGTGATGAAGTGCTGACCGGTCTGTGCCAGCGTCGCCTCGATGACGAGGTGGTAGAGCGTCACCGCCGCCGCGAGGCGCGGAATCGAGGGATCGCGGCGCAGCTCGTCGCAGATGGTCTCGAGGCGGCCGAAGACCTGCTCGAAGCCCCAGCTGAGCTGAGGGCGGATCTCGGTCAGGCCGGCGCCGACGCTGCCGTCGCCGATCCCGGCGACCTCGTGCATGAAGCGATTGAAGAAGACCGCGTGCCGGGCCTCGTCGGCCTGCTGGGTGGCGAGGAAGTACTTCTGCTCCTCCAGCGGGGCGGCCTCGATATAGGGCGACAGGCCGTGGGTGACCGCGTCCTCGCCCCACAGGAAGAGCGCGTAGTTCCACGCGGCTGCCTTGCGCTCGAAGTCCGAGAAGTCCGCCTGCCATTGCTCGCGGTCGCGCGCGAAGTCGATCGCCGTTGCCCGCCAGCTGCCCTGCTCCCAGCGGCGATAGAGATCCGTGTAGCTGATGCTGTCGAGCGGACTCTGCGTGGCCCGTTGCCATCGGACCGGCTCCCCTCCGGATGTCCCCGTGCTCAGTCTCACCGGACCGTTTCAAGCTACCAGACGCCCGGCGCGCAGAGGACAGGGCGCCGGAGGCGTGCGTCACGGCCTTTGTCGGTTCTTTGTCGTGGTGGCTGTCTGGTTGGGTTGTGTGGTGGGTACGGTGCGATGGTGATGGCTTCTTCGCAGGGTGGTCTGCCGGAGGTGGGTCCGGTGTTGGCGGCGACGCAGGCTGCTGCGTTGGCATGTCGGTGGTGGGTCGGTCGGGGAGACGACAAGGCGGCTGACCACGCGGCGACGGAGGCGATGCGCGCGGTGCTGGCTGGGGTGCAGGGGCGCGGTACGGTGGTCATCGGCGAGGGTGAGAAGGACGAGGCGCCGATGTTGCACAACGGTGAGACGTTGGGTGATGGGGAGGGGCCGGACTTTGATATCGCGGTGGATCCTTTGGAGGGCACGGATTTGTGTGCCGACGGGTTGCCGGGGGCGTTGACGACGATCGCGGTGGCGGAGGGTGGCTCGTTGTGGTCGCCGGGGGCGGCGCTGTACATGGACAAGTTGGTGGTGGGGCCCCAGGCGCGGGAGGTCATCGATCTGCGCGAGTCGCCGGAGGAGAACCTGCGTCGGGTGGCCGAGGCGTTGGGCCGTTCTGTGGAGGAGATGAGGGTCGTGGTGTTGGACAAGCCGCGACATGAGTCGTTGGTCGCGGAGTTGCGTGAGGCGGGTGCGGCGGTCTCGACGCCTTCGGCGGGGGACGTGGCCGGGGCGCTGGCGGCGTTGCTTCCTGGTGGGGGGGCACACATGTTGATGGGTGTCGGGGGTACGCCGGAGGGTGTTATGACGGCGTGTGCGGTTGCGGCGTTGGGTGGGGGCATGCAGGGGCGTCTGGCGCCGCAGCTCGATGAGGAGGTGCGGGCGTTGGAGGAGACGGAGGCCGATACCGACCGCGTGCTCGAGCTCGAGGAGTTGGTGGGCGGTTCGGCGTCGTTTGTGGCCACGGGAGTCAGCGGGGGGGAGCTGTTGCGTCGGCCGTGGTGGTCTGATGGTCAGTGGTTTACGGAGTCGATCGTCATCGCGCCGGACGAGGTGCGGCGTGTGGTCGAAGGAGAACGAGAACACGAAGGAGCACAAGAGCGATGACCCACAACGGATCAAGACAAGAAGATGGATCGCTCGAGGCGACCGCGCTGGCGATGGTGGCCCCGGGCAAGGGCATCCTCGCGGCGGACGAGAGCGTGGGCACCATGGACAAGCGCTTGACGCCGGTGCTCGATACCGAGCCCACCGAAGAGCATCGGCGGGCATTTCGCGAGTTGATGTTCACCGCGCAAGGCGCCGAGCAGCACATCAGCGGGGCGATCCTCTTTGACGAGACGTTGCGCCAGAGCGCAAGCGACGGCACGCCGCTGGCCCAGGTGCTCTCCGGCCGGGGCATCATTCCCGGCATCAAGGTCGATACCGGCGCCAAGCCGTTGGCGGGCGCGCCGGGGGAGAAGGTCACCGAGGGCCTTGACGGGTTGCGGGAGCGCTTGGAGGAGTATCGCGAGATGGGCGCGCGCTTTGCCAAGTGGCGGGGGGTGCTGGCCATCGGCGATGGGCTGCCAAGCGATCTGTGCATCGCGGTCAACGCCCATGCCCTGGCTCGCTACGCGGCGTTGTGTCAGGAGGCGGGGATCGTGCCGATCGTCGAGCCCGAGACGCTGATGGATGGCGAGCACACCGTCGACGTCTCCGAGCAGGTCACCCAGCGGGTGTTGCGCGCGGTGTTCGACGAGCTGGCTCGCCAGCGTGTGGCCCTCGAGGGCATGGTCCTCAAGCCCAACATGGTGCTGGCCGGCTATGAGAGCCCCCAGCAGCCCGACCACGAGGAGGTCGCCGAGCGCACGCTGCGTTGTCTGCGTCGCAGCGTGCCCGCCGCCGTGGCGGGCATCGCCTTCCTCTCGGGCGGTCAAAGCGACGAGGCCGCCACCGCCAACCTGGATGCCATCAACCGCCTGGCCGCCGACGAGGGGGTGCCGTGGCAGCTGAGCTTTTCCTACGGACGCGCGCTGCAAGCCACCCCGCTGTCGCTATGGGCCGGACAGACCGCCCAGATCCAAGCCGCCCAGGACGCCTATCTCGAGCTGGCCCGGCGCAACGCCACCGCACGCGACGGAAGCTACGACCCCCAACAGGACCGCGAGTTCGCGAGCGCCGCGTGACCGTGTCCGACGTCCATCGACCGGTGTCCTCGCGCCTGTGATGTCGCGAGGTCAGAGAACCCAACGGGTGCCCTCCGGATGATCGACGTCGCCTTCACCCGCGCCGAGGTACGCCCAGCCGCCGTTGCGGTGGTCATCGACGTCCTGCGGGCCACGTCGTCGATCGTCAAGGCGCTGGAATCCGGGTATACGTGCGTGCTGTGCGCGGATTCGATCGAGCGGGCGCGGGAGCTGCGGGAGCCGGGTCGTGTGCTCGCGGGCGAGCAGGACCTCGTCCCTCTCGAGGACTTCGACCTGGGCAACTCCCCCGAGGGCTTCGAGCGTCCGCTCGGCGAGGAGTTGATCCTCGCCACCACGAACGGAGCCCCCACGCTGGTGGCGGCCGCCGACGTGGCCGAGCGCGTCCTCGTGGGCGCCCTGCTCAACCTCGACGCGGTGACGGAGGCGCTGGCCGGCGAGGAGGACGTGCAGCTCGTCTGCGCGGGGACGAAGGGTCGGCTGGGCCTCGAGGACGTCTACGCAGCCGGGCGGATCTCCGTCGCGCTGCCCGGCGCCCGGACCGACGCCGCCCGTGCCGCCGAGTGCGTGGCCGCCCGCTACCCCACGCCCTATGGGGCGCTGAGCGACAGCGAGGATGCCCGGGCGCTCGCCGGGGTCGGCCTGGAGGACGACGTCCGGGCGTGCGCGCGGGAATCTCTGAGCGAAGCTGTTCCGGAGGCGGTGACCGACGCGGAGGGCGTGGCGCTGGTGACCTGCCAGAACCAAAGACAGAACTCTATGAAAACTCAACCAAATCTCGCTTGCAATCTGTAACTACGGAGGAATAGGGTAAGAACCATGGCTGATACAGAAGAGAAGGGCCGCTGGGACTCAGGCGTCACACCGTACGCCGAGATGGGCTACTGGAACGCGGACTACGAGGTCAAGGACACCGATGTGCTCGCGGCGTTCCGCATCACGCCCCAGCCGGGCGTCGATCCGATCGAGGCGGCGGCCGCCGTGGCCGGCGAGTCCTCCACCGCCACGTGGACGGTGGTGTGGACCGACCGCCTGACGCCCCACGAGCACTACCAGGCCGTCGCCTACTCGGTGGAGCAGGTCGGCGACACCGACCAGTACATCGCCAAGATGGCCTACGACATCGACCTCTTCGAGGAGGGGTCGATCGCCAACCTGACGTCGTCGATCATCGGCAACGTCTTCGGCTTCAAGGCGCTCAAGGCGCTGCGCCTCGAGGACCTGCGCATCCCCGTGGCCTACCTCAAGACCTTCCCGGGCCCGCCGCACGGCATCGTCATGGAGCGCGAGTACCTCGACAAGTTCGGCCGTCCGCTGATCGGCGCGACGACCAAGCCCAAGCTCGGCCTGTCGGCCATGAACTACGGGCGCGTGGTCTACGAGGCGCTGCGCGGCGGCCTGGACTTCACCAAGGACGACGAGAACATCAACTCGCAGCCGTTCATGCGCTGGCGCGACCGCTACGTCCACGCCATGGAGGCCGTGAACCGTGCCTCGGCGGTGACGGGAGAGGTCAAGGGCCACTACCTGAACGTCACGGCGCCCACCATGGAGCAGATGTACGAGCGCGCCGAGTTCGCCAAGGAACTGGGCTCGATCATCATCATGATGGACCTGACGGTCGGCTTCGTGGCGATGCAGTCGATGTCCAAGTGGGCTCGTGCCAACGGCCTGATCCTGCACCTGCACCGTGCCGGGCACGCGACGTACACGCGCCAGAAGAGCCACGGCGTGAGCTTCCGGGTGCTGGCCAAGTGGTGTCGCATGCTGGGCGTCGACCACATCCACGCGGGCACCGTGGTGGGCAAGCTCGAGGGCGATCCCAACGCGATCAAGGGCTACTACGACGTGTGCCGCGAGCGCTACAACGCGGAGAACGCGCAGACCGGCCTGTACTTCGACCAGGACTGGGCGTCGCTGCCCGGGATGTTCCCGGTGGCCTCGGGGGGGATCCACGCCGGCCAGATGCACCAGCTCCTCGGATACCTGGGTGAGGACTCCATCCTGCAGTTCGGCGGGGGCACGATCGGGCACCCGATGGGCATCGCCGCCGGCGCGACCGCCAACCGCATCGCCGTCGAGGCGATCATCCAGGCACGCAACGAGGGCCGTGACTACTGGGAGGAGGGCCCGGACATCCTCAAGCAGGCGGGGAAGACCTCGAAGGAGCTCGCCTCCGCGCTCGAGGTGTGGAAGGACGTCTCCTTCGAGTTCGAATCGACCGACACTCCCGACGTGTCGCCAACCGCCGAGCCGACCGCCACCGAGGCGTAGAGGAGCTGTCATGCGTATCACTCAGGGAACATTCTCGTTTCTGCCTGACCTGACCGACGAGCAGCTCGAGGCGCAGATGCGCTACGCGCTGCAACACGGGTGGGCGATCATGATCGAGCACACCGACGATCCGCACCCGCGCAACGCGCTCTGGGACATGTGGGACCAGCCCGCGTTCGACACCGAGGTGGACGACGTGGGCGAGGTGATGGAGAACCTTCGTCTGGCGCGCGAGGCACTGCCCGAGCGCTACATCAAGGTCCAGTGCTACGACGCGTCGCTCGGCCAGCAGTCGGCCAGGCTGTCGATCATCGTGCAACGTCCCAGTGACGAGCCGGGCTTCCGGATCGAGCGCCGGGAGACCCACGACCGCACGATCGACTACCAGCTGCATTCCTACGCGACAGTGGACCCACCCGGCCGGCGCTACGGCCAGGGTGAGAGCCACAACGGTGCCGCCTCGGACGGAAGCGCCCGGTGAGCACCGGCAAGAACCGCCTGACCGGCAAGTCGCGACTGGACACCCACGGGAGGCCGCTCGACCCCGAGGACGAGACCGACGACGACGACGTGGGCGAGCCGCCTCCCCCGGCAAGTCGCGAGGAGGTCCTCGAGGTCCTGGGTCAGCTCGACCAGGACCTCGTGGGGCTCCAGACGGTGAAGACCCGCATTCGCGAGCTCGCGGCGCTGCTGCAGATCGATCAGCTGCGCCGCGAGGCGGGCCTGTGCGCCGAGCGCCCGACGCTGCACATGAGCTTCACCGGCAGCCCGGGCACGGGGAAGACCACGGTGGCGCTGCGCATGGGGCAGATCCTGCACCGGCTCGGCTACCTCCAGAAGGGCCACCTCGTGGCGGTCACGCGCGAGGACCTGGTCGGCGAGTACGTCGGGCACACCGCGCCCAAGACCCACGAGGCCATCAAGCAGGCCTACGGCGGGGTGCTGTTCATCGACGAGGCCTACTACCTCCACCGCCCGGAGAACGAGCGCGACTACGGGACGGAGGCCATCGAGATCCTCCTGCAGGCGATGGAGAACGATCGCGACAAGCTCGTGGTCGTTCTCGCGGGCTATCGCGATCGCATGCAGCCGTTCTTCGATGCCAACCCCGGGATGGGCTCCCGGATCGCCCAGCACGTGCACTTCTCCGACTTCTCGGTCGAGGAGCTTCAGGAGATCGCGCGCAGGATGCTCAAGCAGCAGGACTATCGCTTCAGCGAGGAGGCCGAGACCGCGTTCGCGGAGTACGTGGAGCGGCGCGCGCAGCGACCGCGCTTCTCGTACGGCCGGTCGATCCGCAATGCGCTGGACCGGGCGCGCATGCGCCAGGCCAACCGCCTCTTCGAGCGCGGGGAGGACGGCCTCTCCCGCGACGAGCTCGAGACCCTCGCCGAGGAGGACATCCGGGGCAGCTCGCTGTTCGACGACCCGGACGAGAGCGATGACGAGGCGACGGATTCCGCGGGAGAGGAATCCGAGGCCGCGGAACACTCCGACGGACGGCCGTCCCAGACCACGCAAAGCTAGGAGACCACATATGCCCCGACCAGTCATCCTGGGCGTCGTCGGCGACTCGGCGGCCGGCAAGACCACCATCACCCGAGGCCTCGTCCGCCTCCTGGGCGACGAGAACGTGACCCACGTGGCGGCCGACGACTACCACCGCTACGACCGCCAGCAGCGTTCCGAGCGCGGGATCACCCCGCTGAACCCCGACTGCAACTACATGGACATCCTCGCCCAGCACCTGCTGCTCATGCGCGGGGGGGAGTCGATCCTCAAGCCCGTCTACATCCACAAGGACGGCACGTTCGGGCCACCCGTATACGTCGCTCCGCAGGAGTTCACCGTGGTCGAGGGCCTGCTCGGCTACCACACCGAGCCGATGCGCCAGGCCTACGACGTCCGGGTCTTCCTGGCCCCACCCGAAGAGCTGCGGCGCAGGTGGAAGGTCAACCGCGACGTCTCGCGACGGGGCTACACCACCGACGACGTCCTCGAGGAGCTCGACCGCCGCGAGCCCGACTCCGAGCAGTTCATCCGCCCCCAGCAGCGCCACGCCGACCTCGTCGTGGCCTTCCAGCCCGGCGAGGACGAAGACCAGGCACACCTCGACGCCAAGATCTCGCTGCGCGGCGGCCTCGACCATCCGGACCTGACCCCGTTCACCGAGGACGGCGACGGCAGCGGGATCACGCTGACCGAGGGGGAGGGCGAGCAGACCCTGTACGTCCCCGGCGACATCCCCGCCGAGCGTGGCGCGGCGATCGAGGAGGCGGTGTGGGACCGCATGCACTTCGCCAACCACCTGCGGACCGAGCGCCTCGGCGAGTTCACGGTGGGGACGGACCTCCAGCGGTCGGAGTCGCTGGCGATCGTGCAGGTGCTGATCCTCTATCACATGGTCACCGCCCGGGCGGCCGTCTCGCTGGGCGGCGAGGGCAGCCGCACCGACACGGGGTCCAATGGAGAGAGCGGGTCGAATGGAGAGAGCGGGGAGAGCGAGGAGGAGGCGGCGTGAGCGCACACGCCGCGGCGGCCCACCGGACCGGCGTGCTCCCGGCCGGCGCAGCGGACTCGCCGGCGATCCCATGAGCGCAGCCGCTTCTTCCTCGACGATCGACGAGCTGCTGGGCACCCGCCAGGTCGTCCCCTCGATCCTGGCTGCCGACTATGCGCGTCTGGGCGAGCAGCTGGGCGAGGTGCTCGCGGCCGGCGCACGGGTGATGCACGTGGACGTGATGGACGGTCACTTCGTCCCGCCCATCACCATCGGCGCGACGATCGTCGATGCGATCCGCGAGCAGGTCCACGACGCCGGCGGCATCCTCGATGTGCATCTCATGGTCGAGCAGCCGGAGAACCACATCGACGCGTTCGCGGAGGCCGGCGCCGACATCGTGAGCATCCACCCGGAGGCGACGCCGCACGCTCACCGCGTCCTTCAGAGCATCCGCGAGGCCGGCTGTCGCGCCGGGCTCGTCCTCAACCCCTCCACCCCGGTCGATGTCGTCAGCGAGGTCGTCGAGTCGCTGGACCTCGTGTTGTGCATGAGCGTCAATCCCGGCTATGGCGGCCAGTCGTTCATCCCCGCCTCGGTGGACAAGCTGGCCCGGCTGCGCCAGCGCCTGCCCGCCGAGCTGCCCCTCGAGGTCGACGGCGGGATCAACGAGCGCACGATTCCCGAGAGCGTCAGCGTCGGCGCGACCCTGCTGGTGGCGGGGTCGGCCATCTTCGGGGCGGACGATCCGGCTGAGGCGTTCCGGCGCCTTCAGGCCGCCATATAGAAGAGCCAGGAGAGCGCGGCCGCCGCCGACGCGGCGCCGAACGGGCTCGGCTCGACAGGCTCGGCTCGTAGAAGCTAGTAGGCGCTACCGGTTCCAGAACCCGCGGCGCTCGGGCTCTCGCGGACCCTCGTCGCTGCCGGCTGGGGTGGTCGGCGGGGAGGCGCTGAGCGTCCTGTCCCACTCATCCTGCCCCGGCCCCGGCCCCGTTGCAGGATCTGCTTCGGTGCCGGCGGGAGCATTTGCCGGGGAGGCGGTCCTCTCCCACTCATCCCACCCGCCCCCGTTCGGCGCGTGGCGCGACGTGGGCTCAGAGGTCGCGCCGACGGGCGCCATGCTCTGCTCGAGGCGCTCGACGCAATCCTCCATGAGCTTGCGACCGGCTTCGAGGTCCCTGTTGAGGTCGTCGATGATGGCGCCGGCAGGCTGGGCCGTCTCGCTCGTCGCGTCGACGGCACCGAGAATGGTTACCAGCCGGTTCACTACATGCTTGAGGATGAGGGTGATCCAGATCAGGTAGCCGGCGATCACGGCGACCGCGGCCACGACTCCGATCAGGAAGACGGCTTGGGCAGCGTTCATGGCGGTTCTCCTAGCGGATCCGGTCGAGCGCCCTGACGTACCGCTCGAGATCGGCGTTGATTTGTCTGACCAGCTCGCGCGTGGTGGCGAGATCGGACAGCGCCTCGAGGTGCGGGGCGAACTGGGCACCGTACTGCGTGATGTCGTCGGCGTAGGTCTTGATCTCCAGCGCCGGCGAGATCACGCGCCTGAGGATGATGACCACCACCGGGATCACCACGAACAGGAAGATCAGGTTGCCGATCCACAGCAGCGTCATGCTCTCACCGCCCCGCGGCCCTTGCGCTCGGCCTTGTCGACGACGCCCGGAAGCGTCCTCGCGATCTCCTCCATGGCAAAGTTGATCTGGCCCACGTTGGAGCGGACGGCGCGGCACTGCCGCTCGACGGCGCGCGCGCCCCAGCTGACCTCCGCGAGCGTGCTGGAGATCGAGCGCAGCTGCTTGGCCACGATGAGCAGGAAGATCGCGAGCTCGACCACGACCGCCACGATCTCGACGACGGTCAGGAACGTCAGCAGGCCTACGCTCATCGCTCCTCCGACAGAAGCTTGTCGTGACGGATCAGCTCTTCGCGCAGCGCCCGCAGGACCGAGCCGGTCCCGGCCAGCTGGTACAGGCCGGTCGTGTTCTGCGCGAGCCGCTTGGTGACGGTCCACAGCGAGTCCACGCCCACGTCGATGTCTCGCACGAGGCGGACGAGGAGCGTGAGCAGGGCGATGACCACGATGAACACCACCAGCCCGATCCCCAGCGCGATGCCCCAGAGCACCTTCTCATTCGAATCTATGACGGACAGGTACATCATCTCAGCCTCCCAGCAGCCTTCGGGCGGACTCCGCCGCCCTCCAAATGGCCGTCGTCGAAGAATTGATCTTCTGGATCTCCCAGACCGGGACCGTGGCGGCGCGCGCTACATCCATCCGCTCGATCCCGGTCCGCGCCTGGCTTCCGATGCGCGACGCGAGCGTGAGGATCATCGCCACGAGAACGACCACCACGGCGACGATCGCGAAGCCGATCCCCAGTCCTACGTACCATCCCACGTAATCCGCGCCGCGAGTCACGTCAGCCTGTTGCGCGAGCAACATCTTCATCTCTCTCCTCTCTTCCGGGCTGGAAACCTACCACGGCGGGCGACGGCTGTCTGCGAAAGGCACATAGGTGGCGCTCAAAGCGCTGTCTGAGCCCCGTGCCGCGAAGCCATCCGGCGGGTGGATGTCCGCGGCGGGGTCGGATGAGTCGTCGCGGTGGGTATGATCGAACGTAGGTCGTGAGCAACGGAAGGCGGTTGAGCAGTGAGCGAGCTTGAGGTTTTGAAGGTCCGTGAGGAGTTGCTGCAGGTGATGTTCTGGATGCGCGGCGAGGGGCTCGCGCAGACACCGACGGTGCGGGACCTGTCGACCTTCCTGGTCGTGCCCGCCGACACGCTCGCAGCCTACGTCGAGCGATTCGTCACCGAAGGCTATCTGGTCTCCACCGACGGGGGCTACGGGCTCACGGCCGCCGGCGAGCAGGCCGGCAAGCGCGGCTTCGCCGACGAGTTCGCCGACCTCACCAAGCCCGCGCACGGCGAGTGCGACGCGGACTGCTGGTGCCACGAGTCGGCCGACGCGGCCGCCAGTTGCCACGAGAATCGGACGGCGGCCCCCGCGCATTCCTGAGCACGTGAGCGCCGAGTCCAAGCGCAGCCCCTCCTGGGTTCGCATCGGCACGGCCTACGGCGGCGTCGTCGCCGGGATGATCGCCGGACTCGTCTACCACGCCGGCGCGCAGCGCGGCGAGCGGAGCGGAGCAACCGTCGAGCCGGCCGAGGCCGGCCCGGGCTGGTACTTCGTGTGGGTCGACCAGCCCCACCGTCACCTCCAGCTCTCATCGCCCGCACCGCCGTCGGGTGCCTCCGCGGAGCAGTTGGACAAGAGCGTCCTCGTGGCCCTCGCCGAAGCGGGCGAGAGGATCGAGGCCAGGCTCGCCGAAGAGGACTCCGGCGGTCCGGACGGCCGGTAGCGCCGGACGCACGGACTCCCTGTTGCTCCATGCTGACCCTCGGGATCACCATCATGGTCGCGTCCATCGTCATCGGGATCGTCGCCCTGGTCTCTGTCGCCCTGATGTCCTCGGGGGCGCGGTCTGCGGGCAGGCGCGCTCGCACGGCGATCACCCGCAAGCGGGGTCCGTTCGACCACGCCACAGCGCAGGAAGGAGCGTCCTACCACCGGCCGGAGCGTGCCGCGACCCCCTACGCGGCGGCGGGCGAGTACCCACCGCGCTGGGTGCTGGCGCTGGCGATCCTCTCCGGGGCAGGCCTCGTGCTCGGCCTGCTCATGGCGATGATCGCGTCGATCCCGTGAGGCCGGGGACGCGACCATGAAGCTCGCCATCGCCGGCAAGGGAGGTGCCGGAAAGACCTCGATCAGCGGGACGCTGGCCCGCCTGATGGCCCGCCGCGGCCGGCGCGTGCTCGCGATCGACAACGACCTCAACCCCAACCTCTCGCTGACGCTCGGGATCCCGGCGGCGCGGATCACCGGCCTGCCGACCTTCCCGGCCGAGATCGTTCGCCGCAACCAGGATGGCGTCTACGAGCTCGCGATGTCGCTGGAGGAGATCTGCGACACCTGCTCGGTGCCTGCGCCCGACGGGGTGTCGCTGCTCGTGGCGGCCGAGCCGAGGGAGGCCGCGACCGGGTGCATGGGGTCCATGCACATGGCCGTGCGCGGCGTGATCGCCGCTGCGCCGGGCGGCGACGACGACGTTTGCATCGTCGACCTCGAGGCCTCGACCGAGCATCTGCTCGTGGCGACCGCCGAGCACGCCGACGCGATGTACGCGGTCGCCGAGCCCTATGGCACGTCGCTGGAGAGCGGCAGGCGCGTCGCCGTCCTCGCGCGCGACCTGGGGCTGCCCCGCGTGGGGCTGATCGCCAACAAGGTGCGCGGCGAGCGCGACGTCGCGACCGTCGCCGCCTACGCGGAGCGTCACGGGATCGAGCTCGTCGGCGCCGTCCCCCACGACGAGTGCTTCCACCACGCCGAGCGCGCCCTGCGCGCGCCGCTGGACCATGCCCCCGACGCCCCGGCGATGCGGGCGATCGACGATCTCGCCGCGCGCCTGGTGGCGGGGGGTCGGTTGCGGGTGTGAGGACGGGGTACCTCCCAGGCCGCCCGATCTCGACCAGGGAGGATCACCATGCCCGACACCGCACTCTTCGTCGGCTTCGGAGCCCCCGCGCGGGCCCGCGAGCCCCAGGCGCTGGAGCTCTTCGAGCAGTGGGTCGGGTTCTGCTCGGACCTGCGCGAGCAGGGCGAGATCGAGAGCTTCGAGCCGGTGCTGCTCGACGCCCACGGGGGCGACCTGGCCGGCTTCTTCTTGCTGCGCGGCGACGGCGAGCGGCTCGATCGGCTGCGCCGCGACGAAGACTTTCGGCGCCTGAGCGCCCGCGCGCAGCTGGTGGTCGAGGGCTTTGGCGTCGTCGGCGCGCACGCCGGCGACGCGCTCACCGAGCAGCTGGCGATCTACCGCAGTCAGGTCGAGGAGCAGCTCGCGTCGGGCTGATTCAGCCCGGAACCGCTGCGCCCGCCAGGCGGTCGGCGAGTGCCACGAGGACCGTGACCCCGGGGGAGTACGGATCGAGATCGATCGGCGCTAGCCCGTCGCGGTCGGCGCGGGCGATGGTCGCGTCCTCGGGAACCACGATCAGCTCTCGGTCGGGGATCGCGGCGCGGATGGCGTCGAGGTCGGCATCGTCACGCACCCGGTTGGCGAGCACGATGACCTCGGTCTTGTCGGCGGCGATGGCGACCGCGCGACGCGCCACCTCGAGCGCCTTCGCGGTCGGGTTGGCGACCACGAGGACCACGTCGACGCTGTCGGGGGCCATGCGCAGGACCGTGCCCAGCCCCGCCTCCAGGTCGCAGAGCACCGTGCGCTCGCCGTCCTCGAGCTCGCGCAGGAGCTGGTCGGCGGAGACCCCGCAGCACTGACAGCCAGGCGTGTCGTTGTCGATCCGGTTGGCGACCACGAGGCGCACGCCGTCGGGAGCGTCGGCGCCGAAGCGCTCGATCATCCCCTCGATCGTGGGCTCGTGCTCGACCTCGCCGGTCTCCAGGCCCTGGCGCACGCCGAGCAGCAGGTCGGTGCGCTCGGCGCCGACACCCAGCGAGACCCCGAGCATCGGATTGGCGTCGGCGTCGAGCGCGAGCACCGAGTGCCCCGCGCGACCGAGTGCGCGGGCGACCGTGCCCGACACCGTGGTCTTGCCTGCGCCGCCCTTGCCCGCCACCATGATCTTCATATTCCCAGCCTAGCCCTCGGCGAGCGCGGCCACAAGACGCTCGATCTCCACGACCGCCGGGGAGTCGGGAGCGTGGTCGACGGGCGCGACGCCGAGCCGCTCGGCGTGGGCCACCGCCTCGTCGGCGGGCACGGCGGCCATCACCGGCTCGCCCACGAGCCCCTCCACGTGGCGCACGTCGTCCGCGCCGGTCACGCGGTTGGCTACGAACACCGCTCGCACGCCCTCGCGCATGCGCGCGATCCGCGCCACCCGCCGGGCCGCCAGCGCCGACTGCGCGGTGGGCTGGACCACCGCCACGAACGTCTCGGCGTAGGGTGCCCAACCGAAGGCGACATGGCGAGGACCGGCGGGCAGATCCCCCACGAAGGTCCAGTCCTCGAAGGTCCGCGCGCGGGGAAGGCGGTGGATCACCCTGTAGTAGGCGTTCAGCGAGCCCATGATGGGCTCGACTCCGGCCTGCGGAGTCTTGCCCGCCTGCAGCAGGCGGATCCCGTCGGGCGCGTCGGTCGCGTAGCGCTGCACGGCGCGCACCGGCCCGACGCCCTTGCGCAGCCGCCAGCGCCCGTTCTCGTCCTTTTCGGCGGCCTCGCCCAGCGGCGGCTGTGTCGGGTCGGCGCCCGCTCCGAGGCTGAACGACAGACCGGGTAGGAGATCGGAGTCCAGCGCTAGCACGCGCCTGCCATCGCGGGCCACGACGCGCGCCATCGTGCCGGCGATCACCGACTTGCCCGCCCCGCCCTTACCGACCACAGCGACCCTCACGGCGGGGAGGTTATCCTCGAGCCCATGCGACCGGCACAGCGACATGAGTGAGGAGGGCCCGGCCCGCGACGACGGCGCCGGGGGGCCCCCAGGCGGGCGTGGCTGGAAGGTCGACGCGGAAGAGTCGCTCGCCCGCCTGCGCAAGGGGGCCAAGCGGTCGGGCGGCGAGCTGGTCTACGTCGACGAGCACGGTAGGCGGCGGCGTCTGCCCGCCGACATGGCCGAGCTCACGCCCGAGCAGCGACGCGCCGCGGTGGACGCACTGTCGTCCGCGCTGGGGGCGCCCGACCCCGACTACGCGCGGCTGGCCGCCGTGGAGCGTCTCACCGAGTTGCGCGCGGCCGGCAGGCTGAGCGAGGAGAACTACCAGCGCGAGCGGCGGCGGCTGCTGGGCGGCGGCTGACCGCGGGAGCGAGCCTCAGCCGCCGGCGCCGCTCTTGGCCATGACACGGCGCAGGGTCTCCACGTCGAGGCGGCCGGGCGGATCCACGTGGTGGGGATCGGACAGGACCACGGCGGGCTCGTCTTGGGTCCCGAACCCGTCGAGGACGAGGGCGGCGCCGTCGAAGTCCTGCTCGCGGGTGTAGTCGGTGACGACGACGACGCAGGGCAGCCCGGCCGACCTGGCGGCCAGCAGGCCGTTACGGGAGTCCTCCACACCCGGGGCGGCCGAGGCCGGAAGCCCCAGCTGCTCGAGCGCCATCTGGTGGGCGCTGGGGTCGGGCTTTCGCTCCGGCGCCTCGTCGGCGGTCACCACGGTCTCGAAGCGCTCGAGCCCGAACAGCCGGTCCAGCAGCGGGCGGACCCATGCGCGGGTACCGGTGGTCGCCACCGCGAGGCGCACCCCGGCATCCTCGAGCTCGTCGATCAGCTCGCTCACGCCGGGACGCGCTGGGATCTCTCCCTCGCTGGCCATCTCGGTGAAGATCTCGGTCTTGCGGGCATGGAGGCGAGCGGCCAGCTCGGTGCGTTCCTCCTCGGGCATGCCGCGCTCCTTGAAGTAGGACTCGAGGCGCCGCTTCCCGCCCGTGACCTCCAGCAGCCTTCCGTACTGCTCGACGTCCCAGCGATCCTCCAGGCCGGCCTCCTCGAAGGCCCGGTTGAAGGCCACGCGGTGGCCGTCGGGCTCGCTGTCGACGAGCGTGCCGTCGACGTCGAGCACGACGGCCCGCAGGCCGCCGATCCCCCTCGATACGGGCGACCAGCCCACCGATCAGCTCGGCGAGGACGCCTGCTCGCGCATGCCCTTGACCGCCTCGGCGATCTCCTCGGTCTCCAGCACGTCAGTCATCACCCCGACCTGATCGTCGTAGACGTCGTCGGGAACCTGGCTTCTGATTTCGTCCTCCAGGACGTGGTACACGGAGAGGCCCAACTGGACCTCGGCCAAGGCACCTGCGTAGGTCGGATCGCCGAGCACCAGTGTCTCGGCTGCGATCTCCGCGCTCTCTGCGTCCGGCGCACCTAGGACCACGAGCAACTGCTCGGGCCCGTGCTCGTCGGCGAGGCGCTTGATCTTCTCCTGACTACCCAGGTCCATGGCCCCCGAGGCCGTTCAGACGAAGCACTCCGTGGACGAGAAGACGACGTCTCCGCCGGCGCTCTCGATGCACTTGACGATCGCGGGGCCCGCGATCCCGTCGCGCTCGCCGAGCGCGACGACCTGCTTGCCTTCGAACATGGGGCTAGCTCACTCCTTTTCGATCTTTTCGAGGTTCTGGTCCAGCCATTGGTTCAGCTGGGTGGGGCTGATCGTACTCTGCGAAAGGCGCGCCATCTCCTCTCCGTCGCGCATCAGCAGGAAGGTGGGCAGTCCGTGGACGCCAAGGTTGATGCATGCTCGCTTGGCCTTGGGCGCCTCCAGCTTGACCACGCGCAGCTGGTCCTCCCGCTCGTCGGCGAGCTTCTCGACGTGGGGGGTGAGGCGAAGGCACGGCTCGCAATCGGGTCCCCAGACGTCGACCAGCACGGTTCCGCTCTGGACCACCTCGTCGAAGTTCTCCCGCGTCGCCTCGATCGGTTCGGCCAACGTGATCTCCCTCTCTCTCTAGTCGCTTTGCTCGAGCAGCACGCTCATACCGTCCGACAACTCGGACATCCGTCCCAGGAAGAGGCTTCCCTTGGCGATCAGCTGCACCCGACGCGCCTCGCCGCTCGTGAGCCGGGCGTGTGCGTGGGGGAGGTAGCACAGCGCCGAGGCGATGTGCCCCTGGGTGGGAGCGAAGCCGGGCATCCCCCGCCGGCGGACGAACTCGTCGATGTCCTCGCGCGCGATCTCTCCGTTGCGCACGGCCAGGGCGGCGATCGTCTTGTAGTTGCGCTTGGGAACGTCCCCGGAGCCCTGGGGCTCGGTGATCTCCGGATTGTGCAGCTCGGTCGCGTAGTCGTCGACGCCGAGCATCCCGACGCCCAGGCGCTCGAGCGGCTCGACGACGAGCGCCTCGATGATCCTCTGGTTCGAGGAGCCGGCTGCCACGCGGTGGCGGGCGACCGAGTCGAGGCGAATCCGGGGCGAGCGCCCGTCGCCTGCTGCCTCAACCAGCATCGCCGCGCCCCCGAGGACGTCCTCGAGCACCGGCAGGTCGTTCTTGAGGTGGCCCTCGAACTTCATCCCGAGCTTGGGCACCGAGCCGCCGGCCACCACGGCCACCCGCTCAAAGACTCCGGAGGCCACCAGGCTGCCGGCCATGACAAGCGCGGGGATCGGCGCGGCGCAGAAGTTCTTGACGTCCGCTCCGGAGGCTTCGGTCAACCCGGCCACCGCGGCCACCGCCTTGGCCAGGTTGCCCCCGCCGCGCTGGTAGCGGTCGCCGATCGCCTCCTCGCCGGCACCGAGCACGTAGTCGATGGATTGCGGGTCGATCTGGTGGTCCTCGAGCAGTCGTCCGAGCGCGAGCGCGGCGCTGGCCTTGGTGGCCAGGTTCTCGAGCAGTACCCGCGCGGCGAGCGCCTCGTCGGCTTCATGGGCCCCGCGCATCGCCCCGACCAGGCGGTCGGCGCCGAGGTACAGGGGTAGCGCCCCGGACTCCGCCGCGGCCTCCTCCGCGTCGACGCCGGCCTCGGCCAGGCGCTCCAGGTCGAAGCGCTCGGCCAGCGGATGGCGGGCCAGCGCGACGCCGGCCGCCTCGGCGTGCGCGGCGTCAAGGGCGATCAGGTCGAACTCGTCGACCGCGGCCATGAGACCCAGGAACTCCTCCTCGGGCATCAACTCGCCCGCGCCGGCAAAGCGCTCGGCCCCGTCCCCGGCGGCCGACACCCACGGCCGCTCGGGCAGCTCGCGCGGGTGGGTCACACCCAGATAGGCCTGATGGGGCGGGTAGGCGACGGCCTGCTCGAACGTACGCAGCGCGCCGAGGAAGCGCTGCTCGAGCTCGGGATCGCGCGGCAGCTCCCGCCCGGGCTTGGAGCCGTGGCGCGCGAGACCGGGCACGTGGGCGAGCACCGCGCTCGTCGCTGAGATGACTGGGTCGGTCATCGCCTCAGCCTTCCCGTTCGCCCTCAAAGACAGTCGGCTCGGTCACGGGCGTGGACAGCGCGTGCAGCGCCCGCTCGAGCAGCTCGCGTCGCCACGCGTGCTCCTGGTCGGGACCCAGGTCGGGGTCGCCGGTGGGGTAGGGGATCCCGCGCGTGGGCACGATCCGCGGGGCTCCGACGCGCTTGGCGATCGAGACCAGGTTGCACAGCAGCACGGTGGGGATCCCGGCGCGCTCCAGCTCCTTGCTCAGCGTTGACCCGCAACGCGTTCCCGTTCCTCAGGTGGCGGTGAGGATGGCCGCCTGCACGCTGGCCTGGTGCAGGTCGGCTCCCCACTCGACCCCGAAGCGCCGCGCGTCGGCCACCGTGGTGCCGTTGCCGGTCGTCGTGAAGTACTCGTTGTGCAGGCCGCCGATCGCGCCCTCGCTCTCGAGCTCGCGCGCCACGTCGAGGGGCAGGATGCGATTGGGGTCTTCGTTGGCCCACTGCGTCGAGAAGCCGCCGTGCACGGACTCGAACTCCTCCGCGGCAGCGGAGTCGTGGCCTTCGAGCGAGTAGCGCACCCACTTGCTGGCGCGCGAGGACTCGAGCCGGTCGGGGTTGCCGACCGGGACGAAGCCACCCTCGGTGAGGAGCGCCACCACGATCTGCTCCGGGTCGTCCACCGGCGCCGCGGGCTCCACCTGGTCGAAGCGCGGCAGCGGGATCTCGGTCGCCTCCTCGTCTCCGCCCAGGCGTGCCAGCAGGAGCGCGACGGCGCGCTGGGCGGCGCTGTGGTCGGCCACCCGATTGCGCCTGGGCACGGGGTTGACGCGCCCGTCCTCCGGGGTGAGCTCCTCCCCGCCGGCGACCTTCTTCACCGCCTCGGCGAACCGGTCGAGGGAGTCGCGCATGGTGCGGGCGGTCTCGCCGCTGGCCACCACCGGGATGCCCTCGATCTCGCCCACGCCCGGGTTGTCGCCGTGCATGGCGGCGAGCGCCGGGAGGCCCGCCTCGGCGGCGGCGGTCACCACGCGCGCGCAGGCCAGGCCGTAGCGCCCGCTGGTGAACGCCGGGCCCGCGATCACCAGCTCGACCCCCTCGTCCTGCGCCCGGGCGACGAGGTCGGCCGCGAACTCGGGGTGGCCGGCGGCGTGGTCGTCGCCGCAGAAGATCGTGGCGACGATCTCGTGCTCCTCTCCCAGGAGGGCCTGCAGGCGCTTGCCCGGCCCGACCGTCTCGCGGCGCAGCTCGGGCCTCGTGCCCGCCTCCTCTTCGCCGCCGACGCCGGCGAAGAACTGGTTGACGTAGTGGGCGATGCGCATCAGACCTCCTCGTGGCAGGTGAGCCTACCCCAGCCCAGGGGACTCAACGCGCAGAGGACGACCGCCACCGGCAGCTCGAGCTCCTCGGTGGCGGGGCGGTCAAGGAGGGCCACCTGATCGCCGCCGAGCGCCCGCTCGCAGGCGGGGAGCGTCAGGCGCTCGTCGTAGTTGCCGGTGCTCACCATCGCCACGCCCTTGGTCGGCGGGACCACCAGCGACGGGCCGGTGCCGTCCCGTCCGGCCATCTCGGGCAGGACGCCCACCGCGGCGATGCCCTGCTCCTCGAGGCGGTCCATCTTGAGCGTCACGTCGGCGTCGGCGTTGCCACCGCCCTCCTTGGTGAGGATGGCGGCGTCGACCCCGACGGCGGCGCACAGCCGTGCGGCGTGGGCCGAGACCAGCTCCTTGGCGTTCTGGTCGACGGGCTCGGGGCAGAGCACCAGCGCCGCCAGGTGGAGGTCCTGGCACTCCCGCACGGCGGCGACGACGGGATGGGTTTGGTGCAGGAGGGTGGGGTTTCGCAGCGCCGGGTGCCCGTACTGTCCGCTCACCACCGCGCCGTCGTCGAGCTCGTTGGGCGAGAGGAGCGTGGCCAGGCCGCCCGACAGGCTGCGCCCGTAGACGAACACGTCCTTGAACCGCCCCTGGGTCTGGATGTTGGTCACCACCGCCACCCGCGGAAGCCCGTCGGGGGACTGCGCAGCCGGGTCGGTGAGCTCCTCGATGGCGTCCGGCTCGACCTCGAGCGCGGCGTCGGCGAGGTGCACGGCGAGGTGCAGCAGCCCGCGCCGCAGCGCCGCCTCGACCTCCTCCCATTCGGCGTCGGGCGCGGGGTCGAACTCGACCACGAGGTTGTGGGTCTCGGAGAGGGGGGAGCGTCCCGCCTCGGGGGGCGCCATGTCGATCACCGCCTCCTGGGCGCGGGGGAGGTGCCCCGCGGCGAGGACCGCGGCGCCCCGCAGGACGTGAATCTCGCCCCGGCCGGCCGGGAGCGCGGGGCCGACGAAGCCCGGGAAGACGCCGCCTCCCCCGGGCCCTTGGAGCAGGGCTGGGCGGCGTCGAGCGCGTTGACGATGCGCACCGGCTCGCCGGGGGAGGCGCAGGCCAGGCGCACCTCGGCGAGCGCCGGGTCGCGCAGCAGCGACGTGGCCTCGTCCTCGGAAACGGTGAGCCGGCCTTCCTCGAGGCTCGTGCGCTGGCCCAGCTCCAGCGAGCGCACCTCGTGGACCAGGCGGCGCAGGCCTCCTCCGGCGTCGCGGGTGTTCTCGGATTTGTCGGTCATGGCGTCGGCGCTGACTGGGGGACCGCTCGCAGCGTCTCCCCGATGCGGTCGAACATGGGGGCGAGCGCGGCGAAGCGCTTCGCCGGCACGGTCTGGAAGACGATAGTGATCATCGTCTGACCGCGGAAGAGGAAGTAGTGGGCATGGCCTCCTCGCTGGCCGGTGGCGGCGTCTTGGAACGTGTAGAGGTACAGGTACCCCGGCAGCCCACCGAGGGTCACCTGCCTGGGTGGGCTCAGCGGCTCGACCTGTCCGGCGGCCCGCACCAGCCCGTCGGTGATCTTCTTCGCGGCGTCGAGGTCCTCTGGCCCGATGGCCATGCCCAGGTCGGCCATCCGCACCAGGATCGAGGAGCCGTCCCCCTCGACGAGCAGCCGGACCTGGGGGTCGGCGGAGGTGACGCGCCGCCAGCCGGCGGGGTAGGAGATCGAGAACCCCCCCGCCGCATCCTGGAAGCGAACGTCGTCCGCCCCCTGCCCGCCCGCCACCTGCCCGTCCGCCCCCCGCCCGTCCGCCACCTGAGCCGGTGGGTCGGTCGGAGCGGGGGCGACCAGCGCCCGTGCGTTCAGCATCGCGCCCGCGCCGCGCACGACGGCGGCCGCGACGCCCGCCGCGACCCACCGGCGCGGCGCGACGGGCGAGAAGCGACTGCGAGTCCCAGTCGTCACCGCTGGGGACCCGGCCGCCGCGCGACCACTAGTACCGCTCCTCCCTGTAGGTGTCCTCCGTGTCCCACAGCCCGCGGCGTTCCTCGATCGGCGCAGGTCCCCCCGCGGGCACGGGCATGCCCGCCCGCGTCTCGCGCTCGCGGGACGCCTCGTCCTGCTGGCGCACGGCGATCAGGCCGAAGATCAGCGCCACGGCGGCGGTGAGCAGGTGGAAGAAATTGTCGAACGACAGGCCGCTGTTGATGGAGATGAGCTGCAGGTAGTTGAGGAACCCGAGCAGGGCAGCGAGCGCGTAGAAGAGCCCGACGCCGACGAGCACCCCCTGGGTGATGGACAGGTCCCTCATCTGCGAGGCGACGATCAGGCCCGCGCCGATCGCGAGGTGCACGATGTTGTGGAAGATGTTCAGATCGAAGAAGCCCAGCAGCTGATCGTCCGTATTCAGGACGACGGGGCCGGTGAAGCCCGTCACCACGAAGCCGATCACGCCCGCGGCCACGTAGCTCAGCCCGAGCACGAGCGCGACCGCCCGTGCCACGTTCGAGCCCCCCGTCGAACCTAACCGCTGTCCCATGCGTCCCTCCATCTGTCTCCTCTCCCGGTGGCGACGGCGACCCACCCACTGCGTGTCGCGCGCACACAGGATAACCGTCCTCGCGCCCGCTGCGCCGATCCCTCCGCCTGAAACTTCCCGTGCAACCCTGAGCTTGAGCTTTAGTCTGCGGCGGCGCGGAGCCATCAAACCCCAAGCGGAGGAGCTCGAATGGGACAGCAGGCAAGGGCGGGCGAGTTGAGAGCGGCGATCGACCGCCTGCCGCTCTCGACGCGGCGGGCGATGCTCCAGGGCATCCAGGAGGACTCCATCATCGTCGGTGCGGACGGCAACCCTCGCGGAGGAGTCTGTCCGCTGTACGCCACCTCGGCCCCGCCGTCCAGGCGGATCGGGCGTCCCTTCGCCCGCGCCTGGGACCGCTTTGCGGGCGCGCGGCTGCCTCGCCCGGCGAGCGAGCGTGAGCTGCGCACGCTGCGATCCATGCTCGAGACGAGCATCGAGCTGGAGACCCAGCCGGCGGCGCCGGTGGTGTCCCTGCGCGAGGCGATCGCGGCGCACAAGGTCTCCCAGGCGCGCACCCGGGCCGTCTCGTCGGTGCCCGAGATGCGTCCCGCCGCTGAGCAGCGGGCTCCCGCGCCCGCGCGCGACTCCGGCGAGCGGGACCGCACCAGGGAGCTGGCCCGGCGTGACGGCTGGGCATGGCTGCGGCCCTTCCGCCGCTACGACGACTACGAGCGGGCGCTGCAGGCGCTCGACGCCCTGGCCGAGGCGGCTTCGGCTTCCTCGGAGTCCGAGTCCGAGCAGCTCGTCTCGAGCTCCTGCGGTCGCAACTGACCGTGGCCGCGGGCCCCGAGCGCGCCCTGGCGCTCGGGGCTCGTGGTGCGCCTCGGCCGACCCGTCCAGGAGCGGCTTCCCGTTCGCGTCGAGGGCCGCCGAGGCGGCCTGCGACGGTTCCGGTTTGTATGTCGGCGCCACATACGCTTAGGCTGCCGTGGCTGGTGCGGTTTGGGAGAGACTCTTCGAGGGAGGCGTTGCTAGGCGTATGAGAGGTTTCACGTTCACGAGCGTGATAGTGCTCGTGGTGGTAGTGGCAGTCGTCGGGATCGCCGCGGTGCTGCTGGCGCGCACGGTCCAGGAAGCGCAGGCGATCAACGCCAAGGCGCAGAACATCGCGATCAACGGACGCGGGATCAACACCGCGACCGATTCGATCATCCAGCTGAGGCGGACGAACAAGATGGCTCGCTCGATCCTCGAGTCGGCCCGGCCGCTCGACACCCGGCTCGGTCGCATCATCGCCACGGCGCAGGGCATCGACGTGCGCGCCGGGTCGATCAACTCCAACGCCGTCAGCATCAACTCGACCGCCCGCAGCATCAACGACAGCGCGGTCACCATCAACGACAGGGCGAGCAGCATCAACCAGAGCGCGGGCCGCATCAACCGGAGCGCGGGCAGCATCAACCAGAGCGCGGGCGCCATCAACACCAGCGCGGGCGAGGTCAACACCTCCGCGGGCACCATCAACCAGACCGCCGGGCGGATCAACCGGACCGCCGGCGTCATCAACGCCAACGCCGGCAGGATCGACGGCCTGGCGGACTCGATCCTCGGCACGGCGCGCCAGATCGACACCGACGTGAGGCTCATCAACACCAACCTCAACGTGACCCTCGGCCTCGTGGACGCGGTGAAGGGCGACACGGCCAACATCCTCGGCGAGGCCGGGGGTGCGAACGAGACCGCCGCGTGCATCGATCGCAAGCTCAACGGACAGGCCGGGAACGACGGAGACTGCACGGGCCAGGCCGAGCCGCAGGACAACCCCGAGCAGAACCGCAGCGTCCTCGTGGAGGACCCTGACGATCTCCGGCGCGTCCTGGGATCGGCCAGGCGGGAGTCGCAGGACGACGAGCCCGAGCAGCGCCCGCGGCGCAGCTCGCTGCCCGCCCTCGAGGTACCCGGGCTGCCTCCGCTGCCCGAGCTGCCCCAGCTGCGCGACCTGACCGACCTGACCGACCTGCCCGAGCTGCCCGACACGCAGAAGGAGCTGGACAAGCTCCTCGACGAGCTGCTCCGCGACCCGGACGGTGGGCAGCTGCCGGACACCCTGCTGAGAGAGCTCGTCACGCTCCCCGGACTGAACCAGCGATAAGAGGCGATTAGGAATGCGCGAAACAGCACCCACGTTCATCCGCTGGCTCTGGATCTGGATCACCATCGCCGCGCTCGTCGTGGTGGTCGTGATCGGGTTCCTGCTCGGCATCGTCGGCTCGCTCTCGTCGATCGACGAGAACCTGATCGAGGCCGACACGGCGGTCACGGGGCTCGCTCTCGTCGATCGACGAGAACCTGATCGAGGCCGACACGGCGGTCACGGGCATCAAGGGCGACGCCAAGCCGCTGCCCGAGTCCATCCAGACCATCAACCGCAACCTGAGGCTCATCGACGCGTCGCTCGAGCCCATCCCGGGCCAGGCCAACGACATCCTCGGGGAGCTCGGCTCGATCCGCGGACGGCTCGGAGCCATCGACTCGTCGCTGGTGGACACCGACGCGTCGCTGGTGGACACCGACGCGTCGCTCGAGGACACCACGAGCCAGCTCGGAACCATCTCGAGCTCGCTCGTCAGAACCTCGGGCCAGCTCGGAACGATCTCGAGCTCGCTCGTCGGCACCTCGGGCACGCTCCAGACCATCTCGCCCAGCCTCATGGACACCTCGCGGGTTCTGCGCAGCGGGGTCCAGCCGAGGCTCGTCGACATCGCGGGTGAGACGGGCAGCATCCGCGGGCTGGCGGACCGGATCGACAACACGCTCAAGGACGCCCAGCGGTCGAGAGTGTCAGAGCCTGTTGCCTCGGCGACGGCTCTGGGCACCAACGGCATCTGGCGACGGGTGCGGTTCCTCAACGGAGGACCCTTCGAGCGGCCGGGCGACCGCGACGACGAGGACAACTCCCTCCGCGGCCCCGGCAACAACCCCACCGGCCTGGCGTTCGTCGAGGGCGACGCGACCGCGATCCTGGCCGGGCTGCAGGAGGTCAACAAGCACCTCACGAGCATCTGCGAGGCACCGGTCCTCGATGTCCCGGTCCCCCTCCTGGTCACCCCGGGGCCCTGCTAGGCCATGGCACGCAGAGAGAGAAGCGCAAAGCTCGGCCTCGCGCCGGTCCTGCCGGGGATCGTGCTCGTGGTGGTGATCGTGTGGGCGCTCGCCGCGGTGCTCATGCTCACCACCACGCTGATCAACGCACGCGAGATCGATGACGCGATCCCGCTGATCACCAACCAGACCTCCCCGATCGACAAGGACACCGACGACATCAAGGAGGCCGCCGAGGTGGCCGCGGTCTCGGCGCAGATCCGCGACGCGGCCGCGCCGCTCAGCAACCAGGCCAACCGCATCATCGTGGAGGCGCGGAGCATCGACAAGCAAGCCGCGACCATCTTCGGAACTGCGGTGGCCATCAACGACACCGCCAAGTCGATCAACGGCACCGTCCGCGAGATCAACGACACGGTGGGCGCGATCGGCACGAACGTCGCCTCGATCGGCAGAACGGTCGGATCGATCGGCGGCAACGTCTCGACGATCAGCGGCTCGGTCGGGGCGATCGGCGGCAGCGTCTCGACGATCAACGCCAGTGCTCGGTCGATCTTCGCCCGGGCCCGCTCGATCAACGCGTCGACCGGGAGCATCGAGGGCACGTTCACGCGGCTCGACCCGGTGACGAGATCGATCGACGGAGAGGGGACCCAGGGGGTCGAGGGCATCAACGGGCGCGCGGACCGGGGCATCGAGGGGTCGCGCCTGATCAAGGGCGACTTCGGGCCGATCCGCGTGCTGGTCGGGCGGGACGACGACGACCCCCAGAAGCACAACACCGAGGGGCCGGGGACGATCCACGGGCACGCCAACTCGATCGACTGCTCGGCGCTGCTCAACATCCTCGGCACGACCGAGTACTGCAACCAGTAGACGAGGTAGGATTCCCGCCAGATGAAGCTCGCGGTCGCAGGCAAGGGCGGTTCTGGCAAGACCTCGTTCTCGGGGACGATCGCCCGCGTGCTCGCCCGCGACGGGCACCGGGTGATCGCCATCGACGGGGACTCCAACCCCAACCTGGTCGTCACGCTGGGCATCGCGCCGGAGCGCATGCACGACATGCCCACGCTCCCCAGGGATCTGCTGCGGCGCACCGGCAACGGGGTCGAGCTCTCCAAGACGCTGGAGGAGGTCTGCTCGTCGCACTCGCTGGAGGGCCCCGACGGCGTCACCCTGCTGGTGATGGCCCATCCCCAGCACGCGGGCACCGGCTGACTGTGCAGCATGCACGCTACGGTTCGTAGCGTCATCGAAGCGGCGTCGGACGCGCAGGAGGACTTCTGCATCCTCGACACCGAGGCTTCCCCGGAGCATCTCTCGCGCGGCACCGCTGCGTACGCGGACGCCATGCTGCTGGTCGTCGAGCCCTACTTCAAGTCGCTCGAGACCGGTCGTCGCATGGCGGCGCTGGCCAAGGACCTCGGCCTCGAACGTGTCGCGCTGATCGCCAACAAGATGCGCGGCGAGGCCGACCTCGAGGCGGTCCACGAGTTCGCGCAGCGCAACGGGATCGAGGTCGGGGGGATCATCCCCTTCGACGAGGGGATGCCGGGTGCCGAGCGGGCGGGCACCTCGCCGTTGGACTTCGCGCCCGAAGGGCCCGCGGTCGCCGCGATCGAGCAGATCGCGCGCGGGCTGGCGGACGGGTCGGTCGCGGGGAACGGCGCCATCCGGGCCTGACCGCCCGCGGTGGTCGACGGTGGACCGTTCGGCGGCCGGGGCGCCGACGGCGGCGCCACCGCGGACCTCGCGCGATGAGGTTCTGGCGGCGGTCGCGCCGCAGGCCGCCCCGCGGAGAGTATCCGCCCAGCTTCACCCACGCCTGGATTCGCCGGACGCTCCCGACGGCCTCTCCGGCCGAGGCCAGGGCGCTCCTCGAGACCATGCGTCGCAGGGGCTGGAGCGAGGCCGAGGTGGCGGAGCGCATCCTGCCCTACATGCCGCCGAACCCCCCGACTGCTCCGGGCGGCGACGTGTCAACGCGCGGGGAGCCGGGGATCTCCCTACCGGCTCGCGTCTCGACCGCCTGGCTGGACCGTGAGCTTCCGGCCATGGACCGGCGACAGCTCCGGCTCGTGGTCGAGGAGCTCGAGCGACGCGGCTGGCCGGCGGGGGAGCTTGCGGTGGCGGTGCTGCCCCACCTGCTGCCCAAGCTCCCGCCCGCGGACGCGAAGGCCGTCCTCGAGGGGCTCAGAGAGCTTGGAATGACCGAAGAGGAGTTCGCCCGCCTCGAGCCTGGTGGTGCAGCGCCGTCAGGCCCTTGACCTGACACCGGGGGGCAGGCCTATGCTGTGTGTTCGTGACACATACCGTCAAGGACACCGCCGCCCGCGTCGGGCTCCCGAGCCGCACCCTGCGCTACTACGACCGCATTGGGCTGGTCTGCCCGCCGCGGACCGCCTCCGGCTACCGTGTCTACGGGCCCGAGGACGAGGGCCGCCTGCGCTTCGTCCGCCAGGCCAAGACGCTCGGGTTCTCGCTCGACGAGATCCGAGAACTGCTCAGGGTCGCCGAGCGGGGCCGCTGCTCGGAGGTCGTCCCCGAGGTCGAGCGCCTGCTCGACGAGAAGATCGCCGCGATCGACGGGCAGATGGCCGACCTGGGCACCTTCCGCGAGCGCCTGGTCGCCTTCCGGGCAGGCCGGGACAGCAGCGGCTGCGGCTGCAGCGGGCACGGCGCCTTCTGCGGCTGCCTGAACGACGCGGACGACGCGACGCCCGTGCACAACCGACCAAGGAGCATGGCGAAATGACCTGCAACTGTGGATGCAACGACCGAGAAGCCGACGTGACCTGCGGCTGCGCTGACAACGTCCAGGGCGACGTCGCGACGGCCTGCGGCTGCGCTGGCAACGTCCAGACAGCTGAGGCCACCACGTGCGGCTGCGGTGGCAACGACCAGGCAGCCGAGGCGTCCACCTGCGCCTGCGGCTGCCAGTCGCCCGCTGAGGTGGCGGCGTAACAACAGCAGCGCGGCGCGGGGCGCCCGGTCGACCCCCCTCAGCCGGTGTTCCGCAGGCCGGCCGCGATGCCGTTGACCGTGAGCAGCAGCGCGCGGGCGACGTCGGGGTCGGACTCGCCGTCGGCCTGGCGGTCGGCGCGCCAGCGCTCGATGAGCGCCACCTGGAGGTAGTGGATCGGCGCCAGGTGCGCGTCGCGGACGCTCAGCGTCAGCCGCAGGAGGTCGTTGCCTTCCAGCAGCTCCCTCTCGCCGGTGATCTCGAGCAGCTCCGTGACGGTGAGGGCGTGCTCGGCCCGGATCGCGTCGTGGACGTGACGCAGGTTCTCCGGCACGAGGCTGCCGACGTAGTGGGCGGCGATCTCCATGTCGGTCTTCGCCAGGGTCATGGCCACGTTGGACAGGACGTTGCGAAAGAAGGGCCACTGGGCGTGCATCTCCCGCAGCCGCTCGGCGAGCCCGGCCTCGCGGGCCGCGGCCAGGCCGCTTCCCACCCCGAACCAGCCGGGCACGATCTGCCGCGACTGGGTCCAGCCGAAGACCCAGGGGATCGCGCGCAGCGCCTCGAGACCGCGGTCGGAGTCGGGCCGGCGCGCCGGCCGGGAGCCCAGGTGCAGCTCGGCGAGCAGCTCCACCGGGGTGGAGGTGAAGTAGTAGGCGGTCAGGTCCGGGTCGTCGAGCAGCGAGCGGAAGCGCTCCAGGGCGGCGGCGGACATCATGTCCATCGCCTCCGACCAGCGCCCCAGCGTCTCCTGTCCCCACCGCGGGCTGCGGTGCAGCGCGGTTTCCTCCATGGCCGCCGCCAGCATCAGCTCGAGGTTCTCCCGGGCCAGGCTCGGAAGCAGGTACTTGTCGGAGATGACCTCGCCCTGCTCGGTGAGCTTGATCTCCCCGTCGAGCGTGCCCGACGGCTGGGCGAGGATCGCCTCGTGGGTCGGTCCGCCGCCGCGCCCAACGCTGCCCCCCCGGCCGTGGAAGAGCCGCAGGCGAACCCCGTGTCGCTGGGCCACGTCGCGTAGGCGCAGCTGGGCGCGGTAGATCTCCCACTGGCTCGTGAGGACGCCGGCCGTCTTGTTGGAGTCCGAGTAGCCGAGCATCACCTCCTGAACGTCGCCGCGCAGGTGGACCAGGCGGCGGTAGCACGGGTCGTCGAGCATCTCCGCCAGCATCCCGTCGGCCTGGCGCAGCTCCTCCACCGTCTCCAGCAGCGGTACGAAGCCCAGGTGGGCCTGGCCCCCGTGGACGTCGACCAGACCGGCCTCGCGGGCGAGCACCGCCGCGGCGAAGACATCGTCCGCCCCGCGGCACATCGAGACGATGTACGACTCGATCACCTCGAGGCCATAGCGCTCCTGCGCCTCGCGGATCGCGGTGAAGGTCGCGAAGGTGCGGGCGCCGGCCTCGTCGAGGGGCGGCGTGCTGCCCGCGAGCGGGCGGTAGGAGCCCAGCTCCCGGGCCAGCAGCGACCGCCGCTCCTCGGGCCCGAGCTCCCCGTAGCGCGGCCCCTGCTCGCCCAAGCGGTCGAAGAGCTGGGCGAGCGCGTCGTGGTGGGCGTCCGCGTGCTCGCGCACGTCGAGCGTCGCGAGGTGCAGGCCGAAGGCGGCGATGGTGCGCATGACGTTCTCGAGTCGGCCGCGTGCGATCAGCTCGCCCCGGTGGGCCAGCAGCGACTCGCGCAGCAGGGCGAGGTCGGCGAGCAGATCTCCCGCGCTGCGGTAGTCCCGCCCTTCGTCGTGCGGGCGCGAGTCGGCCAGGCGGCTGCGGGTGTTGGCCAGCTTGTGCCGGATGCAGGTGAGCTTCAGCCGGTAGGGCTCCTCCGCGTTGAGACGCCGGTAGCGGGGGTCCATATCGGGCAGGCGATCCAGGTCGAGGGCGAGCGACGCCTCGAGCTCGGGGGTGGCACCGCCCATGCGCGCCGACGAGGAGAGGTCCTCGCGCAGCTCGTCGACCAGTGCGATGGCGTCGCGGATGGCGTGCTCGTGCTGGAGGGCCAGCACCCTCAGGATCGCCTCGGGGCCGACGTTGGGGTTCCCGTCGCGGTCTCCGCCGATCCAGCTGCCGAACACCAGCGGGCGCGCGTCGAGCGACAGCTCGATCCCCAGCTGGGCGAGCTCCTCGGCCAGCGACTCGAGCACGTGGGGGACGGCATCGCGATGCAGCCCGTCGAAGTAGTAGACCGCGTTGCGGGCCTCGTCGAGGACATCGGGGCGGACGATGCGAATCTCGTCGGTCTGCCACAGCAGGTCGATCAGCTCCTCGAGGCGCTGCTCGATCCGCCGGCCCCAGACCGGATCGGTGGGTACGCCGTCGGCGCCGAGGACGCGGTCGGACTCCTCGAGCAGCCCGGCCACCCGGCGAAGCTTGGAGAGCACGCTGCGCCGAGCGGCCTCCGTGGGGTGGGCGGTGAACACCGGGCGCACCGCGAGCCGGGCGACCTCGGCCTCGAGGACGCTCGTGGAGAGGCCCGCCTCGCCTATGCGCTCGACCGCCTGGGAGAGCCAGGCGCCGCGCCGGAGGCGGATGGCCGCCAGCTCGCGGCTGCGGTGGACCTGCTCGGCGATGTTGACCAGGTGGAAGTAGGCGGTGAACGCGCGCACGAGCCGTGTCGCGGTACCCGGGTCGACCGCGCCGAGCACCGCGGCGGCCTCCTCGCGGTCGGTGCCCACCAGGTCCCGGACCCGCTCGAACAGCTCGAGCAGGTCCGCGCCCTCCTGGCGGACCAGGGTCCGGCCGAGCAGCCTCCCCAACTCCCTGATGTGTCGGCGCAGCTCCGCCTGCCCGTCCGTTGCGGGGACCCCCGGCGGAGCGGCCGCGCGCTGCTCGACTTCGCGGATCAGGTCAGCCATTCCTGCATTGTCAGGCAAGTCGCGAGTTCGCGCATGGCGGGGTGGCCCAGTTCTCTTCCTCCGCCACCGGCTCGCCGGGTCGCACCCCCCCGAACGCGTCGGCGATCAGCTCGTAGCTGCGTTTGCGGTCGGCGTGCGAATGGGTGACCGTCACGATGATCACCTCGCGTGCGCCGTACTCGCCCGCCACCGCCTCCAGGCCGGCACACACGGTCGCGGGAGAGCCGAGCACCATCCGCCGCGCCGGGAGCCCGGCGGGCTCCTCGCCCTCCTCCAGCTCGCGGAGCGCCCGCTCGACCGGCGGCACGGGGATCGGCGTCCCGCGGTGGGCCATCCGCGCGCACTGCCGGGCGCTCGAGGCCAGCCGCTGGGCGTGCTCGTCGGTGTCGGCGCAGACGGCCGCGACGCAGACGGCGACCAGCGGGGAGGCCAGGCGCTGCGAGCCCGCGAAGCTCTCGCGGTAGAGGTGGGCGATCTCGGCGCCCGCCGGGTTGATGAAATCGCCGAAAGCGTAGGGCAGGCCGAGCTGTCCGGCCCAGATCGCGCTCTCCAGCGACGAGCCCAGCAGCCACGGCTGCGGCCGGCCGGGGAGGCCGGGCAACGCCGCGAGGCTCGCGAAGCGCCGGTCGGGCGGCGGGCGATCCTCGAGGTAGGCCACCACCTCCGCGAGCTGGTCGGGATAGTCCCGGGGATCGGGCACGCGCCGATCGCGCTGCAGCGCGTGGGTGGTGACCGCGTCGGCGTCGGCGCCGCGGCCGAGGCCCAGGTCGATCCGGCCGGGGAACAGCCCACCCAGCACGCTGAAGGTCTCCGCGACCTTGCGCGGGCTGTAGTGGTGCAGCATCACACCGCCGCTGCCCACGCGGATCGTGGCGGTGGTCGCGGCGATGGGACCGATCACCGCCTCGGGCGCCGCGCCGGCGAGCATCGGCGTGCCGTGGTGCTCGGCCACCCAGAAGCGGTGATAGCCGAGGCGGTCGGCCAGCCGGGCCAGCTCGAGCGTCCGCTCGAGCGCCTGCGCCCGGCGGCCACGGGCTCAGCAGATCCGCGGCAGCGGGTCCCCGGCCAGCATGTCGACCACGCGGCTGCCGCCGATCCCGGTGCGCAGCAGCACGAGGCCGGGCGGTTCTTCGCGGACCTCGGCGACGATCGCGGCGTCCCGGCCGAGGGGATGGGAACGCAGCGCGGCAAGGGCCGTTTCGGCGGCCTCGGGGGCGACGATCGCGGCGAGCTTGCCCTCGTTGGCGATGTACAGGGGATAGAGGCCGAGGATCTCGCAGGCGCCGTGCACGGATCGGGCGCGATCGGCAGCGAGGGCTCGTCGATCATGATGCTGAGCTCCGTCTCGAGGGCGAGCTCGGCGAGCGCGGTCGCGACGATCGCGGCGTCCGGCCACGGGTGGGGTCGCGCAGGGCGGTGTCGGCGGCACGTCGTCGCCGACGGCGTCGAGTAGGACGGCGGTGATCTCGGCCAGTCGGGGCGGTCGAGGGCGAGCTCGAGGTCGACCTCGTCGCGCGAGGTCGCCGCGCGCAATCAGGACGGCGGTGCCGTGGTCGCCGATGGTTCTCCCGACGACGAGCGGTCGCGCGCGACCATCGCCGCCGTGGTCGCCGATGGTTCCACGAGCACGCGGTCGCGGCGCGCACAGCGGGGGGGAGAGGTCGAGGTCGCGCTCCATCACCCTATCCCGGCGGTGTTGATGTACATGCCATCTGCCTTGCCGCGCTCTACGACCTTGGTGTCCCCGGTCACGACCGCCACGCCTGCCACGCGGGCAGCGGCGGCCATCGAGGCGACCACCCGCTGGAGGTCCGCAACGGGAAGCCCTCCTCGAGGATGAACCCCGCCGACAGCACCAGCGGCCGGGCGCCGGACATCGCGATGTCGTTGACGGTCCCGTTCACGGCCAGCTCCCCGATGTTCCCGCCGGGGAAGAACAGCGGCTTCACGACGGAGGAGTCCGTCGAGAACGCGAGGCGGGGTCCGGCGGCGCCGTTTGAGCTCGCTTGGAAGACCGCGCTGTCGCCAAGCGCCTCGAGCAGCGGGTTGCGCAGCTCGGCAAGGAAGAGCGCCTCGACGAGGGTGCGGCTCGCCTTGCCCCCGGCCCCGTGGGACAGCGTGATCCGGTCGTCGAGCAGCTTGCGCACCGGGCGCCGGCGGCGGCGCTCGATCGCGTCGAGCACCTCCTCCTCGGTGCGCGCCGGCCGGTCGCTCACGCGGGGACAGGCGCCTCCTCGCGCCGCCGCCTGCCGGCGTGGCGGCCGTAGTTGTAGTACGCGGCGCACGCCCCTCGCTGGAGACCATGCAGGTGCCGATCGGATGCTCCGGCGTACAAGCGGTGCCGAAGACCTTGCACTCCCAGGGCTTGATCACGCCCTTGAGCACCTCGCCGCACTGGCACGCCTTGGGGTCGGCCACCCGCACGCCGGGCACCTCGTAGAGCACCTCGGCATCCCAGTCGGCGAACTCCGGCCGCAGCTTCAGCGCGCTCTGGGAGATGAAGCCAAGCCCGCGCCACTCGAAGGTGGTGCGCAGCTCCATCGTCTCGCCGATCGCCTTCATCGCCGCCGGATTGCCGGCGTCGCGGACCACGCGGCTGTACTGGTTCTCGATCTCGTAGCGTCCATCGCGCAACTGGGAGAGCACCATGTGCACGCCCTGGAGCACGTCGAGCGGCTCGAAGCCCGACACCACCACCGGGCGCTGCCAGTCTCGCGCGATGAACCGGAACGGGCGCGTGCCGATCACGGTGGCCACGTGGCCGGGGCCGATGAAGCCGTCCAGACGAAGGTCGGGCGAGTCGAGAATCGCGCGGATCGCCGGGATGATCGTCACGTGGTTGGCGAACAGGGAGAAGTTGCGGATCCCTCCGCGCGGCGCGCAGCAGCGTGATTGCGGTCGAGGGCGTCGTGGTCTCGAAGCCGATAGCGAAGAACACCACCTGGCGGTCGGGGTTGTCCCGCGCGATCTTGAGCGCGTCGAGCGGCGAGTACACCATCCGCACGTCGGCGCCACGCGACTTGGCGTCCAGCAGCGACCCGTTCGACGCCGGCACCCGCATCATGTCCCCGAAGGTGGTGAAGATCACCTCCGGTCGCTCGGCGATCGCGATCGCGTCGTCCTGGCGCCCCATCGGGATCACGCACACCGGGCAGCCGGGACCGTGCACCAGCTCCACCTCCGGCGGCAGGAGGTCCTCCACACCGTGCTGGTAGATCGAGTGCGTGTGCCCGCCGCATACCTCCATCACCTTGTAGTGGCGGCCGGGCTCGGCCAGCTCCTCGATCTCCGCGGCGAGGCGCTTGGCCACCTCTCCGGAGCGGTACTCGTCGACGAATCGCATGCTCATGGTGCCTCTCCAATCGCTTCGAGAATCAGGTGATAGATGGTCGCGTGCGCCTCCTGCAGGCGCGGGATGTAGTCGCTGCCCACCACGAACAGGTGGTCAAGCCAGTCGAGCTCGGCCAGCCGGCCGCCGTCGTAGCCGGCGATTCCGATCGTGAGCAGCGTCCGCCGGTGAGCCTCCTCCAGACCCGCAAGCGCGTTCGCCGACGAGCCGCTGGTGGTGATCGCGACCGCCACGTCGGCGGGCCGCGCGAGCGGGATCAGCTGGCGCGAGAAGACGTTCTGAAAGCCGACGTCGTTGCCCACCGCGGTTATCGTCGCCACGTCGTCGTTCAGCGCCAGCGCCGGCCAGCCGCGCGCCAGCGCGTCCGAGGCGAGATCCTGGGCGTCGGTCGAGGAGCCGCCGTTGCCGAACGCGATCAGCCGGCCGCCGCGGTCAAGACGCTCGCGCACCGCCGCGGCGCACGCACGGACGGCGTCGAGGTCGATGCTGCCCCGCAGCTCGATCGCGTCGCGCGCCTTCCGTACGCTCGACGCGCCCACGTCTGCGAGCACCGCGTCGAGGTCCGCCGGCGCAGCGGAGGACATGAAGGGGTAGAGAAAGCCGCTCGGGTCGTCGCCCTGCGCCTCGCCCTCACCCGCGGCCAGCCGCTCGAGCGCGACGCCGGCGTGGCAGAGCAGCACGTCCCCCTCGCGGACATCCTCGACGAGCTCGACGGCAACCTCCTCGCGCGCGCCGTCGCGCTCGACGATCGCCGTCGCACCGCGCACGGCCGCCACGGTGGCCTCCACGGCCACGTCGCCGCAGGTGATGCACGCCTCGTCGAGCAGCCCCGGCTGCTCGAAGAACACGTGCACGAGCTCCCACAGAACGTGGTAGGCGGTCTCGTGCACCTCCTGCACGATCTCGGGATCCTCGCTGGCCACCGGGAAGCCGTGGTCGGCCGTGGGCATCGAGCCGGCGGCCCCGAAGGCGACCGTGACCGCTCCGCGCCCGCGCGCGCCGTCGAGGAAGCGCTCGACCGCCGGGTCCGGCGGTCCGTGCGCGATCGCAATGGCGATGTCGCCCGCGCCCGCCAGCCGGCTGCCGCGTGCCGCGCCGGTGGCGTCATTGGTGAGCGCGAGCGCCGGCAGCGCCCGCTTGCCCACTATCACGGGGTGCATGAACTCGACCGCGACGTGGGCCGCGTCGGTGGCGGCGGCGCCGGTGCCGAAGGCGACGAGCGTGCCGCCGCGCGCGAAGGCCGCGCCAGCTCATGGCAGGCGCGCGCGAGCTGTGCCTGCTCGTGCTCGAAGAAGACCGCCAGCGCGCGCTCGCGGTCGGTGACACTCGAGGCGAGACGGTCCTGGCCGGCGATGGCGCGGTCGCTCGTGGCCGGCGGGGCGCTCATTCGATCGAGCTCTGCTCCAGCTCGTCGAGCTCGGCCTCGAAGGGCTCTCCGAGAGAGATGAGGAACTCGCGCGTGGACCGCGCCTCCTCCTCGTCGATCTTCGACATCGCAAAGCCGACGTGGATCAGCACCCAATCGCCCACGCCCACGGCGTCGGGACCCTCGGTGAGCAGACCGATGTTCACGTTGCGCCGTACGCCGGAGACCTCGGCCTTCGCGATGTGATGATGAAAGTCGACCAGCTCGACGATCTGGCCGGGAATGCCGAGGCACATATCTAGATGATCCTCCCGGCGGCCACTGGCCGCCCGTTCGAAACCGGGCTATGAGCGTAGCCTACGAAGTCTCCGTGCATGCCAATTCTCCCCTTTGCCTCCCCGCTATGTGTATGGTACACCTACCGGGCTGGCGGTCTGACCAGTAGGGTAGCGGCGCACTTAGCGGCGTCGTGGGGAGGAGGAAGCGGATGGCTCGAGAGGCAGCGCCTCGACTTGGAAGCGGCATCGGTGGGGCCCGGGGGGCCAGTCCACGGGCGTCGTACACGTCTTCTGGCTCGCGGGGATGAGCTGCGACGGCTGCTCGGTGTCCACGCTGGGTGCGATCACCCCGTCGGTGGAGGACATGGTGCTGGGCAGGATCCCCGCCCTGCCGCAGGTGGTGCTCCACCACCCGATGCTCGCCGATGACTCCGGCCAGGACTTCGTGGAGCCCTACCGCCAGGCGGCCGAAGGTACGCTCGGTGCGCCGTACGTGATGGTGGTCGAGGGCTCCATCCCCGACGACCAGAGCCTCGAGCGCGCGGGCCAGTTTGCGGGTCTCGGCGTCGGTTCGGACTGGCCGCGCTCGCTGCCTTCGGCGCGGGCGTCAGAGCAGCCGCTTCGGACCAGCGACTGGATCTGGGCGCTGGCTCCCGGCGCCGCGGCGTCGGTCGCGATCGGCACGTGCGCGACCTGGGGGAATCCCCGCGGCGGCCGGCAACATCACCGGCTCGATGGGCCTGATGGACTACCTTGGAGTGGACTACCGCTCCGCTCGCGGCGTGCCGGTGGTCAACGTCCCGGGCTGTGCCCCGGTCGGCGACAACTTCACCGAGGCGCTCGCCGAGCTGCTCCAGTACCTCGAGGGCATCGCGCCGCTGCCCGACTTCGACGAGCTCGGCCGTCCCGCGTGGCAGTTCGAGCAGACGGTGCACCGTCACTGCCCGAAGGCGGGCTACTACGAGGAGGGGGTGTTCGCCGAGGAGCCGGGCGACACCGAGTGCCTGGTGGAGATCGGCTGCTGGGGACCGGTTGTGCAGTGCAACATCGTCGAGCGCGGCGCGGTCAACCACATGGGTGGCTGCATGGTCGCCGGCGGCGCGTGCATCGGCTGCACGATGCCGGGCTTTCCGGACAAGTACAGCCCCTTCTACAAGGCGCCTCCGGGCTCGGCGATCTCCGGCGGCATCTCCAAGGTCTACGGTGGCGGGATTCGCCGCTTGCGCCGGATGTCGATGAAGAGCGGCAACCGCGAGCCGATGTGGGACAACGCCGAGAACGTCCCGACCGGCTGGGGGCGTGCGAAGGGCAAGCGCGATCCGGTCGACAAGGTGAACGCCTACTTCTACAAGAAGCTGCAGTACCGCGGGTCGGTCAACCACGCCGCGCGCAACAAGAAGCAGCCGCTGCCCCAAAGCCGTGACATCCTGACCCAGAAGGGCGTTGATCACACCCGGCACGTCGACGTGCTGGGCGAGCGGATCAGGTCGCGGGAGGAGATCTAGATGTCAGCTGTGCCCACGACCGGCGCCCGGCGGGTGGACTTCAATCCGGTCACGCGAGTGGCGCGGGCGCTGTCCTTCCAGACGGCGGTCGATATCGAGGGCGGCCAGGTGCTCGACGCCCACGCCCTCGCGACGCTGTTTCGCGGCTATGAGGTGATCCTGGAGGGCGCGACCCGCGCGACGCGATCTTCGTCTCGAGCCGTGCCTGCGGGGTCTGCGGTGGGGTGCACTCCACGGCATCGGCGCTGGCCCTGGAGATGGCTTTCGGGGTACAGCCGCCGCCGATGGGCATCGTCGGGCGCAACCTGATGGTCGCGGTCGAAGACCTGTACGACCGCCCGACCCACCTGTTCACCCGCGTCGGCCCGGACTACTCCGAGCCGGTGGTGCGCGAGACCAACCCCGAGCTGTGGGAGCGCGCGCTGCAGACCCCGGCCCCGGGCCGGGCCACGCACGGCTTCGCGCTGATCGCCGACATCATGACCGCCATGACCCGGTTCAGCGGCAAGCTCTACACCGAGGCGCTCGGGATGAGCCGCCGCGCGCGCGAGGCCTACGTGTTGCTCGGTGGAAAGTACCCGCACCCTCAGACGATCGTCCCGGGTGGCCTCAGCGCCCATATCAACGCGTCGGATCTCCAGCTGATGTTCTTCAGGGTGGCCGAGTTCTTCGACTACTCGCAGAAGGTGGTGGCGGTCTGGGACGACATCGTCGACTTCTTCGAGGCCGACCCGCGCTTTCGCGAGGTCGGCCGGGGGCGAGCGAACTTCATCGACCTCGGCCTGTGGGATGACCCCTTCGCCTACGACGGGACGTTCGAGGCCGCCTCCTCCTGGGCCGAGCGGCGCTGGTCCACGCCGGGCGCGATCGTCGACGGCAGGGTGCGCACCAGCGATGCTCGCAGGATCAACACGGGCGTCGAGGAGTTCGTGGGCCACTCCTTCTATGAGGACTGGGGCTCCGGACGGGCGGGGGTCCGGAAACGGCGCGGGTCCCAACCGGCTTTCGGCCCGCCATCCCTCTAACAAGGAGACGATCCCTCAGCCCGGAGAGGCCGACCCGTCGCGAAAGTACTCGTGGTCGACCGCTGCGCGCTGGGACCGCGAGCCGATGGAGACCGGGGCCTACGCGCGCCTGTGGGCGACTGCGATCGCCGACAAGGTGCCGCACCGCAGCTTCATCGAGCCGACCGGCCACAGCCTCCGGCTGGCGATACCCCAGGCGGCGCTGCCCGCAACCGAGATCGAGTGGCGGATCCCGGAGCGTTGGGGCGCGCTCGAGCGCAACCGCGCCCAGGCGTACGCGCTCGCCTTCTCGGCTCTGGTCGCATACGAGAATCAGGTGATCGCCCTGGACCTTCTGCGCAGGGGCGGTCCCGACGCCGGCGTCTCCACGCACTACAAGGTCCCGAAGGACGGTCGTCAGGCGACCGGGCTATGGGGGGCAACCGCGGCTACCTCAGCCACCACGTGACGCTCGACGGTCAGGTGATCCAGAGCTACCAGATCGTCGGCCCCTCGACGTTCAACATGTCCCCCCGCGACGACTCCGGCAAGCCGGGGCCCTGCGAGGCGGCCGTCATCGGGACACCACTGCTCAGCACGGCGAATCGCGAACGCTGCATCGATGTGCTGCGCACCATCCGCAGCTTCGATCCCTGCATGACCTGCGCGACGCACTGACGGGC
>JAUJOF010000017.1:0-14465 GCA_030447785.1 Solirubrobacteraceae bacterium
ACGACTCTCATGCGCCTCCCACGTCCAGCCCACTGCTACTCTCTAGCCAGCGGTTCGGTCCCCTCCTCCCGTTCTACGTTTACGTCATCTTGCCCTGCCCCGCCACGGCTGTCCCGCCCCCCCCGGCCCCTCCCGGTTACCGCCCGGCTCTGCTCACCCCCAGACCCCCCCCGGTTGTGGGTGGGGGCACCGCGACGACGAGCGAAAGCGAGGCGAGAGGGGGCGGACCGGCCGGTCTCCGCCTATCTCTCGACGCGACGGCGGTGCACGAACCCCGCGGATGGAGACGAGCGGCCTCCCATGGACCGGAGCCCCAATGACAAGCCGTTTGCTGCGGCTCGTACGCGCTCGGCATAGGGTTCAGGTCGTGGCTTTTCGCGATCTCACGGAGCACTCGGCGGTGCTCGACGCGATGGCCGAAGCTAATCGCGTCGGCGAAGCGGCGTTCCTCCAGAAGTACGGCTTCCAGCCGTCCCGTCGCTTCCGCATCGCGCACGACGGCGCCACGTATCCGTCGAAGGCCCTACTTGCGGCTGCCCACGGCTATCAGCTCCCCGACGCCGGACCCCTTCGTACGGGCGACTTCAGCGGTGGACGCGACACGATCGCCAAGGCACGAGCACTAGGGTTCGACGTCGTAGACGTGGACGGCAGCACGGACGAGCTTGGGGTCGCGCTTGCGCGATTCATGCGCCTGTTCATAGAGGCACGCAGCGCAGCGTTCAGCCACGATCACCCGGCCTTCGAGGCCCTGCACGCGTGCGCGACCCTCATTGAGAGCCTGCTGCCCACGCAGCTGGCAGGTGCGGAAGTTCGGCCGTCGGTCGGAAGAGGGAACTGGGCCAGCGTTCCGTGGATCGCGGTGCTCCATCCGTCGGTCACGGACAGCACGCAGCACGGCGTCTATCCAGTCCTGCTGTTCCGAGAGGACATGCAAGCAGTTGAGGTCACCATCGCTCAGGGCGTGACCGATCTGAAAGAAGCGCTTGGGCGGCGCCAAGCCGTCCAGGAGCTCCATCGCCGTGCGGAGATGCTGCGAGAGCATCTTCAAGACCTAGAGGCCGCCGGCTTCGCCCCCAGCTCGGCATACGAGCTCGGGCGATCGCAGCTCGGCCGCGACTACGTCGAGTCGACCGTCATCCACCGCCCGTTCGAGATCGACGACCTGGCGGAGTCTGACGTCTCCGACAACGTGTCCGCCCTCCTACGAGCCTACGGCTCGCTACTCGTCAGCGGGCGACTGTCGTTTGACGAGCCGACGCCGACAACACAATCGCCGCACGCATTGATGATCTACGTCGACCAAGGCGACAACACGAACTTCGAGACTGGAGGCGCGGACGGCTGGTGGGGCTGGAAGGAATCTCCGACGGGTCTCGAGGCTCTCCGACCTGGCGACCTCGTCGCCTTCGGGCGCGGATTCACCGGTGGCTCACCGCGGGTCGATCCACCGACTTGGCAACAACAGCGTCTTCGCGAGGTGGTTGTCGGACGCGTCGTCACAACGCCGGAGCGGACCGATCAACTTGTGATGCCGGATGAGATCACCGGCGAGGCGTCGTACCCGTGGAAGCTGCGCTTCGAGCGGCTCGGCTCGGTCGCCGATGTGTCACTCCGACCCGATGATCGCCTCAGCATCTGGGCGACCGAAGGGCTACGCCGAAGCGCGATCGCTCACGGTATCGGCCTGCTGGCGCCGGTCGCCGGATCACCCTTGTTGGAGGAGTTCATGGATCGCGGCACATCACCGGTCACAAGCTCGCCGGCTGCTGTCGCAGCAGTCGGGAACGCGTTCCTCGAGGCCGTCGAGGCCGCCGGCCTCCGCTTCAGATCCAGCGACGTGATCGCGTTCGTCGCCGCGATGCTCGCGAAGCCGTTCGCGATCCTCACCGGGCAATCCGGGTCGGGAAAGACCCAGCTTGCCAAGGGCCTGGGCGAGTGGTTCGGCGCCGACGCCCGTGGCCGACCACGGTACTTGTCGGTCCCGGTCCGTCCTGACTGGACCGGTCCCGAGTACCTCTTCGGTTACCCGGATGCCTTGCGTTCCTCGGCCGATGGCGAGGTGTGGGCTGTCCCTGGGCCGCTCGAGTTCATGCTGCGCGCCTCAAGGGAGCCCGACGCACCCTACCTCCTGCTCCTCGACGAGATGAACCTCGCGCACGTCGAACGCTACTTCGCGGACTTCCTGTCAGGTGTGGAGTCGGGCGACCCGGTCCTGCCGGAGCTGCATCATCGGGATGGCCGTTGGCTGGCGACGGGAAGCGCGCAGCGCCTCCCACTTCCTCGCAACCTCTTCGTCGTGGGCACTGTGAACGTGGACGAGACGACATATCTGTTCTCGCCGAAGGTGCTCGACCGCGCGTTCACATTCGAGTTCCGGACTGCGGCGGATGAGCTCGACCCGACCCTTCGGAAGCCGTTCCCGACCGCCCCAGCAGATGCGGATACCACCCGATTGTTCGCTTACGTCGCCGCCGACGACGCATGGCAGCATCAGCATCCGCATCCGGAGCGCGACGCGCTCGTGGCCGATCTCCAGGAACTCCACGGGCTCCTGAGCCCGTCCGGCAGCGACTTCGGCCACCGTGTTTTCTACGAGTCTCTGCGGTACGCCTCCGTCCTCGGCGCGATGGGCGTCGCCGACCGTTGGGATGTCATTGATTCGATTGTGCTCACGAAGTTGCTCCCGAAGATGCACGGAACGAGATCACGCGTCGAGAAACCGCTTCGAGCGCTGCGTGAGTTCGCGCAAGGCGTACCTGACGATCAAGCGCCACGAATGCCGCTCAGCGCCGCGAAGCTGGATCGCATGCTTGAGGTGCTCGCCGAAGCGCAGTTCGTGAGCTTCACCGAGTGACGTGGGCTCCGTCGACGCTCTGATCCGGGACGCCAGCGGTGACCCGCTTGGCACGCTTACGGTCGCCACCCTTCCTAACCGCGAGCACTACCTCGAGCGCGACGACAATCGCATCGCCGTCGAGGAGGACGGCACGTACGTGTTTCGGATCGAGGGCGCCGAGCGAGTCTCGCTCGAGCCTGCCGGCGAGCTGTTCAGCTTCGATGACGCATCCCAGACGCACGGCAGGCTCCAGCCAAGACAGCACGTAGGTCGTGTCCGAATCGCGGTCCGCGCAGCGGATGGTATGGGCATAGTGACCCTGAATGTCCGTCCACGAAAGCTCGACGCTGAGCACGAGTACCGCCGGATGCTGGACGACATCGCGGAAGTAGCGACCGAAGCGATACTCCAGGGGTTCGCCCCCGCGGCTGTCGCCCTCGAGCACGATGCTGCGACACGGCCGCAGTTGCTCTACCAGCAATTCGCATTCCTCCACGCGCGTCTCATGGCGTCCGGTGAGCGCGACCTTGCGCTCGTTCTCCACCGGCCACATCGAGCGTGGATCGACGAGGAGGAGTTTCGGCAGCCCGGCGCGCCGCTGCGCGGTGGGTCGCGAAACATCCGAGCGCTCAGCCGGCCGGGCCCACGGGTCCGGGCGCCGGTCGGGTACCCGATCCCCAGCTTGCCGGCGAGCGTGAGTGCAACGCGGACCGAGGAGACGCTCGACACTGAAGCGAATCGCTTCGTGCTGTTTGCGCTCGAGCGTTGGCGCGAAATCGCCCACCGCGTCCTCGACATCCTCACGGCCCAGAGCCGACGGGCCGGACCGGTCTCGCGGGGCATCGACGCGGCGCTTGAGGTCATTGAGCTCATCGACCGCACACGCAGCTCGCCGATGTTTCGCGAGGTTGGGCGGCTGCGCTCGTTCCCGAGCGGCAACCAGGTCCTGCAGAAGCGCGCCGGCTACCGCGAACTTCTGCGGACGTTCGTGCTCACCGAGGTTGGCTCCCGCTTGGCCCTCGACTGGGATCTCGACGACGTTTTCGGGGCGAGCCAGCGCAACATCGCAACGCTCTACGAGTACTGGGCGTTCCTCCAACTCGCACGCAGCGTGGGCCGAGTGTGTGGTACAGACATCTCGGTCTCGGTACTGCAGCTGTCGAGCGACGAGCTGAGCATGGCGTTCCGACGTGGCGCTGCCAGTCGGTTGCGGTGGTCGACCACCGCGCGCGGCCGAACCATGCAGGTCGAGCTCTACTTCAACCGGGAGTTCCTGGCTTCCGCCCTCCCGGACGCGAGCTGGTCGCGCACAATGCGGCCGGATTGCTCAATGCGCGTTCGGCCCGACGACTCGATGGGCGACGTGTCGGCAGATGACCTCACAATCTGGCTTCACTTCGATGCGAAGTACCGAGTCGAGTTTGCCGACGACCAGTTCTCACCCCCCTCGGCCGATGACGCCGTGTGGGCCGCCCAGGCCGAGGAGGTCGAGCGGCTCGCACGCAGCAAGCGCGAGGACCTGCTCAAGATGCACGCCTACCGCGATGCCATCCGTCGCTCGGCGGGCGCGTACGTCTTGTATCCAGGGGACGAGCAACGCGAGCCGTTCACTCAGTACCACGAGGTCTTGCCGGGGTTGGGAGCGTTCGTCCTTCGACCCGACGCCAACGGGCCGACCGGCGTGGCCCAACTGGAACGCTTCTTGGCGGACGTGATCGACCACGTGGCCGACCGCGCTACGCAGCACGAGCGAAGCCGATTCTGGTCGACGATGATCCATCGCCTTCCGCCAATCGCAAGGCGCTCCGACCGTCGTTTGCCTGCGCTGGCGGTCCCACCCTCGGACGCGCTTGTGCTCTGCGGGTTCGTCCGGAACCGAAGCCACGCCGAATGGATCAAGGAATGCGGGCTCTACAACGTCCGTGCCGGCGACCGTAGAGGCGCCGTCGCCGCCGATGCCGAAATCCTCCGCGCGCCCGACCTCGTCCTCCACGGCGGAAATGTCGTCCCGACGCTTTGGGCGCGCCGCGGTCCATGGTTCGTCCAGTCGAGGGACGAGCTCTGTCGACTTGGATACCCAGAGCCCCGTGGCGCGGTCTACCTGTGCTGCCCTGTCGAGCGCCGCGAGGACGAACCGGAGTGGTTGCCGCTGCTCGACATCGCCGCCGCTGGTCTTGGTGGCGAGCTCTTCGGCGAGCCGTTCGCCGTCAGCTGGCATGAACTCCTCGAGGCGGCCGGGTAGGTCTCGACGACGTCGGGCACCGAGTCCTGGGTCGGAACGCCGTGGGCGTACTAACCAGAGATCTCGAACTCGCGGCCGCGCCAGCGGCTGTCGAGCCCCGTCCCGCGAACCTTGTCGCGTTCGAACTCGTCAAGCCGGCCCAAGTTGTGGAGATGCTCGAGCGTCGCGCTCTGGCTCGTCCCGAACATATCTGCGATGGCCGCAACGCCCTCGTCCGTTTCCAATGGCCTGCCGAGTCCGGCGATTGCTGCCTGCATGCGATCTGGTGGCATCAAGAAGTACGCGGCGAAAGCGTTAGCTCGCTGCTCAGCCTCAACTGGCGCCCATGGGCCGCTAGCTACCGCGAGCCGCTGCCCAACTCTCCGATCGATGATCAGGTGGCAGAACTCATGAGCCAACCTAAAGCGCCCACCCTCGTGGGTCGCGTTTCGTGGGTGGCTTTCGTTTACGAACACTGCCGGGTGGTGCTGAGGCCCTGCCACGCCAACACCGCGAATCCGGTCGTCGTTCAGTTGGATCGCCGCTACGTGCACGCCGAGACCAGCCAGGACGCGTTCAACGTCCACATCGCTCTCGCCAGGCACGTCCAGGACTGCGTGAACCTGTTCCGCGACTTCGTACCCCTGCTCCCACGGGAGCCCTTCGAACCCTTCGCCTGCCACGGCGGCCAGGAGATCGCGCAACTCAGCGGGATCTCCAGCCTCATCGAACTGCTCGACCAGAAGCGACGCCAGCTGACGCGCGTCATCGACGTCGATGGATGGGGCGACCGAACCGAACAGCAGGACGGCGTGTGATGAGCCCTGCAGCACGAGACCGTTGCGCGAACTGCTGTCTCAGCCGACGCTCGAGCTGAGCGATCCGCTCGTCCTGCTGGCCAACGCGCTTCTCCAAGCGCTGAATCTGCTCGTCCATCCGCAGCAACACGGCGACAACCGCCTCGCGGCCCTGGTCATAGATCGCCTCGGCCTCCTCGCGCTCCACACTCCCACATTCGCTGCCGCCGGGTTACGTCCCCCTAACCGACCGAACGGTTACGAAAACGCCCGTGTACGCAGGGGTTTTGGCCCCATTAGAGGCGTTCTTGGCTGCGACTGACAATCATGGCATCCCCGGTTCGAGTCCGGGTCTCGACATCGGTGGGAAGCCACTAACTTCGCAAGTTCCTGGGACAACGCACGCAGTGGCCATCCCGAAAAGACTTCGGCGCCGCTCGGCTGGCAAGCTTGCTCCGAGCGATCCATATCGTCATATCATAGGAGGGGGGCCAGTGGCGTGGCATGGAGTCGCGGAGCGACCATCTCTGAGCGATTCGTCGGCCCAGGAGCCCGAGAAGGCGAAGGACGAGCTGCCCGATTTCTTCGACACGCTCTGCGCCGCTGTGGGAGGCTGACTAGTGGACGTGTCCGCAAGTTCTGCGGTGTTCATGCGGCGAGTGCGAGCGCGGGCTGGTCGCGGTCGGTGATCTTGTCCAGGACGCGATCCAGGTCGGTGCGGGTGAACGTCCACTCGAATGGGCGGGCGACGTTGCGGTAGTGCTGGGCGAAGTCCATGAGGTGGCGGGCGAGCTCGGGCAGGGTGGCGAAGTCGTTGGGGGTCAGTGCCTTGCGCTGGATGATCGAGAACAGGATCTCGGCCTGGTTGAGCCACGAGGCGTGAACGGGCAGGTGGATCAGCCGCGCGTTGGGGTAGGCGTCGCTCATCCGCTGGATCGAGGTCTTGCCGGCGTGGCTTGAGCCGTTGTCGACGATCCAGAACACCGTGCGCGCCGATCGGTAGGGCTCGACCTGCATGACCTGGTCGATGAGCCGGGCGAAGGGGACGATCCCGGTGGTCTGCTCGACGCGATCGAACAGGTTGGCGTGGTGGACATCCCAGGCGGCCAGGTAAGCCAGCGTGCCGCCGCGTAGGTAGTCAAACTCGACCAGGCCGGGGCGCCCCGGGCCGGGCGCCACGGTGTCGTGATGGCGACCCAGCGCCTGCAGCTGGGTCTTCTCGTCGGCGCAGATGACGTACTCGTCGGGGCGCAGCCGGCGGCCCTCGAAAACGCGCGCGTAGAGGTCCAGCGCGCGGCCGGCCTTCTCGGCGAAGTCGGGGTCGCGGGGGAAGATCCACGAGCGCACCTGCCACGGCTTGATCGCGTCCTCGTGCAGCCAGCGCCAGATCGTCGACGCCGACGCCTCGGTCACGCCGCGCTCGATGACCAGGCGGTGCAGCTCAACGCGCGAGAAGCGCGACAGCGCCAGATCGTGGCGGCGCGGCAACTCGCAGGCGACCGCCTTGACCTCGGCGACCTCGTGCGGGGGGAAAACGGCGCGGGCGACCCGACCGCGCTTGATCCTCAAGACCTTCCATGCGCTCCGCGCAGAACCGGGCTCGTCGTCGCCCCACGCTGTCCGGTGAGCAGTCCAACCGAGCGGCGATATCGATGTCCTGCATCCCCTCGGCGGCATAGAGGACCATGCGCGCGCGCTGCACGACCCGGAAGGGCAACGTGACCGTCGCCGCGCGCCGCTCAAGCTCCGCGCGCTCCTCGTCGCTGAGCTCGATCACATGCCGGCTGGTCCTGGGCACGCCCTGTGTTTCGCCGCGCCCAGACCATCTCCTTCACATAAGCCGCAGAACTTGCGGACAGGCCCACTAGATGAGCGACCAAGAGGACTTCCAATACGACGTTGCTATGGCACCAAGTTCACGGGAACTCCAAGACCGCGTGATGGCGGCATGCCAGCTGGGTTACCGTCCTCAAGGCGGCATAGCGGTTTTCACTTATTGGTCGGGCGGGTACTATCCTGGTGAGCAGAAGGTGTTCTTCTACCAGGCCGATGGTGCGGGGTGGTGAATAAGAACCCGTCGACGCAGGTTGCACGTTTTGAGCAGTCGTCTAGCTCTAGTAGGCCGGTAGTCGAGTACACTTAGGTCATACCTTCAAACGTGTTAAGACTGGCCCATGTACTCCTCAACCTACGCCTTCCCCGTGCATATTCAGGGGATGCCATGATGGTGGCGCAGGATTCCCGGCGAATGGCTATTTGGAGGCGCTCTTAGTTTGCGGTGCGCTGAGATGTCCTGAAAGTGGACGCCGAATTGGACCCCGTGGTCGCAGGGGCAACGACCGTGTGCCTACTCGGCCGGCGGAAGTTGGTCCACGGCCTCAACAAGACGATCCGCATACGCCTCCGCCGGCACTCGGACCCAGCGGCGATTGACGACGGCGATCCACAGAATCAACTCCGCGACTGACACGGTCGCCGCCGGCACGTAGCGGGCGGCGCGATCGGCGAACGTCCCCGTCGCGAGCACCATGAGGAGCGCGGCGATCACGGCGGTCGCCAACGCGACCGCGATCCCAATCGGTCGAAGCCCTAGCAGGTTGCGCCGCATTCCGTAGCTCACGTTCTCGGCGAACAGCAGAGGGAAATGCTCGCGATCGCGCGTCATGCCGATGATGCGACGCGTGGCCTCGTCGTACAGTGCGTCCGCAGCCACCGGCGCGCTCGCCTCTTCTTCACGTGTCGGCAACGCGTCGCCGAGCACACGCCCGATCCGCTCGTGCAGGCGCTCCACAATCCGAGTATTAGGAGCATCCCTGAAGCGCAGGCGGCGCAACGTCGGGCTGCCACCCCATTCTCGCCAGAGCTCCGGCTCGAGGCGCTTGCCTCGATCGCGCCCGAGCTGTGCCGCAAGAGCACTGAACACGGTGAGGATGACACCCGACGCGATCGCGCCGCGAGCCCCGGACACCACGCCGCCCCCGAGCAACACGAGAGGAGGCAGGAACACGACGAGCACCGGGACTGTCCGAGCGGGAAAGCTGTACGTATCGAAGCCTCCGGGCATGAGGATCAGTGCGTCTCCCTCGGCGCACAGCCCGCAAGGACAGCGATCCGTCCGACGGCGCCGGTAAGGTTTCTGCCCCTCGTAATCGACCGCACGAGCGGCTATGGCAACCCAGGGAGCATGATTCTAGTTACCCATACGGACGTAAACATTCTAAACGTCGGCGCCGGATCCTGCGCGGTGATCGAGTCGCCCAGCGGGCGCAACTCCATGGTCGATATCAACGACGGCAGCGATATCCGGGAGGCCGCGACGCTGTCTGCCGTCGACCGTCTTCTTCGAGAGGGCGCCATCAAGCAAATGCAGGCGAGGCTCAGTGATCCCATCGCCTGGTGTCGGGAGAACGGCATCCATGACCTCTGGCGCTTCGTCCTGTCTCATCCGGATGCCGACCACATGGCCGGCATCCGCCGAGTCCTAAGCGGCGAGCTGCCAACCCAGAACTTCTGGGACATCCCTCATCAGCGCGTGCGATCGAGCCGCAGCGAGTTCAAGACCGACGGGGCGTACGAAGATTGGCTCAAGTACCAGACTCTGCGAGACGGACGCCTACCGAACGCTCCCAGTCTGCTCAACCCGCTTCGCGGAGACGCGAACCATTTTTGGGTCGACGACGACATCGAGATCCTCTCGCCGACGCTTCCGCTCGTCCGCGACTGCGACAAGGCCGACTGCTACAACGACGCGTCGTACGTCCTCCGCATAAATCACGGGCGGTCCTCGGTTCTTCTCCCGGGCGACGTCGAGTCGAAGGCGTGGAACGACATGATCGATGCAGGCTTCGACCTTTCCGCCAATGTCCTCGTGGCCTCGCACCACGGGCGGAAGTCGGGCTACTCCGTCGACGCGATGAGGGCGATCGATCCGACCGTCGTGATCATCTCGACGGGCAACCTCGATCCTGCGCATAACGCGGAAGCGGAGTACCGGAAATGGACTCCCTACGTCTACTCGACCCGAAAGCTGGGGACGATGTGGGTGCGGATGTACGACAGCGGCGCCTTCGACATCTTCAATCACGATGGCAAAGTCGAAGGGTTCGTGAGGAGACACGCGGCGTAGCCGGCGTGGGTTCGCTTCATCGCTCCCGAACGAGGCTGTGAGGGCGCACACGGCTTTCCGTCCGCGGAGACGGGTAAGAGTTCCGAGCGTGGCCGCCGTTGAGAAGTCCACCCAGAGCTCGAAGCTTGCTTCTCTGATTCGCAGTCGCCTCCGCGGAGCGGACGGACTTCGGGTCGTCGGTAGCGGCGCCCTTTCTCGATCTAACGGCCATCCTCGAGGAACGCCCTGGGTGGAGATCGAGGCCGACAGCGTTCTTGACTGCGATGTCGCCCAGTTCCGACTCGGTCAACTAGAGGTTCTTAGCCCTGCCCCGTGGGACCAGGGCTGGTCCTTGGCAGAGAACCGCCAGCGCGAACTCTCGTTCCGACTCCGGCTTTTCGCGCGGAAGCGCTGACCACCGATGGGCGTCGTCGCGGGGACCTACGAGGGTCCCCCGGCCAGGCTCCCTTCTCCCTCTGTGCCTTGGATGTCGCGGTCTAGGTCCGGATCGCGGACCGTCGCCTCGGTTCCCTTCAGCACCTCCCGCTGTCGGCTGAGCTGCTCGAAGTTTCGGGCATCGTTGTTGCGAAGGTGCTCCGCTAGGAGCTCGTACTGCGCCAGGTACGACTCCTTGTCACTCGCAATGTAGTCGTTGAGATACACCACCCGCTCGACCCCGGCCTGGATCGCCTCCTTCAGGCACCCGAAGCAGGGCTTATGCGTTGCGTACAGCACGGCGCCATCAGTCCGCGTGCCAGCCCGCGCCGCAGAGAGGAGCGCGTTGGCTTCTGCGTGTACGCAGATGCAGATGTCGAGCTGTTTCGGTCCCTTTGCGAGGTTCTTGTCCGCCATATCCTTGATGCGGCCGGCCTTGAACAGGGCGCGATCGCGACAGCGCACGCATCCGCCGTCGAGGCAGTTGGGGAAGCCGGCGGGAGTGCCGTTGAATCCCGTAGCGATGATCCGATTGTCGGCCACGAGCACGGCGCCAACACGAGACCCGGTGCAGTTCGCGCGTGTGGCCACGGTGCGCGCGATACTCATGTAGTAGTGGTCCCACTGGACCTGCCTCACTCGATCGAGAAACCGTGGGTCGAGCGCAGGTGGCACATCGGATTCCGGAGTAGGCGACATCAGGCACGATGCTCACAGGCCAGCCGTCGGATTGTCCGGCTGCAAGCGCTATTGCCGTCTCGGGTCGGGGCTCGCCTCAGCCCCAACTTGTGGTGCGTACGGCCGTGATGAAGTCGACGTCGATCGTCCAGGGCCAGCGCTGAAGATCAGACGGCTCAGGATCGGAGGTGACATCGGCGATCGCAGAGAAACGAGTCTCCCGGTCTCCGAGCACATGCCCCGATCCGATCGCCCAAACGACAATGCGGCCGCCCCTGTGGCTGCCCGGGCGACGCGGAAAGTTGGCTGTACGCCACAGAAGGCGTGCCCGAGGCCAGTCGTCAGGCAGCGGATCGGTGCTCGTCCCTGCCCCTTCAGCCAATACGCCACGACCGCATGATACGTCGCGAGTTGGGCGGGGCCGCCGCTCCGCGCGAACTCGAGTCGTACGTACGGCCGCTCACCCCCACAACCGTCCCCGCAACCCACTCGCCCGCGCGATCGGCCGCTCCACCGCGGCCCGCACCGCCTCCTCAGTTTCCCACCAGCACCAGCTGCTCGCGCGCCCGCGTGACGGCCGTGTAGAGCAGCTCGCGGGGCCGTGTAGAGCAGCTCGCGGGTGAGGATGCGGGAGTCGGGGGCGGGCAGCAGGACGGCGGCGGTGGCGAACTGGGAGCCCTGGCTCTTGTGGACGGTCATGGCGTAGACGGTGTCGACGGCTGAGAGGCGGGAGGGGCGGATCTCGACGATCTCGCCGCGGCGCTCGAAGGCGGCGGTGGGGCGGCCGTCGGGGCCGGCGACGACGACGCCGGTGTCGCCGTTGTACAGGCGCAGGGCGTAGTCGTTCTCGGTGACCAGCAGCGGGCGGCCCGGGTACCACTCGCCCTCGGCGGCGAAGCCGTCGATCTCTTCGACGACCCAGCGCTCGATGCGCTGCATCCAGGTGGCCACGCCGTGGTCGCCGCGGCGGTGGGCGCAGAGCACGCGGAAGCCGGCCAGCGCGGCGAGCGCTGCGGCCGCCCGTCCCCCGCGGGCGGCGTCGATCACCGCGCGGGCCGACCGGACGGCCTCCTGGCGGACCGGCGCCAGGTCGGCCTCGGCGCCGGGCTCGGCGATGTCGGAGGGGATCCAGATCACGCCGTCCCCGCCGGCCCCCAGCGCCGCCAGCACCCCATCGGCGTCGCCGGCGCGGATACCCTAAGCGACCCGGGCGATGGCGCCGCCGTAGCGGTGCACGCGGTCCAGGACGACGATGCCGTCGCCGATCTGCGCCGAACCGGGCGGCGGGGCGGTCGCCTCGACGGCGTGGCCGGTGGCCTGGCTCAGGCGAGAGCGCATGCCCGTGCTCAGCACCAGCCCGTCGGTGGCGGGGCCGACCACGTCGCCCAGCACGGCGCCGGCCTCGATCGAGGTCAGCTGGCCCGGGTCGCCGATCACGATCAGCCGCGCCTCGGAGCGCACGGCCTCGACCAGGCGGGCCATCAGTGACAGCGAGACCATCGAGGTCTCGTCGACGATCACGACGTCGTGCGGCAGGCGGTTCGTGCGGTGGTGGCGAAAGCGGCTGTGGCTGTCGGGGCGCCAGCCCAGCAGGCGGTGCAGGGTCGAGGCGCTCAGGCCCGCCAGCCGCTCTTGCAGCGCGTCGTTGACCGGCAGGCTCGCGGCCTCCTCGTGCACGGCCTCCTCGAGGCGCGCCGCGGCCTTGCCCGTCGGCGCGGCCAGTGCCACCAGCGGCTCGGGCCGCCCGGCGGCAAAGGCCTGCTCGCACAGCAGCGCGACGATGCGCGCGACGGGGTCGTCTTGCCGGTGCCCGGCCCACCGGCCACGACGCAGAAGCGCCGCAGCACCGCGGCGCCGCGGCCAGGCACTGACGGCTGTCGGTCTGGCCGACGAACAGGCGCGCCAGGCCGTCGGCGAGCACCGCCTCGTCGACCTCCGCGGTGTTCCCCGCGGCCAGCCGGGACACGTCGGCGGCCACCGCCTGCTCCTCGCGCCAGTAGCGGTCCAGGTACAGCAGCCCTCCGGCCACGCGCAGCGGGGCGGACCGCCGCGTCGTCGCCCCCCTCCGCCGACAGCGCGCTCGCCGCGACACGCTGCACCCACGCCCCGGGCGCCGGCCAGGCCAGTGCCGAGAGGTCCTGGTCGAGCTCGCTGTCCACCGTGGCCGTCTCGCGGATCGTGGCCAGGTCGACGCACACGTGGCCCAGGCGCGGCGCGCGCGCGGCCAGCGCGGCGGCCAGGACGACCTCGTCGTCGACCTCGCCGCCCAGCTGGGCCAGGCGCAGGCCACGTGGACATCGGCGGCGCCCAGCACGCCCGCGTCGTTGAACGCGCGCAGGAGCCCGGGCGCGTGGCGCGCGCGGCGCACGTCGCGCGGATCGGCCTCGACGGGCTGCGCGCTCACGCCGACCCTCCCCGATCGAAGACGTCGCTGAGGGCCTCCACCAGCGCGCCCGACGGGCGCCAGGCAAAGACGCCGCAGGGCCGGCCGTCGACCGTCGGGGTGTCGGGCCCGGTCATGCCGCGCACGAACAGGTAGAGCACGCCGGCGAGGTGGCGGTCGGCCGCGTAGTCGGCCACCCGCCAGCGCAGGTAGCGATGCAGCGCGACGGTGTACAGCAGGGCCTGCAGGCCGTAGTGGCCGCGCACCATCTCGCCGGCCAGCGCGGCCGGGCGGTGATCCCAGGCCGTGAGCGGCTCGCCGAACGCACCGAGCCAGTTGGTCTTGTAGTCGGCGATGGCGAAGGTCGGGTGGCCGGCGGCGTCGCGGCGCCGGACGACCAGGTCGATGCTGCCGGTGAGATAGCCGCGCACGTTCTGGCGCAGCGCGGGGTCGCCCAGTCGCTGCGCGTAGGCGGTCAGCGGGTCCCCGGCGGGCAGGTGGTCGCGCAGGACGGCGGCGACCGCGTCCAGGGTCAGCTGGCCGGTGGGGTCGTCGCCGCCGGCCAGGGGCAGCTCGAAGACCAGCTCGTCGAGGCGGTCGGCGCGGCCCACGTCGCACAGGCGCTCGCCCCCCAGGACATCGCCGAGCGGCGTCTGGAGCACCGCGTGCAGGCCCGTCACCACCGCGTCCTCGTCGCCGACCTCGACGCGCCGGCGGGCCTGGGCGCGGGCGACGTGCTCGGTCAGCTCGGCGCCCAGGTCGGGCGCGGCGAAGTCCACGGCCTCGAGCACCTCGTGCACGAACGTCCCCACGCGCAGGCCGACGGGCATGTCGCCCAACAGGGAGGGCACGGCGCGCAGGGCCTGCTCGTCGGCGGACGCCGCGTCGCCGGCGGGCGGCGTGGATGGGGGCGAGGCGGGGGCCTCGGGCTCGTCGGCCAGCACGGCCGTCTCGGGCTCGCTTCCCACCCGCGGCTCGTGGGTGCCCGCGGTGATGTCGCTGAACGA
>JAUJOF010000017.1:14565-52187 GCA_030447785.1 Solirubrobacteraceae bacterium
GCCTGGTGGCGCGCGCGCGTGAGGGCCACGTAAGCCAGGCGCAGGTCCTCCCCGCGCTGCTCGGCCACATGGAGGTTCTGGTGCAGGGGGTAGTCGGGCCCGCCGAGGCCGACGTCGATCGTGCGCTCGTCGTCGCGGTCGGGGTCGTGGAAGAAGACGGGCTGGTCGCGCTGGGGGATGTAGCCGGGCTCCCACAGGTAGGGGAAGTAGACGACGGGGAACTCCAGACCCTTGCTGCGGTGGATGGTCAGGACCTGGACGGCCTCCTCGTCGGACTCCAGGCGCCGGCTGCGCTCCTCGTCGCCGGTCTCCTCCCCGGCGGCGGCGACGCGCTGGCGCAGCCAGGCGGTCAGCGCAGCGGGGCCCATCTGCTCGGTCGTCGCGGCGGCGTGCAGCAGCTGGGCGACGTGGCGCAGGTCGGTCAGCGCGCGCTCCCCGTCCACGGCGCCCAGGACGCGTTCGGGCAGGCCCTCGGCGCGGGTGACCGTCTCGCTCAGGGAGGCCACCCCGCGCTCGCGCAGCACGCCCGCCCAGCGGTGCAGGCGGCGGTGGAGGTGCTCGAACTCGTCGTCGCCGGCGGTGGCCACTCGCTCGGTGGTCCAGCCCAGGAATGGCGTCAGCGCCGCCGCCCGGGCGCGGGGGGAGGAGCTGGGGCGCTCGATGGCCTCCAGCAGGGCCAGCCAGGCGCGCGCGGCGTCGGTGCCCAGCACGCTGCCCGCCCCGTTGATGACGGCCGGGATGTCGACGGCCTCCAGCGCGTCGCGGATCAGCGCCGCGTTGCGATGCGTGCGCACCAGGACGGCCACGTGGCCGGGGCGCAGGCGCTCGCGGCCCAGCGGCGTGCCGTTCGGCGTGCGGGTCTCGACCTGGGCCTGGGAGGAGAGCAGGGCGACGAGGTCGTCGGCGAGGTCGCAGGCGATGTGCTCGCGTGCGGAGGCGTTGGTGGCGCAGCCGGTGCGGGTGAGGCGCGGCGCCGAACGTGGCGTGGATGAGCGGCGCGAAGATCCTCAACCGCCTCCAGGCCGACGTGCCGGCGCCGGTGTCGCCGCAGACGACCTCGGGGGCGAAGGGATCGGGCGGGGGCTCGGCCAGCAGCGCGCCGAGGGCCTCCACCAGGACGTCGGCGCGGTCAGCTCGATGGACGTGCAGCACGTGGGGACATCCTCGCGGTCATCCAGTCCCTATGTCGCCGGGGCGCGCGCGGGCCTGACGCGCGCCTCCCACACACGAGTCGCCCGCCCGGAAGAGGTTTGACGTCGTTTGAGCAGTCGCTGACCGCGGCGTCGCTACTGCCGACCGACGACCTGATCGCCCGTCTGTGTTGCTGGGCAGGCGAGACGATGCTCGCTCGCGAAGCCGCAATGCTCTGGGGCATTGCCTGATTGACGCGCGGCTCGAGCCGCGCGTAGGCTGGAACCCATGGAGACCCCGCGCGAGTTCGAGATCACGCTCATCCCCGAACCAGAAGGCGGGTTCAGCGTGTTCGTGCCCGAGCTGCCGAGCGTCGCGACCCAGGGCGACACCCGCGAGGAGGCCTTCGCAAACGCGAAGGAAGCCATCGAGCTCTATTTGGAGGTCATGGCCGAGGAGGGACTCCCGCTGCCCACGGTCGAGCGCGGTCGTGTCGCGGTCGGCGCGTGAGCGGTGGCCATCCCGCGGTCAGTGGCAAACAGGTCATCAAGGCGCTCGAACAGCGCGGCTGGTACGTGAAGCGAATCAAGGGCAGCCACCATGCGCTTCGCCATCCAACCCTTCCAGACACCGTGGTCGTACCGGTTCATGGGAACCGTCCCCTCGCGAAGGGCACACTCGGCAACATCCTCAGGACGGCCGGCATGAGCCGTGATGACCTTCGGGAGCTGCTCTGAGCCTTGAGGCTCGAGGCCATCCCACGCAGACCACCTCGGGGCAAACGGGACGCGCGCGGGTCTGACGCGCGCACGCCCGCGCCCCACCCGACGTCCGGCGGGCGGGGCCGCGGCGATCTCCGCGTGAGCTAAGCCGCTGCGGGCACCTGACCTTCGTGCTTCACGAAGGCCATCGAGCTGTGGCTGTTGGTGTGCTCGAAGTCGAGCTGGTCGCCCCCGCGAACCTTGAGCGACGTCGCCAGCGCGGTCTCGGCTTCCTGGTTGTCCCCGGTGTACTCGAAGCCGTCCGGGATCTTGACGAGGATCCGGTAGGGGTCAGAGGAGCCGATCCCGCGCAGGGCCTCGACCTCCGTGTCGATCACCTCGCCGGCCTTGAGGCGCCCGGTGCGGCTCTCGATGTCGAACTCGAAGTCGATCGGGGCGAAGACGGGCTCGCGCCTGTGCGGGCAGACCGCGGCGACGATCTCGAAGAACGTCCCGCCGGCCTCTCCGCTGAGGAGCGTCAGCACCGCCTGTCGCTGCTCTTCGTCGGCCGACTCGTCGACGATCGGAACGAGGTGGCCGTCGCCCTCATCCATGCGTCCGGGCCACCAGACGGCGCAGGCCCATCTGACTCCGTCGAGTGAGACGTCGCCGAAATGTCCCGTGTCGATCCGCATGCCGAACATGCCCTCGCACTGTCCGGTGGTCGGCGCCTGGTTGAAGTCACACGGACAACCCGGATCGCAGTTGCAGTTCTTGAACCACGCGCCCTCCAGCGCCCAACTGTCGGCCATGACAGCCTTCTCCTTTGTCCGCCCTTGTAGGGCACTCCCTTGTAGGACGACCCTAACGCGGCTAGCGTCGCGGTGCAATGCGGATCTTGACCGGTGTGCCGCGCCGCCGGATGTCGGGCATGGATGCCCTTCAGCTCGGGCTGATCGCCGCCCTGCTCGCGCTTGCCGGCGTGGCCTGGGTGGTCACCGGCGGGGCGATGGAGGGCATGGACATGGGGCCCGGGAGCGACCTCGGCTCGCTGTCTTTCTTCGTCGGTGCCTGGGTGATGATGATGGCCGCGATGATGCTCCCGTCGATAGTCCCGATGGTGCGCACCTACGGGCTCGTCCAGCGCAGCCGCTACGCGCGCCGAGGGCTCGGCGAGCCGACCGCGGCGATCGTCGCCTTCGTCGTCGGTTACCTCGTCATGTGGACCATCTTCGGGCTCGCGGCCTACGCCGCCTTGGGCCTCATGCGCGCGCTGGAGATCGACGCTTTCTCGTGGAACGCGGGCGGCGCCTACCTCGCCGGAGCGGTGATCATCGCTGCTGGCGTGTACCAGTTGACCCCGCTCAAGGACGCCTGCCTCAGCCGTTGTCGCAGCCCTCTGGACTTCCTCACCGAGCGCTGGCGCGACGGCGTCGGCGGGGCGCTGCGACTTGGGCTCGAGCACGGCGCTTGGTGTGTCGGCTGCTGCTGGGCGCTGATGGCGGCGCTGTTCGCGCTGAGCGCGATGAGCGTGACGTGGATGGTCTTCATCGCCGCCCTGGTCGCCATCGAGAAGCTCTTGCCGAGGAAGCGGCTGGCCAACCGGGGGATCGCCGCCCTGCTCGTGGTGCTCGGGCTCGCTGTCGCGTTCACCCCGGGCTCGGTGCCGGCACTGATGCGATAACTCTGGTAGCAGGCGCTCGCGACGTTCATCGCCGGCTGGAACGCCCGCGGCGACACCGCGTAGAAGCGGTCGGGGGCATTCAACGTCCGCTCTGCCACCCGATGGCGCAGAATGCCCGGATCTTCTGGTCTTCGGTCGTGCGGACCCAAGCTCGGCACGACAGCGTGCGAGAGTGGCGAAGCCTCACGAAAAGGCCGCTGCTTCGCACCTCCTTGCCTACGCGCCCGCGAGGATTCGAACCTCTGAGCTTCGGTTGCGTAGGTCTTCCGATCCAGGTGGACGCCTGAAGAACCAGGTGGATTTACCCGTTGGTGCGGTTGCGCGGGGACGTTCTGCGCGGTGTGGGACACCGATGGGGGCGTGCGCTCGGGGGGCCCCAAATCATTCCTCGCGTGGCCGTTCGGTCGGGTAGCTTGCGCGCGATGACCGAGGCTTTGCGCCAGCGGGCTGAGTTGCACCTGCTGGGCTGGGTGTGGAGCCACCAGGGTGCCACCGCCGACGGGGCCGATACGCGCCGCGGGATGCGGGAAGGCGTGGAAGAGCACGCCGCGAAGTTCGCCGATCACGTTGGGGCGCTGCGTGCGGTGGGTGCCGTGACGGAGTCTGAGGCGACGGCGTGGATGAAGCGTTTTGACGCGGAGGTGGGCCTGCCGGTCGGCCCGCCGGTTCCGCCCGAGGAAGGTGTGCCCGAATCCGCGCGGCGGTTGCTCGACGAGCTGATCGACTCCAGCGCGCGCGGGCGCGGCACCGGGGTCCAGCGGCGCGATAGCTCGCCGTATGAGCGTGCGCTGTCCGCGCTGCGCGACTGCGGCGCTATCTCCAGCCGGGAGTACGCACGTTGGTTGGCGCGCTTTCTCGAGCATCCCGACCTGCCGCCAGACGTCGCGGAGAAGCTGCGCCGGTCAAGGCAGGGGCCCCGGCCATGCTCGGGCATCGAGTTGCAGCGGGTGCTGACGGGACCGGCCACAGCGCTTGGCGGCGGGTTGCAGATCCGCCATGTCGAGATCTACGCCGACGGGCTGCGGCTGTTCTGGCATCGTCCCGGCTCCGCCGAGCCCCCCGTGCAAACGAGCGAGCGCACCACTCGCCGAGCCAGGGAGCTTGATGAGCAGCGGCGCCGCAAGAACGGCATGCGCCCCCTGCCCGTGGTGTGCGACGACCTCGGCACGCGCTACCACGCCTTCCGCCCCCCGAACGAGCGGGCGCTGCTGCGAACAGCGTCGCTCGTCGAGTTCGAGATGGCCACCTACAGCCCCGGGATCCAGGCGGAGGCTCGCCGGCTGGAGATCTCACACCAGGGAACCGCGGTGCACCTGGCGCTCAGGTCATGAGCGCGCACGAGACCAACAGCGAGTTGATGCGCCGCTGGACGAACAGCATGCTCGAGAGGCACCTCAGCGTGGGCTTGCTGGACCGCGGCCAGCCCGACGCGAAGGAGCAGATGCTCATGCCCCACGAATCCGAGCTGGCGGCATACGTCGCCGTCGGCGCGCTCAGCGCGCAGGAGGCCGACGAGTGGCTTGAGCGCTTCGCGCGCGCGGCGCGAGCACTGGCTGTCTCCGACGAAGAGGTGGCCACCGAAGTGGTCCGTGCTCGCGCCGAAGAGCTGCTCGAGGACCACCTCGCCGCGCTGGCCCCGACGCTGGAGGCGCGCGACCGCGCGGCGTCGCGGCGCTTTCACTCAGCGCTGTGGGCCCTGGCGCATGTCGGTGCCATATCTGAGGAGACCCACCACGCCTACGAGGTACGCGCCAAGCCCAAGCGTCAACCGCGGCCACAAGCATCGCCAGCGCCATCGCGGCCGTCGTTCGAGGCCGCCGTCCTGGAGCGCGTCGTCGCCGGCCCATCCATGCGCCTCAGCGCCGTGCGGCTGATCTGCGCCGAGCTGTACCGCGACTGCGTGACGCTGCGCTGGCACCGGCTGCTGACGCCCGAGGAAACAGCCGCCCGCGACGAGTTCTCTCGGTTGCCCATCGTCCGCGAAAGACGGCTCGAGCAGCGCAGGCGCTGGGGCGCGGAGTTCGAACTGCACGACGATCGCGGCACCCGCTACACACCCGTCGACCGCAACAGCCCCAGGGACCGCGAGTGGTTCCGGCCCCGCGACGACAATCCCACCCCGGTGTGGGGCGACGCGACCTTCCTCCCACAGACACCCCGGGACGCGACGCGCCTCGAAGCCGTCAACGGCTCCGACCGCTTCGTCATCGCGCTCACCGACCCATAGCCGCAGCGCTTCCGCTCGGACCGCCACGTCGCCAGCACGTCAATGGCGAGACGCTCCCCTGGCCGCGCTCCCAGACCCCGCTCCCGAAGTCGGGCCCGCGTAGGCCGGGCGCAGGCCGGTGCGGCGGGGTGAAACGACCGCCGACCCCGTCCCACCCCAAGACGCACAGGGTGACGGGCAGGCAAGCCTCCACGAGCTGCCGACGATCTCGCCCAGATGGTCGCGCGGCTCGAAAGCCGCCTCGACCACGAAGCGCAGGGGAAACCCGGATCGGTGACCGGCTTCGCGCGCTCGGCGATACTTCAAGCAATGAGCGACCGGCTGACGTTCACCGCGGTGTTCACGCCCGACGAGGACGGTTGGACAATGGCCCAACTCGCGGAATGGCCGGCAGTCGTCACCTGCGGACGCACCGTCGACGAGGCCCGCACGATGCTCATCGACGCCGCGCGCGAGATGCTGGCCTCCTACCGCGACGAGGGCCGCGAGCCGCCGATCGGCGCCGGTCACGTCGAGCCGCTGGTCATCGACCCCGCGGCTTGAAGCGCCGCGATCTCGAGCGCCACCTCGCGGATCGGCTGGCAGCCGCAGACGCGCAGGCGGCGGGTTGGTCCAGATGGCGTGGTTCGCGCCTTACGGGCGGCGCCGCCACTGGGCTCTGACCGCCTGCAGCGGCCAGTCGCCGAAGGCCGGCAGGAAATGGGCGTGGACGCTGGAGCGGTACTGGCTCAGCGTCGAGGGCTTGGCCGCCCGATCCTCCTGCACATATCGCAGCCACTCCCGCGCGGCCTCGGCGAAGATCACACCCTGCGACCTTGCTCGGGAAGCGCGCCAGCGCGCCTTGTCGAGCGCTTCGCGCAGCCTTCGGCCACCCCGACTCCCTTCGGGACACATCGGGGATACGTCCGCTCCGGGAGGGAACGACGCTGCCAACGAAAGCCCCGGCATGCGGGGTCTTCGCAGCGCGCCCGAGAGGATTCGAACCTCTGACCTTCGGTTCCGTAGACCGACGCTCTATCCAGCTGAGCTACGGGCGCAGAGCCGCGCAGTCTAGCGGGGCCCGCTGGGCGGACGGAGAGGGCGGGATTCGAACCCGCGAAGGAGCGTGAACCCCTTACTCGCTTAGCAGGCGAGTGCCTTCAGCCACTCGGCCACCTCTCCGGGTCGGGGCGCAGTGTACCCGCGTACCATCGGTCGAGCGTGGAGCGGTGGCAGAGTCTGGTTGATTGCAGCTGCCTTGAAAGCAGCCGGCCGGAGACGGCCCGGGGGTTCGAATCCCTCCCGCTCCGCTGATTCGCCCGGAGCCGGCGCTCAGCTCAGCCCGGCAGCACCCAAAAGGCCACGACGGCGTACTGCAGCGCGGCGGCGGCGACCACGAGCACGTGGAAGACCTCGTGGTAGCCGAAGACGGTGGGCGAGGGGTCGGGGCGCCGCGCCCCGTAGACCACCGCGCCCACGACGTCGAGCACGCCGCCCAGGCCCACCAGGGCGAGGGCGACGGGGCCGAGCTCGCCGGCCAGCTCGGGAACGGTCACGAGGCTGGCCGAGCCCAGCACGACGTAGAGCACGCTGGAAACCCATTTGGGCGCGTCGATCCAGACGAGCTTGAAGATCATCCCCCCGGCCGCGCCCGCCCACATGGCGATGAGGATCGCGGTGGCCAGCGGACCGTCGAGGACGAGCAGCGCGAAGGGCGTGTAGGAGCCCGCGATGAGCACGAAGATCATCGCGTGGTCGGCGCGGCGCATCCACGCGCGCACGCCCGCGCGGGTCCAGGTGACGCGGTGGTACAGCGCGCTGACGCCCAGCAACCCCGCCACGCTCACCGCGTACACGCCGGCGGCGAGCGTCGCCTCGCCGTCCGGCGCAGTGATGACCAGCGCGATGCCCAGCGCGCAGGCGACCACGAAGGCCCACTGGTGCACCACGCCGCGCAGCCGGGGCTTGGCCAGCAGCGGTTCAGGTGTTGGCGCGGCCATGCAAAGACAAGATAATGGCCCCTGATGGCCTACATCTCGCCGGATTTCCACCTCTCGCAGGAGAGCATCGACGCGCGCACGCACGTGATCCACGTGCGTGGGGAGATCCACGTCTCCACGGCCCCGGAGTTCTCCGAGTGCCTCAACCAGGCGCTCGCCGACGGCAAGACCGCCGTGGTGCTCGACCTGAGCGAGGTGGAGTTCATCGACTCCACGGGGCTGAGCGTGCTGCTCAACGGCCTGCGCCGGGTGATCCGCCGCCAGGGGTCGCTGGTCCTGGCGTGCTCCAACCCCACGGTGCTGCGCCTCTTTCAGATCACCCGCCTGGACGGGACCTTCGACATCCAGCCCACGCGCGAGCAGGCCCTCGCGCGCGTGCAGCTTCAGGATGGTGACGGCGCCGGCAGCTCCGACGGCGCCCCGTAGGGCCCCAGCACCGCGGGCAGCGTCACGCCGCCGTCCTCGCGCTGGCCGTTCTCCAGCAGCGCGATGATCGTGCGCCCCACCGCCACCGCGGTGCCGTTGAGCGTGTGCACCTCGCGCGGGCGCCCGCGCTCGTCGCGCGCGCGCACCTTGAGCCGGCGCGCCTGGAAGTCGGTGGTGTTCGAGCAGGAGGTCAGCTCGCGGTAGCGCCCCTGCGAGGGGATCCAGGCCTCGCAGTCGTACTTCTTGGCCGCGCTGGGGCCCAGGTCGTCCACCGCGATGTTGACCACGCGGTAGGGGATCTGAAGGTCGCCCAGCACCTCCTCCTCGATGGCCAGGATCCGCTCGTGCTCGTCGCCCGAGGCGGCAGGCGCCACGAAGCTGAACATCTCGACCTTGTCGAACTGGTGGACGCGGAAGATCCCGCGGGTGTCGCGCCCGGCGGCGCCCGCCTCGCGGCGAAAGCAGGGCGAGAAGCCCGCGTAGCGGCGCGGAAGGGCGTCACCGTCGAGGATCTCGTCGGCGTGCAGGGAGGCCAGCGCCACCTCGCTGGTGCCGATCAGGAACAGCGGGTCGTCGGCCAGGCGGTAGATCTGCTGCTCGGTGTCGGGCAGGAACCCGGTGCCCTGCAGCGCCTCCTCGCGCACGAGTGCCGGGGGGATCACCGCCTCATAGCCGTGGCCGCGCAGCTTCTCCAGGGCCCAGCGCACCAGCGCGAGCTCGAGGAAGACCAGCTCTGCGCGCAGGTAGGCGAAGCGGGCCCCCGACACCTTGGCCGCACGCTCCATGTCGATGCGCTCGCCGGCCAGCTCGAGGTGGTCGCGGGCGCCTTGCGCGGCCTCACGGGGCCGGCCGACCTCGCGCACCACCTCGTCGGCTTCGGCGGCCGAGGGGTCGGGCAGGTTGGGCAGCGCCGCCAGCGCCGGCCCCAGCGCCGCCTCGACGTCCGCCAGCTCCTCGCCCAGCGCCTTCTCGCGCTCGCCCACCTCGCGCATCGCCGCGATGGCCTCGCTGGCGTCCTCGCCCGCCTGCTTGGCCCGCCCGATGGCCTGGCCGGCCTCGTTCTTGCGCGCGCGCAGGCCCTCGACCTCGGGCAGCAGCGCGCGCCGGCGCCCGTCGAGCTCCAGCACGCGGTCCAGCGCCCCGGCCTGCGCGGGATCGCGGCGCGCGAGCGCGGCCCGCACCGCGTCGGGCTCCTCGCGGATGCGGCGGAGGTCGAGCACCGCGACCGCGGTGGCGCTACTGCGCGGACTTCCCGGCGTACTTGGCCACGAACAGCGCCAGGCGCTCGGCCTCGCGGCCCGTGACGATGTTCTCGGGCATGATCGCCCCCGAGAAGCCGCCGTTGCGGATCGCGTAGATGACGGCCTCCGCGCTCTCCGGGCGCTCGTTGAAGTTGGGGCCGTCCACGCGCTCGCGGTCGTTGGGGTCGGTGGCCGAGCCCTCCGTGCCCGCGACGGCGAAGGTGTGGCACATGCCGCAGTTCTCGTTGAAGGTCACCGCGGCCTCGTAGTCGGGGCTGCTCTCGGCCAGCTTGATGCCCTCCTGCCCGCAGCCGGCGGCCAGCGCGGCCGCGCAGAGCGCGCCCGCCAGGGCGGGCAGGCGAAGGCGGCGACGAGCAGGCCCCGGCATAGCGGGCGCGGACGATACGCCACCATGGAGGACCGATGCGGTTCCGTCCCGCCACCATCGGCCTGTTCGTCGCGCTGGCGCTCGCCCTGGCGCTGGCGCTCGGCCTGCCCTCCCTGGGCGGCGGGACGACGGTGCGCATCGAAAGCCCCGCGGTGCGCTTCACCTTGGACGAGTACTCCGTCTTTCCGCAGCGAGTCAGCGTGCGCCCGGGGCGCATCAAGCTCATCGTGGACAACCGCGGCAAGCTGTTTCACAACCTGCGCGTGGAGACCGTTCCCGAGGAGCTCCAGGAGCGCGGGGAGCTCCTCGGCGGCACGAGCACGGCCCAGCCCGGCGAGAAGGTGACCGCCAAGCTCAAGCTCAAGCGCGGCACCTACCGGATCCTGTGCACGCTGGCCAACCACGAGTCCCTGGGCATGTACGGCACCCTCGTCGTCGAGGGCGAGCCCCTGAAGTGAGCCAAGCGAGCGGTGTCGCCGCCTCTCGTGCGCCGCTCGAGAAGTGGGTGCGCCGGTGAGCGCCCAGGCCGAGCGCCGGCGCTTTCGCGAGGTCATCGGGCGCTTCGCCACGGGCGTCACGGTGGTGACCACCACGGGCCCGGCGGGCCTGACCACCAACGCGGTGGCCAGCCTCTCGCTGGAGCCGGTCCTGATGCTGGCCTGCTTCGACGTGGGCTCGCGCACCCTGGGCGCGGTGCGCGCAAGCGGGCGCTTCGCCGTCAACATCCTGGCCGCGGGGCAGGAGGACATCGCCCGGCGCTTTGCCACCAAGGGCGAGGACAAGTTCGCCGGTGTGGCCCACTCCCAGCGCCACGGCGTGCCCATCCTCGACGACGCGCTGGCCTGGCTGGCCTGCGAGGTGCGCGCGCTGCACGCCGGAGGCGACCACATCATCGGGGTGGGCGAGGTGGTGGCCATGGACGATCGCCCGGGCGACCCGCTGCTCTTCCTGGGCGGGCGCTATGCGCAGATCGCCTCGGCCCGAGGGGGGCTGAGGCGACCGAGGTGGGCCCGGCCCAGCGAGCGGTGGAAGGCGAGCCCCCAGGGGCCGCCACCCTCACACCACCATCGCCGCGCGCAGGCTGAGGAAGGCGACCACGAGCGCGGCGGCGGCCATCACCCCCATCTCCCGGCGCACGATCTCCAGCACCACGGAGCGCTGCTCGCGCTGGGGACGCTCGCCCAGTGCCTGCGCGTCGGCCAGCCCGCGGCGCTCGAGCACCTGCTCGGCGGCCAGCAGGCGCAACTGCTCGGCCAGCACGCCGATGAGCACGGGCAGCAGCGCGTAGAGCCAGAAGAGGCCGTCGCGCGGCTCGTAGCCGGTCAGCGCGAGGACCCCGGCGACGATCCCCTGCCCGGCCGCGACGGCCTGCCCGGCGCGCACGGCGGGCCACAGGGCCTCGCTGGGGGCCACGCGATACCAGCGCCAGGCGCCGGCCAGGCCCACGCCGAGGTTCAGGATCGCGCACACGAGGGCCACTGTCACGGCGGCAGAACTCACGTGGGGTAAGTATCACCGCGCTGGGAGGGCGTGCTAGAACACTCTGGGACACCATGCTCGAGAGCTACCTCCCCGCCCTGGTCATCCTCCTCTTCGGGCTCGTGCTCGGCGGAACCTTCGCCGTGCTCAACCGCGTGCTGGGACCCAAGCGCATCCGCCGGCGGGCCACGCGGGAGGCCTACGAGTGCGGGCTGCCCAGCGAGGTGCAGCAGACCTTCCGCTTCGGGATCAGCTTCTACCTGATCGCGATGCTGTTCATCCTCTTCGACATCGAGGTCATCCTCGTGTATCCGGTGGCGCTGCTGCTGAAGGAGTTCGGCATCGCGGCGCTCATCAAGATCATCATCTTCGTCGCGCTGCTGGCGGTGGCCTTCATCCACCAGTGGCGCAGGGGGGCCCTGGAATGGAAGTGATCCGCCAGCCGCTGGGCAGACCGTCTGAGGGCTCGCCTCAGGACCCGTCCGACCTCCGCGTCCGCCAGATGCGCGCGCGCGACATGCTGCGCGGCGACCTGGAGGGCGAGGAGCTCGACAAGTACGTCGAGGAGCGGGTGCTGACCACCACGATGGAGAAGGCCTTCAACTGGGCGCGCTCCAACTCGCTGTTCCCGGCCACCTTCGGCCTGGCCTGCTGCGCCATCGAGATGATGTCGATCGTGGCCTCGCGCGTGGACGCCGCGCGCTTTGGCTTCGAAGCCTTCCGCGCCACCCCGCGCCAGGCCGACATGCTGATCCTCAGCGGGCGCATCTCGATCAAGATGGCCCCGGCCGTGCGACGCATCTACGACCAGATGCTCGAGCCGAAGTGGGCGATCGCCATGGGCGCCTGCAGCTCGTCCATGGGGGTGTTCAACAACTACGCGATCGTGCCCGCCGACAAGTTCATGCCCGTCGACGTGCACGTGCCCGGCTGCCCGCCGCGCCCCGAGGCGCTCATGCACGGGGTGCTCAAGCTGCGCCAGATGGTCAAGGACGATCCCGACATGGGCTGGCGCCGGCGCTACGAGGCCCGCGGCACCGAGGAGCTGCTGCGCGATCGCGACGCCACGACGGACCCGGCGGTCAACGTCTTCCAGCCGGGGGACACCGCGGGTGCCTGACGCCACGGGCCTGGAGCTGCTGGCCCAGGAGCTGGGCGACGCCCACGAGGGCAGCGTGCAGGACACCCTGTTCTTCCGCGACCGGGGCACGATCGTGGTCGACGCCGCGCACGTCCGTGCCGCGCTGGCCTTTTTGCGCGACAAGGGCTATCGCTTCCTGGCCTCCGTGCACGGAGTGGACCACTACCCCGAGGAGCCGCGCATGGGGGTCTGCTATGAGCTGCTGGACATGGAGCGCCTGGACCGCCTGACGGTCAAGCTGCGCGTCCCCACCGACGCGGCGCGCGTCGAGTCGGTCACGCCCGACTGGCCCACCGCCGACTACCAGGAGCGCGAGATCTATGACATGTTCGGCGTCGTCTTCTACGGCCATCCGGACCTGCGGCGCATCCTGATGCCCGAGGACTACGAGGGCCATCCCCAGCGCCGCGACTTCCCCGTCGGCGGAGAGCCGGTGCTGTTCACCTTCAGCGACGCCCAGGGCGCCGACTACACGGCCTGGGGCGACGAGGAGCAGACATGAGCTCGGTCAGCGAGTACCGCAAGCAGGAGGAGTCGGTCACCATGGCCCCCCTGCACGAGCAGGTGGCCAGCCAGGTCGAGGAGGTCGGCGAGCGCAGCGAGGAGCTGCTCACGCTCAACATGGGCCCCCACCACCCCGCCACCCACGGGGTGCTGCGCCTGCTCATCTCCCTCGACGGCGAGGTGGTGCGCGACATCAAGCCGATCGTCGGCTACGTGCACACCGGCATCGAGAAGACGGCCGAGGACAAGAGCTACTGGAAGGCCATCCCCGTCGTGGAGCGGATGGACTACCTGGCCTACTACTTCAACGCCCAGGCCTTCTGCGGCGCGACCGAGGCGCTGCTGGGCCTGGAGGTCCCCAGGCGCGCCCAGTACCTGCGGGTGATCCACCTCGAGCTCAACCGCATCATGAGCCACCTGGTGTGGCTGGGCACGAGCGCCCTGGACCTCGGCGCGATGTCCATGTTCTGGTATGGCTTTCGCGAGAAGGAGACGGTGCTCGACCTCTTCGAGATGTCCAGCGGCCAGCGCATGCACACCCGCTACTTCCAGGTGGGCGGGGTCATAGAAGACATCCCGTCGGGCTTCGAGCAGAAGGTGCGTGACTTCTGCGCGCTCATGCCCACCCGGGTGGACCAGTACAGCGACCTGCTCGCCCGCAACGAGATCGTGCTGCGCCGCCTGCGCCACGTCTGCCCCCTGGACGCCGAGACGCTGCTGTCGCTGGGGGTCACGGGACCGCTGCTGCGCGCCGCGGGCAACGCGTGGGACCTGCGCAAGGCGATGCCCTACAGCTGCTATGACGAGTTCGACTTCGCCATCGCGGTGGGCACCGAGGGCGACAACTACGATCGCTTCGCCGTACGCCTGGTGGAGATCAAGGAGTCGGTCAAGATCATCGAGCAGGCGCTCGACGGGCTGCCCGAGGGCGCGTGGATGACGCCCGACCGCAAGGTGGCCCTTCCCCCGCGCCACGAGCTGGCCACCTCCATGGAGGCGGTGATCCACCAGTTCAAGCTTGTCACCGAAGGCTTCCGCGTGCCGCCGGGCGAGGTCTACTTCCCGATCGAGTCCCCGCGCGGCGAGCTGGGCTGCTACGTGCGCTCCGACGGCTCGAGCAAGCCCGCGCGCGTGCACATGCGCGACCCCTCCTTCGTCAACCTGCAGGCCTTCGCGGCCATGTGCAAGGACGCCTACATCGCCGACCTGATCGCCACGCTGGCCATGCTCGACCCCATCCTGGGGGGGATCGACCGGTGACCAAGAAGCGCGATTCCCTCCCGGCGGAGGACCGCGTGGGAACCAACGGCCGCGCGAGCGTCCCGCGCTTCGGGCACGGTTCGCGCGTACCCGGCTGGGACGAGGCCGTCGATCTGCGCAAGGACCCCGCCGACGTACCCGACCCCGCCACCGTGCCCGTCCCGCCGCAGCTGCGCGCGGAGATCGAGGCGCACATGGCCAAGTACCCCGACCACCGCTCGGCCGTCATCGCCGGGCTGGCCGCCGCCCAGCGCCACCACGGCTGGTGCTCGCCCGAGGCCATCGACCAGGTCGCGTGCGTCATGCGCCTCACGCCCGGCTATCTCGTCAGCATCGCCACCTTCTACGACATGCTGGAAAACCAGCCCGTCGGGCGCCACAGCGTCTACGTGTGCACGAACATCTCGTGCTCCTTGTGCGGGGCGGAAGAACTGCTGGCCGCGATGGAGGAGGCCACCGCGGACGACCCCGACTTCAACGTGCGCCACTTCGAGTGCCTGGGTGCCTGCGACATCGCACCCATGGCCAGCGTGGACGGCGTCTACGTCGGTCCCATCTCCCTCGACGAGGTGCCCACCCTGCTCGAGCAGGTGCGCGAGGGGGCGCCGGTGCTGCCCGCCAAGCAGCTCACGCAGCGCGCCGTGGCCGAGCCCCTGGCCGTCCTTCCCAAGGGGCCGACGACCTACGGCGGGCGGATGCCCGAGGAGGCGCTCGGGCCCCCGGCGGCCATCGAGCAGGAGCCCATCGGCCCCGCCGAGGGGTCCAAGCAGAGCAACGAGAAGGCCGTATGAGCGAGAACCCGACCAACCCCTCCTCCAACGGACGCACCCAGCCCCTCCTGCTGCGGGGCATCGACGAGGAGGGCCTGCACACCCTCGAGGTCTACCGCCGGCGCGGGGGCTACGAGGCGCTGACCAAGGCGCTGGACATGGCCCCCGGAGAGGTGCTCGAGCAGCTGCAGGCCTCGGGGCTGCGCGGACGTGGGGGGGCGGGCTTCGCCATCGGCAAGAAGGCCTCGTTCATGCCCGAGGGAGCCATGGACAAGTACATGGTCTGCAACGCCGACGAGTCCGAGCCGGGGGCCTTCAAGGACCGCGAGCTGATGCAGAAGAACCCGCACCAACTCATCGAGGGCCTGATCATCGCCGCCTACACCGTCGGGGCCAACCGCGCGTTCATCTACATCCGCGGCGAGTACCAGCGCCAGGCCGACGTGCTCGACGCCGCCCTGGCCGAGGCGCAGGGCGCCGGCTACCTGGGCGAGCGCATCCTCGGCTCGGGGTTCTCGCTGACCCTGGTGGTCCACCGCGGCGCGGGCGCCTACATCTGTGGCGAGGAGACCGCCCTGCTGGACTCCCTGGAGGGCAAGCGGGGCAATCCGCGCATCAAGCCCCCGTTCCCGGCCAACCAGGGCCTCTACCAGGGTCCCACGCTGATCAACAACGTCGAGACGCTGGCGACCGTGCCCCACGTGATCACCATGGGCGGCGAGAAGTACGCCGAGCTGGGCACCGAGAGCTCGCCGGGCACCAAGGTCGTGTCGATCAGCGGCAACGTGCGCCGTCCGGGCAACTACGAGGTCGAGCTGGGCACCCCCGTGCGCGAGATCATCTACGGGCTGGCCGGCGGCCCTCCCGAGGGCCGCGAGGTCAAGTTCTTCTTTCCCGGCGGGTCGAGCGCCCCGGTGCTCACCGCGGAGGACCTGGACCGCCCCTATGACTTCGACTCGATGGCCGAGGCGGGCTCCATGCTGGGCTCGGGGTCGGTCATCGTGGTCGACGACAGCGTGCCGGTGGTCGACGTGGCGCTCAAGGTCGCGAAGTTCTACGAGCACGAGTCGTGTGGCAAGTGCTCGCCCTGCCGGGAGGGCACCCGCTGGACGCGCACGATCCTCCAGCGCGTGGACGACGGCACCGCCACGCCGATGGACCTCGACATCATGGCCTCCGTGCAGGAGCAGATCCTGGGCAACTGCCTGTGCGTGCTGGGCGACTCGATGGCCATGCCCATCGGCTCGATGGTCCAGAAGTTCCGCGCGGAGTTCGAGGCCCACATCGAGGCGGCGCGCGCGCGCAATCCCTTCGGCGACGAGGAGCCCGAACCCCCGTTGCCGGTGGTGCAGGGGGCCGCCGCCTGATGCCTCGCCCCGAGGTCAACATGGTCACGCTCACCATCGACGGGCGGGAGGTCAGCGCCCCGGAGAACGTGATGCTCGTCGACGGGGCGAAGTACGGCGACGTGGAGATCCCGGTCTTCTGCTACGAGCCCAAGCTCGGCCAGCCGGTGGGTGCGTGTCGCATGTGCCTGGTGGAGGTGGAGGGCATCCCCAAGCTGCAGACCGGGTGCTCCACCCCAGTCAAGGACGGGATGGTCGTCCACACCCAGACCCAGCGGGTCAAGGACGCGCAGGAGGCGGTGGTCGAGTTCCTGCTGATCAACCACCCGCTGGACTGCCCGGTGTGCGACAAGGGCGGGGAGTGCCCGCTGCAGGACATCTCCTTCGGCTGGGGCGGCGGGCGCTCGCGCTTCGTCGAGCCCAAGCGCCACTTCGAGAAGCCCCTCGCCCTGAGCCCGCTGATCGCCATCGACCGCGAGCGCTGCATCCTGTGCTACCGCTGCGTGCGCTTCAGCCAGGAGGTCAGCGAGGACTACCAGCTGGTCCTGGCCGCGCGCACCGCCGACACCTACGTCGCCACCTTCGACGGTCATCCCTATGTAGCGCCCTTCAGCGGCAACATCATCGAGCTGTGCCCCGTGGGCGCGCTGACCTCGCGGCCCTACCGCTTCCGCGCCCGGCCGTGGGACATCGAGGGCTCGGGCTCGGTGTGCACGCTGTGTCCTTCGCAGTGCAACGTGGAGCTGACCGTCCGCGACGAGCGCGTCCTGCGCGTGATCAGCCGCGTCCACGAGGAGGTGGACGACGGCTGGCTGTGCGACAAGGGACGCTTCGCCTACCAGGCCATCCACGTCGACGAGCGCATCACCCAGCCCCTGGTGCGCGAGGGCGGCACGCTGCGCGGGGTGAGCTGGGAGCGCGCGCTGGACGAGGCCGCGCGCGGCCTGTCGCGCGCGGGCAGCGCGAGCGCGGCGCTGGCCGGCGGGGAGACCACCAACGAGGAGGGCTTCCTCCTCCAGCGCCTCACGCGCGAGGCGGTCGGCTCGGCGCACATGGACTCGCGGGCCGGCGGCTCGCTGCCCGTGGAGCTGCACGCCGCGCTGGGCGCACCCGTCCTGCAGGCCACGGTGCCCGACCTGCAGTACGCGCACGCCATCCTGGTCCTGGACACCGAGCCGGTGGACGACATGCCGATCGTCGACCTGCGCATCCGCAAGGGCGTGCGGCGCAACCGGGTGAAGCTGGCCGTGGCCACCTCGCGGCCGTCGTCGCTGGATCGCAACGCGGCGGTGTCGGTGCGCTACGCCCCCGGCTGCGGCGAGGCCTTCGTCGCGGCCCTCAACGCCGCGCTGGGCGGGGAAGAGAAGAACTTCGCCGAGCTGGTCGCGGCGGCGGGGACGACAGCGGAGGGCGTGCGCGCGGTCGCCGACCTCCTGGCCGGAGCGGGCGGCACGGGAGGGCCCGGAGACGTCGTGATCCTGTGGGGCGAGCGCCTGACCCACGGCCGGCGCGGCGCCGCCGCCGCGCGCGGACTGCTCAACGTCGCCGGTCACCTCGCCCTGGCCGGGCGCGAGGGCGCGGGACTGCTCGAGGTGCCCGCGGGCACCAACGGGCGCGGGCTGCGCGAGGTCGGCGTGCTGCCGAGGATCGGGCCCGGCATGGCGCAGGTCGCCTCGCCGGGCGCGCTGGGCGCCGCGGGCATCCGCGACGGCCTGGCCGCCGGTGAGCTGAGCGCGGTCCACCTCCTGCACGTCGATCCCCTCGCCGACCTGTCCGGCCGCGCCGCGTGGAAGCGCGGGCTGGAGGCGGCCACCACGGTGGTCGCCCACTCGGCCTTCCTCACCGAGGGCCTGCGCGAGCACGCCACGGTGATCTTCCCCGCCGAGTCCTACGCCGAGAAGGAGGGCACGGTCACCCACCCCGACGGGCGCGTGCAGCGCCTGCGCCCGGCGATCGGGCACCCGGGCGAGGTACGCCCCGGCTGGCAGGTGCTGGCCGAGCTGATGAAGCGCGCTGGGCACGACCCGGGCGTGCTGACCGGCGCGATGGTCTCCCGCCGGCTCTTCGAGGCGGTGGGGATGTACGCGGGGCTCACCCTGGAGGAGCTGGGAGGGCGCGGCGTGCGCTGGCCCGCGCGTGCGCAGGCCGCCGCCTGGCCCCAGGCCGACCTGGGCCCCTTCGGCCTGGAGTCCCCGCCCGCGGCGCCCAGCCCCAACGGCGAGCTGCGCCTGGGCACCTTCCGCTCCATCTGGGCCGGGCCCGCGGTGGGCGCCTCCCCGGCGCTGAGGTTCCTGGTGCCCAAGGTGCGCGTGGAGATGGCGCCCGCCGATGCGCAGAGGCGCAACGTCACCCACGGCGACCACGTCACGCTCGGAGCCGACGGGAGCGCCGTGGAGGCCACCGTGATGCTGCGCGACGCCGTCCCCGAGGGCACCGTGTTCATGGAGACCAACGCACTGGACCCCGGTCTGGTCGACGTGCGCAAGGCCCCGCCCGAGAGCCGTCGATGACCGCCTCCGCCGTCGCCCTGAGCCCCACGCTCGCCGCCGTGGACTTCGCCGAGGCCTGGTGGATCCAGCTCATCAAGGGCGTGGTGGTCGCGGCCTTCGCCCTGCAGCTCGTGCCCTTCGTGCTGCTGGCCGAGCGCAAGGTACTGGGCCGCATGCAAAACCGCTACGGGCCCAACCGCGTGGGCTTCTTCGGCTTGGGCCAGCCCATCGCCGACGTCATCAAGCTCGTCACCAAGCAGGACGCGGTCCCCTTCAGCGCGGTCAGCGCCCTCTACACGCTCGCGCCGGTCATCTCCATCTTCACCGCGGTGGCGGCCTTCGCGATCATTCCCTTCGGCGACACGGTGGACATCTTCGGCGCGCAGGTCGGCCTCTACGGCGTCGACCTGTCGATCGGGATCCTCTACCTGTTCGCCTTCAGCGCCATCGCCTTCTACGGCCTGATGCTCGGCGGCTGGGCCAGCGGCTCGAAGTACTCGTTCCTGGGCGCCATGCGCGCCGCCGCGCAGCTCATCTCCTACGAGGTCTCCCAGGGCCTCGCGCTCGTCGGCGTGATCATGATGGCCGGAACGCTCTCGCTGACCGAGATCGTCAACGCGCAGGAGGGGCTCTGGTACATCGTCCCGCAGTTCGTCGGCTTCCTGATCTTCCTGATCGCCGGCTTCGCGGAGACCAACCGCGCGCCGTTCGACCTCTCCGAGGCCGACGCGGAGCTCATCGGCGGCTACAACACGGAGTACGGCGGCGGCCGCTTCGCCGCGTTCTTCGCGGCGGAGTACCTCAACATGGTCGTCGTCTCCGGGCTCACGGTGACCCTCTTCCTCGGCGGGTGGAACCTGCCGTTCGGCATCGACCCGCCGACCTGGGTCGACCCGATCGTGGTCATCGTGAAGATGCTCTTCTTCCTCTTCCTGTTCATCTGGGTCCGCGGCACGCTGCCCCGCCTGCGCTACGACCAGCTCATGTCCTTCGGCTGGAAGATCCTGCTGCCGCTGGCGACCCTCAACGCCCTCGTGACCGCGATCCTGGTGGTGGCCTTCTAGATGTCCGACAAGACCTGGACCCCGGGCGACGACGTCATCCTCGTCCAGCGCGGCCCCGAGCCCGGCGGCGCCGGCGGCGCCTACCGCGCGTTCGGCGAGACGCTGCGCGGCCTCAAGACGACCTTCGCCCGCATGGTCGAGGGCCCGCAGACGATCCAGTACCCGGAGGAGAAGACGCCGGTCTTCCCGCGCTTCCGCGGCCGCCACCGCCTCCACCGCTTCGAGGACTCCGGCCTGGAGAAGTGCGTCGGCTGCTCGCTGTGCGCGGCGGCCTGCCCCGCGGACTGCATCCGCGTCGTCGCCGCCGAGAACACGCCGGAGAACCGCGTGAGCGCCGGCGAGCGCTACGCCGCGGTGTACGAGATCAACCTGTCGCGCTGCATCTTCTGCGGCTACTGCGAGGTGGCCTGCCCCTTCGACGCGATCACCATGGGCCACGACTACGAGTTGAGCGACTACTCGCGCTCGGACCTGATCTTCACCAAGGAGATGCTCCTGGCCGAGCCGCTGGACCGCACCCCGCTGCGCGCCGAGGGCGAGTAGCCGCGCGGGGCGGGAGGAGCGCCTGCGCGCCGCGGGCGTCCACCTGGCCGCCTCCGCCACCCCCTGGTGCTCATGTGGCGCTGATTCGACTACGCTCCCGGACGCTCCATGAGCGTGGTGCTGTTCTTCATCGCGGGGGTCGGGGTGATCGCCGGCGCCATCGGCGTCATCGCCCTGCGCAACGCGTTCTACTCCGTGCTGGCGCTGGTCGTGCACCTGCTCTCGCTGGCCGTCCTGTTCCTGCTCTTGAGCGCCGAGTTCGTGGCCGCCGCTCAGGTGGTGGTCTACGCGGGCGCGGTGATGGTCCTGTACGTGTTCGTGGTCTCCTACCTGGGGGGTACGGAGGGATCGCTGCGCACCCAGTCCGGTCGGGGCGTGATCGGGCTGAGCATGCTGTTCGCCGGTGCGCTGTTCGCATGCCTGAGCATCGCGATCCTGGGCTCGGCGCTGGCGGCGATCGCCACCGAGGGCGCGGCCGTCGGCACCGGCTTCGGCTCGCCGCGCCAGATCGGCGAGCTGCTGCTCAACCGCTTCCTGCTGGCCTTCGAGCTGGCCTCGTTCCTGCTGCTGATCGCCGCGGTCGGCGCGGTCGTGCTCGCGCGCCGGCGCGGGGCGCCCGGCGGGGCCGCCGAGGCCCCGCCGACCCTCAGCGCCGCCGAACTGCTGCGCCCACGGGGCACGGGCACCATGACCGAGGCCGTGCTCGGCCTGCGCCAGGCGCAGGCCGCCGAGGGGTTGGACCCCGACGAGGAGTTCGGGCCCACCGAGGAGGAGCGCCGGCGCGGCGCGCCCGTCGAAGTGGGCTCCGGCCAACGGGCCGACGACCCGACCCCGGACGAGGACGAGGACAGCCGGTAGCCCGTGGATGTCGGCTGGTTTCTCGCCCTCTCGGCGCTGATCTTCGCGATCGGCCTCGGCGGCGTGCTCACGCGGCGCAGTCCGCTGGTGATCCTGCTGTGCCTCGAGCTCATGCTCAACGCGGCCAACCTCGCCCTGGTGGCCTTCGCGCGGATGCACGGCAACGGCGACGGGCAGATCTTCGCCCTGATGGTGATGGTGGTCGCCGCCTGCGAGGTCGTGATCGGCCTGGGCCTGATCGTCGCCATGTACCGCCGCCGCCTGCCCATCGACGTCGACGAGATGCGCTCGCTGCAGGGATGATCCGGCAATGAGCGCGACGACCTTCGCCTGGCTGGCCCTGGCGCTGCCGCTCCTGGGCTGCGTGGTCAGCGCGCTGGGCTACCGCGCGTGGCCGGGACGGTCCGTCGGCTGGGTGGCCACCGGCGCGCTGCTGGCCTCCTTCGCCTGCTCGGTGGTCACCCTGTTCGAGCTGCTCGGGGAGCCCGCGGAGGAGCGCCAGCTGGTCTCGAGCCTGTGGAACTACGCGGCCACCACGGGGCTGGACGCCGAGCTGTCGATCCTCGTCGATCCGCTGTCGGTGCTGATGCTGCTGGTGGTCACGGGCGTCTCGAGCCTGATCCACCTGTACTCGATCAGCTACATGACCAGCGACCGCGGCTACGCGCGGTTCTTCTCCTATCTCAACTTCTTCGTCTTCTCGATGTTGCTGCTCGTGCTGGCGGGCAACTTCCTGGTGCTCATCATCGGGTGGGCCTTCGTCGGGGCCGCGTCCTACCTGCTGATCTCCTTCTGGTATCGCCGGCGGACGGCCACCGAGGCCGGCATCAAGGCCTTCGTCATGAACGTGGTGGGTGACGTGGGCCTGGTGCTGGGCACCTTCTTCATCTTCCAGGGCACCGGCACGCTGGACCTCCTGGGCACCTTCGAGCAGGTCGACGGGGCCTTCACCGAGAACCAGGCCGGGCTGGTGGCCGGCACCGTGCTGCTGCTGGTCGGCGCCTTCGCCAAGTCCGCCCAGGTGCCGCTGCACACGTGGCTGCCCGACGCCATGGAGGGCCCCACGCCGGTCTCCGCGCTCATCCACGCGGCCACCATGGTCACCGCGGGCGTCTACCTCATCGCCCGCATGCACCCGCTCTACGAGCAGGCCCCCGCAGCGGGGATCGTCGGGGCCATCATCGGCTGCGCCACGCTGCTCATCGCCGCCACCACGGCACTGGCACAGACCGACCTCAAGCGCGTCATCGCCTACTCGACGATGTCGCAGATCGGCTACATGGTCATGGCGGTGAGCGCCGGCGCCTACGTGGCCGGGATGTTCCACCTGATGACCCATGCCTTCTTCAAGGCGCTGCTGTTCATGGCCGCCGGGTCGGTCATCGCCGCGATGGCGAACATGCAGGACATGGACCGCATGGGCGGCTTTCGCAGGGCGATGCCCTTCACCTTCGGCTGCTTCGTCGTGGGCGGCCTGGCGCTGGCCGGGGTGCCGCCCTTCTCGGGCTTCTTCTCCAAGGACGAGATCCTGGCCTACACCGCCGAGCGCGGCGGGATCTTCGTCGTGCTCGTGGCCATCGGCTACGTGGTCGCCTTCATCACCGCCGTCTACACCTTCCGCGTGATCTTCCGCACCTTCCTGGGCGAACCCGTCGCCGAGGCCCGCGAGCTCGAGCAGGGCCACCTCCACCACGCCGACCAGCCCACCAACCCGGCCACCGGCGAGGTGGAGGACACCGATGTGGGCTTCCCGGGCCCCGACCACCACGTGGCCGAGCGGGCCTTCCCGATGAAGGTGGCCATGGGCGTGCTCGCCGTGCTCGCGGTGGTCGGCGGGCTCGTGCAGATCCCCGGGGTCACCCACCTGCTCGACGACTTCCTGGAGCCGACCTTCGCGGACTCCGAGTTCTACGAGGCGCTCGATCCCTCCCCGGCCTCCGAGTACATCGGCCTGGCCGTCGGCGCGATCGTCGCGCTGGCCGGCATCGCGACCGCCTGGCTGGTGTGGGTGCGCCGGCCGGGCACCGCGGACGCGGTGCGCGCGCGCCTGCGCCCCGCCTACGCGCTGTTCGCCAACCGCTGGTGGTTCGACGAGCTGATCGGCGCGCTGGTGGTGCGCCCCGCGCGCTGGCTGGGCATCTTCGCGCAGAACATCTTCGAGCGCCTGTTCGTCAACGGCACGCTGGTGGGCGGCAGCACCGGTGTGGTGCGCGCCTCCTCCGCGGCGGTGCGCGCCGTGCAGAGCGGGTTCCTGCGCTTCTACGTCGCCTTCTTCCTGGCCGGCATGGTCGGCGTCGTCCTCTGGTTCCTGCTGAGCGCCTGAGCCGTGAGCGTCTCCCTCTCCGTCCTGCTGTGGCTGCCGCTGGCCTTCGGGCTGGTCGCGCTGGTCTTCCCCGTGCGCGCGGTGGGCAAGGTCTCGCTGCTGGGCGCGGTGCTCACGCTGGCCTACGCGATCTTCGCGCTGGCGCAGTTCGACACGGGCGCCGGCCTGCAGTTCGTCACCGACGAGGCGTGGATCGCCGACCTGGGCATCTCCTACAAGCTCGGGATAGACGGACTGAACCTCTTCCTGGTGTTGCTCACCGCCCTGCTGTGGGTGGCCTCCACGCTGTGGATCGAGCTGCGGGGAATCGGAGCCCACCCACTCGTGCGTCGGCGCGAGCTGTTCTTCTGGCTGGCCCTGGGCGAGACCGCCGTGCTGGGCGCGCTGCTGGCCCAGGACCTCGCGCTGTTCGTCCTCTTCTTCGACCTCATGCTGGTGCCGTTCTTCTTCCTGACCGGGATCTGGGGCGGGGAGCAGCGGGTGGCGGCCACCACCAAGATGGTCATCTACACGCTCGTGGGCTCGCTGCTCATGCTGTCCGCCGTGGTGGCCACCGGCGTGCTGGCCAGCGTGCAGGGCGGCCAGCCGCTGACCTTCGATCTGGTGGCGCTCGCGCAGCTGGGCGTCAGCGAGGACGCGCAGACGTGGATCTTCCTGTTCTTCGCGGCGGCCTTCCTGGTCAAGATGCCCGCCTTCCCGCTGCACGGGTGGATGCCCGACGCCTACCAGAACATGCCGCTGCCGGTGCTGGCCCTGTTCAGCGGCGTGCTCAGCAAGGTCGCCGCCTACGGGTTCCTGCGCATCGTGCTGCCGCTGTTCCCCGAGGCCAGCGAGCGCTTCCAGGAGCTGGTGCTGGTGGTGGCCCTGGCCTCGATCCTCTACGGCTCGGTGATGGCCTTCACCACCACGCGGGTGCGCCTCATCCTCGGCTACTCTTCGGTGGCCCAGCTGGGCTTCATCACGCTGGGGATCTTCGCGCTGAACGGTCAGGGCGCCCAGGGAGCGCTGTTCCAGGCCTTCAACCACGGGCTCGTGGTGGCCCCCGCCTTCTTTTTCGTCGCGCTGCTGGCCGCCCGGGCCGGCGGCTCGGAGGACCTGCGCGACATGGGCGGCCTGGCCTTCCGGGCCCCGGTGCTGGCCGCGCTGTTCCTGATCGTCGCGCTGGCCACCCTGGCCATGCCCGGCTCGCCCAACTTCGTGGGCGAGTTCCTCATCCTGCTGGGCGTCTTCCAGGAGAAGATCGTCTTCGCGATCGTCGCCTCCGCGGGCGTCGTGCTGGCCGCCGTCTACATGCTGCGGGCCTTCATCCGCATGATGCACGAGCGCACCGCGCCCGAGGCGAGCTCCCTGGAGATGCGCCGGCGCGACGGGCTGGTGCTCGTGCCGCTCGTCGCGGTGCTGCTGTTCCTGGCCGTGTACCCGCAGTTCGCGCTGCGCCGCAGCGAGCCGGCGGTGCTCGCCGCGGTGGGGCCCGTGCGCGCCATCATCGCCCCGCCACCGGCACTCGAGCTGCCGGGCTTCTTGCCGGGGGGGCAGGTGCCCCCGGGCGCGGTGCCCCAGCAGGTGCCTCCGGGCGCGGTGCCCCAGCAGGTGCCCCCGGGGGTGGGTCCGTGATCCTCGCCCAAGCGCCTTCCCCGCCCGTGGAGTGGGCGGGCATCTCGCCGCTGCTCGCCCTGTTCGGCGGCGCGGTCGTGGTCCTGATGGGAGGGCTGTTCCCGGGCCGGGCGGTCCGCGAGCGCGTGGTGCCCGGCCTCGCCCTGGTCACCCTGCTGATCGCGCTGGGCTGCCTGATCTGGCAGTGGGACAGCGAGCAGGACCTGCTGGCCGGCGCTTTGCGCCTGGACGGGCTGACCCTGACGCTGTCGGTGCTCTTCGTGGTGGCGGGGATCGCCACGGTGGGCCTGGCCTGGCGGGGCTTCGACCGGATGGAGTCGCCCGAGGGCGAGTTCTACGCGCTGGTGCTGACCTCGATCGGCGGCATGGTCGTACTGGCGGCCGCCCAGAACTTCGTCGCGCTGTTCCTGGGGTTCGAGCTGCTGTCCATCCCGCTGTACGTCCTGTGTGCGATCGAGCTTCGACGCAAGGGATCGCTGGAGTCGGGGCTGAAGTACCTCGTGGTCGGCTCGGTGGGCTCGGCGACCCTGGTCTACGGCCTCGCGCTGGTCTACGGCGCCACCGGCAGCACCGACTTCGCCGCGGTGGCCCGGGCGCTGACCGCCAACGCGATGAACGACGACGTGCTGCTGCTCGCCGGGCTGGCGCTGGCCCTCGTGGGCTTCGCCTTCAAGGCGTCGGTCGCGCCCTTCCACCAGTGGACGCCCGACGTCTACGAGGGAGCCCCCACGCCGGTGACCGCGTTCATGGCCACGGCCACCAAGGCGGCGGCGCTGGGCGTGACCCTGCGCTTCCTGGACGTGGCCCTCTTCCCCGCCGCCGACGACTGGGCGGTGCCCGTGGCCGCGCTGGCCCTCATCTCGATCGTCGTGGGCAACGTGGGCGCGCTGGGCCAGAGCTCGCTCAAGCGCCTGCTGGCCTACTCCTCGGTCGCCCAGGCCGGCTACATGCTGGGCGGCGTGGTGGTGGGCACGTCGCTGGGGGTGCAGGCGATCGTCTTCTACCTCGCCGTCTACCTGGTGATGAACCTGGCCGCCTTCGCAGTGGTGGTCGCGCGTGAACGCGAAACCCCGCTGGGGGACTCCATGGACGCGCTGGCCGGGCTGGGCGGCTCGCGCCCACTGCTGGCCTGGCCGATGACCATCTCCATGCTCGCGCTAGCCGGCTTTCCCCTGACCGCGGGCTTCATCGGCAAGTTCAAGCTCATCGAGGCCACCGTGCAGGGTGGGTGGATCTTCGTCGGCGTGGCCATCGTGATCGGCTCGATGATCTCCCTGGCCTACTACCTCAAGGTGATCTCGGTGATGTGGATGCGCGATGCCCCCGCGGTGGAGCCCGCGCCCGCGGTGAAGATCACCCCCGCGGGGGCCCCGCCGCCGGGCGGGCGCCCCGCCCTGGCCGGCGGATCGCCCGAGCTCGACGCCGAGGGCCGGATCGACTCGGGCCGCCGCGATCCCGAGCTGGTGGTGCTCGCGGTGGTCTTCGGCGCCGCCACCCTGGCGGCCGGCATCGTGCCCCAGCCATTGCTGGAGTGGGCGGCGAAGGCGGGCGAAGCGTTCCCCGGGCTCTTCTGAGCGATCAGGAGCGCACGTCCGCGCCACGGACGGGTAGGTCGGAGCAATGAGCGAACGCGAGCCCGACCACACCGAGGATCCCCGCGGCACGGACAGCGGGGCCGGCTACCCCGAGGACCAGCCCGCCGGCGGGGGCGAGGCCACCGAGCGCGAGGACCCGCCCGAGCGCGAGAAGGGCCGCGGGGGCGAGAACGCGCCGTCCACCAGCGCCTCGGAGGAGGGCGACCCCGAGCAGGCCACGGGCAATCCCGAGTCAGGGTAGGGGCGTTACAGGACCCGCAGGCCCTCGGCGGCCGCCGCCCCGTTGAGCGTTGCGTCGAAGGAGACGAAGCGCGCGGCGGGATCCGCGCGGGCTACGGCGAGGGCGCTCGCCAGCTGCACCGCGTCGTAGCCGCGCAGGGGATGACGGGCAACCAGGCGGGCGGCGTGGGCGAGGATGGCTCCACGTGCGGCGATCAGTGAATAGCGCGGACTCAACAAGCCGACACCGACCACATCCGCAGCGAACAGGTCCGCCAGCACGGCCGCCTCGCGGGCGGTGAGCTCGCCGGTGCGCGTCTTGCGCCAGAAGGCCGCCGGCACCTCGACTCGCGCCAGCTCGCTGACCGCGATGTGATCGACGGCGCGAACAGTTTCGTGGCCAGGCTCGGGCACATAGAGCTTGACCAGCGCCGACGAGTCGGCGAACGCGTTCAGCCGCGATCCTCGAGGACCATGTCGGAGAGCATCTTGCCCTGAGCCGCCTTGCGCGCAGCGGCTGTCACGTCCTCCGGGTCCGGCCGTGTCACGGACTCCGACGGCGGCTCGGCCAGCAGCCCCGCGCGAGCCAGGCGCTCGCGGAAGCGCTCGACCGCCGACCCGGCCGCCTCAGGGTCCACCGCCGCACGCAGCACCGTGATGACCAGCGCGTTCATGCTCTCGCCGCGCTGCGCGGCGACCCGACGCAGTTCGTCGGCCAGCTCATCATCGACGCGCAGGGTCAGCTGTGCCATATGCCTGCACGCTAGCAGGCTCGATGTGCACGAACGACCATCGAGGCGCCAAGTGGGGCGGACCCCTATCGCCTCGCCGTTCCGGCGGAACCCGCCGTTAGGGTGTCGCCCCCGTGAACGCTCCCGTCGAGACCTTCACCGCGTCCGAGCGCGCGCGCCTCGCACCTCATGTGACCAACCTCGACCGGCCGGTGTTCGCGCTGGTCAACCTGCCCGAGACGGTCAAGGGCGCCCTCTTCGCGCGCTACTCGCGCTATCCCGGCACCCTGCGCCGGCTGTTCCTCGACGAGTTCGCCGACTCGCTGCCGCCCCAGGCGGGCAGCGGCTTCGAGGCGGGAGAGGGCGAGCGCGCCGCGGCACTGTACGAGCGGATCTTCCTCGGCTACGGGGACGACTCGGTGGCCCAGCTGGGCGGCGCGCACGTGGCCTGCGAGTGGGTCTCCAACGTGCTGACCAAGGTGCTCCAGCGCCCGCGCCTGGCCGCCTACCTCGAGCAGTCCACCCGCTACATCGCCTATGACGCCCCGATGCCCGGCGGGCGCTTTCGCTACTTCCGCCATTGCGATCTGGGCCCCGAGTACGAGCGGGCCATGAACGAACTGTTCACCACCTACGCCGCCGCGCTGCCGCGGGTCGAGGCCTGGGCGGCCGAGCGCTTCCCCGCCGCCGCGGGGGAGTCGCCCGCCGCCCATACACGAGCCATCCGCGCCAAGGCCCTCGACCTGCTGCGCGGCCTGCTGCCCGCGGGCTCGCTCTCGCATATGGGCATCTACGCCTCTGGCCAGGCCTACGAGCAGCTCATCCTCCATCTGCTCGCCCACCCGCTCCCCGAGGCGCGCGACACCGGACGCCTGCTCCTCGAGGCCGTGCAGGCGGTCATGCCCTCCTTCGTCGCGCGGGTCGAGCGCCCCGACCGTGGCGGCGAGTGGGTCGGCTACCTGCGCGAGCGCGAGCAGGCGGCCACGCGCTGGGCGGCGCGCCTGGGTCTCGACCGCCCCGCCGGCGACGACGGCGCGGGCGGGCCATCGGTCCGCCTGCTGCACGTCGACGGCGACGAGGAGAGCTTGCTGGCCGCGCTGCTGTTCGAGGCGGGCGGGGTGGGCGAGGAGGAGATGCGCCTGCGGGTGAGCGCGCTGTCCCCGCAGGAGCGCGCCGCCCTGCTGGGCGATCTCGTCGGCGAGCGCGCCAACCGCCGTCACCGCCCGGGCCGCGGTTTCGAGGCGCTGCGCTACCGCTTCGAGGTGGTCAGCGACTACGGCGCCTTCCGCGACCTGCAGCGCCACCGGATGCTCACCGTGCAATGGCAGGGCCTGACGCCCGACCTGGGCGCCGGCGTCCCCGGTGAGATCCAGGAGGCCGGCGTCGGTGAGCAGTACCGCCGGGCGCTGGAGGTCTCGCGCGCCGAGCACGAGCGCCTGCGTGACGCGGGCCTGGGCCGCGCCGCCGTCTACGCCCTGTGCCTGGGCTATCGCATCCGCTACGTGCTCGACCTCAACGCACGCGAGGCCATGCAGCTCATCGAGCTTCGCTCCGGGCGCGAGGGGCATCCCGGCTACCGGGCGGTGGCCCACGAGATGCACCGCCAGATCGCCGCCGAGCACCCCTCGGTGGCCGCGGCCATGCGCCATGTCGACACCGCCGCCGAACCCCGGCTGGAGCGCATCCTCACCGAGATGCGCACGCAGGCACGCGCCGAGCGCGTGGGCGGCCGGCCGTAGCGGCCGCCGCCCGTTTCGTCGCACGACCTCCCAGGGGAACCCGAAGCCGTGGCCGCCGACGGCACCCCCACGGTCATCACCGCCTACCGGGACGGCCCACTGCTGGTGCGCGGACCCGTCGAGCTGCGCGACCAGGACGGGCGCGAGATCGAGGTGGCGCGCGAGGTCGTCGCCCTGTGTCGCTGCGGGCGCGCGCGCGGGGGCGCGGGCGGGGGGGGCCCCCCCCCGCGCCCGCGCCCCCGCGCGCCCAGCGGGCGCGCGAGCCGCGAGACCGGGCGGCCCCGCGGCGCGCGCCACGAGCTCTCGCCCGCGTCCCACGCCCCCAGCAGGGGCGCGCTGCCCCGCGCCCCCAGCCCCCCGAGCGCCCGGGCGCCCCACACGATGTCCTGCGCCAGCGCGGGCTGCTGGCGGGCCAGACCGGCGGCCAGGTCGACGCAGGCGATCGCCTCGTGGACGGCGTCGGCCTCCACGTGCTCGACGAAGAACGCGGTGGCCGCCTCGTCGTCGAAGCCCAGACGGCGCAGCCCCTGCGCATAGCGGCGGTTGGGGACCGGCGAGGTGGTCTCGAAGAGCGCCAGGTGGCCGACGAGCGCGCCACGCAGGCGGCGGTGCAGGCCCAAGAACGACATCAGGTTCACGGTGGCCAGCGTGGGTGCGGGCAGGCGCGGGACGTAGGCGCCGTAGGTGGCATCCAGGCCCAGCGCGCGCATGCTGGCGGCGAACAGCTCGGCGTGGATGCGCTCGGCGCGCCCGCCCCCGTACTCGTCGGCCTGGATCTCCACCAGCGCGGCCTTGGGCTCGCCGTACAGGCGTGGCAGCGCCCACGAGTGCGGATCGGCCTCCTTGAGCTGGTAAGCCGAGCGGTGCGCGAGGAACTCGCGCATCTGCCCCAGGGTGGCCTCGCGCTCCAGGTGGCGCGAGAGCGACCGTCCGCCCGCGTCCTCGGCGCCCAGCTCGCGCAGCGCGCGGTCGACCTCCTCAGGGTCGGGCGCCCCGCCGGTGGGCCCCACGGCGTCCACGAGGCCGCGCTCGAAGACATCCTCCAGGCGGGCCCGCAGCGCGAGCAGCGCCGGGGCCCACTCCCAGCGATCGTCGACCCCCTCCAGGCCCCGGTAGTGCAGCTCGTAGCACCAGTACAGGGCCAGCTGGAGGTCATCGTCGGCCAGCGGATCGGTCGCCGGGTCGACCGGGATGGCGTCCGGAGAGGGGCCCGTGCCCAGCAGCGCGTCGCCCAACGCTTCGCTCACCGGTCCGCGCGGCTGTTCGACGCGGCAGGACACGGAGGGTCGATACCCCGCCCGCCCGGCGGCGAAGCAGCGCCCCCATCAGGCCTCGAAGCGCCGGGCGAGCCACCCCGGCAGGCCGCGCACGCCCTCCTCGGCCGCCGCGCGGCGCTGCGCGCCGGCGCCGCCCTCGCCCTCGAGCAGCTCCCCGGCCACCGCGAGCTCGGCGCTGCAGCCCAGCGTCGGGCCCCACGCGGTCAGCCGATCGGCCAGGGCGCGCAGGCGCTCGCGGGCGGGGACCGCCTCGCCGGTGGCAAGGTCGGCCAGTGGCGCGTCGAGGCCGTCGCCCAGCGCGGACCAGCGGTTCTCGGCCAGCCGCCAGTCCTCCGCGGCGGGCGCCGGCTCGCCGGCGTCGTAGCGAGCGGCCAGGTCGTGCGTCAGCGCGTGGACGAGCGCCGCGATCGCGGCGGTCTCGCGCAGGGTGCCCTGCGTGTCGAACAGGCGCAGCTCGATGGTGGCGTGGAAGGGATGGGGGCGCATCTCCCACCACCACTGACCCGCCGAGATGACCGCACCAGCGCGCGCGAGCCAGGCCAGCGCGCCGGCGTAGTGCTCCCAGGAGGCCAGCTGGGGCGGGATGCCCTGGCGGGGCAGCAGCCCGCCGATGAGCGGGCGCACGGAGGCCAGGCCGGTGTCGCGCCCGGCGGCGAAGGGCGCGTTGGCGCCGAGCGCGGCCAGCGCGGCCAGCCACGCGCGCAACGCCGCGTAGACGGCCAGCGCGCGATCGGCGCCACCCACCGCCACGTGCACGTGGAGGGCCTGCACGAGCTGCGCGCGGGCGGCGGGACCGTGGCGCTCGAGCGTGCGCCGGTAGCGCGGGGTGTCGTTGAGCTCGCCCTGCAGCTTCGCGAAAGGGTGTACGCCGCCGCCCGCGGGCAGGCAGCGCCCCGCGGTCGCCGCGGCCAGGGCCCGACGCCCCTCCCCCAGGGCGCCGATCGCCTCGGGCACCGTCGCGCACGGCGGTGTGACGATCTCCAGCTGGGAGGCGGGCATCTCGAGCTTGAAGCGCCGGTCGCCCTCCAGGTCGGCCAGCACCTCGGTCGCCAGCCCGACGAGGTCGTGCGTGACCGGGTCGAGGAGCATGACCTCCTCCTCCAGCCCGATCGTGCCGGGGGCGACCGCGTCGAAGCGCTCGCGCAACTCGCGGGCGGTGGGCATGGCGGGGACACCGGCAGAGGCGCGGTGGAAGACCACCCCGCCCGTCTACCCGCGGGATTGCCCGAGCGCGCGGCAGGGCATCTACGCACCGTGCGCCTGGTCGTGCCGCCCGGGGTGTTCCGTCCGCGCTCGGACAGCTGGATGCTCGCCAACGCGGTGCGCGAGCATCCCCGCACGCCCGGCGGGCGCGTGCTCGACCTGTGCACGGGCAGCGGCCTGGTGGCGGTCAGCGCCGGGCTTGCCGGCGCCGCGTCGATCACCGCCCTGGACGTGTCACGCCGCTCGGCGGCCACCGCATGGCTCAACGGCCGGCTCAACGGCGTGGCGGTGCGCGGCGTGCGCGGCGAGCTCTTATCCCCTGTCGCCGGGCAGCGCTTCGACCTGATCGCCAGCAATCCGCCCTACATCCCCGCGCCGCCCGATGGCGCCGCGTCGCGCGCCGCGCGCGCGTGGGATGCCGGGCCCGACGGACGCCAGCTGCTGGACCGCATCTGCGCCGAGGCTCCGGGCCTGCTCGCCCCGGGTGGTGCGCTGCTGCTCGTGCACTCCTCGCTCGCGCGCCTGGACGCCACGACGGCCGCCTGCGAGGCGGCCGGCCTGGAGGTCGAGGTGCTCGTGCGCCGACGCGGCGCCCTGGGGCCGATCGCGGCAGCGCGCGCGCAGTGGCTCGTCGACCGGGGCGTGCTCGACGGCCGCGACGGCGACGAGGAGGTGGCCGTCGTGCAGGCGACGCTCGAAGCCCAACCGGCCACGGCGGCGGCGTGAGCGGCGTGACCGAGGACGCGCGAGCCCCGGCCCGCGTCGTGCCGATGCCTTCGGACGAGGTGTGTCTGGACGACTGGCTCACGCGGCGCAGTCTTCCGCGCGTGCGTCTCAGCCCGCAGGAGCTGGCCGCCAGGCGCACCGCCACCGTCAGCGTGGTGGTCCCCGCCCGGGAGGTGGCGGCCACCATCGGCCAGATCGTCGACGAGCTGCTGCGCTTCGAGCGCGCAGGTGCGGTGGACGAGGTCCTCGTGGTCGACGCCGCCTCGAGCGATGGCACCGCCGCGCTGGCCGAGCGCCACGGCGCGCGGGTGGTGCAGGAGAGTGACCTCCTGCCCGAGACCGGGCCGTGCCGGGGCAAGGGCGACGCCATGTGGCGCGCGCTGAGCGCCACCGACGGCGAGCTCGTCGCCTACCTCGACGGCGATACCCAGGACTTCGGCTCGCGCTTCCTGGTCGGCCTGCTGGCCGCGCTGTTCGACGACTCCTCGCTGGAGTTCGTCAAGGGCACCTTCGCGCGCCCCTTCAAGACCGAGAAGGGCGAGGTCATCGCCCATGGCGGCGGGCGGGTCACCGAGCTGATGGCCCGCCCTCTGCTGAACCTCCACTGCCCGGCCCTGGCCGGCTTCACTCAGCCGCTGGCCGGCGAGGTGGCCGCGCGGCGCACTCTGCTGGAGGCGCTGCCCTTTCCGGTCGGCTACGGCGTGGAAACCGCCATGTTGCTGGACGCGGCGTCGCTGGTGGGCGTCGAGGCGATGGCCCAGGTGGACCTGGGCACCCGCCAGAACCGTCACCAGTCGTTGCGCGAGCTGTCAGCCATGGCCTACGCCGTCCTCGTCGCGGGATCACGCCGCGTGCTGGGCGACGAGGCTCTGGAGGAACTCGATCCGGGCACCATCATGCTGCCGGGGCTCGAGGGCGCCGACGTGGACCCGCGCCGGGTCGCCGTGGAGGAGCGCCCGCCGCTGCGCACGCTGGCCAGGGCCGGCCACGTCGGTCGGGCCTGAGCACCGGCTACGCCACCGATGTTCACCAACGGTAACGCGGCCCGGGGCGTACACCAGGCGCCACCGCTGCAGGAGATCACCCTCCACGGCCGGCGGGTGACCTACCGCACCGCCGGCTCGGGCCCGCTCGTCGTGCTGCTGCACGGCATCACGGGCACCAACGACACCTGGCGCACGGTCATCGGGCCGCTGGCCGAGCGCCACACCGTGCTCGCACCCGACCTGCTGGGCCACGGCGGGTCGGCCAGGCCCCACGGGGACTACTCGCTGGGCGCCTACGCCAGCGGCGTGCGTGACCTCCTGCTCGCGCTCGGCCACGACCGCGGCACCTTCGTCGGTCACTCGCTGGGAGGCGGCGTAGCGATGCAGGCCGCCTACCAGTTTCCCGAGCGCTGCGAACGGCTCGTGCTGGTCTCCAGCGGCGGCCTGGGCCGCGAGGTGAGCGCGCTGCTGCGCGCAGCCACCCTGCCCGGCTCCGAGGTGGTCCTCCCGCTGTTGACGAGTACCCGGGTGCTGGGCGCCGGCCGCGCGGTGGCCCGCCTGATCGCGCGCGCCGGTCTGCGCCCCGGCGCCGATCTGGAGGAGATCGCCCGCGGACACGCCTCGCTGGCCGATGCGGGCGCACGCCGGGCCTTCGTGCAGACCGTGCGCTCGATCATGGACCCTGGTGGCCAGCGGATCGATGCCCGCGATCGCCTCTACCTCGCCCAGGTCGTGCCCAGCCTGATCATCTGGGGCGAGCGCGACCCGATGATCCCCGCCGCCCACGGCCGGCGCGCGGCGCAGGAGATGCCCGACAGCCGCTTCGAGCTCTTCGAGGGAGCCGGCCACTTCCCGCAACTGCACGACCCCGGGCGCTTCGTCGCCGTGCTCGAGCACTTCCTGGCCACCACCCAGCCCGCGCACTACGACGAGGCGCGCCTGCGCGCGCTGCTGCGCGGCGAAGGAGGCGACTGACGGCAGCGTTCTCTGGGGGAACGGGCTACGCGCCGGCCACGACCTCGTCCACCAGGCGGGCGGCCTCCTCGGGGGCCAGCCCCGCCCGGCCCGCCATCCAGCAGGCCAGGGGGGCGGCCAGGCGCTCGGAGGCGTGAGCGGCCACGCCGGCCATGGCCAGCAGCGTCTCGCGCTCGGCGGGCGTGGGCGGGGGCACGCCCACGCGCGCGGCGTAGCGCTCGAGCAGCTCCTCGGCGGTCACCCGCGGGGCCTAGCGATCGAAGCGCAGGATGGCGGCGATGCCGTCCTCGGCCTCCAGCTCGTGGTGCTCGGAGGCCGTGACGGTGAGCACGTCGGCGCTCTGCTCCACCGCCAGGCCGGTCGCGTACGCGGTGATGTCCTCCACCCGCTCGACACGTCCCTCGGTCGGCGGGCGCTGACCCTCGATGCCCAGCCAGCCGGTGTCGGGATCGCGCAGGCCGGGCCGCGAGAAGGTGTCGTGGATCAGCAGCGTCTCGACGCGACGCTCGACCAGCGCGGCGAGCACCTCGTCCAGGCCGCCCGCGCTGAGGGCACCCTGCGCGCGCAGCTCGGTGAAGCGCGCCAGGCGGTCCTCGAGCTCGTGGGCCGCGGCCTCGACCATGGTCTCGCGCACCGCGGAGCGCACCTCCTCCGGGGTGACGTCGGAGACGTCGAGCGTGAGATGGCCGGCCAACCGCTGGCGCACCTCGGCGGGCAGGACGTCCTCGATGGAACTGCGCTGGTCCTGGGGGCAGGCCAGCAGCAGGCGGTCGAAGCGCTTGCGGCGCACCCCGAGCGCGAGCGCCGCGGCGACGCGCTGATAGTGCTCGCGCGCCTCCTCGTCGACCGCGCGCTCCCAGCGCGCCTGGGACCACCCGCCCTGGTCGTGGCGGCCGTGGGTGTCGTCGTCGAAGCCGCCGATTTCGGCCAGCCCGTCGGGCGGGCCGACCAGGAAGCGGGCCAGGGAGCGGTTGACGAGCGCGACGCACCAGCGCCCGTGCTCCTCGAAGTCGGTCAGGGGCTTGACATGGGGCGTCTCGTCGACGACCACCTGGGAGGCGACCGGGCGGGGTAGGCGCAGCACCTCGAGCAGGTCGTCGGGGCCGCTGACGAACACGGCGAGCCCGTGGGTCCCGTCGCCGGGCAGGGCGTCGGGCGCCAGGAGATCCTCGAGGCGCGCGAGGTCCTCGCGCAGGCCCGCCTTGGCCTGGTGGTCGGCGTCGGTGTAGCCCTCGACGCGCTCGCGCGCGTCGCTGAGCAGGGAGCTCACCGCGCTGGAGCGCGCGCGAGGGGTGTCGTGGGTGTGGGGGTCGAGGTCGAGGTACAGGCTGAGGATCTTCCCGTTGCGCGCGCGCAGCCCGGCCAGGCGGCGCACGGTCTCGGGCGTGACATCGTTGGCGTGCATGCGCGTCGCGCTACCCCCCAGGGCCGGGGCGAGAACGTCTCGCGCCGAGGGCTACGCATCCTCACCCGCCGCCTGGCGCTCCTTGACCCTGCCCTCCAGCTGGCCCATCACGTCGGGGTCGCGCAGCGTGGTCACGTCGCCCAGCTCGCGGCCCTCGGCGATGTCGCGCAGCAGACGGCGCATGATCTTCCCCGAGCGGGTCTTGGGCAGGTCGTCGGCCCAGATCACGCGCTTGGGGCGCGCGAGCTTGCCGATACGCCTGGCCACGTGCTCGCGGATGGCCTCCACCAGCGCGTCGTCGCCCGCGAGGTCGCCCTCCAGGGTCACGAAGGCGGCCACCGACTGGCCGGTGTCCTCGTCGCTCTGGCCGATCACCGCGGCCTCGGCCACGTTGGCGTGGGAGACGATGGCCGACTCGATCTCCGCCGTGGACATGCGGTGCCCGGAGACGTTGAGCACGTCGTCGATGCGCCCGATGATCCAAAAGCACCCGTCCTGGTCGCGCCGCGCGGCGTCGCCGACCAGGTAGGTCTGGGGACCGAAGCGCGAGAAGTAGGTCTCCACGTAGCGGTCGTCGTCGCCGTAGAGGGTGCGCAGCATCCCCGGCCACGGGCGGCGCAGCACGAGCAGCCCCTGCGTGCCGTGCTCGACCTCCCGGCCCTCGTTCTCGTCGACCACCGCCGCGTCGATCCCCGGCAGCGGGCGCATGGCCGACCCGGGCTTGGTCGAGGTGAGCCCCGGCAGCGGCGAGATCATGATGTGGCCCGTCTCGGTCTGCCACCACGTGTCCACGACCGGGGCACGCCCGCCGCCGATGACCTGGTGGTACCACAGCCACGCCTTGGGATTGATGGGCTCGCCCACCGAGCCCAACAGGCGCAGCGACGACAGATCGTGGCGGTCGGGGTACTCCTCGCCCCACTTCATGCACGCGCGGATGGCCGTCGGCGCCGTATAGAAAATGGTCACGCCGTAGCGCTCACAGACCGCCCACCAGGCGTCCTTGTCGGGGTAGTCGGGCGCGCCCTCGTACATCACCGACGTGGCGCCGTTGAGCAGCGGCCCGTAGACGATGTAGGAGTGCCCGGTGACCCAGCCGACGTCGGCCGAGCACCAGAACACGTCCTCCTCGGGCTTGAGGTCGAAGACCAGCTTGGTGGTGTAGGCGACGCCCGTCAGGTAGCCGCCCGTGGTGTGCAGGATGCCCTTGGGCTTGGCCGTCGAGCCCGACGAGTAGAGGATGTACAGCGGGTGCTCGGCGTCGAGCTCCTCGGGCGGGCACTCGGCCTCGGCGGCCGCCATGGCCTCGTCGAGCCACACGTCGCGCCCCGCGCGCATCTCGCACTGCGCGCCGGTGTGGCGCACCACGAAGATGGTCTCGATCGACGCCACGTCGTCGATGACCGCGTCGACCGCCGCCTTGACCGGCGCGGTCCTGCCCTTGCGCCGCGCGCCGTCGACGGTGATGAGCGCCCTGGCCTCGCTGACCTCCATGCGCTCGCGCACCGACTCGGCGCTGAAGCCCCCGAAGACCACGTTGTGCGGCGCGCCGATGCGGGCACAGGCGAGCATCGCCACGACGACCTCGGGGATCATCG